>NZ_JAVXMF010000058.1:0-2766 GCF_036646415.1 Clostridium sp. | reverse complement strand
AATATCTTAATTATCACCATTCTTTGGAAGAATACACACTTTATTTTACAAACCCAAAAAGGCCATTAGAATCCATTTATTTGGATTCTAATGGCCTTAACTTTATTATAAATATGTAACTAATTTTAAGACTTGTTATTTTTCTATATTAATTTATTTTAGATATGTTCACTAAATCATATGTTTTCTGAATACTAAAAATAGGAGCATATGATCCTACATTACTTTATTTAATATTCATTTTCATTATACAATACTCAGCAGGCTTACTATTTTCAAAACGTATTAATTTATCATAATATATAAAACCTGATTTCTCGTAAGCTTTTATAGCTCGTGTATTCCAACTAATTACTTTTAAAAATATATCTTTCTTATAGTGTTTTTTCAATATAATCAATTCATTTATACATTTCTTTACAAAATCTTTACCTATTCTATTTCCACATAAATCTGGTCTCAAAGACCACCCAACCCACATATCTTCTTTTATTATTTGACATGATACATATGCAATTATATTATCATTTTCTTCTAAAACAAATTGCTCTATTCCCCAAGAATAACGATCCCCCAAGTAGTCATTCAAATATAAGTCATATATATTATAGGGATTTTCATACCTCCATGAACATATATGTTCTAATATTTCACTATTTAGACTAACTAGTCTACAATTATCTAAATTTATAATTATCTCCCCCTAAAAAATAACACTACTAGCCATTTATAATAATTATTAAGTTAATTATAGCAGAACTTACAGTTCCTAAAGTGTCCACTAAAACAGACATTTAAAATACTATTCTCTAAAAACACATTAAAGCACAGTTAATTTATTTATATGTAACCTATGTTACCGAAATCTTATCCGATAAAATATATAATGAGTACATCAAATGAACATTATAAACTTTAAATAAATCGGAGGTAAATAACATGGAAAATAAAATGTTTTGTTTTCAATGTCAAGAGACAGCAGGATGCACAGGATGTACAAAGTTCGGAGTATGTGGTAAATCACCAGATTTAGCAAGAATGCAAGACTTATTAATATATACAACTAAAGGATTATCAGAGGTTACTACTAGACTTAGAGAAGAAGGAAAGTTAATTGCCCCTGAAGTTAACAACTTAGTAACTATAAACCTATTTACAACAATAACTAATGCAAACTTTGATGATGAAGTATTTTACGAGAGAGTAAAAGAAACTTTAAAAACAAAAGAAAGATTATTAGCTACATTAAAAAACAAAAATAATTTATCAGAGGCGGCTTTATGGAATGCTTCAAATAAATTAGAAATGGATGCTAAAGTTGGATTATTACAAAAGATAAAAGATGCTATATTTGTAAAAGATCAAGTATCAATAGACTCAGTATTAGATGAAAAATCTATAAAGGTAGGCGTTTTAGCTACAAAAGATGAAGACATAAGAAGTTTAAGAGAACTTATAATATACGGATTAAAAGGTATGTCAGCTTATATGAAGCATGCTAATGCATTAGGATATGACAATGAAGAAGTAAATGCATTTATGCAAAGTGCATTAGCTAAGACTTTAGATGATAATCTTACAATTGAAGAACTAATAGAATTAACACTAGAAACAGGTAAGGTTGGAGTAGATGGAATGGCTTTACTTGATAGTGCAAATACTGGAACATATGGGCATCCAGAAATAACTAAAGTTAATATAGGTGTTAGAAATAATCCAGGAATATTAGTATCAGGACATGATTTAAAGGATTTAGAATTATTATTAAAACAAACTGAAGGAACTGGAGTAGATGTATATACGCATTCAGAAATGTTGCCAGCTCACTACTACCCAGCATTTAAAAAATACTCTCATTTTGTAGGGAACTATGGAAATGCTTGGTGGAAACAAAAAGAAGAGTTTGAAAGTTTTAATGGACCAATATTAATGACTACAAACTGTATAGTACCTCCAAAAGATAGTTACAAAGATAGATTATACACAACTGGAGCATCTGGTTTTACTGGATGTACTCATATAAAAGGGAATTCAGAATCAGACAAAGATTTCTCTGTAATAATAGAGCAAGCTAAAAAATGTAAGGCTCCTAAGCAAATAGAAAAAGGTGAAATAATAGGTGGATTTGCACATAATCAAGTATTTGCACTTGCAGATAAAATTGTAGATGCAATAAAAACTGGTGCAATAAAAAGATTCTTTGTAATGGGTGGATGTGACGGAAGAGCTAAGTCAAGAAACTATTATACGGATTTTGCTAAAGCTATCCCAAAGGATACTGTAATTTTAACAGCAGGATGTGCAAAATATAAATATAATAAATTACAATTAGGCGATATAAATGGAATACCAAGAGTTTTAGATGCAGGTCAATGTAATGATTCATATTCATTAGCATTAATAGCTTTAAAACTTAAAGAAGTATTTGAATTAGAAGATATAAATGATTTACCAATATCATTTAATATAGCATGGTATGAACAAAAAGCCGTAATAGTATTACTATCATTATTATACTTAGGGGTTAAGAACATTCACTTAGGACCTACTCTACCAGCATTTTTATCACCAAATGTAGCTAAAGTTTTAGTTGAAAACTTTGGAATCGGTGGTATAACTAATGTTGAAGATGATATAAAGATGTTTTTAGAGCAATAGAATAATTTAAAGGAGCAGAAACTGATTAGCAGTTTCTGCTCCTTTTATATAAGGTTTCTTAAAAAGATGTCCATCCACCATCTGTTTGAACTGTAGCACCTGTCATAT
>NZ_JAVXMF010000057.1:0-3135 GCF_036646415.1 Clostridium sp. | reverse complement strand
TAGTACTGCACGGGCAGCTGTGTGGGAGGGTAGGTTGTTGCCAGGTTATTTATGGTTCACTAGCTCAGTAGGTAGAGCACATGACTTTTAATCATGGTGTCCGGGGTTCGATCCCCCGGTGAGCCACCAAAAGCACTTCAATATGAAGTGCTTTTTTTAATATTAATTTATAAAAATATATACACATTAGTTTTGGTAATATAAGTATGAGTAATGCAAAATTTACATATGAATATAGTTAGTGTATCATTTAAGATAAGTGATATAAATAACGTAAATATCATATGATGGGGGTAGCATGAATGAATAAAATATGTGAAGGCAGGAAAGTTTATTTAAGAAGTATAGAATTAGAAGATGCAGAATTAATAGTTAACTGGAAAAGTGATAATCTTGTTAGAAAAATGTCAGTAGGATTAAATACAGAGATTAATTATGAAAATCAATATGAAGATATTAAGATAAGCATTGATGAAGGGGAAGAGATATATCTCATCATAGTACTAAGTGATACTGATGAATCTATAGGATATATAAGAATAAATTGGATGGATAATAGTAGGAGAATAGCGTGGCTTAGGTTTGGATTAGGAAGTCATAGAGGTGAAGGATATGCAAAAGATGGATTAGAGTCCATAATAAATCATTTATTTAGTTATGGTGTTCATAGAATTGATGCAGAGGTCCTTAAATTTAATTATCCAAGCCAGGGAGTTTTAAGATCATTAGGATTTAAACATGAGGGAACAAGAAGGGATGCATATTATGAAGGAACAGAGTATAGTGATGTTCTAATATTTGGATTGATAGGATAAATAATTCTTTAGTTTAATAATTATTGGAGGAGTTAAATATGCTAATAGGGCAACTAAATATACTATCAAATAAGTATATAAAAATAGTTTTAGATAGTAAGTTTTTTGAAATGTGGAAATCAATTGCAATAGGAGTTGGTATATTTGTATTATGTATATTTCTAAAAAATATTTTTACAAAATACATTATAAAAATATTAGATAATATATTTACAGCTTTAAAAATAAAGAGTGCACGAAAAATTCTTAACGCTTTTGAAAAGCCTATAAGAATACTATTTATTGTAATTGGTACATATATATTCTTGGCAATATTAAGTTCAGCAATAGGATTAGATACAAGTAGTATTATGAATAAACTATTAGGTTCAGCTATTATAGGATTATTTGCAAATGGCTTAGTGAATCTTACAAATGATTCCAATGATTTCTTAACTAGGGCAAGTAATAAATATGATATTAAGGTAAATACAGTACTAATGCCTATGATGCATAGAGGTATTAAATTTCTTATAATAGTTTTTTCAATTATAGAAGTAGCAAATATTTGGGGATTAGATGTAAATGGATTTATAACAGGAATAGGGCTAGGCGGAGTTGTAATAGCTTTAGCGGCAAAAGACTTTGCTGCTAATATGATTTCTGGAGTTATAATATTCATGGATAGCCCATTTACAATAGGTGATTGGATAAAGTGTAGGGATTTAGAGGGTATAATAGAGGATATAAGCTTTAGAAGTACTAGAATAAGAACGGTTGATAAAGTGCTCATAACGGTACCTAATTCGTTACTAGCAAATGACCCTATTTTAAACTTTAATAAAAGAGAAAATAGAAGAGTTGCTATGGATATTGGGGTAACATATGATACTACTATGGAGAAACTTCAGATATGTGTTAAAAATATAAGAAAGATGTTAGCAAATCATGATGGTGTAGATAAAGAAATGATTAATGTAAGTTTTAACACTTTTAATGAGAGTAGCTTAGATATAAGTATTTATTTTTTTATAAATAAAGTTAATTTTAGTGAGTATATGAATATAAAAGAAGATATAAATTATAATATAATGAAAGTTCTAAGTGACGAAGAAGTAAGTATAGCGTTTCCAACTAGGAGTATATATATAGAGAGTAAATAAAAAAAGCAGGTAATTAAGAAATGAATTACCTGCTTTTTCTTATCTAATTATTTACAAACTTATCAATTTCATTGTATAAGCTTCTAACTCCATAGTGCCAATTTTGATCTGCAGAATATTTTTTGTTTACCCAAATTAATGGATCAACACTATCAGGTCTGTCTTTAGAGAGATTTATAATTGTACGACATGCAATTTCTGATGAATCAATGATATCAGTATTATAACTTTGCCAACTACAGAAAACGTTATATGGGTTATTTGCAATTTTAAAAGCACTAACGTTATCTTCAGGTACAAAACTCTGCTCTTGACCTGTAATAGCAAAAAGTAGTATAGGATTAATATTAAATTCTCTGCTTACATTAATTATAGAGGAGAAGTAAGGTTCTTCTCTAAGGATAGATGATCTAGTAGATAAATATTCTTGAAGAGCCTTTTCATCAATGGCCTGATATTTAAATGATTCTGGTAAGTGGAGTGTCTGATTTATTGCACTTTCACTTACAACATTATTAAGATGCAAATTTTTATATTTTTCTTGTGATTTTTCTAAATAGTAAGATTGATATATAGGATTGTGCTTTGAAATTTCAGAATTTAACAAGTTTAAATCATCTACCCTATAGGTTATAGATAAAGTATTAATGGTTTTTATATTATCTTTAAGTATATTTAAATTATCGTTTGTTTGATATAAACTTTCTTCTGTGGGCAATAAATTAGTTATTTGTAACATTAAAACAAATATAACTAAAAATGAAATAAGATTTTTTTTCTTTCTTCTCATAAATTTAATCACCATATCTCCTAAAATTTTTTAATAATAATTATAATCTGTCCTTAATAAAAATAATTATTCATTTTTCTATTGAAAATTTATTAGGTCATTAATAGATTAACTAGTATTGAGAGGAAAAATAATGATATGCTATATAGAAATTTAAAGTATAATATATGATTTAATGTTAAATATAGTATTATAATGTTGTGATAAAATGGAATAACTTAAACAAACAATGCCTAGTGTATCAATATAAGTATATGTCAGTAATTAAGAGAATTTTATAGAAAAATAGGTGTATTTATCATGTAGTGTCATAATTAATAAATTATATGTTTTAAAACCATGGTAAGATAAATCTTGTCGCTGAGAGATGCGGCAAAGAAACAACAGG
>NZ_JAVXMF010000056.1:0-3215 GCF_036646415.1 Clostridium sp. | reverse complement strand
TAAGAGCAGAAAAAGTTCCAAGAGTGCTGATAGTATGAACTGTGATGAAGAAAAGGTTAAGGATAGTTGGGTTAGTGGAGATATTAAAGGCATAGAGGTCAAGAATTTTGCTTTTAATACAAATATCTAAGTAATAATGAAAGCCTGTACAAGCTAATATACAGGCTATTTTTGCGCATTCATTTTAAGTAAGTAGTTTAATATTAGTTTAAGATTTTTTCTTCCAATAGAGCATCTATTTGAATAGTATAAAATTCAATTGGATATATGTTAGAATAGGTGTAGCTATAGAAGTTAAGAAGGAGAATAATAGATGAAATATACAAAGTTAATAAGTAGTTCAGAAGCTAGATATTATATTAATGAAGGTGAAAATGAAATATTAAAAACCGCTAAGAATAGTCAAGGATCATACAACTTACCAAGTGAATTCTTTGAAGCTGCAAGAGAAAAAAATGTTTTAGTACAAGACCATAGTATTGATTATGCAAGAAAAAGTACAGATGGAGATGCTTTTGTAGTTTCAGAGGAGTATAAATTTAAACTAGGTAAAGGAGCACTTTGGTTAATTGGTGAAGATTATGCAAAGGTAAATAATAAATTCATAGCTTCAATAAATGCATCAAATGGGAAATTTCAATTATACAGGACAGTATATAAGAAACTTGATTTAAAAGAATATGAATGGTTCATTGCATTAATTGATAATAACTTAGCAGGTAATGAATTAATATTAGATATAGATGAAGAAAATAAAACATTAACTTTAGATGTTAAATTTAATGTAATAAATCAAGGTATAGATAGAAGTGAGATAGAGTCAGAAGAAGATGATGAAAACAATGAACAAGAGATAAATAATGATTTTGAACTTAATATAGAGCATACTCATAATAGAATTGTATTTGGAGCACCAGGAACAGGAAAAAGTAATAGATTAGAAAATGATAAAGTAGTATTTGGACAAAACTTTGAAAGAGTTACATTCCATCCAAATTATTCATATGCTCAATTTGTAGGGACATATAAGCCAGTTCCAGTTAAAGAATTAGTTAAGGGAGTTGAAACTACAACAATTACATATAAATATGTACCAGGTCCATTTATGAGAACTTATGTAAAAGCTATAAGAAGTATAAAAGAAAATAACCCTAAACCATATTTATTATTGATAGAAGAAATAAATAGAGCTAATGTAGCTGCAGTATTTGGAGATGTATTCCAATTACTTGATAGAGATAATGGACAAAGTGAATATGAAATAGAAACAAGTGAAGATATGAGAGCGTACTTAGCAGATGAGCTTAAAGGAAAAGAATCAGATTATGAAAGAATAAGAATACCTAAAAATATGTATCTATGGGCTACTATGAATAGTGCAGACCAAGGAGTATTCCCTATGGATACAGCATTTAAGCGTAGATGGAACTTTGAGTATATAGGTATAAATGAAAATTCTGAAGGCATTAAAAAGATTATAGTTAAACTAGGTAAAGATGAACATGATGTTAATTGGAATGATTTAAGAATGGCTATAAATAATAAGTTATCTAAGGTTTGTAAAGTAAATGAAGATAAGTTATTAGGGCCATATTTCCTTTCTAAAGATGTTATAAGTACACCAGAAGGTAATAACTATGTTAAAGATAACAAAAAGTTTATAGAAACATTTAAGAGTAAAATAATAATGTATCTTTATGAAGATGCAGCAAAGCAATATAAGCAAAAATTATTTGAAGGATGTAGTGATCATTCTAAATACTCTTCAGTATGTGAAGCTTTTGATAAAATAGGAGAAGCAATCTTTGGAATAGATACTCAATACGATATATTCGATAGAGAAAATGTAGATATATATAGCACACAGGGGAGAAAAGTTGATAACCTTTCTTACATAGCAGAGAAAGAGTAGGTGTTTTTGTAATGAACATAATGTCTGAGTACATAAGAGAACAAAAACGATACTCAAAAGAGCAGTTAAAAAATATTTTTAAGCTAAATGACGAAGAGTTTAAAGATTTAGTTAAAAAATTAAAAGCTTATGGTATTTTGAAGATGGTTAACTCTACATCTACACAAAAGAATTTAACTGATTTAACTGATGAAGATATTGAAATAGTTGATGTAGATATGAATGATGAATACTACTATGTATTTACATTTGTAGGAGTACTAACAGTAGGAAATATAGTTATTAAGTGTTTTCCAAAATATTTATTAACTAAAAAAGCTCCACTAGAAGAAATGAAGCAAGTTCTTAAGGTCTTAAATAAATACAATTCAAAAGAGCAGATTATAAATTTATTTAATGGAGATGAAGAGCAAAGAGCATTTAATCTATTATCAATAATTCTATATCTTATAAATGACTATAATGAAAATGGAGCATATATTAACCAACAAGATATTATAGAAACCAATGGTGAGGGTGAAATATTGTGGGATAATACAATTAATGAAACATTCGCCATTATAAGTAACAACAGACCATTTTATACTGAGTTGCAAACAATAAATACAGTTAGTGATGAAATGGATTATTTCACTAGATTACACAGATGTATTGTTACAGAGTGCTGTAACAAATTGAAACAGGGAGAGCTACTAGAAGTTTTTGAGATAGAAGATATTAATATTTCAGAAGAGTGTATAGCTGATTTCGGAGATATAGACTATATTTTATACAGATTACAAAGAGAGCTAAATGTTCAATTTGTAACTAGAAAGCAAAGATTATTAAAAACACTTTATACATATATAGCTCATAGTAAATCATTTGATGATAGTTTTGGATTAAGTATGTATGGCACAAATAGCTTCAATCTTGTATGGGAGAAAGTTTGTGCAGATGTTTTTGATAATAAGCTATCAACTCCTATAGGTAAATTAAAGTTACCTACAGAGATTCATAATGATTATACCTCTAGAAAAAAAAATACCTTATTAGAGATTATTGAAAAACCTGTATGGAAGCATTTTGACTCAGAAGGTAATACTCATAATAATTTAGCTAAGGATACTTTAACTCCTGATTTAATATCTTTATATAATACAGATAAAGGTATGTGTTTTGGTATTTTTGATGCAAAGTATTACAATATAAAATTAGAAAAAAATAAAGTACAAGGCCAACCAGGTGTAGGAGATGTTACAAAGCAGTATTTATATCAATTAGCATATAATGATTTTATTTTAAAACATGGATTTACAAGTGT
>NZ_JAVXMF010000055.1:0-3932 GCF_036646415.1 Clostridium sp. | reverse complement strand
AAAATTAAAAATTTATATATAATGTAATTATACTAAAATATAAACATGAAAAATATAAATGTAAAGGGGTTATAAATATGCGCAAAGAGGTAGTTTTTAACTAAACTAACTGAATAAGGATTATTTTAAAAAGTATATGAAAAAATCTTGAATAACTCAAGGTTTATTTGTGGTAGAATCAATTATTGATAATATTGATATTACCATGTTTATTTGTGTACTCTAAAAATAATCAGTATTATAATGAGCATGTTACACCTCTATTTGCAGAATGGGAAAACTGTGTTCTAAACACAGTATTTTTATGTCTATTTTTGCTACATTTATAGATATGGTATAAGATTTTAATTTGAATAGCTTAATAATAAGCTATATAAATTAAAGTTCTATATTTCATGTTTATATTTAGGTTATATAATTATGAGGCTGTAAGTGAACTATGTTCATTTACAGCTTTTTTTATTTAAGGAGATTATTTTGATGATTTATATATTTAAATATGAAGATTATGAAAAACAAACAAATTTTTTAAGAAATATTAGGATGGTGATGATTAATGGTTAATAAACTTTCAGCATATAAAACTTATTTATTATTTTCAGCTATTACAGCAATGTGTTTTTCGTTAGTAGCTACAGTTATGATAGTGTATCACATTGAAACGGTTCATTTAAATCCACTGCAGCTTATACTTGTTGGAACTACTTTAGAAGTAGCATGCTTTATATTTGAAATTCCTACAGGCATAGTTGCAGATGTGTACAGTCGTAAACTATCTATTGTTATTGGTGTAGTTTTAACAGGAGTGGGATTTATCGTAGAAGGTTCTATTTCTAGTTTCGTTTTCGTACTTGTAGCACAGGTTGTATGGGGATTAGGTTCTACTTTTATCAGTGGATCTGTTGAAGCTTGGATTGCGGAAGAAGAGAAAGATAAAGATTTAGATGAAATTTATATAAAGGGAGCACAAGCAGGACAGATAGGATCGGTTATTGGAATAGTACTAAGCACTGTAATAGCTAATTTCTCTGTAAGACTGCCTATTATAGTTAGTGGAGTTTTATTTATAATTCTTGCATTATTTTTATGGTTATATATGCCAGAAAATAATTTTAAATCATCTGCTCCAGAGGATTTAAATACATTCAAAAAGATGGGATATACCTTTAAATCTGGTCTTAAATTTATAAAAAGTAAACCTATGATTATAATTTTGCTTTCAGTAACTTTATTTTATGGATTATCCAGTGAAGGTTATGATAGACTTTCTAATGTGCATTTTTTACAAGATACTATGCTTCCTAAACTTGGAAATCTTAAACCAGTGACTTGGTTCGGAATTTTTGGAATTGCAGGAATGATATTGAGTGCTATAGTAATGCATTTTATGGCAAAGAAGCTTAAGGATGATGATAAGAATCAAAATGGAAAGCTGTTATTATGCATAAATATATTTTATATATCATTTATGTTCATATTTGCTATTACAAAAAACTTTAACTTAATGCTAATAGCTTATTTAGCGACAAGTACCTTTAGAACTATAAATGAACCTATATTTAGTGCATGGATTAATGGACATATAGATGACAAGGCCAGAGCTACTGTGCTTTCTATAAATGGTCAAATAAATTCCTTAGGTCAAATTTTAGGTGGACCAATTATAGGAATCATAGCTACAAATATTTCAGTAAGTATTGGTATAGCTTGTACTTCGTTATTATTAACACCAGTATTAGTGTTATATATTGTTGCTATGATAATGGATAAAAAGGTAGTTGATAGAGTTGGAGGTGGTAATTATGAAGAAAATAATTAATATAGGAATCGTAGCACACGTGGATGCGGGAAAAACAACTATAACAGAGAACTTATTATATTATAGTGGAGCTATAAAATCAGTTGGAAGAGTTGATTTAGGCAATACACAGACAGATTCTATGGAGCTTGAGCGTAGGAGAGGAATTACCATTAAATCATCAACCATATCTTTTAATTGGAATAATGTTAAGGTGAATATTGTTGATACTCCAGGACATGTGGATTTTATTTCGGAAGTTGAACGTTCATTAAGTGGCTTAGATGGAGCAATACTAGTTATATCAGGAGTAGAGGGGATTCAGTCACAAACAAGAATATTATTTAATACATTAAGGGAGTTAAACATTCCAACAATAATTTTTGTAAATAAGCTAGATAGAATTGGGGCAAATTTTAATAAAGTATTTGAAGAGATAAAGAAGAACATGTCCAATAAAGTAGTTAGATTACAAGAAGTATATGATGCAGGAAGCAAAGCTGTTTATATAAAAAACCTATTTGATACATGCATGATAAATGATGATGCTATCAATGTTTTATCAGACTTAGACGAAGCATTTTTAGAAAGATATATTGGTGGAATAGAACCTGATAAAGAAGAAATACAAGAAAAGCTTTCATTATATGCAAGGGAAGGAAGTCTATATCCAGTATTTTGTGGTGCTGCAGCAATTGGACTTGGAGTTGAAGATTTATTAGATGGAATTTGTAGTTATTTTTCATTTGCAGGTGATGATTGTGAAAGTGATTTATCTGGGGTAGTGTTTAAAATCGAAAGAACAAGTAAAAATGAAAAGAAGGTTTATGTAAGATTATTTGGAGGAAAAATATCTGTAAGAGATAAAATCCAAGTACCTAATAAGGAGATAGCAGAAAAAGTAAAGAAAATTAATAGGTTAGAAAATGGGGTAATTATTGAAGCACAGAGGATAGAAGCAGGGGATATAGGTATTTTATATGGACTTACAAGTTTCCAAGTGGGAGATGTTATTGGAATTTCAAATAATAAAATTAAAAATATATCTATAGCTAAACCAGCATTAAAAACAACAATTTCTGCAATTGATAAAGAAAAAAATCCAGAGCTATTTAAAGCATTAACATTACTTGCAGAGGAAGATCCACTACTAGAATTAGAGATGAATGACATGGATAAAGAAATTTATGTCAACTTATTCGGTGAAGTTCAAATGGAAATACTAAGTTCTATGTTAGATGATTTATATGGAATAAAAGTAGAGTTTTCGAATATTGAGACTATCTATAAGGAAACACCTAAAGGTTTTGGAGCGTCAATAATGCATATGCAGGAAGACTTAAATCCATTTTGGGCGACAGTAGGCTTAGAAATAGAACCAGCAGGGAGAGGCGAAGGTCTTAGGTATATTTCTAATGTTTCAGTAGGGTCATTGCCAAAATCTTTTCAAAATGCAATTGAAGAAGCAGTTATTAAGACAAGTAAACAAGGATTATTTGGATGGGAGGTTACAGATGTAAAAGTCACTCTTAGCTGTGGTGAATTTTTTAGTCCAGCCAGCACTCCAGCAGATTTTAGAAATGTGACACCTATGGTATTCATGGAAGCATTATATAAAGCACAAACTGTTTTATTAGAGCCATTACATGAGTTTGAGTTAAGGATTCCTCAAAATGCTTTAAGTAAAGCGGTATGGGATTTAGAAACTATGAGGGCAACCTTTGATAATCCTATTGTTATAGGGGATGAATTCTCAATAAAGGGATTAATTCCAGTAGAAAATTCAAAAGAATATAAAATGAAAATAGCTTCATATACAGAAGGTAGGGGAATGTTTGTGACAAAATTTTATGGATATAAGGAAGTTTCCGCTGGATTTGCAAAAGCACGCCAAAAAACAACTTATGATCCATTGAATAAAAAAGAGTATTTGCTTCATAAATTAAACGCAATTAGAGATTAAATTTAAATAGATAAGTTAAATTTTTATAGGCCAACCTGCGTTTTTTCTGCAAAATTGCACCAAAATTTGTTCAAATCTAGTAATACCAATTAGTACATAGATGATAAATTAATGCACTAATTGGTATATATGTTGAGAATGAAAGATTATTTGTATAATATTATAGGCCTA
>NZ_JAVXMF010000054.1:0-4378 GCF_036646415.1 Clostridium sp. | reverse complement strand
AATAAAAAACAAACCATGACGGTGAGGGATACTATTTATGGATAAAAGTAAAAAATATATGCAAGCTCTTAGCATGCTTTCTTTAGTAAGCCAAGTGGGTCTAATGATAGTAATACCTATTTTAGGCTGTGCTTTTCTAGGAAAGTACTTAGATGATAAATTTGGAACAAGCCCGTTTTTATTATTAATATTTTTATTATTAGGTATAGGCGGAGCTTTTAGTGGAGTTTATAAAACTCTTATCGTATATACTAAAAGGAAGTGATTAAATGAATAATACTTTAGAAAAACAAGTAAGAGACGTAATTAAAGGTGTAGTCATAATTGATTTAATCGCAGCAATTCTAATTATTTTTTTATCAAGCTCTGCAAAGGAAATGCTTACAGGTCTTTTGTTTGGAACGATAATAGCTATATTGAACTTTAAGTTGTTAGCTATATCACTTCAAAAGTCAGTAACATATCCTCCTACTAAGGCTCAAATCTACTCAACGAGTAGGTACATAATAAGAATGTTTATAGTGGGTGTGGTTTTATTTGTTTCAGCAAAGTCACCACATATAAATATTATTGGAACTACCATAGGCTTATTGAGCACTAAGTTTTCTATATTAGGCAAAACAGTAGTAATAGATAAACTTAAAAGAAAGGAGGCGTAATTATGCAACAAGCTAAATTTATACTTTACATGGGTAATTTTAAATTAAGTGATACAGTTATAACAAGTTGGATAATATTAGCAGGTCTTGCTTTAGCATCTTACTTACTAACTAGAAACTTAAAGAAAGTTCCAACTAGTAAAGTACAAGTATTTTTAGAATTTGTAATAGGTGGATTTGATAAATTTGTAAAAGATACTATGGGTCCAACTGCAATAAAAGAATTACCTTTTATAGTACCATACTTAGGAAGTTTATTCTTATTCTTTGCAGTATCAAACCTTATAGGACTATTAGGATTTAGATCACCTACAACAGACTTAGACACTACATTAGCATGGGCATTAATAACATTCTTTATGATTTATTATGCAGGTGTCAAGAAAAAAGGTATGGGAATGTTCAAGGAATTACTTGAGCCAATACCATTCTTATTACCACTTAATATAATAGGTGAATTAGCAAAACCTATATCATTAAGTTTCCGTCCATTTGGTAATATATTAGGAGGATCTGTTATAATGGCGCTGTTATATGAATTTTTAGGATTTGTATCAACATCATTAACAGGTATAAATATACCTTTTGGACAATTAATAATACCAGTACCACTACATTTATACTTTGATATATTTGCAGGTTTATTACAGGCATTCATATTCATAATGCTTACAATGGTATTTGTATCAAATGCTACAGAGTAGTTGATATGTAACATAAAAAATAATAAAATTATTTAAATTTTAAGGAGGAAACAATCATGGAAATGGCTATATTATTAGCAGGTTCAGCTATAGGAGCAGGTATCGCAGTTGCAACAGGTATAGGTGCAGGAATAGGACAAGGATTCGCTGCAGGTAAAGCTGCTGAGGCAGTAGGTAATCAACCAGAAGCGAAAGGTGAAATAACTCAAACAATGTTACTAGGAGCTGCAGTTGCAGAGTCTTCAGCAATATATGGTTTAGTTGTAGCTATAATACTTCTATTCGCTAATCCATTCATAAACAAATTATAAGATAATTAAAATTAAGTCATCATAACTAGGAGGTGGGTAACCATCTCCTAATTACGAATTGTGATTAGTAGAAAGGAGGAATAAGGATGTTTGAATTAAAACCGCTAATTGGAGTAACATATGAATTATTATTCCAATTAATAAATACATTCTTAGTGTTTGTTATTTTAAAGAAACTTCTATTTAAACCTGTTTTAGGAATAATAGAAGCTAGAAATAAAGATATTCAAACTAACTTAGCTCAAGGAGAGAAAACTAAATCTGAGGGTGAAAAGTTCAAAAAAGAATATGAAGAGAAATTAAGTTCTGCTAAAGATCAAGGACAAGAAATAATAAAGCAAGCTACTTTAAGAGCAGAGCAAAAATCAGAAGAAATAATATCTACAGCTAAAAATGAAGCTACAAGCATAAAAGAAAAAGCTAATAAAGATATAGTACAAGAAAGACAAAAAGTTATGAATGAAGTTAAAGATGATATATCTTCAATAGCTTTACTTGCAGCATCTAAGGTTATAGAAAGTGACCTAGATAAGTCTAAGCATGAAAAGCTAATAAATGACTTTATAAAAGAGGTAGGCGAAGCTCAATGATAAATATAATTGCTAGTAGATACGCTGAAGCCTTATTCCAAGTTGGAGAAGAGTCTAACTCAACTGAAAAGCTATATAATGAGCTAAAGGCTGTAGTAGATATAATAAAAGAAAACACAGAGTTTTCCAATATATTAAAATCTCCTATTGTTTCAAAGGAAGATAAGAAAACTTTACTATCTAATATATTTGGAGCTCAAATAGATAAAGAAATGTTAAATTTCATGAAAATATTAGCAGACAAAGATAGATTATCTTTTCTAGCTAATATACAAGAAGCTTTTAAAGCTTTATTAAACAAGAAAAATAATATCTTAGAAGGAATTGCTATAACAGCAGTTTGTATGAAAGAAGATGAAGTTAAAGCGCTTCAGGCTAAGCTTTCAACTAAGTACAATAAAACAGTTATTCTAAAAAATGAAGTAGATGAGTCTATATTAGGTGGAGTCCTAGTTAGACTTGGAAACGAAGAGATAGATGGAACAGTTAAAAATCGTTTAGACAAGATGAAGGAACAACTATCTCAAGTAATATCTTAGGAGGGCGGTGAACCCATGAATTTAAGACCAGAAGAAATAAGTGCTATAATAAAAGAGCAAATAAAAAGCTACGAAAATAAAGTAGAGTTAACAGATACAGGAAGTGTTTTAAAAGTTGGGGACGGTATAGCTAGTGTTTACGGATTAGAAAAAGCTATGGCTGGAGAATTATTAGAGTTCCCAGGAAAAATATACGGAATGGCTCTTAACCTTGAAGAAGAAATGGTTGGGGCAGTTATATTAGGAGATGACTCTGGAATAAAAGAGGGAGACATCGTAAAAAGAACTGGTAATATAGTTCAAGTTCCAGTTGGAGATGCTATGATAGGTAGAGTTGTAAACTCACTAGGGCAACCAGTTGATGGAAAAGGACCTATAAATACTGATAAATTCAGACCAGTTGAATCAGAAGCTACTGGAATAATGGCTAGAAAATCAGTTCATGAGCCATTACAAACAGGAATAAAAGCTATCGATGCCATGATACCAATAGGTAAAGGACAAAGAGAGCTTGTTATAGGTGATAGACAAACAGGAAAAACATCTATATGTATAGATACAATACTTAACCAAAAAGGTAAAGATGTTATATGTATATATGTTGCTATAGGGCAAAAACGTTCTACGGTAGCTCAGTTAGTTAATACTTTTGAAAAGCATGGAGCTATGGACTACACAATAGTAGTATCAGCTACAGCTTCTGAATCTGCACCACTTCAATTCTTAGCACCATATGCTGGAGTTACAATGGGTGAAGAATTCATGTTCAATGGAAAGCACGTATTAATAGTATATGATGACTTAACTAAGCATGCCGTTGCATACAGAGAGATGTCATTATTACTTAAGAGACCACCAGGTCGTGAGGCTTATCCTGGAGACGTATTCTACTTACACTCTAGATTATTAGAAAGAGCTGCTAAGTTATCAGATGAATTAGGAGCAGGTTCTATAACTGCATTACCTATAATAGAAACTCAAGGTGGAGACGTTTCTGCTTATATACCAACTAACGTTATATCTATAACAGATGGTCAGATATACCTTGTACCAGAATTATTCTACGCAGGAATAAGACCTGCAGTTGACCCTGGTATATCAGTTTCAAGGGTTGGAGGTTCAGCTCAGATAAAATCAATGAAGAAAGTTTCTGGACCATTAAAACTTCTTTATTCTCAATATAAAGAGCTTGCAGCATTCTCTCAATTCGGATCTGATTTAGATGAAGATACTAAGAAGAGACTTGCTCAAGGGGAAAGAATAGTTGAAGTTCTTAAGCAAGGTGAACATCAACCAATGAATGTTGAAAATCAAGCAATGATTATATATGCTGTTGTAAATAACTTATTAGCAGATATACCTGTAAACAATATAAGAAGATTTGAATCTGAATTAATGGAATTCATAGATGCGAATTATCCACAAATAGGAGAAAAAATTCTTGCGAATGGAGACTTCTCTCAAGAATTAACAAACGCTATAAACGATTTCAAAAAGAAATTTGTTATAGAAGCGTAATCCTTTTTAAAAAAGGAGGTAACCCAATTGGCAGGAGCTGGAATGAAAGAAATCAAA
>NZ_JAVXMF010000053.1:0-5133 GCF_036646415.1 Clostridium sp. | reverse complement strand
CTTTTTTAAGACCGTATTTCTTTCTTTCTTTCATTCTTGGGTCTCTTGTTAAGAATCCAGCTTTTTTTAGTTCTGGTCTTAAGCTTTCATCAGCTTTTAGTAAAGCTCTTGAAACTCCGTGTCTGATAGCTCCAGCTTGACCTGTGTATCCACCACCGTGTACGTTAACTAGAACATCAAATTTATCTTTAGTTCCTGTTAATACTAATGGTTGGTTAACTATGAATTTTAATGTATCTAATCCAAAGTAGTTATCCATTTCTCTTTTATTTATTACAACTTTACCTTCGCCAGGTACAAGTCTTACTCTAGCAACTGATTTTTTTCTTCTACCTGTTCCAAAATGTTGAACTTTTGCCATTATTTATTCCTCCTTACAATACCACTCTTAGTATTTTAATTCTAAAACTTCTGGTTTTTGAGCATGATTTTTGTGCTCTGGTCCTCTGTAAACTGTTAGTTTTTTAAGCATTTGTCTTCCAAGAACTCCTGTTGGAAGCATTCTTCTTACTGCTTCTTCAAAAACGAATTCAGGTTTTTTAGCTAATGCTTCTCTGTAAGGGATTTCTTTTAATCCGCCTGGATATAATGAGTGATGTCTTAACATCTTCTGGTCTAATTTTTTACCTGTTAAAACTATTTTTTCTGCATTAACAACTATTACGTTATCTCCAGTATCTACGTTTGTTGTAAATTCTGGTTTGTTTTTTCCTCTTAATATTGAAGCGATTTGACTTGCAGCTCTACCTAAAGTCATTCCTTCAACGTCTATTAAATACCATTTTCTTTGTATTTCGCCTGGTTTAGCTAAATATGATTTCATCTAATTACCTCCCTGATTTTTAACAATTATAATTCTATGATAAAGATCCGGGGCTAATGGATCTTATACACAAATATTTATTATATGAACAAAATTTATTATAATACAATTTACCGGGTGTGTCAAGAATTTATAACATTATTCGTAATAAACTTCAATTAGGCATAAGCCTTGTGGTGGACAAGTTTTCCCTGCATTTTTACGATTTTTACCTTCTATTATTTTAGGTATATCATTCGGCTTAAGCTTTCCACTTCCAACCTCTAATAATGTTCCTACCATAATCCTTACCATATTATACAAAAAACCATCAGCACCTATATATATCTTTATATATTCCTTATCTTCAACCACTTTTATTACCCTTATGGTTCTTGTAGTTGTCTTTACTGAACTTCCTATATTTCTGAAAGCCTCAAAGTCGTGAGTTCCTATGAAAAATTCTGCTGCTTCTCTTATTTTATCTATATCTAATTCACCCTTATAGTGATATGCAAAATTTCTACATAAAGGCATTCTTGCCTCTGTATTTACTACTGTATAACAATATATCTTCCCATTAGAGTCATATCTAGCATGAAACTCACTATTTACCTCACAGGACTCCATTACGGCTATATCCTCAGGTAAATTATGATTTAAAGCTTCTCTAAACTTCTCCGGTGGTATACTACTATTAGTTTTAAAATTACATACATATCGCTTAGCATGAACCTTGCTATCTGTTCTGCTGCATCCTATAATATTAGCTTCTTCATTGGTTAACTTATAAATTGCTTCTTCTATTGTTCCCTGAACTGTAGAACCTTTAGTTTGCTTTTGCCATCCCAAATAATTAGTTCCATCATATTCAAGTATTAACTTTATATTTTTCATATATATCCCTCTACTTTGGTATTATAACCAAAATCTCATATATACAACTATACCAGTTAAACATGACATAACTACTATTCCTACATAGTCCCTAGATGTGACCTTTAGTATCTTCATTCTAGTTCTTCCATCTCCACCTCTGTAACATCTTGCTTCCATTGCCATGGCTAACTCATCAGCACGTCTAAATGAACTAATAAATAATGGTACAAGTAGTGGTATTAAGCTTTTAGCTCTTTTTACTATACTTCCACTCTCGAAATCTGCACCTCTTGCTTTCTGTGCCTTCATTATTTTATCTGTTTCATCCATTAGTGTTGGAATAAATCTAAGTGCAATTGTCATCATCATTGCAAGCTCATGGGCCGGTACACCAATCTTTTTAAATGGATTTAATAACTTTTCTATTCCATCTGTAAGTTCTATTGGTGATGTTGTAAGAGTTAATAAGGATGTTCCAATAATAAGAAATGTAAGTCTTAAAACCATAAATATAGCTGTAACTAAACCTTCTTTATATATTTTTACAAATCCCCACTGAAATAATGGATCACCTATTCCTCTTGTTAGAAACACATTAAATAGCGCGGTTATTAGCATAAGTATAAATATAGGTTTTAATCCCTTGTATATATATCTAAACTCAATCTTAGATATGGCTATAGCCATCATTGTAAATATAAAAATCACAATATATCCTGAGAAGTCTTTTATCAAAAATAAATCTATTATAAATAGTAAGGAAAATAATATTTTTACCCTAGCATCTAGCTTATGAATGAATGATTCTCCTGGTATATACTGTCCTATTGTAATATCTTTAATCATATTTACTCCTCCAAAACTTTATAAAAGGAGCCTAGTTCTTTTCTAGTATCCTAAGTAGTTCTTTTTGGGCTTGTTCTAATGTGAAAATATCATCAGGTAACTTGAACCCAACTTTATTTAATTCTCTCATAAGATATGTAACCTGTGGTACTGCAAGACCCACATTCTCTAAGGTTTCTATCTCCTTAAATATTTCTTTAGGCGTACCATCTAATACACACTTTCCATTATCCATTACTAGTATACGATCTGCAACTTTTGCCACATCCTCCATACTATGAGATACAAGTATAACCGTCATATTATATGACTTATGAAGTTTGTATAATTCACTTAAAATCTCGTCTCGCCCTTTAGGATCTAATCCTGCTGTTGGCTCATCTAATATCAAAACCTTAGGTTCCATAGCTACAACTCCAGCTATAGCAACTCGCCTCTTTTGTCCACCACTTAAATCAAATGGAGACTTGTTTTTATATACTTCATAGTCTAATCCTACCATTTCCATTGCTCTCTTTGTTCTCTCTATGGCCTCTTCATCAGTAAGCCCTAGATTTTTAGGACCAAACATTATATCCTTTTCAATTGTTTCTTCAAATAGTTGATATTCAGCATATTGAAATACTAATCCAACCTTTTTTCTTATATCAGTAAGTTTAACTCCATCTGCAGTTATATCAACACCATCAACAATTATTTTACCTCTATTAGGTTTTAACAATCCATTCATATGTTGTATTAACGTAGATTTACCTGAACCTGTATGACCAATTAAAGCTACAAATTCACCATCATTTATATTGATTGTCACATCACTAAGTGCTGTTTTTTCAAAGGGAGTTCTAGCCATATATATATGAGTTAAATTTTCTATTTTAATTGACATAATTCTCTCACCATCTCATCTATAGTTAATATATCTGATTTTATATTAACTCCTGATTTATTTAATTCATAGGCCAATTCTGTCATTTGTGGCACATCTAAACCTAGGTTTTTCATAATCTCCACATTTTCAAATACTTCTCTTGGATTACCTTTTACTATAACTTTACCTGAATCCATAACGTATATTTTGTCGGCTGCAACAGCTTCCTCCATAAAATGTGTTATAAATACTATAGTAATTCCATGGTTTTTATTTAAATCCATTATAGTGTTTATTACTTCTTTTCTACCAGATGGGTCTAACATTGCTGTTGGTTCATCAAGCACTATACATTCAGGCATCATAGCTAATATTCCAGCTATAGCTACACGTTGCTTTTGACCCCCTGATAAAAGATGCGGACCATGTTTTTTATATTCAAACATATTTACTCTTTTTAAGGATTCATCCACTCGTCTTCTTATTTCCTTAGGTTCAACACCTAAGTTTTCAGGCCCAAAAGCTACATCTTCTTCTACAATTGTAGCAACAATTTGGTTATCTGGATTTTGAAATACCATACCGGCTTTACTTCTCACATTCCATATGTTTTCCTCTTTGCTAGTATCATATCCTGATACAATAACTTTTCCCTCCGTTGGAGTTAAAAGTGCATTTATATGTTTAGCAAAAGTTGATTTTCCCGAACCATTATGTCCTAAAATAACCACAAATTCACCCTTATTAATGGTTATATTAACACCGTCAATAGCTACTTTGATATTTCCTTCACTATCTGGAGGATAACTATATATTAAGTTCTCACTAATAATTTCAGGTATGTCTTGAGTATTGTGATGCCTTTCACATGATATATCTAATTTATTCAATTTTGTTAGACTTTCAACATCACTGATTGCATCCACTGGCGAAGCATCATTTAACATGTTTAATGCACCTAATTCATTTTTTTTCAACTCTATATTAGTTTTCATTTATTATCCCTCCATAGAGAGTTACTATTAAAAGTTTTATTTTATAACAAAACGGGGACTAAGTTAGCCTTACTTAATCCCCTTGAATCATTATACTAATTCTAATACAACAACCTCTGCTCCGTCGCCTCTTCTTGGTCCCATTTTCATTATTCTAGTGTATCCACCATTTCTTTCAGCGTATTTTGGAGCTACGTTATCAAATAAATTTTTAACAACATCCTCTTCTGTTACAAATGCAAGCACTTGTCTTCTTGCGTGAAGATCTCCTCTTTTTGCTAAAGTTATCATTTTTTCAGCTAATCTTTTAGTTTCTTTAGCTCTAGCTTCAGTTGTTTCGATTCTACCGTACTTTAAGAAACTAGTTGTAAGATTTCTAAGCATTGCCATTCTTTGATCAGTTGGACGTCCTAACTTACGTTGCTGTGCCATATCTATACCTCCTTACTCCTCGCTAGGTTTGAATATCAATCCTAAGCCTTCAAGTTTTTGCTCAACCTCTTCAAGAGATTTCTTTCCTAAGTTTCTTACCTTCATCATGTCATCCATTGATTTCTCTGTTAATTCTTGAACTGTATTTATACCAGCTCTCTTTAAACAGTTGAAACTTCTAACGGATAAATCAAGTTCTTCTATAGTCATTTCTAGGACTTTTTCTTTCTTATCTTCTTCTTTTTCTATCATTATCTCAACATTATCTGCATGATCAGTTAATGTCATAAATAATTTAAAGTGTTCGATAA
>NZ_JAVXMF010000052.1:0-6236 GCF_036646415.1 Clostridium sp. | reverse complement strand
TCAGAGAAGGTGGAAGAACAGTAGGATCAGGAGTTGTAACTTCTATCATTAAATAATTTATATTTAAGATTTCTATAATGCAAATTTAAAATATAATACCCTGTAATGGGTAATGTGCACAATAAAACCTAGGAATTGTAGAGAGATGGGGACGCCCGTCTCTTTATTTTTTACTTCATTTTTAAAATTGAGTTTTAAAATGAAGTAAAAAATAAATAATTGTAGTTGGAATAAATCGAGATATAATGGGCATAAATAAAAAATGAATTTAAATTGAGTTTTGGAGTTATTTACGTAATAAAACAATGAAAGAATACATGTTACATATTTTTCAAATATTATGCATAACAAAAAAATAAAAATAAAATTTGTGGAAAAATTCTATCATTTTTAAAATAATACTCATTAAAAGTAAGGTTAAAAAACGAATAAAAAAGTCTTGTCAAAGCTAATAAAATAATGTATACTATAGAAGTTGCAATATGGTAACAGCGATGAGGTAAGAGGTTGCCGGACTTCCGGGGGAATTCTTAACCGAGCATGTCCTAATCAAGAATTGGGCGACGGGGTCTGTGGTGTGCTTCGTGTTTTCTTGAAAAATAGGAAACACTAGGAACAGTTTACAGAACATCCGCTGTTGCGCGTAAGAAGTAATAGCGTGCGATGAAAAGGAGGGAATACAATGTCAAAACAAAAAATCAGAATAAGATTAAAAGCGTTTGATCACACAATACTTGATCAATCAGCAGAGAAAATTGTTGAGACTGCTAAGAACACAGGGGCTAAAGTAGCTGGACCAGTGCCACTACCAACTGAAAAAGATATAATAACTATCTTAAGAGCTCCACATAAATACAAAGATTCAAGAGAGCAGTTCGAAATAAGAACTCACAAGAGACTAATCGACATATTAAGTCCATCACCAAAAACTGTTGATGCATTAATGAGATTAGACTTACCAGCAGGAGTAGATATCGAAATTAAATTATAATCGTACATAGTACATGAAGTTGAACTATGAAGTACGGGTAATAGATAAACTATTACTAACTATTATGATCATTAAGGTGATCCGCTAATAAGTAGGAGGTGTATTTAAATGAAAAAAGCTATAATGGGTAAAAAACTAGGAATGACTCAAATATTTGATGAAAATAGAAAAGTAATTCCAGTTACAGTTGTAGAAGCAGGTCCATGCGTAGTTATCCAAAAGAAAACAATGGAAAATGATGGGTACGAAGCTATAAAAGTTGGATTTGGAGATATAAGAGAAAACATCGTAAACAAACCTAAAAAAGGTGAGTTTATCAAAGCAGGTGTTGTTGTAAGAAGACACATTAAAGAATTTAGATTGGAAGATACAAGTGCTTACGAAGTAGGTGCTGAAATCAAAGCAGAAATATTTGCTGCTGGAGATAAAGTAGATGTATCTGGAATATCTAAAGGAAAAGGATTCGCTGGGGTTATTAAAAGATGGAATTTCCACAGAGGACCAATGAGTCACGGATCTAAGTTCCACAGAGCAGTAGGTTCTATGGGAGCATCATCAGATCCAGCAAGAACATTTAAAAATAAAAAAATGCCTGGACATATGGGTAATGTAAATACTACAGTATTAAACCTTGAAATAGTAAGAGTAATACCTGAAAAGAACATTATTCTTGTTAAAGGTGGAATACCAGGACCAAATAAAGGTTTAGTAGTAATAAGAAACGCTGTTAAAGCTTAAGGGAAGGAGGATGCAGAATGCCTACATTAAAAGTGTATAACACTGAAAAGAAAGAAGTTGGAGAAATCCAATTAAATGATAGCATTTTTGGAGTTGAAGTTAGCGTTGAAGCAATGCACCAAGTTGTAGTAGCTCAATTAGCTAATAAAAGACAAGGAACACAAAGTGCTAAAACTAGAGCTGAAGTAAGAGGCGGAGGAATTAAGCCTTGGAGACAAAAAGGAACAGGAAGAGCAAGACAAGGTTCTATAAGAGCTCCACAATGGATTCACGGGGGTATCGTGTTTGCACCAAAACCACGTGATTACAGAGTTTCAGTTCCAAAGAGCATGAGAAGAGTAGCTATGAAATCAGCTTTAACTTCAAAAGTACAAGAAAACGAAATGATAGTACTTGAAGGTTTATCTTTCGATGCACCAAAGACTAAAGAAATGGTGAAATTAATCAATGCTTTTGAAACTAAGAAAACACTAATAGTTGTAGCTGAATCTAATGAGAATGTTTATAAATCAGCAAGAAACATTCAAGGAATAGCTGTAATTCCAGTAAACAACATAAATGTTTACGACATATTAAAATATGAGAACTTAATGATTACTAGAGAAGCTGTATCAAAGATTGAGGAGGTGTATGCATAATGAAAATGACTAGTTATGATATTATAAGAAAACCTGTTATAACTGAAAAAAGTATGGCTGCTATGGCAGAAAAAAAATACACTTTCATCGTTGACATACACGCTAACAAAGTTCAAATAAGAAAAGCTATCGAAGAAGTTTTCGGAGTTACTGTTGCAGATGTTAAAACTTTAAGAAACTTAGGGAAAACTAAGAGAGTTGGAGTTCACATTGGTAAAAGAGCTGACTTCAAAAAAGCAATTATTCAATTAACAGCTGATAGCAAAACAATTGAATTCTTTGATGGAATGCAATAATATATAACGCGAGTATTGGTTAGAACCAGATAAGCGAAAAAGGAGGGAAACCTAATGGCAGTTAAAAAGTTTAATCCTACCACACCTTCAAGAAGAAATATGACTATGGCTTCATTTGAAGAAATAACTACAAATGTACCAGAAAAATCACTTCTTGTTGCTAAGAAAAGAACAGGTGGTAGAAATAATCAAGGTAAAATTACTGTTCGTCACCACGGTGGTGGAGCAAAACAGAAATATAGATTAATAGATTTCAAGAGAACTAAAGATGGTATTCCAGCTAAAGTTGCAACAATCGAGTATGATCCTAACAGATCTGCTTACATCGCATTAGTTGTTTACAGTGATGGTGAAAAGAGATACATAATAGCTCCAGTTGGATTAAAAGTTGGAGATGTTATAGTGTCAGGACCAGAATCTGATATAAAACCAGGAAACACACTTCCAATAGCTAACATTCCAGTTGGTACAATGATTCATAACATTGAATTGCAAGTTGGAAAAGGTGCTCAACTTGTTAGATCTGCAGGTTCTTCAGCTCAATTAATGGCTAAAGATGGCGATTATGCTCAAGTGAAATTACCAAGTGGAGAAGTTAGATATGTAAGATTAAACTGTAGAGCTACAATTGGAACAGTTTCAAACTTAACACATGAAATTGTTAAAATAGGTAAAGCAGGAAGAAAAAGACATATGGGTATAAGACCTACAGTGAGAGGTTCTGTAATGAACCCTAACGATCACCCACACGGTGGAGGAGAAGGAAAATCTCCAGTTGGTCATGCAAGCCCACGTACTCCATGGGGTAAACCAGCTCTTGGATATAAAACTAGAAAAACTAAGAAATACTCTGACAAGTTTATTGTTAAGAAAAGAAATAGTAAGTAATTAGAAGAGAATAGAGTTCTCTTCTGATTATGAACACTTTACATGAAGGGAGGCCACTAATAGTGAGTAGATCAGTTAAAAAAGGACCTTTTGTAAAAGAATCTCTTCTAAAGAAAATAGAAGATATGAACAAAGCAGGCGAGAAGAAAGTTATAAAGACTTGGTCAAGAAGCTCTACAATTTTTCCTCAAATGATTGGACACACAATTGCTGTTCATGATGGAAGAAAACATGTTCCAGTATATGTTCAAGAAGATATGGTAGGACACAAACTTGGAGAGTTCGCTTTAACAAGAACTTTTAAAGGTCATATCGCAAAGGAAAAATCAAGTAGAATGAGATAGTACGGGAAGGAGGAAGTTATCTATGGAAGCTAAAGCTATAGCTAAATATGTAAGAATGTCTCCTATGAAGGTTGGGATTGTTCTTGACTTGATAAGAGATAAGAATGTAAATGAAGCTTTCGCTATATTACAATATACTCCAAAAGATGCAGCTGTGGTAATTGATAAATTATTAAAATCAGCTGTTGCGAATGCAGAGAACAACTTTAATTTAGACAGAAACAGATTGTATGTTGCAGAGGCTCACACAGGTGCAGGTCCAACATTAAAGAGATTTAGACCTCACGCTCAAGGTAGAGCATTTAGAATACTAAAAAGAACTAGCCATATAACTCTAGTAGTTAAAGAAAGAGCTTAAGAAGGAGGGATATAGAGTGGGTCAAAAAGTACATCCACACGGCCTAAGAGTTGGTGTAATCAAGGATTGGGACGCTAAATGGTATGCAGATAAAAAGAATTTCGCAGACAACTTAGTTGAGGATCATGCTATCAGAGAATATTTAAAGAAAAGATTATTCACTGCTGGAATATCAAAAATTGAGATAGAAAGAACAGCGAAAAGAGTTAAAATCAATATACATACCGCAAAGCCAGGAATGGTTATAGGAAAAGGCGGTCAAAGTATAGAAGAACTAAAAGTTGCATTGAAAGAAGTTGTTACTGATAAATTTGTTTTAATTAACATAGTAGAAGTTAGAACACCAGAAAATAATGCACAATTAATGTCTGAGAACATAGCAGCTCAACTAGAAAAGAGAATATCTTTCAGAAGAGCTATGAAACAAACTATTCAAAGAGCTATGAGAACAGGTGTTAAGGGAGTTAAGACTGCATGTTCAGGTAGATTAGGCGGAGCTGAAATCGCGAGAACAGAGCAGTATCATGAAGGAACAATTCCACTACAAACTTTGAGAGCTGATATAGATTATGGATTTGCTGAAGCAAATACAATCTACGGAAAAATCGGAGTAAAAGTTTGGGTATATAAAGGTGAGGTTCTTCCAACTAAGAAAGTTAAGAAGGAAGAAAGTAACTCATAATAACGTGTAAGGAAGGAGGAATTTGACATGTTAATGCCTAAAAGAGTTAAACATCGTAAGGTACAACGTGGTAGAATGAGAGGTAAAGCTACAAGAGGTAACTTCATAGCTTATGGAGACTTCGCTTTACAAGCAACAGAATGCGGTTGGATTACAAGCAACCAAATCGAATCTGCCAGAATAGCTATAAATAGATACGTTAAAAGAGGAGGAAAGGTTTGGATAAAAATCTTCCCTGACAAACCAGTAACTGAGAAACCAGCTGAAACTCGTATGGGTTCTGGTAAAGGTTCACCAGAATATTGGGTAGCAGTAGTAAAACCAGGTAGAGTATTATTTGAAATAGCTGGAGTAACTGAAGAAGCTGCTAGAGAAGCAATGAGACTTGCATCTCATAAATTACCAGTAACAACTAAGTTTGTTACTAGAAGAGATTTTGAGGAAATGGGTGGTGAAATCAATGAAGGCTAATGAATTGAAAGAGTTGAGACAAGGTACTACTCAAGATTTGAATGCAAAATTATCTGATCTTAAATCAGAATTATTTAACCTTAGATTTCAGTTAGCTACAGGACAGTTGGAAAACCCAATGAGAATTAAGCAGGTTAAGAAGTCTATAGCCCAAATTAAAACCATCCTTAGAGAAGAAGAATTAAGGGCTTGTGAGCAGTAATACTGAAAGGAGGTTCATCTTGTGGAAAGAGGAAATAGAAAAACTAGAATCGGAAGAGTTGTTTCTGACAAAATGGATAAAACAATAGTAGTTGCTGTAGAAACTAAAGTTAGGCATCCACTATACGGAAAAACTGTTAATAGAACAACTAAATTTAAAGCTCATGATGAGAATAATGAAGCAAAAGTTAACGATAGAGTATTAATAATGGAAACAAGACCACTATCTAAAGATAAGAGATGGAGACTTGTTGAAATCATGGAAAGAGCTAAATAGTTAACTGAAGGGAGGGTATTTACATGATACAACAACAAACATTATTAAAAGTAGCGGATAACTCTGGTGCTAAAGAGATAATGTGTATTAGAGTACTCGGTGGTTCCAAGAGAAAATGGGGAAACATCGGAGACGTAATTGTTGCTAGCGTTAAAAGTGCAACACCAGGTGGAGTTGTTAAAAAAGGTGACGTAGTAAAAGCAGTTATTGTTAGATCAGTTAAGGGTTTGAGAAGAGCAGACGGGACTTATATCAGATTTGATGAGAACGCAGCTGTTATTATAAAAGACGATAAGAATCCAAAAGGAACTCGTATCTTCGGACCTGTTGCTAGGGAGCTAAGAGATAAAGA
>NZ_JAVXMF010000051.1:0-7020 GCF_036646415.1 Clostridium sp. | reverse complement strand
TCATAAGCATCTTCAAGTTCTATTTCTCTAGCTATAGTAACACCATCATTAGTTATAAGCGGTGAACCAAATTTCTTGTCTAATATAACATTTCTTCCTTTTGGTCCTAATGTCACCTTCACTGTATCTGCAAGAATATCTACACCTCTTTGCATAGCTCTTCTTGACTCTTCTCCGAATAAAATACTTTTAGCCATATATATTTACCTCCTAAGATAATTAATTTGTTTACTTAAACTTTAATTATTCTATTATTGCTAGAATATCTTCTTGTTTTAAAATCACATATTCTTTTCCTTCAAATTTAACTTCTGTTCCTGAAAATTTAGAGAATAATATTTTATCTCCTATTTTAACTTCCATTTTTATTTCTCTTCCATGAGAATAACTTCCTGGCCCTACTGCTATAACCTCTGCCTCTTGTGGCTTTTCTTTAGCCGCACCTGCTAAAACTATTCCGCCCTTTGTTATTTCTTCTGACTCTAATCTTTTAATTACTACTCTGTCTCCAAGTGGTCTGATATTCATATAAAACCCTCCTAATTATTAAACTTATTTATTATATAAAAATTATTTTAATATCTTGTTATTAGCACTCTTCATCTTTGAGTGCTAACCCTAATATTATAATAAAGAATATTTATTTTATTATCAAATCTATAATTGTAATTAAACTGCCTAAAACATGGCATACAATAAGATTATCTACCATTTCCTCTTGTTTTCGAAGTTTTTCTATGGTCATGTTTTAATTTTCTATGAAAAAAATCTATTATCCTATGACCTCTTAAAATTCCAATAAGAAACAATACACCAGATATGATTCCTATGATTATCATAGATGCATAATTACCACTGTGTATTCCGTGTCCAAATATAGCAGATGCAATAATCCATGGCAATCTACCAACAGATGAATATATTAGAAAGTCCTTTAGTGATGTATTTGAAACACCTGCAACATAAACTAATATATCCTTAGGTATTCCAGGTATGAAGTATATTACAAATATAACAACATTATTACTTCCTGCATCTAAAATTTTCTTAATCTTAGTTAGATTATTTTTTTCTACAAGCTTATTTATATATTTTTTTCCACATAGATTTGCTATAAAATATGCAACTGCACTTCCAAGAACTATCCCAACTACTGAGGCAATGCCTCCAATTATAGGGCCAAATATATATCCACCTGCAACTTGCATTACTTCTCCTGGTATAAAGAATATTATTACTTGTATCATTTGAAGTATAATAAATGCAAATATGCTATAGCTACCAAAGGAAAGTATTAAATTTTTAAGTTTTTCTGGATCTCTAAACACAGTAAATTTCCTTGAAAACTGAAAATAAACCACTACTAATAAAATTATAACTAAGGTCCATATTAAACCATTAATTATATATTTTTTTAATTTCTTTCTATCCTTCATAGCCTACCTCCCATTATACTCTTAGGTTAATTAATATTGTACAAAACATCTTTTATTTACACATCTATTTTTATATTATTCTCTCTAGCATAGTAAAATAAATATTGCTGGGCAAATCCCGAAAGATTTCCAAACTTATCTCTTGCAAAGTTTCTTATCTTAGGCAATGATACGTCTGGTGCTACATAGAAAAATTGCATAGCTCTCTTTACCCATACATCTACTGGAAATGCTGAATATTTCCCCATTGAAAATAGCATTATACAGTCTGCAACCTTAGGTCCAACTCCACTAAAATTTTTAAGTCCTTCATGACATTCATCATCATCACTTAATCTTATAGCCTTCAAATCACATATTCCATTAGATAAATCCTCTAGTGACTTCACTATGTATTTAGCTCTAAACCCAACTCCTAAACTCTCAACGTCTTCTAATGTAGCTTTACTAAACTCTTCTAGCGTTGGAAATGTATAATATGTATTACCTTTGTATTCTATAGGCTTGCCATATGTCTTACTTATATTCTCTATAGCTCTTTTAATCATAGGAATTCTATTATTGGCAGATATTATAAATGAAATTAACATTTCAAATGGATCTTGCTTTAATATTCTAATTCCATAACCAAACTCCACAGCCTTCTTTAAAAGTTTATCCTTCTCAAACTCTTCCTTTATAATTGAGTAATCTCTTTCTAAATCAAAATAATTTACCCATATATCATTAAATTCTTTCAAACTACTGTTATAAATTATAACAGTGTCACCATCTTTCTCTACCTCAATAACTTTACCAAAGGCTACTCCAATATAGTTATCGTTATCTTGTCTATTCCATCTAAAACATTGACCACAATCAAAGATGTGTGGAAGTTCAAAATTTTTCACTTCTTTTATTATAACTTTATTGTTTTCTTCTATGACTTCTTTAAATTCCATACAGTTTCAACTCCTTGAGGTAATAATATTTCTTTATTAATCATTATTTAAAAAGTAGTGCCAAGATTAGTCTCAACACTACTGTTTAAAATTATTCTAAATAATTTTTTATTTTTCTCGGTTAATAATGCTATCTAATATAACTGCACCCTTTTCAATTATACTAAGACATCTTATATCCTCATCTCTATATAATTCTTTTAACAAGTCACAATTTAATTCAGTGCATTCCTTTTTAAACATTTCTATAAATTCTTGTGTAAGATTTTTAACATATTCACTTTCATGGGCTCTTTCCTTTGTAAACATAATCCCAAGAACACAAATTGCTCCTGTAACAACTCCACAAGTAGCCTCTATAGCCATACCTCCACCAAATGCAGCCATAGTCTTAAAGGTTTCTTTCTGTAAATTTAAATTATACTCCTCATTAGCAGCATATAATATAGTTTCAGCACAGTTTAAATCATATTCTTCTCCATAGTATTTTTTGACTAAATCTAATAACATAACTTATCCCCTTACTTTATACTTATTATTTTCAATTACTTTTTTCTATTATAATCTCTTAGCCTAGAATGTAACTTATCTTTCTTCCATTAGTAAAATTTAGTTTATATTATATTTATACTACAAAAAAGCCATATTTTAAAGAGGTTTACACAACTTTAAAATATGACTTTATACTTTTATAATACTTTATAATTTTTGTTAACTATTTACTTAATTGTTCATCAATAGATTTTGCAGCCTTTTTACCAGCTTCCATTGCAAGTATAACTGTTGCAGCACCTGTCACAGCATCTCCACCAGCGTACACACTCGCTTTAGAAGTTAGCCCAGTTTCTTCTTCTGCAACTATACATTTACGCTTATTCATCTCTAAACCTTTAGTTGTAGCTGGAATTAATGGGTTTGGTGAAGTTCCTAAAGACATGATAACAGTATCACAGTCTATTGTAAACTCAGAACCTTCTATAACTTGTGGTCTTCTTCTTCCAGACTCATCTGGCTCTCCAAGTTCCATTCTTACACAATTCATTCCTTTAACCCAACCATTTTCATCTCCTAAAATCTCTGTTGGATTAACTAATAAATCAAAGATAACACCCTCTTCTTTTGCGTGATGTACTTCTTCAACTCTTGCTGGAAGTTCTGACTCACTTCTTCTATATACTATGTGAGATTCTGAACCCAATCTTAATGCAGTTCTAGCAGCATCCATAGCAACGTTTCCGCCACCAACTACAGCAACGCATTTTCCTGATTTAATCGGAGTTGCATAATCATCTTTAAATGCTTTCATTAAGTTATTTCTTGTTAAAAACTCATTAGCTGAACATACTCCATTCAAATTTTCTCCTGGAATTCCCATGAATTTAGGAAGACCTGCACCTGAACCTATAAATACGGCATCAAAATTCTCTTCATTCATTAACTCATCTATTGTAACTGTTCTTCCAACAACTACATTTGTCTCTATTTTGACACCTAATTTTCTTATGTTGTTTACTTCATGTTTAACTACTGTATCTTTAGGTAATCTAAACTCTGGAATTCCATAAAGTAACACTCCACCTGGCTCATGTAATGCTTCAAAAACAGTTACTTCATAACCCATTTTAGCAAGCTCACCTGCACAAGTTATACCTGCTGGACCTGATCCAATTACTGCTACTTTTTTATCTTTTTTATTTATAGGTTTAGTTAAATCAACATTATTGTTTCTTGACCAATCCGCAACGAATCTCTCAAGCTTACCAATGGCAACTGCTTCTCCCTTTATTCCTAGAACACACTTGCTTTCACATTGTAATTCTTGAGGACAAACTCTTCCACACACTGCTGGAAGTGCTGTATATTTATCTAAAGCCTTTGCAGCTTCTTCAAACTCATTATTTTTTACATGTTGGATAAACTCAGGAATATCTATAGATACTGGACACTTACCAACACAAGGTTTATTCTTGCAATTTAAACATCTAGAAGCCTCTTTTACAGCCTCTTCCTCAGTATATCCAAGGCAAACTTCTTGAAAATTAGTAGCTCTCACTTTTGGATTTTGCTCTTGTATTGGAGTTCTTTTCATTCTATCCATTAGTTATTCCCTCCTATTTTACATCCAGGTTTCATAGAATCTTTTTTAGCCTCTTCTGTTTTATACATACCTGCTCTCTTTAAAGCTTCATCAAAGTTAACTTTATGTCCATCAAACTCTGGTCCATCAACACAAGCAAATTTAGTCTCTCCATCAACAGTTATTCTACATGCTCCACACATTCCAGTTCCATCAACCATAATTGGGTTCATGCTAACTATTGTCTTTATTCCTAACTCTTCAGTTAATTTACATACGAATTTCATCATTATCATAGGTCCGATAGCAATTACTACATCATATTTTTTCCCTTGATTTTCTACCAAATCTTTTAACTGTGCAGTAACCATGCCTTTGAATCCATAACTTCCGTCATCAGTTGTTACGTATACACTATCTGCAACAGCCTTCATCTCATCTTCTAAAATAACCATTTCTTTATTCTTATATCCCATGATTACATCAGCTTTGATTCCATTTTCATGTAACCATTTAACTTGAGGATATACTGGAGCTGCTCCGACTCCTCCTGATATAAACATTATTTTTTCATTTTTTAAAGTTTCTTTATCCTCTTCTATAAGCTCTGAAGGCATTCCTAATGGTCCAACAAAATCAAAGAAAGAATCTCCCTCTTCATAGTTTTCCATTGCCTTTGTTGTACATCCAATAGTTTGCACAACTATTGTTACTGTTCCATTTTCTACATCTGTGTCACATATTGTTAAAGGTACTCTTTCACCTTTTTCGTCCATTCTAATTATAATGAACTGTCCTGGATGTGCTGATTTAGCAACTCTTGGTGCTAATATTTTCATCATAAATATTGAAGGTGCTAAAATCTTTTTTTCAACAATTTTATACATATTATTTTCCTCCGTATTTTAAATATATTTTAATTTATATTGTTTTGATATCGTTATCATGATTCTGGAAATATTATTTCAGCCAAAATTTCTCTAAGTTAACTACAATAGTCATATTACCATCGCTTATAAATAAGTAATTTCTTACATAATCAGTGACAATCCACATTTATATTTTATAGTTTTATTCAATTATAGTCAACCTTATGTCAGATTTAACATTATAAATTTTCATATAAATAACATTTTTTGAGTATTAAACATTAATTTTCTCAATTTTTGTACTTTTATACATTAATTAAATAATTGATTTAATAATTAATGTATCAAATTTTGACGTTTTATATCATTTTGTCGTTTTTTGAAATATTTTTTAACATATTCAAAATTCAATATAATTAACACAAAATATAATATTATATTTCCTCAAAACTTAAAAAGCACAAAGACTTTATGGGTCCCTGCACTTTTATATTTTTAGATTTATTATTATCTATTATACTCAAAGAATCCTTTTCCTGTTTTTCTTCCTAATTGTCCAGATCTAACATATTTTCTCATTATACTGTGAGCTCTATATTTTGTGTCTCCTGTTTCTTTATATAGAACATCCATAATAGCAAGACATACATCAAGCCCAATTAAATCTCCTAGAGCAAGTGGTCCCATTGGATGATTAGCTCCAAGCATCATAGCTTTATCTATATCTTCAGCGCTTGCTATTCCTTCTGCTAATATGCAAGCTGCTTCATTTATCATAGGTACTAATATTCTATTTACTACAAATCCAGGTGCTTCTTCTACAAGAACTGGTTCCTTACCTATGTTTTTAACTAATTCATTCATTGCAGTGTAAGTCTCTACAGAGCTTACCATTCCTCTAATAACTTCTACTAGCTTCATTACTGGAGCTGGATTGAAGAAATGTAATCCAATAACTTTATCTGGTCTCTTTGTTGCAGTTCCAATTTCAGTTATTGAAAGTGAAGATGTATTAGTAGCAAGTATCGCTTCTGGTTTGCAGATCTCATCTAACTCTTTAAATATTTGTTTTTTTATTTCCATGTTTTCTACAGCCGCTTCAATTACTAAATCTACATCATCTAGTAAGCTAAGATCAGTTGTTCCGCTAACTCTCGCTAAAATATTTTCAGCCTCTTCTTCTGTAATTTTACCCTTTGTAGCAAGTTTCTTGATGTTTTTTTCTATCATCCCAAGTCCCTTTTGTACAAATTCATCCTTTATATCTCTAATAATTACTTCGTAGCCTTTAGCTGCAAAAGCTTGAGCTATACCAGCCCCCATTGTTCCTGCACCTAGCACACAAATCTTTTCCATATTAAACACTCCTTACATAAATTTATATTAAATTAGTTTTTAATTAACCTACACACTTATATTACCATAAATTTATCCGCTTATTAATGTTTATAAAAAATATATTCTTTATAATAAAATATAAAACATAAAAATAATTATTAAATTACATCTTATTCTTTTCATATTTACTGCTGTATTTTGTATTTAACTATGATTTTTCATTATTTTTCTCAATAAAGAGAGGGGTATACACTATATATGTATATCCCCTCATCTTAAGTAAAATTATTTATTCATTTCTTTGTATTGAGCTACGAACTCAGGAAGTATTTTTGCAAAGTCGCCTACTAGTGCTACAT
>NZ_JAVXMF010000050.1:0-7295 GCF_036646415.1 Clostridium sp. | reverse complement strand
GCTGTTAACCGATAGGTTGGAGGTTCGAATCCTCTTCGCGGAGCCATTTTAAAATTTGGTAATTATGCCTTAGATGGATACACCCGTTCCCATACCGAACACGAAGGTTAAGCATCTAGGGGCCGATAGTACTGCACGGGCAGCTGTGTGGGAGGGTAGGTTGTTGCCAAGTCATGGATCTTTAGCTCAGTTGGTTAGAGCAACCGGCTCATAACCGGTAGGTCCGGGGTTCGAGTCCCTGAAGGTCCACCATATTTGGGGGTATAGCTCAGTTGGGAGAGCACCTGCCTTGCACGCAGGGGGTCAAGAGTTCGAATCTCTTTATCTCCACCAAGACACTGTAATTTGATTACAGTGTTTTTTTTTATGTGTAGAAGTTTTTGAATAGAAATAAATACAATAAAAACAACCGCTATTGGCTTAAAGTTGTAGACAAAAATAGAGCGTATGGATAATACGTTCTTTTTATTTTTTGATATTATTGATTAATAAATTACCATTGAACAATGAAAGAAGATAGTTGACATATCAATCTTATAAAGATATGCTTTAAATAGTTGATATGTCAATGGTATTTTTAATTGGAGGTGTTTATAAACATGGATGAAACTAAAAGATATATTACCAAGATTAGTCGTGTTGCACAGATGTATACTAACGATGCTTTTAAGGATGCAAATCTTAGTCCTTCAGAATATGTATGTTTACGTTATATTAGAAAAAATGAAGGATTAAATCAAGAAACATTAAGAGATTTATTATCAATTGACAAATCAGCGGTTACTCGCCTTGTAATAAATCTTGAAAAGAAGGGTTACATCTTTCGAAGAAAAGACGAAGAAGATAAACGTTCTAATAAATTGTTTTCTACTGAAAAAACAAAAGATGTAAAGATGATAGCTACATCTAATGAAGCTTACTTCTATCAATGGCTCATGGAAGATATAGATGAAGAGTCAAAGGAAATTTTCTTAAAAGTGTTAGAGAAGTTATATGTTAAGTCTAAAAATGAAAGACGAGCTAATTTTAAGAATATCAAGAATCGTGGAGGTGAACATATTGAAAGCATTGAACATTGAACCAATGGAACAATCCAACTGCATTAAGAATTATTGGATAAAAGAAAAGAAAGTTGCATTTTTAATCATCTTCTTTGGGGTTATATTCAATGTTTCAACGGTTTTAGGACCAATTCTACAGGGCAGATTAATAGATTCTATTTTAAATGAATCACCAATAAATAAGGTTCTAACACAAATCGGATTTTTTATTGGCACTATTATTTTTATTCAAGTTACACGATTTTTTAAGAGGTTTTATGTGCGAAGATTTGCAAATAGCACAAGTGCAACTATGCGTCTTATGATTTACAACAACATCATGAATAAGAATATTTATGAACTTGATAATGAGAATATTGGTAATTTGATGACTAGAATCATTTCGGATGTAGAGTTATGTGTAGAAGGTATCAGAAAGGTTACTACTGAGGTATTTGATACTGGAGTTTTAATGATATCATACATAGTTTCAATGATTGTATATGATTTTAAGATTACTATATTTGCATGTATATTTATCCCTGTTGCAATGAAGTTGGCAGAAATATTAAAAGTGGCTATTTATAAATTTTCTATTGCATATCGAAATAAAACTAGTGAGGTTACAGACCTTACTTATGATAGTATTGAACATACAGTTCTTTTTAAAATTAATGGAGTAGCGGGTAAAAATAGAAAAGAATATTTCTTAGAATTAGAAGATTTACAAAATAAGGCTATTAAAGCTAGCATTTTAGAAAACTCTATGCAGCCTATTTATAATATTATTGCATTACTTGGAATCACTATTGTAATTTATTTAGGTGGGCATAAAGTTATTGATGGAATCTGGAGTGTTGGAGTTTTTTCTAGCTATATGATCATGTTTACAGCCACTACAACAAAAGCTAGCAAGGCATCAAAATTATTCAACTCAGCACAAAAGTCTAAGATTTCTTGGCTTCGTATAAAGCCATACCTGGGTGAATATATTGAGAAGGATAGTTGTATTAGCATTTCAACAGAAAATACAAGGATGAAAGTTAAGGATTTAAGTTTTACTTATCCTAATAATGAAAATTCAATTATACAAGGAGTTAATTTTACTGCAAATCAAGGAGATATTATTGGGGTTACAGGTCCTATTGCTTCTGGAAAGTCAACGCTAGGATTAGCACTTTTGGGATTATATGAGTATAAGGGTAGTATAGAAATAGATGGAAAAGAGTTAAGGGAATATAGCGAATATGAAAGAAGCCAGATGATTTCTTATTTAAGTCATGACCCTCAATTGTTATCGGATACTATCTATAATAATATAACCTTAGGCGAGGACAAGTCTATTCAAGAAGTGTTGAAGGATATTTGCTTTGATAAGGATTTAGATTCCATGGAGGAAAAGGAAAACACATTAGTGGGAAGTAGTGGAGTTAGATTAAGTGGTGGACAGCAAGCCAGATTATCTCTAGCTAGAACTATACTAGATAAAAACAAGATTATAATCTTAGATGATCCATTTTCTGCTGTTGATATGGAAACTGAAAGAAAAATAATTGAAAACATTCGCAATAAGTATAAGGAAAATATAATTATTATCATATCTCATAGATTAGATATTTTTGAAAATGTTAATCGAATTATTATGTTTAATGATAATAAGATAATAGAATATGGAACCCATGAAGAACTAATGAGAACTTCAGAGATGTATTCTACAATATACAATTTGCAAAGAGGTGAAGGAAATGAAAAATAATTTGGTGGCTAAGTCTATAAAAAGGGTGCTTAGAAATAATATTGTATTGTTCATTTCTTTAATATTTGTAATAGTAGGTGTTGTAGTATGTACTTTAATACCACCTCAACTATTAAAGGTTATCATTGATAAGCATTTAGTAAATGGAAACGCAAATGGTCTTCTTAATATAGCTATTGCTTATCTTGCGGTTTTAATATTTATTGGTGTATTTGAATTTATAAAAGAAGGATTGTTAGTTGTTTTAGGACAAAAGATAATAAAAGAGATACGGAGAGAAATGATGTGTAAGCTGGAGAGAATTAGTACTAGCTATTTCTCGAATAATGAATCTGGAATTATTGTATCTAGATTTACAAATGATGTAGATACGATCAATTCACTATTTACTAATGGAATAGTCGGTATGATAATTGATTGTTTTAAAATATTGGGAATTATTGCATCCATATGGATATTCAGCACACAGCTTGGAGTTATTACTTTATGTTTATTACCTATTATTTTTATTATTACACGTACTTTTCAGAAGCTAATGTTGAAAGCTCAAATTAGAAATCTTATTTTAGTAGGAAAAGTAAATAATCATATTTCTGAGAGTTTAAAGAATATTAGGATGATAAAGGCTTATAGTAAAGAAAAATATATGGAAGACAAGTATAAAGATTATATTACCGATAATTTTAAGACTATAGAGAAAATAAATTACTTTGATTCAGTATACTCTCCCATTATGCAGATTATAAGAGCTATTGCAATTTCACTAATAGTTTTATTATCATCAAAGCAATTTAGTTATATTTCTATTTCATTAGGTATGGCTGCAGCATCCATAGATCTGATTTCTAATCTATTTTCACCAATAGAGAATTTAGGAATGGAGTTACAATCTATTCAAAAGGCTGTTTCAGGTATGAAGAGAGTGAATGATTTTTATTTAGAAAAGGAAGATGAAGAGAAAAATGAGCTACTAAGGGTTAATGAAATTATTCCGAATCGGAAAGAGATTTTTATTGGCTTTAATAATGTTTCATTTCACTATGTAGAGGGTGTTAATGTTTTAGAGAATATTTCACTAAATATAGATTCCCTTGAGAAAGCAACATTTATAGGAAGAACGGGAGTTGGTAAATCCACTTTATTTAAGTTGATTATGGGATTATTAAAACCTAGCCAGGGCACTATTACAATAAATGGTGTAGATGTATATAGTATTTCAAATAATGAGAAAAGGAAAATCTTCGGATACGTAGACCAAAACTTCAGCTTTATAAAGGGAAGTATTGCAGATCAAATTAGCTTACAAGATAAGAAAATTACAAGCGAAGATATAGCAAAATCCGTTGAGTTTGTTGGATTACATGATTATGTTATGTCATTAGAAAAAGGATATGAAACTTTTATAGAAAATGATAATCTATTTTCGCAAGGACAGAAACAACTATTAGCAATTGCTAGGGCAATAGTTACTAATCCGCCTATTTTACTATTAGATGAAATAACTGCAAATCTTGATTCTATTACTGAAGAAAAAGTTATTTGGGTGTTACAAAGGGCGAGTGACTCAAGGACAATACTATCTATATCTCATAGATTATCTTCAATGATTGCTGCAGATAAAGTAATCATATTAGAAGATGGAAGAATAAAAAATATTGGTAGTCCTAATGAACTTTTAGAGAAGGATCAGTGGTATAGTCACAATATTAAGCTTGAAAAACTTACTTGGGGGTAAAAATAAAATTAAGTTAAAGGTTAGTGTAAAATATATATTAATTATATAGTTTATGATTAATATATATTTTAAAAGGAAAACTAAATACTAAAAGTTTAGTTAAAAAATAAAATAAAATATAATTAATAAGACGATATATAAGTGTAATAATATAAATAATGTTATTAATGAAGGGAGGAATGTATAATAAAGTATAGAATCTTTATTATGCAAATTTATGAATATACTAATAACTAACGATGATGGGATAAGTGCTAGAGGTATAAAAATAATAGCAGAGAAATTACAAAACACACATAATGTATTAGTAGTGGCACCTGATACTCAGAGAAGTGCAAGTAGTCACTCTATAACATTGGAAAAACCTATTATAGTAAAGGAAGAAAAAATTGAAGGTGTAGAAGGACGATGCTTTAGTGTAAGTGGTACACCGGTTGATTGCACCAAGATTGCTATTACAACTATAAGTACAGATAAAATAGATGTAGTAGTATCAGGTATAAATGATGGATTTAACTTAGGTACTGATGTAATATATTCAGGAACAGTATCAGCAGCTATTGAAGGAGCTTTAAATAGCACACCAGCTATTGCATTATCTTGTGATGGTAGTGAAGAAAGTTATGAAATTGCAGCAGATTATGCAGAGAAAATACTAAAGAAAATAGAAAATATAGACATAGGAAACACAGTTTTGAATGTAAATATACCATCTATAAAGAAAGATCAGGTAAAAGGGCTAAAAGTATGTAAAATTGGAGAAAGAAATTATAATAATGTGTATGTGGAAGTAGAAAAAGACGAGGCGCATGTAGTATATAAGATAACTGGAGCACCAGATGATCCAATACAAGATGAGACTGATGTAGATATGATTAAAGAAGGATATATAACAGTTACTCCACTACATTACGACTTAACGAATTTTAACTTAATAACAAGAATGGAAGGCATATTAGAGGCGTAAATTGGATATTAACAAAGTTTTATTACAATTAATTACTAATACTGAAGATATGAATAGGAGATGAAATTATGAATAAACCATATGTATTTACACCAGGACCTACTAATGTAAGAGAAAATGTAAGATTAGCTAGGGCTATTGAAACTACTAATCCAGATTTAGATAAGGACTTTTATGATTTCTATAGAGAGACTTGTAATAAAATTGGGGAACTACTAAATACTGAGAAGGATGTGTTTATATTAAGTGGTGAAGGTATATTAGGATTAGAAGCTGCTTGTGCATCACTTACAGAACCAGGAGATAGAGTACTAGTTATTGATAATGGAGTATTTGGTCAAGGGTTTGCTGATTTTGTGAAAATATATGGAGGAACACCTGTGTTGTATTCCGCTGATAGACAAAAAGAAATAGATGTGGAATGTTTAAGAGCTTTTCTTGATAAGGATAGCAATTTTAAATATGCAACTGTAGTTCATTGTGATACACCATCAGGAGTACTTAATGATATAAGTGAAATTTGCCCAATGCTTAAGGAGTATGGAATATTAACGGTGGTGGATAGTGTTGCAGCTATGGGAGGAGAACCGATAAAAGTAGATGAGTGGAGTGTAGATATTGCATTAGGTGGTTCTCAAAAAGCTTTTTCAGCTCCACCAGGATTAAGTATTGTTACCATTAGTAATGATGCGGATAAAGCCATGAGGACAAGAAATGCTCCAATTGTAGGATTTTATTGTAACTTAACTATATGGAAGGGATATTATGATAAAAAGTGGTTTCCATATACTATGCCAATAAGTGATATATATGGACTTAGAGTTGCCATAGATAATATACTTGAAGAAGGGCTAGAGAATGTACACAATAGACATAGAAATATTGCAGTAGCTACTAGAAATGCATTAACCAGTTATGGGTTAAAGTTATATTTAAATAGTGGTTTTTCATCAACAGTAACAGTAGTGGAACCACCTAAAGGAATAGAAGCTAACAAGTTAATTAATTACATGAGAGATAATTATAATCTATTAATTTCAGGATCTTTTGATTATCTCGAAAATAAGGTCATTAGAATTGGGCATATGGGCGAAAATTCTAAGAGAGATAAAATTGTATTTGTTTTAAATATTCTAGATAAATCCTTAAATGAATTAGGATATAAATCGAAAACTAACATTGTGAAAGAATTTAATAGATATATTATATTATAATGAGAGAGAGAGGCTAATTAACTATGGCAAATAGTTAATTAGCCTTATATTATTATAAAAAAAGAAGCTATAAATAAGTGTATGACAGTATATTTATCTAAATAGGAATATTGTTTTTAAGATTTGTAAGAAATTTATTTTCTTATAGATCTTTTTTTATATTGAATAATTAAGAGTGTAATAGTAATAAATCATTTATAATATATGAAAGTATATGTATTTATATAAATACATATACTTTCATATAACGAACAATTATACACACAAGACAAGTAAACTTCGGTATATTCACATAAATTAACCATATGAAATGGACACACTTTAGTATACTAAACCATGTGTATCAACATAAGTAAATTAAAGAAAATAGGAGATATATAGAGCAAATTTTATATAAATTCTTCAGAATAGATACTAAAATTATATATCAAAAAATATGTATGGTAAGATAAATCTTGTCGCTGAGAGATGCGGCAAAGAAACAACAGAAATTAAGAGAACACTTCTTAAGAAACTAAGAAAAACTTCTTAAAGAAAGTTGTTGACAGATAAGAAATTATCTAGTAGAATAGTAAAAGTCGTC
>NZ_JAVXMF010000049.1:0-8267 GCF_036646415.1 Clostridium sp. | reverse complement strand
ATAAATGAAAAACATCAACATCATCATAGTTACAAGGTCTTATAATCTTAGGTTTAAAAATAAACCATAGATATAGGCCTATTTGTGTGAAGGCAATGTATCTATGGAGATATAGAAGTTTAAATCTCTAAGGATACTAGTGTCTTTAGGGATTTTTTATTTATATAAAGTTATAATAGAGCTTTTATTTTAATAAAAACCATAGGTTATATATGAGATATTATGTCCCAATATGAAGATTAAGAAGTTTTTTAATCTAGAAAAAGTTATAAAAGTTAAATAAATTTAATTTATATGAAGGTATTTAATATTAAAAATTATAGATTTAAGGAGAGATGATTAATGAGCACAAAAATTACGAAGCCAAGCATATTACCAGGATTTATGGAGCTTACACCAAGAGAACAGGTAGCTTTCAATAATGTTTATGATGTAATTAGAAGAAACTATGAGTCCTTTGGATTTCTTCCAATAGATACTCCTATTATTGAAAAAAGTGAGGTTCTACTTGCAAAGACTGGTGGAGATACAGAGAAACAAATTTATACATTAACTAAGGGTAGCACTGATATGGCAATGAGATTTGACTTAACAGTACCTCTTGCTCGTTATGTAGCACAACACATGGAGGAGATAGCTTTTCCTTTTAAAAGATACCAGATGGGAAAGGTGTATAGAGGGGAAAGAAATCAAAGAGGAAGATTTAGAGAGTTCTATCAATGTGATGTTGATGTTATAGGAAACGGTACTTTAAGTATTGTTAATGATGCTCAGATTCCAAGTACAATCTACAAAATATTTAAGGAACTTGGTTTTGATAATTTTAAAATTAGAATTAATAATAGAAAAATTCTTGATGGATTTTTAAAAAGTCTAAATATAGATAACTGTACAGAAGTTTTAAGAAGTATAGATAAGCTTGCTAAAATTGGCGAAGAAAAGGTTAGAGAAGAGTTAAGTCAGTATATCTCAACTAGTGAAGGAATTGATACTTTAATAAGGTTCATTACCACTGAAGGTAGCAATGATGAGAAGATTGAGATGCTAAAAAACAGTTCAGTGACTCATGAAAGGTTTCTTGAGGGTGTGTCAGAACTTGAGACAGTAAATAAATATATTAGAGCCTTTGGTATTCCAGATAAAAATTATATCATAGATTTTAAAATAACTAGAGGTCTTGATTATTATACAGGAACGGTATACGAAACATTCTTAGATGATTATCCAGAGTTTGGTTCTGTATGCTCAGGTGGAAGATACGACGACTTAGCCCAGTATTACACAGAGAAAAAACTTCCTGGAGTTGGAATATCTATCGGTCTTACGAGATTATTCTGGAGCTTTATGGAGAGTAATATTATAGATTTAGATAGTAACTCTTTAATTGATGTTTTAGTAATTCCAATGGATGAAGACTTTGAGTATGGAGTTCAGGTTTGTAATGAGTTAAGAGAAGCTGGAGTCAAAGTTGATATATATCTTGAAGGGGGAAAATTCCCTAAAAAGATGAAGTATGCTAATAAGTTAGCTATTCCAAATGTTATAATCATTGGAGAAACTGAAAAAACTGAAAATAAAATACTTCTTAAAAATATGGAAAGTGGAGATCAAACTTTAGTTTCTGTAGAAGAGGGAATTTCTATTTTAAAATCTAAATAAGATATTCTATGTCTTAAACAAGTATTAATGACAATTTCAACAGTCTGTTAAGATAAATATAAAAAATAAAAGGATTAAGGTGAATTATTCAGCCTTAATCCTTTTACTATTTTTAATTATGGCTATGATTTAGCTGATTATTGAAGTCTATATGAATACATACTTAAAACATAAGTTAACATTATAAACCGATTTGGTTTTTAAATTCATCTAACCCTATTCTATCTATATAGTTTCCAAGTCTTTCTCTTTGCTCAGCATTTTCATCATATACTTCAATGATTTTTTCTACTAATTTAAATAAATCCTCATCAGGTATATTAATTGCTATCCTATCACCAAGTCTTGGCTTAACACCACCCTTACCGCCGATATAAAGCATCCATCCCTTAACTCCACCTATTAGACCTATATCTCTTGTGTGACTATCTCCACAGGCATTAGGACATCCACTAACCCCAATTTTTAATTTATTAGGAAGGTCTCTTCCATGGAAAGCATCATCTATTTTAGAACCAATTGACATAGCGTCTTGAAGACCTCTTTTACAGAAGGTAGTTCCAGGACATATTTTTACACTTCTAACACAGAGACCAATAGCAGCGCCAGGTTTCATATCTAAATCAGCCCAAGCTTTATCTATATCTTCTTCCTTTAATCCTACGATGGCAATACGTTGAGCCCCAGTAAGTTTAAGTGCGGCAGCATTGTATCTCTCAGCTACATCAGCTATATCTCTAAGTTGCTGAGGAGTAACAACACCTCCAACTAAATGCGGTGCTATAGCATAGGTTTCCTTATCTCTTTGAATAACAGCACCTTTATTTAATAAATCTTTCATGATATACCTCCCGATTGTTTAAATTTTGTGTAGTTTTGTTATTAAAATCTATATATAAAATAAATGGGAAATAAAATAATTCCGATGACATTGTAAAAAATAACAATGAAATATGTAAGGCAATTATCACTTTGAGAAATATTATATAGTAAATTGTTGAAAATTAATATACACAATTTGAAGAAAATTAGTGAATAATAAAAAGATGTAACATCTTAGAAAATTGTAGAGGAATTTAAAGGAAAAATTTTCTTGTAAAATATTCCAATAATGCTAATATGGTATTTAATGGAATGTGAATAATTAAAATTCCAATTATTCATAGTTACTATTATTAAATATTGTAATTATACTAAGGGGGGGTAATTTAATGAATTTTAAAAAAGGTATATCTGCTGGACTTGCACTTTCATTAGTGTTAGGATCTAGTTCATCAGCGTTTGCTATGCCTAATGAATTAGTAAAGACACTAGCAGATAGCAAAGAACAACTTATGGTTTTACAAGCTCAGATTCAACAGGAGGATGCTCTTAAAGATCTTAAGGACTCTGATAAAGTTAGAGTTGTTGTAGAACTTGAAGGTGAGCCAGTGATTCAAGTTGCTACTAAGAAAGGCTTAAAAATTGATGAGATGAGTACTGCTGAAGTTAAGGGTATTCAAAAATCAATTTTAAAAGATCAAGGTTCTGTACAGGATAAGATTAATGATGAAGGTGTTAACTTTGAAGTAATTAATAGCTTTACCAACGTAGCAAATGGATTTAGCGTAGAAACTACATTAGGGGAAGCTAAGAAAATTGAAGGAATGAAGGGTGTTAAAGCTGTTACAATAGCTAATGAATATGATAGACCTGAGCCAATGATGGATAGTAGTGATGAGATAATAAAGTCTCAAGAAACTTGGGCACTAGGATATAATGGAGAAGGTACAGTTGTTGCAGTTGTAGACACTGGAGTAGATTCATCTCATAGAGATATGATACTTACAAGTCCTGACAAGGCAGAACTTCAAATTGATGAAGTACAAGCTATAGCAGACAAAAATGATTTAACTGGTACTTATAGAACATCAAAAGTACCTTATGGATATAACTATATGGATCGAAACCAAGAAATCTTAGATTTAGGACCAGACGCATCTATGCATGGAATGCATGTTGCTGGTACTGTAGGAGCTAATGGTGATACTGAAAATGGTGGAATTAAGGGAGTTGCTCCTGAAGCTCAAATCCTTGCTATGAAGGTATTTGGAAACAATCCATCTATGCCATCAACTTTTGGTGATGTTATTGTAAAAGCTATAGATGACTCTGTTCTTCTTGGAGCAGACGTTGTTAATATGAGTTTAGGTTCTACAGCGGCTTATGTTGATGATAATGACCTAGAACAAGCAGCTGTTAATAGAGCTGTTGACAACGGTGTTGTTATGGCAATATCTGCTGGTAACTCAAATGTACTTGGAGATGGATATGACAATCCATATGCAGCGAACCCGGATTATGGTGTTGTTGGAGCTCCAGGACTTGCTACAGATTCTCTTCAAGTAGCATCTATTGAAAATAATATGATGAAGGGATCAGGACTAGAATATGAAATAAATGGGGTAGCTGGTATAGCACCATATGCTACTTCTGGACCAGATATACTAGAAGCATTTAAAGGACAAGAACTTAAGGTAGTTGATTGTGGACTTGGTGGAACTAGTGATGAGTTTAAACCAGAAGTTAAAGGAAATATTGCATTGATTCAACGTGGTGGATATGATTTTACTGCTAAGATAGCAAATGCTGAAAAAGCTGGCGCAATTGGGGTTATAGTTTTCAATCATGCTAGCGGTGGTGAGGGTCTTATTAACATGATGTATCCTGAGGGTGGTACAATTCCAGCAATATTTATAGGGAATTCTCATGGTAGTAAACTTTCAGAACAAAGTAAGTTGGAAGAAACAACTGTTGTTTTAAATGGAAAATTGGCATCGGCTGTTAATCCAGAAGCGGGAAAAATGTCAGACTTTACATCTTGGGGAACAACTCCAAATTTAGAGATTAAACCAGAAATTACAGCTCCAGGCGGAAAAATATGGTCAACTGTTAATGACAATAAATATACAAGTATGAATGGAACATCAATGGCAGCACCACATGTTGCTGGAGGATCTGCATTGGTACTTCAAAGAGTTGATAAAGAATTTGCATTAACTGGGGATGCTAGAGCATTAATGGCTAAAAACTTATTAATGAGTACAGCTAAGGCTCATGTAGATAATGGTAAGTATCAAAAATATGGAGCAACTGCAGGCGCTAATTACACATCACCAAGAAGACAAGGTGCTGGAGTTATGGATTTACAAGCAGCAACTACAACTCCTGCTATAGTTACTGAAAATAGTACAGGAGAGTGTAAAATTAACTTAAAAGAGATTAAGGGAGACACAGCTACCTTTGATATTACAGTTACAAACTTTAGTGATAAAGAATTAACTTATGAGGTTGATGGTACAGTTCAAACAGATTTAGCTGATTCACAATATACTTACCTTGAGGCTCAAAATATAATCAATAAAGATAGTGGAAAATTCCCTATATCATTTAATGTGGACCAAGTTGTTGTACCTGTAAAGGGAACAGCTAAAATAACTGGAACTATAAATTTAGCTAATGCTGTTGGATGTGACAGTGGAACTTCTGTAGAAGAAATGTTTAAAAATGGAGGATATGTAGAAGGATTTGTTACATTAAAGGATTCAAAGGATATTAACCCAGAATTAAGCATTCCATATGTAGGCTTTAAAGGAGAATGGGACAAAGCTCCAATTATAGATGCTTCAATATATGATAAAGAAAATCCTTCATTCTATGGATTTACTTCACTTGTATCTGCAGATAAAATGGAGTTCTTAGGAGTGGATATAAATGAAGAAAGCAATGGAGATAAAATAGCCTTTTCACCAAATGGAGATGGATCAAATGATGCTATAACTCCTGTGCTTTCATATCTAAGAAATGCTAAAGAGTTAGAAGTTGAGATTTTAGATAGTAATGGAAAAGTTATAAGAACAGTAATTAAGGAAGCAGATCTTAGAAAGCATTACTATGATGGTGGGAAAGAACCTAAATTCAGTATATTAAATTCTGCTAATTGGGATGGAAAAGTTAATAATAATGTGGTTAAAGATGGTCAGTATACCTATAGAGTTAAATCTAAAATAGATTTTGAGGATGCACAGTGGCAAAATCTTGACTTTAAGGTAAATGTAGATACAGTTAAACCAACTATAAAATCTGTTGACTATGATAAAGAAACTAGTAAGTTAACAGTAGTTGCAGAAGACAATAATGCAAGTAATGTTTATAAGTATGTAGTTATTAATGATGGAAAAGAAATTGCAAGTAACGATACAGGTAATTTTGAATTAAAAGATGTAGACTATACAACCTGTACTGTAGAAGTATATGACTTTGCAAGAAACAAAGAAACTATTAATCTAGCACAAGCTATAAGTGGAGAATTTAAAGAACCAACAGGACCAGCACAAGGGGATAAAACAATCCCAGCTGTAATGGTGACAGGACCTGAATTCTTTGGAACAGTGAATAGTAGCACAGTAACTATTGCAGGAACTGTACAAGATGTTTCAGCAATTGCTGAATTTACTGTTAACGGTAAAAATGTACCATTAACTTTTGATACCAATACAGGCCATTGGAACTTCTCTGCTGAAGTAGAATTAAAGGATGGATATCATAGTATTATGGTAGCTGCTAGAGATGCTGCAAATAATGAAATAGAATTTGCACACAAGGTATTTATAGATACAGTAGCTCCAGTTATAGAATTGGATAGAATACCAAAAGAAACTACTAAAGATTCTATAATCATTTCAGGTAAATTAACAGATAACTTACCAACCATGAAAGTAAAAGTAAATGGAAATATGGTTAAAAATATAGATCCTGATTGGGCATACTTTGATAATCTATCAGCTGCTGAATATAAATTAGCTTATGAAGTTGATTTAGTTGATGGAGAAAACAAAGTAGTAATTGAAGCTTTAGATAAGGCTGGACACGTTACGACTCAAGAAGTTGTTATAAATAAAGTTGATGAAATAGTACCTCCATCAGCTCCAATTGTAACTGAAGCAAATGGGAAAGTAACATTAACTTCAGTAGATGAAGATACAGTGAAAATGGAATATAGTTTAGATAATAAAACATGGGTAACTTATATAGCACCAGTAGAAGTAGCTGAAAAAGCAAGTATTTATGCAAGAGCTATAGATGAAGACGGTAATGTAAGTGAAACATCAAGCTATACGGTACCAGATAAAACAGCACCTAAAGCTCCTGCTATAACTGAAGCAAATGGAAAAGTAACATTAACAGTAGCAGATGAAGACACAGCAAAAATGGAATATAGCTTAGATAATTCAACGTGGGGAACTTATGCAGAACCTATAATAGTATCTGAAAAAGAAACTATCTATGTAAGAGCTATAGATGGAGTTGGTAATATAAGTGAAGTATTAACTTATACAGTACCGGATAGAACAGCACCTGCAGCACCAAATGTTGCCGAAGCAAAGGGTACAGTAACATTAACAACAGCAGATGAAGATACAGCAAAAATGGAATATAGCTTAGATAATAAAACATGGGTAACTTATATAGAACCTGTAGAAGTAGCAGAAAAAGCAACTATATATGTAAGAGCTATAGATGAAACAGGTAATGCAAGTCAATCGTTAAGCTATATAGTACCGGATAGAACAGCACCTAAAGCTCCGTCTATAACTGAGGCAAATGGAAAAGTAAAATTAACTGCAGCAGATGAAGATACAGTGAAAATGGAATATAGCTTAGATAATAAAACATGGGTAACTTATACAGAAACTGTAACAGTATCTGAAAAAGCAACTATCTATGCAAGATCTATAGACAAATCAGGAAATATAAGTGAAGTTGAAGAGTATAAAATACCAGAAAAAGAAAAAGAAAAAGAAAAGCCAAGTACAGAAAAGCCGAATAAACCAAACAAACCAGGAAAAAATCTACCACAAACAGGTGGAATTGTTGGAAGTGGATTAATGGTTTTAGGTGGAATAATTACTTCTGCAATTGGAGCATTAGCTTTAAAAAGGAAGAAATAAACAAGGGGGCGTCGCAAAATAACTAATTAAGTTATGGAGCGTCGCTCCTTTTGCTATTCCAAATAAAAATAACCGAAGGTTTTGTTGAGTTTTAACATCCAAAACCTTCGGTTGTTTATTTTTAGGCGCACTTAAATAAACAACCAGATTTAAGGCGTTTTTACGCTACTTTTTTCAGTTGATGTAGGTGAGTAGCACATCTTTCAGATTGAATTTTTGCATGCAATTTATTTATGTTATATCCAAAACATAGCATAATAAATTCGGTTTTAACGTTATTTTTTCCACGAGTAAAAAAACGAGTAAAATTATAATCGCTTTTTAATACTCCAAAAGCACCTTCAACTTGAATTGACCTATTCATTCTTAAAAGAGCACCTTCATCCGATAAGATATTTTTATAGGAGATTTCTCTTTTAGCGATGAAGTTTTTAGAAACTTGCATTTTCCTATTTCCCTTAGCTTTTGTGCATTTAGTTTTATGTATACAGTCACTACAATCCTCACATTCTATAGATTCATAGCCAGTTTTAGAAGTTTTAGTTGTAGTGCCTATAGTTTTCAAAATCTTACCATTATGACATGTATATTGATCATTTAAATCGTCATATTTCATAT
>NZ_JAVXMF010000048.1:0-8810 GCF_036646415.1 Clostridium sp. | reverse complement strand
TCATGTAGTACACCATCAATTTTAATCGAATTAGCAGCAACTCCAGGTAGTGAAGAAAGAAGAATTCTTCTTAATGCATTACCTAAAGTTATTCCATAACCTCTCTCTAATGGTTCTACAACAAATTTGCCATATGTACCATTTTCAGCGGTCTCAACACATTCTATTTTTGGCTTTTCTATTTCTAACATATATAACCCTCCTTTTAAATTTAGTGGTTTTTCTATATCGAGGGCAACTGATTACATTATTGACTATTTGCTGTATAACTCTACGATTAATGTTTCGTTAACAGGAACGTCTATGTCTTCTCTTACTGGTAATGAAGCAACCTTACCTTCAAATAATTCAACATTTCCTTCTAACCAATTTGGTAATGTTCTTGGATTTTCAGCAAAAACTTTGAATTTTTCAGAAGATCTGCTTTTTTCTCTAACAGCTATAACATCTCCAGCTTTTACAGAGTATGATGCGATATCTACTTTCTTACCATTCACTAAGAAATGTCCGTGGTTTACTAATTGTCTAGATTCAACTCTAGAGTTTCCGTAGCCTAATCTGTAAACAACGTTATCTAATCTTAATTCTAGGAATTTTAATAAGTTTTCACCTGTTATTCCCTTTTGCTTTTCAGCTTTTTCATAGTATTTTCTAAATTGTCCTTCTAGAACTCCATATATTCTCTTAGCTTTTTGCTTTTCTCTTAATTGAGTTCCATAGTTTGACATTTTCTTTCTACTTTGACCATGCTGTCCTGGTGCGTAACCTCTTCTAGTGAAAGCACATTTCTCAGTGAAACATCTATCACCTTTAAGATTAAGCTTTAGCCCTTCTCTTCTGCAAAGTCTGCATTTAGCTCCAGTATATCTTGCCATTAATTACACCTCCTGTTAATTAAACTCTTCTTCTTTTTGGTGGTCTACAACCATTGTGTGGAATTGGAGTTACGTCTTTAATTAATGTAACTTCTAGTCCTGCAGCTTGAAGTGATCTTATTGCCGCTTCTCTACCTGCTCCTGGTCCTTTTACGTAAACTTCTATACTTTTTAAACCGTGTTCCATAGCTGCTTTAGCTGCTGTTTCAGCTGCCATTTGAGCTGCAAATGGAGTACTTTTTCTTGAACCTCTAAATCCTAATCCACCAGCACTTGCCCATGACAATGCATTTCCTGCTGCGTCAGTAAGTGTAACGATGGAATTGTTGAAAGTAGATTTGATGTGTGCAGCACCGTGCTCAACATTTTTTCTCTCTTTTTTTCTTCTACTTCTTTTAACCTTCTGAGCCATAATATTCCCTCCTTACTATTTCTTCTTACCTGCCATAGTCTTCTTAGGACCTTTTCTTGTTCTTGCATTAGTTTTAGTCTTTTGACCTCTAACTGTAAGACCTTTTCTATGTCTAATTCCTCTATAACATCCAACTTCTTTAAGTCTTTTTATATCTAGAGCAACTTTTCTTCTAAGATCACCTTCAACTAGTAAGTTCTTGTTTACATAATCTCTTAATTCATTTACTTCATCTTCAGTTAAATCCTTTATTCTTGTATCTGGATTTATACCTGTAGCTTCAAGTATATCATGAGATTTTGGTAATCCAATACCAAATATATAAGTTAGACCTATCTCAACTCTTTTTTCTTTTGGTAGGTCAACACCTGCTATTCTTGCCATCTACAATCTACACCTCCTAAGTATCTCTACTAATTTATTTTCATTAACCTTGTTTTTGTTTATGTTTAGGATTTTCACAGATAACCATTACTCTTCCTTTTCTTTTTATAACTTTACATTTTTCACATATAGGTTTAACTGATGGTCTTACTTTCATAGCTAACCCTCCTTATTACTTATCTCTCCAAGTTATTCTCCCACGAGTCAAATCATATGGAGAAAGTTCTACTGTAACCTTATCGCCTGGTAAAATTCTTATAAAGTGCATTCTTAATTTCCCAGAAATATGAGCAAGTATTTTGTGCCCACTCTCTAATTCAACCTGAAAAGTTGCATTAGGTAGAGTTTCTAAAACAACACCTTGCATTTCGATTATATCATCTTTTGACATAAGGGTAATTAAACCTCCTCTATTATATCTTCAACCTGCAAAAATTTTCTAATTTTAGAATTGTTTATTCTACCATCAGATAAAATATCAACTCTAATGTCTTCAGCCAAAATATTTGTAAAAACTAAATGTTTAATTTTCTTTTTCTTTGGCTTTTCAATTTTTCTAAGGTCTCCATCTGAAATATAGACATACTCGGCGTCTATTATACCGATAATGATAAAGTGTTTACCTTTATCTCTTCCTGATTTTGAATGTACTACCTTTCCTAAAAGGCTGTTATCATCCACTATAGTCACCTCATTAGCTAAAAGTTAGTATTTCTACACCAGAATTAGTTATTGCTATAGTATTTTCATAATGGGCAGATAACTTTCCATCAGAAGTAACTACAGTCCAACCATCTGGTTTGATCTTAACTTTATAATTTCCCATGTTTATCATAGGTTCAATTGCAAGTACTATACCGTGTACTAACTTAGGGCCCTTACCAGCAGCACCATAATTAGGAACCTGTGGGTCTTCATGCATAGAAGTTCCTATACCGTGTCCAACAAAATCCCTAACCACAGAATATCCAAAACTCTCAGCATGTTTTTGTATCGCAGCTGAAATATCAGTAAGTCGATTGCCTACTACTGCCTTTTCAATGCCCTTAAAGAAAGATTCTTTAGTGACATCTATTAGATGTTGTGCTTCCTTAGAAATACATCCTACAGGGAAAGTTCGTGCAGCATCTCCATGATAACCATTGAGTATTGCCCCACAATCAACACTAATTATATCTCCCTCAACTAATACTGTATTACTAGGAATACCATGTATTACTACATCATTTACTGATGCACATATAGATGCTGGAAAGCCTCCATATCCTTTGAAAGATGGTGTAGCGCCTTGCGATCTTATAAATTCTTCTGCAAGTTTATCAATTTCTGCAGTGGTTATTCCTGGTTTTATTACCTTTTCAATCATTGCTAGTGTATCGGCAACAACCTTACCAGCACTTCTCATATATTCTAGTTCTGCATCACTTTTAATATTCATCACTATTTATCGCTCCTAAGATACCACAGATATTCTTAAAAACATCATTAATAGCTTGCGTGCCATCAACTTCCGCTAATAAATTTTTCTTACTATAATAATCTATTAGCGGTTGTGTTTGTGCATCATATATTTCAAGTCTTTCACTTACAGTTGCTTCATTATCATCATCTCTTTGTATTACAACACTACCACAAATATCACATTTACCTATATTTTTAGTAGGATTATATTTAACGTGATAACTAGCTCCACAAGTGGTACATACACGTCTTCCTGTCATTCTATCTATAATAAAACCCTTTGGAACCTTTATCAACAAAGCTGTATCAAGTTTTATACCTTTTTCCTCTAATAGAGTTTTTAAGGCTTCTGCTTGATTAACAGTCCTTGGATACCCATCTAGTAAAAATCCATTTTTGCAGTCATCCTGCTTTAATCTATCTTCGATTAAGTCGATAGTTAACTCATCTGGTACTAAATGACCTTTATCTATATATTTTTTAGCTTCAATACCCAACGGCGTTGCCTGCGAAATATTGTATCTAAAAATATCTCCAGTAGATATATGTGGTATAGAGTATTTATTACAGATTGACTTTGCCTGTGTTCCTTTTCCGGCTCCAGGAGGACCTAATAAAATAATTTTCACTAGTATCAACTCCAAACTTCATATTTTTATTTAAGGAACCCTTCATAATGTCTCATTACTAGTTGAGATTCTAATTGTTTCATAGTATCTAATGATACTCCTACTAAAATTAACAAACTAGTTCCACCAAATGAAATTCCTTGAAAATTTGTATAAGTAGCAGCCAGTATTGGAACTACTGCTATAATAGCAGCAAACGTTCCTCCTAAAAGGGATATTCTAGTCAATATCTTCTCTAAATATATTGCAGTTTTTTCACCTGGTCTAATACCTGGAATAAACCCTGAGGACTTATTCATATTCTCAGCCATTTCATCTGGCTTGAAAGTAATTATTGTATAGAACCATGCAAAGAATAGTATAAGTATGAAATATGATATAACATACTTCATAGTATTCTGCTGAAATATACTCCAAGGGCTAGTCATAATAAATACTGCAAAGGAAGATTGTGGCCATATTTGTGCTATAACACTTGGAAATTGCATTACTGACATACCAAAGATTATAGCCATAACCCCAGAAGAATTTAAACTAATGGGAATATGTGTAGATTGACCTTTCATAACTTTTCTTCCTACTGCTTTTCCTGCATATTGAACTGGGATTCTTCGTTCTGCTAAGTTTATAACAATTACTGTAATTAATAAAGCTAAAGCTACTGCTACGAATATTACAACCTCTACTGGACTAATACTTTTAATCTTAAGCATTTTTGCTATATTATAAGCGGTTTGTGGTAATGAAGAGATTATATTTATAAATATAATCACTGATACGCCACTCCCAATTCCATAAACTGAAATTTGTTCGCCTATCCATACTAACAATGCAGTACCTGTCGTCATTGTAAGTATTATAAGTAGAAGACCTATTGTGCCTTCTAATAGTATTGCTCCTGATCCTTTTATTAGGGCATACATTGCATATGCCTGAATAACTGCAAATACTAGAGCTGCATACTTAGTATAGTTTTGTATCTTCTTTCTTCCATCTTGACCTTCTTTAGAAAGTTGTTCTAAATAAGGAATTGCAATTGTAAGCAATTGAATTATAATTGATGCATTAATATACGGAGTAACTCCTAAAGCAAATATACTAAATTTACTGAAGGCTCCTCCTGCAATCATATCATAAAAATTCAAAAGAGAACCAGAATTACCACCAACTAATCCTGCAATCTTACTAACATCTACTCCTGGTACTGGAATAAATATTCCCATTCTGAAAATTACCACTATCATTAAAGTGAATAGCATTCTTTTTCTTAGTTCAGGAACTCTCCAAGCGTTTCGTAGGGTTGATAACATCTATATCACCTCAACTTTTCCTCCAGCCGCTTCGATTTTTTCTGCTGCAGCTTTTGAAATCTTATTAGCTTTAACAGTTAATTTCTTTTCAATGTTTCCATTTCCAAGAATTTTTATCCCATCGTTTACTTTCTTAGCCATTCCGATTTCACGAAGTAACTCTGGAGTAACTTCAGTTCCATCTTCAAATATATTTAGTCTATCTACATTTATGCAAGTATATTCTTTAGCGAATATATTTGTAAATCCTCTTTTAGGTAGTCTTCTATATAAAGGCATTTGACCTCCCTCAAATCCTGGTCTTGTTCCTCCACCAGATCTTGAGTTTTGTCCTTTATGACCTTTTCCAGCAGTTTTTCCCCAACCGGAACCAGTACCTCTACCGATTCTTTTAGGAGATTTTTTAGAACCTTCTGCAGGTCTTAACTCATGAAGTCTCATATTTACACCTCCTTAGTTTAAGCTTCTTCTACTTTTAGTAGGTAACTTATTGTATTAATCATACCTCTGATCTGAGGAGTCTCCTCGTGCTCAACATCTTTTCCTATTTTTCTTAATCCAAGAGCCTCTGCAGTAGCAATATGATTTTTCTTTCTACCTATTAAACTCTTTACTAATGTTATTTTAACTTTAGCCAAGGTATTCCCCTCCTATCCTAGAATTTCTTCAACAGTTTTGCCTCTTAGTTTTGCAACTTGCTCAGCTGTTCTTAAATTTGATAATCCGTTTATTGTTGCGCTAACCATATTTTTAGGGTTGTTTGAACCTAATGATTTAGCTCTAACATCTTTTAATCCTGCAAGCTCAAGTACTGCTCTTACTGGACCTCCAGCAAGAACTCCTGTTCCTTCTGAAGCTGGCATAATATGAACTACACCTGTGCCAGATTTACCATCTATTGTATGAGGAACTGTTGTTCCACTTAACTCAACTGTAACGATGTTCTTTTTAGCATCTTCGATACCTTTTCTGATTGCTTCAGGTATTTCGATAGATTTTCCCATTCCAACACCAACGTGTCCGTTCTCATCACCAACAACTACTAGTGCGCTGAATCTGAAGTTTCTACCACCTTTAACAACCTTAGCAACTCTATTTATATTTACAACTTTCTCTTTAAGATCAAGTGTGCTAGGATCAATTTTCATGTGTGTACCTCCTTTTTTTAGAATTTAAGTCCTGCTTCTCTTGCACCTTCAGCAAGCATTTGTACTCTTCCGTGGTATACATATCCACCTCTATCGAATACAACTTCAGTAATTCCTGCTTCTATTGCTTTCTTAGCTATTATTTCACCAACTAATTTAGCAGCTTCTTTATTACTACCAACTTTTATAGCAAAATCTTTATCTAAGGTAGATGCAGCAACTAATGTTCTTCCAGCAACATCATCTATAACTTGAGCATATATATTTTTTTCACTTCTATATACTGAAAGTCTTGGTCTAACAGCTGTTCCGTGAATCTTTTTACGTACTCTTAAATGACGCTTTTCTCTTGATAGCTTTCTATCAGCTTTATTGAACATGTAATTCTCTCCTTTCTAATAGCTATTATTTACCAGTCTTACCTTCTTTACGTCTGATAACTTCGTCAGAGTATTTAATACCCTTTCCTTTATAAGGCTCAGGCTTTCTCCAAGTTCTTATGTCAGCTGCAACCGCACCAACTAATTCCTTGTCTATACCTTTTACTATTATTGTGTTAGCGTCTGGAAGTTCAAATGTTACTCCCTCAACTGCACTTATTTCAACTGGATGTGAGAATCCAAGGTTTAATGTTAATCCCTTACCTTTTGCTGTTGCTCTATATCCAACACCAACTAATTGTAATGTTTTAACGAAACCATTAGTTACTCCAACTACCATATTATTTATTAATGCTCTTGTTAATCCATGTAGAGCTCTATGTTCTTTTACATCGCTTGGTCTTGTAACGACCACTTGATTATCCTCTATAGCTATGTTGATATCCTTAACCATTGTTTTAGTTAATTCACCTTTTGGTCCTTTAACTGTAACAACGTGGTCTGGTGTTACTGTAACAGTTACACCAGCTGGTATAGCTATTGGAAGTCTTCCTACTCTTGACATAATCGCACCTCCTTGTTCAATAAACTACCAGATATAGCAGATAACTTCTCCACCTAATCCTAATTTTCTAGCTTCTCTATCAGAAACTAATCCTTTAGAAGTTGATATTATTGCAACTCCTAATCCATTTAATACTTTAGGAATATCATCTTTACCAGAATAAACTCTTAATCCTGGCTTAGATATTCTCTTAAGTCCTGTTATAACTCTATCCTTATTTTGGCCATATTTCATGCTAAGTCTTAGCATTGAAACACTACCATCTTGATATTCTTCTATATTCTTAAGATATCCTTCTTGAAGCATAATGTTTGCAATTGCCTTCTTTATTGTTGAAGAAGGAACTTCTACTATTTCATGTCTAACAATATTTGCATTTCTTATACGTGTTAGCAAATCTGCTATCGGATCAGTCATATTCATTTGTTGTGCCTCCTTTCATATGATCTGTATATTACCAGCTCGCCTTTTTACATCCAGGAATTTGTCCTTTGTAAGCAAGTTCTCTGAAACATATACGGCAAATACCAAATTTCTTTAATACAGAGTGTGGTCTTCCACATAATCTGCATCTAGAGTAAGCTCTAGTTGAATACTTAGGTTCTTTTTTCCATTTTTCTATTAAAGCTTTACGTGCCAAGTCATTCCCTCCTTTTATTGAGCAAATGGCATTCCAAGGAATCTTAATAATTCTCTTGCTTCCTCGTCTGTCTTTGCAGTAGTTACAAATATTATATCCATTCCTCTTACTTTATCGATTTTATCATACTCGATTTCAGGGAATATTAATTGTTCTTTTATTCCTAGAGCATAGTTTCCTCTTCCATCAAATGACTTAGTAGGAACGCCTCTGAAGTCTCTAACTCTTGGTAATGCTATATTCATTAATTTGTCCGCGAATTGGAACATTTTTTCTTTTCTTAATGTAACTTTGCATCCAATAGCCATGTTCTCTCTTATTTTGAAGTTAGCAACTGAGTTTTTAGCTCTAGTTAATACAGCCTTTTGTCCAGTGATTAATTGCATATCACTTACAGCAGCATCTAAAACCTTAGAGTTATCTTTAGCTTCTCCAACTCCCATGTTTATAACTATCTTTTCAAGCTTAGGTACTTCCATAACATTTTTGTATCCGAACTTATCCATCATAGCTTGAACTACTTCATTATTATATTTCTCTTGTAGTCTTGTAACCATTTGTTAAACCTCCTTTCGCGAATTAAAATGTTTCTCCGCACTTCTTGCAAACTCTAACTTTAGTACCATCTTCTAGTACTTTATTGCTTATTCTAGTTACGCTTTTACATTTATCGCAATATAACATAACTTTTGAGCTGTTAATAGCTGCTTCAAAGTTAACTATTCCACCTTGCATATTTTGTTTGCTTGGTTTTTGATGTTTTGTTACTACGTTAACCCCAGCAACAACAACTCTTCCTGTTTTAGGATAAACAGCTAAAATTTCTCCAATTTTACCTTTATCTTTTCCAGAGATAACCATTACGGTATCTTTTTTTCTAACATGAACTTTCATTTTTGCTACCTCCTATCCTATAGTACTTCAGGTGCTAGTGATAATATTTTATTATACTCTTTATCTCTTAGCTCCCTAGCAACAGGTCCGAAGATACGAGTTCCTTTTGGAT
>NZ_JAVXMF010000047.1:0-8831 GCF_036646415.1 Clostridium sp. | reverse complement strand
GAAATCTATAGTGTTTTTACTACTATAATCACTTAATACTGTCCATGTATCTGTACTTCTATCACATACCCATAATTTATATAATGTATCTGCTGCAGGTTCTGCTGTTGACTTCATTGTCAAAGTTGAACCAGCATAGGCACTTCCCGTAACATTTAAAGATGCAACTTTTGATTTTGGTACAGTAACATTAATATCTACTGATTTATAGTCATCTTCCACATTTTTTTCACTATCTTTATTCTTAACATGTACTACAAAACTATATTTTCCTGCTTTTGTTGGTTTAAATATTGCAGTATTTTTAGTGCTGTAATCACTTACAACGCTCCAAGTATCAGTGCTTCTATCGCATACCCATAACTTATATAAAGTACTTTCTGCCGGATTAGCCTCTGCTGTCATAGTTAATTCATATCCAACCATAGGCTGTCCTGTTACATTGAAACTATTTACCTTAGCTTGTCCAAGACTAATTGTCACATCTTTAGATATAACATCATCTCCATTTGCTAAAGTAGAATTTTTATGTTTAGAATATACTTTAAACGTGTAATTTCCTACTTTCATAGGTGTATAATATGCCGTGCTTATTGTACTCCAATTACTTAAAACTGTTTCTGTACTTGAACTTCCTTCTTGTACTACTATTTTATAAAGTGTATCATTGCTTGGATTTGCTGTGCCAGTTACTGTTAATTTATTCTCTGTCACTGTTTTTCCTGTTACATTTATAGAAGTTAATACTGAATAATCTAGCACACTACTTAGTGCTGATGTATCTTTACGTACAGATAATAACTTATATCCATATCCTTCTGCTGCTGCCCAACCTTTGCCACTTGGATTTTCTGGTATTCCTAAATGTTCTACATACATAGCAGAAGCTCTTGTAACATAACTAAACCTTGGGTCAACACATCCTTGCTTTAAAGCTTCTGTTGATGCATATGCTTTTAAATGTTGAACTACTGCCCTAATTCCAATTTGTACTGTAGAAAAAGAATTCCCTGGGACTCCATTCCCAGTGGCACCAATACCTGCAAAATTATTTTGCTCTGGCTTAACATCTCCACCAAATTTCAAGTATCCAGTTTCATGCATCATCTGTGAAAATAAAATATCATAATTTACACCTTCAATATCACCCTCAGCTATAGTGTAATCTACAAATTCTGTTATATACTTAAGGCTCAAACTCGAATTGTTTGTTCTTAGCATTTTCACCATTTGATTTCTATTTAGAGATCCCCTCCCCATAATAGAAGTCTTTGCATTGTCAACTGTTATATCTGTTGTATGCTCCACCGTATTGTTCACAGTGTCTATTACTATAACTTTAACTTTATGATTTCCATTTGACACTCCTGTAAATTTATAAGTAAATCCACTATTATTTGCATCTGGATAGTTCGGATATTTCCCTCCAATATCACTTCTAGCCACTCCATATACAGCCTGTCCGTTATAAATATCATCTAAGTAAACTTCTACCTTAGATACCTTGTCCATACTTATTGCAAATCCCTTTAAAAAGAACTCTCCAGTCAATTTGTGATTTGCCCTTGGATTTTCTAATTTAGATACTATTGTTGAATTGTAAGGTACAGCAGCTTGAACTGATATACTATTCACTTCCTCAACAATAACATCATTTTCCACCGGTAATTTCAATGAATCTTCAGTTAATTCTTCATTTAAATTAACCTCTTCATTCTCCTGAGACACTGTAGTATTTCCTTCTTTATCAATAGCCATGGCTTGGATTGTTGGGGAAATTATATTTAATAGTAATACAATAACCATCATATAAGCGCATTTCTTTAATTTTGACACTATTATCCCTCCTTCGAAAGGGATGCAAGTTAAAAATACTGCTAAAAAAGTTGATTATAACATCCTCATTATACACTTTAATACACATATGTTCAATAAATTTACTCATTAAAATCTTTTTTTTAATTTTCTTTCAAAAGAATAAGAATGTATATGAAAATGATTTCTAAAATTTAAATAGAACCTATAGTGTACATTTTAAAAGAGTCTATTACTATAGGCTCTTTTTTATATGTGTCTACTTTATAGGTTCCATATTATTTTGATACACACCCCTTATATTATTAAAAATATTAATTCTCATAGTATTTTACTTCTATATATTGTTTATAGTTTCGCAAATTACCCGTACTTCTTCTTCTGTTAATGAAACTGAACTCGGTAGATTAACACCCTTATTACTTACTTCTATAGTTACATCCATAGTTCCAGATTTACAACTTTCATATGGTGTCATGCTATGTACTGGACTAAAAAACGGTCTAGCCATAATTCCATTTTCACCTAATATTTTCATAAATTCATCTCTAGAAACTTTAAAGTTATCTTCTACAATAATCGAATATAACCAATAGCAATTATCTACCTCTTCACATTCTTTGATTAATGTTATGCCATTTGTATTCTTTAAAAGCTCATTATACAGTTTTGCATTTTTCCTCTTAATCTCTAAGTATTCTGGCACCATCTCAAGTTGTGCAACCCCCACAGCGGCTAATAGATTTGGCATTCTAAAATTAAAACCAATCTCTTCATGATACATTCCACCATTAGGTGCTATAGTTTTTGTCTGATTTGATAAATATTTTGCTCTTTCTCCCAAAACTTTATCCTCAGTTACAAGCATACCGCCTGCACCAGTTGTCATTAATTTATTTCCATTGAAACTAAAACATCCTATATGACCTAGAGCCCCAACCATCTTCCCTTTATATGTAGTTCCTAAAGCTTCCGTTGCATCTTCTATAACATATAGGTTATGTTTTTTTGCAATCTCATTAACTTTATCCATATCAACTGGATAGCCATAAATATGAACTGGCATAATAGCCTTAGTTTTTGAAGTTATTAATTCTTCTATTTTATCAGTGTTCATAACAAATGTATCTCTACATACATCTACAAATACCGGAGTACCACCTGTATATTTTATAGCATTTACTGAAGATATAAATGTCATTGATGGAACAATAACCTCATCACCTTCACCTATTCCTAAAGTAATCATGGCAAGTTGAAGTGCTGCTGTTCCATTCATTGTGACTACCGCACTTTCACATTTCAAGTACTCTGCAAATTCATCTTCAAATCTATCCACAAATTTACCAACTGATGAAACCCAATTAGTATCTAAACACTCTTTAACATATTTCCATTCGTTTCCTCTGATTTCAGGCACACATAATGGTATCATAAATATCCCTACCTTTTAAATTAATATTTAGAGATTACCTCAAAATATTAATTTCAAGATAATCTCATTTAAATTCTATGATAAATATTTTCTTTTAAACATTGTATATATCTGTTTTAAAATACTGCATGTTATTTTTAATCCATTCTACTGTTTCTGCTAATCCTTCATCTATTGTATAATTAGGAGTCCAGTCTGTTAATGTCTTGATCTTAGTGTTATCAGCCCAAAGTCTATTAACTTCACTTTTTTCCGGTCTTAATCTCTCTTCATCACAAACTATTTTTACATTTCCACCTAATATATTAATGATTTTTTTAACTGTATCACCAATAGAAATTTCATAGTTTGAACCAGCATTAATAACTTGACCTATTGTATTGTCAGATTCCGCAATTTTAATAAAAGCTTCTGCTGTATCTTTTACATAGTTAAAATCTCTAGTTGGAGTTAAGCTTCCAAGCTTTATTTCTTTTTTACCAGCTAAAATCTGAGATATTATTGTAGGAATAACAGCTCTTGCAGATTGTCTAGGCCCATATGTATTAAACGGTCTAACTGTTGCTATTGGCATATTAAAGGATCTATAAAAACTATCTGCCATCATATCTGCACCAATTTTAGATGCTGAATATGGAGATTGACCTTGCATTGGATGTTTTTCATCTATAGGTACATACAATGCAGTTCCATAAGTTTCTGATGTAGAAGTATGCATAATTTTTTCAACTCCATGATTTCTACATGCTTCTAATACATTAGTAGTTCCTTCTACATTTGTTCTTACATATGCCATTGGTGATAAATATGAATAAGGTATTGCAATTAATGCTGCAAGGTGGAATACTACCTCATTACCTTTAACAATTCTATTCATACCATCTAATTCTCTTATATCTCCTGTTTCTACTTTAATGCTATCTAATACATTTTTATCGAAACTATCTATCCAACCCCAATTATTAAATGAATTATATTGTACTAACGCTGTAACATCAGCGCCAAGCTCAACAAGTCTTTCAGTTAAATGACTTCCTATAAACCCCTCTGCTCCAGTTACTAAAACTTTTTTCCCTTTTAAGTTCATTATTTTCCCTCCTAATTATTAATCATTTTCCTCAATTTGTTCTATTCTTTCAACCATGTCTTTCATCTCACTAATTTGCCCCATGTCCATCCATGACTGTTCACTTATTGGATACACCCCTACTGCTATTCCTTTTTTCATATAGCTTTCTAATATATCTGGCAAGTTATAAAACTCATCATCTGGTATATCATTTAAAACTTCCGGCTCAATTACATACATACCTGTATTAATTAGATAAGTATATTCTGGCTTTTCTTGAATATGACTTATATTACCTTCATTATTTAAGTTAAATACACCATATGGAATTTGAAAGTTTTTAACTGAAGCTACTACTGTAATTTTATTTTTCTTTTCTTTATGGTGTTTCAATATAGCTTCATAATCTGCATCTATTAATATATCGCAGTTAGACACAAAAAAAGTATCTTTTATTTTTCCTTTTAATAAAGAAAGACTGCCTCCAGTTCCTAATGGTTTATCTTCTTCTATGTACTTAATATCATATTCTTTTTCAATTTCATTAAAATATGATTTAATCATATTTTTTTTATAATTTACCGTTAAATAAAATTCACTTCCACCATACTTATTAAACTTATTTATAATTCTTTCAACAATAGGAGTATCTCCTATTGGAATTAATGGTTTAGGTAATATTTTAGTGTAAGGGTAAAGCCTGGTTCCTAGCCCCCCAGCCATAACTACTATAGAAATACCCTTTAATGACTTTCTTACATTCTTTTGCTGTAAATTAATCTCAAAAAATTTAACTTCAACAACTTGTTGATTTTTATCAACAATAGGAATGGCATTAATAGATTTATCATACATCAATTTAATTGACTTATCGGTATCCTTTTCTTCTAAATAAATTGGAGAGTTATTCATTACTTTTTCTATAGATTCTTCCATACTTCCATTTTTTAATATCCATCTACGGATATCTCCATCAGTTACTGCACCACACAGTTTCTCTTTATCATCCACTACAAAAAGTATTCCCTTTGCAGTTTCATCTATTTTTTTCATTGTTTCTCTTACATTTATAGATTTGCTTATAATTAATTCATTGTTATTCACATCATCACCATTGCCTTTAAAAATAAATTATTTACTTATTTTCAACATAGTTTATATTATAATCCAAAAATCTTATAAAATCTATATATTTATAATCATTACAGAGATTTCGCGTCAAAATTCCAGCGAAAATTTTATTTTACTTAAGTTGTTATTTTTTATACTCAATTAAAAGGCTGCCAAAACCTCAGACAGTTAGGTCTCAAAAATAGTTACACTTTCCCCTCCCCTGGAAATCTTAAGAAACAATTTCCAATTTTATATTTAATTAAATATTTACCCTGAATTATTCATAGAAAAATCAGGACCACCTGTAAAACGGGTGGTTTGACCTAGCCCTATAAGGGCATATTACTGGCCGTGCTACTCGCACATTGAACGGTTTTCCAACCGCATACATTTACTGGCTACACCTAAAAGGTGCTCTATTTCTTGCTCTTAATTACCGGCTCACCCGTAAACGGGTCAATATATTCCTTGAGACTTATTTGTTCATATGCTAAATCTTCTTTACCTGGTTTTTTATATACTCTTCTATTACTTTTTTATTTCGACCTACGGTATCAACATAATATCCCTTGCACTAAAACTGCCTATTTCCATATTTATATTTTAAATTTGCATGTCTGTCAAATATCATTAGTGAGCTTTTTCCTTTTAAGTAACCCATAAATTGAGATACGCTTAACTTCGGTGGTATACTGACCAACATATGTATGTGATCTTTACATGCATTTGCCTCTATTATTTCTACACCTTTATGCTCACATAGTTTTCTTAATATTTGGCCTATATCACTTTTGATTTTTCCATATATTATCTGCCTTCTATACTTCGGTGCGAATACTATGTGATATTTACAATTCCATTTGCTATGTACTAAACTATTATTATCCATTTGGATATCCCTCTTTGATAAAATAGATGTAGTCGGCAAACCTACATCTATTTTATCAAAGAGGGTTCTTTTTTTCTGCTCATCGCTAAAAGCTTTTTAGAACCACCCGTAAAACGGGTGGTATTCATTATACAATAATCAAGCACAGGCTAGTGCTTCGCACACACATCCGAAGGATCCAACTAAAGAAATCAAAATAGAAATAGGTAGAGCAAAGATATATATTCCCTCTACTGAGTTGGAATTAGTGTCAAATATAATTAAGGAACTCTCAATATCATGCTTAATTTAAATAATGTAAATACAGTATATCTAGCTTACGGTACAACAGATTTAAGAAAAAGTATAGATGGATTAGTCTTGCTCGTAGAAACTGAGTTAAAGCGAGACCCATTTGAAAAGGCATTGTTTGTATTTTGTAATAGGCAGATGAATAGAATAAAAATACTTCATTTTGATGAGGGGTTCTGGCTTTATTACTATAGGCTGGAAAATAATAGACTAAAATGGCCTCTGGATAAGGAAGAAGCTGCTAAAGTAAACAAGGATGAACTAAGTTGGTTGCTTAAAGGATATTAGGTAAGAACAACATCTAAATTTAAACCTATAAAAGAAAAAAACTCTTATTAAAGCCTTATAATTTTATTAACTAAAAGTGCTGTAAACCTTTATAATTCAATGGTTTTATGATATAACATAAGTAAACAAATAGAACTGAAGAGGTAATAAAATGGATGGCTTAAACTTAGAAAACCAGCTTAATCAAACTACAAAATCATTAATCTCTAAGATGGAAAAAGAACTTGAGGAAAAAGACTCTGAAATTAAATCTAAAGATCAAGAGATTAATAATTTGAAAAATCAGTTGGCATATTTACAAGGTCAAATTTTAAATAAGAATAGAAAGATATTTGGTCAATCTAGCGAGCAGGTGGATTCTAGCCGAATATCTATTTTTGATGAATCTGAAAAGAATAGTAACTCAAAAATAGAAGAGCCAACTATTGAAGAAGTAGTTTATGAAAGAACAAAGTCATCTAAAAATATAGGTAAAAAAGATAATCTAGCTAATTTAGAAAGAGTAGTTATTGAACATAAGCTAGATGAAAGCGAAGCAATATGCAATAAATGTAATGCTCCTCTGGAGGTTATACAAAGGAAGTATTAAAATATATTCCTGCTAAGCTTTACATAGAAGAACATGTTACGTATAGCTACGCTTGTAAGCCTTGCGAAGCAACATCAGGAGAAGCAAACATAATAACAACAAATGGAGCTCAAAGTACTCTTTATAAAAGTATGGCATCTAATGAATTAGTAGCACATGTTGTAAATATGAAATACCAACATACAATGCCTCTATATAGACAGGAAACTTATTTTAATATGCTTGGTGCAAATCTTTCAAGACAGACTCTTTCTAACTGGATTATGAGTGCAGCAGATGCAATTACACCTGTTTATGACATACTGAAGGAAGAATTAGTGAAAACACATTATATACAGGCTGATGAAACCACTTTACAAGTTATTGAAAATAACGGTAAGGAATCAAAGTCTAAAAAATATATGTGGTTATATAAAACGGGTGCATCTAAAAATCCAATTGTCTTATATGACTATCAAAAGACCCGCTCAGGATCATGTCCTAAAGAATTTTTAAAAGATTTTTCAGGATATCTTCAAACTGATGTCTATGCTGGTTATAATAGTGGTGAAAATATAAAAAGACTTTATTGCTTAGCTCATATCAGGAGAAAATTTCATGAGATAATAGTGAATTTAGATGAAGAAGCCCTTAAAAAATCACGTGCAATTATAGGGTTTAATTTTTGCGAGAAACTTTATAAGATAGAAAAAGATCTTAGAAAAGAATATGGCGATACAGAGGATTTCTATAAAATGCGTTATGAAATTAGACTAAAAGAAACAGCTCCGCTACTAGATGCATTCGAAGAATATGTTGAAAGAGAAATTAAAGATGCATTGCCTAAAAGTGCACTAGGTAAGGCTTTAGAATATACTAGAAAACTATTGCCAGATATGAAAACAGTTTTAAAAGATGGTTCGTTAGAAATAGATAATAATGGCTCGGAGAGAGCGATAAAGCCTTTTGTTATGGGCAGAAAAAATTGGTTGTTTTCTAATAATGCAAAGGGAGCAAGGGCTAGCGCCTTAATTTATAGCATAATTGAAACAGCGAAAGCTAATAATTTAGTGGTAGAAAAATATCTAGTTTATCTATTTAATATGCTATCTAAAAATGAAACAGAAACTAGAAAAAATCTACTAGATATAATGCCTTGGTCGGCAACACTTCCCACCGAAGTTAAAATTTCAACCTCTAAAAAAATAATAGTTAAAATTAGTTTAAAAAATCCAGTAGCGCAACAACAGCTAGTCCTACTGGGTATAATTATACAATTTTAAATTTAGGCTCTGTTTTAAATAGTGGGTTAGAGTATAATTTTAGTAGGCAAATATGACAAAAAAAAATAAGGGGGATACAA
>NZ_JAVXMF010000046.1:0-9141 GCF_036646415.1 Clostridium sp. | reverse complement strand
GTGTTTATAATACTTTTTCTTTAATGCTCATATAAAGGACTTTTTCAGTGTCCTCGGGTGCAATCTAACGGGTGAAAGTCCCAAGCACAGGTTAATAGTACCAAGTGAATAGCTTAAGACAAGAGTGTCCATGGTGACGTGGAATCTGAAGGAAGCCGGCGGCAAAACTTTGGTCTGACGAATAGAAACTACATATAATGTGGGTAAGGTTGCATAACAAAAATATCTTGTTATTTCAATGTATATATTTTACACTTGATATAAGTAGTTAATTAGCTACAAAAATATTATATTATCACGCTTTAATAAAAGGAGGAGAAATGATGAAAAAAAAGTTAATATAGATTTAAAATGAAATGGAGGGATAGCATGAAAAAAAAGATTATTATATTAATAGCTTTGGTTTTAGTTATATGTGGAGTTGTTTTGTATCCGTTTGTAGTAAAAAGAGAGTTCCAAAGCGTAATAGATGTAGATATAGCAAAGGTTAATAAGATACTTATGAGTTCAGGAACCTATGGAAAAATCGTAGAAATTACGGATAAAGATACTATTGATGAGTTCTTAAAAAGCTTTAAAGAAACTAGAATTAGAAAAAATTTTTATCAAGGCAAAAGAACTGGATATGCTCTTTCGGCAAGACTATATATTGATGATAGTGAGGTAGCATCTTTTAGTTATGGGTATGAAGAAATAATCATATATAGGAATCATAAGGGAAAAAGATATGTATCAAATAAAAATATTAACCATGAGGAAATTAATAAAATAGAATTAAAGTATAATTTGCGAAAATAATTATAAAAATATATTTTTTGTAGCAGATTACTATATAGTGGAGGTAATTAGAGTGCGTTTATTTCATGTGAGTGAAGAAAAAGATATAGAAATATTTCATCCACGTCAACCGTCAAGAACAGATTTGAATAGAAATGTTGGATTAGTTTGGGCTATAAATGAAGCTTGTCTTACTAATTTTCTAACCCCAAGAGATTGTCCAAGAGTTACTTACCATGTTGGAAAGAATACACAACTTTGCGATATTCAAAAATATATATCATCTAAAGATTGTAGTCATGTTATAGCAATTGAAAACAAATGGTTTAATGTTATGAAGAATACTACACTATATCTTTATGAATTTGATGTGTCTGATTTCTATTTACAGGATGAAGTAGCGGGATACTATGTGAGTGAGAAGACACAATTACCCATTAATAAGATTGAAATTTCAGATTTATTTTCAGAAATATTTCTGCGTAATGTGGAAGTTAGGATGCTTGGTAATCTTTGGGATTTATGTGATGAAATAAAGATGACAACTTTTCATTGGTCCATGTGTAGGATGGGAAATGCTCTGAGTAGACTATAATCATATTCTTATTAAATATGAGTTAAGGAGTAAGAGTTATGCATGAAGCATCTGTAGCTACAGAAATTTGTGACATTGTATTATTAGCTTGTAAGGAAAATTATATATTTAAGGTTTTCAAGGTGATTTTAGAATTGGGGGAATTCTCTTGTATTCAAGAGGAACAGTTACAATTCGCTTTTGAAATAATTATTGAAAACACCATAATTGAAGGAGCTAGTCTAAATATTGAAAGAGTTCCAGCCACTGGATATTGTAAGGGATGTGATATAACTTTTCCTATAACATTTACGGATAAAATTTGTCCAAGGTGTAACTTAGTTAGCGAAATAGTATCAACGGGGTATGAAACCTCTGTAAAATCAATAGAAGGAGATTAGTGATGAAAACAATTGATGTAAAAACAGATATATATAAGAAGAATGATGAGATATCAAATAGAGTAAAAGAAAAACTCAATAAATCTCATATTAAAACAATTAACCTTTTAGGATCTCCGGGGGCGGGAAAGACCACTCTTTTAGAGGCTTTCATTGGTATGATCAAATCTAGGGAAGAAATAGCAGTAATTGAAGGTGATTTATATACTGCAAAGGATGCTGAAAGAATAGAAAAGCTAGGAGTAAAGACCATTCAATTAAATACTAAGGGTGCTTGTCATCTTGAGGCTCATATGATTGAAGAAGCTATTGAACTTTTAGGGCTTAAGGATGAAAGAATACTTTTTATTGATAACATTGGGAATTTAGTGTGTACATCGGAATTTAAAATTGGGGAAGACTATCGTGTTGCTGTTATAAGTGTAACTGAGGGTAATGATAAGCCATTAAAATACCCATTGATGTTTCAAACCACAGATGTGGTTGTGTTAAATAAAATTGATCTTTTACCATATACGGATTTCAGTTTAAAATTATTTTATAAGGACATTAAATCTCTTAATCCTTCGGCAAAGATAATTGAAGTTTCAGCAACTGATGGAACAAATATTGAGGAGTTTTATAGATTAATTAATAAATTATGTTGTGAATAAGCTAAATATAGAGTCTACAAATATTTCCTTTACATTTTTTACAGTAATTAATTTATTTGAATATTGGTGTAGCATTTTTTCAAATTTAGCTCTATTGTTTTCAAACTCTCTAGTCCACTTATACATTTTTTTTAACATTTTTAAATTAGATTTGTAATGGCATTTTTCAATTAAAAGTTGTTGCTTGATATAACGTAATAAAATACGATATCTTCGCTTCCAAAGTGGTGTATCAAGAAAAATTATTTTATCTGCCATATTGAATAGACAATGGCAACTCTCACGATATGTACCCTCAATAATCCAATCTCCATTGCTATCAATATCATTAATAACTTCTACTTGTTCTTTTGGAGTTCGTTTATATCTTTCTGTATTAGTTTTATGATGAATTATACAATCTAATTCATAGTATGGAATGCTAAGTTCTCTTGATAGTTTCTTGGCAAGTGTAGTTTTTCCACTTGCTACTATACCAATTATATAAATTTTACTCATAATTCTTACCTCAACAAACATAAATAATTTTACCCGGTTTTTACTAGTAGAAATTCTTTCTAAAGAATATTATAACATAATTAATTAAATATTCTAAACAATTTCTTTAGTGTGGTATATAATGGTTTTATGTAGTGAAGAAGTGTAAAAAGAGAGGGAGTTTTATGATGAAGATAAAAAATGGTCATGAATTATTAATTAGAGAAGCAAAAATAGAAGATGCTAATGAAATTCTATTGTTGGTAAAAAATGTGATGGGAGAAGTTGAGTTCTTTCCTAAAGAACCTGAAGAATTTAACTTAACAGTAGAACAAGAAGTGGAATACATCAAAAAAACATCATTATTTTTAGTTGCAGAAATAGACGGTAAAATAGTGGGTTCTACTACTTTACAAAAGGGTAGTTCTATTAAGACAGTCCATGTCTCCACATTTGGAATAACAATTTTAAAAGCATATAGTGGTTTAAAAATAGGAAGTCTATTAATAAAAAATGTGATAGAATGGTCAAAAGAAAATGGCGTTGAAAAAATTGAACTAGAAGTTTTTGAAGAAAATATACCTGCAATTGGACTTTATAAAAAATTTGGTTTTATCGTGGAGGGAAGAAAGAATAGAAATATAAAAATTAATGATAAGTATAAAGATACATTACTTTTAGCTAAGTTTTTAACATATAGTTAAATAAGAATAAATATAGGTTATAATGTAAAAAAATAAAAGGTGGGATGAGTTATGTATAATAAATTTAATGTAAAGCCTCTTTGGGAAGTAAGCAAAACTTTATCTGCTGTGGCACAAGGGTTTCAGAGTGCAGATATTGTAATAACAAATGCAAAACTAATAAATGTTTGTACTAAAGAGATATTACCTAACATAGACGTAGCAATTAGTTGTGGAAGAATTGCACTAGTAGGAGATGCTAAGCATTGCATTGGTGAAAAAACACAGGTTATTGATGCTAAGGAACAATATATTGCTCCGGGATTCTTAGATGGACATATTCATGTAGAATCTTCTATGCTTAGTGTTAGTGAATATGCTCGTTCAGTTGTGCCACACGGTACAGTTGGTATTTACATGGATCCACATGAAATTTGTAATGTTCTTGGTTTAGATGGAGTAAAATATATGATAGAAGACGGCAAAAGAACTCCACTAAAAAACATGGTTACAACACCTTCATGTGTACCTGCTGTTCCAGGATTTGAAGATACAGGTGCTTCAATTGGACCAGAAGATGTTGCAAAGACTATGGAGTGGGATGAAGTGGTTGGTCTTGGAGAAATGATGAATTTTCCAGGAATTCTATTCTCAACAGACCATGCTCATGGTGTTGTAGGAGAAACATTGAAGGCACATAATACAGTAACTGGACATTATTCTTTGCCAGAAACAGGTAAAGGATTGAATGCATATATTGCTTCGGGGGTAAGATGTTGTCATGAATCAACAAGAGCTGAAGATGCACTTGCTAAAATGCGACTTGGTATGTATGCAATGCTTAGGGAGGGTTCAGCATGGCATGATTTAAAAGAAGTTAGTAAATCTATAACACAAAATACTATTGATAGTAGATTTGCTATTTTAATATCTGATGATACTCATCCACATACCTTACTTAAGGATGGACATTTAGATCATATTATAAGACGTGGTATAGAAGAAGGTATAGACCCGGTTACTGCAATTCAAATGGTGACTATTAACTGTGCACAATGTTTCCAAATGGATCATGACATGGGTTCAATTACACCAGGTAAATGTGCTGATATTGTATTCTTAGAGAATTTAGAAAATATAAAGGTTACAAAGGTTATAGTAGATGGTAATGTAGTTGCAGAGGATGGAATACTTACTACATCTATTGAACATTATGAGTACCCAGAAGCAGCAATGAATTCAATGCATGTTAAAGGAAAAATTACACCAGAATCTTTCCAAATTACTACTCCAAATAAAGAAAAGGTAATGGCTCGTGTTATTGAAATTATTCCAGTAAAGGTAGGCTCCTATGAACGTCATATTGAACTTAAAGTAGAAAATGGACAAGTTATGGGGGATACAAATCAGGATGTACTAAAGGCTGTAGTGTTTGAAAGACATCATGAAACGGGAACAGCAGGATATGGATTTGTAAAAGGATTTGGAATTACAAATGGGGCAATGGCCTCTACAGTAGCTCATGATGCACATAATCTGTTAGTTATAGGTACAAATGACGAGGATATGGCTCTAGCAGCTAATACACTAATTGCTTGTGGTGGCGGTATGGTTGCTGTACAAAATGGAGAAGTATTAGGTGTAGTACCATTACCAATTGCAGGACTAATGAATAATAAGCCAGCTAAAGAAATGGCTGACATGGTAGAGAAGTTAGATAGTGCATGGAAAAAAATAGGGTGTAATATAGAATCACCATTTATGACCATGGCACTTATTCCACTTGCATGTCTTCCAGAGCTTAGATTAACTAATCGTGGATTAGTGGATTGCAACAAATTTGAATTAGTACCTTTGTTTATTGAAGAATAAATAATAGATTTATATATAAATGAAAATTTTTCATTTTGGTATTTTGAAATAAAAATTAATTGAGCAAGGGGTAAGGATAAAATGAGAATTAGGATATTGCATACAAATGATATTCATAGTAGATTTGAAAATTTTGCAAAGATAGTTAGTAAAATAAATGAATTAAAGGATGAAAACACTTTAATTTTAGATGCTGGTGATTTTAATGACTTCATGAGAATTGAACTTCAAGGCACCAATGGACAAGCTGGAGGAAGACTTTTAGCAAAGGCTGGCTATGATGCAATTACTATTGGAAATAATGAGGGATTTGCAGGGATAGATATTCTTGAAGAAATGATAAATTCAACTTCAGTGCCTTTTCTTTCAAGTAATCTATATAAATATGGTGGTGAAAATATTGAAGGCATTAAGAGAAGCATAATAATTACCAGGGGTGGAATTAGATTTTTAATATTTGGTATGACACCAGCTTATAATAACTTTTTTGAATTAAATAATCTATATGCTTCAAATCAAAAGGAAGAGATTAAGAAAGAACTTGAGACTAATAAAGGTAAATATGATATATCTATACTTTTAAGTCATGCTGGAATGAGAGAGGATAAAGATTTCTGTGATACTATGAAGGGCATAGATATTATAGTAAATGGACATAGTCATATTCTTATGGAAAGTGCAGAAAAAGTAAATAATACTATAGTTCATCAATCAGGTTGTTATGGAACACATTTAGGAATACTTGATGTTGAATTTGAAGGAAATGAAATAAAAAACTTTAGCGGTGAGAATGTAAACATTGATAATATGGATTTTGATGAAGAAATTATAAAGCAACTAAGCATTGAACGGGAGATAGCCATTGAAAATCTTAGTAGTCCACTTTATGAAATAGATAGACATATATGGCATGATGTGGTGGAGGAAAATCCTATAACAAATTTACTTGCTGATGGGTTAAAACACTTGGTAGATTGTGATTTGAGTATAATAAATAGCGGAATTATAAATGGTGGAATAAGAAAAGGTGAAATTTCCAATAAAAAGATTTTAGAAATAAGTCCATCTCCACTTAATCCAACTTATATGGAGATTAAAGGAAAATATATAAAGGAAGCATTGAAGGAATCCCTTAAAGCTGAAGTATGTATGATGGATGGTAAAGGTTCAGGTTTTAGAGGGAAGTATGTAGGAAGACTTCATGTATCAGGAGCTATTATAGAGCACAATGGTAAAGAGATAATAAGAGTCACTCTTGCAGATGGAGATATGAAGGATGAAAAGATATATAGGGTTTCTACCTCAGATTATTTACAAAGGGGAACAGGATATCCATCATTAGCCAATAACAAAAATGAAAGATACAATGTAGAGTATACAAGGGATACGTTAAGGGCGTATTTATCCAAACAGGAATTTGTGGAGAAATGCTTTGATGATAGGTGGATAAGAATTTAATAAATATATTTAAAAATCCTAATTGAAAGCAATAAATTCAATTAGGATTTTTGTTTGGCAACGTTTTATAAGGAGATTACGTATATCACTAGTTCTTATTAGCTTCAGTTCGTCTAATTAATAAATATTGGCCTAATACGAGAACAATGCTTAGTAGAATTAATGACGATACACCTGCATAGGGATTTCTAGTGTTCCATCCAAATGCATTTTGAACAAATACCCAGAAGCTATTTGGAATTAAAGAAACTGAATTAGTGTATATGAATAAAACTGCAGAGGACCCCCAGAATATTAACTTTCCAATTTTATTTAATTTAAACATCAACATTGTTATTACAAGACCTAACATGAATACAAAAACATAAGCAGCTGTAGTAAACAAATAGGTTCCCATTAAAGTTTGGATGCTATTATCAACAACGAAGGAAGACATTCCTTGGGTAAAACTCATAGTTCTAATTGATCCATATATCATGTCATAATTCATTGGGCAAGGAATTACTAAATTAAAAGATCTATTTATTATGATATCAATTACAGGAAGAATTCCTGAGAAAACTAATCCATATAGCACTGTACCTTTAAGAAAGCTCTTTCTAGAAATATTATTTCCTTGAGCAAAGTAGAATTGAGATTTAAATGAATTTAATCCACAAACAAATAGAAAAATTGCTGTTGATAGCTCTATTCCAGAGGAGGATACTGATCCATTAGTATTTTTACTTAAATAGACAAGGGTTAACATTACAAATAGAAATATTCCATAAAAAGTCATAGTTGGTTTTATAGATTCCTTTAACTGAAACTTAAATACTTTTAAACTCTTATCCATTTATATTTACCTCCATATCTGTTAACTTTACAAATAATGATTGAAGCTCTACCTTGTTAATTTCAAGGTCTAACTCTTTTATATATTCCATATCTTTTTTAGTCTTCTTCTGTGAAATTGTAACCTTTTTAAAGCCACCCAATATTTCTACTGCAATTACATTTTTATCTACACTGTATTTATCAACAGCATCCTTCTTACCAGAAACCGCATACGCACTATTAAGGAGATCTTCAACGGTTTCATCCTTAATTATCTTACCATCATTTAAAATAATTACTTTTTCTAGTAAATGTGAAATTTCTTCAATAATGTGAGTGGATAAAATTATGGTATTCTCTTTTTCTGTATATAAGATTAACAATTCCTTATAAAACATATCTCTATGCTTTGCATCTAAACCTAGTACTGGTTCATCAAAGAATAGAAAATCTGCCCCCGATGATAAGCAAAGAATTATTTTGCAAATAGATTTATATCCTGTGGATAATTCTTTAAGTTTTTTATTTGTATTTAGTTTGAATTTATCACTTAACTTGTTTGCATATTCTATATTAAATTTTGGATAAAATTCATTAGTCCATTTAAAAATGTTTTTAACCTTCATATCCTCTGGAATTAGGTTTCTTTCAGTCATATAATAAACCGTTGAAAGTACCTTATCATTCTCATGAACATTTTCTCCATTAATAAGAATTTCACCATTATCTAAAAAGGTTCTATTAGTAATAGTATTTAAAAGGGTTGTTTTACCAGCTCCATTACAGCCTAATAATCCATATATTTTACCTTGTTCTATTGTTAAAGAAACATTATCTAAGGCAATTTTACTTCCATAGGACTTTTTTATATTTTTGATTTCTATATTACTCATTACCTTTGCCCCCCCTTTATCATATCTACAATCTCGTCTACTGTAATACCAAGTCTTTTAGCTTCATCTATTAAACTAGAAATATAATTATCAAAGAACTTACTCTTTCTACTATTTCTCAATTTTCCCACAGCTCCTTTACTAACAAACATTCCTACACCTCTTTTTTTATATATAATTCCATCATTTACTAAAATATTAAATCCCTTTGCAACTGTTGCCGGATTTATCTTGTAGGTCACCGATATTTCAGTAGTTGAAGGGATTTGACTTTCTTCTTCATAAATTCCATTTAGAATTCCATCTTCAATTGCATTTGCTATCTGAAGATATATGGGAGAGTCTTCATTAAAATCAAATACCATTATCTTAGCCTCCTTACTTAGTTGGTTAATTACTTATATAATTAAGTATATGACTAATGGCTTAATTTGTAAACTGTTTTGTGAAAGTTTTTCTAAAATATTATCGATACAATGTTAGTTAGAGTATAATTTTAGTAGGCAAATATGACAAAAAAAAATAAGGGGGATACAA
>NZ_JAVXMF010000045.1:0-10309 GCF_036646415.1 Clostridium sp. | reverse complement strand
AATCTTTCCCTTAGCGGAGTGGAAATTATGACAGATTTTTAGCGGATCGTTGTTAATTTACATGTGAGGGGGAATTTTAACATGAAAAACATGAAAAAAGTTATGCCTGCTTTAATAGCTTTACTTGCTTTAGCAATGGCTGGTGGATCAAGTATTACTTGGATATGGTAATTAATAAAAAGGTAACATAACAAACTAATCGGCCTTAAATATATTTAGGAGGACTAAAAATGAAGGGTTTACCATCGAAACAAAAGTTTTTTTTGATTACAGTATATATGATAACGGTAACCTTATTAATATTATCAATGTCTAGTGGAGTTATATCATTTAATATATATAACTATGGTGCTATTATTTTATTTATTGCTTTAACTTTTTTCACGGAATCGTTTACAGTAGCGGTTAAAAATATATCATTTAGCACTAGTTTTGCTATAACATTAGCATCCTATATTTTATTTGGACCTTTTAACTGTATAGTTATAACTGTATCAGGGTTTTTATGTAGGATAATTAAGGTAGGAGATAATAAGTATCAGCATATATTTAATACCCCAATATACGGTACAGCATTTAATTGTTGTGCTTTGATCTTACCCTTAGTTATGGGAAATTACTTTTACAATTTCTTCGGTGGAACGTTTAATATTTCAGATATATATATAAATATACTTCCCATTATAATATTTGCACTTATATATCTTGTAGTTAATGTGTTAATAATATCTAGATTAATGTCTATAATGACTGATAAAAAGTTCTTGTTTTGCTTCGGGAATAATTTTAGACTAGGAATATTAAATTCCATTGTGATGATACCAATAGGGGTATTTGTTGCAATTATTTACTATAAATACACATATTTAGGTATGGTATCTATCGTATTTCCTATAGCATTAATTAGGTATACTCTTATACTTTATTCAAATTCCAAATCCCAATTCATTGAGACAGTAGAAGTCTTAATGAACGCAGTAGAGGCAAGAGATCGATATACTGAAGGGCATTCTAGAAGAGTTGCTGAAATATCTACTAAGATTGCTAAGGAGTTAAAATATAATCAATGGCAAATTGATCAGTTAAATGTGGCAGCTATGCTTCATGATGTCGGTAAGATAGGAATTAGTGATAATATACTAAATAAACCAGGAAAGTTAACAGATGAAGAGTTTAATACAATAAAACAGCATCCGCAAATAGGTTTAAACATAATAAAAGAAATAAAGAATATTAATTATGTTCATCAAATAGTACGAAATCACCATGAAAGGTATGATGGAAAGGGTTATCCAGATGGTAAAAAGGGAGATGAACTTCCACTCAATGTATATATAGTTCAGTTAGCTGATACTGTAGATGCAATGGTATCAGACAGACCATATAGAAAAGGTCTGCCAATGAATGTGGTAATGGATGAAATAGAAAAGTATTCAGGGACTCAATTCCATCCTAAAATAGCAGAAGTTTATTTAAATATTCTTAAAAGAGATGAAAAAATAAAATTAGCTAGTAGTCAGGAACAGGTTAAAGTTACCTGTGGAGGATAATTATGTTTTTATTTGCAATAGTTCTTGCAGTTATAATAGGATATTTATCAAAAGGTAGCTTAGAGAATCTAAGTGAATTAAGATTTAAATCCGTGTATCTTATAATAATTGGGTTTTTATTAGAGTTTATAATGAAGATTTTCCTTGAAAATGGAATGTTAGAATTCGGGGGACTTACATATTTTATTAATATAACTATGTATGGACTTATAATGAGTTTTATATTTGTTAATAGAAAAGATAAAATGATTTTAATAGTTGGATTAGGGTTTCTCCTCAATATCATAGTTATATTTGGTAATAGTTGTACTATGCCAATAGGCACATGGGCTATGAATTGTTTAGGTGTTAATGGAAGCGTTGACACAAAAGGATTATATTCTATTTTAACTAGTGAAACTAATTTCAAGCTTTTGGCTGATATTTTACCCTATAAGTTTTGGAGATATGGTGGAATTGCAAGTGTTGGTGACATTGTGTTAGCCATTGGGGTCATGGGAATAATAATAAAAGGAATGAAATCCAATAAGGAACATTATAATAACTAAGAATTTTATTAAATGTGGAATAATGGATTTAAAGGATAAGAAGATAAAATTAAATAAGAAATAAGGAGTAAGATGAAAAAGTTAATTATCTTGCTCTTTTTTATTTGTAAGGAAATTATTCAAACTTAAGAAAGCAAAGTTATTGAAATTACTTCATTGAGGTAAGGTGAAAATATATGGTATACTATAATATGGAATATGATAAATAAATTTCTAATATACATTTAAAGCGGTAAAATATTAAAATGGAGTATTCATGTAAAAACCGGAGAGTGTTAAATTGATGTAAATATCGTTAAGGGTTAACAGAGAAATTTAAATTAAGATGCGATAGTATTTTAAGATATATATTAAGGTGAGAGGGGATGAACACATGTCATTAAAGGTAAATAATTTAGTTAAGAGTTATGGAGATAAGATTGTAGTTGATGATCTAAGTTTTTCTATAGAAAAGCCTGGAGTTTTTGGATTGCTAGGAACTAATGGAGCTGGTAAGACCACAACTATAAGAATGATGTTAGGAATGTTAAAGAAGGATAATGGAACTATTACTTGGAATGATGAGACATATAATTCTAAGAAGGTTTCTACAGGATATTTAGCTGAGGAGAGAGGGATTTATTCTAAATTTACAATTATAGATCAGCTTGTATATTTTGGAGAACTTAAAGGAATGTCTCGTAAGGATGCTTTGAAAAGTATCGATTACTGGCTTGAGAGGTTAGAAGCTACAGAATATAAAAATAAGAGGGCAGAGCAACTTTCAAAGGGCAATCAGCAAAAGATTCAATTTATAGCAGCGCTAATATCAAATCCAGATATTTTAATTTTGGACGAACCTCTAAGTGGCCTTGATCCTGTAAATACTGATTTATTTAAAGAAGTAATCCAGGAAGAGATTGAAAAGGGCAAATATATAATAATGTCAAGTCATCAAATGAGTACTATAGAGGAGTTCTGTGAGAATCTTGTCATACTTAACAAGGGGAAAACTGTGCTTAATGGTAACTTGAATACAATTAAAAAGTCTTATGGAAGAAATCACTTATTACTAAAGTGTGAAGGAAACATTGATAATTTAATTAAAGATTTTAACATGAAAATATTAAATGAAAATCAAGACTTCATAGAATTAAATGTCACTAGTGAGGAAGAAGCTACAAAGTTATTAAAAGAAATAATAAATAAAAATATACCTGTTATAAGATTTGAACTTAGAGAGCCAACTCTTCATGAAATATTTATAGAAAAGGTAGGTGAGTAGCATGAATATGAGTAATTTTTGGAAGGTTACTAAGTTTACTGTAGTTCAGCAGGTCAAGGGCAAGGCCTTCAAGATTTCTACTGCAATCATATTAGCCCTAGTGCTTATATTAACATCTTTAATTAATTTTATTCCAGCATTTACGGGAAAAGATGATGCTAAAGATGGTGGATCATCGGCTAATGGTGAAGCAGAGATTGGTATAGGCACTGCTTACTATATGGATGATTCAGACTTGAATATAGATTTAGCACCAGGACTTAAGGCTGTATTTCCAAATCTTAAATTTGAAAAAGCAGAAGAGTCAAGAGCTGCTTTAATTGAGAAACTTGATACCACAGAGGAAAATATGGTTCTTGTATCTATAAGTAATGAAGAGATGGGATATTATGTAGAGGTAATTACACCATCTAATAGTGATATCGTGTCATCAGATGACGGAAATGTTTTAGCAGAAATTATATCAAGGAATTTAAATGAAGGAAGATTATTAAATGAAGGTATATCTCCTGAAAATGTAGGAAAGGTATCAAGTCCAATTAATACCAGGGTTATTGCGGCCGGGGAAGAAAATGATACTTTTGAGGATATGATTATAAAAATGGTATTCCCTATGGTTGCATGCATACTACTTTTTTATATAATTTACTTCTATGGATATTGGGTTGCAAGTTCTATAGTTGCAGAAAAAACTTCAAGAGTAATGGAATTATTACTTACTTCAACAAAGCCTATGGAGCTTGTGGTTGGTAAATGTGTAGGTATGGGATTCTTAGCAATAACTCAATTTGCATCACTTTTACTTACCGCATTTATATCCTTTGTAGGAAGTGGAGCTATAGTTAAAAGATTCATAGATACTTCTGCCAATATATTTGACATAGCAGGAGTTCTTGGTAAAATACCTGTATTACAAGTAATTTTAATTATACTATTCTTTATTTTAGGATATGTATTATATGCAGTGTTAAATGCATTAGTTGGAGCGACAATAAGTAAATTAGAAGATTTAAACACAGCAATAATGCCAGTGTCTTTTATATCAATAATAGGATTCTATATTGCATATGCAGCAATAATGGCTAATGGTTCTATTGTAGCAAAAATAGCAACCTATATGCCGTTCTCATCACCATTCTATATTCCATCAATGATTTTATCAGGAACTATAGGGGCTGGAGCAATGTTAATATCGTTATTAATACTTATTGCAACTATTGTAGTATTAACATTATTTACAGCTAGAGTGTACTCAGTGGTAATATTACACACTGGTAATAGATTAAAGATAAAAGATTTATTCTCAATTTTTGGAAACGAAAAGTAATTAGATTTAATTAAACAGAAATGATAAGATGAATAATTTTATCATTTTTGTTTTATAAATTATTTCATAGGACTTATGGGAGAAATTTATGTTTTTTAGTTTAAACTGAGATTAATGTAGAAGAAATATAGGTAGTATGCCATAGGTATATTAAGAAATACATAATGGGTTATTAAATATGAAATTTAAAGGTTTTGTTAAGAATTTAAATTTAAGTTTATTAATTTTATAAGAAGTAGTATAATTATACATTAAGTGACTAAAAACATTATAGTCACAGTAAATTATTAAAATAACATGGATTAACCGTTGTTGTTATGTCGAATTAAATAGGGAGATGATTAAGTGTCAAACAGTAACATGGATTTAGGTAAGGATAAAGTAGGAAGTCTATTATTTAAGTTAGCACTTCCAGCTATTATTGCCCAACTTGTAAATGTATTATATAACATAGTCGATAGAATATTTATTGGAAGAATGGCAAGTGGAGAATTAGCTATGGCTGGTGTTGGAGTTGCTTTTCCAATAATTATAATTATATCAGCATTTAGTGCTTTAATTGGAATGGGAGGAGCTCCTCTTGCTGCAATAAAAATGGGTGAGAAGGATAATGATGGTGCAGAAAATATAGTAAGTAATAGTTTTTCTACACTAGTTTTAATTGGGCTTGGTTTAACTATTGTATTATTAATATTCCAGGAACCTATACTTTGGGCCTTCGGTGCTAGTGATCAAACTATAGGATTTGCTAAGGATTATTTAACTATATATCTTGTAGGAACTATATTTGTACAAATAGCTCTTGGAATGAACCCTTTTATAAATACTCAGGGATTTGCAAAGACAGGTATGGTTACTGTAATGGTTGGAGCAGCTATTAATATTATCCTAGACCCAGTATTTATATTTGGATTTGGAATGGGAGTTAAGGGAGCGGCACTTGCTACCATAATTGCTCAAGGAGTATCAGCAATATGGGTTTTATGCTTCTTGTTCGGAAAGAAAAGTATTCTTAAAATAAGAAAAAAATATATAATTCCAAACCCTAAGGTAATGCTTGGAATTATGGCTCTTGGAATATCGCCATTTATAATGCAGGCTACAGAAAGTTTAGTTTTAATATCTTTAAATAACCAACTTAAACTATACGGTGGAGATTTAGCTATAGGAGCTATGACTATAATGAGTAGTATTATGCAAATAATAATGCTTCCACTTATGGGATTATCTCAGGGAGCACAACCAATTATAAGTTATAACTATGGGGGGAAACAAGTAGATAGAGTTAAGAAAACATTTAAGTTATTAATTATATGTTGTATAACATATACAACAATTATGTGGGCATCTCTTATGATATTCCCAGAAGTATTCGTAGGAATATTTAACAAGGATCCAGGACTTATGGCAATTACAACATGGAGTATTAAAATATACTTTTCAGGAATATTATTATTTGGAGCACAGATGGCTTGCCAACAAACATTCCTTGCCCTTGGTCAAGCTAAGATATCTCTTATCTTAGCATTGCTAAGAAAGATAATTTTATTAATTCCATTGATATTTATACTTCCAATGTTCGTTGAAGGAGACACTGCTAAGCTTCAAGGTGTTCTTGCAGCAGAACCGGTGGCGGATATATTAGCAGCATTAAGTACTATAGTTTGTTTTGCTATATTTTATAAGAGAACACTTAACAATGATTTAGATGTTAAGACTGGAGATTAAGATAATAACCTATAATAATTATAGATTTAACTAAAGAATTATATGAAAGAGAGATTACTTTATAAACCTTATGATAAATTATAATGGTTTAAAAGGTAATCTCTTTTTGATTTGATGAAGGGCTGTATTAAAATAACTAATTATGTTTTAATATATAATATAATTAAAACATAGTTAATTTTAAAAACAGTCATAAGTTTCAATATCCCAATTATAGGTTTGAAGTATTATCTAAGTGTTGTATTTGTTGAAGGCTCTTTTTCACCAGTAGGGGTATGTTCAGTTGCCTTGTTTTTAACACATGACTGATAGTTTGGACTTGATGGGTCAGATTTAAGAGTTGTAGTTTTCTTATTTTTATGATCGCTAAAATCCTTTGACACGATAACACCTCCTTGATTTATTCCATGTTTAGATGTTCTAATGATTAACCCTCTTTAGACTTAAGCAAAGAAGGGATACCACTCTGTGTAAGTTTTTCTAAGTTTCAGCGTGAGTGAGGTATTCTTATTAAAACTCACTTTCAAGCTAAGAATAACTTGATAACATTATTAGAATTTGCTTATTTACATTAAATAATACTGGTAAATATTATCTTGTATAAGCATATAAGGGAAATGGTATGAAATAGTTGAAGTAATTATTTTAATATAATATAAAAGTAATGTTATGGTTAGATTTACTAGAACACATCATCAAGATGTTAAAAATATTAAATGCAAATAAGTAAGTTATTATATATAATTACAATAAACAGACTAGAACAAGAAGGAGTACTACTTGTTCTAGTCTGTTTTTTCATAATTGGGTGGTAAATTAATTAATATGGAGATATTAATTAAGTATATTTTTATTATTACCCACAATTCATTTTTTAAACAATTATTTTTAATATTTAATGAAAAGCAAAAACTAAGGGAAAGTATAAAGTTGAAATAAGAATAAAAATACACCTTGAAAATTAATGAAATTCACTTTAATCTATACTGAAAATATTTTGTTTGAATTAAGTGTAATAAATTTTAAAATTTATTACATAGGATAATGACAAGGGAGAATTAAGTTTATTTACTATAGTACATAGTACATAGTACATAGTACAAAGAGTTGTTACTTAAGATTTAGAGAATTAACCCACTCACTAGCCCTTAACTTACTTTCTTCCTTGGAGCGAGTTAATGGATCTTGAAATTCGATTTTACCTAAGATTGTATTACTGAATTTTAATTTGTTCTCAAAGTTTTCAAAGATTTTCTTAGAACTTCCGCCACCATGACAACAAAATAACCCTATATTTTTACCTGCAATTTCATTTTCACTAAAAAAGGTTTTTAGTGCAGGTGCATAGGTACCAGCCCATATGGGACTTCCAATAAACAGGATATCATATTTGCTTAAATCTATAGTGTAAGGATTAAGCTTAGGGGTTTCATTCATTAAAACTTGTTTACCACCCCAAAAATATTTAGATAGTTTAAAGCTATTAGGCTTTAAGTTCTTAATAGGTTTTAGCTCTAATATATCACAGTTTAGTGTGTTTTTAATTTCTTCTCCAATTAGTTTTGAGTTTCCATCAAGTGAGTAGTATATAACTAAAGAATTTGACATTTGAAACATCTCCTTTTTTAAGTAAAAGTTTATTTTATAACAGTATATATAACAGTATATGGTATTTCAAGTATAAATAATATTAAAATTATATATAAACATGATTTTAGATTAGAAATTATACATAAAAAAACTTGTATACGTTATAATAATATATAATAAATTTATAAGATTGACATAACTTCTTCAGTATTGTATTATAAACAAAACTAAACAAATATAGTAGAGAATTAAAAGTATTAATTCTTTAATGTACTTAAAGCTAAATTATGTTATAAATTTAATAATTACTAGATGTTATTTAGGGTAGAGGAGCTTTTACCAATAGTATCTTTGAGGAGTGGGCACACGTTAATTCAAAGAGAAAGGGGAGAAAAGCCGAAGGAAATAAACTGGCAAGGATATTTCCTGGGTTAGTGCAAAATATGTACTAGACTGCCACTATGAAAATAGTGGAGAGCTACAAAGTAACACCTGTTATGTTCATAGTGTTTTAAACTTGGGCGTGATAAAGGTGTTCCTTTGTCCGCCTTTTTTAATTTTTCAAATTATGTACCAAAACTAATACTACCCTCATAAACTTATAATGGGGAGCTGAAAGGAGAAATCACTATGAACTTATTTGGAACAATGGATGTTAGAAACAATAGTCTTTTTATTGGAGGAATTAATACCATAGAACTTACGAAAAAATTTGGAACTCCTCTGTATGTTATGGATGAAGAGCAGATTAGAGATAACTGTAGAAGATATCTTCAGGCAATGAAATCAAATGTAAATAACAAGGTTGCTTATGCAGGTAAAGCCTTCTTGACAAAGGCTATTGTACAGGTTATTAAGGATGAAGGATTATGCCTTGATGTGGTATCAGGAGGAGAGGTTTATACTGCAGTAGTAAGTGGATTTCCTATGGAAAATGTATATTTTCATGGTAATAATAAAACCCTTGAAGAGATAAAATTAGGAGTCAAATCAGGGGTAGGCACTTTTATAGTTGATAATTTAATGGAGATAGAAAATATTAATAGAGTATGCGAGTCTTATGGAGTAACTCAAGATATTTTGCTTAGAATAATTCCTGGAATAGAGGCACATACCCATGAATATATAAAAACAGGTCAAATTGATTCTAAATTTGGATTTACGCTACTAGAAGATAATATTTTTAGAGTTGTAAAATCAATTGAGGGATTAAAAAATCTTAATTTAAAAGGAGTTCATTGTCATATCGGATCGCAAATTTTTGATGTTGAACCTTATAGAGAAGCAGTAAGAGTCATGATGAGTTTGATGAATACTATTAATAATAACTGCAATGTTACAATTACTGAGCTAAATCTAGGTGGAGGCTTTGGTATATATTATGGGGAGGGAGATGACCCAAAAACTATTGAAGAGTATTGTGGTGAAATTTTAAAAGAGGTTGACATATGTAGTGAAAAATTACAGATGAAAACTCCTAATATAATAATTGAGCCGGGTAGAAGTATTGTTGGGAATAGTGGAGTAACCCTATATACGATTGGAGGTATGAAAGAAATTCCTAACATTAAAAAATATGTGTCAGTGGATGGCGGTATGACTGATAATATAAGACCATCATTATATAGTGCACAGTATCAGGGCATAATTGCTAACAATGTGGAAAATATTGAGGAGACTATGGTGACAATTTCAGGAAAGTGTTGCGAGTCAGGGGATGTTCTAATAAATGATATAAGTCTTCCTACAGTTAAACAAGGGGATATATTAGCAGTTCTATCAACAGGAGCATATTGTTATTCTATGAGTAGTAATTATAATAAAATTCCTAAAGCACCAGTGGTTTTAGTGGGTAAATTAGGGCCAAGACTAATATGCAGAAGAGAAACCTATGAAGATATGTTAAGAAATGAACTTGATTTAGGAATTGTATAGTAATATTTAGAAACAATAGATGGTTCATTAAGAAACAGCTTCCTTATATATTTGAAGTAAAAGTAGTTATAAAACTATAGTTAGAATTTTATACAAGGGGTACCATGAGGTACTCCTTCTTAGATTTATGATAATGCTAATATATAATGTGCTGTAATAGTATCAACCACTACAGCTAAAAAAATGTGGATAAATATAAAAAATACATATAAATAAGTTGATATAATTTCATAATAAGGTGAAACTTATTGACAGAGAATTTATAAAGTGATAAATTATGTTTAATGGGAGATGATTGTAATGAAATATTTAATAAATGAAAAACATCAACATCATCATAGTTACAAGGTCTTATAATCTTAGGTTT
>NZ_JAVXMF010000044.1:0-12836 GCF_036646415.1 Clostridium sp. | reverse complement strand
GATTTAGAGGATCCACTACACGAAGATACAGATTCTCCAGTACCAGGATTAACTCACAGATATCCAGATAGAGTATTACTTCTTATAACTGACCAGTGTTCAATGTACTGCAGACACTGTACAAGAAGAAGATTCGCTGGACAACAAGATGATTGTATGCCAATGGAAAGAATCGATAAAGCTATTGAATACATCGCAAATACTCCAGTAGTAAGAGACGTTGTATTATCAGGCGGAGATGCACTATTAGTTGCAGATGAAACTTTAGAGTACATCATCAGCAAATTAAGAGCAATACCTCACGTAGATATAATAAGAATAGGATCAAGAACACCAGTTGTTATGCCTCAAAGAATAACTGATGACCTTGTAAATATGTTAAAGAAATATCACCCAATCTGGTTAAACACTCACTTTAACCACCCAGCTGAGATTACTCCAGATGCTGTAGAAGCTTGTGCTAAATTAGCTAACGCTGGTGTACCACTAGGAAACCAATCAGTTCTTTTAAGAGGTGTAAACGACTGTGTACACACTATGAAAGATCTTATGCACGGATTAGTTAAAATGAGAGTAAGACCTTACTACATCTATCAATGTGACCTTTCATTAGGACTTGAGCACTTCAGAACTCCAGTTTCTAAAGGAATAGAAATCATTGAAGGGCTAAGAGGACATACTTCAGGATTCTGCGTACCAACATTTGTTGTTGATGCTCCAGGTGGTGGTGGAAAAACACCAGTAATGCCTAACTATGTAATTTCTCAAAGCCATGATAAAGTTGTTTTAAGAAACTTTGAAGGTGTTATCACAACTTATACTGAGCCAACAAACTACACTCCAGGATGTACTTGTGATATATGTACTGGTAAGAAAACAGCTCACAAAGTTGGAGTTGCAGGACTTCTAAACGGAGAGAGATTAAACCTTGAGCCAGTAGGTCTTGAGAGAAATGAAAGACACTCTCACTAATATAAATATATAAGTAAGAAGTGATTTAATGAATGAAATTTTAAAGTTATTAAAACCATATAACAGTGTATCTATAATAGGTATGAATAAGAATGTGGGAAAAACAACAACTTTAAATCATATATTGGAGGAGGCTAGGGGCAATATGTCCCTAGGCCTAACTTCAATTGGTAGAGATGGTGAAGAACTGGATAGAGTTACATCCACTGAGAAACCTAAGATATACATTGAAAAAGGTACTTCAATTGCTACAGCTAAACAATGCCTTTTGAATAGTGATTTTACAAGAGAAATTATAAAAACTACAGGTATAAATACTCCTATGGGAGAAATTGTTATTTGTAGAGCATTAAGTGATGGATATGTGGATTTGGGAGGGCCTTCTGTAAATTCATATATGACAAATATAAAAGATCAATTATTAAGTCTTAACTGTGACCTTGTTATAATAGATGGTGCTTTAAGTAGAAAAACTTTTGCTTCACCCGCCATAACCGAAGCTACAGTATTATCTACCGGAGCTGCATTATCAAGAAGCATGAAGACCGTTATAAATGAGACAAAACATACAATGGATCTATTAAGTTTACCCCATGAGCAAGATAGGTCTATTTTAAATGTAGCGACAAATATATTAACTGAAGGAATTGTAGGTGTAATTTATAAAGATAAAACCTATAAAATTCTAGAGGTTTTAACTGCATTGGAAGCTTCTAAGGAAATAGTAGAAGCTTTGAATGATGAAGTAACTCATGTAGTTATTAAAGGTGCAGTGTCTGATAAACTTATAAAGGGTATCATGACATCTACTACATTATATAAAAACATAACCTTACTTGTGGAAGATGGAACAAAGCTATTTATTAATAGTGATAGTTTATATAGATTTCATAAGCAAGGAGGAAATATAAAGGCTATAAGTAAAATAACAGTGGTTTGTATAACTGCAAATCCTAAAGCACCTTATGGTTATGAATTTCCTAAAAAAGAGTTTTTACAGGGACTTAGAGAAGTGGTTAATATACCAGTATTTGATGTAATAGGAGGAGAATAGTATGAAGTTTTTAGATAATGAACAAAGATCACAGATAGGATTTTCCTTTATTATGGATGAACTGGGCATAATAACTTCTTATGGTACTGAAGAAAAAAAACTTATAAAACCTTATAAAATTAGTCAGCATGAAGAACTTATAGAAGAACTTAACAATATAGACAGCATGATAAGCCGCATGAATGAATATAAAGATAAGTTTAATGATATAGTAAGACTTCTTCATAAAATTAAGGATATAAGGAATACTATAAAAAGAACTGAAAAAGTAGAAACCTTAGATGAGGTTGAACTTTATGAGATAAAATATGTAGCTATGCTACTAGAAGAGCTAAAGTTGATGCTTGAAGATATGAATTTATCTATCGACAAGATAAAATTACACTCATTGGATGAAGTAGTAGATATATTAGACCCAAGTGGAAAGCGAATCTCTACATTTTATATTTATGAAGAATATAGTGAAAAGCTTTCTAAAATTAGAAAACTAAAGAGCCAAAAGGAAAAAGAAATCTTTTCTTGTAATGATGATGATATTCTAGAAAAGCTAAAGCAGGAAAGATTAGACATTGTTATACAAGAGGAAGAAGAAGAGTTACATATAAGAAAAGAACTTACTTCAAGATTATCTTTCTTTAGTAAGCAAATATCAGAGAACTTAAAGGTAGTTGGAGTACTTGATTTGTTAATGGCTAAAGCTGGAATTGCTATTAAACATAATTGTGTTAAACCTACTATAGTTAAAGATATGAATATAAAGATAATAGATGGCATAAATCCAGAGATAGAAGGGGTTCTTAAGACAAAAGGAAAAGAATTCTCTCCAGTGAACATAGAACTAAAAGGTGGTACTACTGTAATAACTGGAGCTAATATGGGAGGGAAAAGCGTAGCACTTAAGACAATCGTGTTAAACTTATTCCTTGGACAGATGGGATTCTTTACATTTGCAAAAGAAGCTATATATCCTATCCTAGATTTTATTCATTTTGTATCTGATGATATGCAATCTATATCTAAAGGCCTTAGTACCTTTGGAGCGGAGATAATTAAGCTAAAAGAAGTCGTAGAGTGTGTAAAACGTGGAGATGGATTTGTAGCTTTAGATGAATTTGCTAGAGGAACAAACCCTAAGGAAGGATACTACCTTGTTAAATCTCTTGCAAATTATTTGCAGAAATTTAATACTTCAAGTATAATATCAACTCACTACGATGGAGTAGTGGAAGAGCCAATGGTTCACTATCAGGTTGTAGGATTAAAAAATATAGACTTCAATAAGCTGAAGTACAAAATAGATCTTAATAAGAGACATTCCGTAGAAATTATACAAGAAAATATGGAATATAAACTAGAGAAAGTATCTAAGGAGAATAAAGTACCTAAGGATGCTCTTAACATAGCAATGTTATTAGGATTAGAAAATGACATAGTAGATATAGCAAAAACTTATTATGAGGAGGAATATCATGGAAAGTAAATTAAATTTAGACTTAAGTGTAGTTGAGAGAGCAAGAGTTGCATCAAGAAACATAGCTAAGGATACACAACAGTTTATAGATAGACACACTACAGTAGCTGTAGAAAGAACAATATGTAGATTATTAGGAATAGATGGGGTTGACGAGTTTGAGGTGCCACTACCTAACTTAGTAGTTGAGAACATTAAAGCTGGAAACGGACTTTCAATTGGAGCTGCAACTTTCGTAGGAAATGCTATGGTTAACACTGGACTTTCTGCACAAGAAGTTGCTGAAAAAGTTGCTAAAGGTGAATTAGATTTAACTAAATTACCAATGGGAGATGCTTTTGAAATAAAAATGGCTGTAGAAAAAGTAGCTAAAGAAACTGTTGCTAAGATTAAAGCTAACAGAGAAACAAGAGAAGCATACCTTGAAAAATTCGGTGGAGACAAAACAGGTCCTTACCTATATGTTATCGTTGCTACAGGAAATATCTATGAAGATATAATCCAAGCAAAAGCTGCTGCAAAGCAAGGTGCTGATGTAATAGCTGTTATAAGAACTACAGGTCAAAGTTTACTTGACTATGTTCCTTATGGAGCTACAACAGAAGGATTTGGAGGAACTATTGCAACTCAAGAAAACTTCAGATTAATGAGAGCTGCTCTTGATGAAGTTGGAGAAGAAGTAGGAAGATACATAAGACTATGTAACTACTGTTCAGGATTATGTATGCCAGAAATCGCTGCAATGGGAGCTGTTGAAAGACTTGACGTAATGCTTAATGATGCATTATACGGAATATTATTCAGAGATATCAACATGCAAAGAACAATTGTTGACCAATACTTCTCAAGAATCATCAATGGATTCGCTGGAGTTATAATCAACACTGGAGAAGATAACTACTTAACAACAGCTGATGCGGTTGAAGAGGCACATACAGTTCTTGCTTCTCAATTCATAAATGAGCAATTTGCATTATTTGCAGGACTTCCAGAAGAGCAAATGGGACTAGGTCACGCATTTGAAATAGATCCTAAAGTTGAAAATGGATTCCTTTATGAGCTTGCTCAAGCACAAATGGCTAGAGAAATATTCCCTAAAGCACCATTAAAATACATGCCACCAACTAAGTTCAAAACTGGAGATATCTTCAAAGGACAAGTTCAAGACGCATTATTTAACATGGTAACAATCATGACTTCTCAGAAGTTACACTTATTAGGAATGCTTACAGAAGCTATACACACTCCATTTATGAGTGATAGAGCTGTTTCAATAGATAACGCTCAATATATATTCAGCACAATGAAAGATCTAGGATCTGAAATAACTTTCAAAAATGGTGGAATCATGCAAGCTAGAGTTAGCGAAGTTTTAAATAAAGCTGCTGACCTAATTGAAGAAATCGAAAAAGAAGGATTATTCTCAACTCTAGAGCAAGGTAAATTTGCTGGAATTAAGAGACCTCTAAACGGAGGAAAAGGACTAGATGGAGTTGTTGAGTTAGATAAAAACTACTTCAACCCATTCATAGAATTAATGTTGGGAGGTAACAAATAATGAGTGGTGGATTATATTCAACTGAAGATAAGAATTTTGACACAAACTTAGATTTAACTAAGCTTAAACCTTATGGAGATACTATGAATGATGGTAAAACTCAAGTTAGTTTTACTCTTCCAGTTAAAGATGATGAAAAAGGTATAGAAGCAGCAGCTCAACTTGCTAAAGCTATGGGATTAAAAAATCCTAACGTTGCTCATCACGGATCATTAGATGCAGAGTTTACTTTCTATGTGGTTTATGGATCACTAGAGCACACTGTTAACTATGATGAAATTCATGTTCAAACAGTAGAAGTTGACACTATGTCTATGTCAGAAGTTGGCGAATATATAGCAGAAAACATCAAGAGAGATGTAGTTATAGTAGGAGCTTCAACAGGAACTGATGCACATACAGTTGGTATTGATGCTGTTATGAACATGAAAGGTTTCGCTGGACATTATGGTCTTGAAAGATATAAGGGAATAGAAGCTTATAACTTAGGAAGCCAAGTAGAAAATGAAGAGTTCATTAAGAGAGCTGTAGAACTTAATGCAGATATACTTTTAGTATCTCAAACAGTTACTCAAAAGGATGTACACATTCAAAACCTTACAAACTTAGTAGAGCTTTTAGAGGCAGAAGGCCTTAGAGAAAAAGTTGTATTAATTTGTGGTGGACCAAGAATAACTCATGAACTTGCTAAAGAACTAGGATATGATGCTGGATTCGGACCAGGAAAATATGCAGATGACGTTGCAAGTTTTGCAATAACAGAAATGGTTGCAAGAAACTTAGTTTAAAACTAAGCATAAGCGGTTTTAATAGGGTTAAAAAGTTTACGTGGAACAAAATAATATGGGATTTAAGTAGGATGACTAGTTCATTCTACTTTTTTCTATTTAAAGATATTTTTAATAATATTTTAAGCTGCTCATGATAAAATTAAAGATTGTTGTTTAAACATATTTTAGAAGCTCTTATACTAATAATGAGAATTGTATGCATACAAAATGAAGAAAATGAATTTAAAATAGAATAAATAATAAAAAATATTAAAATTGTATTGATTCAAAGTGTGTTATATGAGATAATTGTATTGTAAAAATTGATTGTATCAATAATTGTAACGATAAGATTGTGCGAATCAAATATTTTCATTATTAAAATATAAGGGGGACAATAAAATGAATAAAAGATATGAATTAAACAAAAACCTTGCACAGATGTTAAAGGGTGGAGTAATTATGGATGTTATTAATGCTGAGGAGGCTATCATTGCTGAAAAGGCAGGAGCTGTTGCTGTAATGGCATTAGAAAGAGTACCATCTGATATAAGAAAACAAGGTGGAGTAGCTAGAATGTCAGATCCAAAGATGATAAAAGAAATTCAAGAGGCTGTATCAATTCCAGTAATGGCAAAAGTAAGAATAGGACATTTTGTAGAGGCACAGATATTAGAGTCTCTTGAGATTGATTACATAGATGAAAGTGAAGTACTGACTCCTGCAGATGATGTATTTCATATAGATAAAGAAAAGTTTGCTGTACCATTTGTATGTGGATCTAGAAATTTAGGTGAAGCTTTAAGAAGAATAGGTGAAGGTGCAGCTATGATAAGAACTAAAGGGGAAGCTGGAACTGGCGATGTAGTAGAAGCAGTAAGACATATGAGAACTGTTATGAGCGACATAAGAAGAGTGCAGCATACACCTAAAGAGGAACTTATGACTATAGCTAAAGAGATGGGAGCTCCATATGATTTAATAGTATATGTTCACGAGAATGGTAAACTACCAGTAGTAAATTTTGCAGCGGGTGGAGTTGCTACTCCAGCAGATGCAGCACTTATGATGCAACTTGGAAGTGATGGAGTTTTTGTTGGTTCAGGAATATTTAAATCAGCAGATCCAGAGAGAAGAGCTAGAGCTATAGTAAAAGCTGTAGCAAACTATAACAACCCTAAAATTCTTGCAGAGGTTTCAGAGGATCTTGGAGAAGCTATGGAGAGTATTAACGCAAAAGAATTACCAGATACAAAGCTTTATTCAACAAGAGGTTGGTAATAAAATGATAACTATAGGAGTGTTAGATTTACAGGGAGCTGTAATAGAGCATATAAATAAGATTAATGAAATAGAAGGTGTATCTGCTTTAAAGGTAAAGAATTTAGAAGATTTAAGTAAAGTTCAAGGAATCATACTTCCCGGTGGAGAAAGTACTGTTATAGGCAAGCTTTTAAGGGATTTAAATATTCTTGATACTTTAAGAGAGAAGATAAAAGAAGGATTACCTGTATGGGGAACATGTGCAGGTATGATACTCCTTGCTAAAAAAATAGAGGGATATGATTATAACCATATTGGAACTATGGACATAGAAGTGAAAAGGAATGCATATGGGGCTCAGGTAGACAGTTTTATTACAGAGGAAATTATAGAGGGCGTAAGTAATGAAAAGATACCTATGATATTTATAAGAGCTCCGTATGTTGAAAGAGTTCTTGGAGATGTAGAGGTATTATGTAAAGTGAAGGGAAATATAGTAGCTTGTAGAGAAAAAAATATGCTAGCTACTTCATTTCACCCAGAGTTATCTAAGGATTTAACTATGCATAGGTATTTTCACAAGATGTGTTCTCAGCATATGGAAAGCAATTTAACTTTATAATGTGATAATTTATAGTTCATATAATAAGAGTTATAAATTAATTAAAACAATAAGTTCTATATTTGAAAAAATATAGAACTTATTGTTTTAATGGTTATTATACTTTAGAGTTAAGCTAACTCTTCCCAATCCTCATATAAGGATTGAAGCTCTTCTTCTGCTAATTGAATTTCCTTGTTTATATCCCTACTTTTATCAGGGTTAGAGTATACTTCTTCTAAGCAAAGCTGACTTTGGAGTGTTTCTATAGATTCCTCTGTAGCAGCTATTTTATTTTCGATATTCTTAAGGACGGCAACTTTTTCCTTTTCCGCTTTTTCCGCTTCCTTTCTCTTCTTCTTATCTAGCTTAATTTGAGTTTTAGTAACCCCAGAGATTTCTTCCTCGTACTGGAATCTTAGAGGATTTTTCTTCTTCTCTACATAATATGAGTAATTACCAAGATATTCTTTTACTCCATCTTCGTTAAGTTCAAAAATCTTGTTTATAATTTTGTTTAGGAAGTATCTATCGTGTGAGATAAGAATTATAGTTCCATCATAATTTAGTATAGCATCCTCTAAAGCTTCACGAGACATAATATCAAGGTGATTTGTAGGCTCATCAAGTAAAAGAAAATTTGACTTTGATAACATAAGCTTTAATAGATTAATTCTACACTTTTCCCCACCACTAAGTGTGGATATGTGTTTAAAAACATCATCACCTGTGAATAAAAATGCTGCAAGTGCGCAACGTACTTCAGTAGTGGTCATATGAGGAAAGTCATCCCATACTTCATCAATTATAGCTTTATTAGGGGTTAGATTTGATTGTTCTTGATCATAGTATCCAACAAAAACATTTTTACCAAGAACCTTAACCCCACTATCTGCACTCAATTTATCCATGATAATTCTAAATAAGGTAGTCTTACCACGACCATTTTCTCCTATAAGTGCTATCTTTTCTTCTCTTTTTATGTCCATATTCAGGGTTTCAAAGAGTAACTTTTCACCAAAGCTTTTTCTTAAGTCTTCTATATAAAGAACGTCATTACCACTTTTTATTTGTGTCTCAAACTTGATTTTTGAAGCTTTAGCATCTTTAAGAGGAGCATCAATTCTTTCGATTTTATCTAGTGCTTTCTGACGACTCTCTGCAGCTTTTACGCTTTTTTCTCTATTAAAGGACTTGTATTTAGTTATTATATCTTCTTGTCGTTTTATCTCTGCTTGTTGAAGGTCATAGGCCTTTTGTAAAACTTCCTTATTCTTTTCCTTTAAATCTATAAAGGTTGTATAGTTTCCATTGTAGCTTTGCACCATGCCGCCAGCTAGCTCTATAGTCTTATTAGTTATAGCATCAAGGAAGAATCTATCATGGGAAATTACTATAATTGTACCTTTGAGTTCCTTAAGATAACCCTCAAGCCACTCTATAGCATCAAGATCTAAATGGTTTGTAGGCTCATCTAGAAGAAGAATTTCAGGCTTTCTAAGAAGTAGCTTACAAAGTGCAACTCTAGTCTTTTGACCACCACTTAATATTGAAATAGACTTATCAAAGTCGTTTTCTAAGAAACCTAGACCTTTAAGTACTCTGCTTATTTCTCCTTTATATGTATAACCACCGCGATTTTCATAAACCTCAGTTAAAGTGGTATAATCTCTAATAATTTTGTTATGATAATCTTCTTTGGAAGCATCATAGGGCTCATTCATTTTTTCTTCTAAAGTATGAAGTCTATCTTCCATTTCTATTAAGGTTTTAAAAACAGAAAGTAGCTCACTGTAGATAGTGTTATCTGAGCTAAGAGAAAGGTTTTGAGAAAGATATCCTAGTTCCTTGGATTTATCTATAAATAGTTCACCATCATCATATTCCATTTGATTAGTTAGTATTTTAAATAGTGTTGATTTACCAGCTCCATTGGCTCCAATTAAACCTATTTTTTCACCCTCATTAACATTAAAGGTAATATCTTTTAAAATCATATCTATTCCAAAGTATTTATTTATATTTTTACAACTTAAAACTATCATTTACTTCACCGTCCTAATAGCATTTTATCATGAATTTGGAGAAATTTAAAATTCTATTATAAATATTAATATATAAATTATGGAGAAGTAATTTATATGGGTAAAAATAGATGTACAAAGCGATAATCATTAGTAGTATTTATGGCATTACTAAACAATGTTTTAGAAATCTTCAGGTTATGAGTGCGGAGTCTATATTAAAGTAAGACTGAAGCAGCTAAAATTAGTAGCAACTATTAGTTTCAATAAAAAAGTAAAGATGTAGAAAAAATATTTTTAATTATAGAATATACATTAAACAGTGTAGTATAATGAGAATTAGAATTATATTAATAATGAAATTCATCCTACACAGTAGTTGAAATAAATATAATATGTATCTAAGATACATAAATGAGGAGTTGTTTAAATTGGATAAGAAAAGAAGTATTTCTATGGCGGTAATAAAGAGACTTCCAAAGTATTATAGATATTTACGTGAATTAGATAAAAATGAAGTTGATAGAATATCATCTAAAGAATTAAGTGAAAAAATAGGATTCACAGCATCACAAATAAGACAAGATTTAAATTGCTTTGGAGATTTTGGACAACAAGGTTATGGATACAATGTTAAGGAGTTATTATATCAAATATCTGTAATATTAGGACTAAACAAAGAGTACAATACTGTTATTATAGGAGCAGGTAACATAGGCCAAGCTATTGCAAACTATACTTCATTTGATAAGATGGCATTTAATTTACAAGGAATTTTCGACCTTAATGTTAAGCTTATAGGTCTTAAAATTAGAGATATAGAAATTAGAGATATGGATGAATTAGAAGAGTTTTTAAAAATGAAAAAAGTTAGTATTGCTATTATATGTGTTCCTAAGAATAGAGCTCAAGGGGTAGCAGATATAGTAACTAAAAATGGAGTAAAAGGAATATGGAACTTTGCACCGATAGATTTAAAAGTTGACGATGATGTTATTGTTGAGAATGTACATCTTAGCGAGAGTTTGATGACTCTTAGTTATTTATTAAATGAATGTGAAAAAGAATAATATTTTGAGATGTAGAAATTACAAATAGAAAAGATTTGTAATGTGAGTAAAATTTTAATATTTAATAATATCAGTGAAATAAAAAGATTTCATAAAAGTTCTAAATTCAGTTGAAAAATAATAGTAAAGATACTATAATAGTGATTAAGGTAGAAACACCTTAATCACTATTTTGTTAAATTAATAACAATTTATGGTGGATGATACCTGAAAAATTGCATGGGGGATTTTAAAATGGATTATAAAAACATAATCTTGGAAAAAGAAGGCAATGTGGCTATAGTTAAACTTAATAGACCTAAAGCACTTAATGCTTTGAATTCAGGTACGTTAAGAGAAATCGATTTTGTAATTGAACAAATTTCTAAAGATGAAGAAGTTTATGCAGTTATTCTTACAGGTGAAGGTAAGGCTTTTGTAGCGGGAGCTGATATTTCTGAAATGCAAAACCTAAATGCTTTAGAAGGCAAGCAATTTAGTATGCTAGGAAATGAAGTTTTCAGGAAACTTGAAAAGCTTGAAAAACCAGTAATAGCTGCGGTTAATGGTTTTGCACTAGGTGGTGGATGTGAACTTGCAATGGCATGTGATATAAGAATCGCATCAGTTAAAGCTAAGTTTGCACAACCAGAAGCAGGGCTTGGTATTACTCCTGGGTTTGGCGGAACTCAGAGATTAGCAAGACTTGTTGGAGAAGGTATTGCAAAACAATTAATTTACACTTGTGAAATGATTAATGCTGAAGAAGCTTTAAGAATCGGATTGGTAAATAAGGTAGTAGAACAAGATATGCTTATAGATGAAGCAAAAGCTATGGCAACTAAAATAGCTAAAAATGCTCCTATAGCTGTAAGACAATGTAAGGCTGCAATTAATAGAGGATTACAAATGGATATTGATAGTGCTGTATTATATGAAGCAGAAGCATTTGGAATTTGTTTTGCCACTGAAGATCAAAAAGAGGGCATGACAGCGTTTGTTGAAAAAAGAGATAAAAATTTTAAAAATAGATAATTGTATAAATAGGAGGTATTATAATGAACTTTTCATTAACTAAGGAACAAGAACTTGTAAGACAAATGGTAAGGGAATTCGCTATCAACGAAGTAAAACCTATTGCAGCTGAAATAGATGTAACAGAAAGATTCCCAGTTGAAAACGTAGAGCAAATGGCTAGATATAACATGCTAGGAATTCCATTCCCAACTGAGTTCGGTGGAGCAGGTGGTAACAACCTATCTTATGCTATCACTGTAGAAGAACTTTCAAAGGTTTGTGGAACAACTGGAGTTATAGTTTCAGCTCACACTTCTTTATGTGCAGCTCCAATATACCAATTTGGAACACAAGCTCAAAAAGAAAAATACTTAACACCACTTGCTAAAGGTGAAAAACTAGGAGCATTTGGATTAACAGAGCCAAACGCAGGAACTGATGCAGCTGGACAACAAACTACAGCAGTATTAGACGGCGACAACTATATATTAAACGGTTCTAAAATATTTATCACAAATGGTGGAGTTGCAGAGACATTTGTAGTATTTGCTATGACTGATAAATCAAAAGGAACTAGAGGAATAACTGCTTTCATAGTTGAAAAAGACTTCCCAGGATTCTCTATAGGAAAAGTTGAAGAAAAATTAGGAATAAGAGCATCTTCAACAACTGAGTTAGTTTTCGAAAACTGTGTAGTTCCAAAAGAAAACATGCTTGGTAAAGAAGGAAAAGGATTCGCAGTTGCAATGCAAACTCTTGATGGAGGAAGAATCGGTATCGCTTCTCAAGCATTAGGATTAGCACAAGGAGCTTTAGACGAAGCTGTTGCTTACCTAAAAGAAAGAAAGCAATTCGGAAAATCATTATCAGCATTCCAAGGACTTCAATGGATGGTTGCAGATATGAACGTTAAAATAGAAGCTGCAAGACTTTTAGTTTATAAAGCTGCTTACTTAAAAGATCAAGGAATGCCATACTCAGTAGATGCTGCAAGAGCTAAATTATATGCTTCAGAAGTAGCTATGGAAGTTACAACTAAAGCAGTTCAATTATTTGG
>NZ_JAVXMF010000043.1:0-13488 GCF_036646415.1 Clostridium sp. | reverse complement strand
GCGGGTATAACTCAGTGGTAGAGTGCTAGCCTTCCAAGCTAGTTATGAGGGTTCGATTCCCTCTACCCGCTCCAAATATGGTGGTTGTAGTTCAGCTGGTAGAGCGCCAGATTGTGGTTCTGGTTGTCGTGGGTTCGAATCCCATCATCCACCCCATTAAAGAAAAACCGTTGTGTATCAACGGTTTTTTTATATCTAAAATTATTATGGACAGTGGTATAATTAAGTAAAAGTTATTAACATTTGTGAATAAATTGAGGAAAGTTAATAACAAATTATAAATATAAGTGGATTAATTATGAGGATATTAAATAAGATGTGGATAATAATTAAAAATTTTATGTATAAGATAATTAATATCTTAAGAGTTTTTGATTAATGGTATGTGGAGGTATAATTATGATTTTTGATAAGGATACTAGGGTGGTTAAATTTGTAAGAAGGCCAAATAGATTTCAGGGATATGTAATCGTAGACGGTAAAGAAGAACTTGTACATGTACCTAACACTGGTAGATGTAGAGAAATTTTAATTCCAGAATGCAAGGTTATAATAAGGGAAGAAGATGGTAAAAATAGAAAAACAAGATTTAGTTTAATTGCTGGATATAAGGGTGATAAATTAATAAATATAGATTCTCAAGCTCCTAATAAAATTGTAGAGGAAGCTTTATTAAATAAAAAAATAGATGGATTAGAAAATTACACGCAGATATATAGAGAAAAAACTTTTGGAAATAGCAGATTTGATTTTAAGTTAATTAATGATAGCGGAGAAGAATATTATTTAGAAGTTAAAGGTGTAACATTAGAAGAAGACGGTCATAGTAGATTTCCAGATGCACCTACAGAAAGAGGAAGAAAACATCTCTTAGAATTGATAGAAGTAAAGAATACAGGTAGAGGTGCTGGAGTTATATTTTTAATTCAAATGGATAATATAAGTACATTTAGACCTAATGAGAAAATGGATAAAGAGTTTGCAGATACATTAAGATTTGCAAAAGTAAATGGAGTAGATATATATGCTTATGAATGTAGCGTAGGTGAAAATTTTATAGAATTAACTAATGCTATAGAAGTTTTGTTATAAAAATATATATAGTAAAATTAGATAAGAAACTAATATAAGAGATTAAAATAGAAGGTTAAGTAGGGTTTAATAAATGAATTATCTATTTATGTATATAATAGAATTGTTAAGTACTATTTAAAAACAAAAAACTATAAGATAAAATATTATGTTATGATATTAAGGTAATCAGATATTTAAACAAATCTCTAAAACATAATATTTTTCCCTTTCACAGCTCAACTTATGTGTTGGGCTTTTCTTTTGTAAATTATTAGATTAAGATATAGAAGAGTATAGTAAGGAAAATTCATATTAAACTATAGAGATGAATTAATAAATAATTACAGCTAAGATATATTTATATAAGTAAATAATTTTTATACATAGGGGGGAAAAGTATGTTTTACATAGGCATAGATATAGGATCAACAGCAGCTAAGGTTGCTATATTCGATGAGGATAAGTTCAAGGATACATTTATAATGCCAACAGGATGGAGTAGTTTAGAAACTTCCAGAGCTATAGAAAATATGTTATACGAAAAAGGGATTAATCAAGATAATAGAAAGGTAGTAGCTACTGGGTATGGTAGGGTATCTGTACCATATGCTGATAAGGCTATAACAGAGATAACTTGTCACGGTAAGGGTGCATCTTTTATTTATAACGAAGATTGTACAGTAATTGATATAGGAGGACAAGATACTAAGGTTATAACAGTAGAGGGAGGACTAATAACAAACTTTACTATGAACGATAAATGCTCTGCGGGAACAGGTAGATTTATGGAAATAATGGCAAATACATTAGGGTTAGATGTTAAGGAATTATGTGAACTTGCGGTGAATGGTAAGGATGCAAGTATAAGTTCTATGTGTACAGTATTTGCAGAGTCAGAGGTTATAAGTTTAATTGGTAGTGGAAGAAATAAAGAGGATATAGCTTTTGCAATTGTTGATTCAATTGTTAGTAAGGTAGCAACAATCTGTGGAAAGCATTCAAATTCACAAGATTATTTCTTGACAGGTGGACTTTGTAACTGTGAATATATTGTAAATAGCTTATCAAAAAAACTAGGTTCACAGGTAAAAACTAAAGGTAATGCTCGATTTGCTGGAGCTATAGGTGCAGCAATCTTAGCTAAAAAAATTAAATAATTAGACTAGATCAGTATGATATATAATCAAAAAACATAGTAATGAAATCAAATGATTCATGATACTATGTTTTTTATATTTGTAGTATGTTTTATTTTAATCTTGTTAGACTTATTGTCAATATATTATCACTGTAGTTTATGTCAACGGAATCCGTCATCATTCCAATTAAGCTTAATTCAGAATTAAAGTCATTATCCCCATTAAGCTCCCAATAATACTCTTCAATATCTTGTCTTCTAGGCATATTTAATAAAGAAGTTAATTCGTTAATGGTTTTTTCGCTAAGATAAGGATTTGTGGAACAGAAGCTAATATAGGTAACATCATCTTTGGTGTTAAAATCTATATGTATATCACTACATCCAATCCTAACTAGGTAACCTGTAAGTTCACTGAGTATTTTTATATTTCTTTGACGTAAGTGTTTCATAATTAAATTTCCTTTCTAAATGCAGTAATTAGTGGGAGTAGAAACATACATACAAGTCCACCGGAAAAACCATTGTTATATAAAATCATTCCACCGTGTAAATATGTAGTATTCATAACTAAACAAGAATGCAAGATTCCTGCAACAACACCCCATAAAAATCCAAATGAACCTGCAATTGGAGCAAGGGTAGTTCCAAATAAAAGACTTAGTATAACGTTTGGAGAATTTATTTCCCAAATGTTAAAGAATGAACATAATAATATACCAAGCATTATTGGAATTATGTTTCGCAAATGTTTACCGAAAGCTCCGAAACCCACAATTGTTAGTATACCACCTAAAGTAGGTCCGTTTAAGTCACCATTTACTAGTATAACAAGAAACATTGAAAATAATCCTAGAATACCCATATTAATTAGAGTAACTCCATCACCAAAAATAAGATAAAAATCTGTAATAAGTTTACCAGAGTGTTTCATAACCTCTTTGATATTCTTAAAACTATTACCATTATAGTGGAACCCAAGAATTATCATTGCTATAAAAATTATTGAGAATATGATCATAAAAGGAATATTATTTCCTGTAGACCATATAACTGTACTTTGAAAGTCAATTCCTAAAGCTCGTAATACAGACATTAATATTGTACCTAAAAGTCCAGCAGCAAGTCCTACATTATATAGATTATAACCTTGATGAAGTCTCATACAAGCGGATGCCAGAGGTGGAAGTAGAAATCCAATAGTTATGCTGACTAATATACCAAGTAATATTGACATATATACAGGAATTGCATTATGACCTACGAGCTGAATTAAAGCTGGGGATAAAGTTGTTCCAAATAGTGCAGTAACTATATAATTAGAAAAATTTTCTTTTTGAAATTTTGAATATAACCAAATACCAAATATTATAGGCCATATATTTAATATATTTTTACCAAAAAGGGAAAAACCACTTACTGTAAATATACCAGCAATTATAGTTCCAGATGGCTTTACTTTTAAGAAAAGAAGCATAGTTACATAGATTATAATTAAAAGTGCACAATTAATGAATGTGGCACCTACTCCTCCTAGTTCCATATAATCTGTTATTAAGATATCTGGATTTAGTACTATGACTTTTAACCCATGTAATATTTCTATTGGGGAATTAAATAAAAATGATATAAATATTAATATTAAACTAAAATATAAAAATAATCTATATGGTAGTGAAATTTTTGTGGTAAAGTCTTTTATAATAATCAGCTCCCTCGTTATTATTTACACGTTACTTAGAAAGGTGTATAGTTTTAATATATATAAGGCTTTACGTCTATATTATAACAAGCTTAAAGTCATATAACTATAGTATTTGTATCATAATCTAATTATAATACAAATTTAGTAATTTGGTTAGCAAATAAATGTAAATTGAAGTAAACAAAAGAAGACAATAATTTAAAATAAGTTAAAAAATAACAAATAGAAAGAGGAAATAATAAATGGTTATGGATGTAGTTGTATATAATTGTGAAAAATGTCCAGATTTTAAACAGGAAAAGTGTGATGGTAAGGTTGTTAATTGTATGTGTAAAAAATGTCCAAGAAATTTAGGACAATGTTTAATAGTTAGATATTGTAGAGAGACTGAATCAATTTTAGATTGTTTTGATTATTAAAAGTAGTTTAGGAGTATAAAAAAAGAGCAAAGTTGAAAAGATATATTATTATAATGAAATTAGGAGTGTTAATAGATGATATCTAATGAGATTAAAAGTAGAGTTGCTCAAAATTGCTCATTTTATAATGAAAGGTCATATTATCAAGATAAGTTACTCATGCAGTTAGAACAGAGCTGTAATAATTGTGAGAATTTTGTAAGAGGTAAATGCATAAAGAATGTGTTTTACGATATAGTTGATAACATTAGAGTAGATTAACAGTTGTATTTAATTATAATATAGTTTTCAAATATTTAACTTATTAAGGTTGAGAAAATTATGTAAAGATGTTAGAATGTAAGTGATTTAGAAGCTAATTAATGGAAATGTAAAAGCTTACTTTATTTTAGGAGGATGAATTATGCATAAGAGATTATTTATACCAGGACCAGTAGATGTAGCACCAGATGTTTTAGAAAAAATGGCTACACCAATGATAGGACACAGAGGGAAAGAAGCATCAAGAATTCAAAGACAAATTAGTGAATATATGAGAGTTGTATTTAATACAAAAGAAGAAATATTACTTTCAACTACTTCAGGTAGTGGTCTTATGGAAGGTTCTATACGTTCATGTACTGCTAAAAGAGCTGCAGTTTTTGCTGTAGGTGCTTTTGGTAAGAGATGGTATGAAATGGCAGTTGCTAATAATGTGCCAGCAGATTTATATGAAGTTCAATGGGGAGAGCCAACTACTCCAGAGCAAGTTGATGAAGTTTTAGCAACAGGTAAGTATGATTTAATAACAATAACTCATAATGAAACTTCAACTGGTGTTATGAACCCACTAGATGAAATTGCAAAAGTTGTTAAAAAATATCCTGATGTTGTATTTTGCTTAGATACTGTAAGTTCAGCAGCAGGAACAGAACTTAAAGTTGATGAGTGGGGAGTAGATATATGTATAACTTCAACTCAAAAGGCATTAGGTCTTCCAGCAGGAATGGCTGCTTGTACATTCTCTAAAAAAGCTATAGAGAGAGCTAAACAAGTTCCATTTAGAGGAATATATTTAGATCTTTTAGGATTATATGAATACATCCAAAAGAAAGATTACCAATATCCATCAACACCTTCATTATCTCACATGTTTGCTTTAGAGTATCAACTAGATAAGATAATAAACAAAGAAGGTATTGAAAATAGATTTGCAAGACATATAGCAGGTGCTGAAGTTGTTAGAGCATGGGCTAGAAAATACTTTGAAATATTACCTGATGAAAAGTACATGTCTAATACTTTAACTAACATAAAAAATACTAGAAACATCGATGTTGCAGCCTTAAATAAAGCGCTAGGCGAAAGAGGATATCAAATTTCTAATGGATATGGAAAATTAAAGGACAAAACTTTCAGAATAGCTCATATGGCTGAGACTACTCCAGCTGAATTAGAAGAGTTATTAAAAAATATTAATGAAATATTAGGACTTGAATAAGAAAATATAAATTAAGAAGGGTATAACCCTTCTTAATTAACTTTAAGTGATGCTTTAAATTAGTATAAATTACTCACTTAAATGTATATAAAAAGGAGTTCTTTTTATATAATTCAAGAAAAATTTAACTTATGGGAGGATTGTCATGATAAGAGTACTAGTTACCGATGGAATGGAACAAAGCGGTGTAAAGGTTTTAAGAGATAGTGGATATGAAGTTATAGAAAAGTTTTATGAGCCAGAAGAATTAGGTGTAGCTTTACAAAACTTTGATGTTGTAGTGGTGAGAAGTGCAACAAAAGTTAGACAACCGATAATAGATAAAGCTTGCGAAACTGGAAGATTAAAACTTATAATCCGTGGTGGAGTAGGGGTAGACAACATAGACGTTTCCTACGCTACAGAAAAAGGAATAAGAGTTGCAAACACCCCAAATTCTAGTAGTGCATCTGTTGCAGAGCTTGCTTTAGCGCATATGTTTGCAGTAGCTAGATTTGTTAATACTGCCAATGTTACTATGAGAGAAGGAAAATGGGAAAAGAAGAAGTATGAAGGAACTGAAATTAGTGGAAAAACTTTAGGACTAGTAGGGTTTGGAAGAATTTCTAGATGCCTTGCTCAGAAAGCTGAAGCTTTAGGTATGAAAATTATATACACTGATATAATGGGAAAAGCAGAGGGATTTGATAAATATGAATTCTGTACATTAGAAGAATTATTACCTCAAGCTGATTATGTATCACTTCATATACCATTTATTAAAGAACAAGGAGCTACAATTGATAAGGCTCAACTGGATATGATGAAAGATGGAGCTATCCTAATTAACTGTGCTAGAGGTGGAGTTGTTAATGAAGCTTCATTACTTGAAGCTTTAAACAGCGGAAAATTAAGAGGAGCTGGTGTTGATGTATTCGAAGTTGAACCAACTAAGAATGAAGCATTAATTAGCCATCCAAGAGTATCAGTTACACCACATATAGGAGCAGCTACAGCAGAGGCTCAAACTAGAATTGGTGAAGAAATAGTTCAAACTATATTTGATTTCTTTAAATAATATAAATACTTAGGAGGAAATATTATGGCAGTTGTAAGACCTTTTAAAGGGATAAGACCAACAATAGAATTAGTTGAAAAAGTAGCAGCTCTTCCTTATGATGTTATGAACACAGAAGAAGCTAGAGATATGGTTAAGGGCAATCCTTACTCATTTTTACATGTTGATAAAGCTCAAATTGATTTACCAGTAGATACAAATCAATATGACGAATTAGTTTATAATACGGCTAGAAAAACTTTAGATAATATGAGAGCTAATGGAACTTATATACAAGAAAATGCTCCTAGCATGTATATATATAGACAAATCATGGATGGAAGAGTTCAAACTGGTATAGTTGGATGTACTTCTATTGACGATTATATGAACAATATAATCAAAAAACATGAGCATACAAGAGCTGAAAAAGAGCAAGATAGAATTAACCATGTTGATCACTGCAATGCTAACACAGGTCCAATATTCTTAACTTACAAAAATGTTGGAGAAATTGATGAAATAGTTGCTGCATGGACTACTAAAAATCCTGAGTATAACTTCGTTTCAGAAGATGGTATATCTCACATTGTTTGGGTTATAGATGACTGTAACACTACAAAGAGATTAGAAGAATTATTTAAAGGTGTTGAGTATCTTTATATAGCTGATGGTCACCATAGAGCAGCTTCAGCTGTAAAGGTTGGTAACATGAGAAGAGAAGCTAATCCTAGTTACACTGGAGAAGAAGAATTCAACTTCTTCCTATCAGTTGTTTTTCCAGCAGATGACTTATATGTAATGGATTATAACAGAGTAGTTAAAGATTTAAATGGACATTCTAGCGAAGATTTCTTAAACAAAGTAGCTGAGAAATTTACAGTAGAAGAGTTTAAAGGTGAAGGACAATACAGACCAGAAGGAAAAGGAAACTTCGGAATGTATTTAGATAACAAGTGGTATAAGTTAACTGCTATAGATGGAACTTATGATCCAAAAGATCCAGTTAAAAGCCTTGATGTTTCTATTCTTCAAGAAAATCTTTTAAGACCACTACTTGCTATAGAAGATCCAAGAACTAGCGATAGAATAGATTTTGTTGGTGGAATCAGAGGACTTGGGGAGCTTGAAAAAAGAGTAGCAGAAGGAATGAAAATTGCATTCTCTATGAATCCAACAAGTATAGTAGAGCTTATGAATATCGCGGATGCAGGTGAGGTTATGCCTCCTAAATCAACTTGGTTTGAGCCTAAGCTTAGAAGTGGAATATTTGTTCACGAACTTAGCTAATTAAATAAGTTAAACATAAAGTTTAAATATCTAGTTTAATACTTATACAGTAGTAAGCAAGGGTTTATAATTTTACTATGTTAAGCTAAATTTTATGAGGACTTTAAAAGTTCTTGTGAAATTTAGCTTTTTTATTATAACTAATCATTGTAATAGAATCATAATTTTTAAGTTCAATATAAATTAATATATAGTTGAATTATATGAGTAAAGAATATAAAATTGATATATTCAAGAGTAAAGTATTAATATACTCTAATTCAAATTAATGTATAGAACTCTAGTCTCGCTTATAAAAAATTAAACTTAGGAGGATAAGTATGGCTAATCATATTTTTTCAAGAACAGAATTGTTAATAGGAACAGAAAATTTAAATAAGTTACAAAAAAGTAAGGTAATCGTATTTGGGATAGGGGGAGTAGGAAGTTTTACGGTAGAAGCTCTAGTTAGAAGTGGAGTAGGGAGCTTAGTTTTAGTGGATAATGATGATATATGCTTAACTAATATAAATAGACAAATACATGCTACAACTAAGACATTAGGTCAAAGTAAGGTAGAGACAATGAAGAGTAGAATATTAGATATAAACCCTGAGTGTAAGGTTATTATACATGAGACTTTTATAGATGCTAGTAATGTGGAAGAGATAATAGATGAAAGTATAGATTATGTTGTAGATGCTATTGATACAGTAACTTCAAAGCTTGAATTAATAGAGTATTGTAAGAAAAATAATATAAATATTATAAGCTCTATGGGAACGGGAAACAAATTAGATCCATCAAGATTTAAGGTAACAGATGTATATAAGACTTCAGGATGTCCACTTGCAAAGGTTATGAGACATGAACTAAGAAAAAGAGGCATAAAAGAGTGTAAAGTGGTATTTTCTGATGAACTACCAATGAAGCCTTATACAGAGATTGCAGAAGAGCTTTCAAAGGTTGTAGAATCTACAAAAGCAGCTAGAAAAAGACAGACTCCAGGAAGCATAGCATTTGTACCACCAGTAGCTGGAATGATAATTGGTGGTGAGGTAGTAAGAGATTTAATAAAATAGGTAAACGTTAAGTTGAGTATATAAGATAATTTAGGTTATATTTATGAAAAATTTAATAATGGTAATGTAAGTATGCTATTAAGATTAAGATATAATATAAAGTAATAATGAAATCCCTCAGTATGATTACACTTGCTGAGGGATTTCATTATTATTTAACTAATTTATGTAGTAATTTTACCACTGATTTAAAAGGTCATAAAGAGCTGGATAAACATTTAAACTACTCATCATGGTCATATATTCATTCATAGCGTCTAAATCCTCATCTTTTTCCTTTACAGCTCTAATCATTAAGTTTTTAGGTGTTTCAAGCGGTGATATATATTCAACTACAGAAACATTATATCCTTTTGCCTTAAGCATTAAGCTTCTCATTCCATCCGTTAGAATATCCGCCATTCTAGCTTTAAATACTCCATGATCTAATACACTTTTAAATGGGGAATAAGAATATTGATTTAATAGTTCTCTATGGCAACAAGGCACAGCGATTATAACATCAGATTCTACTTTTATTCCAAGAGCTAATGCCATGTCTGTAGCAGTGTCACAAGCATGTAATGAGATTACTATGTTTATGGTTTTAGTTGGAGTATAGTCATTTATATCTACAGCATGAAATTCCATATTTCTATAACCTAGATTTTTAGACATAGTCTTACAGGTCTCTATAACTGACTCTGAATAGTCAAGACCGATAAAGTGGCATTTTCGTTTTTTAACCTCTGTTAAATAGTAGTTTAAAACAAAGGATAAATAAGATTTTCCACATCCACAATCTAGAATGTTTACAACCTGATTTTTAGGTAGTTCATCTAACATTCCTTCTAGAAGTTCTACATAGTGATCAATTTGATTATACTTTCTTATTTTATCGTTCTTAATCTTACCATCTTTGCTCATGATACTAATTTCTTTTAAAAGGTTATCAGCCTCACCTATTTTTATATAATAATCTCTGTTTAATAGGGTAGAAGTATTGATGTTATTTAAAGGTTCTTTTTTAGTTTTATTATCTAAATTAGAAGAATCTGAACTTATATCAATGGTCTTCATAGTTACATTTTTGTTGTCAGCTGTGATAAGGAGTACTTCTCCTCGTTCACTAAAAGTAAGGGATAATCCTTCATAGTTTGCACATTCTTCTAAGATAAGCTGAAAGAAGCTTTCAATAGATAGTTTTTTTGTAACACCATTAAAATTATAGGTTAGATCCTTATCATCAATTTCAGCAGTACCCTTGAAATTTTTAAGTCCAGATATGAATTCAACATTTATATGTTTAAAGATTGTTATGTTTTCTTTAAATCTATTTTGTAATCCCATGAAAAATAGATTTAGTTTATTTATACTAGATTTATTCATGTTAGCACCTTCTTTTATAGTATTATTACTTATAAACTGTATAATATTAATATTTTTAGTGATAGTTAATTCGCTATACAAAACATCGGCAATTACCTAATATAAAAGGTATATTATAAGTATTGGCTGATTTGTATACAGTTTATTTCATAATGTTTAGTATAACAAAATATGATATTTACTAAAAGTAAAAGTTGATATGAATCATAAATTTAAGTCAATTTATATGAATACACAATATAAAATAAAGAGCATAATTAGATGAAAGTTTTAGTAATTATGTTATAATATCTTTGGAAAAGGAGTGAGATAAGTGAATAAAAATCAAAATATTGCAATAATCATAGTTGTATTTATTATTATGGCCGCAATTGCTGTAGTTGATAACACTAAGGGTATATTTATTCCTGTATTTAAGGAAACCTTTAATGTAAATAATACAAGCATGGGTATGATGTTATCAGTATGCTCTTTGGGATACATATTGTTTACTTATATAGGTGGACTTCTTTGTGAGAAAATTGGACAAAGAAATGTAATTTGCATAGGACTTATAAGTATTATTATATCAGTTTTAATTGTAGCAGCATCTAAGTTTTATGGAATGCTATTACTAGGAATGTTTTTACTGAATATGGGTATTGCTTTTGTAATGATTGGAGTAAATACTTTAATTCCAGTTTTATTTATTACACTTCAAGCTATAATGATGAATATAGCTCATTGCTCTTATGGGTTTGGATCATCAATAGGTCAGTTTGCTATTGGAACATTCTTAGATAAGGGTATAAGTTGGAGAAGTATATTTTTAGGTATATCTATATTATTTATCATAGTATTAATTCTATTTTTTACTATAAATATACCTACATTAAGCAAAGCACAAGATACAGAAAAGTTTAATGCTTCATTAGTATTTAAAGAAAAATATGTGTACTTATACGCAATAGCTTTAGGGACTTATGTATTTGCAGAAATGGGTATGTCAAATTGGATAGTTAATTTTCTTATAGAAAGTTATCACTTTACAAGTAGTAAGGGCGCTATGTTTTTATCAACATTCTTTTTCTTACTTACTATTGGAAGATTAGTAGGTGGATTCATTGCAGAAAAGGTTGGATATTTAAAAGCAGTTTTAGTATCTTTAAGTATAGCGGTTATATTATTGTTAATTGCGCTTATTATTGGAAATGGTGCTCTTGTTTTAATATGTATTACAGGATTATTCTTTGCTATAGTATATCCTACAATTGTAGTAACTATAGTGAAGGTATTTAAATCGAATAGTTCATATGTTACAGGGGTAATTATGACACTTGCAAGTACCATAAGTATGATAATGAATTTTATAATGGGTAGATTTAATGATGTTATTGGTACAACAAAGACATTTTATTTAATCCCAATTAGTTTAGTTATGTCTATAATATTTGTAAGTATAATTTATAAAGGTAAATATAAAGTGTTCCAAAGAGGAGGCAATGAAGTTGAGTAATGAAAGAGTAGTAACTATCAGTAATGTTAGTGATGAGGTTAATAAATATATAATAAGAGACTCAATGGGAATTATAGTTGGAAGATTTGTTATTTTAGACTTAGATGAAGAAAATAAAATTGTTATTATAAAGCTTAAGTTCTATAAAAGTGGGCGTGAAGCAAATATAGTTCTACAAGATGCATTAAAAGTAATATTACATAATTTAATAAAAAACAAAGGTCTTCATAAGGTAAATATAATATGTGATGAAAAAACAAGTTTAACTCCATTTACTAATTTGGGGTTTCAATTAGAGGGATATATATCTGATAGTGTAATTACAAACTCAAAGCATGAGGGGAATTTACTATTTGGAATAATAGAAGAAGAGTATTACAGTAACTTTTATAAGAAGGAACTAATAGTTGAAGGTGAAAAAGTACATATAAAGGTTCTTACATCAGAAGATGCAGAAGATTTAAGAGCATACTATATAAGGAACAGAAAATTTTTATCAAATTTTGAGCCTCATAGAGATGAAAGCTTTTATAGTGTAGAGGTACAAAAGCAATCAATTATAGAGAACTATAAAGAGTTTATCAAAGAAGCTGGGGCTCACTTCGGAATATACAAAGATGATAAGCTGATAGGTAGAATTAGACTATACAATATAGTACAAGGTGTTTTCAAAAGTGGGTTTATTGGATACTCTATAGATCAAAAGTGTCAAGGCAATGGATATATGAAGGAAGCCGTAAACCTAGTATTAAAGTATGCATATGAAGATTTAGGTTTACATAGAATAGAAGCTACAACATTAGTAGAGAATGAAAAGTCTCAAAATGTATTAAAAGCATGCGAGTTTTCAGAACTAGGTGTATGTAAAGAGTATCTATATATAAATGGAAAGTGGAGAGACCACATTATATTCTATAAAAATAATAATTAATTTACATAAATAAAAATTACTAGCAAATAAAAAGTTTAAATGTAGAGTATACATATAAGCTATAATAGTTAATTAAAGTAGAATACAATTTATTTTAGTACATCATCAATTAGGATGGTGTATTTTTATTTGGATAATTTTTAATAAACACTATATACATATGAGATTTTAGTTATATAGGATAAAGGGATGTATAGTAAGAGAAAAAGAACTTAAAGTTAGCTTATTAAATAAAGTTAACTAATAGTAATACTTAATGAAATAAGCTATATTTAGAAATATATAATTTATTAATAATTCCTATGAATAAATATACTTGCCCTAGTGTATCAATGTAAGGAATTTGTAGTATATTGATGAAAATTATAGTAAAGAGTGTATATTATCTATTTAATAAGGAAACAACTATAATGTAGACTTAGAAAACCATGGTAAGATAAGTCTTGTCGCTGAGAGATGCGGCAAAGAAACAACAGGAATTAAGAGGAAAC
>NZ_JAVXMF010000042.1:0-13752 GCF_036646415.1 Clostridium sp. | reverse complement strand
GATATGAAAGCTTCGCTTTCATATCCCGTTACGCCCTTGCTTGGCGTACTCAGGGGCTATTATTTTAGAGAACTCCTTTGTAACCTCTTGATTTCTGTTATTATTTTCAATGGTTATTGTTGATTTACCACAATATTTTTCAAACAACTCTGCCTTATTACCGAAATCAACTATTTTTCCCTGGTCTAAAATTAATATCTTATTAGCTAATTGGTCTAACTCTTCGTAATAATGAGATACGATGCAAATGGTAGCATTTTTATTTTTATACCACTCAGTTATTTTACTCATTAATTGCTGACGAGTTTCAAAATCTAATCCTGATGTAACTTCATCAAAGAATACCAAAGGAGTATCTTGAATTAGAACTAATATTATTGTTAATCTCTGCTTTTGTCCTCCTGATAGTGTGTTAAACTTTTTATTGATACACTTTTCAAAATCAAAGAATGAAATTAGCTCTTGCAGTTTTTTATTATTCTTTATTTTTGTATTTAAAATAGCTTCAATTATATGCTTAACTGCCATAGTATCTACATAATCATTTTGTTGCATATGGGCTGACATTTCTTCTAATTTCAAATTAGTGTGAATACTACCATTATACTTTATAAGTCCTAATATAGATTTAACTAAAGTGGTCTTTCCCGCTCCATTTGAACCTATTATTCCTATCCTATCCCCTGCTTCAAAAGTTATTGGTGATTTTATTGATAAAGCAACCTCATTGCCATATTTAACTTCTAAATTTTTTATATTTATCATACCTTACCTCCAAGATTAATGATTTTCTCTATATACAAATTATAGCAATTTGTTATGAATTTCATATGAAGACAAGATGTAAATATCATGCTAATTGTTTAAATTCATGTGAAGATTTCCTATTTATATTTATCTATTTTTAATATGTTTTATTCTCAGTAAAATACATAACAGCTTCTACTCCCTCACTAACATTTCTAACTTTTACCTCATAACCTAATAAATTTGCATAATAGGCTACAATATACAGCCCTAACCCATGTCCTCTATTTTCACTATTGCTAGAAACAAAGGGATCAAATATATGTGGTAATATTTCTTTCTCTATTGAGGCTCCATAATTAAGAATAATTAATGATTTTTCAATTAATGATATCTTTATATTTCCATCTTTTGATGTGTAATTTATAGCATTACTTATTAAATTATCTATTATTTTATAAAGTAAGTTTCTATCTGTATTAAGATTTATGAATTTGAACTCACTTTCCATATGAAGCTCTTTTAACTTTATTTGAACTTCATTACACAATAGACTTTCATTAATTATCTCTCTAACATCTATGTGCTCCATCTCAATGTCTTCAATACTGTTGTTTAGATTTAAAATGTCATCTATTATCTTTCTCATGGATTGTAGTTGAATTTTCACCTTGGGTAAATACTCCTTTGTATCCTTATATTTCCCTATTTCATTTATCATGCTGTCCACAAGTAATAAGGCTGCTGCAACTGGTGTTTTCAGTTGATGGGATGATGCTCTTAAAAATACCTCCTGCCTTTTATTTTGTTCTGAAAGGCATTGGTTTTTTTCTTCAAGCTCATTAAAATTTTCATTTAATTTCACATACAATTCATTAAGAGTTGCTCCTAAAATTGCAATTTCATCTTGTCCTTCTATTTCTATAGGTTCAACTACCCTACTAGTATTTTCTTTTATAAATACAGCATGATTTACTAGCTTTTCTACTGGAACTACTATTTTTCTTGAAAACAAAATAGTTGATACTAGTATTATAAGAAAAGCTGTAGCAATAATCATTGGTAGACTTTGAAATATTATTGGCTTTATCTCCTCTATTTGAGGAGTCATTACTGGAAGTAATGATGCAATAATATCCCCATTATTAATACTTATTGCTATATAATTGGTATACTGATTAATTCCATCTGTTGAGTTGTTTTCATAAATAATTGTATCATCTGATATCACATTAACTTTTGAGGATACTTCTTTATAAATATTATCACTATCACTATTAGAAAATTCAAAAGTTAAAGGCAAATTTTCCTTAAGTAGTTTATTTTTGAAAATATTCTCTGTAACCTTTGTAAAATCAAATCTTCCCTTATCAATGTTTTTTATTTCCTCCTGGTGTGTGGAATAATACCTTAGCTTTTCAATAAAATTCAATATTTCACTATCATTAATAGTAATATCTATAGAACCTAGTTTATTATAAATAAAAACCTTATTCCCCTTGTTTGGTATTTTAATAGTTACTGTTGCTGATGGATTTCTTGAAGATATGTTGTTGTAGTTTCCTTCTTTTATATAGGTTTCTTGTATTGATTTTATTGATTTAAAATTACCTCTATTCATATAATCCACATATAGTGAAGGTAGCATAAGAATAAAATATGCTATCATTAAAATTACTATGGTTCCTGAAATAATAGCACTATACACAAATGTTTTCTTTGATAAATTCATCACTTTACCGCCTTATCAAACTGATAACCTACACCAGTTACTGTTTTTATATATTTCTTAGGCAATTTTTTTCTTAGGTTTTTAACATGTGCATCTATTATTCTATCATTTGAGAAATACTCCTCATTGAAAATTTTTGTAATTAATTGTTCACGTGTAAATACCCTATTAGGGTCTTTTATTAGTGTTTGTAAAAGTAAAAATTCACTTAGTGTTAAGTTTAAAGATTGGCTGTTGTAATAGGCTTGATAGGATTCATCATTTACATGTAAATCTGCTGTTTCTATTATATTTATAGTATTTTCCATGGTTCTACGTAATATAGTTTCTATACGTTTTAGTAGCAAAAGTGGAGAAAATGGCTTTATTACATAATCATCAGCATAAAGGTTAAAAGCCTTTAACTGAGTTTGCTCATCTCCAAGAGCTGTTAACATTATTGTAGCCATATTGGGATTTGTTTTTTTTATATGTTCAAGTACATCTAGTCCACTAACCTTTGGTACCATTATATCTAATATGGCTAAATTAAAATCATTGTTTTTTAAAAGCTCAAGAGCCTCTTCACCATCCTTAGCACAAACTACTTCATAATTTTGCATTTTCATATACTCTGTTGTTACCTCTAATATTGTTGGTTCATCTTCTAAAAATAAAATCTTTACCATATTACCATCTTCCCCATTTCTATTTTGTTAACTTTACTTCATATTCAATAAAAGGTATATGTCTGAAAACATTTTTACCCTTCCATTTTTTACTTTAATTATATCCTATTCCCGTGTAATTATAAAACTATACCATTAAACTGGTTAAAATTTTATATAAGAAAATATTTATACGAATAAGAAAAAGCAAAAACTTCAATTTTAAAGTCTTTGCTTTTTCAATATAAATTTTTTCTACTACTATAATACATTATTATATATGTACTCAAAAATAAATTAATTTGTGAGTAGCTCTAATTCTTTTGATAAATCTCTCATATCTCTAGCCTTTTCTTTAAGTTTTTGATCAGCCCTACCTGTAATTACCCTCCCTAACCATATTTTAGCATTTATGTAATCTCCTATCCTTCTATATAACTCGCCTATAAGATATTCTAAAGAATACCTACTTAACCCATATATTGGAGTACGTTCTTTTTCATAAGCGATAAGGAAGCCTTGAAGTGCTCTTTCTAAAAATTCTTTCTCATCTTCTTGCTTTTCTAAAAGTCTATACATCCATGCTATTTTTAAACAAAGTACGGCCTTTTTACTATCTTTAAATTCTCCTAATACTGCATTTAATAATGCCAGTTTATAACGTTCAATAGCAATTTCTATATCATAAATTTGAGGATATTCTTTCCCTTGCCATTTGTTACTTATTTTTACAAGTATAACTTCACGTTTATAAGATTCTATTTTGTGGAAATCACCTTTTAATGCCGCATATCCACAGGTTGGACATACCAACACCTCATAAAAATATGGATTTACCCCCTCATATCTTCTAAATGAATCCGTATCTTTTGATTTTACTCTTGGCACATAACACTTTACAACTCTACAATCAAAAGTTTTTAAACAAACTGGACAAGTAATCTTCTTATCATAAAGCAATGTATTTATATCAATTTTAGTCTCTTTCTTATTCTCTGTTCCTTCATCATACTTCTCTTCTTTCTTTGTATATAACTCTATATCATCTTCATAATTAAACCCTAAACATTCTAACGAAGAAAAAATCTTATTCATCTTAAGCCCCCTATATTTTAGTCATATTTTATATTTATTTTACTATATATAATACTTTAAACCAATAAGGATATTTACTTATGGTACGGTTCGCCTTTAATCCACCTGATGTTAAATTTAAACCGCAAGCAATTCCTATAACACCATACCTTTTTTTCTTGGATAAAACTTTTGTATTATAGAGTTCTCAATCATTAGAATTCCTTCTTACTTCAAGGGATATATCTTCCCTACCACCGGGTGAGTCACATTTTAACAAATAACTAAAGTCTACTATTCTATTTACTGCAAATCTCTGTAATATTTTGGATATATATCACTTTTATTTTCATTACAAATACTTATTGCCTTAGCTTTATTGAGTGGCAGTATACCTTCTGATTGCCTAAAAACTTCTCTATTCACTCTTTGAGCAAAGCATCCTATTTTAGGCTTGCCGATATGATTTTTCATTTCTAGCCAAAGATTTTTTATAGATTCTTCTTTTACATTTCCAAAGCTCATAGACACAAAATCACAAGGATATAATTCTCCTGAAGCACTTATATAGGAATGTTGATTTCCTGCACCACAACCAAATTTTAATTCACTTTCCGTATATGCAAAGGTGCTTATCTTAGGTAAATCACTTCTTTTGTTTGCCTTATGCTGTATTTTTATAAGCTTTTCTCTATCACTTTCACTATAAAGTACATTTTTTAATTGTTTTTCCGCTAAAAGATTGCCACTTAATATAGGCTCAAGTATCTTAACTTCATGTGCTCCATTATCTTTAGCAAATTTAAATAACTTAAATAATTCTTCCTCATCTAAGTTTTCTTTCAATATAACAGTTTGAGCCATTGTATATAATCCTGCTCTATTTGCATTTCTAAGTGCTTCAACAGCATAACCAAAAGCATTTTCATTATTTCTGTTTTTATTGTGTACATTTTTATCATAAGAATCTAAACTTATACCAATGCCAAATAAGCCACTATCTTTTAACTTTTTTGCTTTCTCATAGCTTAAATTAAAACCACTAGTAAATAGAATTGATGTACTTCTGCTATCTATATTTCTTACAATCTCAAATATATCCTCACGTAACATAGGCTCTCCTCCTGTTATTCCAATAATAGGAGTTTTCATTTCTTGAAGTTCCTTTATAACATTAACCCATTGTTCTCTTGATAATTCCTCTTCTACTTTTCTATTTTTCGCACTACAATAAAGACAATTATTAGGGCATTTATTTGTTATACATAAATAAATGGAAATAGGTGCAGTTCTTTTTGCATATATTTGCTTTGTAAATACATTGTTAGGTTCATCTACTGCTAGAATATTTTGCATAAATGACTTAGATGGAAAAGGTGGTAAAAAGGTGCTTAGTACATACTTATCCTCATGCTTCACTAGCTTTTCACCCTTTATAAAACTTCTCATCATTTTTACGTATTTTAATAAATTAAACTGCTTATCTTCCTTTAAAATATTATAAATATCAATCAAACTCTTTATAACATTTTTATCAATAGCCATTCTTGCCATGATTTTTAAATTATTAATACTCATTCATCCCTATTCCTTTCTAAAAACACCGTATGCAAATTTATGATTTATTTCATAAACTCCATTTTTGTATTTCTCTTTTTTTATTTTTTTAATTATAAGAGGTTTAACTTCATTGTAATTCTTAAAGATTTTCCTAGTTCCCGCTGCTGCACCAGTTATATTTAACCACTGCATAAGTTCCTCTGGCTCTTTAAATCTAAAAAAGACCTCACCTTCATTTACTTCTAAAGCTTTAAACCCATACTTTCTACACCATTTAACTAAGCCCTTGTTGCCTTTAGGTAAATTTAATTTTATATCCATAGGTTTAATTACTTCCTCTTGTTTCTCCCTCATCACCTCTAAAAAAATTTCTTCTACTTTATCTAAAGTTCCATGAACATTTGTAATTATTGCTAATATACCTTGTGGTTTTAAAACATTATTAAAAAGCTTTAATAGCTCATGGTGATTAAAATAAGAAAGGGCCCACCCAAAAAATATGACATCGAATTTTTCATTAGTAGCTTTTAAAAATTCAATGCCATCACTCTTAACCATTTTCACTCTGTGATTATTAACATCCTTCAACTTCTCAAGCATTTTACTTGACTGGTCTACAGATGTAATTTTATATTTTTCAGATTTATCTAATAAACTTTTTGTTATATATCCTGTTCCACAAGCAAAATCTAGTATTTTCAGCTCTTTATCCCTGTCTATGTGCTTTGAATGAATAATATTATCCGTATGTGTTCCCATTTCTTTAAGCCAATAATCATAAGTATCTGAAACTTTATCATACTCTACTCTATAATCTTCTTTGCTTACAACTTCTTTTTTTAAAAGCTTGTACCCAAGCTTCAAGTAAAATAATATTTTATTTATCATATTTTCTCTCCTACAAATATAAAGTAATAGCCCTTATCATAAACCTTCCTTATATGAAAATGTTTTTCAAGTAAAATCTTAACTTCATCTTTAGTTCTAAAAAATAATCTTCCAAACAGAATAAATTCAAATGCTCTTAGCAACCTGGTTCTTATATGTTTTATATGGAAATCCAGAATAACTACCTTTCCACTTTTCTTTAGTATCCTATTTATTTCAACAATAAGCTCCTCTTGTTCTTTAATATGATGAAGAACATCACTCAATATTACTGTATCAATAGAATTACACTCAAAGGGAGTGCTTAAAGCATTACCTCTTACAACTATCACATTTTTTGCCTGATTTACCTTTGAAAGCATCTTCTCGCTTTCATCAAGGACATAGACAGTCTTACAACTATTGCAAATATACTGAGCTAAACAGCCAGTTCCTCCACCTATATCTACAACCACTTCATGTTCATCTATATTAGCAGCATCTTCTATATCTTTAAGCTTATACAAATTGAAAATAGCCATAAATTTATCATAATATTTATAAACCTTATCAAAATCCTTTATCTCTTTCATAAATACCCTGCCCCTTAGCATTTTAAAATCCACTTTATCCAGTATAAGTCTTAATATTAATATTTATTTTCGTACACTTACTTTATAGGTTATTTCCTCTATTTCTGTTTCATTACTTAAAAATTAACTGTATATACGTTTATTATAACATTACGTTACCATTGTGCAATAAATTACTTCTTTGGGTAACTATAGCCTCTTAATCCAAAAATATGAATCTAATATGATATATTTCAAATTTCCCCCTGAAATCAAATCTAAAACTAATCCGCTTAAAAACTATACATCCCTCGAAGCATTTTATTAATAAGCTTTTCACTGAAGATTCTTTTTGTCACTCTGATTGAGAGGAAGCTCCGCCTCACACGTTCGGTGGAGTAAGTTCTGCTAACGAAATACAAAATTTCGATCATCACTTATAGTATAAATATATTTTAGTTGCCAATATTATAATAAATAGCTTTTTTAACTTAAAAGTTGATAGTTTGAAAGGAGAATACCATGGAAAATCAAAATAACAAAGAAAGTAACCTGATAAAAAATGCAAAAGAGAAACAGCTAGATGAGTTTAAAATGGATAACCAAGGAAAAAACCTTACCACAAATCAAGGTGTTACAATGTCACAGGACGAATTTTCATTAAAGGCAGGGGATAGAGGACCTACTTTAATGGAAGATTTCCATTTCAGAGAAAAAATGACTCATTTTGACCATGAGCGAATTCCAGAAAGAATTGTGCATGCGCGAGGCACCGGAGTACATGGAGAATTTCAATTATATGAATCAATGAAAGAATATACTAAAGCAGGATTTTTACAAGATCCATCTGTAAAAACCCCTATATTTGTAAGATTTTCTACTGTAGCTGGATTTAGAGGATCGGCTGATACAGTTAGGGATATAAGAGGTTTTGCAATAAAGTTTTATACTCAAGAAGGTAATTATGATATAGTTGCAAACAACATTCCTGTTTTCTTTATTCAAGATGCAATTAAATTTCCTGATTTTGTTCATGCAGTAAAGCCTGAGCCAGATACGGAGGTTCCTCAAGCCTCTAGTGCTCATGATACCTTTTGGGACTTTATCGCAAATAATCAGGAATCTGCTCATACTGTTATGTGGGCTATGTCTGATAGAGCAATTCCGAAAAGTTACCGTATGATGGAAGGCTTTGGCGTACATACCTTTAGATTTATTAATGAAAGTGGTAAATCTACTTTCTTTAAAGTCCATTTTAAACCTGTGCTTGGGGTTCATTCTTTAGTTTGGGATGAAACTCAAAAAATAGCTGGTAAAGATCCAGATTTTAACAGGAAAGACTTACAAGAAGCCATAAATACAGGCAATTATCCAGAATTTGAAGTAGGGGTACAATTATTGCCACAAGATAAAGAATTTAGCTTAGATTTTGACATATTGGATCCTACAAAACTTTGGCCTGAAGAGGATGTTCCTGTAAAGATTATAGGAAAAATCACGTTAAATAAAAATGTAGATAACTTCTTTGCAGAAGTTGAACAAGTGGCCTTTCATCCAGGTCATTTAGTTCCAGGAATTGATTTTACAAATGATCCTCTATTACAAGGTAGGTTATTCTCATATACAGATACTCAACTTATCAGGCTAGGCGGACCTAACTTCCATGAAATTCCTATAAATAGATCGGTAGCTCCAGTTCATAATAATCAAAGAGATGGACATTCAAGGCAGACAATAAATACTACCAATGTAAGCTACCATAATAATTCATTATCTAACAACACGCCTAAAACCATAAGTGAAGAAGAAGGTGGCTTTGCAAATTACCAAGAAAAAGTAGAAGGAAATATAGTTCGTTCAAGAAGTAAAAGTTTTGAAGATCATTTTTCTCAAGCAGCAATGTTTTACAATAGCATGAGTAGTGTGGAGAAAAATCATATTATTGATGCATTTAAATTTGAACTTTCTAAGGTAAACAATAAAGATATTAGACAGCAAATAATTGATATGTTTGGCAATGTAAATATTGACATGATGACTCAAGTGTCACAATATCTTGGAGCTAACCTTCCAAAAGGTGAAGCCTCAAAATATAACAAAGTATCACCAGCACTTAGTCAAGAAAATACTATAAAAAAATCAGATACATTAAAAGTTGGAGTTATATTGTCAGAAGGATATAATGTAGATGAATTTAATACTATGATGAAAGCTTTAAACGCTGCCAAAACTATGCCAGAAATAATAGGTGCTAATTTGAATCCAATTAAAGGTTCTGATGGCACAAACCAACTACCTAAACATTCCTTGTTATCTGCAGATCCTGTATTGTTTGATGCTATGTGTGTTATTGGCGGAAACAGTGTTGACCCTAACTTCAAAATGCGCTCTAAGATATTTATCGAAGAAACCTATAGGCATTTTAAGCCAATTTTAGTTTCACAATCAATGACTATGCTGTTAAAACCAGAGATGAAAGATCAGCCTGGTGTAACAGTTGGAGATGCTAAGGATAAGTTTACAAATAAATTCATAACTGATATTTCAGCACACAGACATTGGGACAGAAATATTACTATATGATGGATATTTTATAAAAATTCTAACATGCTATACTAACTACAAAATTTAGATACAATGACATTAGAGAATTTTTCATGTTAGTATGCACCTTCTTATAAAAATAACAAAATTCAATAGATATTGAATAAAAAATAAGGTGGTTACGAAAGTTATATTTCATTTCCACCTTATTAAAATGTCTACGTAAATTGTGGTACGGCTCTCCCTATCAGTTGCAAATGCTGTTTTTACATTATATTCCATCGTTTTATTTTAACATATTTAGCTATCTTAATCCCTTTGTTTATCTCAACTTAATAAGATTCTGGCATTTCAACATACCTTAAAATATGCTTTGGTATATATCCATTTAATCTTATAATTTCTGCATATTTAATGCCAAATAAGTGAATCATAGTTGTTTGTTCTTTTCTTGGTATCCCTGCCTCATACATTCTTTTTAGCTCCTTAGCTAATTCTAGTTCTGTCATAATTACCCTCAGTTCATTAATAGTTATTTCTGAAATTCTTCATCCAAGTATTATTTTTGAATTTTCATCAGTGTTTATTTTATTCATACCCTACTTTATTAATAGTAGTAGAATATATATCCTTAACTGTTGTTAATATAGTTTTTAATAACGCCTTTTCTCTCATATCTTCTTTATATTCAATACACGCCTTAAGTTTAACTAACACCATATCTTTATTAGGATTATAAATAGTTATTTTCCTCGCTTCATTTATTATCTCTTCATATGTGTCATTGCCAGCTAAATGAATTTGATGAATGTCATTTAGTAACATTTTGTTTTTAAATAATACTTCTTTTTCAATACTTAGATTTAGGATTTGCACTCTATTTTCTATTAATGCTTGTATTAAGTATAAACTTTCAACAATATTTTCATTGTAACATTCAGTTTCTAGTACTTCTTTTAATATTCTCTTAGATACTTGTTTTTGTATGTTGTTTACATTTATTTCTTCATCCCTATATTTACGGTGAAGTATTAATTTATTAGCTATTAATGAAATTATTATACCTATAATAACAAATATTAATCTATTCATTATAATATAGTTGGGATTAATAACATTTAATGCTGCTGAAGCTATTGAAGTTATTGTAACAAACATCACTATATTTCTATAGTCAGATACATATCCCATTAAATACCCTGTGGTTAAAAGTATCAATGTTCTCATGGTTGGATCTTTTACTATATTAAATAGTATGAATATTATTAAAGAGCCTATTACTGTTCCCACTATTCTTTTTTTAGATTTTAATCTAGTAAACTCTGCATGTGGCTGAGTTAAGGCAAATACAGTATAAACCATCCAATTTCCAAATTGCAAATTAAAGTAATTTGTTATAAATGCAGTTATAGCTACTACTAAGCCTAATCTTATAGCATAAGCTACTCTATTTGATTTAAGATTAATATTTCTCTTATGAATATTTATATCCTTAAAATCCTCTGGAATATATAGTTTTGAATCTATATTATTTTTTTCATCTTCCGCTAAATTTTTAATCTTATCTATTTGTGTATTTAAATTTTCAATTGCAGTTATAAATTTATATACACCCATTAGCTTTACATGATCACTTTTATACTTACAAACTATTGCTTCCAGGTCCCCTTTATTGAACTTTTCATCTTTTATATTAATTAATTGCACATATATATGGTCTAATAAATCCTTATCTATTTCTTTCGTAGTATCTAATAAAATATTTATTTTTTCTAAGCAAGACAATACATTAATAACACCCTTGCCATAATTGGTTATAGAAAAATTTTTACCACTATAGAATATAATGATTTTTAACTTGTTTATATAACTATCTATATCTATTTCAGTTACGTCTTGGTCTTGTTTTAACAAGGTAATTTTTTCCAAAATTTTATTATCTATATTATTTAATATTTTCTCGCTTGATTTTTTTAGTTTATTTTTGTTAGCTATTAATTGTACCCCCATGATTATGCAGGCACCAAAAACTAAGGCCAACAATCTCATTGGCAAATGTTCTATTGTTATATGGCTAGTCATAAGTAATATATAATGTAATCCAAACAACATGTTAATTGATTTTCTAAGTTCATAACTAAATATATAACCTATTAATGCCATTATTGCAAAATTTATAACTATTCCTATCCATATATTTTGCCAGGCAATAAAAGCCCCTAATCCTAAAATTAGATTAAATATTATTAAATGTACTAAATTTTTAAGTGGCTCTCCTGTTAAATCTCCTTCTAGTACTGCTAATGCCAATACTATAGTTGTAACCCCTACAAGTGAATTTTCCGCTCCAAAAACAGCTTTGAATGCACTAACGAATAAAACTACAAATATAAATATTAAAGTCTTAGATAGAATAGTTGAGATAATTTTATTACTGTGCTTTTTCATTTTTGTCTATCTCCTTTTGCCTTATGTTTTTTCGTGAGATTAATTCTAGCACACTCAAGAATTTTATACAACTATTGTGCTTCTTAACAATTGTAACGATATTTTTTTATTTCTACTTATAATTCGGTTGATGCTTAATATAATATACGTAATTATCTTTTATGTTACGATACGTCAAGAATATTATATGATTTAAAATAAATATTATTTTAATTAATTTTGCATAATAAATAGTATATATTATAAGTAAGCGGTAAATAACAATCTACCTTCACAATTATTTACCGCTTACATTAATCCCTATTTTTTATTCTATTTATATCCATCACTTACTACTGGATGATTTGAGTGAATGTTTTCAAAATGGGTTTCCACCATTTAAATTACACAACCTTGCTCAGTCGCACCGGCTCTCAGAAACTAGTGTAAGTGATATTTTCCCATTTTATTCTTATGCATATATTCTACATAAGAATGGTATAATTCTAAAGTACAATTTTATACTTAACTTCTATATTATCTACAAGGCATATTAAATCTTCTAAATGATTTTCTTTTAAAAATTATACTATACTCTTTATCTATCACAATTTAGCATTCTCCTACCTATTAGTACATAGATGTCTGAAATCATCATACAATGCTTTAAAATTTAACACCATCTATTTTTTTAATCTTTTCCATATATACTTTATTTTATTACTTTTAACACTACATTTTTCTTTATAAAAATAGCCTTAACTATGTTGTATAAATGCCTAAGACTACCAACTTTATTTATTTAATTTCTTAACAAATGTTACTATATTAATAAAAACAACTCTTTAGATAAGCTGCTATTAAATAAGACTATATGGTTTATCATAAAGTTTAAAGTATATGGGGAAAGTATAAATAAAAATTTAGAGTCTTTTCAAACAAACACAACACAAAAATGTTATATTACAAAAATGTAATCTTTCAGTAAGGTAAATCAATATGGAAACTTACACTAAATGCTATAATGGAAATGAAGAGCGAAAGGAGTTATTATGATTGATTTAAAACACATTAATAAATATTATGGTGATTTTCATGTTACCAAAGATTTAAACTTACATATAAAAAAAGGAGAGATTTATGGGTTAATAGGGAAAAATGGTGCAGGTAAGACAACTATTTTTAAAATAATTCTTGGTTTATCAGATTTTTCAGACGGACAATTGTCTATTAAAAACAGTAAAAATTATTCTGAACTATTAACTAATAGAAAAAAAATTGGCTTTTTTATAGGCAAAAACTTTTTTGACTATCTTAATGCAAAAGAAAATTTAGAATATTATCGTAAATTAAAAGGCATTGAAGATAAGAAAGAAATAGATCGTGTCCTAAAAATAGTTGGATTACATACTACTACAGCAAAATATAAATCTTTTTCAATGGGAATGAAACAACGTTTAGGAATTGCAAGTGCAATACTTGGGAATCCAGAAATTCTTATATTGGATGAGCCAACAAATGGACTTGACCCGGTAAGTAGACTAGGGAATCACTACCCTAGCCCCTCTTAGAACCGTACGTG
>NZ_JAVXMF010000041.1:0-14606 GCF_036646415.1 Clostridium sp. | reverse complement strand
CCTGTGACCCTCTGCTTGTAAGGCAGATGCTCTCCCAGCTGAGCTATGCGACCGTATATGGTGACTCCTAGGGGAATCGAACCCCTGTTACCACCGTGAAAGGGTGGTGTCTTGACCGCTTGACCAAGGAGCCATATGTCATTTTACTTTTGTTACCACTTTGTCGTTCCCTTGTTTTTTTACTACCGGGCCATCCGACATTTACTATAATACAAAATTTTTAAACCTTTGTCAACAACTTTTATAAAATTTATTTTTATTTTTTTATATTCCTTTTTATCACTAATAGACTTAGGTATTTATTAATGATATTATAATTTAATACAAATTCTATATCATAATTTAAATTTGTATTATAATTTCACATATATTATGTATTCTTGAATGAACAAGTTACATTCAAATCAACATTCAGGGTATAATCTTATATTTAAATTTAACTATGATTTAGTATACAAATGTATGACTAAAATTAAAAATATATTAATAGCATGAGGTGATTTATTTTGTATCATGATTTAATTATCATTGGCGGTGGTTCTTGTGGTATGGCGTCTGCAATAAAAGCTAAGGACTTAGGTATAGATGTGTCTATAATAGACGGTAGTGATCGATTAGGTAAAAAACTACTAACTACAGGTAACGGACGTTGTAATTTAACTAATGAAAATTTAACCTTAGATAGATTTCATAGTGATAATAATAACTTCTTTAAAGATATTATCACTAAATTTAATTTAGATGATGCCTTAGATTTTTTTAAATCTATTGGTATCTATACTTGTACCTTAGATTCTAAAAAGATTTACCCAATCTCTTTACAAGCTTCATCTGTAGTAGATATTCTTAGAATGAACTTATCCGAGAGAAATATTCCTACTTATATGAATAGTAAAGTTTTAAATATAATTAAGGATAAAAATAATATGTTTAATATTATTACTGATTCAAATACCTATACTTGTAAAAAAGTACTTCTTTGTACGGGTGGAAAAAGTTACACCAAAAGTGGATCTGATGGATCTGGTTATAAGCTAGCAAAAAACTTTGGTCATAAAATAATACCAACTACCCCTGGAATTGTACAGTTAAAGCTAAATCATGATAAACTTAAAGCTATTTCCGGTGTAAAGTTTCAAAGTTTTTGTAGTATATCCATAAACGATGAAACTCGCAGACGTGAATTTGGAGAGATTTTATTTACTGACTATGGCATATCTGGTCCACCAGTATTACAACTTAGTAGAATAGCTTCTAGAGGGGTTTTAAATAAGGATTCTGTATACTTACATGTGAATTTAATGAATTTAAGCTATGATGATATCTTGAATTTTTTTGAAAATCATTTTGGAGTATTCTCCCATAGAAGTATTTCTGATAATTTAATAGGTATTATCAATAAAAAACTTATTCCTGTGATACTAAAAGAGGTTGGAATTATAGATATTCATATGCCAACCTATAGTGTTGAATATGAACATAGATATAAATTGTATAAACTTTTATCTAATTGGACTTTTAAAGTTACCGATACCAATTCTTTTGAGAATGCACAAGTTACATTGGGTGGTGTAGATACTAATGATGTAAACAACTTAACCCTAGAATCAACTTTAATTCCTGGGTTATACTTTGCAGGTGAAATTCTTGACGTAGATGGCGATTGTGGGGGCTTTAATCTTCAGTGGTGTTGGAGTTCCTCAAGTGCTGTTACATCATCTATATACCAATCCTTGAAGAAATAAGCAGTATTCACATACCATTACTCTAAAAGTTCTTATATTATACAACTTTTATCTATAAGATAATGTAAAAATGCTACTAAGGATAATATAATCCTTAGTAGCATTTTATTTTGATATACTCATTCTCACATTCGTTAAAATAAGTAAGTTCCACCGACCAAATCAAAGATTTACTTTCTCGCTTTGCTCGAGGGGACATTCCTTCTCACATACGTTCGAATGAATAAGTTCCACCGACCAAATCAAAGATTTGGGGTGTCACTTATAGTTCGCAGACTCTCATTGTTTGATCTCTTCTTGGGCCAACTGAAACTATAGATATCTTAACTCCAGTGAAATCTTCTATTTTCTTTAAGTATACTTTTGCATTTTCTGGAAGTTCTTCATAAGTTCTAGCATCATTTATGCTTGAATCCCATCCATCCATCTCTTCATATACTGGTTCACATTTAGCTAAATCCTCAAGACTTGCTGGGAAGTAATCTATAACTTTTCCATCTAACTTATATCCTACACAAACCTTTAATTTTTCAAGACCTGCTAAAGTATCTATTTTAGTTATACCAAAGCTTGTTAATCCTGAAACTCTAGCTGCACTTTTTAGTATAACAAGGTCAAGCCAACCACATCTTCTGCTTCTTCCTGTAGTTGTTCCATATTCGAACCCTTTTTCTCTTATCCAATCTCCAACTTCATCTTCAAGTTCTGTTGGGAATGGTCCTTTTCCAACTCTTGTAGTATATCCTTTAACGATTCCTACAGCACTGTCTATCATTGTTGGCCCTATACCAGCTCCTGTACATACACCACCTGCTACAGTATTAGAAGATGTTACATAAGGATATGATCCAAAGTCTATATCAAGAAGTGTACCTTGTGCACCTTCAAATAATACATTTTTATTAGCTTTTATGCTATCATAAACTTTAACTGAAGCATCAGCTACGTATGGTTTTAATCTTTCACCATAAGCTAAATATGCTTCATAAACTTCTTCAAATTTTAAAGCTTCTCCACCATAAACTTTAACTATTAGATCATTCTTTCCTGGTAAGTACTCTTGCAATTTTTCTTTTAAAACTTCTGGTTTAATAATGTCACAAACTCTTATTCCACATCTCTCAACCTTATCAGTATAACAAGGACCTATACCTTTTTTAGTGGTTCCGATATCATTTTTACCTCTAGCTGCTTCTTTAAGTTCGTCTAATATTCTATGATATGGCATTATAACCTGAGCTCTATCACTTACAAGTAATCTTTCTGGAGTTATATCTTCACCTAGATTATTTAAATAATCCATTTCCTTAAATAAAGCTTCTGGATCAACAACAACTCCATTACCTATTATATTTAGTTTATTATTATAAAGTATTCCTGATGGAATTAAATGTAGTTTATATTGCTTATCTCCAACTTCTACAGTGTGACCTGCATTATTTCCACCTTGGAATCTAACAACTACATCTGCACTTTCTGCAAGATAGTCAGTCATCTTCCCCTTTCCTTCGTCTCCCCATTGAGCTCCTAACACTATAAATGATGACATATTTTTCCTCACTTTCTTTTACTTTTCATAAGTAAAATTTACTATATTAAATTTAGTTGATTATGTTTTTCATCTAAAATTCTAGCAACATAAACTCCACTAGCAGATGCTTGTGATAATGAATGTGTAACTCCAGATCCATCACCTAATACATAAAGATTTTTCACTTTAGTCTCTAGGTTATTATCTACTTCTATATTTGAATTGTAGAATTTAACTTCTACACCATATAATAATGTATCTGCATTCGCTGTTCCTGGTGCTATATTATCTAAAGCATATATCATTTCTATTATAGCATCTAATTGGCGTTTTGGTATAACCAAACTTAAATCACCTGGAGTTGCTTTTAAAGTTGGTACTGTAAAACTCTTATCCATTCTATGATCATTAGTTCTTCTTCCTTGCACTAAATCACCAAATCTTTGAACTAAAACTCCACCACCTAACATATTGCTAAGTTTTGCTATGGATTCTCCATACTCATTGCTATTTTTAAATGGCTCAGTAAAGTTATTTGTTACCAGTAATGCAAAGTTTGTATTTTCTGTATGTAGTTCTGGATTAGAATAACTATGTCCATTTACAGTAACTATTCCATTTGTATTTTCACTTACTACTTCTCCATGAGGATTCATGCAGAATGTCCTAACTAAATCACCATATTTCTTTGTTCTATATACAATCTTACTTTCGTACACTTTATCAGTTATATGTTCAAAAACTGCAGCTGGAAGCTCTACTCTAACCCCTATATCAACTCTATTACTCTTACTTTCTATACCCAGTTTATTACAAACATTCGATATCCATTTAGATCCTGATCTTCCACTAGCAACTACTAGGTCATTACACTTATATTCGCCTTTATCGGTTTTTAATATGAATTCTTCTCCTTGTTTTTCAATATCTAAAACCTCAGTATTGAATTCCATATCAACTTTATCTTTTAAATAATCATACATATTAGCTAGAATTTTTAAGTTTCTATCAGTTCCAAGATGTCTAACCTTTGCATCTAATAGATGTAAATCATGCTTAAGCGCTTCTGTTTTTATTGTACTTTCTGCCGTGGAATAAAGTTTTGCATCTCTTCCACCATTATCACAAAGAACCTTATCTACATAGTACATAAGATCTAATGCTTCTTGCTTGCCTACGTACTTGTATAAGTCTCCTCCGAAGTTATTAGTTATATTGTACTTTCCATCAGAAAGACTTCCAGCTCCACCATAACCATTCATTATATTGCAATACTTACAATGGATACAAGCCTTTATTTTCTTTCCATCTATTGGGCAAGTTCTTTTTTCAAGTTTATTACCTTTTTCAATTATTAATACCCTTGCTTTTGATTTTAAAACTGATAGTTCATAAGCAGTGAAAATACCACTAGCTCCGGCTCCAACAATAATAACATCATAATTTTTATACATGTTTAATCACCCCATAAATATATTAACAAAGTGAACTGTGATTTTCAACAAAAATACGAATAATTTATTCAACTTCCAATATATACTTCGTTATAATTATCACATTTAAAATCTTAATTTCCCCTGTATTATCTTAAATTATTCTAAATATATGTAGATTTTAAGTTTAATATTTTTTATGAATTAATATATGTAATTATAAAAAAATAGTATAAACCTAGGTTTATACTATTTTTTATTATATTATTAGTAGTTATACTAAAGATTTATAAATATTTATTCCATTTAAGCTAAATATTTTTTCTGAAAATTCACCTGGCTTTAGATCTTTAGTTGCCTTTTGCATATCATACATTCTTGCATCTAAAACATCTAGATGGTGAAGCATTTCAGCCTCTGGTATCATAGGCTTTTTAGGACTACCATACTCCGGTTCATAATGGTGAGTTAATATCATATGCTGAAGTAACATAACAACTTCTTTATCTGCTCCTGTCTTTACCCCTGCATTCTCAATCAAACTAATTCCTTGTATTATATGACCTAGAAGTTGGCCCTCAGTGCTATATTTAGATACTATTCCAAGTTCACTAGATTCCATTTCTTCAATCTTAGCTATATCATGAAGAATAATACCTGCATATAATAAATCCTTATTTAAATAAGTATATATTTCTAAAAGTTTCTCTGCCGCTCTAAGCATAGTTGTTACATGATATAAAAGTCCACCCTTTATTGCATGATGATTTGATTTTGCCGCTGGGTAATGCATTAGTTTATTACTAAACTTACTAATTATATCTTCAGTTATATTTTTAATGTCAGGACTTTCTATTTTCTCTATAAAATCTATAATTATCTCAAACATATCATCAGATCTATATGGAGCACACATTATAAATTCATCAAGATTTACATTATCATCTTCTGTTGCAACTCTAATTTTCTCTATTTTTAACTGAAGCTTTCCTCTATATTCATTCACTACAGCTCTAACTTTCACAAGTATATTATCTTTAATTATATTTTCAACATTGTTATGACATTCCCACAACTTTGCATTTATCTCTCCCGTTGAATCTATAAACATAAAATCCAAATATTTATTTGTAGTACTATTATTCGTAATTTTACACTCTACACTTTTTACCAGAAAGAAACTTTCAATTTTCTCTCCTTTGCTAAATTCACAAATCTTTTTATCTTCCATAAGTTATCTCCTCTATACACTTTTATGCTATTTAACTATAAATTAAATAGCCTTATCTTAACCTTTTGAAATACATTTTAGAATAAATCTACACTTTATATGAATATTATCAAATTTAATACAAATATACAATAACATTTAAAAAAAGATATGTTTTACCACATCTTTTTTAATGTTACCCAACACAGCATTTTCTTTTAATTATTTTTCCATCCTCATCAGTAAAGTTATTTATTATTATAGTTACTACATCTACTAAAATCCATATTCCAAATCCTCCAAGAGTAAATAACATTAATATTGCAGTGCCAGCTTTTCCAACATAAAATCTATGGAATCCAATAAACCCTAATAGAATACAAAGCACAAGTGTTGCACTCCAACTTTTTACACTATAGATTTCTTCATCTATATCTTTTGATATAAAGTTGTTATCATCTAAAAATTCATCCTTACCTGCATTTTTATCATAATTATTTTCTATGTTTTGTTCATAGCTTTCATCTAGATATACTTCATTATTAATACATACCTCTTTTTCTTCACATAATAAATCTTCACTATTTCTTTCTTCATCCTTCATAAGTACTATTCACCTCACGCTAAAGTATAATTAATATATCTTTATGTAATGAGTATGTAGTATATGCATTAAATATTATTTGTTATTACTTAATTACATTCCTTATAAGTATAAATTTTCAATAAATAAATTTCTTATGTTAGTCTTGATGTACTAAGTCTAGATTACCAAATTTACTATACTTACCTATCCAAGCTAGATTTACTGTTCCAACTTCACCATTTCTGTGCTTAGCCAGTATACATTCAGCTACATTTTCATCTTCCTTTTCTTTACTATAGTAATATTCTCTATATAGAAACATAACTATATCTGCATCCTGCTCTATAGATCCAGATTCTCTAAGATCAGATAACATAGGTCTATGATCTGCTCTTTGCTCCGGTGCACGTGATAATTGAGATAGTGCAATAACCGGACACTTCATTTCCTTTGCTAAAGCCTTTATACTTCTTGATATTTCAGATACCTCTTGTTGTCTATTATCAGGACTATTTCCTGACATTAATTGAAGATAGTCTATGATAATTAGGTCTATTCCATGCTCTATTTTAAGCCTTCTACACTTAGATCTCATTTCCATTATAGAAATACCAGCAGTATCATCTATATATATTCCAGATGATGCAAGTGGACCTGAAGCCCTTGCAATATTCTCCCAATCTCTATCATCTAGATCTCCATTTCTAAGCCTAACCATATCAACATTAGCTTCTGCACAAAGCAACTTATATGCTAGTTGCTCCTTACTCATCTCTAGAGAAAATATTGCTACTTTTTTTCCTCCTCTTATAGCTGCATTTTGAGCTATATTAAGACAAAAGGTCGTCTTTCCCATAGATGGTCTTGCCGCTATAAGTATCATGTCACCACTCTGAAATCCAGATGTCTTAGTATCTAAGTCTTTAAATCCACTAGCTACTCCATTAACTTGACCTTTATTGTTGAAGATTTTTTCTATTTCTAAAAATCCTCTTTCAAGAACTGCACTCATGGACTCAAAATCACTACTACTTCTTTTTTCTGATATATTAAATATTTTCTTTTCCGCTAAATCTATAACTGACTCAACATTATCTTGTTTATTATAACTATTTTCTATTATTTCAGTTGAGCTTCTTATTAGTCTCCTAAGGGTTGACTTATCCTCAACTATATTTATGTATGAAGATAGATTGGCTGTGGATGGTACAGACATACTTATTTCTGTTATATATGTTATTCCACCTACTTTATCAAGCATATCATTAGACTTTAAATAGTCTACTAGTGTTATCATGTCTATTGGTATATCTTTATTATACAATTCCCTTATAGCCTTAAAAATAGTCTTATGAGAATCTTTGTAAAAATCCTCTGCTTGAAGTACCTCTGCTGCCTGTGCAATTGCAGTCTTATCTATTAACATAGATCCAATTACTGATTGTTCTGCATCTATATTTTGTGGCATAGTTCTAAGTGATTCACTCATATTATCACCTCTTTATATTAAAATTAAACTCTTACTCATATTCATTCCAATGAGTAAGTTCTATTTGCTAAATCAAAGATTTAGAATATCACTCAAAAATCAAAACCCTGTAATATAACGTCACAGGGTTTTAATAACTAAATTCTAAAATACTATTTCTAGTAACTCTTCTATTGTTGATACTGCTGTAACTTTTACATTCTCAATATCACTAGGTACATCTTTTAAGTTATCTATCGGTATTAATACCTGTCTTATACCTTTTCTCCTAGCTCCGTATATCTTCTCGAATACTCCACCTACGGGCTTTATTTTGCCTCTTATTGATATCTCTCCAGTCACTGCAATGTCTTGTCTTAGAGGTTTCTCTAAAAGTGCACTTATAATACAAGCTGTTATTGCCGCTCCTGCAGATGGGCCATCAATCTTCCCTCCACCAATAACATTTACATGAATATCATAATCTCTAATTTCCTTATCAGTAATCTTTCTTATAACAGAAGCTGCATTAAATACGGAATCTTTAGCCATAGAACCAGCTGTATCATTAAATCTAATGTTACCCTTACCTTTTTCTTTAGCTTCAAACACTGCACATTCAATTTCAATAGTTGACCCTAAGAACCCAGACACTCCAAGTCCAAATATTTGACCTACTTGTTTAGCATCCAAATCAGTAACATCCTCATAAGCTCTTAATCTATTATTTGAAACTACTTGATTAAAATCATTTATAGTTATAACTACATCTTCTGTAGTCTCTCTATTTAATAGTACATATCCATATACGTCAGCAAGAATATTTATAGCTTTTCTACCTTCTATAGTATACCGGCTTATCTCTCTTGCCAATCCATCCTCTAATATTATATTTAACTTTTTACTAGCATTTAATACAACATGCTCTATATCTTTAGCTGATAATGGCTCAAAATATACTTCAGTACATCTTGATCTTAAGGCAGGGTTTATTTCACCCGGCTCTCTAGTTGTAGCACCAATAAGTACAAAATCTGCTGGTGCACCCTTATCAAATAAATATTTTATATATTTAGGCGTATTTTCATCATCTGGATCATAATAAGATGATGAAAACTCTACTCTTTTATCTTCTAGTACCTTTAACAGTTTATTTTGAAGTGTATAATCTAACTCTCCAATTTCATCTATAAATAATACTCCCCCATGGGCCTGTGTAACTAACCCTGTCTTTGGCTCTGGAGTACCACTCTCTGCCAAGTCTCTCTTAGATCCTTGGTATATAGGATCATGAACTGACCCCAATAATGGATTTGATATTTCTCTTGGGTCCCATCTTAAAGTTGTCCCATCTACCTCTACAAACTTTGCATCTACCTCATATGGAGTATGCTTTAGTTTCTTTACTTCCTCAAGTGCAATTCTTGCAGCTGTTGTTTTTCCAACCCCTGGAGGTCCATACAAAATAATATGTTGAGGATAAGGTGATGACATTTTTGATATTAAAGACTTAATTGCTCTTTCTTGTCCTATTATTTCTGAAAAACTTTCAGGTCTTAACATACTCATAATGTTTTGAGTTAAATGTTTTGAGTCTAATGATTCAAGATCTTCGTATTTCTTTAAAGTCTTGCTGTTTTCAGACCCTCTTTGTTTTTTGATAATACCAAGTCTTATCTCATCTACATACTTGTCCTGTTTTTCTATAATGTGTTTTTCAACTTCTGAATCTATCTTATTTTGTATATATCTTTTAGCTAAAAGTTCACTTACTTCTAAGCTAGTAGCTTGCAATGATTCTTGAATATTGCTTTCATTTGGTGGTATAGCTATACCTTTTCCATTAGTAACTATTTTATTAATTGCATATAGTTTTTTATAATAGTCTTTGCCACTTAAGTGTTTCTGAACTTTAAATTTAACTGCTCTTCCTCTTATAGTCCCTTCATCTAAAAGTTTATACATAACATCATGTAAAACCTCTATTTCCACTTCTAATGACATATTTTCTTCAAGATTTAAATTGTTAGATTTATCTAATGAATTTATATTCAAAATGTATTAGCATAGAAGAAATCATATATTTCTTCTATGCTTTCCTCCCCTCAGTTTTAGACTCTATTGTTGTTCCTTTATAATAACCTTTACCTTAGTTGATATTTCTGGATATAATTTTAACTCTACATCATATATTCCCATAGTCTTAATTGTATTTGCTACAATTTTCTTTTTATCTATTGTTACCTTTAGTTGTTTTTCAATTTCCTGAGAAATATCCTTTGTTGTTATTGCTCCAAATAATCTACCATTATCTCCTGATTTAGCATATATGATAACTTCTTTATCCTTTAATTCGCTAGCAACTTTTTGTGCTGCTTCTATCTCAGCTGTCTTTTTCTTTCTATCAGCTTCATTTTTTTTATTTAAAATATGCATATTAACATCATTAGCTTCTTGAGCTAATTTCTTTGGAAATAAAAAGTTTCTTGCATATCCATCAGAGGCATTAACAACGTCCCCCTTTTTCCCAACTGATTTTACATCTTGTAATAAAATAACTTTCATTATTATTCACCCTTCCTTAAGTATTTTTCTATAGCATCATTTAATAATTCTTCTGCTTGGTTTTGTGTAGTTTGTTTAATTCTAGCACCAGCCATTGTTAAATGTCCTCCACCACCTAAATATTCAAGTATTACTTGAACATTTATATCACCTAAGGATCTTCCACTTATATAAGTGTCCTCTTCCATTTTAACAAGAACAAAGGATGCTTGAATACCTGTAATATTTAGCAGTTCATCCGCCGCTTGAGCAGATAACACAGAATTTGATATATCTGGTGGGCATTTGGCTATTGCTATGCCATTTTTAACCTTTGACGTTCTTATTATATCAGATCTGGTTATATATATATCTAATGCTTCACTAAAAATCCTTTTAACATCCACAGTGTCTGCACCTAATCTTCTTAAAAATGCAGCTGCCTCAAAGGTTCTTACTCCTGTTTTGAAACAAAAGTTCTTAGTATCCAGGCATATTCCTGCAAGTAATGCTACCGCCTCTATTTCTTTTAATTTTGGCTTATCCACCATATATTGAATTAACTCTGTTATTAGCTCTGACGTTGATGATGCATAGGTCTCTACATAACTGAGTAATGTTCCTTGAATAAAATCCTTAGTCTTTCTGTGATGGTCAATAATCACTGTTCTACTAAACAGGTTTACAACCTCCATGGAAAGCACGTAACTTTCATTATGAACATCAACCAATATCAATAAACTTTTATCATCTTTTATTCCCTTAACAGCATGAGTATTTATAAATACATCCTTATATTCTTCATTCCCATTAAGTTTTTCCAACATATATTCTACTGCATCATGTGGCTCATCAAGTATTATATGGCACCTTTTGTTTAGAGAGTTTATTGTACTATACATACCTATTGAAGCTCCTAAGCAATCCATATCAGGGTTATAATGACCCATAATAAATATATTACTACTTTCATTTATAAGATCAAGGAGCGCGTGCCCAATAACTCTAGCTCTAACCTTTGTTCTCTTCTCTACTTCTTTAGTCTTTCCACCATAAAAGGATACCTTTTCAAAACTTTTTACAACACATTGATCTCCGCCTCTTCCAAGTGATAAATCTTTAGCTATTGTTGCAAATTCATGATTTTGGGCTGAGGTATCTCCCCCTCTTCCAACTCCTATACTTAAAGTCACTGTAAGTTTATTTCCACTACTTACTTCTCTAATTGTATCTAAGATATCAAATTTTTTACTCATTTCACCTTCTATATTTTTATCCTTTGTAGTCAGAACATACTTATTCGAAGAATATTTTCTTATTAGAGCATCTAAATTATTTGCATAACTATTTATAGTTCTATCTATATCTGCTATAAGTTGAGGTCTTGATCCTTCCTCTGTAGTTTTTATAACATCATCTAAATTATCTACTTCTATTAACATTACACTTTCTTTAGTCTCACTAATTTCTTTTATTAAATTAACATTGTTAGTAATATCATAAAGATAAACTATTATAACCTTATCAATTTCATCTATTAAGTTACCATCAACTATATTAATATAAATGTCATAATGTCTATTTTCCCAAACTACATTTTTATATTCTAATTTCTTTCCTTCTAAAATTAACTTTAAATTTATTTCTTTTATTACATCTTTAATATGCTTACCTATTATATAATTATCATCTATATTACATAATAAACTGCTATTGCACCAAATTATTGAACCATCCTCTGATAAAAACATTATAGGAAATGGAACATTAGAAAATGTTATTGTATTTACTAAGTCTATCTTGGATGTTATATCCCCAACGTAATTATTAAAATCATTACTTTCATCACTACTTGAAAAAATTGTATATAGTAATAAAAGGGTATATATTAGAAGAACTATACTCATTCCAAGAAATTTATGCATTATAAATAATATCATAACTAATATGATTATTAAAAATATACATATCTTACTTTTTATAAAATAACATATATCCTCTTTAAATTTACCTTTATTCATACACTACGCCTTTCTAAGCCTATGAGGGTCTAATTTTCTAAAATCTAATATCATTTCTACAAAGCCAATAATACTAAAAATAATATAAGATCCTAATATAAATATTATAACTATCATAAACGTTCTAGGAGATTTATTCATATTCATCTTTTTTGTTAAGAAATAGTTTGTAACAGCCACGCCATTTATGGCCATTAGTACCATAGTTACTAACATTGTTGCATTATACAATAGTAATGCCCACTCTACGCCCCTACTATTAACTATTATGCCTATACTTATAATTGAAATCAATGCAGCACCTAATAAATTTGATACATAGAACTCTGAAAAATTTAATGTTTCAATATCCTTGTACCTCAACTTTATGAGTATTTTACGTGTAATACCAAAGCATATATAAGATACTAGAAATCCATATAATAAAATCACAGCTGGTAAATATATTATAAAAGCTTCTACTGTGAATATACTAGCTGCTTGATCTAGCATTTGTAGTTGCGTAGCACTCATTCCCATACTACTGTAAAAACTTTTTGCTGATTCCATAGCTGCATTCATAGTTTCTGAATACATCACTAATTGTTCTCTTATAAATCCAAATAAATTAGTATTATTGATTAGTCTGGCTACAAGCCAAGCTTCTCCTATAAATGATATTATACTTGCTAATATCACTAGTATTAAAGTTTTATATGGTTTCTTCTTATTCTTTATACAATATCCTATAGTACCACCAACTAGGGAATAAGATATTGATGAACTAATTGCTATAATGGGATTACTGAACATACTTGTTATTGCAATACTGACTACTATACATCCTGCAACATATTTAAACTCATGTCTATAATACAAAACAGCTACAGGTATAGGTAATATAACCACTCCAACTATGTACATTAGTGGTAGGTATAATGTCGCCATTAAAATTATGGTTATAATACCTGCCATTAATGCAGATTCAATTATACCTCTGGTATTAATCTTTTGTTCCATAATATCCTCCTATTAACTTCTTTCCCTTAAATGGTCGTAAAGTTTAGATAATTCCTTACCATTTTTTTCAAGACTATCACCTTCTACTATTCCAACTTTTAACTTCTTTTTCATAGTTTCATCAATGGCTAAATGAGAATATCCTAACTTTTCTGCTAAAATATATAATATTATTATTGCCCCTGATATACAATCTAAAAGTGCATCTTGTGCTACATTACTTCCTCTACTTAATAATTTAAAGAAATCTCCAATAATACAAACTAACTCTGCCTTTAATCCTTCTATTACTTTTATATTAGACATGATATTAAATTCTTCTCTTCTCATAAGAATCATTCCTTCCTTAGGCTATAAGTATATTGTAATTTTTTTTTAATATTTATGCAACATCATTGTAGACATATTTGCCTTTATTTCACAGTATAATAATAAAAAAAACTAGTGAATCTTATCCATTCACTAGTTTTGTATCAATTTTATGTTTTATTAACTTACTTAGCTATTACTATTCAGTTGTGAATGGTAATAATGCTATGTTTCTAGCTCTTTTAATAGCTACTGTTAACATTCTTTGATGCTTAGCACAGTTTCCAGAAATTCTTCTTGGTAATATTTTACCTTTTTCTGTAACGTACTTTCTTAATTTATTGATATCTTTATAATCTATAGCGGTAGCTTTATCCATGCAGAAAGAACATACTTTTCTCTTAGTTCTTTTTCTGTTTCCGCCTCTTCTTTTATCACTTTTATCATTTCTATCATAAGCCATTGCACTTACCTCCTTACCTAATTATTAAAATGGCATATCCTCACCATCATCAATTGGAGTCATATCTCCTCCACCAAAATAATCTGATGGTATTGATGAATCATTGTGAGAATTAGCACTTGTATTCATTCCTGATGTTTTATTGCCGCCCCATTCAAGGAAACTTACTTCATCAGCTACTACTTCAGTAACATATCTTCTTCCACCGTCTTTAGCTTCATAAGAACGAGTTTCAATTCTACCAGCTACACTTAAAAGTTTACCTTTACTCATATAGTTAGCAGTACTTTCAGCTTG
>NZ_JAVXMF010000040.1:0-16164 GCF_036646415.1 Clostridium sp. | reverse complement strand
TTGTATCCCCCTTATTTTTTTTTGTCATATTTGCCTACTAAAATTATACTCTAACGCCATACAATACAGTATATACATGCAAATTTTAAACATATGGGGGAAATATGAATAAAAAATTAGTAAAAAGAGCTTTAACAATGGCTTTAGCGGCTGTTATATGTACAATTCCGCTAATATTCACCAATAGTGCATCGGCAGCTGTTAGTGTACAAGATTTATCGCACCAAATAAATATACAAACAAATAAAACGTGGACAATCAAATTAAGTAAGAGCTTACATCAAGAAATTATAAATAAATTATACAATTACGTTGTTGTTACAACACCAAATGGAGAGCCTGTAAGTGTAGGATTAAGTTATAATTCTTCCAATAAAGCTATAGTAATATCTCCACCTGTGGGTGGATATAAAACAAGTTGTACTTATACTATAATCGTAAAAGAAGGATTATACGATAGTGAGAGAAAATCTATAGAAAAGCCTACAGTAAAGGAGTTTTCTACTATATCTTCAGCACAGTCTACATCCTTTACCACTTATCAATTAAATTTTACTTTAGATGAATTTGTGGACAAGCAAGTAACTAAGGCTCCGTCATTTGTAAGGTCCTATGGATATAATACAAAAGCTGAGAGAACAGATATAAAGCAGTATATGGATCCAGATAGATTTAAAAATGATAGCTATGGTATATATCAATTTATGAATTTAAATTATGTAAATGGAATAACTGCTAATGAGCTTAATTCTTCACTTACAAGTGAGGGAGTATTATCTGGAAAGGGAGAGGCTTTCCTAAAATCAGCAGAGGTAGCAAAAATAAATCCAGCATATCTTGTTGCTCATGCTATATTAGAAACAGGTCATGGAACATCTCAATTAGCAAAGGGTGTTACTCATAATGGAAGAACTGTTTATAACTTTTTTGGGATTGGAGCATATGATAGTGATCCAGTAGGTGCGGGGTCAAAGAGAGCTTACGAAGAAGGGTGGTTTACACCAGAAGAGGCAATAGCAGGTGGAGCATCATGGATAGCTCAGCAATATATAAATACTAGTTCACAGCAAAATACATTATATGAGATGAGATGGAATGTACATGGATTTAATGATCCATGGCATCAATATTCTACGGATGTGCCATGGGCATATAAACAAATAAAATACATTAAACAAATATTGGACAAGTGTCCTAATGCTGAACTTAAATTTGAAATACCAGTATACAAAAAATAAGATTTAAAAGTATATAAGACACACCCTAGATAAATGATAGCTAGGGTGTGTCTTATTGTATAAATACTGAAAATTAATATTTAATATAATAGTAGTTTAAGTTTAGAAATTATAAATTAGAAACACTAATGCTATTAGTTTGGAGTTAATACATTATCATTTCTATTTACTATTAATTCATAATTGAATTTGTAGGCGTATTCTTTAAATACATCAAAGTTAAGAGGTTCTTTTTTATGGCTTTTGGTAATATATACATAAATATTGCCTTTTGAATACTCATCGCATATAGGAATTATTTCTTTATTAAGTGCAGTATCAAATAAAATTGATAATCCATCATTTAACTCATTTCCTTTTAGGGAATTAAAGTTATCAGTATCTAAAGGAACTCCACTAGAATCTGTAATTTTAACTATTTTATTATTATTAATATCTAATTTAATATTAGAACCTAAAGATATTATTATAGATGCTCTAGGTGCAAAAAATATAAAGTATAAACTTGTTATAACAATAATAGATACAAAAATGAGTATTGAAAAAATTTTTATCATATTAGAGCGGTCTACAAATTGGACACCACTATATGTACTACCTTTAATCGGAGGTGTAGAATTTCTTTCTATAGTAACAAACTCATTATCATCTGTTACAACATAAACCTTGTCATTGTCAAAGTTAATAACTTTACCATGTTTTTTCATACAAATACCTTCCATATACGTAAATTTGAATTATAATATATACTATTTTACAATATAAATATAAAATATGAAAGAGAAAGGGAAGTTAATTAATACTATACAATATTAGTGAGTATATGTTTGAATATTCTATATACTAATGGTATTATAGATATAATAGACAAAAATGCATAAATTTTCTATGTAATTGTTAGCTTAATGGGGGTAGAAGGAAATGAGAAAAAAGAAACAGGCATTGCTTTTAATTGTTGTTATAACTTTTATATTTATTCTTACTGGGAGTTATTTTAATAACTATAATTTATTAAAACAACCACCATCAGAAACATGGAGTAAAGAGGTACAATTAGGAAGTGGAGGGCAAAAGAATTCGCCAGTAATTATAAAAGAAACAGAGAGGTTACTTACTGCTTACGAGGATACAAAAAAACTAAAAATATGTGAGACAGATTTAAATGGTAAAATATTAAGAACTGAAGAGTATGAGGTGAACGAAGAACTTCTTAAAAATGTAGTATTCACTAAAAGTAGTGATGGATATATTTTAATGTATAATTCATCAAAATCAGGACAAGGGTATTTAGAAAATATAATCTTAGATAAAGATTTAAATGTAGTAAATAGAAAAATTGTTGAAGGGGTAGAACATACCTATCAAATAGATAGTAGCAATATAGTAATTTCTTATAATGATAAGATTGAAGTTGTAAATACTTTAGAGGATAAATCATCATCAGTAATGGTTGAAGAGTTATCCATGGTTACAGCAAGCGCAAGTAAAGATGGACTTTTAGTGTGTTACTTAGAAAAAGATGAGTTTTTTAAGGCAGTTACATTTAAAGATGGTATAGCTTCAAAGCCTATTTTAGTTACAAGTATAGTAAAACCGGAGAAAATTTCATATAATAATATGTCATCTTCTACAGATGGTAAATATGGATATATACTAATTGAAGAATATGTGAGAAATGAGTATGCGTTGACTAAGCTAATGGAATTTCCTATAGATGGAGGAGAGACTAAAATTAGCACACTTTCAGTTGATGATTCAAAGTATATAGTAAATACAAAGGGTTCGTACTCTGAAGATGGTGGTAAGTTTTACGCAACTATGAGTAGAGCATTTGGCAAAAAGGAAGTACAACAAGCTATCATATCATTTGTAATAAAAGATGGGCAAGCATCGAATATAGAGGTTGTAACAAGACTAAGAGAGTTATGTATACATCCATATAGTGATGAGGATTACATTGGGTTTTTAAGCTTCAAAGAGGAAAATGTTTATAATGTAAATATAGCATCAACTAATCAAGAGTTTAAGGTTGAAAATAATGTGTCTAGGGGAACAGAAAAGCGTACAGCATTATTTTACATGTTAGAAGGTGTTATGGTAAGTGTATCATATATAATAATTCTAGGTTTTCGTTGGATAATACCAGTATTAGTTATTGGTGGTGCAGTTACTTTCATTGATTATTCATTTAGTGAGAAGAAGAAAAAGATTGTATACGTTATATTATCTGCAGTAGGTATAATAGCAAAAACTTATGTAATAGTTAATATGTTTTATGGAACTTATGTATCTATGTTACCTAATGTTATAGCACCAATAGCTATAGGAATATCTATTTGCTTATTAATAGGGGGAATAGTATATGGATATGGATATTTTGTATATGTAGATGATTTCGAAGGAATATTCATAGGTAAATTTAGCATATTTATGTTAATGGATGCACTACTCAGCTTAATGGTATTTGTACCACTTATAGCATGATTTGGGTTTTATAAATGTTAAATTAAAAAGTTTTCCTAATTGAGGAGTGCACACTCTATTAAGTGAAATTAATGCAATATTGATACTTTACTGTAAAATACATTAAGTATATTACAGTAAAGTGTTGTTATATTTACAGGGGTATTATTGTAAATGCAATTAACTGAATAGTTAGAAAAATAACCACGTACATTAATGTTAAAATGTTAAAAGTAGCAGTTAAGCATGGCATGAGTAATCACTAATAGTAAATTAGGGGGATGGAAAATGAAAAAAAGGGGTAAGGTTTTATTTTCACTTATTATAGTAACCTTTATATTAATTTTAATTGGAAGCTATATGAATAATTATAATTTAGAAATACAGCCACCGTCTGAAACTTGGAGTAAAGAGGTAAGCTTAGGAACTGCACTTGGAAAAAATGCTCCAGTAATTTTAAAAGAAGAAAGTAAAATTATTATAGCTTATGCAAATGATAATAAACTTAATTTATGTGAAACAGATTTACATGGAAAAGTTTCAAGGACAAAAGAATATGACTTAACTGAGGACCTTGTTTGTAAAGTGTTATTGACTAAAAGCAGTGCTGGATATATATTAATGTATAATTCTGTAGATGGTGGAGAAGGATATTTAGAAAATATAATATTAGATAAAGATTTAAATGAAATTAAGCGAGAAACTATTCGTGGACCAGAAGTTGCTTGCCAATTAGATAATAATAATTTAGTTGTTAGCTATGATGACAGAATCGAAATTATAAATACGTTGGAAAGTAAATCGATATCATTACCAGCAGAAAAAGTAAATATGATTTCGGCTAGTACAACTAAGGATGGATTTCTTATATGTTATATGGAAGATGACTCATTATTTAAATCATTCACATTCAATGAAGGCATAGCATCAGAACCTATATTAGTACAAACGATAGCTAAGAATAGTAAAATTAATTATAAAGGAATGGCAACTTCTTCAGATGATGAAAATGGATATATAATGTTTGAACAACATATAAAAGGTGAGTTTCATTCTTGTAGATTAATTGAATTTCCAATAGCGGGCGGGGAAGCAAAGGAAAACAAGCCTTATATCAATAATTCAAACTATCTTATTAATTGTGTGGGTGCATATTCTGAAAAAGACGGAGGAAAATTTTACGTAAATTTTGACAATGTATATGGTAAAAAGGAATCACGTAGGGGAATAGCAGAATTAATAATAAAGGATGGTAAAATTAATGAGATAGAACCAGTTACAAGAACAAGAGGCGTATGCATAAATCCATATGTAAATGAAGATTATATTAGTTATTTAAGCTTTAATGAGAAAGATATTTATGATGTAGTCATAGCTTCTACTAGAGAAGACTTCAAATCTATAAATAATTTACCAAGGAATTCCGAAAAAGTAAGTGCATTTTTTTATACTATACAAGGTATAATGTATAGTTTTGTATATATAATAATTGTAGGATTTGCTTGGATAGCTGTAGGATTGGTTTTAAGTGGTATTGTTACATTTTTAGATTATAAGTTTCCAGTTGAACAAAAAAAACTTATGTATATAGCTGTAGCAGCAATAACTACTTGTGCAAAGATTTTTGTGATAATAAAAATGTTTTATGGAACATATGCATATATGCTTCCACAAATTATAGCACCTATTTATATAGGGGTTATCATATGCATATTAATAAGTATTATAGTCTATAGTTATGGATATTATTTATACGCACGTGAATTTGAATGTGTATTTATAGCAAAATTTAGTTTGAGTTTGTTGATTGATGCATTACTAACTTTAATGGTTTATGTACCATTAACAATATAAATATAAAACCGTTGTATCTATAATCATTTTATAGATACAACGGTTTATTTTAATTTTTGGTTATGTTTCAAGTTAATGTAATAATCAACACTGATTTAAAATAGTGCCTAATCTTACAGCTACAATATAGGAGATAGCAATCTAGATATAGCCTCTTTAAATTTAATAATTACTGGTCGCTTATCGTAAAGTTCCTTTGTAAGAAGGGTACTTTTTAATAAATCATCTTCAAAGGCTTTATCAACATCTAAGGTTGTTTTTTCATCATATATAATAGCGTTAACTTCAAAGTTGAGACTGAAGCTACGAATATCCATATTTGCAGTTCCTATGGTGCACATTTTTCCATCAATAGAAACAAGTTTACTATGGATGAATCCATTATCATATGTATAACATTTAGCTCCACATTCTACAAGTTCCCAAATATATGATTTAGATGCCCAATAAATAAATGGATGATCTGGTTTGCAAGGAATTATAATTTTAACATCTACCCCAGATAAACATGAAATTTTAAGAGCTGTTAGTATGCTTTCATCCGGTATAAAATAAGGTGTTTGTATATATACTGAATTCCTAGCTTTATTTATTAGCTTAAGGTAGGTATTACGTATGGAACACCACTCAGAGTCAGGGCCACTTGAAATTATTTGGACAGCTGTCATTCCAATGTATTCATTTTTAGGGAAATATTTTTCACTCATAAAGAAGTCTTTTTTGCTTGCAAAGCGCCAATCCATTAAAAATCTTAATTCTAGATAATTAACAGAGTCTCCTTGAAGATGAAGATGAATATCTCTCCAAAAACCGAATTTTTTTGAGAGACCAAGGTACTCGTCACCAACATTAAGACCACCAACAAAACCATGAACACCATCTATAACACATATTTTACGGTGATTTCTATAATTTATTCTTACGTTTATATATGGGATAAATGGAGGAAAGAAACAAGATACTTCCCCACCAGCAGATTTTAAAGGGTTAAAAAAATTCTTTTTATTGTGAATACAACCCATTCCATCGTACAGAAGTTTTATTTCAACACCTTCTTTAGCTTTAGTTACCAACAAGTTTAAAAGTTCATTTCCAATATTATCATCTTCAAAAATATAGTATTGAATATGAATAAATTTTGTTGCATTTTTTATACAATCAATTAAAAGTGGGAATTTGGCATCACCGTTATTAAGAATATCAACTTTATTGTTATTTGTAACAACAAAATTATCACTAGACAAGTTTAGATTAATTACATCGTGATATTCATATAATAGTGGATTTTTATTTACTATATATTTATCGTTTACTAGCTTTTTTTGGTCATCTGAAAACTTCATTAATACCAATTCTTCCTCTTTCTTTAGAACAAAGAATTTTTTTCTACGCAAATCTTGACCGAAGAATAAATATAATATAAATCCAACAAATGGTATAAACAACATTATCATTAACCAAGTCCAAGTACTATTAGCATTTCTTCTTTCGAAAACTATTACTATTATAGCGAAGGCTATATTTAATATAAATATGAAATTTAAGATGTTAAGAAAAATAGTATGACTGTTCATAAATACTCCTTATTATTATTATGTTATAATATAATTTTAGCATAATGGGCAGAAAATACATACATTGTTATAAAAATATATCCAATTATTAATTCTATAAAGGGATAATTTAAATTAGTATTTACAACCTATTACAATCTATGCTATAAAACAATAGTAACATAGATATAAGCAGTATAACATTAAATAACTAGGAGGCTAACATGAAGAAATTTCTTAATAAGACAGAAGTTAAAAATTACTTAATGATAATGTTTGGAATAACTATACTTGCAATAGGTATAAATGTGTATTATTCTCCCCAGCACTTGGTTACAGGCGGAGTTTCGGGACTTTCAATTGTATTAGAATATGCATTTAAAATACCATTGTGGTTAACAAATATAATTGTAAACATACCATTATTTATAATTGGAATAAAAATAAAGGGTATGGAGTTTGCAAAAAAGGCTATATTTGGAGCTATATATGTTTCCGTTGCACTTTGGTATACAAGTTTTATTCCACCAGTTCAATCAGATCTGTTAATAGCTAGTGTATTCGGAGGACTTTTTGTTGGAACTGGAGTTGGACTAGTATTAAGAGCATCAGCATCAACAGGTGGATCAGACTTACTTGCAATTATAATTAAGCATTTTATGAAAAAAATACCTATAAATCAAATAATGATGTGTATAGACGGAAGTATAATAGTTGTAGGGCTATTTGTGTTTGGAGTAGAAAAAGCAATGTATGCTTTAATATCTATATTTATTGTATCCAAGGTTGTAAATACATTGGTTGAGGGTGTAAATTACTCTAAAGGTGTACACATTATTTCTAATAAATCTAGTGAAATAGCAGAGGAATTGATGAAGCATTTAAATAGAGGTATTACTAGTATAAATGGTAGGGGAGTTTATACTGGAGAAAGTAAGGATATATTATTTATAGTTTGCTCAACAGAAGAATTAATTGAATTGCAAAGATTAGTAAGAGCGGTGGATGAGGTAGCATTTATTACAATAACTGATGTTAGAGAGGTTATGGGAAGAGGTTTCTCAGAGCCACAATATGATGGTAACTAAGAGTAGAATAATATAATTCTTTAATATGAGAGCATAACTTTATCCATATAAGTGTGGGTGAAGTTATGCTCTTCTAATATATAATATTAAAGTTATAGAATACCCTCATCTTTAAGAACTGCTTCAATTTCTTGAACTTTTTTAGAAAGAGAAATAAAATTTTCTTTTATCATATCATCTGATACAGAGTTACACTTAATGTTTTCTTCTAATTTTTCAATTGTAGAAAGTGCTTCATCAATTTCCTTTTGAGCTTGTTTTAAATTAGTTTCATTCATAAAAAATCTCCTTTGTTTTATAAATTTAATTTATATATTAAATGTTATCATTCACAAGGTTTAAATTCAACCATAAATCTAATTAACATAGAAGTTTATTCATTAAATAAGTTAAAACTAGTTTTAACTAAAACCCAACTTTTATGTACAGAAATGAGTCTTTCAAAAAATATATAAAATATAAAAAAGGAAAATAATACAAAAGGAAAATAATACAAATGGTTTGGACATATACATTATGTAGAAATATATATTTATTTTTGGTGTAAGGGAGCGTCTATATGATAAATGTAATATGGTTTGGAATTTTATTTATAGGGATAGGGTTTGGGTTAATAACAGGAGATGGTGAACTTTTATCAAAAACAATAGTATCAACAACTACATCAACAGTGCAATTGATAATAGAATTACTTGGGATGATGTGTCTTTGGTGTGGAGTAATGAAGATCGCGGAGAGAAGTGGGCTCACAGATAAGCTTGCAAAGTTATTAAGACCCATACTTAGAAGAATATTTAAAGAAGCTGGGAAGGACGATAAAGCATTAGGAGCAATAGTTATGAATTTGACAGCGAATATGTTTGGTCTATCAAATGCAGCAACTCCATTTGGAATAAAAGCTATGGAAGAAATGGACAGAATAAATGGTCATAAGGATGTAGCTAGTAATGATATGGTGTTATTTTTAGTTTTAAATGCTGCATGTATACAGTTTGTACCAACTACAGTTGTATCTATAAGGGCTGCATTTAACTCAGTGAATCCAGGTGCAATAATACTACCAGCACTATGTACTACAACTTTTGCATCTATTCTTGGGGTTGTGCTATGTAAGTTTCTACAAAAATATTTTTGAAGGAGAGTAAGGTATGGTAATTATATTTGATTATATCATGAAGGGAATAATTCCTATAATAATAGGTGGAGTTGTATTATATGGTATTGTTGCAAAAGTAAAGGTTTATGAATGTTTTGTAGAGGGAGCAAAGGATGGAATTAATGTATGTGTTAGGATTTTTCCATACCTTTTAGCCATGCTTATAGCTGTAAACTGCTTTAGAGCTTCTGGTGCGTTAGATTATGTTATAAATTTAATAAAACCTGCAGTTAACATAGTTGGTATACCTCCAGAGATTGTTCCTTTAATCTTTATAAAGCCACTATCAGGAAGTGGAGCTATAGGAGTCTTCACAGATATAGTTAAAACCTATGGACCTGATTCATTTTTAGGATTCTTATCATCAATAATCATGGGTTCTACGGAAACTATATTTTATACACTAACTGTATATTTTGGAGCTGTGGGAATTAAAAAAGTAAGACATAGTTTATGGGTAGCATTAATAGTAGATTTTTGTGCTGTGCTTTTAGCAGTAAATTTAGCGGTTATGTTAATGAGATAATTTATACTGTCTTAAAATTGAGTATGTTTTAATTAAACATGACTATTTATATATTTAAGTTTCTTAACATAGAAGATATAAAGAAGTATTCCATCTATAGACCATTGCAAAAGACATATAATCCAAAATACTGTTATGGATGTGCCTAAAATATAGATGAATAAGAATACTAATGGAAGTCTTATAAACCATGAGGTGATAAATGCTATAATAAAAGGAGTTTTTGTATCTCCATATCCTTTAAAAACTCCACCTACGATCATTGATAATCCTATCATAGGTTGTTCAATAGCGGCTATCATAAGACAAACAGTTCCAAGGGAGATTACCTCTGTACTACCACTATCAATAAACATTGTTATAAGTTGTGATGGAAATATAATAAATAGTAAAGTAAATATACACATTACACCAATTCCTAAAATTCCACATGCACGTCCATATTCTCTTGCTTTTTTATAATCACCTTCTCCTACTTTATTTCCAACAAGAGTTGTTGCAGCAATAGCAAATCCCCAACCAGGCATAAATGATATATTTTCAAGAGTTAAGGTTATTTGGTTTGCAGCAAATGCGATTGTGCCAAGATGCATAATCATCATGCTAGTAAAAAGTCTAGCCAGACTGTAAGCTGCTTCTTGCATACCAGCGGGAATAGAAAGACGGGTAACATCTTTTAGTTTTATAGAATTAAACTTTTTAAGGTATTTAAAATTAACTTTGATTAATGATTTTTTATAAGTATATATTGCTGAATAAGCAAATCCAGATATATTTGATATTGTAGTTGCAATAGCTGCACCCTTAATACCAAGTTCAGGGAAACCTAACAATCCAAATATTAATACAATATCTAGAGAAAGATTAACTATTAACATTACAATAGATACAATCATTGGTGTTTTTGTATTTCCATAAGAACGATTGATAGCTGCAAGCATACTAGACATCATATTAAAAGGAAGACCAATGCATACAATGTTTATATAGGTTGTACCTAAATTTATAATAGTTTCTTCAGCACCAGCAAAAGCTAATAACTTTTTACTAAGTAAAAATATAAACAAAGTTGTTACTATACTGACTATAGCGCCAAGAGAAAGTCCTAAAGTTGCATACTCATTAGCCGTATCAAGTTCACGGGCTCCATATTTTCTAGCTACTATAGAAGTTATTCCAACAGAGAGACTTTGTGCCACAAGAATATTAGTAAAGGTATAAATAACTTCACATGATATACCAACTGTACTAACAGCAATATCTCCGCCATATTGACCAATAAGCATAGTATCAACTGTCCATATCATAGTGTACAAAAGCATCTCTATTACCGCTGGTAAGGATAGCTTTAGTACGTCTTTTATTGTAGATTTATCCAAGTAAAGATTTTTTCTGATAAATTCCATATTTTATTTACCCCCAATAAATTTACATTTTGCATTTATTTCAAAATGTGCATAGAAAAAAAGTATGTTACAAATACAATGATAATTCATATATTATAAAAAGAATAGTAAAAAACAATAAAATAGTGAATTTGAATTCTAAAAATGAGCATAATAAGGTTAATTATGAAGAGAAACAAAAATATATGAAAAATATAAGTTAAAAAGAAAGCTACTACATGAACAATATTATTGACAGATGTAAGTTATCGTATTATCATTTAATTAATATTATAATAAATGCTATGATGAGAAGAGTACTAAAGGAAATTGTCTAAAGAGAGCTAGAGAAGGTGAAAGCTAGCGATAAGGAAATTTAGGAATATGGTCTTGGAGCAGATTTTCTAAAGTAGAGATACCTAGGGAAATAGGGAAGTCACCCATATATGACAGAGTAATAAAAGTCCTTTGGATAAAGTTACTTATTGAGGCATTTATTGAGAAATAAATGCGAAATAGAGTGGTAACACGTATATAACGTCTCTATGTAGAAATATTTCTGCATAGAGACTTTTTTTATGCTTAATTAAAGGCAAATACCAAGTATAAATTACCTTATAATAAATATGACAATTCTAAGGAGGAATAAAATATGACAAAGAAACCATATTACATTACAACTGCCATTGCTTATACATCTGGAAAGCCGCACATAGGAAATAGTTATGAAATTGTTTTAGCAGATAGCATAGCTCGTTATAAGAGATTAGCAGGATATGATGTTCGGTTCCAAACAGGAACAGATGAACATGGTCAAAAAATCGAACTAAAAGCACAAGAGGCTGGAATAACACCACAGGAATTTGTAGATAATGTTGCAGGCAATATTAAAGATATCTGGGACCTAATGAATACATCTTATGATAAATTTGTAAGAACAACTGATGAATATCATGAAAAACAAGTTCAGAAGATATTTAAAAAATTATATGAGCAAGGAGATATATACAAAGGGCATTATGAAGGCATGTATTGCACACCTTGTGAATCATTCTTCACATCAGCTCAACTTAATGATGGAAAGTGTCCAGATTGTGGAAGAGATGTTGAACCCGCTAAGGAAGAAGCATATTTCTTAAAGTTAAGTAATTATACTAATAGACTAATTGAGCATATTAACACTCATCCAGAGTTTATTCAACCAGAATCACGTAAGAATGAGATGATGAATAACTTTTTACTTCCAGGTTTACAAGATCTATGTGTATCAAGAACTTCATTTAAATGGGGTATACCTGTTGATTTTGATGATAAACATGTAGTCTATGTTTGGATAGATGCTCTATCAAACTATATAACTGGACTAGGATATGATTTAGATGGAAGTCATGCTGAAGAATATACAAAATATTGGCCGGCTGATTTACACTTAATTGGGAAGGATATTTTACGTTTCCATACTATTTATTGGCCAATTATGTTAATGGCTTTAGATATTCCATTACCAAAGCAAATATTTGGTCACCCATGGCTTTTACAAGGTGATGGTAAAATGAGTAAATCAAAAGGAAATGTTTTATATGCAGATTACTTAGCAGAGAAGTTCGGAGTTGATGCAGTTCGTTACTTTGTTCTTCATGAGATGCCGTTTGATAATGATGGAGTAATTACTCTAGAATTAATGGCAGAGAGAATTAACTCAGACTTAGCAAACACTTTAGGAAACCTTGTTTCAAGAACAGTTACAATGGTGGATAAATATTTCGACGGTATAATACCAGCACCAGATGTTAAGGAAGTTGTAGACGAAGAGCTTATTTCATTAGCTTTAGACACTCCTAAGAGAGTAGAAAAGAAAATGGATGACTTAAGAGTAGCAGATGCTTTAGGTGAAATTTGGTCATTAATTAGAAGAACAAACAAGTATATTGATGAAACTACACCTTGGGTTCTTGGGAAAGATGAAACTCAAAAGGGTAGATTAGCTACAGTATTATATAATTTATGTGAAAGTTTAAGATTTACATCGTCTCTACTTTCTCCATTCTTACCGGAGACAAGTAAGAAGATTAATGAGCAAGTAAATATAGAAAATGTTTCGCTTGAAAGCTTAGGTAGTTTTGATGGAATTGTAGCAGGAACAAAGGTTAATAGAGGATCTGCAATATTCCCAAGAATTGATATGGAAGAAATAGTTAAGGAAGCAGAAAGAATGGCAGAGGAGCAAAACAAAGCTGCACAAAAGAAAGAAATAACTCCAATAAAAGAGGAAATTACAATAGATGATTTTGATAAAATTGATCTTAGAGTAGTTAAAGTTTTAGCTTGTGAGCCTGTAAAAAAAGCTAAGAAACTTTTAAAATTTACTGTAGATTTAGGTGGAGAAACTCGTCAAGTTATTTCAGGGATAGCAATGCATTGTAAACCAGAAGATTTAATAGGTAAAAATGTAGTTCTTGTAGCAAATCTGAAGCCTGTAACTTTAAGAGGCGAGTTATCACAAGGAATGATACTTTCAGCAGCCACTGATGATGATTCAAAGTTATGTGTAGTGAATCCAGGGGATATTGATTCGGGATCTATAGTACGTTAAGCGACACTCCAAATCTATGATTTAGCTTTTCGAACTTACTCATTCGAATGCATATTAGAAGGAGTTTCTTCTATTTAATTTAGAAAGCCACATCTTTTGATGTGGCTTTTTAAAAAGAATAATATAAGGATATGTAATTTAGGGGGGATTGCCTATGCCAAAAGTAAGAATAACAATTTTAGAAAGTAAATGTAGGCGAGGATACTTAGAAAAATTCAGGATTTCTATTTTTAAAGTATATAGGTTTAACTTTACATAAATCACAAAGAAGAAGTCCTTCGTCAAAATTTCCTATGATAGCTCTAGATGTATGAGAATCAGAGCCTAAGGTCACATATCTTCCACCAAGTTCCCTATATCTACTATAAATCTTCTTTAAATTATCAAAAGCTGTCCTATCTTTAAGTCTTCGAGTATTTATTTCCATAACTACATCATTTTTTATACATGAATTTATTATAGTATCTATATAATCACAATATTTATCATAATAAATTTCCTTATCTTTAACAGGAGCATATCTACAAATGAAGTCAATGTGACCTAAAGTATCAATATAACTATGAGTATTTAAGGAATTTACAATTTCCTCGAAATAGTTTTTAATCATCTGATCCATAGATAAATTCCTATAAAGATAGGGATTAGATACGTCATCATTTCCAATACAGTGTTGAGAACCTATTACTTGATCAAAATTATAGTTGTCTATAATATTTTTATTTTGTTCAACACATTGAGCAGACATTCCAAGTTCAATACCGAGGAGTAAATCTTCAGATCTAAATTTCTCATATTCATTAAAAAATTCATTTGGGTTAAAGCGAAAACCCACGTTAGTTGGGTAGTTTAAATCCATATGGTCGGTTATAACTAATCCAATATTATGATCTCTAGCTACCTTGATACCATCTAAGATATTCATAGTTGAATCTGTAGAAAACGAGGTATGTATATGACTATCAAAAATCATAAAATTCACCGTCCTTATCGTATTATATAATACACCTTTAATTAGTTAATTTACAGTTAGATTATAACAGTTTAAAACATAATAAATAAGACATTTTAGTTTAGATTACTATTTACAATAGGGATTTTGGGATATAATATATACCCAAGGGTACGTCCGCGGGCCTAGTGACTTTGAATCCCATTTATAGAAAAGGGAGTATTAGAGCCGGTAGACATCGGATGCATAGAAAATTTATGAAAGAGGGATATTATGATTTTTGATTCACACGCACATTATGATGATGAAAAGTTTAATGAGGATAGAGAAACTGTTTTAAAAGAGATAGGTGAGAATGGAGTTATAGGGGTAATAAATTGTGGTTCAGATCTAAGAGGGCTTGAGATGTCAGTAAAATTATCAGAGGAACATGATTTTATATATGCAGCAGCAGGAATTCATCCAGAGAATGCAGATGAATTTAATGAAGAAGTAAGGGCGAGGATATGTGAGTTAGCAACGGCTAAGAAAATAGTTGCCATAGGAGAGATTGGGCTTGATTATTACTGGGAAGAGAATCCTTCAAGAAATGTTCAAAAGGAAGTATTTAGAGCTCAGATGAGAATAGCAAGGGCGTTTAAATTGCCTGTTATAATTCATGATAGAGAAGCTCATGGAGATACGCTAGAAATACTAAAGGAGTTTCCTGATGTAAATGGTGTTGTTCATTGTTTTTCGGGAAGTGTAGAATTTGCAAAGGAATGCGTAAAGTTGGGGTATTATATAGGAGTTACAGGCGTTGTTACATTCAAAAATTCTAAAGTCATAAAAGAAGTTATTAAAGCTATTCCGTTAGATAAACTTTTAGTAGAAACCGATTGTCCATACATGGCTCCAACACCATTTAGAGGCAAGAGAAACCAATCAAATTACATAAGTTACATCATGGATGAAATAGCTTTAATTACAGGCAAGAGCAGAGAGGAAATAGAAAGAATTACAATATTTAACACAGAAAGCTTGTTTAATATAGGGTAATGAGTTATAATGAAAAAATAAACTTAAAATATAAGGGCACCAACCATAAAATTTATCAAAAAAGAAATAGAATAATTGAACGTATAAACGCATATTTATAGTATCAACTTATATTTATCAACCAGAAAAGGCTGAATCATAAAAGTATAAAGCTATCATTTTATTTATTATTTAATATGCATAATATGCATTAAGTTCAGTCAATTCAATGATTAGAGTGCTAAATTTGACATAAAATATGATCTAATATATAATAGCAAAGTACTCTTGTCTGAGGGAGGTAATCTTTATGATAAACAAATTCAAAGATAAATTGAA
>NZ_JAVXMF010000039.1:0-16315 GCF_036646415.1 Clostridium sp. | reverse complement strand
ATATGTGTAGAATTATTTTGCAATATTTCAAAATCTAATTTGTTGTAGTTTTGAAGTGTAAAATAGGCAGATTTCTATACTTTTTAAAAATCCTAATTTTTGAAACTAAGCTTTAGTTATTGCAACGGTTATAAAATTGATACTTCCACTTTTTACACATATCTCGGTCTGTAGCCAATACACTAAAAAGTGACATATTGAGGAAATTTCCTCAATATGTTAAGAATCCATTTAGGATGAATTATGTTTTTCTAGATGAATTCTTAACATTTCCGAAAAATCACCGAATATAAGTAATACAAATTAGTATACGTGTATTTTACACTAAAGTTACTTAATAAAAAGTTATGTAAAAATATGATAAATAAAGCCAAGATAGTTTATATTGCTAAAAAGTATATATATAATATATACCAGCTAGAGTAAACAATTCTGCACTTGATTAAGATATATATGTCATAAGGTTATATACACACTTGTATATAACCTTCCATAGGGATGAAAGGATATGTAGATATATTTAGACATTGTAATCACAGTAGGTAATAAATTTTAAAGCATATGCATACCTTATTTTTAAGGAGGTGTACATATGGAAAAAAAATATATAGGTAGCTATATTGATATGGATGCATTACCAGAAACACCAAAGTATATTTTAGATAGTATGAATTATGCATATAACAATGATACATTTGGAATATCAGATTTATTAGATGACTTAGATGAAACACCTGAAGTTTCATTAGAAGAAGTATTAAAGCATTGGGGGATTATAACTCCTGAAAATTTAAATAATAACGATACAGATGAAATGGTATTACCATCACCACCAAATAAACCAGTAGTGGAAGATTTGTCAAAGAGTGAAGTGATAACAGAAGAGATGCTGGAACTAGAAGTATATGATATCGCAGCATTTGCAGATAGTTACTTACTAGATATTTATGATGGAGGGTAATTGTAAGCGAGATAGTTAATCTCGCTTATTTTTTATGTAATAGTATATGGTTAAGGTTTTTTAGCACATAATAAACAAAGTATAATGTGTATAAATCCAAATCCAAGTAGCATATAAGTAATTGTAAAATTAATTGGTCGAAGAGAAATTATGTGGTTAAATTCTAATACTAGTAAAATAGATGAAATTGAACAAGATATAACGCCAGGGGAAAATATATCAAAATGCTTATGAATTAAAGGCTGTATAGGAGGATTTATATCAATAATACTAAATTGATATAAATCATATTCAGCAAATTCTAATAATAAATAATACGTTAAAATAAAAAATAAAAATATATTTATAATTTCTGCAATTTCAAATTGGCCTATAAAATTACGTAAAGATATAAGAAATATATAAATTAATAGGAATGAAAAGCAACAATACCCCGAGTGAATGGGAATAGAATTCTTATAGCATAGAGATAAAATTCTATTACTACTAGTTCGCTGATTGTATCTTTCATATTCAAAGTAAAAATAATTAGAAATCAGAAATGTAAAAAAAGTTGCTGTAAGTAATGTACTTATCAATTTGTAATAACCCCCTTTAGAGTAAGAGTATTAGATAGTATATCATTATTCTAAATGATTCTGAAATATGTATAATACATAGGAATAGAATAAGTTCTAGCGTTTGAAATATCTATATTATTGCTTTACTTGTAAAAAATTTCAAGTGAAACTTATAAGGACAATTAATTGTAAGTAATGTGGTGAATTTTACTTGTTTATGTAAGATATAATCAATCAAATAATTGTCTTCTACCTGCACTTTAGGAGATACGTGTATTATAAGTTAACAAGTATAAACAAGGAAGGACATTAAGATGAGACAACAACAAAAAAGAGAAATTGTAGATGTAGCACGAAAAAACATAAGAATGGTAGATACAATTAAAGTAAAAGAACTTCTTAGTGAATTAAATTATGAAGATAATGAAGAATTAGAGACTATATATAGTGAGTGGATAGAAGAGGAATTATCAGAACTGTTAATGTATTCAGAAGAGACTATTATAGAATTAAAAGATGTAGAGGATGCAAAAGATTTTCTATCAAATATCAACCACTTGTGCGAAGAAATAAAATCCCCAAATGTAGAGGATATTAGAGCTGTGATAGATAACTTACCTCAGTATCTATATGATCTAATAGAGACCTTTGCCAATAGTAGTACTTCTAATACATCTAAAAAATATAAAGCAATGAATGTATTAAATTATTATAAGGAGCATCCAACCATAACAAATGAAGTGGATAAAACCTTAATTAGATATATATAAAAAAAGGACATCAGAAGGAGATACTATATGACAAAGATAGAGAAGAGAATAGCTAAATTTAACGCATCAATGAATGAGATATTAAGGTTGATAAGTGAAGAATATGATATAGAAAAAATTAATAAATATAAGATGAAATATATTCAGCTAAGAAATAATTACAAAGCTTATTTGGGAGTTTATGATTTAAATACTAGTAAGCACTTTATAGAGTTTAAATCGTTAAGTGATACTATAGAGAACATAATAAATGAAAGAATTAAACAAGTACAGGTAGTCCCATACGATGTTGAAGTTAATGACATAAGGGAATCATTCAAGTGTTTAAATGAGATAGATGTATTCTTTGAGGAAATCCATGGTTTGAGAGAGAAAGAATTAAAGCAGGTTGTTAGAATGTTTGAAGAAAAGAGGATTAAGATTGAAAGTACTTTCAAAGAGAATAAAGCATCTATAGAGGCTATAAGAAGTAAGTACCCTAAAAGTCATATAAGTTCAAAAACCATAGATAGATATGATGATAGATCTAAAAGGTTGCAAACATTATATAATATTTCAATGGATGTAGTAGACATGCTATTGTAAGTTAAATATAGAAAAGATTATATAATGTTTGGATACTTGAAAGTAAAAGAACGATTAAAAGTGTACAAAATAGTTCTAGATGTTTATAGTCTGTAGGACTCTACATAATAGAGGTAGGGTTTTACTAAAACTTTTGAATGGTGTCGCAACTTAAGAGTATTGACACCTTAAATAGTATATAGTATTATCAGTACACACGAAGGTGTCATAACTAAGTGTCGTAATGTGTTTTAAGGTTAGGAGTTTTATATGAAAAGTGAATTTGTACAACAGATTTTAAATAACCATAATATACAGACTACCTCTAAGAAATCATACTTTAATGGAGATATAGAAGTTACAGTTAAGCAAGAAAAAGAGGAGATAACATTATGGGCATTTAATCATAAAAATCAAAGATTCTTGAATCTATTAGCGAAAAAGTATAGTACCCTGATAGATGGGTTTAAACATATATCTAGTGATATGAAACTAAAGGAACATTATATCTACTTTACTTTATTAACTGATTCGAACGATGAACAAGAAGTATCATACAAAGTCTTAGGATATGCTAGAGTTTCCACAAAGAGCCAAGAAGACAATACAAGTCTAGAGAGTCAGATTAAGACACTTAAAGCTAATGGGTGTACAGAGGTATTTAGTGAAGTGTGTTCAGGAGCAACTATGGATAGACCTAAGTTTATAGAGTTAGAAAGTAAACTACTAAAAGGGGATACCCTTGTAGTCACAAGATTGGATAGATTTACAAGAAGTACTGAAAAGGGTATATCCAAGATTAAAAATCTAGCTGAACGAGGTATTAAGGTAAATATATTAAATATGGGAATTGTAGACATATCAACTGCTATGGGAAAAATGATGTTTACTATTATGAGTGCATTTGCTGAATATGAAAAAGACTGTATAGTTGAAAGAATGAAAGATGGAAAAGAGATTGCAAAACAAGATTTAAATTTTAAAGAAGGCAGACCCAAAAAGTTTAAAAATGGACAAGTTGAACATGCACTAAAGTTATTAGATACTCACACATATAAACAAGTGGAAGAACTAACAGGTATGAGTAAGTCAACGTTAATAAGAGCAAAAAGAAAATTACAAATTATAAAGTAGTAGGGTATCAGTAAAGGCGATGCTCTATTTTTATGTACATTTTAGATATAGGGGTAGAATCCTATTTATGCGGATTTACAATGTTAAGCAAAAATAAATAATCCAAGTTCTAAAAAGTGTACTTATATGAACTTGGATTATTTTAATATGAAGTATAGCCGAATCAACATGTTCAACTACAATAATACTAATTATTTAGTTCATAAATTAATCTGTATATTGTTGAACTATTTGAAGATAGAGTAATTTTTCAAGAAAAACTCAGAAATTGCTCAATGCATTGCAAATACTTGATAAAATCGCCTTAGCGTTGTAAATCCGCATTTTTAGGACGCTCCTCCATATATAGCTAGAGTAATTTAACCTTCATTAATTCACTTGCTGAGATTATATATAAGTGAAGTAAATAAAATTAGGAGGTTTTGATATGAGTAATTTAATAGATAAGTATAAAGTTTTATTTGACAATAATGATGTAGATTATACAGAAAGTGATTCAAATCTATATGTACATTGTCCATTCCATAATGATAAAAGAGCATCATTAGTAGTGAATAAAGAAAATGGATGGTACAATTGTTTCTCAACTAATTGTAACTTGCGAGGAGGTACATATTATACATTGGAAGAAAAGATGAAAGAATTGGGTTAGTATGAGTATATTTACGAAATATAAAGTAGAACTAATAAAAGAAAAAAGTTCTAGATACTCTATAGACAGGAAAATAAAGGGTCCAGAGGATGTATTTAAGATTGCAAAGGAAGTTCTAGAGATACACAAAGAGCCAGAAGAAGTATTATATGTTCTAGCATTAGATATTAAAAGTAATGTAATTGGTATTCATGAAGTTTCAAGAGGAAGTGTAAGTACATCGATAGTACATCCAAGAGAGATTATGAAAAGGCTGATACTTAATAATGCAGCTAAGTTTATTTTGATACATAATCATCCTAGTAATGAAGTAGAACCATCTAATGAAGATAAGAACGTTACAGATAGGTTAAAGGATGTTGGTCAGATAATAGGGATAGAATTAGTAGACCATGTAATAATCGGGGATGCATACTATTCATTTAAAGAAAATAATTATGATGCAATACATTAGTCTTGATAGTGAATTCTAGAGCTTATATTCTAGAGTTTACCAATGACGGGGGAAGACGACATACGTGTTATTTTCGGCCACTTGATAAAATCGTAAATTATATGAGTGCTTATGATTACTAGTTATGACCATACTTAAAGTATTGCAAATACTAGCATATAATTACATAATCAAATCTTAGAAGTTATGATTATGATAACTCTGATTTAACTATAAAATCTATAGATTTTGTGAGAACAAAAAAATCGCTGTATTCAAGCTATATCAAGGTATTCAAATTTAAGTGGCCGATTTTTAGACGTATGTCGTCCTCCCCCGTTATAAGGGAATTACTATTATTGAACATAAACAAGAGGTTCCTGCATACAGATGTGTATTGTATTTTTCAGAGGTAGAGGTTAAAAAAGAATTAAAAGTATATGTAGAAATTTCAACAGAGTATGCAACTATGATGTTGGCAGAGGAGAGATGAAATTATGTACTGTTTAAATTGGAATGGATATTGTTGTGGTTACCATGGAACAAGTTATTGCTTAGGTGATTGCTGTAATGATTATGATAATGATGAGGGTTATTAATGTTACACAGAGAACAATTATTTGAATCTGATGAAAAAAATAGATTAGGAACCATGCGTGTAGACTGGTATGATGGAAAGCTGAGTAACCAATGGAATCCGACAAAACTATTAATAGAATTAAATAATTCTAGAGATATAGACTTAAAGAAATTACAAGAAGAATTAAATTATTTACAGTTTGAATTACTGTATTCATTCGATAAAGTTTTAGAGATAACAGATGGTAATGGATATGATAAAGAGAAAAATATGTATTATATTGGTGTTGAATATAATTATGGTATTAGATTAATACCTATTTTAGATGCATATAGTTATATTTATGTGTATCGAAAAATGGAATAGTTTGATTATAGAGGTCGTTATATGTTAGAATATAAAAAAAGCCAGGGAATTGTTTTGGCAGACACCCCTGACTTTTTAACATATAATACACTCTAGAAATCTAGAGTTGATTACTATTTAATTAATTACAATAATAGCATATTACAGTATTATTGTCTATAGTAATCCTCCAGATAGGTGTATTTTAAAATACAAAATAACTGGGGGATATTTTAATGCATGCAAAGAATTTAGAGGTTTTAGAACTTGATATATATAAAATAAAAGAACATATAAATGTGCTCCATGGGTCTAGCAAAGGGTATATAACTATTGCTAGCAAGAATGGAAACTACAAACAATGGCATTATAAAGAAAATGAAATAACGGGAAATGAAGAGGATATAATAGAAGTTATAAATAGTTATATAAGCCAGAATACCTTTTATAAGCCACAAAGAAGAATTGAGAATATCAAAGAGCTTAGGGCATTGTATATAGATATTGATATTTACAATACCAACTATACAAAAGAAGGGGTTATATACTTTCTAGAGAATGATATGTATGGAAAGATACCAAGACCTAATTTTATTATAGATAGTGGAAGAGGATTATATTATGTATTACTGATTGAAGCAGTCCCAAGTATGGCACTACCTTTATGGTACAGTATACAAAGATATTTATATGAGAATCTAAAGGAATTTGGAGCAGATGCAAAGGCATTAGATCCTACTAGAATATTAAGGATACCTGGTTCTATAAATTCAAAGAGTAACTCTAGAGTAGAGGTTTTAGAGTACTATGATTATAGATATACTTTGAGAGAGATTCAAGAAAATTATTTACCTGACCTTAAAGAGAAAAGGGAAAAGAAAAAAGGTAGACCCAAGAAAGTAGTTAGTTTGTACAATGAATATAGTTTGTATCATGCTAGGATCTTAGATATAGCAAAAATATGTGAGATGCGACACTTTGATCTAAAGGGTCACAGAGAGCTGATACTTTTCCTGTATAGGTATTATTCATGTAGTTTTACTCATGATGAGTCAGAGGCTTTAAATAAGGTTTTAGAGTTGAATCAAATGTTTAAAGAACCATTATCCAAACGAGAAGTTGAAAGGGATACTAAGAGTGCAGAGAGATACTATATTGAAAAGAAGTATAGGTATACTAATGCACGTTTGATAGAGCTATTAGAAATAACAGAAGCAGAGCAAATTAATTTAGTAAGTATAATTAGTACAAGAGAGAAATATAGACGAAACAATGAAAGAAGAACTCCACGGAATAAAAATGGAAATACAAATAAACAACAAGAGTTATTGGATAAAAAAAATGAGGTCTTAATATTAAGAAATAAAGGATACAGCTTAAGAGATATAGCTAAGAGTTTAGATATATCATTAGGAAAAGTACAAAGATTACTTAAAAGTAGGTGTATCGAAAAATGCTCTTAGTATTGTGGGGGTGAAACCTGTTTCTTTATTCTTTCGGGTTTTTCGAGGGTTTAATGTTTTGGTCTTAGATCTTTTATTTCTTGTAGTAGAAGATCTAAGTTACTTTGATAGCTTGACATTTATAATATCTATTTGATATCTTTAAGTGATAAATGACGTATATAAAGGAGATATTTTATGACAATACTTGATAAATGGGATAAAAGTGTTCCGATAGAAGTTAGTTCTTATGTGGAAGTTGATAATATAGAAGTATTAAATGAAAGTAATTTTAAATTAGATACAAATAAACCAGTTATGATAGATTTATTTTCTGGAGCAGGAGGATTTTCAGTTGGATGTGGATGGGTAGGATTTCAAAGTGTACTAGCCAATGATTACTTTGAACCAGCTTTAAAGACATGGTTACATAATCATCCAAATTCTTTGGGAATTTTAGGAGATATTAGACAAATAGATGAAAATTTCATAGATAATCTTTTAAAAAAGCATGGAGTTAGAGATATAGATTTGATTACAGGTGGGGTACCTTGTCAGGGGTTTTCTAGAGCTAATAGGAAGCATGATGATGAAGATGTTAGGAACTACTTATTTTTAGATTATATGAGAATGGTTGGGAAATTAAACCCTAAGTGTATCATTTTAGAGAATGTATCAGGAATGAAAACTACTGCTAATGGAAAATATGTAGATGAGATATTATCATCTATGAGAGAATTAGGATATAATTCAGATGTTAAATTATTAAATGCTGCAGACTTTGGAGTACCTCAAGTAAGACAGAGATTAATATTTGTAGGTATTAGGAGTGATTTAAATGTATCTAAATTTGAATATCCAAAACCTCAATATATATCAGAGAAAGATAATAATAGTTTAATATCTAATGATATGGAGATATACAGGACTGTTAAGGATGCTATATCAGACCTGCCTGCATTAGAAAGTCATGAAAAATCTGATGAATATGTTATAAATCCAGAAAATGAATATCAAAAATTAATGAGAGGTCTAGATAATAGATTGGAAAATAGACCTTGCTATATACTTAGTAATCATGTAGCACCTAAACATGATGCAGCAACAATTGAAAGGATAAAGAATACTGAACCTGGTAAGCCGATGTATGATAGGTTCAAACAACGAATAAGATTATCGTACTCAAATCCAAGCCCTACTCAGTTAGCAGGAGGGATAAGACCGCAGTTTCAGTTTGGACACCCTACTCAAAATAGAGGATTAACAATTAGAGAAAGAGCGAGAATTCAAAGTTTTCCTGATAGTTATGTGTTTTGTGGAGGAACAGTCCAAGAAAGAGTTCAAACAGGAAATGCTGTTCCACCATTATTAGTTTATAATATAGCAAAAGAGTTAATTAAAATAATAGGATAAGCATAAGCTTATCCTATAGTTATATTTGAATTTGCAACACCTTTTAGCCAATTAGTAACTTGAACATAATATAAATCATTATCTGTAATTTCAGAACTATAAGCAAGAACTCCATATGTATTAGATTTAAAATCATCAAATGATAAATTAATATTATTTCTAGAGAATATACCACGTTGGATTAATTCTAAATATAGAGAGTTTAAACGCTGCTCTGAATGTAGTATAAGTTTTAATTTCAGATAGTCATTCTCATCATAAGTTGGTTTGCACTCTACAATAAAAAAGCTATTATTTCTGTAAGCAATTAAATCAGGCTTATAAGAGTGTTTACTACCTTTTTCATTCATTGAGGAATCTTTAATTTCAACAACTGGAAAGTGGTCAACACCTCTAGGAGGTTGACCACCGAGTATAATAAAACTATTACTTCTAAAGTATTTCTTCGTTCCTGAGTAAATATGTTCTTCGCTTAAAATCATAGGATATATACCTCTTATAATATATTGTAATGAATATCGTTATTTTTAAATAGTAGAGCAGATGCAGTAATGTACCAGTTACTACTTTTAGTATTTGAATTATTTGGATTTTTACTAAACCATAAGTCCTCATCTAATGAAGGGAAGTAAAGAACCAAGTTATTGTGCTTGTCAGAAGTAAGTTCACCATTTCTACAAACCATATAATCATAGATAAGTTGAGTACCAGTATAAGGATCTTGACGTTTACAAGATCCAGGTGACATATTTATCTTATAAACATATGTATAGGATTTAGATCTAAATTTATCAGGAACATTTGTTAGTGAAAAAATAGAGATAAATTCATCTGTATTATATTTAACTACAGATGCGGGCATTTCACCGTAAGCTGGATATTGATTTAACCTATGTATATACTCATTCTGCATGATGTTAAGTTGCTTATTAACTTCTGGACAATTGTAGTTAAAATCAGACTGAATAAAATCATGTATAATTTCAATAAGTCTAATATTTTCAGAACCATCGTATATTAATTCTCCGTTATCATCACTTATCCAATCAACTACAAGTAATGGAACATTGTGTATGTTTTGTATCTTGAAACACGCATCTAGTAAACGGATATTTAGATTACATATACTAGTGTTAGCTCCATGCTTTCTAGCATCAAATGGGAAATAGTAGATAGTTAAAACACCTTCTTCTATACCTTTAACTAGTCTAGCAAAACGTTGACCAACGTTATGACCAGTTGGAACCTCGCTAGTCTTCTCAAGAACCAGAACTGGTATATTATTGTGAAGTAATATTATATCTGGTTTATCGTACTGTAATAATTTCTCTATAGCTTCTGGATTCTTACCTTTATTTAGTATTAGGCAAAACTCAGCATCTTCAAATATAGGGTTTAGTTCTATGAACCACTCTAATTCTGTTAAACTGTCATAAAAAATAGTTAACATAAGTATTCTCCTTTATAAAATAGGTTGTATTACATAGATTATAACACAGACTTATTATTTAGAAAAATCACTTAATCATACTACATTTATAACTAATTTGTAGTACAATATTTTAGAGGTGATTATTACTATGAATAAGAATGAATTCATAAAGTTATCTATTATGGAGAAGGTAAATTATATTAATAACCAATTAGAACAAGGTCAAACAGTTATAAGAATAAGAGAAGACCTTGGATTAGGGGAGAAAACATTACAAAAAGAAATGAAGGTTAATGGATATAAGTATTTTGCAAAAACTCGAAAATACGAAATGGTTACAGATGTAGTAATCAATGAGAGTTACAAAAGTAATGATATCGTAGTTGAATCGGAAAACTACAAAAGTAATGATATCGTAGTTAATAAAGGCGAATATATAAGATTAAAGACAGTTCTAGATGTTCAAGAAAGTATAAATGCTAAGATGGAAGAGATGTATCAATGGTATGAATTGCAAAGGAATGTAATTGAAATAGATAAGAATGAATTAAAAATAGAGCCTAATAAGGGGAATGCTGTTAGTAGATCGTTTAAGGTATACGAAGATGTTATAGAAAAATTTAGTAATTTCAGCAGGAACAACAATAATTATAAAGTACAAGACCTAATCTCAAAGGCTTTAGATGAATTTGTAGATAAATATAGTTAAGAATAAATCACCTGGTATAATAATATATGAGGTGATTTTGTTATGGTAAAAAATAAAAAACTAGATAATGATTATCTAGATTATATGAGTAAAGAAAATCAAGAGATTTTAAGACAAGTGTACAATGAAATGCAAGAAGATAGTATGTATTATGAAGAAATTGATGAGGGAGTAGAAGTTAGTAAAGAAAATCAAGAGATTTTAAGACAAGTGTACAATGAGATACAAGAAGAAAGTATGCATTATGAAGAAGAACTTGATGAACCAGTACAAGTAAAGGATGAGAAATTGTATAAAAAAGTTAAATTAGTATATGATGAGGATATAAAACTTGAAAATATAGTTAAGTATTATAATCAACAATTTAAAGATATTGGATATGAAGAATTGGCAGTTAAAATAAGGGCTGATAAAAAATATAAAAAGTTAAATAATAAGAGAAAGTTAATATCTTCTATAAGGTCAGTAAGAAATACATCGAGATTATGTGGATTCAAAGTTAAGATAGACGTAATGGAAGTATTTTTAGAATGCTTGAAAGAACCTGTAAGCGAAGAAAACTTTTATATAATAAATGACCTAAGAGAGAATATAAATCATGAAATAAATGAAATTGAACCCTTAAATTTTTCAGCAAGTGAAGTAAGTAGCCAATATTTAGATTACTTATGTGAGTTGGAGGATTTATTAGATAGATTAATTGACCTAGAAGAATATAGAACCAATTATGAATTGGTTCTAGAACTATACGATATGATAGATACTAATTTTGATAGAGATATAAATAAAAAATACCCTAAAAAATTAAACAAGAATGAACTAATATTAAGAAAAAGATATAAATCAAAAGGAAGAACGGATTCTAAAGAATTTATTATAGCAAAGATAAATGAACTTCGAGAAATAAATAAAGATATTAGAAATAAAGATATAGCTAAAATTTTAAATAAATCTCAAGGTTACATAAGTAAATTAGATAAGATAATTAAAACTAGAGATTAATACGGCAGGACACCGAGATACGTGTAAAAAACGGAAGTATCTTTTATGGAAGTGTTGGTATAACTATGGTTCAGTATTAAAAAATAGTATTCTAAATAAAGTTACTTTAAGTTTTGCAATTAACTTGCTATAAAACACAGTAATTTCAAAACTTTATCTAGTTATTTCAATATGTGTAGAATTATTTTGCAATATTTCAAAATCTAATTTGTTGTAGTTTTGAAGTGTAAAATAGGCAGATTTCTATACTTTTTAAAAATCCTAATTTTTGAAACTAAGCTTTAGTTATTGCAACGGTTATAAAATTGATACTTCCACTTTTTACACATATCTCGGTCTGTAGCCAATACACTAAAAAGTGACATATTGAGGAAATTTCCTCAATATGTTAAGAATCCATTTAGGATGAATTATGTTTTTCTAGATGAATTCTTAACATTTCCGAAAAATCACCGAATATAAGTAATACAAATTAGTATACGTGTATTTTACACTAAAGTTACTTAATAAAAAGTTATGTAAAAATATGATAAATAAAGCCAAGATAGTTTATATTGCTAAAAAGTATATATATAATATATACCAGCTAGAGTAAACAATTCTGCACTTGATTAAGATATATATGTCATAAGGTTATATACACACTTGTATATAACCTTCCATAGGGATGAAAGGATATGTAGATATATTTAGACATTGTAATCACAGTAGGTAATAAATTTTAAAGCATATGCATACCTTATTTTTAAGGAGGTGTACATATGGAAAAAAAATATATAGGTAGCTATATTGATATGGATGCATTACCAGAAACACCAAAGTATATTTTAGATAGTATGAATTATGCATATAACAATGATACATTTGGAATATCAGATTTATTAGATGACTTAGATGAAACACCTGAAGTTTCATTAGAAGAAGTATTAAAGCATTGGGGGATTATAACTCCTGAAAATTTAAATAATAACGATACAGATGAAATGGTATTACCATCACCACCAAATAAACCAGTAGTGGAAGATTTGTCAAAGAGTGAAGTGATAACAGAAGAGATGCTGGAACTAGAAGTATATGATATCGCAGCATTTGCAGATAGTTACTTACTAGATATTTATGATGGAGGGTAATTGTAAGCGAGATAGTTAATCTCGCTTATTTTTTATGTAATAGTATATGGTTAAGGTTTTTTAGCACATAATAAACAAAGTATAATGTGTATAAATCCAAATCCAAGTAGCATATAAGTAATTGTAAAATTAATTGGTCGAAGAGAAATTATGTGGTTAAATTCTAATACTAGTAAAATAGATGAAATTGAACAAGATATAACGCCAGGGGAAAATATATCAAAATGCTTATGAATTAAAGGCTGTATAGGAGGATTTATATCAATAATACTAAATTGATATAAATCATATTCAGCAAATTCTAATAATAAATAATACGTTAAAATAAAAAATAAAAATATATTTATAATTTCTGCAATTTCAAATTGGCCTATAAAATTACGTAAAGATATAAGAAATATATAAATTAATAGGAATGAAAAGCAACAATACCCCGAGTGAATGGGAATAGAATTCTTATAGCATAGAGATAAAATTCTATTACTACTAGTTCGCTGATTGTATCTTTCATATTCAAAGTAAAAATAATTAGAAATCAGAAATGTAAAAAAAGTTGCTGTAAGTAATGTACTTATCAATTTGTAATAACCCCCTTTAGAGTAAGAGTATTAGATAGTATATCATTATTCTAAATGATTCTGAAATATGTATAATACATAGGAATAGAATAAGTTCTAGCGTTTGAAATATCTATATTATTGCTTTACTTGTAAAAAATTTCAAGTGAAACTTATAAGGACAATTAATTGTAAGTAATGTGGTGAATTTTACTTGTTTATGTAAGATATAATCAATCAAATAATTGTCTTCTACCTGCACTTTAGGAGATACGTGTATTATAAGTTAACAAGTATAAACAAGGAAGGACATTAAGATGAGACAACAACAAAAAAGAGAAATTGTAGATGTAGCACGAAAAAACATAAGAATGGTAGATACAATTAAAGTAAAAGAACTTCTTAGTGAATTAAATTATGAAGATAATGAAGAATTAGAGACTATATATAGTGAGTGGATAGAAGAGGAATTATCAGAACTGTTAATGTATTCAGAAGAGACTATTATAGAATTAAAAGATGTAGAGGATGCAAAAGATTTTCTATCAAATATCAACCACTTGTGCGAAGAAATAAAATCCCCAAATGTAGAGGATATTAGAGCTGTGATAGATAACTTACCTCAGTATCTATATGATCTAATAGAGACCTTTGCCAATAGTAGTACTTCTAATACATCTAAAAAATATAAAGCAATGAATGTATTAAATTATTATAAGGAGCATCCAACCATAACAAATGAAGTGGATAAAACCTTAATTAGATATATATAAAAAAAGGACATCAGAAGGAGATACTATATGACAAAGATAGAGAAGAGAATAGCTAAATTTAACGCATCAATGAATGAGATATTAAGGTTGATAAGTGAAGAATATGATATAGAAAAAATTAATAAATATAAGATGAAATATATTCAGCTAAGAAATAATTACAAAGCTTATTTGGGAGTTTATGATTTAAATACTAGTAAGCACTTTATAGAGTTTAAATCGTTAAGTGATACTATAGAGAACATAATAAATGAAAGAATTAAACAAGTACAGGTAGTCCCATACGATGTTGAAGTTAATGACATAAGGGAATCATTCAAGTGTTTAAATGAGATAGATGTATTCTTTGAGGAAATCCATGGTTTGAGAGAGAAAGAATTAAAGCAGGTTGTTAGAATGTTTGAAGAAAAGAGGATTAAGATTGAAAGTACTTTCAAAGAGAATAAAGCATCTATAGAGGCTATAAGAAGTAAGTACCCTAAAAGTCATATAAGTTCAAAAACCATAGATAGATATGATGATAGATCTAAAAGGTTGCAAACATTATATAATATTTCAATGGATGTAGTAGACATGCTATTGTAAGTTAAATATAGAAAAGATTATATAATGTTTGGATACTTGAAAGTAAAAGAACGATTAAAAGTGTACAAAATAGTTCTAGATGTTTATAGTCTGTAGGACTCTACATAATAGAGGTAGGGTTTTACTAAAACTTTTGAATGGTGTCGCAACTTAAGAGTATTGACACCTTAAATAGTATATAGTATTATCAGTACACACGAAGGTGTCATAACTAAGTGTCGTAATGTGTTTTAAGGTTAGGAGTTTTATATGAAAAGTGAATTTGTACAACAGATTTTAAATAACCATAATATACAGACTACCTCTAAGAAATCATACTTTAATGGAGATATAGAAGTTACAGTTAAGCAAGAAAAAGAGGAGATAACATTATGGGCATTTAATCATAAAAATCAAAGATTCTTGAATCTATTAGCGAAAAAGTATAGTACCCTGATAGATGGGTTTAAACATATATCTAGTGATATGAAACTAAAGGAACATTATATCTACTTTACTTTATTAACTGATTCGAACGATGAACAAGAAGTATCATACAAAGTCTTAGGATATGCTAGAGTTTCCACAAAGAGCCAAGAAGACAATACAAGTCTAGAGAGTCAGATTAAGACACTTAAAGCTAATGGGTGTACAGAGGTATTTAGTGAAGTGTGTTCAGGAGCAACTATGGATAGACCTAAGTTTATAGAGTTAGAAAGTAAACTACTAAAAGGGGATACCCTTGTAGTCACAAGATTGGATAGATTTACAAGAAGTACTGAAAAGGGTATATCCAAGATTAAAAATCTAGCTGAACGAGGTATTAAGGTAAATATATTAAATATGGGAATTGTAGACATATCAACTGCTATGGGAAAAATGATGTTTACTATTATGAGTGCATTTGCTGAATATGAAAAAGACTGTATAGTTGAAAGAATGAAAGATGGAAAAGAGATTGCAAAACAAGATTTAAATTTTAAAGAAGGCAGACCCAAAAAGTTTAAAAATGGACAAGTTGAACATGCACTAAAGTTATTAGATACTCACACATATAAACAAGTGGAAGAACTAACAGGTATGAGTAAGTCAACGTTAATAAGAGCAAAAAGAAAATTACAAATTATAAAGTAGTAGGGTATCAGTAAAGGCGATGCTCTATTTTTATGTACATTTTAGATATAGGGGTAGAATCCTATTTATGCGGATTTACAATGTTAAGCAAAAATAAATAATCCAAGTTCTAAAAAGTGTACTTATATGAACTTGGATTATTTTAATATGAAGTATAGCC
>NZ_JAVXMF010000038.1:0-19069 GCF_036646415.1 Clostridium sp. | reverse complement strand
CCTTGTCTCCTTTTTTTAGCCCTAAAGGCTTTATTAAATTCATTTAATCCCCTCCTGCTTATATCCATTACTTTAACAAATGGCTATGTTTTAAATCTATGTTGATAAAGCCTTCATATTATCTTCGCTAAACCGTTTAAGAACCTTGATTTACTAAAGGCTCTGGTAATGCCAAAATCTAAAATACAACAACTCGCATGCGCTTAAACAAGTTGTATTTCTTAACGATTTAGTCCTTTCCATAGCCTAATAAATCTATTCTAATCATACTCCATTAAAATAAGTTCTTTGAATTCATGTATGAATATTGAGAATTTTCTTAAGTCTATATATTTAATTTTTTATTATTTTATCAGCATCCTCTAATTGCTATGTTAGATTATCATGTCTTTTCTGAAAATAATCTCCCGTAATTCTGATAAAGACTCAATTGTATAATCGCATTTTTCATTTAGTTCGATAATATTTGTATTATAAAGGCAAATTTTTATATTTGATTTTTTTCCAGCTAATACGTCACATTCTCTATCTCCAACAGCTAATACTCTATCATTACTCATATTATATTTTTTAATTAAGTAATCAAATCCTTCCGGATCCGGTTTTCGCTTAAAGCAATTATGTTTTGTTACTATTTCATCAAAACAATCAAGCATACCATAATATTTTAAAAATTTAAGAGTTGAATTCCCTCTATGTGTTAATATGAAATTTCTTCCTCCATTTTTTTTAAAATCAATACATATTTCCTTAGCAAATAGAAATGGCTTAACTTTATCTGCTTCAATATTTTTTTCATAATATAAAAACCCTTCAATAAATTCATCACTCAAAGAATAAATTTCCTTAAAGTGATTTATAGCATTTGTTACTGATACCTTCATATACTTTATAATTTCTTCTTCACTTACTTCTACCCCATTATCACCTAATGCCATTTTAAAAGCATATATCATAGCTGGGTATGTATCAAATAAAGTACCATCAAAATCCCAAATAATATTTTCAAACAAAATTACTCCCCCTTGCAAATTGTTACTCTACTATTTCCTTAAAATCACAAATTATAAATTACTCTCCATTCCTCCTAATTTGAATTTATCTAACATTCTCTTTCACCTAAGTCCTGAGCGAATCTTAATAAATACCTATCTGGATCCATAATTTAAAATACTGCAATTCATTTTGAATAGAGCGGTATTAAAAGAAACTATTTAATTCTATAGTTGCTGCGCCTTATACTAATTAATCGAAACAATAACTATTCTAAAGCCATTCATATATGCACGCTTGTCGTTCCCCGTCTTGATACAACTGATTATGTGGGGGCAAATCTACTATATCTTTAAGTTTAAGCTCTGCTTTTTCACAAGTTTTTCGAGATGGGAAGTTGTTCGGATTGCAAGTTATTATAATTCTATTCATTCCATGTGCAATTGCTATGCTTTTGATAATTTTACAAGCCTTTGAGGCATAATTATTTCCTCTATAAGTTTCTTCAATTCTATAACCAATATTCCCCCCATAATATAAATTTTCGTTGTACCCGATTCGTATATCAATAGCACCTATACTATCATCTGAACCATGTAGAGTAATTCTATATTTATATGCAGGTACATAGCCTTTTTCTTCATTGGCTGGTATTTTTTCTTCAATCTTTAAATCAATCTCACCATCAGTTAAGTAATCAAAATCTTTGAACTCAAACATCTATATTCCCCCCTTTGTTTTCTTCATATTTAACAACTACAATTCAAACCATTTTATTCACATTATGGTATGTTTTAAATGACGTACCATTCATTTTTCAAAGATCATATTTTATCCTCACATTATTTACTATACAACGTACTAAAAACTGCATGTCTCAATTTTAATATTGTATATTTATAATCCCTTAATATTTTTAGAAAAATTATTCCTATCCTCTTGATCTTCAAATAAATTAAACCAATCACATATTTCTATTGCAAAGTCAACAAAAGCTGCCCCCTGGGCAGTTATTATGTTACTATCTCTTACCACTCTTTCTGAAATGAAGTTTTCTCTTGGGAAAGGGTCCTTCTCTCCAAATACTTCAATATGTTTCTCACTCCATTCAATAACAGGAGTAGTGTATTTAACATTATGAAGCACCCCTGACTTTGCTAAGAATATTGTTCCTGCACCACATATGGCACTTATTAGTTTTCCTTTTGAATTTAAATTATTAATTAATTCTATTAGTTCAGACTTAGTCTCGCCATACCATCCACCTGTAATTATTAAACCATCTACATCTTCATTTAATACTTCACTAATTAATTTTGATGGTTTATATAAAAAGCCAGAGCGACCTTTAATTATTTAATCTTCATATGCAATTGTAACTATTTCTTTATCAGCACTTGTACTTAATAGGTGAGTAATAAATGTTATCTCATAATCTGTCATACCATCAAAAATAAACACTAATATTTTATTCATTTTATCTACTCCTACCAATTTAATTTTTCTTTATAATAGAATCCATATCATCACTATTATTTATGTCTGAAACAGATAACTCTGGTATTAATGAATTAACTTTAAACATAATATTCCTCCTTAGTTTTTATATTGGTTAATATATTTATAAATCCTCTAATATCTTTAGATTAAACCCTTCCTATAAATAGTCCATGTTGACTATATCCAAGTAAACTTTCTTCTTTGCAAGTTTCAAGATGATATTCCATCCACTTATCAAAATCCTCATCATTAAATTCTTTTCCATGATTATCCCCCATTAATTATCTATTATTTCAATATGTTTATTTCTAATTTACCCATTACTCATTTTCATACTTTAAAATACTTTTTATCCTATTTACGGTTAATAATATATCAGCAATATTTTCTTCTGTTTTTTGATGACTTCTTGCATAACGAAGAATATTACGAATGGCAGATAGTGAATTTTCAAACTTTTTATCCATCCATTCATACCTAGGTAACAGCCACATATGAAAATGACCTGATCGTTCTTCTTGAATTACACTTACTTCTTTAATTCCTTCTATACTTTTTAGTGCCATTCTTCCTCTATAAACTAAATCAAATAGTTCTTGTGACTCCTCGTAATTAAGTTCAGATATTGATTTAATATGTTTCTTTGAAGCAATTATTAAGAATGCTTTAATAGGAATTTCTGGGTCTTGGTGAAGAACAAAGTTATTTGTATTAATTAGGATTCCTCCAGGTGGTATCATTTCCCCATTCCCTATAGAACAACCTATACATTTACAATCCCATTCTTGATTTAGAACATCTATTATTTTCATAATTCTCTCCTATAAATTTAATATGTATAATACTTTCTTAGTTACTATGAGCTACATTTTTCTGCCTCTTCACAAACCTCTCTAAACCAGCAATTTTATAACCTATGTGAAATTTTTTTCAACAACCCAGATTGTTAAAATTTACATTTACTCTTGCAGAAATCCCACTAGAAGATGATCTAACATCCTGAGTAAACATTTATTATCTATTTAATTAACCGTCTTAGAAACTCAACATTTCCATAATAATAATCTGGTGCTTGTACATATGCCCAACTACAGTTTCCTACTCCAAAAGTTAATAAGTAAACATATAGCCTTTCCTTAAACCCCTTATCAATACCTAAATATTTGTTATATCCTTTTAAAAATGAAGTTTCTAATTCCTTATCTTCTAAAAGATATCTATAATACAAACTGCTAAAATCTTGTTCTACATTCCTTGGATAAGCTCCTTCAAAATCAATTATTCCACATATCTTATAGCTATCATTATTTCTTCTAACTAAAATGTTTCTACCATCAAAATCTCCATGAACAAGCCTTGGCTGAATTTCACTATTTATTAGTTCATAATTACTTCTAATTTTATCAATAGCCTCACCTATGATTTCTTGATCCGGTAAATTTTGATTGTAAATATCTTGTATGTCTCCTTCACTACGACTTATAAAATATTTTCTATAATCTTTAACTGGATTTATAGGAATTCCATCTTCATCCCACTTTCCAATAAAATTAAAACGCTTAAATGAATGCAACTTTCCAAGTTCTTCTCCCATGGCCTGAAAAATATCCGCCTTATTTTCATCAGATAATTTATCCATTACGCCATCTAAAATTTCCCCTTCAATGCACTCTGTAATTAGCCATTGCTCCCCTGTTTCTAGATTTCCATAATCATATATTTTAGGGCATTTTACACTACTTCCTTCTAGAAGTTTCAGCGTTGCAATTTCTCTGGCCCTACGTCTATCTATATAATAAAGCTTAAATATATACTTTTTTCCACTTTCTAAGGTTATTTTATAAACCAAATGTCTTTTAAGATTATGATTACCTACTGGTTTAATAGTGAAATTATTTTCTTTAAATATTTCTACAAGTATGATTTTTATTTCTTCATAAGAGTAATTTAACATTTTATCACCCCACCTCTAGCTTTTAAATTAACTATATTGTCCTTCTCTGGTCCTGAGTAAATACTGTCGCAAATGCTCCTACACAGCCATATAGATACCTCTTATCTACATGTAACGTATGTACCTCGTTCATTAAAACATTTATATCAGTAAAGTCATTCATTTTAAAATTTCCAATTACTAACTTTAACACATTATCCACTTTATAACATAGTCCTATAAATTGAGATTATACTTTTCTTGCTACCCAAACTAATTCTCCCTACTTTCTTAATATCTCATAATTAAATTTCAAAATAATATACTTATCTCTTGGAATTCTTATTTTCAAACTACTTCAAACTCTTCACAAAGTATAAATGTAATTTCCGTACTTATTTAAAACATTATTCCCTTGAATTTCGCAATAAAAATACCGCATATTCTAATTGAATTGCGAACTAAAAAATACCGCATATTTTTAAATAATACGGTATTTCTATAATATATTTTTTATTTTATCATCATTGCAAGCTTAATTATTAATCTGATAGGAAGTGCGGGGTTTGCCATCTGATTAACATCTCCAACAATAAACAAATCTTTAAGTGGATAGTAAAAAGCGAATGAACCTGTTGAACCAGAATGACCAATCAACTCACCCTTACCCATAAAAAATGTGGTCAGTCCATCCAAGGGTATCTGCATATAACCACCACCATAGAAAATAGGTCCTTTGGAAACTTGAAGTTTATTATATATTGATAGTTCATCAAAAGTGCTTTTACTAAACAATTTTCCTCCAAAAAAAGCTTTAATAAATATCATCAACTCATGAGCTGTAGTAATACATCCCCCGCTTGCCCTACTACTTATTACAGTTTTAGGTAAATGAATAATCTTATCCTTATAATAAATGTTAGGTATAAAATCTTCTTCTCTTGTAGGAAGATATGTTCTAGTCATTCCTAATGGTTCAAATATCAGTTGTTTGTACGCTCGTTCTAATGGTAAATTAGTAACCTTTTCTATTATTTCTCCAAGCATATCAAAATTAATATTTGCATAAAATGCCTTATGTTCTGTTCTTGGTACAAAATGAGGTTTTAAGCTTTTTACCCATTTAACATATTCCTTAAAACTAATATATGAATCTTTACTAATGGAAAGACTGCTAACACTCTCATTTCCTTCTTCAAATTTATCAGGTAAACCACTTATTTGAAACAACAAATCTGATATAGTTAATTCATATGAATACTCATTCCCATCATAGATATGAAGACTACTCATTATATCATCATCAAAATAATCTGAAACTTTATCATTAAGACATAACCGTCCTCGCTCTTGCAAAGCTAAGATACAAGTAGTAGTGAATAACTTTGTAATACTTGCCATAAGTAATGGGGAATCTAAATCCCTACCACCATATCCATTTTTATATGAAAAATTTCCACTTGCATCTTCTACAAATAACACGCACTCATGTATTTGCTTTGATGCTATGGTTTTATTGAAAATGTTTTCTAGGGCTTTCACTCTATTAGCTCTCATATTTTCTCCTTTCATTTAATTCAACAGATTCTTGAATTTACACTTTAATACTATTATAAATTAATTATAACATATATTTCCATACCGTATTATTCAATTTTCAAAGATCATATTTTCTTAATTAGTTCGCAATACCTATACATTCTTCGTCAGAACACTTAATTATTAACTCTAGCCATGTATTTTTACTGAATTATACGTTAGCTTCTATAATAAATCTAACGTTAATAACTTTCATATGGAGTCAAAATTCTACCTGAAGCTAAGAATTCTGTTTACCAAGGAGCCTTCGTGCAAACTCCTTAGCACCATTAACCGCTTCCACAGTTTGAAATGATGCTTTGTTATCCTCATCTCTAGCGGAATACATACCTAAATAATTTAACTTTGAATGTTCACAAAGATGCTTTATCCCCGTTTCAAATGGTTCAGCTGCGTATTTCACATCATATCCGTGGGTTGCAATGATTGCACATTTTTTTCCCTCCCAAAGTGAACCTTTACCACTGCCATAAAACTTGTTCATTCCATAAAAACGATCAAGCATTGCCTTCATTTCAGCTGGACAATACCATGTGTAAATAGGAGTTGCTAAAACAAAACAATCTGATTGAAGTATTTTCAAAACAATATCCTGCATGTCATCATTTTGCTTACAACCATATTCACCTGTTACATTCTGACAAGCATAACAGCCACGACAAGAAGAAATATGTTTGTCTGCAAGTGTAACATATACCACCTGTGCCCCATTTACTTCTAATTCTTCAATAAATGGTTTCAACAATTCTGATGTGTTTCCATTGAGCCTAGGACTTCCCATTAAAATACAAACCTTCATATTATAACACCTCTCAAAATATATTGGATTTAATTAACCTTCTCCCCATTGTTATTTCAATATGTTTCTCTGCAATTTAATTACCATATTTCCCTCTAAAACACTTACAGAGCATATTCCAGCTGACAGTCACATGGCTCTTTTTCAACATGCTTTTGATTATATTCCAATGCTTCAGTACACCCCATTGCCTTGTAAAATGCCTGTGATTCCACAGAAGAGTGCGCGGAAATATATAGTTTTTTTGCACCATGAGTTTTCGCCCATTGAGCAGCCATCTGAAAAAGTCTTTTTCCAACACCATTACCTCTCATATCTTCGGACACATGAATATTTGAAAGGTCAAAATATTCTTGATTTTTGCCTATAAATCCATTTTCTACTCCTACAAATCCTTTCAACGTATCATTTGAAAATGCACCATATACTATACCATCTGTTTTTAATGTGTTTTTCAAACCTTCTATGAGTTGATTATAGTCTTCCTCACTCCACTTATCTATGAATGGCACATCTTTAAGAATCCACTCCCCATATATTTTTCTCCAACATTTTGTCACCTTTTGATGACGCTCAAATTTTTCAAATAACTGTCTATTGATTTCTTTAGTTTGTAGCTTCCTACATTCCATATGCTTTACCTCACTAATATAATTAATCTTTACATCATAGTTTCCAACTATTGCACACTTTACACATACTTATATACATTAGAATGTGTAAAGTTTTTCTGCCTTTTACCTCGTTAAAATTTTACTTATGTGCATATGCACATATTTAAATATTTACAGTCCTTTATTGAAAAAAATATTAACACTTATTATCCTTAGTTTTCATTATCTTGTGAATAAAGCTCTGCCCATGCTGGAAAAAACCCAGAATTTATAGCAATATTCTGTGAATGAAAATGAGATTCCACCGTACCATAAAACGGTATCTTTCCTCGTTTTAAAATCTCATTTTTTAAAAGTGTAACTAAGTTTGTTCCTATACCTTTGCCCCTATGCTCTGGCAAAATATCAACGCCAACTTGCCACATTTTATCACCATCAGAACTAGCACCTGCCATACCAATTATTTCTTCTCCATCCAAAGCTGCTACTGCAATCATATCTGGATGATTTTCATCAAAAGCAAAAGCTTCTCCAAATCTCTCATCATCCTCAAACTGTAAAATTTCTTCTTGCTCATACCATTTTATATTTGTAATAGGTTCCAGGTCTGCAACCTTTGGATTCGGTAGATAATAATGGTGAATATCTGCTATTTCATGTCCAAACTCTTGAATTTTTTTATCAATTGATCGTAACTTTGGATATTCAAAGAGCCATGAAGCATTTGTATTTAGAAGCTTTTCTTCAAACCATGGCATCATTTCCGGTGATGTACTGATAATTGCTTTGTTTCCAAAACATAATATTTTTAAAGCACATCCATCACTATCATAAATTCTTCTACCTTCAATAAGGTTATTTTCAACTACTGTATTCTCTTCTTTTTCAAAATCAGATATTTCACAGTTATAGTCCAAAGCTAACTGAGCTTTTGCAATTTGTATGATTTCATTTTTTGTATACATATTAACACCGCCTTTTATCTAAATAATTACTCCAACAGCCTTTTTGTTAAGAAATATTCTCTATGACCCTTAGGACTATCCTCTAAAATTCCAAAAACTTCATATTCATTCTTAATGTAATTGACTATAATCTTTCTTGATTATAGCTAATATAACATCATCCACAAACTCGCCCTTCATAATGGTTCTTTCTCTAACAATACCCTCTTGAAGAAAGTTAGCTTTTTTTAAAGCTTTTACGGAAGCATCATTACCAAGTGTTACCTGTGCTTCTATCCTATTAAGTTCCATAATCTCAAATCCAAATTTCACTAAAACCTTTATAGTTTCTGTTGCATATCCCTTATTCCATTCATCACGATTAAAGCCATACCCAATCTCACTTCTTATTGAATCATCATCAAAATCACCTAAACAGCAATAACCAATGATCTTATTATCACTCTTTCTTGCCACCCCCCACGTAATTTCTTCTTTATCCTGAAATTCTTCCCCATAACGATTTATTATAGAAAGTGCATCATTCTTAGTAGAAATTGGTCTATACCAATCATATTTAGCAACCTGAGGATCACTATAAATTTTAAATATATCTTCTACATCCTCTGCATTTACTTCCCTATATATCAATCTTTCAGATTCCAATTCTGGAAATATGTCAAAACATGATTTATTTATTTTCATTTCTTGGGCAATATCACCATTTTCCATTTAGTATCACTCCTTTTAATATCTTGTACAGTTTTATTTTTTCTTTAATATGAGTCTCTACAACTCTTTTTCCATAGTTATAAATTCCATTTCACCCTTAACTGTTTTCCCAATGAATTCATTAACAACTTTAAAATCTAGACTTTTATAAAGTCTTATTGCTCTTTCATTAAATTTAAGCACAGAAAGCCCTATGTTTTTCAATTTATACTTTTCCTTAACAAATGCTAAAATGGCTTCTAAAAATTCTTTCCCCATACCTTTACTCGTTAGGCTTGGTCTCATTTGAATTGAAAAAGTAACTTTATCATTAAGATAAAGAGCACAGTTTCCTACTAGCATGTTTTCTTCATTATAAATTGCATATACATTATTATCCGCAGGAAAACTTTTAATATAATTTATCTTGCCTTTGGAAAAGTCATTATCAAAGAATGAATAAATCCCTTCATATTTCCATGTAAGCATATCCTCAACATCATTATCTGAAACTTTTTTAAATTCATAATTTCTAACTTTATATACCGTCATAATTTCCCCTCTGTTATAGAACTTATAGTTCTTTACTTTTCTTAATATTTTCTGGTAATCTCAACCATTTTAACTTTCCTTGCTATTTATCCAGTCCTCTTTTAAAATTGAATATACAGCTAGATCATAAAATTCTTTGTTATCACGAAGTTTAACTTTTCTTAAGGTTCCCTCATGATGCATTCCACTTTTAATCATAACTTTTCCCGAAGCACCATTATTTGTATCATGCCTTGCCTCTATTCGATTAAAACCAACCTGAGAAAACAAATAATCAATTACCGATTTCAATGCTTCACTGCTTATCCCCTTGTTCCAGTAGTATCTTGATATGTTATATCCTATTTCACAAGAGTAGTTCTTCTCATCCAACCTAACTACGGAAATTTGACCAATTACTTCTCCAATCTCTTTTAACTCAATAGCCCAATCATATATATTATTATCCTCATACTCGTTAACCCATAACTCTACGATTTCTTTAGTAACATCTACATTTTCATGTGGTTTCCATGATAAAAATTTTCTTACTTCACTATCATTTGCCCAATTTTTAAACATATCATATGCATCATCAAGTGCAAATTTTCTTAGTAAAAGTCTGTCTGTATTTACTTCTTCTGTGCCTTTATGTGCTAACATAACAATTTCCCCCTTTTTCATTAGTACCCTTTATAAGACCTTCCATACATTTCTTTTTCTTCAACATCATCAAACAAATTAAAATATTCTAAAATTTCCGTACCAAAATCTACAAATGATCTACCTTTAGCTGTAATGATATTTTCATGTTTTACAACTTTTTCTTCTAGATAATTCTTACGTGGAAAACAATCCTCTATTCCATTATTCTTAAAATAATCTTGATCTAAGGTTGTAGTGTATGAATGATTATCTAGTATACCAGCTTTAGCTAAAAACTCTGGTGCAGCACATATTGCACAAATTAATTTTTTGTCCCTGTCCAATTTTTGAATTAGCTCTATTAATTCTTCTTTACAATCTCTTTCTATTCCCCCGGGTATAATTAACCCCTCTATATCATCAAGTTTAATAGCCTCTTTTACTGTTATATCAGGAATGTACTGAAGTTGTGATAAAGCTTTAATTGGATTTCTTTCATAAGCAACACTAATTATCTTTGTTTCTTCGAGACATCCTAACATATGGCAAGCTAATGTAACTTCAAAGTCTGCCATACTTTCATAAATAAAACATAATATTTTTCCCATTTAAACCTCTCCTTACAAACTCGTTTTACTTCCTCTATACATTTCATCCTATCTTCAATTTTTCCTAAATGATATAATGGTCCAAATCATAATACAATATCATAAGATTTATCTTCAACCATAGATATATCCATTGCATTACCTTGAAATACTTCAAGGGACATCTTAGAATTAATTTTTTCTTTAATTTGCATAGCATGTTTTTCAACTAACTCAATTGCAGTTACCTCAAATCCATTTCTTGCAAAATATAAACAACTATTCCCTCATAATTAAAACTTTTTTCACTCTAATCTACGAACAATTACTAAAAAATTTATTATTAGATGTTTATCCAATATCTTTGAACTACTTCTCCATCATGAATAACTTCATTCTTTAATATTCCACCATTATTTATTATAGTTTTTGCTGACCCTACATTATCCTTATCACATGTAATCAATGCCTTTTTTATTCCTAACTCTTTTGCCATTTCTAATGATAGAGAAAGCATCTTGATGGCATAACCTTTTTTACGCTCGGAAGGTCTAATTCCATAACCAATATGGCCTCCTGCTTTTAGTAAAAATTCATTTAATTCATGTCTAATATGCAAAGCTCCGTAAATTCTTTTATCATTATCATCAACAAGAAAATATAAGGTCGCTGGAACAAATCCTAGATCTCTAACTTTGCTTGTTTTTTGTTCTTTCCACCTTTCTATTAAGGTCTTATAGTCATAATTATTTCTTCTTGAAGCATATGGGACTATTTCCCCTTCTTGTTTCTCCCACTCACCTATATAATCCATATATTCTTTTTCCATTTCAATGGTTGGCTCAACTAACTTAAGAATCATAAAATTCACTCCTCGTATTTTTTATCCCAACTATCCTTTGTTATTTCCAAATAAGTTGTCCAAATCTGTTCCCAAACCATTTGGAAATCCAACATAAAACATAACTTCTCCATTATTCCATAACTCCATTACATTTTGTAAATCCTCATTCCCAGTTTCCTTCACTGTAATTTTATCTATATACATAAATCAGCCTCCTATTTTCTACTGGAAATAATTACACTTTAATAATATGTTGAACTATACACTCTTTTTCATATAATATCGTTTATGTTCCAAAGGGCAATCATCTAATACACCAAAAATTTCATATCCATGTTTAAGATAAAAATCCTTTGCCTGAAAATCAAAGGTATCTAAATGAATTAATTTGCACCCTTTTTCTTTTGCAATTTTCTCCACTTCCACTAAAATAGCTGAACCATACCCTTCCTGCCTAAACTCCTCTTTAACCCACAGAACATCAATATACAGGCAATTCCAACAATATAGCAGAGTATTTATTCCTGCTAAAACATTTCCATTTAAATCTTTTAGAACTCTATTAATTGCGACAAAAGATGGTTCTTGCGTAAAAGGAACTTTAGATATATTATATTCAACTATCCCATTATCAACTAAATCACATTCTTCCCCTGTGCTTTTCTCAATAACATAATTATTCATATTTATTTCCCCCTATTTAATTTTTATATCACCCTCATAAGGTGCTGTTCCATCAAAAGTATTTTTATAAGAACACATCCAAGTTGGAATAACCCCACTTCATATATAGACTACGTATAATATGCAGTCTATATTATGAAGTGCTTTGTAAATTGATTTTCTTGCTTTCCTCTAAAGGAAACGCCTTCTCACGTTATTCCAATGAGTAATCTCCACTACCCAAATCAAAGATTTGGAGTGTCCCTTATGCCCCCTCATTTAGGAATCTGTATTGTGCCATATAAAGGTTATAGTAGAAGCCTTTTAGTTTTAGTAGTTCTTCATGTGTTCCACTTTCTACGATTTGTCCACCATCTACTACCATAATTCTGTCGCAATCTCTTATGGTTGAAAGTCTATGGGCAATTACAAAGGAGGTTCTGCCATGTAGCAATTTATTAATTCCTTGTTGTACAAGTATTTCTGTAGCAGTATCAATGTTTGATGTAGCTTCGTCAAGGATTAATATTCTTGGATTTGCAAGAAGTGCCCTTGCGAAGGATATAAGCTGTCTTTGACCTACTGATAATCTTGAGCCTCTTTCATTAACCTCAGTATCATAGCCCTTCTCAAGCTTCATGATAAAGTCGTGGGCGTTAACAGCCTTAGCTGCTGCTATGATTTCTTCATCTGTGGCATCTAATTTACCATATCTAATATTCTCTTTAATGCTTTGTGAAAATAGGAATGTATCTTGAAGCATTACTCCCATTTGACTTCTTAGAGAGTAAAGATTAACCTTTGATACATTCTTTCCATCAATTAAAACTTCGCCTTCAGTGGAATCATAGAATCTACTTATCAAACTTGTTATAGTAGTTTTTCCTGCTCCTGTTGGTCCAACAAGTGCTATGTTTTCCCCTGGCTTAATTTTAAAGTTCACATGGTGAAGTACCTGGATATCCTTCTCATATTCAAAAGAAACATTCTTAAACTCAACAGTTCCTCTAATTGTTGGCATATCTTCACTACCTTCGATGTCACTTATAGTTGGAACCACATCCATAATTTCAAAAATTCTCTCTGCTGCTGCAAAGTTAGTTATTAAAATATTATAGTAGGATGAAAGGTTTAATATTGGCCTCCAGAACATAGTTGTATAAGCTATAAATGCAGTAATAGTTCCTATTGAAATTTCTCCAGTTCTAGTTAAGTTTGCTCCAACTAAAAATACAATTAGAGTACTTGCTCCAAATGATATCTCAACTAGTGGCCATAACCAGTCATTAAGCTTAACTGCATTTAAGAATCCATCTCTAACCTCACCTACAGTATTATTAAACTTCTTTGTGGTTTCCCCTTCAAAGGTGAAGTTTTGTATGATTTTCATCCCTGAAAAAGCTTCATGGGTAAAACCATTTAAGTTAGAACGTTTTTGTCTAAAGTTTTGCCATCTCTTCCTTGATTGTGTTTGTATAATAAACAAAGCTGCAAATAAAACTGGCAAGGTAAGTATTGAAACTAAAGCTAACTTTGCGTTCATTGAAAAAATGATTACCCCTACTGAAACCATTGTAAGAGCTTGGGGAATTAAAGTTGTAACAGACTTGTTAAACAACTCTGAAAGAGAGTTTACATCTCCCACAACTCTAGCCAAAATCTTTCCAACTGGTCTATCATCAAAGAATGAAAAGGACAGCTTTTGTATATGCTCATAAAGTTCCTGTCTTATTGTTCGTAGTATGCTATGGGTAGTTTTATTCATATTGTAGGTGGAAAACTTACTGGCATACATCCCAATTAGATTCATAACTACAAGTCCCACACTTATTCCTACAAGTCCAACAACATCTTTTGCTTCTATATAATCATCAATAGCAACCTTTAAAAGTAAGGGACTCAAAAGTCCAACTCCCATTACAACTAGCATCAATAATAGTATTAAACAAACCTTAAGCCTGTAAGGCTTTAAATATGCAATAAGTCTTCTAAATATATCTTTTCCCTTAAGGGTTACAACTTTTTCATCTTGATTTACAGTGTTTTTTGCCATTATAGCACCTCTTTTCTTTTTAATGTGTATGGCTTAATAACTGTTAGTTATAACTCAATTATTATGACTAAACAGCATATTAAACCATAGTCCTTTATATAATCTATATAGATAAATCCACCACTACCTACTAGAAGTTAGCAACTTCATCTCCTGATAGTTCTAAGAAATCCTTAAATTGAGTTTGATAAATCTCAAAGTATTTACCTTCTTTGTCAAGTAATGACTCATGGTTTCCTTGTTCAACTATTCTTCCATCCTCCATGTACAAAATCAAGTCAGCATTTTTTACTGCTGATATTCTATGTGCTATGATGAAGGTAGTTTTCTTTATTTCTCCATGATATAGATTTCTTAATAATTCATATTCTGTTTCCATATCCAAAGCTGAAGTGGAGTCATCTAAAATTAGTATTTTACTTTCTCTTAGTAGAGATCTAGCAATACATAATCTTTGTTTTTGTCCACCAGATAATCCAAGTCCTCTTTCTCCAATTAGTGTTCCGTATCCTTCCTCTAATGCATCTACAAATTCCTTAGCACAAGCAAGTTCAACAGCTTCTTCCATCTCTTCTCTTGTAGCATTATTCTTACCATATCTTAAGTTGCTTTCAATGGTATCTGAAAATAGGAAAGAATCTTGAGGTACTATAGAAATACTATCTCTTAATGATTTAACATCAAGATTTTTAACATCAACTCCATCTACTTCAATAACACCTTCTGTAGCATCATAGTTACGTCCTAAAAGTCCCATTAATGTAGATTTACCTGATCCTGTGGTTCCCATGATTGCCACAGTTGTTCCAGCCTTGATATTAAGATTAATATTTTCAAGTACATTTTTCTCATCATACATAAAGGATACATTCTTAAAAGAAATTTCTCCTTTAATTTCCTTCGGTACTATAGCATCTTTGCTATTAGAAATTGTTGTATCTACGGCTAATATTTTATCTATTTTTCCTATGGAAGCTTTACTTCTAGACATTAAATTTATAAGCCATCCCAACTCTCTCATAGGCCAAATTAACATCCATAGATAACTTGTAAATGCAACTAATTGTCCTATAGATATCTTATTGTATATTACCAGAATTCCTCCAATACAGGTTACTAGTACCACAGAAAGGTTTCCTAAGAACTCCTCTAGTGGGAAGAATTTAATCCATATACTTGTGTGTTCCATTTGTAAATCGTAGTTTTTGGAGTTATATTTTAAAAACTTCAGAATCTCATGTTTCTCTCTTCCAAAGGCTTTTACCAGTTTAACTCCTGCAATATTTTCCTGGGCTGTAGTGTTTAATTCTGCAATATGATCACTGATTCTATCATAGACATCATCCATCTTTTTCTCAGATTTCATTGTGATATAAGCAATGAATGGCATTGTAGATAGTGCAACTAATGTAAGTGGTAAGCTTATTTTTAAAAGCAGTACCGATGCAATTAGAAAATATATAACATTTTCAATACATAGTCTAAGTCCAAATCCCATGAGATCTAAAATGTTATCTGCATCCTCACCAACTCTAGACATTAATTCTCCTGTGTTAACTTTATCAAAATAGGAAAATGATAAACCTTCTATGTGTTTAAAAAGAGTTTCCTTAACCCCCTTAGACACTTCAATACCTAAATAATCAAATAAGTATTCCTTTAAATATCCAAATATAAACTTAACCACTGTTATTCCAACTATGGTCCATAAAATTAAAGATATTAATTCATATTTTTTCCCCGTTAATACATCATCAATAAAAACTCCGGTGATATATGGCATTGTCAAATCTGCACAAATTACCATCACCATTGAAATAGTACCAAATAAGGTTACTAACTTGTGACTTTTTACATAGTTTAAGATTTTTTTCAAGTAAATCCCTCCTTGTTATGACAGTATTTTAAATTGTCATTGCTTTATTTTCTTTGAGTATCTCTTTTAAAATCGTCATTATTATTTCATCTACTTTAAAAGATGCATGTAATAAACTATTTAGCGGAATCCCAATTGTTATTGGTTACCTTGTTCCTTATTTTTATATACCTTGGCATGATAATTCCTCCTTGTTCCTTTTAATTGAATAGATTACTCTCTGTAAAACTCTGGTGTCTTTAATTTTTTACTCTATAAAAGAAAAAAGTCATAATCTTATACCTCGCTGGTATAGGATTATGACTTACTTCTACTATAGCGTGAATAATACTTAATGATAGTTAATCTCATTAAGAGTTAAAACTTATCTCTAGGCTTATATAATGTTATAACTATTTAACGTTTACCATTATATAGTTGCAACATTTACTTATAAACCTGGATAAATATATAAAAAGTCCTTGGTTACCCTAGGACTTTTCTCACAAAATAGTTATTAAAATAGTCTTTTAAAAACCTATATTTTGAGGCAGGGCAATGTTATTAATATTAAGTTGTAATAAACTATAATTACTGGCATGTGTATTATTGCCATTATTAAACATGAATCTGACACGTATAACATTATTATTACTTAACATATTCCTACCTCCTTTACTTTCTAATTTAATTAATCTTTATTCTTAATACTGTGCTAACTTAAATTTCATTTAACTTGTTTAAGTCTTTTTACTCCTCTTAACTCATTACAAAAGGAACATTTGTAGTAATGGTAAACTTACTTATTATTACCAATTTCTAGCACTCCTTTATTATAACTACTTTTTATAAATCCTGTCAATAGTTTTTTCTGAATTTTTTCAATTTTGTATAAATTTGTTTCAAATATAATGAAGGACTGCCTCAAAATCAAATACACACTTAAAATATGTTCAATTTTGACACAGTCCCCTCTTTCATATATTTCTGCTTACTATTTAAACTGTAATGCTAAATCAGTTAAAGCCTTATCACATACTCTATATACAGTCCACTCATCCATAGGTATTGCTCCAAGCTGTTTATAGAATTTTATTGATGGCTCATTCCAATCTATACACCACCATTCAAATCTTCCACACTCTCTTTCCACTGCTAAATTTGCTAAGAAAGCAAGAAGAATTTTTCCAAGACCTCTTCCTCTCATTTCAGGTTGAACATATAGATCCTCTAAATATAAACCTGGCTTTCCAGTAAATGTTGAAAAATTGTGAAAAAATAGTGCAAAACTCACAGGAGTTCCTTCATACTCACCAATTACAACCTGTGCTGCCTTACGTACAAATAAAGATTCTTTTAGAGTCTCCTCTGTGGCAACAACCTCATGTAAAAGTTTCTCATAATCAGCAAGTTCCTTTATAAATTGCAGAATTAGTGGTACATCCTTTTCTTGTGCAAATCTTAAAGTATATTTTTCTACTTTAGTTTTTATTATTCCTTCCATATTTAAATCCCCCTACTATGATAATCTTTTATCTTTTATATTTTAATATTTAAATCTATTATACATGATTTTTAATATTACTAAAAATAGCCTAGGTATAATAATGTATATATTACGTAAAATATATATGAAAGGTGGTTGTATAATGAAAAAACTTACTATTACATTGGCAATTATATTATGTTTAGCATTTAATATGATTGGGACAATACCTGCATATGCTGTTAACGTGTTTAAAGAAGGTGTTTATAAAGCAACTGATTTTAATATTTCACCAAATGATACTTACAATGTTCAAAATGTTTCCTATACCGACAGTGTTTTTGTGAATATTTTTGATGAAGATCTAGTTATAATACAATCTATACGTTTAGGTCCTAATTCATTATCATACAATTTACTACCTCTAAAACCTAACTATAGAATTGTAATAATTGGTAATGGAGAGGTATTTATTAAATAAGAGGCACTTTAGTGTCTCTTATTTATTTCTCTTTTCTACAGCTTAACTATTTATTTAATTGCACACCTAAAAATACCGCATATTACTTTTGAATAATACGGTATTTCCATTAGTTTACTTATATACATAATTGCATGTTAATTTATTATCTTCTTTATTTATATTTGGATAAATCCCACTTACTAGTTGTAGGTGTATTATTTCTTTTTTTATCTATACTTTTCTGTGTAACTATCACTATTGCAAAGGCAATATAAGTAACTATAGTATATTTTTCAACTGACTTTTTATTTAATTCAATGGCTTCTTTTTCCAACTCTAGGCGGGCCTTTTCTTCTTCCGTTACAGTTTGAGACATGTTATACTCTAATAAATCTTCAGCTTGATTTGATATCATCCCAATATATGTACCTTGAAATGCACACCAAGCTGTAACACATAGTAGCATGCCTATACATGTATTTTTAAAAGTACTATCTGATAGTTTGTAGTTACACAAAATATTTTTCCCAATATAAATAACTACTGCAATAATTGCTACGACATTTAAAACTGTTAATATAGTTAACATATAAATCCCCCCCTATTTTATACCCTAATTATACCTCATTTTATGTATCATAATACTTTTATTACATAAATAGTAATATAGTTTCATGTATATAAGTCTTAATTACATTTATACCAAGAATTTAAGTTAATCATTTAAACCTTGTGTAATTCTTCATAATTTACATATAATAGTTAGAGTATAATTTTAGTAGGCAAATATGACAAAAAAAAAATAAGGGGGATACAAATGTATCTCCCTATTATCCAAAATATACCTTA
>NZ_JAVXMF010000037.1:0-19994 GCF_036646415.1 Clostridium sp. | reverse complement strand
TGTATCCCCCTTATTTTTTTTTGTCATATTTGCCTACTAAAATTATACTCTAACATTCTTTATTAATATAATATCAATAAATGTATTTTTTTACCCTTGTTTAATTATATGTATTTCAAAGCTAGAAACCCAGAAAATCGAGGGATGTCCATCATATGGATATCCCTCGATCTTATCAAAAAATTATATAATACACTTACATATCTCTAAAAAGAGCTTTAGCCATCCGTTTAGATGACTTTATATAATTATATACCTAGTTCATGAAGATATGATGGAACTTTATCATTTGATGTTAACTGCCTAAACAAATCTCTAACCGATTTATAACCTATCCCTTATCTTATCATATCTTTATTATCTAATTCATATTCTCTACAAGCATTTAATACTGCTTGTCTTTCATTTTCATTGTCAGAAACGCTTTCTATAAGATTCTTAGTGGCAATGCTTGAAATTTTATCTTTCCTTGCAATGAATCTACAATCACCAAGTAATTTATTGTATATAAATTATTAATTAAATTACCTGTTGCTAAGTGCTGTTCATGAATTTCATATCTATAATTATAACTATGAGTTATATGTGTTACATTTTCAAATGTATTTTCAAAATATAATGTAGTTTCTTTTATAAACTTATTATTTATACTACTTTCAGGTTGATTTAAAAACACTACATTTGATAAATCTAACCCTAATCTAGAAACTGCAGCTTTAAACTCATTATTTCTCAAAGCTACTTTCTGTTCATGTTTAAGATTTATGTATCTTTTATTATCAAAAACCTTAGATCCACTTCCATCCGTAATTAAAATTAAATAAACAGTTTCTTTACCCACAGCTTCTATTTCATCTACAATAGCACTACCTGCAAATATAGTTTCATCATCTTAATGTTGAACGTAAAAAACTACCTTATGCCCATATAAGTGAATCTTAGAACGATTTACTGATGTTTAATTAATATTTCCAAGAACAGTATCACTTTTAGTTCCTGATATTACAGTTTTATCTAAACCATATACATTAATTACACTTCCCCCAAAAGTAAACATAAACTTACTACCATCTTGATATAATATTTCTTTATATATTTTCCCCTAAACATTAAATAATTATTAATATATAAATTATAATTAAGCTTATACATAAAATCTAAGTACAATATGATTTTATTATACCGTAAAATTCTTTAGCATTACTTTACTTATTACTATTCATGTAATTAATTTTATGGATTTTCTTTTAGAACTATATTAAATAGTTTTGTGTTTATTTTATGCTATCTCATCTCCATTTATATCTTCCATAACCTCAACAAAACTAAACTCTCCATGAGTTAAATCCTTAAACAATTCAAAATTAACCTTATCAAGCTTTCGATTATCTATTGCCCAACGTGTAAATAACTTAAAAGGTTCTTCACTGAAGTATTTAGAATTTACCCTTGGAAAACCATCTAATGCTTTAAAACCTTCTTCTATAGCCATTTTTACTTCATCTTCATTATAACTAAAGTAATATCTTTCCTCACAGTTTAAAACTTCTCCTATAATAAAACTATTATCATTTCCACTTTTCCATATTAAATTTAATTTATTTTCCATTCATATATCCTCCCTTGTGACTTTAACTTTGTTCTATCAAAATACTTTTCTCTCATCTATAAATTGTCTTTTAGTATCTTACATATGTACTCTAAAGCTTCTATTCTTGCATTATATTTAAAATTTCCATTTATAACTAACCAAGGATTATAATCTTTAGATGTCTTGCTTATACATTTATTTATTGCATTCTCATATTTATTCCACTTTTCTCTATTTCTCCAATCTTCATCAGTAATTTTATATGCTTTCAGTGGATTACTCTTTCTCTTATTGAATCTTCTTAATTGCTCATCATTAGATATATTTATAAATATTTTTATTAATATGCAATTACTTTCAGTAATATATTTCTCAAACAAGTTAATTTCAGCATAAGATTTCTCCCACTTCCAAGGCTCACATAATCCTTCAACTTGTTCTACTAGCACTCTTCCATACCACGATCTATCAAATATAGTTATATTACCACTCCTTGGAATCCATCTCCAGAATCTCCACATATAATGATGGGCCCTTTCCTCTTCATTTGGAGCAGATATTGGTACAACCTTATATCTAATAGGATCCAAATTTTTTACTACTCTTTTTATGTTACCACCTTTGCCTGCTGCATCCCACCCTTCATACACTATTACTAAAGCTTTATTTTTTTTTATTAATTGCTTTTGTAACTTACACATTGATCTTTCTAATTCTTTTATCCTCTTGCTATATATACTTGGATCTACTATTCTTCTTATTTTTTTAATGTCTAAAATATCTTCTTCATTATTCTTATAAAATTCAACTATTGCTTTTTCTTTTTCGATTTCACTATTTTCTACATATTTCAAATCCTCTTTGACTCTTGTGCTCTTAGCTATGTCCTCATTCAACTTAAGTTCTACATTCTCATTTACATTACTACTTTTATTTATCACTCTAGTTAATTCATTGATTAACTCCTCATAAGTTTTTATTATACTATTATTACAGTCTAAATTGATATGCTTAAAACAATTTTCATCCTCACTAAATTTCTTTATAAATTCTATGTTATTTTTATATATTTTATTTCTACTTTTATTAAAAATAAATTTTATTATTACATAACCTTCTTCAATTAAAGATTTTTCAAACAGCTTTATATATTTAATATCCTTATCATTACTCATAAATCCAAAGTAATCCTTAGTATAAAATACTGATGTATGCCCGTTTCTAGGGATATTCATCCAAAATTTTTTTACCCTATTTACCTTGTCATTATTATTTATATGTATTTTTTTATCATTATCAGTGTATAAGTTTGTAACTCTATAATCCATTATAGTAAGCATGGAATTAATAACCTTCTTTTCATCACTTGTATATTTACCTTGAAATATAATTATTAAAGGTATATTTTTCCCCATGACTTCTCTATGTAATTGTCCAATTTCTATCTCCAATTCATCTTTTATTTTCTTTGCTTTATCCATAAATTACCTACCAATATTTAGATTTTAATAATACCTATTATTATTGACAATTTTAAAATTAAAAATACTTTTTACTATTGTATCTTCTATTTATAATGATATAATTGGTATGGTTAAAAATTTAACAATTAAATTTAAATTAGGAGGAGCATTTATGTTTACTTTTGAAACTACCTTAAAAAAAATAAAACACGAAGTATTAAAGCAAACAGCACTTCTTGCTATTAATGATAATTTGAATACTGAAGAAATCTTTAATATTCATAAATTTATAGTTGATAAAGATAATCCCGTGTATAGATGTTGCGTATTTAAAGAAAGAGCTATTGTAAATCAGCGTGCAAAACTTGCTGCTGGTTATATGCCAGTAGATAGTGAATATAGCAAACTTATAGATATTAGAAATGCAAAACAAATCGTGTATGTTATAGAGGCTGCCTGCGATAGATGCCCTATAAATAAATACACTGTAACAGAAGCTTGTAGAGGGTGTATTACACACAAGTGTAAGGGAGTTTGTCCTGCAAATGCTATGATGACAGTAGGTGGTAAATCATATATAAATCAAGACTTATGTAAAGAATGTGGTCTTTGTAAAAAGATTTGTCCTTATAATGCTATTTCAGAAGTACTTCGTCCATGCAAAGTCGCTTGCCCTACAGGAGCTCTTCTTGTAAATTATGACGATAGACGTGCAATAATAAAAGATGATGACTGTATTCAATGTGGTGCCTGCATGTCTGCTTGTCCTTTTGGGGCTATATCCGATAAAAGCCTAATAGTTCCTGTAGCCAAAAGATTAAATGGCAACAGACCTATGGTTGCTATTGTAGCACCTTCTATTTCTGGGCAATTTGGATCTGATGTTTCCATTGGTAAAGTAAAATCAGCTCTTAAATCTATTGGTTTTAAAGATATTTTTGAAGCTTCATGTGGAGCTGATATAGTTACTATTCATGAAGCTCATGAATTTGCAGAGAGAATGGAAAATGGTGATGCTTATATGACTAATTCTTGTTGTCCAAGCTTCTTTGGTTATATTGAAAAGAAGTTTCCTAGTGAATTATCTCGTATTTCAAATACAGTATCTCCAATGATAGCAATGGGACGTTTAATAAAATCTAAAGACCCTGATGTTAGAGTAGTTTTCATTGGACCCTGTACTGCAAAAAAAGCTGAAGCTAAAAGGCCTGATGTGGCTGGAGCTGTAGACTATGTATTAACCTTTGAAGAACTTTCAGCTCTGCTTGATGCATTCAATGTTGATCCTTCACTATGCACTGAAGCTGAAGTTGATGATGGGTCATCATTTGGAAGAGGCTTTGGTATAGTTGGTGGACTTACAGCTTCCGTAGAAAACTATATAAAAACAGAAAATATATCTACAGTGTTTAAACCTATTAAGGTCTCTGGACCTATAGAAATAAAGAAAGCTTTAACACTGGGTAAGGTTAACAAATTACAGGGTAACTTTATTGAAGGTATGATGTGTATTGGCGGTTGTATAAATGGTGCTGGTGTTTTCGCTCCTCCAGATATGACTAAAGCTACCTTTGTTAAAGAATGTAAATTATCTTCTTTTAAAAATGTTATAGATAATAAGTCTTCAGAAAATATGGATACTATATGTATGAATAGATAATGTAGTTATAAAAAAGTTATTCTAAACATATTAAAAAAACAAAAGTGGATTCAAATAAATCCACTTTTTGTTTTTAATTATATCTCTATAATGTAACCATTGTTAATATTTTTTATTTCTTACAAGAGTCTCTCTCAATTATATGGTGAGGTAATTTATAGTAGCTCTCCTCTATTGGAATTTTATTTATTAGCTTTATAAGGATTCTCATGCCTACAGATCCCATATCATACAAAGGACGACATACTGTAGTTAACTTAGGATAAAATACTGCTGATAATGCTATATTATCAAATCCAATAACATCTATATCTTCTGGTACTTTAATTCCTCTTTCTCTTAAAGCATTAATGACTCCAAGGGCTGATTGGTCACTTCCACATAATACTGCATCTACTTTATTACTATCCATAATAGTATTTATACCTTGGAATCCATCCTGATACTTTATATTTTCACGATAAAGTAACTTTTCATTAAAGTACCCTGACTTCTCCATTGCTTCTTTATAGCCATTATAAATCTTTTCATGCTCTAATGCTTCTTCCTTACCATATCCAATGTAGGCTATATTCTTATCACCTTTTTCAATTAAATACTCTACAGCTTCGTATGCGGCTGAGTAACTATCTATACCTACACTTGGTACATCGTCTTCTTCATCCATAGCACCTATAGATACAACTGGTGTTCCAACAGATTTTATTGCTGCTTTGATGCTGCTATCTAATGAATCTCCCATGTATATCATTCCATCTACCATCTTTTCTCTTAAGATATTAAAGCTTTCCTTTTCTCTATTCTTATCCAAATCCGTATTGCATAGCATTATATTGTAGTTGTAAATACTCGCTAAATCCTCTGCCCCCCTTACAATTTCTGGATAAACCGAGTTTGATATATCTGGAATTATTATTCCAATGGTGCTTGATCTTTGAGTTTTTAAACTTCTAGCTAAAATATTAGGTCTATAGTCTAGACTCTCTATAGCATCCAACACTCTTTGTTTTGTCTCTTGATTAACTACATCTATTTCATTTAGTACTCTTGAAACTGTAGCAATAGATACATTTGCTTCTCTTGCTACATCCTTAATTGATACTGCCAATATATATCACCTCTCTCATCATTTTATGTGCTATAAATTTCTCTTTAATATTCCATTTATCCTATGTATATGACTCTAAGGCTTAGCTGAAGTATTCTACTACTATTAGCATTAGTATACCCACCTAAACCAAAGAGTCACTTAATAAATCTTAAATTACTCTTTATTATACTCTTTCAACTTGTAAAAACAACTTTTCTCCATTTATTTTTACTTCAGTCGTAGCTTTATCACTTTCATAAGATACTGTTAATGCAAGTGTATCTTTCTTTATTTGTTCTTCAAATTTTCTTATGATATCTTCAAGAACTTCATTTCCTGATAAGTATAAGTTAATCTTATCAGAAACCTCAAATCCACTTTCTTTTCTCATATTTTGAATCTTACTTAGAACTTCTCTTATGTGACCTTCTTCTCTAAGCTCTTCTGAAATATTAGTATCTAAAACTACTCCTATTTCACCTTCACCAGCAAAAGCAAATCCCTCTAATCCTTGCATTGTTACAAGTATATTTTCTTTGTTTAGTTCTATCTCAGTTCCAGCTACATCTATTGTTACCACTTCACCATTATTTACTCTTTGTGAGAGTTCCATTTGGTTCATAGCTCCAATAGCTTTTCTGATTCCAGGAATCATTTTTCCATAAGCTTTTCCTAGAACTGGAAGGTTAGGCTTTATTTCAAAGTTAACATATTTAGAAAGGTCAGCTCCGAGCTCTACATTCTTAATGTTAAGCTCATCTTTAACTATATCTCCATAGTATTCTGGAAGAGAATCCACAGATACAAGCATCATTCCAAGCGGTTGTCTATTCTTGATATTAGCACCATTTCTTGCACTTCTTCCAAGCTTAACTATTTTATAAGCCTTATCCATCTCATTTTCTAGAACTTCATCCACTTCACATTCCATGTACTGTGGCCATTTGCATAGGTGAACACTTTCTGGTGCCTCCTTATCAAATGCAACTACAAGATTTTGATACAACTCCTCTGTTACAAATGGTATAAATGGAGATGCTATTCTTGAGAATGTTACAAGCACTCTATATAGTGTCATGTATGCACCTATCTTATCATTTGTAAGTTCTTCGCCCCAGAATCTTGCTCTGTTTCTTCTTACATACCAGTTGGATAATTCATCTACAAAGTCCTCAAGCTCTTTAGCTCCTTGAGTTATTCTGTAGTTTTCTAAATTTTCATCAGTATTTTTAACTAATGTATTAAGCTTAGACATCATCCATTTATCCATTATATTTTCTGACTTAAAGTCTTTATAATCTACTGGATTAAAGTTGTCAAGTTCTGCATATAGAACATAGAATGAATATACATTCCAAAGTGTTCCTATAAACTTTCTTTGAGCATCTATTACTGCCTCTTCATAGAATCTTGATGGAAGCCATGGTGCACTGCCTGTATAGAAATACCATCTTAAAGCATCTGCCCCTTCATTTTCAAGAACTGTAAATGGACTTAATACATTTCCTTTATGCTTAGACATTTTAAGTCCATCTTTATCCAAAACGTGACCTAATACTATACAGTTTTCAAAAGGATTCTTTTCAAATACAGTTGTAGAAATTGCAAGTAATGTATAGAACCATCCTCTTGTTTGATCTACAGCCTCTGAAATAAACTGTGCTGGGAAGTTAGCTTCAAATAGCTCTTTGTTTTCAAAAGGATAGTGGTATTGTGCAAATGGCATTGATCCTGAATCAAACCAACAATCAATAACTTCTTCCACTCTAGTCATTTCCTTTTGACAATGAGGACAATTTAATTTCACCTTATCAATGTATGGCTTATGAAGTTCTATTCCATCAGACACATTTACACCCTTAGTCTTAAGTTCTTCAATACTTCCTATCATTTCCCTGTGACCACATTCACATTCCCATATTGGAAGTGGAGTTCCCCAATATCTATTTCTTGAAATTCCCCAATCAATTACATTCTCAAGGAATTTACCCATTCTACCTGTTCTTATATTGTCTGGTAACCAGTTTATTTTATTATTGTTTTCAAGAAGTTGATCTCTTACAGAAGACATTCTTACAAACCAACTCTCTCTTGGATAGTAAAGAAGCGGTGTGTCACATCTCCAACAGTGTGGATATGAGTGAGTGAATTTCTCACTTTTATAAAGTATATTATTTTCCTTTAAATAAGCTAAAATCTTCTCATCTGCTTTCTTAACGAAAATTCCAGCCCATGGGGTTACTGCAGGTACAAAGTTACCTTCTCCATCTACTAGGTTTATCATAGGAAGACCATATTTCTTTCCTATTTGATTATCATCATCTCCATAAGCAGGTGCTATATGAACTATACCAGTACCATCTGTTAATGTAACAAAGTCACCATGAACTATATAAAAAGCTTTTTCTTCTGGCACTTCAAAATTAAACATTTGCTCATATTCTTTTCCAAGTAATTCTTCTCCTTTAAATTCAGTTACAACTTCATATTCACCTTGTAGTTTATTTAAAAGAGTTCTTGAAAGAATTAATGTTTCACCTTCATGTAAAACTTCTACATAATCATAAGATTTGTTTACTGCAAGAGCAACGTTACTTGGTAATGTCCATGGAGTTGTTGTCCATACTAAAATAGATTTATCTTCACCCTTAAGTTTAAACTTAACATAAGCTGAACTATCTTTTACATCTTTATATCCTTGTGCTACTTCATGAGATGATAAAGTTGTTCCACATCTAGGGCAGTATGGCATTACCTTATGCCCTTTATATAGTAGATCTTTATTCCACATCTGCTTCAATGCCCACCATACTGATTCTATATAATCATTATGATATGTTACGTAAGGATTTTCCATATCAACCCAATACCCAAGTCTTTCAGACATTTCCCTCCACATCTCAACATAAGAGAATACACTGTCCTTACATTCTGTAACAAACTTCTCAACACCATATTCTTCAATTTGTGGTTTTCCTGATATTCCAAGTTTTTTTTCAATCTCAAGTTCTACTGGAAGTCCATGAGTATCCCATCCAGCTTTTCTCAAAACCTTATAACCCTTCATAACCTTATATCTTGGAATTATATCCTTCATAACTCTTGTTATAACGTGACCTATATGAGGCTTCCCATTAGCGGTTGGTGGACCATCATAAAATGTAAAGTATTCACCCTCATCATTTAAGTCAAAATTCTTTTGTATTACGTCCTTTTCTTCCCAAAGCTTTAATATATCTTTTTCAATGTCCATAAAAGATTTTGTGTTGTCGATTTTCTTGTACATATTGTTATCCTCCTTATCCTAACATCCAGCATAATTTTTACAGCTATATTTAGATACAAAAATAAAACTCCGCCCTACTAAGGACGAAGTTACTTCGCTATACCACCTACAGTGTTAATTTTTTCAGATACTAACATACCCTATTCTTTAACGCAGAAATACGGAAAGACCTACTGAATTTCAGTCCTCGGCTCCTAGGTGATTTTCTTCTAATATTCACTATGGGTTTACACCACTCCCCACTCTCTTTAAGTTACCTTTAGAATACTCTCCTATTCTTAGCTTTTACATGTATCACTTATTTAACCGAAATTTAATTTTATAATAATTATATTACATATAAATTTTAATGTAAAGGACTTTACAATACTTTGTTTATATTAAAGTTAAATTATATATCTTTATAAAATTGTATAAAATTATTATTATAATCAATACTTATAATATGTAAATTTAAGTTTTATATATTGTAACCAAAATGTATTAAACTAAAAATGTTAGTTTACATAAATTATAACTATGGAGGCAAACCCTTATGAGAATTACTTGGTTTGGACATTCTTGCTTTTTAATTGAAAACTCTATTGGAGAGACAATCTTAATGGACCCCTTTAACAAATGCTTAGGAGGTCTTCCCTATAAAGGCTCTGCTGATATTACTACAATAAGCCATGATCATTTCGATCATAACTATACAGCTCTTATAAATCCTGGATCAATGATAATAAACTCCCCCTGTATCTATGAAACACCTTCTATTAAAATTCAGGGTATACTATGCTATCATGATAAAGTTAAAGGTGCAAAACGTGGTGAAAATATAATCTATTTAATTGAAACCGATGGATTTCGCTTTTGCCATTTAGGGGACCTTGGACATACGTTATCTGATAAAGAGCTTGATATAATTGGTAGCTTAGATGTTCTTTTCATTCCAGTTGGTGGTAATTTTACTCTCGAACCTGAAACCGCTTCAAAGGTATGTTATAAAATTCAAAGTAAACTAGTTATCCCAATGCATTATAAAATTCCTTCAATTAATTTTCCGGTCCCCGGAATAGAAAAATTCATAGCATTTATGAAAAATGCTATGAATCTAAAATCTAATACCTTAATTATTGATGAACCTTTAGAAGGTACAAATATAGTTAAAATTTTCGAACTCTAACTCCATGAAATTGGTCTTAGAGTTTTATACTGTTTTTTCTAGTCTTTCACCTATATACTTCCAAGAAAGCTTTAGCATAATAACCTCTATAGGTATCATTATTAACGCTTTCACAATTCTAGTCCCTGCAAGTACTATAAATCCCTTATCGTAAATAATTGTAAGCCAAGTTGTATTTAATCCAATATTTACTAATATGGCAATTAAAGTACATGCAATTATAAACCTACCAGTAGTTTTCGGCTTCTTATATAAGACTAATCCATATATTACCCCTACTATAATTGCACTAAGTGTAAATCCTGGGAAAAATGGGCCTCTCGGAAATAATGTAGCTCCTATTAAATCTTCTATTCCTGCAACTAATCCTCCATATACTGGTCCAAAAATCATAGCTGCTAAGGCTATTGGAATAAATGAAAATGTTATTTTTATTATTTCTAATTGTATAGAGAAAAATCGAGATAAAACAGCTGTTATAGCAATAAATACTGCCATATACACTATTTTTTTAACTGTAATGGTGTTCTTTTTTTTACCTACCACCACTGTATCTTTATTTTGTTTTAAGTTTTCTATAATTCCCAGCTCCTCTTTCTTAATGTATTTATTAAATATATTAAATATATTAAAATGCCATACTTAGTAATCAACTCACTACTTAATTTATATGTCACTTATATAAATTATTCTTATCACTATTATAGATTATCAGCATAGCCTATTCAATGATTTTAAGAGCATTTTTATAATATCCATAATCTTTTTTATCATTATTTTAAGAATTATATGTTTATTCCATGATATTTAATATTATTTGTTGTTATGTATACATATTTACCTTATAATTTAAGTAATATGAAAAATTTTTTCCTATATATTATATTTTTTTGAAAGGATGTATAGTTTATGAAGGATAACACCTTAAAAGTATTATGTACTATTGCAACAAGTGCTGCAATTGCTACATCTATTCAGTCTATTGCCCTAGCAGAGCCTGCTAAAACACCAGCTGCTGCATCTACAACTGTACTTACAGGCTCCATAACTGCCGATGCATTAAATGTAAGGTCGAATCCTAGTACTTCAAGTAGTATTATAGGTTCCTTAAGTTATAATGCCAAAGTATCTATTTCTGAAACAAATAATGGATGGTATAAGATTAGCTATAATAATACCACTGGTTGGATTTCTAGTCAGTATGTTAATGTTAATAATAACAGCTCTAATACCACTACAGCTCCATCAACTAGTGGAACTGTTAATGCTACCGCTCTAAATGTCAGATCTGGCTCTAGTACAAGTAGCAAAATAGTGGGGTCTATTTCTAAAAATTACAAAGTAGAAATAATTTCAACTTCAAACGGATGGCATAAGATTAAATACAATAATGGTACAGGTTTTGTAAGTGCTGATTATATTACTATATCTTCTGGTTCAAGCTCCGGAGATAGTAATACTGGAAATGATAATAATTCTTCTACAAAACCTACCGTTACATCTAATGGAGTTGTTAATGCTAGTGCTTTAAATGTTAGATCAAACGCTAGCACTAATAGTAGCATTATTGGATCTTTATCTAAGAATGCCAAAGTAGAAATAATATCAACTTCTAATGGATGGCATAAAATTAAACACAATAATGGGACAGGCTTTGTAAGCGCTGATTATGTTACCCTATCTTCTAGTGGAAATGATAATAACACTGGAACTATTACCCCACCAGTAATTAATGAGCCATCTCATACTATTGAAGGTAAAGTTGCAGTTATTAATGCTGATGCTCTAAATGTTAGATCTGGAGCAGGAACGAATTGTGCTGTATTAACTACAGTTCGTTATGGTAATAAACTTCCTGTAATCTCTTACTCTAACGGTTGGTATAATGTCAAAGTTGGAAATATTACAGGCTATATTAGTGGAGAATATGTAACTATAACTAATGAATCTGAACATTCCAATCCTATAGTAAAAGAAACTCCACTCATTGAAAGTGTTTATACTGGACAGGATGTTGTAAATAAGGTCGAGGAATATCTTGGTGTTCCTTATCTTTGGGGTGGTTTTACCCCTGTTGGATTTGACTGTTCAGGACTTATCCAATATGTATACAAGCAACTTGGTATGCCCTTAGAAAGAACTACTTATTATCAAGTTCATCAAGGTCAAACAGTTGACAGAAGTGAATTACAACCAGGAGATTTGATCTTTTTCACTACCAATGACGATGATCCAAATGACATTTCACACGTTGGAATCTATAAAGGGAATGACTTATTTATTCAAGCTTCTAAACCTGGTGATGTAGTTAGAGTATCTAATCTAAACTCAGCTTATTATAATAATAGATATTATATTTCTAAGCGTATAATAAAGTAGTATAAAATCAATTTATTTGAGAACAATATAATTATTATCTAAGCAACTTGGATAAGGTCAAATATTTTGAAAGGAGATTCCGTGTTATGTCTCATTAATGATGAGATTTTAGATTCTTGGAGTACACGACCAACAGGAGTAGCAAAGCAAAACTGAGTACGTTGAAAAGAATAAGTAGATAACGGATATTATATGGTAGAAGGAACAGTAAAATGGTTTAATAGTGAAAAAGGGTTTGGATTTTTATCTGTAGAAGGCCATGAGGATGTATTTGTACACTTCTCTGCTATAGTTAGTGAAGGATACAAAGTTCTTGATGAAGGACAAAAAGTTCAATTTGAAATAACAGATGGTGAGAGAGGCCCTCAAGCAGCAAACGTTACAAAAATCTAAATTTCTACTCCGCCTAAGAACAGAAGCAAAGTTTTTTAACATTTTGCTTCTGTTCTTTATTATTCAAATCTATAAACTCCTATAACATATATTTTTTTTAATATGAATAGTTTTTTATAAATATATCATAATAAAAAGACTGTAGATTTTCTATAACTTATTGCATATTGAAGTAAATGTATACATATGTTATGCTATATAATGTAATATATTTGTGCTAGGGGTGCCTCGGCTGAGAAATGATTTTTTTCATTAACCCTTTACCTGAACTAGATAATACTAGCGTAGGGAAGCGATTAATAAACTTAAGGTAATACTTAGTTGTTTAAACCGCATTCTTAGGAATGCGGTTTTTTATTAGTCCTTAGCACTACTTAATTTAAAGGGGGACTTATTAATGACAATGTTAACAGAAATCTTAGACAACATTAGTAGTATCATGTCCAATTGGACCACAATTGCAACTTTAATAGGAGTATTAATAGTATTCTGCGTATTTATTAAGGTTAAAAAGATCAAGTTCACATCTAGGTTAATTTCACATATAGCATTGACAGTTGCTATGTGCGTAATTCTTCAGTTTTTTAAATTATTTCAATTGCCTTTTGGTGGAAGTGTAACTCCAGCTGGCCTGCTTCCCATAATATTGATTTCACTAATATATGGACCTACCATTGGTATATTTACAGGCTTTGTATATGGAATATTAAACTTTGTTATAGGACCTTCATATATACTTCATCCTATACAAGTTCTATTTGACTATACTCTTCCTTTTATGGCAATTGGTATCTCTGGATTCTTTAAAAATAACAAATACTTAGCAATAAGTGTAGGTTTCTTTGGAATGTTTATATTTCACTATACTGCTGGAATTATATTCTGGGGTAGCTATGCTGCAGATTACAATTTAACTCCAGCTATATATTCATTAATATATAATGGTTCATTTGTACTTGTTAATTGTTTAATTTGTATTGCTGTATGTTCCGTTATTAATATAGATAGTCTCAAAAAGAGACTTGTACCATATACTAATTTAACATTATAAGTGACACTCAAAAAAATTAAAGCAGTAAGGAAATTCCTTACTGCTTTAATTTTTATATATCCTTATTCTTTACAATTTATAAATTACTATATAAAATACATACTAAATTTTAAAACCCTTCTGGCATATCTTCATTTATAGTAACCTTCCATTCCCCTTGGTCATATACATCACTAACATAATATTCAATAGGTGCCTGACCATCATTACTTTTAATAGTAATGATAGCTTTATATTTTTTAGATGTATAGCCTTGGGTCTTTATATTCATTACTACATCAAAATCTTCATCATTCATAGTTGTATCCATCAGTACTACATTTCCTGATTTATTTAGTTTCTGCTTGAAATCTTCTATTTCCGTGGAAATTTGAAATCTTGATGCCATAATATCTCCCATTATATTAATACCTATATTGGGATTAGATCCCTCAGTATTATTATAATATTCTATACAACTCATTATAGATGTATAATAAATGTATCTAAAATCTATGGGCTTTCTTATGTTGGCAAAGTTTTTAATTATATCATTATCAAGTCTTTTTGATATAATATATTTGCTATCATCATTATAAAAATTTCCTCCATCACTTTTATCAAGTCCTGCTACGTAATTAAAAGTTTTAACCTCTGTAGGACTCTCATATATCTCTAAAATGTAATCAGAATCTAATGTAGATTTTTCCTCAACTACAGTTCCCCCTGAAAGTATTTCATATATATCTTCTATAACATCTTCGTCTGTAACTGTAAACTTATAACTCTTATCTCGTGTACTTTGTATTGTTACCTTCATAATGCTTCGTTGTTTCATATAATCAAAGTCTTCATTGCTTCCTAAACCACAGGCTGAAATAGCCATTGCAGATGCTACTAACAATATTCCTACTAATGTTTTTTTTAATTTTCTCACCTTTATCCTCCAATTAGAAAATTCCCCATTGGAAATTTTTATTTATCTTCTTGTTTCATTATAATAGTTGTTCTCTATTAAATCAATTTACTATGCTATTCTTTAAAAGAAAAAGTTTTTACTATATTTTCAAATACAATTTGAGTATTTTCTTTGATTTTTTCATCATTTATTATGAAAGTCATTTTAGCCATGTAGCCATCACATGGAATATAATACTCATAAGTCTTCTTTACATTTTTTTTACTGCTTTTCAAATCATATTGTACAACTTCCACGTCTTTATTATTTATTTTTATTTTTTCTATTTTGAAATCATTTATTCCCATACCTTTGATTTCCTCAATACACTTATCCATTATAAATTCAACGCCATTTGGGCTTTTTATTAACTCTATAGATCCGTAGGTACTTGCATCTTCCGATACAAATTCATTAAGATAAATATTATCACTCTCTTTATCTTCCTTTACGGTAGTCAACCAACCACTCGGTAACTTATATTTTATTTGTCCATCTAAGATATCATACTGTTTAAACTCAACCATACTATTTTGAGTTAATGTAGCTATTTTCAAACTTTCTTCAAAATACCTTCCAAATCCTACTATAACTACCATAAGCCCAACTAGTATAACCGCTAATCCTACTTTCTTCATATTATCATCTATTAACTTCATATGTTACCCTCCCTTTACTAATATACTATGTACTTTTTTCAAAAAATAGAATAAACTCCGAAGAAAATTCGGAGCTTTAATATTAATCATTCATTTATCTTTTAACTGGGACAACTACTGTATTTCCTTTTATATCATAATACATTAGCCAATGGCCTTTATCCCCATTTCTTTCTTCAGGCATAAAGGTTACAAATCCAGTTTTCCCTTCATATGGTTGATCAACAATTTTCTTTGTACCAGGTATAGCATAAATAATATACTTTAGTTGACCTTCATCATCACATTTATACCCTACCATAAAGTTTTTATGTCTTGATATATATGGATAATAACAGATCATAGGATAAAATACTACTGAGTACTTATTGTAATCATAAACACAATACATATCTTCTAACTTATCTACATGAGCCTTATACCAAAAACAATTTTTAATGTTTTCATTAACACCTACTTTTTCTAGCCCTTTAACGATCTCTTTGAAAAAATCACCCATATGCCCTATTGGATAATTTTTATCTGTATAATCACACTTCTTAACCTTTTTCTCTTCATCGTTTTTGTCATCCTTATCACACTTCTTTGGATGTTTCTTTCTATATTCTTTTAATCTTTCTATTTCTTTCTCATATTCTTCAAATATTTCATTCTCATCTTCAATATTCTTTCTGTCTACAACTGTTGAATTATCTAACATTTCCTTAGTGTTAGAGTTCTCTTCATTGTGTTTCTGTGTAACTTTATCACATAGAGGATTTTCAGTGTCCTCAATGTCTGTATTTTCTTCGTTAGCTCTTTGATATTTATTTTCCACCTCTTGGTTGGAATTGATATCATTGATTTCTAACCTCTCCACTTGTGTCTTGCATTTACATTGCTTTATTTCTACCTTATCTATCTGACCTTCTTGCTCACATACCTTAATTTCTTGCTTTATTGGTTTTATTTCCTCTTTAACTTCCTTTTTCTGTTCTCTGCATGGCTTAATTTCTTCTTTAATTACCTTAACATCTTCATCCTTTTGCTTCACTATCTCCCTATTAGATTCAGAATTTTCTTTAATCCCCTTATTTTGTTTATCATTGGTTCTAGCTATGGGACAACTGTGCCAACTTTTTATTTCTTCACCGGCAGTAAATCCAACCATAACTGGGCTAACTTTCTCTGCACTCATTCTACAAATAGCTGCGCCCTGAACCTTTTCCACGCTTATGTTTGTGTTTGCTACATTGTTAGCATCATACTCATTACTAACATCAGCTTTTCCGCCTTCATCTATATTTATCTGACCAAGATTTATTAGTTCATTACCAGATTTACCTTGAACTATTAAAATCATACAATATGGTCCCTTTTGCTTTTTAAGATTTTGAACATAAAATGATGACTTTGCTCTGTCATTTTTTATCTCTAACTTAGCATAGCCTGAGGGTGTTTTGTTAGAATCTAGTCCATATCCTTTTTGATCTTCTTGTAATATGATAAAAAATCTATTATAGCTTTTTTTAGACGGCATACCTATACCTCCATTTTTATTTATACATTATAATATATGACTTGTATAAATGAAAAATGAGGAATAATTATTTATTTTTTACACAAAAAAATTACTCCTTCGAATTTATATACGAAGGAGTTCTATTTATATTGTTTAATAATAATTTTAGTTGTCTATATCAAATAAAACAAGATTGAGCTTCATCTATTTAAGCGCGAATTCTCTTTATTGTGTTAGCTAAAGTTGCAAATTCTTCTATAGACAAAGTTTCCCCTCTTCTTCCTGGATCAATTCCAGCCTCAGAAAATGCTCTTTCTTGTGATTCTTTATCTAATCCTATGCTCTTTATACCATTCCATAATGTTTTTCTTCTCATATTAAATGACTGCCTTATTATGCTAAAGAAAAGTTTTTCATCTTCAACTTCTACTCTAGGCTTATCTAATTTATCTAATCTTATAACTATAGAGTCAACTTTAGGTGAAGGTATAAAACAGCTAGGTGATACATTTCTTATAATTTTAGTATTACAATAATACTGAGCTAATAATGTAAATGCTCCATATTCCTTAGTGCTTGGTTCTCCATTTATTCTCTCAGCAACTTCTTTTTGTATCATAATTGTAATAGATTTTATATTTAGATTATCATTTAAAAGGTTTGCAATTATTGGTGTAGTAACATAGTACGGTAAGTTTGCAACTACCTTTACATTCTTCTCATCACCTATTAACTCTTTATAATTTACCTTTAAAGCATCCTTATGTACTAAGCTAAAGTTTTCATAACTAGATAGCTCTGCTTCTAATATTGGTATTAATTTCGAGTCTAACTCTATACTTGTTACCTTTCTAGCTCTTTTTAATAACTCTTTTGTTAGAGTTCCTACTCCAGGCCCTATCTCTATAACATAATCATCCTCTGTTATCTCTGCCCCATCTACTATGTCATCAAGTACAGTATTGTCTATCAAGAAATTCTGTCCTAAACTTTTAGTAAATCTAAAATTATATTTTTCTACAAGTTCTTTAGTATTTAATTTATCCATATTAATTCTCCTCGTCTACTCTCTTCATAGCTTCTATGAATTCTTCCTTTGATATCCCATAATTATTTAGTCTAGTTAGCAATTGATTAGTATTACTATATCCTATTCCAAGCTCTCTTCCTATAGCATCTCTTCTCTTTCTAGCATCTTTATCAGCTGTCAGTCTAAAAAAGTGCATATCTTGAATAGTAAATTCAATTCTAGGCTCTTTAAGTTCACATTTTGCACCATTGAGAGCTTTTATTATAGTTTCCGGTGATGCATTTTCAACCCCTATATTATCTCCCTTACGTCCTTCACTTTGAGTTATATAAGCATGCTTTATATCCGCTACTCGCTTTGATATGATTCTTCTTATTTTTTCTCCTGCAAAGTCTGGGTCAGTTAAAACTATTACCCCTTGTCTTTTATTAGCTTCTTTAATCTTCTCAATTATTTTACTATTTATTCCAAAACCACTAACTGATATTACTTCAGCATCAACAGCTCTTTTTACTGCTGTTACATCATCTCTGCCTTCAACAACTATTACTTCCTTAATCATATAATCCTCCGTTATTTACTGTATTATGTATATACCATATATATTTAATTTAAAATCTCTAAATTAAAGCTTAAATTTTCACATATACATTTTTAATCTATTGTAATTATATCATAGCATATTTAATTTTATACAAATTTTCTCCATAAAGAAAAAATAGGAGCACATGCTCCTATTTTAAAATATAAACGTTAATCTGTCTTCTTCCCCAATTAACAGCCTCTTCATAGCTGTTAACATATATGTCTACCTTATTACCTACTATGGCTCCCCCTGTATCTTCTGCAATGGCGAGTCCATATCCTTCGATATAAAGCTTCGTTCCTAATGGAATTACTCTTGGATCTACAGCAACAGTACTGTATCCATTAGGGTCACGTCTTACTGTTGTACCTGTAGCTGTTATAGTACCAGAATCTCCTCTATCGGAAGTATACGCAGTAGATGTGCATGTTATCATACTTGAGTATGCAAACTCTTCTCCACTGCCACCACGTGATGGTCTTACAACTGCTAAGGTCCCTATATCAATTATCTTGTTTATAGGATTTTTACTAACCTTTTCTTCAACAACTCTTCTATTAACTTCTCTACCATTTTCGTACACAACTTCTGTTGTGATATTTCGTTCCCCGTCGGAACCTTCTTGTACTATTTCTTCTGTGCCTTGTTTAAGTTCAGAGTTGTTTCTTGTTTCGGTTTCAAAAGCAATTGATTGAACTTCGCTTACAAGTTCTTTATTCACTCTTGTAACTTCTACCATCATTCCTGATGTTAATTTTTCGTCTATAGATGGATTTATTTTGTCCTCTTGACCTATTTCTATACTCTCAGCTTCTAACATATCTTTTACTGTTAGTTCTGCTGATGCTATTGATAAGTTCTCACCATCTACGATGACTTCAACATCTATTGCCTTATTAATATAAATTATGTCACCATCATTAACTTTACTGTCTAACGCTACAGAGATCTTATCCTTCTCCGCAACTGTTATGCCGTTGTTTCCAAGTATATTTTGAAGATTTTTTGATAATGTAGTTATTTCTACTTTTTGTCCATCTATTACTACTTCAATGGTATTCCTTAACCCCAAAATAGTAACTGTAGCACTTAATAGAATTAACACAACAACGAACACCGTCTTTGGCCAAATTGAAAATTTGATTTTCAATTTATCTTTGAATTTGTTTATCATAAAGATTACCTCCCTCAGACAAGAGT
>NZ_JAVXMF010000036.1:0-20423 GCF_036646415.1 Clostridium sp. | reverse complement strand
TATGGAAAACTTTAATCATGAAGATGAAGTATTAGACAAGCAATATGACTCCCTTTTAATGAAAAGACTTCTAAAGTTTGCATTACCATATAAATGGCTTATTGCTATAGTAGTAGTTATTATGTTTGTAGTAGTATGCTTAGATCTTTCGGTACCATTTATCATTAAAAATGTTATAGACGATAATATTAGTCCCTTAAGCGGAAAATATTCTATTGTTGAAAAATCAGAAGAAGGGGCTATAAGTATAGGGAATAAGTATATTGTAAGAGGAGATAGAGAAGGCTCTATAAAAGCTTCAATGATATATGATCAGAATAACAGTCCTCATATTATAGAGGGAATTGCATCTGAAAATAAAGCATATACCATTGAGGGAGATAGGTTTATTCAGGGAAGTAATAACTACAAGATTTATGATATAACACTTGATAGTATAGAGACTTTAAGGAGTATGGATTTAAAAGCCATAAAATTAAGCGCTTTACTTGTATTAGGAATTTGTATAGGCATATTTATACTTAATTACATTCAAATATATATACTTCAATATACAGGTCAGAAAATTGTTTATAACATAAGAGCTGCAGTTTTCAAACACGTAGAATCATTATCACTATCTTTTTTTGATAAGAATTCAGTGGGAAGATTGGTTACAAGGATAACAAATGATGTAGAAACTTTAAATGAGATGTATACATCAGTATTAATATATCTTATAAAGGATGTATTTTTAGTTAGTGGCATAGTAATAGCTATGTTTATTTTAGATGTAAAATTAGGAGTAGTGTCCGTTATAACACTACCACTTGTAGTTGGATTAACTTTTATATTTAGGAAATATGATAGAGAAGCTTATAGGAAGGTTAGATCTAGATTATCTAAGATTAATTCATCACTATCTGAAAATATTAGTGGAATGAGGACAGTTCAAATTTATGGAGTGGAGGATAAAAAATATAGAGAATTTGATGAGATTAATACATCCTATTCAAAGGCTGCAATGGAGCAAATAAGAGTTTTTGCAGTGTTTAGACCTATGATGGATATGGTATATCAATTAGCTCTTTGTATACTTGTGTGGGTTGGAGGAACAGCAGTTTTAAATTTAACTCTTGAATTTGGAGTATTGTATGCGTTTATAACCTATATACAAAAGCTATTTCAACCAATTTTTGATTTGTCAGAAAAGTTTGACATACTTCAATCTTCAATGGCATCTTCTGAACGTATATTTATGTTGTTAGATAATGATAGTACTATTAAAAATCCAGCGATTCCTGAAACTATAGGAAGGGCTAAGGGTGAAATTGAATTTAAAAATGTTTGGTTTGCCTATAATGATGAAGACTGGGTTCTTAGAGATGTGAATTTCACAATTCAAAAAGGTGAAACAGTTGCTTTTGTTGGTGCAACAGGTGCTGGGAAAACATCAATAATTAGTCTTATAACTAGACTTTATGATATTCAAAAAGGTGAAATATTAATAGATGGGGTAGATATTAGAAAAATGTCAACTGAGGAATTAAGAAAAAATGTTTCATCAGTACTTCAGGATGTATTCTTATTTACTGGAGATATAAAAGGAAATGTGAGATTAAATAATGAAAATATAACTGATGAAGAAATTATAAAGGCCTGTGAGTATGTAAATGCTAATGTGTTTATTGAAAAATTACCAAGGAAGTATGATTCAAAAGTTAATGAAAGAGGTACAACATTCTCTCAAGGAGAAAGACAATTAGTTGCATTTGCAAGAGCTTTAGCATTTAATCCTCCGATTTTAGTTTTAGATGAGGCTACGGCAAATATTGACACAGAAACTGAGAGTTTAATTCAGGATGCTTTAGATAAACTAGCAAAAGGAAGAACTACAATAGTGGTTGCTCATAGGTTATCTACCATAAAAAATGCAGATAAAATTATTGTAATGCATAAGGGAAAGGTTAGAGAGGTAGGAAATCATTCAGAGCTATTAGAGAAGAAGGGGCTTTATAGTAATCTATATAAGCTTCAGTATGCTGGTCAATAGAATTAACTAAGGTGAAACTTATTTTCATATTTTTAGAGAGGAATAAGTTAGATAATCTGAATTACACATTTAGATTATCCAATTTAAAAATGCTAGCCACTTATGGGCTAGCATTTTTAAGTTATACGTGATAAAAATTTAAATTTATGGTTATACATTAAGATAGCTTATTCCATCAAGGGGTATTAGCATTTGTGGTGATGGGAAATTACCTACAAGACCAATTAAATATAGGGTGTAGTATTTATCGGATCTTAAGTTTATATTAGGTACATATAGAATTGTAATATCGGTATCAACAAGCTTTAGTTCAATTGTATAAATACCAATGGGGAGTTCTATATAATTTCTAATATCCCTAAACCTTACATTTTTATACAGAACAGTGCCATTAGAAAGTACAATATCTACAGGAGGAATATTTGATATAAACTGTGCAATTCTAATTTTAGCTTTACCGGTAGTTGGAGAAGAAAGAGGAGTTTCATCTACAGGATATAGAGCTAGGTTTAGTTTCTCAGTAAAAGCAATTACTGTGGTTATGCTTTTTGGTGCTACAAAAATATCTGCGTCTGCTAATAGTATAGCTGTATTACTTGCATTATAAACTTTTATGTTGTATGTTCCTGAAGGAAGGTTTATATAATCAGTAAACTCCCTATATTTTAGACTAGCTATTGTTAACTTATCATTTACATAAATATCTACGTCAGGTCCTCTCGCTGCAATATGAACAACTCTAACATAAGCTGACATATTATCATTTGACTTAACTATATCTTCCTTTCGCATTAACATATTATTTCCGAAATCAAAATCTTGCATTTTATACCTCATTTTCAAGTATTTCTAAAATTAGTATATGAAGATTAGAAACTTATTGCTACAAAAAAACAATGAAAAGTAGAAAGTGAAAACTGTCTACTTTTCATTAAAACATATCTTTCTTACCAAGATAAAAAATTACTACAATAGTTATAAGGGCAACAATTACACACATACTGAAAAAACCATTAGGTGAATTGACAAAAGGAATTCCACCTACATTCATGCCTAAAAGACCAGATATTAAGGTAGGAATAGATAAAACTATAGTTACAGAAGTAAGATACTTCATAACTTGATTTTGATTATTAGAAATTATAGATGCAAAAACATTCATTGTACCTGTTAATACATCACTATAAATGCTACACATTTCTATAGCCTGCATATTTTCAATCATAACATCATCTAAGATATCACGGTCATCGTCATATTTGGTTAATATTTCTTGCTTTAAAAGCTTTTCTAAGGTTAAATCATTAGATTTAAGCGATGTTGAGAAATAGACTAAAGATTTTTGAAGAGCAAAGAGTTGAATAAGTTCTCTGTTCCTTAGAGATTTATAAAGCGTTTTTTCAATGAGTAAACTCTTTTTATTTATTTGTCTTAAATAGAGTAAATAATAATTAGATGCTCTGTATAACATCTGAAGCATAAATCTAACTTTTTTAAATGTATAAAATGAAGGAATTTTTTCTAGTGCAAAGTCAGACAATACAGGGCTGTTTTTTAGGCAAACTGTAACAATTATATTTTCAGTATATATAATTGCTAGAGGGTAGGTATCATAGGTTAATGAGTTATCATCCATTTCCGTGAAAGGAATATCTATGATTACCAAGGTTGAATTATTTTCAAACTCTATTCTTGAGCCTTCTTCTTCGTCCAGTGCAGCTCTAATAAAGTCTTGAGAAATAGAAAGCTTTTGAGAAATTAAAAGCACTTCTTCATCTGATGGATCAATCATACTGACCCAGGATCCATGTTCAATAGAGTCTATGTTAGAAAGAATGCCTGATGCATCACTTTTTAATATTGTAATCAATGTTATCACCTCGCAAAATAAAGTCCATAAATATATTTTAACATTATATTTTTAATTGACAACTATATGTTTAAAAGTAATAATTATAATAGTACAGATAATTTACTTTATAATCATAATTTAGTAAAATTAGAATTATAATACTAATATGAATTATTAGGTTATATTTAATTAAGTTACTGTATGAGGATAGGAGGTTTCTATGGCAGTAGAAGAATTGCTCTTAATAGCCCTAGCTGTATCATTAGATGCATTTGGTGTTGCAATAGCTATAGGATTGAATAATAAAGCAAACGTAAAGAAAAAAATATTGTTTGCAATTTCCTTTGGGTTTTTCCAATTTTTGTTTTCTTTTATAGGTGGAGTTGGTGGTAAAATATTCACAGAGAATGTTGCTTCAATTCCAACAGTAATAGGAGGTATAGTAATTGCGTTAGTTGGCATATTCATGATTAAAGAGGGGCTGAGTAACGAGGAAAACAGCATGGTTTTTAATGTTAAGATGTATTTTGTGTTAGGGATATCAGTAAGTATAGATGCAATGGTAGTTGGATTTATTGCTTTCTCAGGAATAGGGAGTATTGTAACATTAACTATCTTTACTGTTATTGTTGGTATCATAACCTTGATTATGAGCATACTAGCATTTATAATATCAAAATATTTAGGAAAAATCCATGCAGTAGGAAAATATGCAGATTATATTGGAGGTATAATTTTAATATTGTTTGGATTGAAGATGATTTTCTTCTAAGGAAAGGATGAGTAAAATGATAGAAACATTAAAAAATTTAAAAAGCTTTGAGGTAATTAAATTTTTCAAAGAGATGAATGAAATACCAAGGGGCTCTGGAAATGAAAAAGCTATAAGTGATTGGCTAGTTAAGTTTGCAAAGGATCGTAACCTAGAAGTAATACAAGATGAGGTTTTAAATGTTATAATCAAAAAGCCTGCTACAAAAGGGTATGAGAATGCTCCGATTGTAATTTTACAAGGTCATATGGATATGGTTTGCGAAAAGAACCAAGGAACTGAACATGATTTTGAAAAAGATCCAATTGCATTTATTGTTGATGGCGATTTTATAAAGGCTGATGGAACAACTTTAGGAGCAGATAATGGTATTGCAGTGGCTTATGCACTTGCAATTCTTGATAGAAATGATATATCACATCCGGCTTTAGAAGTACTAGTAACTACTGAAGAAGAAACAGGAATGGGTGGAGCAACAAATTTAAGACCAGAAGACTTAAGTGGTAGAATATTAGTAAATATAGATTCAGAAGAAGAAGGTGTACTTCTTGTTAGTTGTGCTGGTGGAGTAAGAGCAAAATTCTCTGTTCCAGTAACATATGAAAATATAGAAGGTAATTATAGCTCTTTAGCAGTTAGAATAAGAGGTTTAAAGGGCGGGCACTCTGGTATGGAAATTAAAAAGGAAAGAGGAAACGCAAATAAATTAATGGGAAGATTTTTAATGGATCTTAACTCTGTAGTAGATTTTAAATTAACATCTATAAATGGAGGAGCTAAGATGAATGCGATTCCTAGAGAGGCAGATGCGATTATTTTAGTGAGACCAGAGGACGTTTCTACGGTTAAGGATAAATTAAAAGAATGGACTTCTATATTTACAAATGAATTACAAGGTATAGATGATGATCTTAAGCTTACTTGTGAGTCAGTAGAAACTGTAGGTAAGGTATTTTCAGATGATACTAGACGAAATGTTTTAAGAACTTTATTTATGTTACCAAATGGAGTTCAAACAATGAGTATGGCAATAGACGGGCTAGTACAAAGTTCTACAAATGTAGGAGTCGTTACTACTACTGATGAAATCGTTGAGTTTGATAATGCTGTAAGAAGTTCAGTTGCATCTCTTAAGAAATCAATAACTGATCAAATGATAGTACTTGCAGAGATATTAAACTGTGTTATTGAATTTGAATCTGATTATCCAGAATGGCAATATAATCCAAATTCGAAAATAAGAACCGTGTTTGCAGAGGTTTATGAAAAGACTTTTGGTAAAAAAGCTGAGATATCTGCAATTCATGCAGGACTTGAATGTGGTTTAATTGGAGATAAATTTGGTGGAAACTTAGATCAAATTTCTTTTGGGCCTAATATATTTGATGTTCATACACCAGATGAGCATATAAGTATTTCTTCGGTAGATAGAATGTATGACTATTTAATTGAAGTTTTAGCACACGTAAAATAAATTGAAATAAAAAGTTATCCCCCTAAGATAAATATTACATTTAAGCTTAGGGGGATAACTATATATTATTGTATATTTAGAATTAGTGAGGTATACTATAGGAAATGTGATAATTGAAAACCGTTTTTATTTATATAAATATATAGTTAGAAAATATTATAGATATTTGTATGAATCTATTCACTAGGGGAATAGATTTCTGATAATTTCCATTTTGTGGATTTATATTTTTCTAAATAAATATTATATTTTACTGTTTTATAGGGACTTCTATCTTCTATACCAGTAACTTCTACTATACATAAGTTACCATCAGAAAATTTTATTTCATAATTTTCTAAGGAATATAGTCTATGTTTGTTAAAGAGTCCTGTAGTTGTATATTTATTTATTGCATAGTCTAGATTCTCATATTTTTTACTAGAGAATTTATACCACAATAAATAAATTAATAATATGAATATTAAAACAAAGAATAAAAAAGTTTTTAATTTAGTATGATTTTTAATTGGTTTCATTGCCAACACTCCTCGCTAGGAGAATATATAAACATATTATAACATAAAAAAGATTATATGTAAATAAATTACAAAAGCTTATGAAAGGATGATTTTTATGGATTTTTCTGCAGTAGTATTAATGGAAAGAGAGAAGGATACAAACTACCTTGTAAAGGAACTTGGAAGTTATCAAGTTAGTGAGGGTGCGGAATATATAACTAAGTTATTTTATGATGGAGAAAATGTGAAATTGTATTTTGATACAAATAAAGAAGTTGAAGAATGGGAGTTTACAGCTATCTATGACCTGTTTAATGAAGATGCATTTAAGGGTATAGTAACGTCTATAGAACCTTACGATGAAGAGTTTAATCCTACATGGATTTTAACATTTAACTATGACGAGGATCATAATAAATTAAAGGATAAACTGAACCATATATGTTCCTTACTAGATGAAAACATGAAAAAAGTATTTAATGATATTGAAGGTAAAATTGGTGATTATGAGTAGAACCATATTTTTTAGGGGGAATCATGAGGTTAGAATACATTAGCAGGATTAAAGATGAGGATGTACTTGGAAAGCATGTATATGGAGAAGATGGACGAATATTGCTAAAGGCTGGAGTAAAACTTAATAAAAACTATATGAAACGACTTAACGAATTAGGCGTTTATTATGTATATCTTGAAGATGACCGTTTAGATGATATAGAAATTGAAGATGAAAAGTTAACAGTACTTAAACAAGAAACTATGAAAAGCTTGAAAAATATATCAAGGGGTATTGGTGGGATTTCAGGACGAATAGAAGATGAATATTTAAATAATATTGATGAGTTAGTAGAACATTTAATGGATATTGGTGATGTAAATACGTGTCTATGCGATGTGAAGACTCATGATAATTATACATTTCTACATAGTATTAACACAGGTATAATGTCTGTATTTTTCGGAATTAATCTAGGTATGAAAACATGGGCTATACGTGAACTTGGAATAGCGGGAATGCTTCATGATGTAGGAAAGCTAAAAGTACCTGCTGCAATAATAAATAAGGATGGTAAGCTCACTGACGATGAATTTTCGATAATGAAGTATCATCCGGTTTATGGAAGTGAAATTTTGAAAAATAATTTTAAAATTCCTGCTACTTCAATTGAGGCTGTGGAGCAACATCACGAGAAAATCAATGGAAAAGGATATCCGTATGGATTAGAAGGACATCAAATTTCGAAATTTGGAAAAATTGTAGGTATATGTGATGTTTATGATGCGGTAACTAGTGATAGAAGTTATAGAAGGAAGTTTGAACCAAATCAGGCCTATGAACTTATATTATCTGGATCTGGAACTCAATTTGATGAGAAACTTGTACATATATTTAAAGAAACATTTTCCGTGTACACATTAGGAAGTTGTGTTAAGTTATCTAATGGTGTTGAAGGTTATGTAATAAAACAAAATAAGGGCTTTCCAGATAGACCTATAATTAGAGTTCTATATGACCATGTAACAAGAGAGCCTGTGAGTTTTTATGAGATAAATTTGTTAGAAAAAATTAATCTAACAGTTAAGTGTGTAATTTGAAATTAAAATGATATAACTAAGGGATGTACTGTTTTTAATTATAATGTATAATTAAGGTATGTCCTTTTTGCTGAAAAAGTATATGCAGCATAAGATTTTTATAATATAAACGTAAATAGGATTAGGAGGGAATGAAATGAAAATATCTAATATAAAGGTAACAATAACTGAAAAAGATTTATACAGTATCATCACTGATGTTTTGAAAGATTACGTAGAAATTGAAGGACTGATTATTGATAAAATATTAATTGATAAAGACATTGTGATAACAGGTAGTTATAAGTATAAGTTAGTTATTCCGTTTTCAATGAACATATCAATAAAAAATGTAGAGAATAATATATTATACTTGTATATAGATAAAATAAATGTGAAAAATCTTAAAATTTTTAAAGGCATTATAAACATTGCTTTAAAGGCTATAAGTTCAAAGGTTGAGAATTTTGGAATTGAATTTAAAGAAGATATAATTAAAGTTAAATTTGATAAAATTTGTGAGATAATACCTATGATAGATTTTAAAATGAAAGATTTATCTCTAATTCCATATGGACTTGAGGCTGAGGTAAGTGATTTTAATTTTCAAAACGAAAAAGATAATAAAATAGATTCAAACAGCAATATAGGGAAAACTTCAATAGAAGGTGTGAAGGAAGATACTATTAATTGTAGAATGAACATAGAAAGCTCTAAAAATGAAATAGAAGAAAGTAAGGGGTATACCTATAGAAAATTTAGAAAAGAACTTAAAGAAAGATTTTCTATTAAGTATAAGAAGATGTATCCTTACGTGGTTTTACTACCGGATATAATTGCTTTATTTATGAGACTATATAAAGATAAAAGAGTTGCAAAGGAAACTAAGTTTAATATATCCATAGCATTAACATATTTATTATTTCCTTTGGATATAATTCCAGATACAATACCGCTTTTAGGTAAGATAGATGACTTGGCAGTTACATTCTTTATACTTCAAAATGTACTTTGTGATATACCAGAAGAGGTCGTATTAGATAACTGGGAAGGACAAGCAAATATCATAGAAGTTTCGAGGGAAGCTATGAGCCTATTAAACGATAAATTTGGCTCAAAAGAAATTAAAAAGATGGTGGATATAGCAAGAATATCTATGCGAAAAACTATTGGATTTTTTACTAAGTAAAATTTCTTAAGGAATGAATATATGTAGTAGAGAGGGATAGGGATTTATAATGGCAATTAAATATTATGCAATAAAAAAGGGAATAGATTTGAAAACTAATAAAGATGTGAGTAATATAATTGTCAACAGCTGGAATGAGTGCCTTAATTATGTTAAAGGTGTAAAGGGTGCAGTATATAAGAGCTTTGTCACCAAGGAAGAAGCTAATGAATATTTAAATAGTTGTAATGCCTTAAAAAAAGGAATAGATGAGTATCCGTTAATGGTGCCACATATATATGTAGATGGAAGTTATAATGCAACTACAAGTAATTTTGGTTATGGTTTAGTAGTTATTGATAGTGATGTTATTATTCATGCAAGCTACGGTGGTGGGTGTAACAAAGAGTGTAATCAGAGACAGGTAAATGGAGAATTAAGGGCAGCTATTGAGGGGATAGAATATGCAGTAGCAAATAAGTGTGAAGAAGTTGTTGTATTTTATGATTATGAAGGGGTATGCCAACATGCAACAGGATCTTGGGAAAGAAATACAACTTTATCTAAGGAATACTATGAAACTATAAACAATTTAAAAACAAAAGGAAACTTGAAAGTTATTTTTGTTAAGGTGGATAGCCATACTAATGATTTATATAATGATATTGCAGATGAATTAGCCAAAACTGGTGCAGGAGTTAATATTGATAATGTAGTTGATAAAGCTATAAATGATATTAGTATTCAAGTTGAATCGTATAAGGTAAAAGAAGTACTTTCTCAAATAATTGATAAAAATTTGGAAAAAGTTAAATGTGTAAATGATTTTTTTAATAACATTAATGAAGAGAAAGTTGTTAATTCAGGTAATATTATAGATATAATATCTTGCATATTATCTTTAGCGGATAAAGACGTGATTGGATACTTAGAATCATTAGAAGATTCTATAAAAAATGAAGTGATAATTGGGTTAGTAAACAAATTAAGATAATTATTTTAAAATAGTAATTTTAGGGATATAAATTGCAATTATGCACATCCTATAGATATAGTTTAAGAAGGGATGTGTAGTTTATGAAAACTTTATTTAAGTTTGTTGCATTAGTATCAGCATTATTACTAGCTATTAATTTTAATGTACCCAAAATTGATGCAAGAACGAAAAAAAGAATAAAAAAGGGAGCTAGACGATTTCAACATAGAGCTGGAAATATGTTAAGTAGAACAATAACTTCTTTGAAATAGCTAGAGCATACGCTCTAGCTATTTTTTTATGCTGGTATAAATCAACTATAATTTAAGAAAAATTCGAACCCTTTTGCTTTTGTGTATTTTATTTGTTTATGATACAATAGGGAGGTATAAAATTATAGGAAATATTTATGAAGCATTTGCTAAGGGAAGAGGATGAATTTATGGAAATCTTATCTTTAGGAGAGAAAATTAAACAGAGAAGAAAGGAACTTGATTTGACTCTGAAAAATTTAGCTGGGGATAGAATTACTGCGGGTCAAATAAGTTTAATTGAATCAGGTAAATCTAATCCTAGTATGGACTTGTTAGAATATTTATCAAACTCACTAAAAGTTTCAGTAGAACATCTTATGGAAACTGAAGAGACTCAAGCAAATAAGATTTGCATTTATTATGAAAATATTGCAGAAACAAATATATTAAACAAGCATTTAGATGAAGCTGACGAGGTATTAACACTTTCTTTAGAATATATAGAAAAGTATAATCTTGAAGTAAGAAGGGCAACTAACTTATATTTAAAAGCTTTAATTTATGCACAAAAAAAAGAATACGAAGAATCACAGGAGTTGCTACTTTCAGCAAATAATATATATATAAAATATAACTACTATGATGAGGTTATTAAAATTTTTATACTATTAGGTAAAATTACACTTGAACTAAATGCATATCATTCAGCATACAGCTATTTTCAACAAGCTGAAAAGGTATTTCAAGAAAGTGATGTTTATAATGAACTTTTAATAGGAAAAGTGTATTATTATATTAGTCTTACACTTCACAAAATGGGGATTGATAAGAAAGCAATTGAATATATGGATTATGCTGATCAAAAAATTCAAAAATTAAAGAATCCAGTAAGTTATGGAGAATCTTTTTTGGCGATAGGAAAAGATAGATTTGAAGAAGGTGACTTGGACCAAGCTATTACTTACACTGAAAAAAGTTTAAGTCTTTTTAAACATAGAGATGAAAAAATCAAGATGTCAGAATTGATGACTGGAATGGGTAAATTATATTCAGATTATGGATGCATTGAAAAATCATTTGAGCAACTTTCAGATGCTAAATATATTAAAGAGTATATTTCAGAGGAATCCATAGCCAATACTTTAATTTTAATTTGTAATAACTACATAAAGTTAAAAGATGAGATAAATGCAAAAAAAGTTTTAGAACAGGTTTCAATTAATCTTCAAGATATGAATGGGACAGACTGTACATTGTTATGCAAATATCATATTCTTAAATATAAAATAGAACTTTTAGAGAAGAGATATGAGGATGCTGAAAAAACACTAATCGATACATTAAGTTATACAGAAAAAATGAATTATAAAAGAGAAAGTGCTGAACTAGCTATTACTTTAGGAAAATTCTACATGGATTTAGGTAAAGAAGAAGAGTCTAAAAAATACTTAGATGAAGGTGTTAGAATTCTTGAACAAACCAATGAATTAATGGATTTTTAGAGGTGGGGGATAACTATGGAAATATTATCAGCTGGAGAAAAAATAAAGAGATCTAGGGTATACCAAGGGTTAACTTTAAAAGATATATGTGAAGATAAAATTTCTGTTTCTAAAATGAGTTGTATAGAAAACAATAAGGTTGATCCAGAAGATTGGATTTTAAAAGTTATTGTGGACAAACTTAATTTGGATATGGATTATCTCAAACATGGAGTACGGGAGCAGATAGAGGAAAATATAGAGAAGTTTAATTCTATGAATCAGCTAATTTCCTTAGAAGAGGTTTTGCATAATGTTGAATATGCAGAAAAATGTAACTACTATGATTTGAGCTGTAAATTATTTCAAATACTCTTTGAGTATTATTTAAACCATGGTATGAAATCAGAATTAAGTACAATGATACCTAGATATTACAATTCGTGTCAAAAATCAAAGGATGAAATCCTACATATTAATTACTATATGTATATAGCTAAGTATTTATATACTAATAGGGAATTTGCTCAAGCGGGAAGCTATATATCTACAGTAAGAAAAAAACTTATTGAACTAAATAAAAAGGAGTCTCTAGAATACATAAAAGCTACATATAATCAAGCAGTAATTTATATAATGTGCAATAATATTGATAAGGCTGAAGAAATAACTGTAGATTTGCATGAGATACTTGTTTTTAATGATAGAGAATATGTAAATGCTGAAATATATAAAGTATTAGCTATAATTGATATATATTTAAATGGTGATAAAGCAAAATACTATGAAGAAGAATCACTTAAAAGATATGGAGAATTGCTTGATAAAAAGGCAGAAGCATACTATGATTTAGCAAAAGCCATGTTTGATAATGATAATAATAAGGTTGAGGCATTAGAATATGTTAAAAAGTCCTTAGACCAGTTTCCGAGAGATAATAAGGAGAAATTGTGTGAGTTTTTAATAAATGTATCTAGAAGTCTAATAAAATGTGAATATTTGGATTTGGCACTTGAGTATATAGAAGAAGTGTTGAATTTATCTATAGAACTAGATCTCATACCTATAATGGAGAAAGCTTATTATTACAAAGCTATTATATTTGAAAAGAAAAAGAATTACACAATGGCTGAAACTTGTATGGTGCTTTCCTTAGATGCTTTAATTAAGTATGGGACAAAAGTGGAAATATACAAAAGATATATGAAAATTGGTAATATGTATTATGTCATGGGTAATGTAAAAGAGTCAATTCGTTATTTTGACTTAGCATTTAAAGAAGATAAAAGTTTTTAAGTAACAATGCAAGAGTAAAAACAAGAGCATCTATTAATAAGTAGATGCTCTTGTTTTTTTATAAGAAATTTTGTTATTTCTTTATAAATCTATTAACAATATGTTCCTTTGCTTTAATTTCAAAGGTATCATTGAGAGGAGATAGGCTGACATTATCATACTTGTTATTAAGAGCTAGAGATAATAATCTATCCGAAAGCTCAGGATTCTTAGCAAGTAAGCTACCATGAAAATAAGTACAGAAAGTATTTTTATAAATGCAACCTTCTTTTTTATCTTCTCCATTATTTCCAAATCCAGATTTTACTATTCCTAGTGGAGTTAAATCTCCAATATAAGTTTTACCTGAATGATTTTCAAAGCCCACATATGTTTCGTTGAAAGTTTCGTTGTATATGATTGAATTTCCTATTAATCTTTCTGTGGAAGCTTCAGTATAAATATCCAAGATGCCAAGTCCTTCAAGAACTTCTCCTGTTGAGGTAGCGTAGGTTTTACCAAGAAGTTGATATCCACCACAAATACATAAAAATACTTTGCCACTTTCTATATAGTTTGTAATAGATAGCTTTTTATTTTCTACTAAGTCTTTTGATACGATGGATTGCTCATAATCTTGACCTCCACCAAAGAATACTATATCAAAGTCATCACTATTAAACTCATCATCCATAGATACATTTTTTACAGATACATTTATTCCTCTTTTTTCAGCTCTGTGCTTAAGAATTAAAATGTTACCAATATCACCATAAACATTTAATAAATCGGGATATAAATGACATATATTAATTTCCATAAAATCACCTCAACCTTACCAAATTTTATTTATATAGCCCTTGCCATGTAGCAGCTTTCTAAGATGTAACATAGCTGTATATGTTACGAGTACATAGGTAGTATCTTCCTCGGTATTTAATATGCTGTTAAGTAATTCCTCGTCAGATTCACATAGTTTAAAGTTATCTTCATTGAGATTTGCTGTTTTAAGTCTTATTGCCATATCATAAAGTCTTATACCTGAAATGATAATATCCTTTATTTCAAGCTCAGTTAATTTTTCAAAATCAACATCCCAAATCCAGGATACATCAGTACCGTCAGCATAGTTGTCATTTAACATTAAAGCTAAATTTATAGGGTTGTTATTAAGTAGTATAGTATTGAGTGCTTGGTTATAACCCGCTGGATTTTTAACTAGAATTATTTTGAGTTCTTTCCCATTTATATTTATACTTTCTTGTCTTCCGAAACTACTCTTTTGGTTGCAGAGAGAAGTTTTAATAGACTCTGAATTAATTCCAAGTTCTTTTGTTACGGATAGGGCACATAGTCCATTGTAAATATTATATTCTCCAGATTGATTAATGGAATATTGTTCATTATTTATAATTACTTCAGAACCAGAAGAATTGAGGTCTATAATTTCATCCACCTTATATTTAAGATTAGGTCTTTCATATCCGCAATTAGCGCAGAAGTACTTACCCAGATGGTTATAGGTTATAAATTCATAGCTATAAGGAGTTTTACAAAATTTACAAAACTTGCTATCTGCGTTAACACTTAGGGTTGTACTTTCATTGATTGGAGTGTTAAATCCGTAATATAAAGTAGGGTTTAACACGTCTATCTTACCAAGTAAAGATTCGTCACCATTCAGTACAAGAAGAGTATTGGGAGTTTTGTGTATTCCTTCTAAAATTTTTCGATAGGTTGTATGTACTTCACCATATCTATCAAGTTGATCTCTAAATAAATTGGTAACGGTAATTATTTCTGGCTTTAGATTTTCAGTTATAAGTTTAAGGTAAGCTTCATCAACTTCAATTACAGCATAGGTATCTTGATTTTTATTTATAAATCTATAGTTAGAAATAAAAGAAGCTACTATTCCTGTATTCATATTGGCTCCGGTACCGTTGGTTACAACTTTTTTACCATCCTTAAGAAGTATATTGTAAATCATACTAGTTGTAGTGGTTTTTCCGTTAGTGCCAGTTACTAGTATTACTTTATATCCTTTTGTAACTGTGGATAATATATTTTTATCTAAGGCCAGAGCGATTTTGCCAGGAAAATTTGATCCACCCTTAAATAAGGTATTACTAAGCTTTAGAATAACCTTTGAAGTTATTATAGCTATAAGTGAATTAATTTTAATTTTTCACACATCCTTTATATGTTTTTTTAGTTATTTTAATATTGTCATTAGTAAAGGTCAATAATTTTAAGAAGAAAATATATAAATTAACAACTTATATATCAATTCAATATTATATCATATAAAACTATTAATAACATCATGCCAAGTTACAAATAGGTATAAGGTGAAAAAATTAATTATATTAAAATTTACTTCGAAATGAGTATTTATAAATTCAATATGATGTACTAATAACGGGAAAGAATAATAAAAAACACAATAATGAATTTTAAAATTCAATTTTTGAAATATTATAGGTGAAATTTAAAAATAAATAAAGTTTTTCTTGCATTTATTTAAAAAAGTAGTATTATATAATTATAGAATGAAATATGTGTTACATTAATTATTGAAGTTGATGTGGGGGTAGAAAAATGAATTTAGATTTAGGATATTTAAAAATTAATACTTGTAAAAATATTTATAGAAACTTAAGTTATGCAGCTTTGGTTTCTCATGCTGTTAAAAATAATGAAGGAACTCTTGCTGAGAACGGAGCGCTTGTAGTTAATACTGGTAAATATACGGGTAGATCGCCAAAGGATAGATTTATAGTAAAACAAGAAAGTGTTAATAATTTGATTAATTGGGGTGATGTAAACTTATCAATAGATGAAAATGTATTTGATAACTTATATTCACAGGTTACAAAATATCTTTCTGATAAAGATATGTATGTATTTGATGGTTATGTAGGGGCTATGAAGGAATATAGCATGAATATAAGAGTTATAAATGAATATGCATCAGAAGCATTAATGTCAAATCAATTATTCAGAAGAATAGAAAAAGATCAATTAGAAAATTTTAAAGAAGAATTTAATGTAGTAGTGGCTCCAGGATTTAAGGCTAGAGGAGCAGAGGATGGAGTAAATTCTGAGGCGTTTATTATAATAAATTTTGAAAAGAAGATTGTATTAATAGGTGGTACTCAGTACTCTGGAGAAATTAAGAAATCTATATTTTCAATAATGAACTTTATACTGCCTACAAGAGGTGTATTTCCAATGCATTGTTCAGCTAATATAGGGGATAATGGTGAAACAGCAGTGTTTTTTGGACTTTCAGGTACAGGAAAAACTACTTTATCCGCAGATCCAGAAAGAAAGTTAATTGGAGATGATGAGCACGGTTGGTGCAATGAAGGTATTTTTAACTTTGAAGGTGGTTGCTATGCAAAAACAATTAAGTTGGACAAGGATAAGGAAAGAGAAATTTACAATGCATTAAAATTTGGTTCACTACTTGAAAATGTTGTATTAGATGAAAATAATAGACCTATGTTTGATGATGACTCTTTAACTGAAAATACAAGAGGGGCATATCCTATAGAGTATATTGAAAATGTAGAACTTAGTGGAGTTGGACAAAATCCTAACACTATAATATTTTTAACTGCAGATGCATTTGGGGTTATACCTCCTATATCTAAGTTATCGAAAGAAGCTGCAATGTATCACTTTATGTCGGGATATACTAGTAAGCTTGCTGGTACTGAAAGAGGAATAACTAAACCTAAGGCTACTTTCTCAGCTTGTTTTGGGGAGCCTTTCATGCTTATGAAGCCGGAAGTATATGCAAAGCTTCTTGGAGAAAAGATAACTGCAAATAATACAGAGGTCTATCTTGTTAATACTGGATGGTCTGGTGGTGAGTACGGTGTAGGAAAAAGGATGAATCTTGGATATACTAGAGCTATGGTAAAAGCAGCTATAGAAGGAAAACTAAAAGATGTTGAATTTGAAAAAGACAAGAACTTCAATGTGCTTATTCCTAAGAATATACCTAATGTGCCTTCGGAGATACTAAATCCAAGAAACACATGGGAAAATAAAGAGGAGTATGACATAAAAGTTGCTGAGCTTATTAAGCAATTTCATAATAACTTCAACAAATTTAATCAAGTAAGTGACGAGATTATAGAGGCTGCTGTTGGATATACAGGTTAAAATGAAAAAGTTCTAATATGCGAGTTGTAATAAATAAATTATTTAAAAGTTAAATACTGCATTTGTATTTTAAGTGCAAACTTAGTTGCAACGTATATAATACTAATAGAAGGAACTCTAATATGAATTAGAGTTCCTTTTTTACGTAAGAATCATATAAATAGCAAGGAGACGGAAAAGTATAACATGTTACTTGAGTGTTAGAGGTTATAAAAATCTTTCATTTTGCTTTGAAAAACATTATAATAAGAGGGAATGTTTCTTATTATTTGCGAAAGGGGAGAGTTTTAGTGAAGATAGCAAAGGGCAAAAACTTGGGAGTGGGTATACTGGTAATAGTGTTGAGTGTATTTGGGTTTATATACTTTGGACAGAAGGGTGATAGTGATAACTATAGCACTGAAATTGAAAAATGGGATAACCTATATCGGGGGAACAATATAAAAATTTATTACATAGAAGAAAATAAATCTGAAATATCTAACTTAAGAATTAAGTATGAAGTTGATAAGTTGCTTAATGAAGGTGATGATGAAGTTCTAAAAGCTCTAGATGTAAACCGGTGGTTAAAATCAAGATGTAAGGTTAGTTTATCTACAATGGAGACTAATAAAAATGCAGAGGAACTTTTAATTACTTTAAGTGAAGAAACTATCATTTCACAAAAAGATTATAATGGTATAATGGAAGAATTATTAGCTTCAGTGGGAGTAAAGTCAAGGATTGGAGAATATAGGCTTGAAGAAAGTTATTCTATAATTGAGGTTTGGAATTCTACCCTAAATAAGTGGGTAATGATAGATGGTTTGGAAGGTGGGTATTTAAAAGCTAACAATGAACCGTTAAGTGCAGTTGAGGTTCTGAACTCTGGTTTAGAAAACTTAGTATTTAATAGCGAGGATAAGGAAATACCTTTAGAGAAATCATACGTGAAAACACTGAAAAAAAGTTTAGGGGCGTATACAATTAAAATAGATAATAGCAAGTATGAGCAATCTGTAATTAATTCCTATATAACATATGTTAAGAGTGTAGATGATGTACGCATAGAAACCCTTAAAGGATATATACAGCCTACAATATTTGTTGATAATGAAATACTATTTAATGTAAGTCCGTTTATCAAGGATGAAGAGTATAAGGGGGATGAAATTCCAACTATTATATTTGCAAAACGAAGTGTTAAAGAGGATGGGGAAAACTATATAAAGTTTACGGTAGGAGCCTTTATGAATAGTGTTATGATTGAAGATTTTTACATCAGTGTAAATGATGGTGAGTATATTAAAGTGGATACATATTATAGTCTTTCGATAGAAGAGGGAAGTAATACTATAAAAATTTCTTTAGATGGTATTAATCCATTGCGTACAGTAATGATAAATAAAAAATAGAAAGAGGTATGTCCGTGGTGTACAAGTATTAGATATAGTTTTACTTGTGTTAGGTATATTTGTAGTAATATCAGTATAAGAAGTGGGTTATATTGTATTGAACTATAAATACAAAAATTTATATAGTAGTATACTTTATAAAATGAATTACAATTCAGATTAGTCAGAAATTGATAAAAATAATTAATAGAGTAGTATATTTTAGTGAAACTAGTTAAAAAGAATGCATATTTAGCTTAATAAGGTGTTATATAAAGTGATATATCGTACAAAGGTGTATCACTTTATTGATTTCATTAATATTCAGAAATTTGACATAATATATAAAGAAATTTATAATATACCTAGTTACATATTTATTATCATGGGTAGTATGGAGGGTGTGTATGAAAGAAATTAAGCGTTATTTAGAAAAAAGAGAAGGCGAGTATAGTTTTTATTTTTCTGACTTAAAGAGTGGATATACTTATGGGTTTAATGAAAATCATAAAATGGTAGCGGCGGGTTGCATTAAGCTTCCTATAGCTATGGCTGTAATGAAAGAAATAGAGCGTAACAACATATCCTTGGAACAGGTAGTTAGCATAACGGATGATGATAAAGTTTCTGGATCGTTTGGTATTATACATGAATTTGGGGAAAGACAGTATAGTATTAGAGAGTTGATAGTGGCTATGCTTATTCAAAGTGATAATACAGCAGCATGTAAAATTATAAATATTATTGGGATGAGTAAAATTAACGAAATAATAAAGGGCATGGGATTGATGTCTACGATTATAAATAAGTATCCATCCAATGAAAGAGTTGATGATTGTAAAGAAAATATAACTACAAGTTATGATTTATGTAAATGTTTAACCTTAATTAATGATGGAGTAACTTTAACTAAGGAGCATAGTGAATTTATCACAGAAGTTATAGGGCGAAACCAACTAACTACAGGGTTACCTTTTTATTGGTCAAAGGATGCACAACTTCAAGCAGCTAATAAAACTGGAAGTTTAGATTATATAGAAAATGATACACTTATTTTCAATACAGGAAAAGGTGATTTTGTATTTACAGTTATGTCTAAAAATTTACCATCTAATGTTTATGGAATTTGTACATTAGCTAGAGTTGGGAAAATGACTTTTGATATGATAGATAAGGATTGGAACTAAATAATTAATTATTAATATAAACAGAGGGTATAGGGGTATAATCTATACCCTTTGTGCTTTTGTAGGATAAAGATAATGTGAATTTGTGGTTATATAGTAACAATACTACCTGGTGTATCAATAAGTGCATAGTGTAGAAAAAAGGAGAATTATGCAGAATTATATATATAGTTTGTACATATAGAGATATAGTGAAAATAAGAAGATATGTATCGTGATAAGATAAGTCTTGTCGCTGAGAGATGCGGCAAAGAAACAACAGGAATTAAGAGAAAATTTCTTAAGAAATTAAGAAAAAAGTTTTTAAAGAAAGTTGTTGACAGATAAG
>NZ_JAVXMF010000035.1:0-22093 GCF_036646415.1 Clostridium sp. | reverse complement strand
ACTCGGCTGTTAACCGATAGGTTGGAGGTTCGAATCCTCTTCGCGGAGCCATTTTAAAATGAATATTTAAGTGTAGTAGATAATTATAATGATTATCTTTTTTTTATTTTTCGACAATATAATATTAAAGATAGAAGTAATTAATTAAGAGGTATTTTAATAATTATATTTTAATGTAAACTACTATACATATTTTTAAGATACAAAATTTAAAAAGTATAAATAATTGTGTTATAAGATATTTTATTAAGGATAGAATATTAATAAATTTAATAAATATAAATAAGTAAAGAGTGATATTAAAAAAACCAATTCCATGAATAATTAATTAAATATTATAAATATTCTTACATTTAAAAGGGAAAAGTGAAAATGTATAGAATAAATTATGTATTTAATACAATTTTGTAAATCTAGTAAATCCAAATTAAATTTAGGGGGTACGCCTTATGAAAGAGTATAAAATTAATAATTTAAGAAACGTGGGAATAATTGGGCATAGCGGTTCAGGAAAAACAAGTCTGATGGAAAGTTTATTATATCATACAAAGGAAATTGATAGAGTAGGAAGAGTTGAAGACGGAACTACTATAAGTGACTATGATGCAGAAGAGAAGAAAAGACAGGTATCTATTTCTACAGCTGTAGCACATTGTGAATGGAAAGATGTTAAAATTAATTTGGTTGATATGCCTGGATATTTTGATTTCGAAGGAGAAATGATTCAAGGGCTAAGTGCTATTGATATGGCAATGATAACTATATGTGGAGTTTCAGGAATTGAAGTAGGGACTGAAAAAGCATGGAATTATGCAAGTGAACATAAATTACCAAAAGCGATTTTTATTAATAAATTAGATCGTGAAAATAGTAATTTTGAAGAGATTTTAAACCAACTCAAGGATAAGTTCGGCATGTCAGTAGTTCCTATACAATATCCAATAGGACAGGAGAATAATTTTAAAGGCATAGTAAATATAATATCAAATAGAGCTAGAATATTTAATCTAAAAACTCATGAAATGGAAGAAATGGATGTTCCTAAAGAGTTAGAGGAGAAGGTAGAAGAGTGCAAACAAATGCTTATGGAGGCTATAGCAGAAACTGATGAAATATTGTTAGATAAATACTTTAACGATGGGGAATTAAGCAAAGAAGACATGTATCAAGGATTAATAAAAGCGGCCTCAATGGGTGAAATATGTCCTATAATGTGTGGATCAGCTATATCAGGTGTTGGAACTGAAACTTTACTTGAGGATATTGTTGAATGTTTTCCATCTCCAATAGAAACTAATTTATATATGGCTAAGGATATTAAAAGTAATGGATTTATAAATGTAAAAATTAATGATAAAGAACCATTTTCAGCATTAGTATTTAAGACTGTAGTAGATCCATTCATAGGAAAGCTTTCTATGTTTAGAGTTATTACTGGTACTGCAAAATCAGATACAGTTATATATAATTCATCTAAAGAAAGAGATGAAAAGATTGGTTCATTATACTTTTTAAAAGGTAAGAAACAATACCAAACTACAGAGATTAAAGCTGGAGATATTGGTGCTGTTGCAAAATTACAGTTTACTAGTACTGGAGATACAATATGTTCATCAACTCGTCCTATAGTATTTAATAGAATGACATTCCCATTACCTGTATATTCAAGATCTGTAGTGCCCAATGCTAAGGGGGATGAGGATAAGATATCTAATGGACTTGCAAGACTACTGGAGGAAGATCCTACGTTCTCAATTTCTAGAGATGTTGAAAATGCAGAAGTAGTAATTTCAGGACTTGGGTCAACTCACTTAGAAGTATTGATAAGTAAATTAAAAAATAAATTTGGAGCAGATGTTACCCTTAGAGTACCTAAAACTCCATATAGAGAGACTATTAAAAAGATGGCTGATGTACAAGGAAAACATAAGAAGCAATCAGGTGGTCATGGACAGTATGGACATGTAAAAGTTAAGTTTGAGCCTAGAAATGATGGAGAAGATGAATTGGATTTTGTTGATGCAGTAGTAGGGGGAGCGGTTCCAAGACAGTATATACCAGCAGTTGAAAAGGGACTTAGGGAATGTGTTCTTCACGGAGTACTTGCAGGTTATCCAGTAATAAGATTAAAAGCAACTCTTCATGATGGATCATTCCATGCTGTAGATTCATCAGAAATGGCATTTAAAATTGCATCTTCATTAGCATATAAGAAGGGACTTCAAGAAGCACAACCAGTTTTATTAGAGCCAGTTATGTATGTGGAGATAGATATACCGGATGATTATATGGGAGATGTTATAGCTGATGTAAATAAGAAAAGAGGAAGAATATTAGGAATGGAGCCTGGAATAAAGGGACAAAGAATAATAGGTGAAGTGCCACAATCTGAACTATATAATTATGCTACTGATTTAAGGAGTATGACAGGGGCAAGAGGAACATTTAGAACTAGATTTGAAAGATATGAAGAAGTTCCCAATGAATTATTAAATAAGATCATAGATGGAATTAAGATGGAAGCGTAGAAAATAGATCAATACTTTATATAAATAACAAAAATAATTTAAAGTAAGTTTATTTTAACCCACTAGTAAAAGAAATTTTTACAAGTGGGTTTATTTTTTGTAAATAAGGTTATCCTATTATTAAATTATATTATATTTTATAACGATGAATAAAAAGAAATTAAAGTCACAAACTATAAATAATTACATAATAGGAGGTTACGTATGTCAGACTATAAGATGAATATATTTGGGAAAATTAAATTGAGTGATTATAGCTCTATTCATGATTATATGTGTATAATAGGGCCTTCAGATAATTTTCACATTCAAATGAATGACACGAATGAAGAAGATGCTAAAGTATTATGTAATATTTTGGAAAGCGATAAATTTAATATTGTACAAAGGGGAGGAGTTCAAAATGGAACCTACTACATTCAAGCTGAGAGACGAAGATAATAAATTACTTAAACAAGAGTACGGAACTCAGGTATATGGGTTAGAACATACAAATAATAATTTAATGCTTTTAGATCAGTTATTCTATAATACAAAAGAAATGCCAAGTAGTCTGCAAATTGATCAATATAACATTTATAAGGCAATGAAGCCATGAAGAATTGGTATAATATATAATAATTTATATGCATTCATATAAGAAATTTATTAGTAGATTTTTTATATATTGCATATTTTTTATTTATCCATATAGCCATTTATTTGCATATTTATAAAAGTTATATTAAAATTGGTGTAATAGAGATATTAACTTAAGATAAGATAGGAGGAACAGAAATGAAAACGACTGTATATTTGACACGTCATGGACAGACTGTTTGGAATGTTGAGGGTAGAATGCAGGGTTGGAATGATTCTCCTTTGACGGAGCTTGGAGTTAAACAAGCACAATGGCTTAAAAATAGACTAGAAGGGGTTAAAATAGATTGCATATATTCTAGTTCTAGCGGTAGAGCATATAGAACCGCAGAAATAATAAACAAAGATAAAAATCTTGGCATAGTAGGTCATGATGGACTTAGAGAGATTCAACTTGGAGATTTTCAAGGGTTAAACCAAGATGAAATAAAGGTATTATCAGGTACTCAGTATTTTAACTATTGGAATATGCCAGAATTATATGAACCTATAGGTGATGGTGAAACCATTAAAGAGTTAATTGAGAGAGTGTATAATGTTATTAATGAAATTGTGAAAGAGAATAAAGGGAAAAGTATACTTATAGTTACTCACACTATGCCAATAAAGGCATTACTTTGCAAACTAGAGGGTATAGAGGTAAAAGGTTTCTGGGGAGAGCCCTATATTAAACAGACAAGCCTTACAACAATAGAATTTAATGATGACGGACATAAGATAATAGAGTGCGCAGACACATCTCACCATGAATATCAAGTAAAAGAATTTAATGAATAGCAGGTAATTATAATCATTGGGGGAGAGTTATATGGATGGTTTTTCACTTAAGTTATTAGCATGTATACTTATGCTTATCGACCACATTGGAGCTATATTTTTTCCGGAAATCCTATTTATTCGAGTTATAGGAAGGTCAGCATTTCCTATATTTGCATTTTTAATTACGGAAGGGTATAGTAGGACCAAAAATCTAAAAAAATATATTTATAGATTGCTACTTTTAGCAGTAATATCTGAGATTCCTTTTATGTTAGCTTTTGATACCACAGGATTAAACATATTTTTTACACTTTTAGCCGGAATATTTGTTATGATTATATGGGATAAAAAGTACAGTATAGATTCTAGGTTTTGTGATAAAAAGTTGTTAGTGAATGTTTCAAAAGGGTTAATTATCATATTTAAAGCTGTACTTATTCTAGGTATATTTTATTTAGTAGAGAAGTTTAATACTGACTATTCTATGTATGGTATTTGTATCATATTATGTTTCAAGATATTTAAAAATAATTTTATAAACCTAACCATTTCGATGTTAATTCTAAATATCTTATATACAGCTTCATTATTCCATTACCTTATGACACCATATGGAACAATAAACTTTAGAGTGTTTTCTCAGGCAACAAGTATATTTAGTTTATTTTTTCTATGCAAATATAACAATACAGAGGGGAAAAAGGTTCAATTGTTATTTTATGCATTCTATCCAGTTCATCTAATTATATTAAATTTAATTAGAGGACTTCTAATTTAATTATTAAAGTATGTAATGAATTTTTATATAAATATATTATTAAAAAGGGGAATAACAATGAATAAAGATTTTTTTATTATTAATAGGGAAAGATTAGCGGGAAAACTTTGTGATAATTCTATAGCAATATTTTTTGCAGGAAGACCTCCATATAAGTCAGCAGATGAGACTTATACATTTACACCTAACAGAAATTTCTATTATCTTACGGGAATAGATGAGGAAAAAGTAATAATGATGATGGTTAAAGTAGATGGTAAGGTATCAGAGTTATTATATATACAGGAATGTGACCCTGTAATGGCTAAGTGGGTAGGGGAAACCATAAGCGAAGATGAAGCTAAAGAAGTATCAGGTATAACTGAAATTAGATTATTAAAGGATTTTGAGAGTGAAGTAGGAAGCTATTTAAATAGAATAAATATAGAAAATATATACTTAGATTTGGAAAGACAAGAGTTTGATATAGCAGCTACTGCATCACAGAATTTTGCTAAAGAGCTAATAAGTAGATATCCTTACGTTAAAATAAAAAATATATATCATGATATAGCGTTACTTAGAACTATAAAAAGAGAAGAAGAAGTTAAAATTATAAGAAAAGCTATAGATATAACTTATGATGGAATAAAATCAATGTGGAGTAATACAAAACCAGGAATGGTAGAGTACGAAGTAGAAGCTTATTTTAACTTTGTGTTAAATAAAAGTGGAGTAAAAGATTTTGCATTTCCAACAATTGCAGCAGCAGGGAGAAATGCTACAATACTTCATTATGTAGACAATAATACAACTATAAATGATGGAGAGCTAATGCTTTTAGATTTAGGAGCTCAGTGTAACTATTATAATGCGGATATAAGCAGAACGTTTCCAGTAAATGGGAAATTTACAGAGAGGCAAAAAGAAATTTATAATATAGTATTAGAGGCAAATGAAGAAGTAATAAAGGCTGTAAAACCGGGAGTAACTACTATGGATTTACAAAACATAGCGAAGAAAGTGCTTGCTGAAGGGTGTAAAAAAATTGGTCTTATAAAAGAAGATGAAGAACTTAACAGCTATTATTTCCATGGAGTAGCTCATCCATTAGGACTTGATACTCATGATGTTGGACCAAGAGGTATAATACTTGAGGCTGGAATGATTATTACAGATGAACCAGGACTATACATTGAAGAAGAGAATATTGGTATTAGAATAGAAGATGATATTCTAGTGACAGAGGACGGATGTATAAACCTTTCTGCACATATAATAAAAAGTGTAGATGATATTGAAGAATTTATGAGTAAAAATAATAATTAAGTATGTAGGCTTTTCTATTTTATAGAAAGGCCTTGATAATTAAATGAAATATATTAATTTAAATAAAAATGGGGGAATTAAAATGATAAAAAGATTTATATCTTACTATAAACCACATAAGAAGCTATTTATTATAGATATGATATGTGCATTTTTAGTAGCATCCATGGATTTAGTGTTTCCTATGTTTACAAATTACTTATTAAAGGATGCAATTCCAAATAAAAATTTAAGAACAATAATAATATTTACTTCTGTATTAGCATTATTATATGTAGTTAAACTTGTAGCAAATTACATAATAGATTATTGGGGACATGTTATGGGAGTAAGACTTCAATATGATATGAGGAAAGAAGTATTTGCACATCTTCAAACGTTACCGTTTAGTTATTTTGATGATAACAAGACTGGTAATATCATGTCACGTATCGTAAATGACTTGATGGACATATCAGAGCTTGCTCATCATGGACCTGAAGATTTATTTATTTCAATAGTGATGCTTATAGGATCATTTGTTCTATTATGTACTATAAATATTAACTTAACCTTAATAATATTTGCATTTATACCTATAATTATAGCATTTACTATGACTAAAAGAATGAAGATGTCTGACGCATTTTATGATGTTAGAAAAAAAATTGCATTAGTTAATACTAAGCTTGAAAATAGTATATCTGGAATAAGAGTTGCGAAGTCATTTACAAATGAAGAATTTGAGATGGAAAAATTTGATGAAGGAAATACTGAGTTTAGAGCTAGTAGATCATATGCATATAAATATATGGCAGAGTTTATGGCTGGAATGAGATTTTTTGTAGATATGCTAAATGTAGTTGTATTAGGATTTGGTGGATATTTCGTATATAAAGGTCATATAGATGTAATTGATTTGGCTACTTACTTTTTATATGTAGCATATTTTATGCAACCTATTAGAAGATTAACATCCTTTGTAGAGCAATATCAATCTGGTATGTCTGGTTTTAAGCGTTTTGTAGAGTTAATGGATACAGAATCGGATATAGTAGATAGTGAAAATGCTAAAGAACTCAGTGATGTAAGAGGTAAAATTGAATTTAAGAATGCCACATTTAAGTATGAGGACAGTACTGAAATTATTTCAAATGTAAGTTTAAAGATAGAACAAGGAAAAACATTAGCTTTAGTCGGACCATCTGGAGGTGGCAAAACAACTATTTGCCATTTAATCCCAAGATTTTACGAGTTAAATGAAGGAGAAATTACCATTGATGGAGAAGATATTAAAGACATAACATTAAAGTCACTTAGGAAAAATATAGGAGTAGTGCAACAAGATGTATTCTTATTTACTGGAACCATAAAAGATAATATACTTTATGGAAATCCAGATGCTAGTGATAATCAAGTAATTGAATCTGCTAAGAATGCAAATATTCATGATTTTATTATGTCCCTTTCAGATGGATACGATACCTATGTAGGTGAAAGAGGTGTGAAGCTATCAGGAGGACAAAAACAAAGGATATCGATAGCTAGAGTATTTTTAAAGAATCCACCAATATTAATATTAGATGAAGCAACATCAGCTTTAGATAATGCATCAGAACTTATTATACAAAAATCTCTAGAGAAATTATCAAATGGAAGAACAACCATAGTAGTTGCACATAGATTATCAACTGTAAAGAATGCAGATGAAATTGTTGTACTTACAAGTAAAGGAATAGTAGAAAGGGGTAATCATAAGGAATTATTATGTAAGGGCGAAATGTATGCTAAACTATATAATTCACAATTTAATGGGTTCCTTAATGACTTTGAATTAGAAATTTAAAGTAAGATAAGGAATATAAATTTATAATGTTCAGTAAATAAAATAATGTTATTTATCATAATTTTAGTTATAGATAAGAATAATTTTATTTAATTATAAAAAGATAATAGTTAAATAAATCAAATATGTAAAAAGGTAGGGGGAAGACATGATTAAGAACAAAGAAAATATAGACACAGTTTTAAATGAGTTGAGAAGTTTCAGCTATGTAAAGAATGATATTCTAGTAGATGTGATTCTTAGAGATAACTGTGATGTAAACATAAGGTATTATGAGGAAAAATGCATTAAGATAGAATACTTTAAGCATGAAAATGCAATATCTACATTATACAAAGATAGAAAATATATAAACAAAGTACTTTTTCAATAGGAAAAGTACTTTGTTTATATTATAAGAAAACTTCAATTTAAATAATATTAAATACAAACAATGGAAACATGCTTCAAATCAATTGTCAATTTACAAATTATGGTTTATATTTTACTAGAGTGGGTAGACTAAATGATAGTAATATAATTCAAGCTAAATATGTAGGGGTGTTAATATAATGTTTAATAAATATAATGAAAGATCAAGACAGACACTAATGTATGCTCATGATCAAGCAAGAAAATTTAAACATGCATATGTTGGAACAGAACATGTACTTTTAGGAATAATTGATGAAGGTGGTACAGCATCCAAATTACTAAAAGATATTAAGGTTGATAATAGAAGAGTCAATGATAATATAGAAAAAATAATAGGATATGGAGATATAGAGTTGTGTTCTGATGAAATATATTTAACTCCTAGAACTAAGAAGCTAGTAGAAGTTAGTTTAGTTGAAGCAAGGGCTTTGAATGAAAGTTTTGTTTCTCCAGAGCATATGCTTTTAGCAATTGTTAAAGAAGAAGATGGGGTGGCATATACAATACTTCATAATTTAGGAATAGATTTTAATAAATTAAGAGAACGATTAACTTATGGAAATGCAAATCAAGAAGTTAAAGCAGAGCAGAGATATCAGTTTGAAGAGAGTAAACAGAAAGAGCCATATCAAATAGAAAATAGAAGTAAAAAAGAAAATACACCTATGTTAAATAAATATGGCAAGGATTTAACCGAATATGCAAGACTTGGTAAGTTAGATCCTGTTATAGGTAGGGAAAGTGATACAGAAAGAGTTTTAGAAATTTTATGTAGAAGACTTAAAAACAATCCATGTTTAATTGGAGAGCCTGGAGTAGGTAAAACTGCAATAGTTGAAGGTCTAGCCCAGAAGATTCAATATGGTAATATTCCAGACCTACTAAGAAATAAGAGAGTAATTAGTATAGATATGGTCTCTATGGTTGCAGGAGCAAAATATAGAGGTGAATTTGAAGATAGGTTAAAATCTTTAATGGAAGAAGTTACAAAAAGTGAGGATATACTTTTATTTATTGATGAAATTCATACTATAGTAGGAGCTGGGGGGGCAGAGGGTGCAATAGATGCTTCTAACATATTAAAGCCAGCTCTAGCTAGAGGTGAATTACAGTGCATAGGGGCTACAACAATAGGTGAATATAGAAAATATATTGAAAAAGATTCAGCTTTAGAAAGAAGATTTCAGCCAGTAATGGTTGATGAGCCTTCAAAGGATGATGCGATAAAAATACTTAGAGGAGTAAGAAATAAGTATGAGGCTCACCATATGGTTACAATTACAGATGAAGCTATATCAGCAGCAGTAAATTTGTCTCATAGATATTTGCCAGATAGATACTTACCAGATAAAGCTATAGACCTTATTGATGAAGCTGGAGCTAAAGCAAGAATAGAGAGAATGATACCCAAAAGTGATGGATATGTTTTGGAAGATCAACTACAAAATGTTTTAGAAGAAAAATATATTGCGATTGCCAATGAAAATTTTGAGAGAGCTGCAAATATTAGAGATGAAGAATATGCATTAAGAGAGAAAATCGGTTTAAAGAAAAGAACTTTAGTAGAAAGTGAAGAAGTGGCTAAAATAACCATAAATGAATCACAGATTGCAAAAGTTTTAGCATCATGGACTAGGATACCTGTGGAAAAATTAACTGAAACTGAAACTAATAAACTTTTAAATTTAGAGGATACGCTTCATAATAGAATTATAGGTCAGGAAGAAGCTGTTAGATCTATAGCAAAAGCAGTAAGAAGAGCAAGAGTAGGGCTTAAAGATCCAAGAAGACCTATAGGAAGTTTCATATTTTTAGGACCTACAGGAGTTGGTAAGACTGAGTTATCAAAAGCTTTAGCGGAAGCTATGTTTGATGATGAAGGTTCAATTATTAGAATAGATATGACAGAATATATGGAGAAACATTCTGTATCAAAGCTAATAGGTGCTCCGCCGGGATATGTAGGATTTGATGAAGGTGGTCAGTTAACTGAGCAAGTGAGACGTAAGCCTTACTCTGTGGTATTATTTGATGAAATTGAAAAGGCACATCAAGATGTATTTAACATACTTCTTCAAATATTAGAGGATGGAAAGTTGACAGATTCGAAAGGAAAAAACATAGATTTTAAAAACACAATTATTATAATGACTTCAAATGCAGGAACAAATATGATAAAAAAACAGAAAATATTAGGATTTCAGGGCGTATCAAATAAAGAAAATAACAAAGATGAATACAATAAAATGAAAGAATCAGTACTTGAGGATATAAAGGTTATTTTTAAACCAGAGTTACTTAATAGGATAGATGATATAGTTGTATTTCATAAGTTATCAAAAGAAAATATGGTTAAGATTGTAGATTTAATGATAAATGAATTCTGCGAGAGAGCCAGACAAAATGACATTATATTAAGATTTACAAAAGAGTCTAAGGTATTTCTTAGTGAGCATGGTGAAGACAGTGAATATGGAGCTAGACCTCTAAGAAGAGCTATAACAAGAATGGTGGAAGATAGAATATCTGATGAAATTTTAAAAGGAAATCTTAAAAGGAAGGATACTATAGAAGTTAGACTTGAAAATGAGGAGCTTAAATTTGTTAAATCTAGCTAATAACTTCGTTGTTTTTGTATAAAAATAGGTATATAATTACTTATACTAATATTTAAAATCTTTAAACCACTTTAAATAAGTGGTTTTTATTATATATAAATTTTTAATGAGTATATTAATATATTATAACGTTCTGGGGTAGGAAGAGTTTTAAAACATGTGATTAGTATTAAAAGTAAATTAAGGATACAGGTGTAATATGGCAAAGGTTAAAAAAGTATATGTATGTAATGAGTGTGGATATGAAGCGCCAAAGTGGTATGGTAAGTGCCCTGGATGTGATAATTGGAATACTATGTCGGAAGAGGTTAAGAGTGACTCACCAGCCACATTTAAAAGAGCTGTGACTTTATCTTCAGGGAATAAACCAAAGAGTATTACAGATGTTAAATCTAGTGAGTATGAAAGATTAAATACGGGGATAGGAGAGTTAAATAGAGTTATAGGTGGAGGATTAGTTAAAGGGTCATTAACATTAATTTCTGGGGATCCAGGGATAGGAAAATCTACAATACTTCTTCAAAGTGCTAGCAATATTTCATTTAAATATGGAAAAGTTCTATATGTATCGGGAGAGGAATCAGAAGAGCAAATAAAGATGAGAGCTGAAAGATTAAAGGCTATATGTAAAGATTTATACATTGTATCCGAAACTAATATAGATATAATAGAAGAACATATAGCAGAAATGGAGCCTATATTTATAATAATAGATTCTATACAGACCTTATATAAATCAACAATCTCATCTGCACCAGGTAGTGTATCTCAGGTTAGAGAGTGTACTAATGATTTAATGAGAATAGGAAAAACTAAAAACATACCATTATTTATAGTTGCGCATGTAACAAAGCAAGGAGAGCTTGCAGGACCAAGAGTACTTGAACATATGGTAGATACAGTACTTTATTTTGAAGGTGAAAGAACACAAGAGTTTAGGATAATTAGAACTATAAAGAATCGATTTGGAACTACCAGTGAGATTGGTGTTTTTGAAATGAGAGAAAGTGGTCTTGAGGAAGTAACTGATGCATCTTCAGTATTTTTACAAGAAAAATCAATGCAACAAGAGGGTTCAGTAGTAATAGGTATACTTGAAGGAACTAGACCTATTCTTGTAGAAATACAAGCTTTAGCTAGTGAAACCAAGGCTGTTATGCCAAGAAGAACAGCAGTGGGAGTTGATAATCAAAGATTAAGTTTAATACTTGCAGTTCTAGAGAAAAAGTTGAAAGTCCCTTTTTATAATTGCGACGTATATGTTAATGTAGTAGGTGGACTTAGTATTGATGGAACTTATGGGGATTTAGGTATAGTCCTAGCATTAGTATCAAGTATTAAGGGTAAAGAAATTAAATTAGAGAATCTTTTAGTAATAGGTGAAGTTGGATTAACTGGTGAAGTTAGACCTATAGCTCATGCTGAAAAGATTATAAATGAAGCTGTAAAAATGGGATTTAGTAATATAATATTACCTAATAAGAATAAAGCAAAAATATCTAACAAGGGAGTAAACCTAATCGGTGTGGATACAGTTAAAGAGGCGGTATCTAAGATTTTTTAAAATATATATAACTTATTATGGAGGAGCAATATGAGGGAGCAAGAACAAAATGAACTTATGGAAATATTAAAGATTATGTCCCCAGGAACTCAATTAAGAGAGGGACTTGATAATATTCTAAGAGCAAAGACGGGTGGATTAATAGTACTCAGTGATAGTGATGCAATATTAGATATGGTAGATGGCGGATTTACAATAAAGTCAGAGTATACTCCAGCCTACATATATGAACTAGCAAAAATGGATGGAGCTATAGTTATAAGTAGTGACTTGAAAAAAATACTATATGCAAATACACAACTTATGCCAAGTTCATCAATAGTAACCCAAGAGACAGGTACAAGACATAGAACGGCGCAAAGAATGGCAAAGCAAACCGATGATATCGTTGTAGCCATTTCTCAAAGAAGAAATATAATAAGTGTCTATAAGGGTGATATAAAGTATGTGTTAAGAGAAAGTGGAGAGGTACTTGCTAAGGCTAATCAAGCTATTCAAACATTAGAAAAATATCAGTTAGTACTTGAAAGAGTTATGAGTAACCTAAATTTATTAGAATTACAAGATTTATCAACACTTTTAGATGTGGTTACATCTATTCAACGAAATGAGATGGTAATGAGAATTGTATCTGAAATAGAAACATACATATGTGAACTTGGTAATGAGGGTAGGCTTATATCTATGCAATTAGGAGAATTGATAAAAGGTGTTGAGCAGGATGGAATGCTTCTTATAAGAGATTATTGTAGTGACACTAGTAATTATGTTGAAATTTATAAGAATATTGAAAAGTTATCACCATTAGAATTGTTAGATATTGATGTTATAGCTAAAGTTTTAGGCTATTCCGGAGTGCCATTAGTAGATAATTTAATATCAACAAGAGGTTATAGGATTCTTAATAAGATACCAAGAATTCCTACAGTAATTATAGAAAACTTAATAAAGCATTTTGGAGAACTTCAAGGGATTATGGAAGCTTCTTATGATGAGTTAGATTTAGTAGAAGGTATAGGAGAAGTAAGAGCTAAGGCAATAAAAAATGGGTTAAGAAGACTAAAGGAGAAGTTTATTCTAGATAAACAAATATAGCACAAAGTGGTTAAGTTTGTGCTATAAGTATTATCTTAAGTTAATTTTATCAAAAGTTTTTATATTTTTGTATTCAGTTAGAAGTATATCATATAGATTTAAGTCTAAACTATTACATAGAGATGTAATATAGAACAAATGATTTCCAATCTCGCGTTCTATGATTTTACGGCAATTATCACAAACACAACCTTCAAGATGAGAATTAAGTGGAATGTCTAAATCATCTAGATTTAGTTTATCTAAACTTTCATCATCTAGTGAATAATTAATGTTTTGCTTTTCAGCTTTAATCTTAACACACCCACAGCTAGTAACAGCTTTCACAACGGATCTGTTAACTCTACTTTGGGATTCCTGTAATTTGCTTAAAATGTCAAGTATGCTTCTATGTCTTAACAAACAACTGTCTACAGAATTTTGAAATTCATCATATATTAGATCCTTCATAATGTTCACTCCTTTAAGATCAAGTTAATTACTGGGAATATGTTTATATATATATAATATATCAATATCACTATTATTCATAGGGGGTAATTATATAGTTAAGAATTTATTTTAGGTATAAGTGGTTTTATATGAAGTAAATATAAAATTATATTTTGTTAAATTTATATATAGTTAATCAAATTTTAGTTAATATTCAAATAATCCATTGAAATGTAATGAATGATAATATATATTTAATTTAGTAGGATAATATGGATAGAAATTGTAAATAATTACATTGTGGTAATAAAAATGAAGGAGGTGTTATAATGTTAAAAAGGATATTAAGAGGATTGTTTACCTTAATTGGAGGAACGTTGGGATATGTTTTGGCAGGATGGATAATTTCAAATGAAATTTCCCCCAAGTTAGGAATAAATACTTCTCCACTTATTTCGATAATATTCTTTGTATTATGTATTGCTTTAGTTGGACTTATATTTTATTTTATTTCACCGTTTTTAAATTCAGGAATTATTAGAACTATGGAGTATTTAGAAAAGTCTGCGCAAAAGATACCTATTGCAGATATAGTATTTGCAGGTATAGGAGCATTGATTGGACTTATAATTTCGGTGTTATTGTCATCGTTAATTAGAGTGGAGTCAGTAATATTTACTATAATATCAGTTATTGTTACTATAATAATAACTGTATTGTTTGCAGATATATGTGTAAGAAAGAAAGAAGAAATTATACATGTGCTTACGACATTTAAGAAATCAGGAATTAATAAAGATGGAAAAGTCAAGGGCTATAATGATAAAGTCTCTCCTAAAGTATTAGATACGTCAGTAATAATTGATGGAAGAATATTTGATATATGTCAAAGTGGATTTATTGAGAGTACCTTAGTAATTCCAACATTTGTACTAGATGAGCTTAGACATATTGCAGACTCTTCAGATTCACTAAAAAGAACAAAAGGAAGACGTGGGTTAGATATACTTAATAAGATACAAAAAGAGTTAAGTATAAAGGTAGATATTTGGGAGGGTGACTTTAAGGATATCAAAGAGGTTGATATTAAACTGCTTAAGCTTGCACAGACTCTAAATGGAAAAGTTATTACTAATGACTACAATTTAAATAAAGTTGCGGAATTACAAGGAGTACCGGTACTTAATATTAATGAATTAGCCAATGCAGTGAAGCCGGTTTTATTACCAGGAGAAGTTATGAAGACTCAGGTTATTAAAGATGGTAAAGAGTCAGGTCAAGGTGTAGCATACTTAGATGATGGTACTATGATTGTAATAGAAGAGGGTAGAAAGTATATAGGGGAAAATATTATGGTTGTAGTTACTTCTGTACTTCAAACTGCGGCAGGAAGAATGATATTTGCTAAAGCTAAGGAAAATTAAATACGAATATCTAAATGCATATAACTTATAATACGTTTATTGTTAAATAATGTTATTATAATGATTAGTAAATTAAACTTAAAGATTGGTAATATTGGTTTAAGATGCTTTTAGTTAATAAGTGGAGGAATCATGAAAAAAAATGTAGCACTTATATTAGCGGCAGGCAAAGGAAAAAGAATGGGTACAAAGGTTAATAAGCAATTTCTAACCTTACAAGGAAAGCCTATTTTATATCATACCCTTAAAGTGTTCTCGGAAAACACTAATATTGATTATATAATTCTTCTTTGTTCAGAAGCTGATATTGAGTATTGTAGAGAAAATGTAGTTAATAAGTATGGATTTACTAAGGTAAAAGCTATAGTGCAAGGTGGGGAAGAAAGACAAGATTCAGTATATAATGGACTAAAAGTTATAGAAGATTGTAATATAGTATTGATTCATGATGGGGCACGACCTTTTGTTACACAGAACATAATAAATAAAGGTATTGAAAATGCTGAAAAGCATGGTGCGTGTACATGTGGAGTAAAGTCAAAAGATACTATTAAGTTAAGAAATGTAGATGGATTCTCTAATAAAACTTTAAGTAGAGATGATACATTTATAGTTCAAACTCCACAGTGTTTTGATTATAGAGTGATACTTGATAGTCATAAAAAACTAAATGAAAGAAGAGAATTGGTTACTGATGATACTATGGTTGTTGAAAAATTTAATCATAAGGTGTATCTTTATGAAGGTAGTTATTTTAATATAAAAATTACTACACCTGAAGATATGATAGTAGGAGAAAATATATTAAGAAGTATTGAAAGTAGTAATTAAAAAGCAGGCGTAGGTGTCTAGACGGCATAAATTTAAAAATAAATATATAAATGCAATGATGAAGAATAGTAGAAACATAACCACAGAGAGAAAATTCTAAGGCTGAAAGATTTTTATAAGTTTTGAACCTACTTCTAAGCAGTAGCATAGCTACCGGCAAGAGCCGTTATTAAATTGAGTAAAACTTTAGGTGGTACCGCGATAGAATTCGCCCTAATTAGGGGGGGTTCTATTTTTTTATAAGCTAAAATACTAACTTTAAGTTTGGTTAATTAAACTTACTCCTTTGAATTAATATTATAAGGAGTTTAATATAAAAAAATTATTATGAGGTGAAATTAAAAATGAAATTATCAAATATGTTAATAAGTACATTAAGAGAAGTTCCAGGAGAGGCGGAAATAACTAGTCATAAGCTTATGCTTAGAGCTGGAATGATAAGAAAATCAGCTACAGGAGTTTACACGTTTATGCCAAATGGAGTTAGAGTGTTAAGAAATGTAGAGAATATAGTAAGAGAAGAAATGGATAATGCAGGTGCACAAGAGTTTTTAGCTTCTGCACTAATTCCATCTAGTTTTTGGCAAGAGTCAGGGAGATGGGATGTATTTGGACCAGAGATGTTTAGATTGAAGGATAGAAATGGTAGAGACTTCTGCCTAGGACCAACTCACGAAGAAATATTTACAGATTTAGCAAGAAGCGAAATAAAATCATATAAGCAATTACCTTTAAATCTTTATCAAATACAAACTAAGTATAGAGATGAAAGAAGACCAAGATTCGGAGTTATGAGATCAAGAGAATTTATCATGAAGGATGCTTATAGCTTTGATAAAGATAATGAAGGATTAGATATATCTTATGTAAAGATGTATGAGGCATATAATAAGATATTTACTAGATGTGAACTAGAGTTTAGTGCTGTTGAGGCAGATTCAGGAGCAATGGGAGGCTCGGGTTCAGCAGAATTTATGGTTAGGTCTGATATAGGCGAAGATGAAATAGCTTTTTGTACTAAATGTAATTATGCAGCTAACACAGAAAAGGCTACTTCTAAGTTAACAGAAATAGTTCAGGAAGAAGAAAAAGAGCTAAATAAGGTTGAAACTCCAAATGTTAGAACTATAGATGAGTTAGTTCAGTTCTTTAACACTAGTAATAAGAAGTTCGCAAAAACTCTTATATACAAAGCGGATGATAAAATCGTAGGAGTAATGGTAAGAGGGGATAGAACTCTAAATGAAACTAAGGTTATAAATTCAACGGGTGGGGCTATGGAGTTGGAACTGGCTGATGAAGAAACTGTATTAAAGGCAACATCAGCTGAAATAGGATTTGCAGGACCTATTGGGTTAAAAGTTGATTTACTTCTTGTAGATGAGGAAGTAGCGAATATGAGCAATTTTATAGTTGGAGCTAATGATACGGGATATCACTATGAAAATGTAAATTATGAAAGAGATTTTAATGGAGTAGTAGGAGACTACAGAAGTGTTGTAGAAGGAGACCTGTGCCCTAAATGCGGGAGTCCAATAACTATAAGAAGAGGAGTAGAAGTTGGTCATATATTCAAGCTAGGAACAAAATATTCAGAGTCTATGAGAGCTAATTACTTAGATGAGAATGGTAAGGAAAAGCCATTAGTAATGGGATGCTACGGAATTGGAATAAATAGAACTGTTGCGGCTATAATTGAGCAACATAATGATGAAAATGGTATTGTGTGGCCACTGCAAATTGCACCTTATAAGGTAATAATAATGCCTGCTAATATAAAAAATAATGAGCAAATGGAAGCATCAGAAAATATATATAGCGAATTAAAGAGTATGGGCGTAGATGTACTTCTAGATGATAGAAATGAAAGAGTTGGAGTTAAATTTAAAGATTCTGATTTAATGGGAATACCAATAAGAGTAACCGTGGGCAAAAAGATCACAGAGAATAAAGTTGAGTTTAAACTAAGAAAAGAGCAAAATATTGAAGAGGTCAATTTAAATGATGTGGTTAGTAGAATTAAGGAAGAATTTAAAATAAATAACTTGAAACTTTAAAATTTTACATTTTATAGTATAGATTTGATAAGATTATGCTCATTTTAATATGACATAGTCTTATTATTTTATGATTAATAAATTTGTTTAGGTTAATATTAGATAATAGTATATAATTGCGGTATGATATTAAGTTTTGCTATGAAATAAGAGGAATATATTCTATAATTATATGTAACTAGCAAGGTAGAAGTATATTTCTAAGGAGAAATTTATGGAATTTGATTTATTAAAAGAAAAATTTAGTAGTAATCAGGCAAGCTTATTAAATCCACTTACGCTTGCTTTTATAGGAGACGCGGTTTATGAGGTTTTTATTCGAACTTATTTAGTTAATGAAAATAAGAACACTAAGGTACAACAATTACATTTAAAAACTGTTGGATATGTTAAAGCAAAAGCTCAGAGTAATTTTGCGAAATTAGTTCTAAGTATGCTTGAAGATGACGAGTTAGCTGTATTCAAGAGAGGACGAAATTCTAAATCTAGTACTCCTAAAAATGCTGATGTAGCTGAATATAGATGGGCAACAGGATTTGAAGCTGTAATAGGATATTTATATATTGCAGGAAAAAATGAAAGATTAAACTACCTGCTTAATAAAATTATTGAAATGGGTGATGATATTAATGTTAAAGGTTAGACTTTTAGAGTTTACTCCAAATCCAGAATCAGTAGTAGCATCTGCAGCTAAGCTTTGTTATAGTTCTGTAGGAGTAGATGAAATAACTGAGGGGTTAACGGAGGAAGCTACTAGTAAATTTATAAAGATGTTAGCTAGTTATGGGCATTATTCACCAATGGAGCATGTAAGCTTTACCTTTGCTATAGAAGGGGTTTCAAGAAGCTTAACGCATCAGTTAGTGAGACATAGAGTAGCATCTTATTCACAGCAAAGTCAGAGATATGTAAGATTAGATGCTTTCGAATATGTAATTCCACCAGCAATAGAAAACAATGAAGAATGTAAGAAGATATTTATAGAGGCTATGAAAAAGGATCAAGAGGACTATGATAAAATTGTAGATATCTTAAAATCATCTATTATGGGAGAATATGTGGAAGAGCAGAAATCCAAAGGTGAAGAAATTACTGAAAAGCAATTAAGAACATTAAATTCAAGAGCTGAAAAAGAAGCTATTGAAGATGCTAGATATGTATTTCCTAATGCATGTGCTACTAAGATCATAGCAACTATGAATGCTAGAGAATTAATGCATTTCTTTAGTCATAGATGTTGTAGTAGAGCTCAATGGGAAATAAGAGAACTAGCAGATAGTATGCTAAAAGAAGCAAAGAAAGTAGCTCCAAATCTATTTTTAGGGTGTGGACCAAGTTGTGTTAAGGGTAGTTGTTCTGAGGGTGCTATGACTTGTGGAAAAGCAGTAGAAATGAAAACAAAATATAAGCTCATGTAAATAAGCATTGAAATGAATATTAAAAAATTAATTAGATTATAGGAGAGATAAACAATGGAAGACAAAAGAAAAGGTAAAAAAGGTGTTAGTTCAATTAGTAAGGATAGTCCAAGAGGTAAACGTGTAGGTAAAAACAGAAGAGATAATAATTTAATGAGAGGTGCAGATGGTATAGTAAGAAGAGAAGGACCATTTGCTAAAAGTGATAATGCAAGTGTAAGAAGAGAAAATCCATCACGTAGACGTGAAAATATTCAGGAAATATCTAAAGTAGAAGAGGTTAAAGTAAATTCTAGAGAAGATATGATTGAAGGTAGAAATGCAGTAATTGAAGCTTTGAAATCAGGTAGAACTATAGAGTACATAATGATAGCCCAAGGGGATACCAAGGGTTCAATTAGTGTTGTTACAGCACTAGCTAAAGAAAATTCAGTTGTTGTTAAGTATGTGGATAGAGCTAAGTTAGATGGCATGACTGAAACGGGAGCACACCAAGGCGTAATTGCAATAGTAACTCCATATAACTATTTTTCAGTTGAAGATATACTTATTAATGCTAAGGAAAAGGGCGAAGATCCATTAATACTTGTATTAGATGAAATTGAAGATCCTCATAACTTTGGGTCAATAATAAGAATAGCTGAAGTCTGTGGAGTTCATGGAATAATAATTCCAAAAAGAAAAAATGTAGGTGTAACGGCTACTGTATATAAAACTTCAGCTGGAGCTACAGAACATATAAAAATTGCTAAGGTTACAAATATAAATGCTGCTATAGATCAGTTAAAAGAAGCTGGTATATGGGTATATGGTGCGGATATGCATGGAGAAAAATATTGCTATGATGCTGATCTAAGGGGGCCAGTAGCATTAGTTATAGGTAGTGAAGGAAGAGGGATTTCAAAACTTACAAAATCAAAATGTGATGTATTAGTAAAAATACCTATGGTAGGTAAAGTAAACTCTCTAAATGCATCGGTGGCATGTGGAATGATAACCTATGAAATATTGAAACAAAGACTAGTGTAGAGCAAATGGGGTATAGAGTTGAAACAAATTTTTGTGGATGGATATAATGTAATTAATAGTTGGCCAGAATTAAATAGTATAAAAGACTATAGTTATGAAGGTGCTAGGAGCAAACTTAGAGATTTGCTCCTGAACTATGCTGCATTTCAGGGGTGCAAAGTAATATTAGTATTTGATGCACACATGGTAAAAGGTAGTATTGAGAAAAAAGAAAAAATGGGGAATTTAACTGTAGTATTTACAAAGTCAGAAGAAACTGCTGATAGTTATATAGAGAGAATTGTAAATAACATTGGAAGAAAATCTGAAGTTTATGTAGTGACATCTGATTCTTTAGAACAGCAACTTATTTTTCAAAGAGGAGCTAATAGAATATCATCCATGGAATTTCATATTTGGGTAGAAATGGGAAATAAAAGGATATTAACACAGTGCGAAAACCGTAACCTTACCAATAGAAATCTATTTGAGGAAGCTATAGATAAAGAAAGTGCGGAAAAACTAGAAAAGATAAGGCGAAGTAGATAATATCTCTTGACTATACAAAAATTATTAATGTATAATTCTAATTAAGGCCATTTAAGCTTTGGAGGGGATATTATTGGGGAACATTAGTGGCAATAATGAATTAAACTCCATGTTCATAGGGAAAAAGGATGAAGAAATAGTAGCCATGGTTAAAGGTGGAGATAATAGGGCATTAGAATATCTTCTCTGTAAATATCAGAATTTTGTAAAGGCTAAAGCTAAATCATATTTTTTGATTGGTGCTGACAAGGAAGATATATATCAAGAAGGTATGATTGGACTATTTAAATCTATAAGAGATTTTAAAGATGATAAATTAGCATCTTTTAAGGTTTTTGCAGAACTTTGCATAACTAGACAAATAATAACTGCTGTAAAAACAGCTACTAGACAAAAACATATTCCACTAAACACATATATATCACTTAATAAGCCGATATATGACGAAGAATCAGATAGGACATTATTAGATATAATATCTGGGATAAAAGTATCTGATCCAGAGGAGTTAATAATTGACAGGGAAGAAATGGCTAATATAGAGAAAAAAATAGAAGAAGTGCTATCTAGTTTAGAAATGGAAGTTTTAAATTCCTATCTAGATGGTAAATCTTATCAAGAGATTGCTAGTGACTTAGATAGACAGGCAAAATCTATTGATAATGCACTTCAGAGAGTTAAACGTAAACTTGAAAAGTGTTTAGAACAAAGGTGAAATCGTGTTGACAAATAAAAAAAACTAGGATATAATAAGAAACTGATAAAAACATTTTATAATTATTATATTATGCATTGAATGCTCATATAGCTCAGTAGGTAGAGCGTCACCTTGGTAAGGTGGAGGTC
>NZ_JAVXMF010000034.1:0-23017 GCF_036646415.1 Clostridium sp. | reverse complement strand
TAGTACTGCACGGGCAGCTGTGTGGGAGGGTAGGTTGTTGCCAGGTTATTTATGGATCTTTAGCTCAGCTGGTTAGAGCAACCGGCTCATAACCGGTAGGTCCGGGGTTCGAGTCCCTGAAGGTCCACCATATTTGGGGGTATAGCTCAGTTGGGAGAGCACCTGCCTTGCACGCAGGGGGTCAAGAGTTCGAATCTCTTTATCTCCACCAAAAGCAATCTGTATAGATTGCTTTTTTTTATATTTTAATATATATTTATTCTCAGAAGGGCGTTTTATATGGATAATAAATATATTATAACTTAAAATTATTAAATTTAGTTTATTTAGGAGATAAATAATGAGTCGTATAAATCAATTTGTAAGGTGTATATCAGCAAAATTAAATGAAGAAGATAATAAATTTATTGAACGGTATCTAAATGAAGATGAAAAAAAAATATTATATAAGCTGCCTATATATGATATAAAGCATTCTATAAATGTAGCTAAGGATATAATAAAAAATGAATCATTTGATAAGATAACTAACAGTGAACTTAATTATAATGAATTAATAAAATCTGCAATTTTACATGACGTTGGAAAATCATACAGACCATTAAGCCCGATAGATAAATCTATAGTTGTATTATTAAATAATTTTACAAATGGAAAGATAAAAAAGTATTCAAATAAAAGTTCTAGAATATATATATATTTCAATCATGGTGAAGTAGGTTATAATATATTGAGACATAAGGGATATAGTAAGGAGTTTTTAGATACAATAAAAAATCATCATAATTATAATGAAGAAAATAGTTGGCTTGAAATTTTACGAAAATATGATGATAGAAATTAATTGAATTGGAAGTTATTAAAAAAATTAAAAGTATTAATGGTATATATTTAAATTTATCTACTATAGATATTATATTAAACTAATGAAATATAGAAATGAGAAGTTGACTTTTTTAATTTAAATAAAATATTATGCAAGTTTATATAAGTTATATGATATACTATTATTTACATAATAATTAGTATATAGTATGTATTTAACATGTATTGGAGGATTGTATGACTAGTTTAAATCGAAGATATAAGATAAAAAACTTATTATTAACATCACAAGACCCTATAAAAGGTCAAGATTTTGCTAAGATATTTGAAGTTACACGTCAAGTTATAGTAAAAGATATAGCTATAATAAGAGCAGAAGGCGTTGATGTCATATCAACACCTAAGGGATATATGATTTTAAGACAAAACTTAACTAATATAAGAAAGGTAATAGCAGTTAATCATAATAGAGCAGATTTACAAGAAGAACTTAAAACAATAATAAGGTATGGTGCTACAGTAGAGGATGTAATTGTTGAACACCCTTTATATGGAGAAATAAGAGCTATGCTTATGATTAAGAATATGTTTGATATAGAAAACTTCATAAATAGTTTTAAAGAATATTCAGCAGAGCCTCTAAGTATTTTAACTAATGGCATTCACCTACATACTATAACATGTGAAGATAATAATGTCTTATCAAATATAATTAGTGAATTAGATGAAAAAGGATTTTTAATTAAAGAATTATAAAAAGGAGTGTGAACAATTTGAAGAAAAAGTCCATAGGTATTATACTTACAACGCTAGTAATTATATTATTTCTAGCATTTTCTAGTATAAATATAATAGTTGATTATCAATGGTTTAATGAACTTGGATATCTCTCTATTTACTTCACAAAGATATTAGCTATTTTAAAATTGATGATTCCTGCATTTTTAGTTATATTTTTAGGAATAACAATATATTATAAAAGTTTAGTACCTAACATTAGAAAAGTAAAGAAAGTAGTAGAGATAGATAAAAAAAGTGAGAAAAAGAGCTTTAAGGTATTTTTATTAATTAATTTTATAGTCTCTTTATTATTCTCATTTAGTTTTGCTAGCTCATATTGGTATAAAATATTAGAATTTTCGAATTACACTAGTTTTGGTGTTAATGATCCTATATTTAATAAAGATGTATCTTTTTTTACATTTAAGTTACCATTAATACAATCATTATATAGCAGTGTAATTTCAATACTAATTTTATTAGTAATAGCTACATTTGTGATATATATTGTTTTAACTACTAAGGACAAATTAACAAGCCATATGAGTAAAAATATTACTTTTGTAGATTTTAAATCAATGACTAATGGCATAACCACCTTTGCGGGTAGACAACTTGCTATAATCTCTTCACTTGTAATGATTATGATATCTATAGGATATATGATTAAGGGATGGAATTTAGCATACTCACCAAGAGGTGTTGTGTTTGGTGCAAGTTATACAGACGTAGCTGTATCTTTAAAATTCTTTAGGGTAATATCTATAGTAGCTATAGTATTTGCCATAGTAATATTCTTTAGTGTGATTTTTAAAAAGGTTAAGCCCATTATATTCTCTATAATAATAATTGGAGTATTAATTGTTGGTGAAACTGTTGCTGCAGGATTAACTCAGCAGTTTATAGTTAATTCAAATGAGAAGACTTTAGAAAAGCCTTTTATTGAGAGAAATATAGAATATACAAAGATGGCTTATAATATTAAAGATATAGAGGAACAAAATTTTGAATTAAATAATGACTTAACAGTAGAGGGTCTTAAAGAAAATGAAGAAATAGTTGAAAATATAAAGGTTAATTCATATAGACCAGCTTTAGAATTTTATAATCAGTTTCAATATATAAGATATTATTATCAATTTAATGATATAGATACAGATAGATATTATATTGATAGAAAATATAATCAAGTATTTATAGCACCTAGAGAAATAAATTTTGAAAAATTAGATGAAAATTCTCTTACATGGCAAAATAAACACCTAGCTTATACTCATGGGTATGGAGTTGTTATGAGTAAGGTAAACTCAGTTACAAGTGAGGGACAACCCAACTTTATAATGAACAATATTCCATTAGAAAATAAGACAGATATACCTTTAGAAAATCCTAGAATATATTTCGGTGAAAATACAAATGATTATAGTATTGTAAACACTAAATTAGGAGAGATAGACTATCCAGTAGGTGGAGAAAATGCAACTAACAACTATGATGGTAAAGCGGGTATAAAGATGAATTACTTAAATAGAATCATCTTTGCACTAAAAGAGCAAAATACTAAATTTTTATTATCTCAAGATATAACTAGTGATAGTAAAATATTACTTAATAGAAACATAGTTGAAAGAGTTAATAAGATTGCTCCATTTTTACAATATGATGGAGATCCATATGTAGTTATTAGTAACGATAAACTTTATTGGATTATGGATGCATATACAACAAGCGATAAGTTCCCGTTTGCACAACCCGTAAATGAGATTAACTATATTAGAAACTCTGTTAAGGTTGTAATTGATGCCTATGATGGAACTACAGATTTCTATATTACTGATAAGGAAGATCCTATAGCTGCAACATATGCTAAGATATTTCCTAAATTATTTAAGGATTTAGACACACTATCAGATGATATAAGATCTCACTTTAAATATCCTCAAGATTTATTTAAAATTCAATGCGAAGTTTTAGGTAGATATCATATTTCAGATCCGGGTGTATTTTATAATGGAGATGATGTATGGTCTATAGCAAGTGATAAAGATACTGTTGAAGGTGAAGAGGCACAAAAGGGTGAAGCATCTTATGTTACCATGAAATTAGATGGTGAAGAAACTGAAGAAATGGTAATATTAGAATACTTTAATACTAAGGGTAGAGATAATATGGTAGGTATGTATGGAGTCAGAATGGATGGGGATAATTATGGTAAAATGTTCTTATACAAATTCCCAACAGGTGGTACAGTATATAGTCCAATGTTATTCAAGCAAAAAATTAATCAAGATCCAGAGATATCAAAGCAATTATCTCTTTGGGATACAAAGGGATCTCAAGTTCAATTTGGAGATGTATCGATAATTCCAATTGGAAATTCATTACTATATGTAGAGCCACTTTATCTGAGAGCATCAGGTGAAAATAGTATACCAGAAATGAAAAATGTAATAGTTGGTTTTGGAGATAAATTAGTTCTTGAGAAGGATATAACAACAGCTCTTGCTAAATTATTTGGTATTACAGAAGAAAATGCTAGCGATAAAGTTCAAGGTGATGGTGGAACCGTTGACTCTAGTAATTTAGAGAAGATAAAGGAAGTTTATACCAATGCTATTGAATCACAAAAGAACGGTGACTGGTCAAAGTATGGTGAATATATAAATGAATTAGGAAACTTAATAAATGAGTTAGCGAACTAAATTCATTAAAAAAATATGACTAGCCGCTCTAATACTTCTGAATTATATATACAGAAGTAAAGAGCGGCTATATAATTTTATATAGATATAAAATTATATTTTAAATTATTATTTTAATAATATGGAGGAATTTATGGATTATGATATATTAATATTAGGTGGGGGAATTATAGGGTGTGCTCTAGCTTATGAACTATCAAAATATAACCTTAATATTGCTGTAATAGAAAAAGATTATGATATATGTAATGATACACCATCTATAAATACAGCAACTATATATGATGGGTTAGAATGTGAAGACGAGTTATCATCTAAATTTATAAGAAAAGGTAATTTATTGATGGAGGAATATGCTACAAGATTTAATGTGCCATATAAGAGATGCGGTACATTATATATTGCAAGAAATGATTCACAATCAGAAACTATTAATAAAATGTACAAAAGGGCACTATATAAGAATATAGATGATGTTAAATTACTTATTGGAAATGAAGTATTAGAATATGAGCCAAATATAGGTAATGATGTTATAAAGTCAATATATATACCAAATACAGGTGTTATATGTTCATATGATTTAGCATTAGCCTATGGAGAAATTGCATTTGATAATGGAGTTAACTTTAGACTAGAGGAAGAGGTTGAATCTATAGATAATATTAATAAGGGTTTTAGAATAAAGACAAATAGAAATAAGTTTACATGTAAAATTGTAATTGATACTACTAAAGATAAGAATCTACAATTAGTAGATGAATATGTTAAAGAAGATAATAAAGGAAAATATCTAAAGTATATGGTGATTGATAAAAATTACAGTAATATATACTCAAATATTATCTTTGATGTAAATGATGAAGAAAGGTTATATTTAAGACCTACAATTAATAATGAAATTATAGGAGCATATAGTAGCTATGTAAATGTATCTTATGATAAAGTTGTAGAAAAATTAAAACCTTTAACGAAAGAAATTAATGAAAAGGATATTAAAATGGTTCTTGATTGGAAATTATTTGATGAACCTATTAAGATACATGATGATATTAAGGATAATGGATATATGAATGTAAATGTGAATCATTATGGTAAGGTTACAATGACTCCAGCACTGGCATTAAATATATCTAAATTAGTGGTAGAAAAATTAAATTGTAAACTTAAAAAGGATTTTAATGATAAGAGAAGAGAATATTTCAAGTTTAAGAGTTTATCTAATGATGAGAGAAATAAAATTATAGAGGTAGATAGAAAATATGGTCATATAGTCTGTCAATGTGATAAAGTAACAGAAGGTGAGATTGTAGATTCAATAAGAAGACCTTTAGGTGCAAGAACTGTAACAGGAGTAAAGAGAAGAACAGGCGCAGGTCTTGGAAGTTGTGATGGATGTTATTGCAAGGAAAAAATCATCGACATATTAGCAAGAGAAATGGATAAACGAATTACAGAAGTAGTTAACAATTCAAAGGATTCAACAATTCTATTATCTAGAATAAAAGAATTTGATACTATGTGAGGTAAATAAGTATGAGAGATGACAATATATTAACAACTGTAGTGAGAGTAAAGTGCTCTACAGAAAACAAGGTAATTCCAGTAAGAAGTAGCGGTCCAATAGATAAAGGTTTGTGGGTTGAATGTTCAAAGTGTTTAGGTAGAATATATGTAGGACCACAAACATCTGAGGGTGATGTTATATGTAAAAATATATTAAACACAGGTATAGATATAATTTGTACTAAATCTATTTATAAAAGTAAGTAAAAAACATTGACAAAGAATATACTAAGGAATAATATAAACATATATAAAATTTATAATATAAACCGTTGAAGAGAATAGTAGTAGTAATTATATATTAAAGAGAATCAGTGGCTGGTGAAAACTGATATATATGTTATTATGAATCCACCTCTAAAGGGACTGTGATGAGCAGTACGGCACCTCTAGTGTCGTTAATTTGTGAGTGGAATAATTAATTTTATTCAATTAGGGTGGTAACACGGAGTCTTTCGTCCCTTGTATGGGGGTGGAAGGCTCTTTTATTATATAGAAATATAGTTGTTAAGATTTTAAAAACTAATTAGGAGGAAGAAAGATGATAGATTTAAAAAGAATAAGAAATAATCCAGATGAGTTCAAAACTAAAATGCAAAATAGAGGTGAGAGCTTTGACCTATCACTTATAGATGAAGTTGTTGAACTTGACCAAAAAAGACGTAATATTTTAATTGAAGTTGAAGAATTAAAGAATAAAAGAAATGTTACTTCAGCAGAAATTCCCAAATTAAAGAAACAAGGCATAGATGTATCTGAAACAATGAAAGAAATGAAGCTTCTTTCAGATACTATAAAAAATTATGATTTAGAACTTAATGAAATAGATCAAAAGCTAGAATTTATAATGTTTAGAATTCCTAATGTTCCTCATGATTCAGTTCCTAATGGAAGTACTGATGATGATAACGTAGAAATAAAAAAATGGGGGAATACAAGGGAGTTTAACTTTACTCCAAAGGAACATTGGACAATTGGAACAGATAACAATATATTAGATTTTGAGAGAGCGGGAAAAGTTACAGGATCAAGGTTTACTGTATATAAAGGGTTAGGAGCAAGACTTGAAAGATCATTAATAAATTACTTTTTAAATAAGCACACAGATGAGAATGGATACGATGAAGTGCTTCCACCATACATGGTTAATAGAGCGAGTATGATAGGTACAGGACAACTTCCTAAGTTTGAAGAAGATGCTTTCAAAGTTGCAGATACTGATTATTTCCTAATACCAACAGCGGAGGTTCCGGTAACTAATATTTATAGAGATGAAACAATAGATGGGGATAAACTTCCAATAAAATATGCTGCTTATAGCGCTTGTTTTAGATCAGAAGCTGGATCAGCAGGAAGGGATACAAGAGGATTAATTAGACAGCATCAATTTAATAAGGTTGAGTTAGTTAAGTTTACTAAACAAGAAGATTCATACAATGAATTAGATAAGCTTGTAGCAGATGCAGAGAGTGTATTACAAGGATTAGGTCTTCCATATAGAATCGTAAGAATATGTAGAGGCGATTTAGGGTTTACTGCGGCATTAAAGTATGATATAGAAGTATGGATGCCAAGTTATAATAAATATGTAGAAATATCAAGCTGTAGTAACTTCGAAGACTTCCAATCAAGACGTGCTAATATAAAATATAAGGATGATCCAAAGGCAAAACCTAAATTTGTTCACACTGTAAACGGATCAGGAGTAGCTATAGGGAGAGCATTAGCTGCTGTACTTGAAAACTACCAAAATGAAGATGGTACAGTAACAGTACCTGAAGTATTAAGACCATATATGGGTTGTGACATAATTTCTAAGTAATAATATTAAAAATAAATCCCATTAGCTGAGTTTTAATTCAGTTATTGGGATTTAATTAAGTATTAAGAAAATAACAATTAGGTAAATTCAATAATAAAAAAATAAAAAACTAATAAAATATTAAATAGTGTTGACATGAGTATTAATTCTTGGTAGAATAACTCTTGTAGGAAATGGAGAGATGGTCGAGTTGGTTTAAGGCACCGGTCTTGAAAACCGGCGTACGTGTGAGCGTACCTAGGGTTCGAATCCCTATCTCTCCGCCAATTTTTTTATTGGAGAAATACTCAAGCGGCTGAAGAGGCGCCCCTGCTAAGGGCGTAGGTTGGGTAACCGGCGCGAGGGTTCAAATCCCTCTTTCTCCGCCATAAAAAAATAGAACTACTAAACAAAACTTAATAAATGTGAAATCATACTTATGATTTCGAAAACATTAAATTACGGAGAGATGGTCGAGTTGGTTTAAGGCACCGGTCTTGAAAACCGGCGTACGTGTGAGCGTACCTAGGGTTCGAATCCCTATCTCTCCGCCATTTTTTTTTATCCAAAACTTTATTTAAATATGGAGAAGTACTCAAGTGGCTGAAGAGGCGCCCCTGCTAAGGGCGTAGGTTGGGTAACCGGCGCGAGGGTTCAAATCCCTCTTTCTCCGCCAGGATAGTGTATAGATAAATCTATACACTATTTTTTATTTGTGAAGTTATAATTTTCAAATAGGTAGAGTTGAAAATTATAAAGGGGTATAAATAAATGTTCAAGATTTTAAATAATCATTGTAATCATAGAGGTTATATGGTATTATGTAATAGTTATTTAATAACATATGGGGTGTTAGTTAAATGGATATAACATACGGCTACGGACCGTATATTGCGGGTTCGATTCCTACACACCCTGCCATATTTAGTCATTGTAAGATTATCTTGCAATGATTTTTTTATATACAAAAATAAATTTACTATAGATAAAAATATGGGTTTAGATAAGGTGATTAATAGAAAAAATGTTTTCACATTAAATAATGAATTATTATTTAGTATAAAGCTAAAATTTGTTTAAAATATATTAAATAGAACTCATAAAAAGTGTAAAGAATAGTAAATTATGTACGATAATTAATATAGGATTATAAATGTTTGGGGGGGTATTTATGCGTAACAAGAAACCTATTAAGAAATTAAGAAGAAATGGAAAGGTTATACTTAATTCTATAAAAAAATTATTTAAAGATACTATGGATAAATTAAGGGGATTTAACTTTAAATCAAAACAAGTTATTAAGGATAAGATAGATGGTAAGAATGTAATAAAATCAAATAAGGTTAAAAATATAGAGAAGAGTATTACTCAGGTTAAGGAAGTAACTAAATTTTACAAGGAAGGTAAATTACAGGTTGAGGGTACAAGTGTAAAGAAAAAAATTCTTATTAGCATGATATCATTAACAGTTATTTCTATGGTAATAACAAGTACAGTTATGTATGTAAGTTCTTCTAAAATAATTTCAGAGCAAATAAGCCGTGAAATGAGAGATATTACAATATCATCTGTTCAAACCATATCAGTAATGATGGATAAGGTAACTAATGAGGCCTTTGCTCTTGCAAATTCTAGTGAAGTTATTAATATATTAAGGGACAAAGATAGCAAGGATAATAATATATTAAAGAAAAATAAAGATGAAATTGAGAAAAACAATAAAGCATTTAGTACATATAAATCAACTAATAATAACGTTGATAGAGTATCAGTAGTTGATATTAATGGAAATGTTATATCCGATAGTGAGCAGTCTTTAATAGGTAAAGTTGAAGTTGATAACACATATCATAGTACTAGCTCTAGTGGTGGTAAATGGATAAGCAATACAATAAAATCTGTAAATGGCGATAGAGGTGTAGTTGTATTTACATATCCAATACTTGATAAAAATAATTATGATAAGTGTCTAGGATACATAGCTTTACATGTATATACAGAGAGTTTTTCATCATATATAGAGAATATTAAGATAGACGGTAAAGAGAGTAGTTATGCATATCTTATTGATGAGACGGGTAATTTGATTTATCATCCCAATAATGAAAAAATAGGTCAACCAATAGAGTGTGTTGAAATAAAGTCTATAGTAGATAAGGTAATAAAGGGTAGTAAGGTAGATGCTGGTTCTATAGAATATAAAAGTAATGATAAAAATATTATGTCAGCCTATAATGTAGTGCCTAGAACTAACTGGATTATGGTTATCGATGTAGATAGAAATGATATAAGAAAACCTATATTAACTATGGTAAATCAAATTGCCATATTAGCAATAGTAATAATTGTCATAGCAGCTATTATAATAATGATTATGGCTAATGTAATAATAGATCCAATAGTAACAGTGGCAGCTTTAGTTAACAAGACTGCTAAGTTAGATTTGAGTAATGATAATTTACCTAGTATCAAATCTAGGGATGAAATAGGACTTATTTACAGTTCTATATTAAATATGAGAGAGGTTTTAAGAGAAGTAGTTAGTGATATAACTTCAACAACGGAAAGATTAACTTATAATGTTAATATAGTAGAAGAGTCTACTGAAAACCTAAAGGTTAAGGCAGATGAAACTTTATTCGAAACTGAAAATGTTTCTTCTGGAATTGAAGAAACTTCAGCGACAACAGAAGAAATTGTAGCTTCATCTACTGAAATGATTAAGAGCGTAGAAAATATAGCAAATGAAGCTTTAGAAGGATATGAAATAACTAAAGGTATACTTAATAGAGCTCAGAAAATAAAGGCTGGGGCTATAGAGACTAAAGAAAAATCAAATAAAATTTACACTAGTGTTAAGAGCGAGTTAGAAATAGCCATAGCAAGTTCTCAGGAAGTTAAGCAAATTGATAAATTAGCTGACTCTATACTTAAGATAACTCAACAAACTAATCTATTAGCACTTAATGCAGCGATAGAAGCGGCAAGGGCTGGAGAAGCTGGAAGAGGATTCTCTGTAGTTGCAGATGAAGTAAGAAAGCTGGCAGAAGAGTCTGGAAAAACAGCATCAGATATACAAAGAATAGTTAAAATAGTAAATAAATCAGTAGAAAATTTAGCCCTTAGCTCAGAAAAAATAATCAACTTTGTTGAGAAACAAGTAATAGCAGATTATGATAAAAATATAGAAGAAGGAATTCAGTATGAGAATGATGCAGATAAATTTAATAGATTCATGAATGACTTCAGTAATGAATCAGTAGTACTTAATCAGGCAATTGAAGGCATTGTTAAAGCATTAGATGAAGTATCAGTAACTGTGACAGAAGGAGCTATGGGAATATCATCTATATCATCTAAAACTATGGATATAGTGGGAAACATTGATGATATAAAGAATACAGCAATAGAAAATAAGGAAAATGCAGATAAGCTGAATAATACTACACTTAAGTTTAAATTATAAATAAAAGGAGTAAGAATTTTATATTCTTACTCCTAATTTTTCTCCTAAATATACAGCAGTTTCTATACCAGAATTACTTTGTAAAATAATATCTTCGTCTAATTTAACTATACCTTCTTTAATAAAAACTATTACGGTAGAACCACCGAATTTGAAATATCCTTTTTCATCACCTCGATTAACTTTAGTATCAGTAGGGTAGGTTTGTATAATTGAACCTACAAAGGTTGCACCAACCTCTATATATAAAACATCATCAAAGTTATTGCTCTTTAATATACTGTATTCTCTTTTATTTTCCGAGAAAACCTTATTAATATTTTCGAGAGCTACAGGATTAACAGAGTAATAGTGTCCTTTTATAATATGTGAAGATGAACATACTCCAGAATCTACAAAATGGAACCTATGATAGTCAGTAGGGCATAGTCTAAAAATCAAACAAGTACCATTCTTATACTGATCACTAATATCCTGATTCTTTATTAGTTCATCTATAGTATACTTAAAGCCTTTTATAGAAAAGCTTAAATCAGAATTAATCCTATCTATAGCTAATAACTTTCCATCACATGGTGAGATAAATACGTTTTCTTTAGTGTCTATAGGTCTACTATTAGAAGAAAGCTTTCTATAGAAAAAGTCATTAAAAGAAATATACTTATCTATATCTTTTTCATAATCATTCATGTTTATATTAAAGTTTTTAACAAAGTCTTTTATATAAACCTTACTGGCACCCATGTCACAACATCTTCCATATAGTTTTGTTATAGTCTTTCGCTTTGCAATACTGGGTAAAAACTTTCTTCCAACAGGATGGCTATATATGAGCGATAACGCTTTACCACCTGCAACATCTTCTATTTCATAATCCTTAGTTTTTCGATTATAATATTTTATCATGAAATCACCTCTAAAATTAAGTATTAAATTAATGTAACAATAGTATTATTATAACAGAAAAAATATAGAATTCGGATTTATAGTAGAATTTATAATTAAGAGTAAAATTAAAAAACCCATACTATTTAAACTGATATCAATTTAAATAGTATGGGTTTTTTTACATAATAGATTTTGATAGAATTAAACCTTAAGTTATATTACTTCGCTGTTAGTGATTTTTCTCATATCATCATTAGATGGTTTCTCTCTTCTCTTTTTAAAGAACTCTTCAGCAATTTGAGGGAATGCTAAGTAAGAAAGTACATCTTCTTCGTTAGTTGTAATATCTTTTAATTCTTCTTTTGTTTTCTTAAAAGCTGGCTCTAAGCTATCAGCAAATCTTCCTTCAATAGGAGAATCGTTCCCAAGAGCTTTTTTTAGAACTTCTTCATTTATTTTTCCAGGAGCTTTACCATATTCTCCTCGGCAATAAGCTTTTACTTCTTTAAGAATCATTTTATATCTCTCACCAGTTAATACATTAACTGTAGCTTGAGTTCCAACCATTTGGCTCATTGGAGTAACAAGTGGTGGGAATCCTAAGTCTTCTCTCACTTTTGGTACCTCTGTAAGAACTGCATCAAGTTTATCTATAGAATTCTGAGCTTTAAGCTGAGAGATCATATTTGATAACATTCCTCCAGGTATTTGATTTTTTAATCCTTCTGGTTGAGGAGTTAAAACTTTAGGATCTAGAAGTCCTGATTCTAAAACTTTTTCTCTAACAGGTTTGAAAAAATTATTTATGTGTGTTAATGTATCTAAGTTAACTCCAGTTGTAAAGCCAGCAGCTTCTAATGCATGATACATAGTTTCTGTTGGTGGTTGAGCTGTACCGCTTGAGAAAGAAGAAATTGCAGTATCTATACCATCTATACCAGCTTCAGCAGCTTTAAAATATGCCATTTCAGCAATACCATTTGTACTGTGGGAGTGTAGAAATACCGGAATTTTAACAGTTTCTTTTATACTCTTAACTATGTCATATGCAATTGAAGGCATAATAAGACCAGCCATATCTTTTATGCAAATAGAACTTGCACCCATGTTTTCAAGTTGTTTTGCAAGATTAGTGTAGTTGTTAACATCGTGTATTGGACTTACAGTATAAACTATAGTTCCTTGTGCATGTGCACCTTGTTTTATAGTTTCATCCATAGCAACTTCTATATTTTCAAAATCATTTAAAGCATCAAATATTCTTAATATGTCAATACCATGATATACAGACATTTTAATAAATTCTCTAACAACATCGTCTGGATAGTGTTTATATCCTAAAATATTTTGGCCTCTTAATAACATTTGAAGAGGAGTTTTTGTTACTATTTTCTTTATATTTTTCAATCTTTCCCAAGGATCCTCATCTAAGTATCTTAAACATGAGTCGAAAGTTGCTCCACCCCAACACTCTAATGAATAATAACCAGCATTGTCTAAATCCTTAAGAATTGGCGCAAAATCTTCAAAAGGAAGTCTAGTTGCAATTAAGGATTGATTAGCATCTCTTAATACAGTTTCTGTTATATTAATCTTCTTCATTTTAAATCACCTCTGAATTTTTTGTTGCAAAATCATAATATAATAGTATTTTAACATAGTTTTAGATAAAAATCTGCAATAAATAAGTTATTTTTCTGACAAATATATAAAAATCAATATTTTTATTATGTACGGAATTAGTATAAACTTAAAGTTAGCCATCATACACATTAATAACAGTTAATGTTAAAAAATCCATAATTGCTAGAAAAATATAGAAATTATTCTATTGACTAAAAATAAATATATCATTATAATAATTATTATGTAATATGCGCCCGTAGCTCAGTAGGATAGAGCATCCCCCTCCTAAGGGGAAGGCCGGAGGTTCGACTCCTCTCGTGCGCACCAAAACTTAGTAAGCCTTGCTTTACTAAGTTTTTTTTATAATATTAGAAATAAATCTTTTAATATTATAAAATAAGGGTGAATATAAAGAATTCGCTTAAAGAGGAGTAAACTATGGAAGATTATTTTTTACAAAAATCTATTAATGAAGCAAAAATTGCACAAAGTAAAGGTGAAGTTCCAGTAGGTGTAGTAATTGTAAAAGATAACAAAATAATATCTACAGGATATAATACAAAAGAATATACTAAAGATCCTACTAATCATGCGGAGATAATAGCAATAAAAAAGGCAACGAAGATAATAGGAGATTGGCGACTTAGTGAGTGTGATATGTATGTAACATTGGAACCATGTACAATGTGTGCAGGTGCAATAGTTCAAAGTCGTATAAGAAGATTATATATAGGGACTTTTGATCCAAGAGCTGGTGGATGTGGGTCTGTATTCAACATAACTCAAAGTGAATATCTAAATCATTGGGTAGATATAAAGTGGCTTTACAATGATGAATGTAGTGATTTGCTACAAGAATTTTTTAAACGAAGGAGACGTGAGAAAGATAAAGGCAAGTGATGAATTAAAACAAGAGTTATTAAGACAAGTAGTATTAGATAAACATACAAAAGTATGTCCTTGTAAAGTAGTAACAAGGGCGGCTATAAAAAAGGCTATATCAGAGGGTGCTACTACGGTAGAAGAGGTTAGTAAGTTAACTGGTGCTTGTACTGGAAGTTGTAAAGGAAGAAGATGCAAGAATAAGGTAGAAGAATTAATAAAAAAATATAAATAAATTTATCATTAGGTTATAATAGTATAAAAAGGATTGAGGAGGGGGAAATATGAATCCAGTAGCTATAAATATATTTGGAATAGATGTTATGTGGTATGGTATTATAATATGTTCAGGTACAATGCTTGCATTGTTACTAAGTCAATATACTTCCAAGTTAAAAGGAATAAGTTACGATGACGTATTAACTATATTTTTAATAACGTTTCCAATATCTATAATAGGAGCAAGACTTTACTATGTTATCTTTGAATTTGGTTATTATAAAGATCATTTAATAGATATACTTAATATTAGACAAGGTGGGCTTGCTATTCATGGAGGTGTAATCGCAGCAGTTATAGTTGTGTATATATGCGCGAAGAGAATGAATTTAAAGCTATCAGTATGTCTTGATATGACAGCTCCATGTATTATTTTGGCACAGGCAATTGGAAGATGGGGGAATTTCTTTAATCAAGAAGCCCATGGAGGTCCAGTAACTGAGGCATTCATAAGTAGGTTTCCTGAATTCATTCAAAATGGAATGCTTATAAATGGTACCTATTATCATCCAACTTTTTTATATGAATCTATTTGGAATTTAGTAGTATTCTTTATATTATTCTATATGTTACACAAGGTAAAGGAAGATGGGGTTGTATTTTTAAGCTATGTAGGTCTGTATTCTATTGGAAGATTCTTTATAGAAGGGCTTAGAACAGATAGTCTTATGATACTTGGACTTAGAACAGCACAAATTGTAAGTATACTAGGTGTAGCTATATGGATTATAGGATTAGTAATAATATATAGAAGAAGGAAGACATCGACTATTCCGCATATTTAAGAAATAAATAACATTAACAAAACCTTCGTAATGAAACAATATTCTAATCTAGGAATATTAGTTTATTATGAAGGTTTATTTTTATATTTTTAGCTATAAGTAAGTAGAAATATAATTAATTATATTTAAATAAACATAATTAATCTCTCATAGTTGTATTTCCCGTATTAAAGTACATAGATAACTTGCCAGCTAAATTTTGAAGTGGCATAGTTTGAAGATAAACTTTACCAGTACCAGTCAAGGTAGTTAAAAATAAACCTTCACCACCAAAGAATATATTTTTAAAACCTTTAACCATCTCAATATCAAAATTTACACTTGGATCAAAGGCTGCTACATGACCAGTATCTACCCTGATTTTTTCACCAATATTTAAAGTTAACTCTTCAACATGACCATCAAACTCTAAGAAAACAGTTCCAGGTCCAGTAATTCTTTGAAGAATAAAACCTTCACCACCGAAAAATCCTGATGAAAGCCTTTTTCTAAAGTGAATATTAAGGCTTACAGAACTTTCAGCTGCTATGAATGATCCTTTTTGACAGATTATAGATTCGTTTGGCTGAAGTTCTTTAGCCATTATTCTACCAGGTACAGAGCAAGGAAATGCTATTTTACCTACACCACCTGAACATGTAAAGGTATTTAAAAACAAGCTTTCACCAGATAAGGAACGCCCAATACCTTTGAAGAATCCACCTTTCATATTAGTATCCATTATAATGTTTTCACTCATCCACCCCATAGCCCCTGATTCAGAAACAAGTTTATCTCCACCATTTAGATAGCAAATGGCTACAGGCATAGATCCACCTTTGATTTCATAGTTCATCATAAATAAGCACCTCCAATTATTATATTTTAATTAAGTTCACATACATTATTTGAATTGAACTGGATTCGTTGTTAATATAATACAATTATACTATAATTACATTGTATTTTAAAATAAGTTTTACTTGAAACCTATGATTTTAAATAGTATAATAAGAAATACAACATATGGAGAGATGTTCGAGTGGTTTAAGGAGCACGCCTGGAACGCGTGTGTAGGGGCAACTCTACCGAGGGTTCGAATCCCTCTTTCTCCGCCATGTTGTGCTAGATGGGGAGTCAGCGGTGCCCTGTAACCTGCAATCCGCTATAGCAGGGTTGAATTCCTTGCTTAGGTTTTAATCTGTATGGTCTGCCCTATATAAGTGGCGTTGAGAATTGGGTCCCACGCAATGGAAACTCATGAACCTCGTCAGGTCTGGAAGGAAGCAGCGATAAGTGAGCCCTTCCATGTGCCGTGGACCAACCTGATTTGAGTTAACTGTATAGGTAACGCATATAGATTAATTATCGAAGCAAGGTGCACAACTTTATTTTTAAGATGTTAGAAGCATCTTTTTTTTTATGTTTTTTTAAGTTGTATACTAAAAGGCCTTTATTTAAAGTTATTGAATTAATAGCTTATAATTATAGATTTAGATATATAGAGTTTAAAGGATTACTTCACATAAGTTGGTAAACAATATATAATAGAGCTAAGATAAGTATTGTGATATAGAGTAAGCGTTATGAGTAAAGTATTTATTTTTATCAGGAGTAGTTATATTAAATAAAATATGATTTTTCTATCAAAATTGATTTATAAGGAGTGAGGATACATGGGGTATAGAGCACTTTACAGAGCGTGGAGACCAAATAATTTTAATGATGTAGTAGGTCAGCCACATATAACAACTACACTAAAGAATGCAATAAAAAGCGATAGAATAGCTCATGCATACTTACTGTGTGGTACAAGAGGGACAGGAAAGACTTCAACAGCAAAGATACTAGCAAAGGCTATAAATTGCTTTAACCCTATAGAGGGAGAACCTTGCAATGAATGTGAAATGTGTAAGAGCATTAATCGAGGGACGGCTATAGATGTTACAGAATTAGATGCAGCTTCACATAATAGCGTTGATAATATAAGAGACATAATTGATGATGTTCAGTATCCACCACAGGAAGCAAAGTATAAGGTTTTTATAATAGATGAGGTTCATATGCTATCAATAGGAGCTGTAAATGCATTTCTTAAAACCTTAGAGGAACCTCCAAGTAGGGTTATATTTATACTTGCAACAACAGATCCTCAAAAACTTCCTATAACAATATTATCTAGATGTCAGAGGTTTGATTTTAAAAGAATAAGCAGTGAAAATATATTTTTAAGACTAAAGCAAATAACTGATTCATTGTTAGTAGATATTGAAGAAGATAGCTTAAGGTTATTATCTAGAATGTGTGATGGTGCTATGAGAGATGCCTTATCAATACTAGATCAAGCAATATCAATAAATAATAAGGTTACTTATGATGACTTAGTAGATATGCTTGGAATAACTACTAACGATAGTATGGTATCTATAGTAGATAATATTATAAGTAGAAATACAGAGGATTGTATCAGACTTATAAATAAGTTAATAGCAGATGGTAAAGATGTAACTATGTTAATTAGAGATTTAATAACTCACATGAGGAATCTTCTTATGGTAAATGTAAGTAACAATCTTGAAGATGTTCTCGATATGTCTATAGAAAATATAGAAGGCATAAGAAATCAAAGCAGTAGAATTAGAGTTGAAGAGATAATGAGATGTATTAGTATTCTCCAAGAGGCTGAGGATAGTGCAAAGGGCGCGAAACAATCAAGAATATATCTAGAACTCGCTATAATAAAGATGTGTAAGATAAAGTATGATACTTCCATTGAAACTTTATTATCAAGATTAAATAAGTTAGAAGATAAAATAGCATCGGGTAATATAACGGTACAAGGTGCTATAAGTGAGATAAAGCAAATAAATCCAGTCGTTAATAAGTCTTTAAATAGATTAGAGGATCAGAAATCTAACAATATAACAAAATTAAGTGTACAGGAAGAACCAATATTATATACAAATAGTAATCTTAATGTGGATATGATTAAAAAATCATTTAAGGATATACAGAATATTCTCAAGCAGAAAAACAACATTGTGCTAGCTACGGCTCTTATGATGGGTAAGGTTCAAGGGTTTAACAATGGAGTAATTACTATCGGATTTACAAAACAGTATAATTTTCATAAGCTAAGACTCGAGAAAGATGAGTATAGAAAGACTATTAATGATATTTTCTCTGATGCATTAAAAGAACGTGTAGCTGTTACTTATGAGATAGAGGATGAGGGTACAGAAAAAGAAGTAGATAAGGAAAAGATGTTATCAGATATGTTTCCTAAGAATTTAGTAGAAATATATGATGAATAAAAAAATATTTTAATAATAGGTTGATTACATTATAATATTATATATACTAATTATAATAAGAATATAATTTTAGGAGGTTTTTACAATGGCAAAAGGTGGATTTCCAGGAATGGGTGGAAATATGAATAATTTAATGAAACAAGCACAAAAGCTACAAAAACAAATGGAGGATGCTCAAAAAGATTTAGAAACTAAAGAGTTTGAGGCATCTGTTGGTGGTGGTGCTATAACAGTAACAGTAACTGGTAAAAAAGTATTAAAAGATATAGTAATTAAACCAGAGGTTGTTGATCCAGATGACGTAGAAATGCTACAAGATTTAGTTCTAGCTGCAGTTAATGAAGCTTTAAAGAAAGCAGAAGATGAAACAAACCAATCAATGGGAAAATTAACAGGTGGACTTAACATGCCGGGCATGTTTTAATTGAGGTGACAAATTTGGATTTTTATCCTATAGCTATAGAAAAACTAATTGAGGAGTTTGGAAAGCTTCCAGGAATTGGTGGAAAAACGGCACAAAGACTTACACTACACATTTTAAATCTTCCAAGAGAAGAAGTTGAAGAATTTGCAAATGCTTTAATAAAGGCAAGAGGTACTATAAAATATTGTTCAGTATGTGGTAGCTTCACGGATAATGATCCTTGTGCCATATGTTCTAATCCAAATAGAGACAAAAGCACTATATGTGTAATAGAACAGGCTAAAGATATCATGACCATGGAAAAAGTTAGAGAATTTAACGGTGTATATCATGTGCTTCACGGCACAATCTCGCCAATGAATGGTAGAGGTCCAGATGATATAAAGTTAAAAGAACTAATAACACGAATAAATGACGACTTGAAAGAAATCATAGTTGCTACAAATCCAAACATAGAAGGGGAAGCAACAGCAATGTATATATCTAAAATATTAAAGCCTTTTGGAGTTAAGGTTACTAGAATAGCCCATGGAATTCCAGTTGGTGGAGATTTAGAATATGCTGATGAAGTTACCCTATCTAAGGCTTTAGAAGGTAGACGAGAGATATAGAGTTACTTAAATAAGAGGGAGACATGTGAGAAATTATAAAATTATAATTTCACTTGTCTCTTATTTTTAAATAAAAAAGAACTATAAGTATTAACTTGTTAATAAGTTTAATAGTATGTTGTAAATACGGTAGTAAATATATTTATAATAGCAATTTAGAAAACAATATATGGAAATATAAGTATAGTACATTCATTATATGTCAAAAGTTATATATATAAGTATATAATAGGAGGCATTAGTATGAATAGAAATAAGGTAACGGAAATTATACTATCTAATAATAAGTATACACCTGAGCAAAAAGAGATAATAAAAGGAATTCAAAACTCTATAACCGAAATAGAAGTAGCGAGAAGTTGCTTTGATAATGTGAGTGATAAGAATTTAATTGATATTTCAATACATAAGGAAGATGAAGCTAAATCTAGGTATGTATATTTTTTAGCACAAGCTAAATTAAAAGGGATAACTGTAAATGCTGATTGTATGGTAGAAGAATTAAATTATTACTCTAAGTGGTAATATTATTAATTACTATATAATAAGCTTATGATATCTAGTAAATTTAACAAAGAATATTAAATTTATTATAGAATGTTATTATGGGGGGATATTATGGAAAACATTATATTTTTTATTATAGGAATAATAGCCATATTTATAATAGGAAAGATATTCGCTTGGCCGTTAAAGATATTATTAAATTTAATTATTAATGGAATAACTGGTGGAATATTATTATGGTTAATAAATCTAATTGGTAGTAATTTTGGTCTTGTAATACCAATTAATGCAGTAACAGCATTGATAGCAGGTATATTAGGTATACCTGGAGTATTATTCTTAATAATATTGAATTATATAAGATAAGAAATAAGTAAGGAAGAGAGCATAGGATTTTCATAAAATCATATGCTCTTTGTATTTATTATAAAAAGTTTATTAATATAAAAAAGTAAGTATAGAAAAATTTAGTAAAAAGATGATTAAATATATGGAAAATATTTACATAATAATTTATAAATGGTAGAATTTACTTAGGAAGTTGAGGTGTATATATATATGACGTTTGATGAATTTAATTATGAAAGACCTAATTATGAATTAGTAAAGGAAAAATTGATAAATATTATAGACCAAATAAATAATGGCAATGAGATAGACGAAATTAAAAACTGTATAGATGATATAAATGTTATAAGAAACAATGTAGTTACAATGGGAACTATAGCTAGTATAAGATATAGCATAAATACTGAGGATGAGTTTTATAGCAAGGAAAGAGAGTATTGGGACGAATATGAACCATTATATGATGAAATCTATTCAGGTTTTTATAAGGCTATCGTAAATAGTAAGTTTAGGTCTAATTTAGAGAGAGAATATGGTAAACAGTTCTTTAGTATTGCAGAATATAACCTAAAATCTTTTTCTAAACATATAATTGAAGATTTACAACTTGAAAATAAGTTATCTTCAGAATATAGCAAGCTTATTGCATCAGCAAAAATTATATTTGAGGGCGAAGAAAGAAATTTATCAGGATTAACACCATTTATCTTATCAGAAGATAGAGAAATGAGAAGAAAAGCTAGTCAAGTTAAGTATAAATTTTTTATCGATAATGAAGAAAAAATAGATAGAATATATGATGATATGGTAAAGGTTAGAACTAATATGGCTCATAAACTTGGATTTAAAAACTTTGTAGAGCTTGGTTATGTGAGAATGTTAAGGACTGATTACAATTCAGATATGGTAAAGAATTTTAGGAATCAAGTTAAGGATTATATAGTACCTGTAGCTAATAAATTATATGAAAGACAAAAGACCAGATTAGCATTAGGTGAGTTTAAATATTATGATGAAAAGTTTGAGTTTTTAAGTGGAAACGCAAAACCAAAGGGTGATGCAGATTGGATAGTTAATAATGGAATAAAGATGTATTCTGAGCTTTCTTCCGAAACAAAAGAGTTCTTTAACTTTATGATAGAAAATAAGTTAATAGACTTAGTTACTAAGAAGGGAAAACAAGGTGGAGGATACTGCACATATATTCCTAATTATAAGGCGCCATTTATATTTTCTAACTTTAATGGAACATCAGGAGATGTAGATGTACTAACTCATGAAGCTGGTCATGCATTTCAATGCTATAGAAGTAGATGGATTACTATACCAGAATGTAATTTTCCAACCTATGAAAGTGCTGAGATACATTCAATGAGTATGGAGTTCTTTACTTGGCCATGGATGAATCTTTTCTTTAAAGAAGAAGAAGCTAAATATAAATACACTCATTTAGGTAGTGCTATTAAGTTTATACCTTATGGAGTAACGGTGGATGAATTCCAACACTTTGTATATGAAAATCCAGAAGTAGCTCCTAAAGAGAGAAAATTAGCTTGGAGAAATATAGAGAAGAAGTACCTACCTCATAAAAACTATGATGATTGTGATTTCTTAGAAAGAGGATGTTGGTGGTTCCAACAAGCACATATATTTAATAGTCCATTCTATTATATAGATTATACCTTAGCCCAAATATGTGCTCTTCAATTCTGGAAAAAAGATCAAGAGAATCATAAAGAGGCATGGGAAGATTATTTAAGGCTGTGTAATGTTGGAGGTACCATGTCATTTGTAAACTTAGTAGAACATGCAAATTTAATATCTCCATTTAAAGATGGTTGCGTAAGTTCGATAATAGGAGATATAGATAAATATTTAGAAAATGCAGATGATAAGACCTTATAAATCAAAATGAGATATAATATATTTAGATTTAATGTGAAAATGTATATATAAGAGGAAAAGATAGAGGAAATAATCAAGTTTCTTCTATCTTTTAATTTAATAATGAATATAAATATTATAGGTATATACTAAAATATATAGGGATTTAAGGTTTGGTTAACTAATACTTTTCCTAGTGTATCAATGTGAGGAATTTGTAGTATTTTAACGAAATATATAGTATATAGTGTATATTTTTCATATAATGAGTAAATAATCGTATTGTAACCTTAGAAAACCATGGTAAGATAAATCTTGTCGCTGAGAGATGCGGCAAAGAAACAACAGGA
>NZ_JAVXMF010000033.1:0-23187 GCF_036646415.1 Clostridium sp. | reverse complement strand
TCATACCCGAAGGGTCGTAGGTTCAAGTCCTATTTCCGCTACCATATTCTTAAAAATGAAATTGCCAATTAATATGCTGGAGTGGCGGAACTGGCAGACGCACAGGACTTAAAATCCTGCGGTGGTTAAACACCGTACCGGTTCGATTCCGGTCTTCAGCACCAAATGTCGCGGGATGGAGCAGTTGGCAGCTCGTCGGGCTCATAACCCGAAGGTCGTAGGTTCAAGTCCTGCTCCCGCAACCACAAAAAGTGGATTAAACACAATATTGTTTAATCCACTCTTTTATTTTTTGTAAAAATTTTTATTGTGAGTTTAGGAAAGCTTATATTCAATAAATATATAATACATATATATACTTAAGTTAAGTGAAGAATTATTGAAATATAAATTAATAGAAATTAATTATAAATAACAATATATGCAAAGAAAATAATAATATGAAAAGAATTTTCTCCATAAAACCTTTTTTATAGAGGATTGGCGACAGAAAAATATTATTAAGATTAGAATAAAAATATACACATGACTAACAAATTTTGAATATAACTTCAAAACAACTGTTTTTATGAAAATTTAACAAGGGTAAAGAAAATAAAATGGAGATAAATGTAACATTATTTTTAAAGAGTTAATGCTAATAAATTACATTTATTTCCATAAGGGCTTGTTATAATAAGTTTATAAAATATAGGTGGGTGAAGTTATTATGCAATATGGAGAAAGTATTAGGACTTATGAAAGAGTAAAAAGTAACATGATTACTAGCAAGAATAAGGAAGGTGACAAAGCAAAGACGATAGCAAAGAGCGTTATGTTTTTCTGTATTGCCATTCTAATTAGTAGAGTAATAATGATAAATAAATCAGCACCCTTTGGAATAGCATTCTTGCTAACTATATTGTTTCTTGGAGATAATAGGTTATCGCTAGTTGTTGGACTGGGTTCTGTGATAGGATATATATCAACTATAGGAGTGTTAGAAAATGCAGTAATGTATATTACCATAGTACCTACACTTGTAATTATTTATTTAATTTTAAGTAACTTTGTTAATAAAAAGTTAGAGAGAATAATTATGGTATCGACAACCTTAATTATGGTTTTTTCTTATATTATGTTAATAAGAGAATATTCCTTTATGTTAGCTCTTGGTAATACTGCTTTAGAGGGTGTTGGAATAATACCTATATATCTAATATTAGAATACAGTGTTAATAGTTTTAAAAAGATAAGAACTAAACATCTATTTTCTAATGAGGAAGTAGTATCTATGAGTATACTTGTTGCACTGATAATAGCTGGTACATGGAACATTCAAATCTTTAATATATCAATTCTAAGTGTACTTAGTATATCGGCAGTAACAATTATAGGGTTTGTTTGTGGGACAAGTATAGGAGCAACCTCAGGTATAGCTATGGGTATAATTGTTGCAATGTCTAATGAAAATATATTTGTATATGCAACAGTTTTAGGATCATGTGCATTGATTGCAGGGATATTTAGAGAGGGAGGTAAACTAGTTTCCGCGGTTTCATCATTTATTGTTTTCTGCATCATGAAGATTTATATAACCACTTACATGCCAGAGGCAACTTCACAATTTATATTAGCTGAGGGGCTTCTAGCCATAGCATTATTTATAATTATACCTACTGAATTATATGAAGTTGTGTCAAGTGAGGTTGATGTTGAGAAGAAGAGTAAGAGATATGAAGAGGGTTATGTAAATAAGGTGAAGGGGATATTTACAGATAGGCTAGATAAATTTTCAGAAGTGTTAGTAAACATGGCATCTACATTAAACAATTTAGCGGATAATGATAAGTTAGATATGAATAGTAAGAGCAGTGGACTTATAGAGAATTTAGCTAATAGGGTATGTGATAATTGTGATACGTGTGGAATATGTTGGAATAGAGAGATGATGAGTACTTATAAAGCTTTTGGTGAACTTCTAGAAAGTGCACAGAATAAAACTAATGTATTTCCACAGGTATTAGAGAGAAAATGCATAAAAAAGGCTTCTTTAATAAGAAATACCGAGGATATAATAAATAAATTTATAATAAGTGAAATGTGGAGAAGTAGACTTTCAGAAGGAAGAGAGCTCATAGCTAATCAGTTTAATAACATGGCAAGGTCTGTAGATGAAATTATGGAGGAATTTTCTGCGGATTTTAATGAAGATAAGGAATCAGAAAAGAAGATTTTAAGAATTTTAGAAAAATATGATATAGAGGTTGACGATGTATTTGCTATAAAGGATAAAAATGAAAGATTAAATGTACACGTTGCTTGTAACTCTTGTAATGGAAGAAATTTATGTGTAAAGAAGATGACTCCATTAATAAATGAATGTGTGGATTATAAAATGAGACTAAAAGAAGATGGGTGTAAGATAAATCCAGTTACTAAAAAGTGTACTGCGACTTTTGAGGAAGTACCTAAATTTGGTGTTACAACAAGTGTATCCAGAGCCTGTAAAGATGGACAAACTATATTTGGAGATAACTTTACATTTGGGGAGGGAAATGACGGTAGTTATATGATGGTATTAAGTGATGGTATGGGATCGGGACCACAAGCGGGAAGAGAAAGTAAGGCTGTGGTTGAACTCATTGAGAAATTCACAGGTGCTGGATTTAGTAGAACAACAGCCATTAATACTGTAAATTCAATTATGAGTCTAAAGTTCTCTGAAGAAGAAAAATTTTCCACTGTTGATTTAAGTGCCATTGACTTATATAGTGGAGAGATGGACTTTATGAAAGTGGGTGCGGTAGCTAGTTTTGTAAAAAGTGGTAATACTGTGGATATTATCAAGTCAAAAAGCCTACCAATTGGAGTATTAGATGAAGCCGATATAGAAGTTCACACAAAGAGAGTAAAAAATGGAGATTTGATTGTTATGATAACTGATGGAGTAATTGATTGTGATGAAGAGTGCAGTGGCAAGGTTGATTGGATATTAGATTATATATGTAGAAATGATAATCAAAGTCCTGAGGAGTTATCTAAGGGTATTATTAATCAAGCAAAGAGTTTTGGAAGAAACAAAGTTAATGATGATATGACTGTTATGGTATCTAGAATTCATACAGCTTAAAATGTAATAAGTAAACTATGTTTAAATTAATGATTATAATTGAACTTTGTGTGTAAGGTTAAATTCAAACTATGTGTAAAAGATATAACTATATTGAATAATAAGTTTATATTTAAAAAATAAAATGAGGGGATGTATAAAACATTTCTTCATTTTTTTTATATTTATTTTAAATTTGTTATATTTATGATATTATGTCTTAATACTATACTTTTAGGAAGTGTTTTTATGAAAGATAAAAATTGGGGTAAAAAGGGATGTTAATATGAGAGATAAGGTAATAAAAACTATTGAAGATAATCGTATGATAAATAAGGGTGATGGAATAATCGTTGCTTTATCTGGAGGTCCAGATTCCATAAGTCTTTTACATGTACTATATACCTTAAGAGACAAGTATGATATAAATATTTATGCAGCTCATGTTAATCATATGCTAAGAAATGCTGATTCAGATGAGGATGAGGTGACTTGCAGGAGGTTTTGTGAGGAATATGGTATTGAATTCTTTAGTACATCTGTAGATATAAACACTATGGCTAAGGAAAATAATATTTCTACTGAAATGGCTGGTAGAGATGCTAGATATGCATTTTTTTCAGAGGTTTTAACAAAGGTTAATGCGAATAAAGTTGCTCTAGCACATAATCTTAATGATCAAGCAGAGACTGTTCTTATGAGAATGATGAGAGGAACTGGAATAGAAGGTTTAATAGGAATTAAAGCTATAAGAGATGGAATTTATATAAGGCCTATTATAAATGTAGAGAGAAAAGAAATAGAAGAATATTGTGAAGTTAATAATCTACCTGCAAGAATAGATAAGACTAATTTTGAACCAATATACTCAAGAAATAAGATTAGATTAGAACTGATACCATATATGCAAAACAACTTTAATTCAGATATAATTACAACATTAAATAGAATGTGTGAATTAATAAAACGCGATGAAGAATATATTCAAGAAAATGTAATCAAAGTTTTTGAAAAATATTGTGATATAACAGAAGAAAAGGTTATAATATATAAAGACGCATTTTTTCTTCATCCATCATTAGTAAGTAGAATAATAAGAAAAGCTTTATTGACCTTTCAAGGAGATATAAACAATATTCAAAGTATACATATTGAAAACGTAATACATCTACAAGGTTTATCTACAGGAAAATTTACAGTGGTACCAAAGGGTATATTAATTACCAATGTATATGGTGACATTGAGATAACAAAAGAATCACAAATAAGTAATGAAAATAGTGATATTAATATAAATCTTGTTATGGGAAAAAACTATATTGAAAGTCTTGGGATTAATGTATGTATAAAACTTGTTACTAATTATAAAAAAATGAATTTTAAAGGTAGGGAAAACATAAAATATTTTAACTATGATAATGTTAAGAACATGACTTTAAGATTTAGACAGAATGGTGATAGGTTTTCTCCACTTGGAATGAAAGGAAGTAAAAAGTTAAAGGATGTATTTATGGATCTTAAAGTTCCTAGAGAACAAAGAAATCTTGTGCCTTTAATTTGTTTTGATGAGGATATTTCATGGATAATAGGATACAAGATAAGTGAGAAATTTAAAGTTCATGATGGAGTAAATAATATTATAGAAGTAAGCGTAGAAAGGCAGGAAAAACATGAATAAGGATATTAAAGAAGTTTTATTGACTGAGGAAGTTTTAAACGAAAAAATTAAGGAGTTAGGTGCTAAGATATCGAAGGAATATGAAGGTAGAGAGTTAATTCTTCTTGGAATCCTTAAAGGATCCGTAATGTTTATGTCGGATTTAATGAAAAATATAACTATTCCATGTAAAATGGATTTTATGGCTGTATCTAGTTATGGAGATGCTACAGAATCATCAGGAATAGTAAAAATCATAAAGGACTTAGATTTTGAAATAAAGAATAAAGACATCTTAATAGTAGAGGATATTATTGATAGTGGTGTTACACTTAAATATCTTATGAAGTATTTAGGTGCTAGAAATCCAAGAAGTCTTGAAATAGCATGTTTGCTTAATAAACCAGAGAGAAGAAAAGAACAGTTAGAAGTTAAGTACCTTGGCTTTGATGTTCCAGATTACTTCTTAGTTGGATATGGTCTTGATTATGCAGAAATCTATAGAAATCTTCCTTATATAGGAATATTAAAAGAGAGTGTATATATAAAATAATAAAATCTTATACTATAAGGATGGTAATCATTATTGTATATGAAAGATTCTGAAATTAAGCAATTCTTAATTCATTAATAATTAATATTATTAATGTTGTAATGGAAAAACTCATATGATAGAATTTTAGTGATATTGAACCATATAGAGAGGGGGGCTTCAAATGAAAAAATTTTCTAGTGCAACAATTTGGTTTTTAGTGTTAATTTTAGTTATATTCTCTGCACTTTCGCTATTTGATAGCACGGGAACACTTAAGGAAATAAATGTAACAGAGTTTGAACAACATATGAAAGAACAAAACATAAAAGCGGTGCAGGTATCTTCAGATGGTACATCGGTTAAAGGTAAGTTGAATGATGATACTGAATTTACTGTAAATATTCTTGAAAATAGATACTTACAAATACTTAAAGAAAATCCAAATCCAAATATGGTTGAGGGTTACGATCCACCAGCAACAGTTCCGATGTGGATGAGATTCTTGCCTACATTATTAGTAGTAGGAATGTTAGTCCTATTCTGGGTGATGTTTATGAATCAGTCTAGCGGAAGCGGTGGCGGCGGTGGTCGTGGAGTAATGAGCTTCGGTAAAAGTAAGGCTAAGATGGCAGTACCTCTAGAAGGAGACAAGAAAATTACTTTTAAGAATGTTGCAGGAGCGGATGAAGAAAAGCAAGAACTTGAAGAAATTGTAGACTTCCTTAAGAATCCTAAAAGATACATGGAAGTCGGAGCAAGAATTCCAAAAGGCATACTACTTGTTGGTCCTCCAGGAACAGGTAAAACACTTCTGGCAAAAGCAGTGGCAGGAGAGGCTGAAGTACCATTCTTTAGTATCTCAGGTTCAGACTTCGTTGAGATGTTCGTTGGAGTTGGAGCATCAAGAGTTAGAGATTTATTTGAGCAAGCAAAGAAAAACTCACCTTGTATAATATTTATAGATGAAATCGATGCTGTAGGTAGACAAAGAGGAGCTGGCATGGGTGGTGGACATGATGAAAGAGAACAGACATTGAATCAACTTCTTGTTGAGATGGATGGATTCGGTGTTAATGAAGGAATAATCATGGTTGCAGCTACAAATAGACCAGATATCCTAGACCCAGCACTTTTAAGACCGGGTAGATTTGACAGACAAATAGTAGTAGGCGTACCTGATATTAAAGGTAGAGAAGAAATATTAAAGGTTCACTCCAAAAATAAACCATTAAATGAAGATGTTGAGTTAGGGATACTTGCAAAGAGAACACCAGGATTTACGGGTGCAGATCTTGAAAATCTAATGAATGAAGCAGCACTTTTAACTGTTAGAGCTAAAAGAAAAGTTATTACTATGATAGAACTTGAAGAATCTATTACCAGAGTAATGGCAGGACCGGAGAAAAAATCTAGAGTAATTAGTGATAAGGATAAGAGATTAACTGCATATCATGAAGCGGGTCATGCGGTGGTATCTAAATATCTTCCTAATTCTTATGCTGTACATGAAATAAGTATTATACCAAGAGGTATGGCAGGTGGATATACCCTTCACCTACCAAATGAAGATACTGCATATACATCTAAGTCTAAGCTTAGGGATGATATGGTAGGTCTTCTTGGAGGAAGAGTTGCAGAAGCTCTAATTCTTGGAGATATAAGTACAGGAGCTAAAAATGATATTGATAGAACAACTTCTATAGCTAAGAAAATGGTTATGGAATTTGGAATGAGTGATACCATAGGACCAATATCATTTGGAAAAGATGATGGTGAAGTATTCATGGGTAGGGATTTTGGAAGATCAAGAGATTTTTCAGAAGAAGTTGCATCTAAAATAGATAGGGAAATTAAAGGTCTAATAGATGAAGCCTATGAAAGAACTGAAACAATATTAAAAGAAAATATAGATAAACTTCATGATGTTGCAAATGCTTTAATTGAGAGAGAAAAACTTGTAGCTGAAGAGTTTAATGCAATAATGGAAGGGAAATCTTTAGAAGAGTTTGATGCCGAAAGAGAAAAAGCTGACATGGAACTTAAAACTACTTTAGAAACTACTATAGAAGAACCTAAAATAGAGGCAGAAGAAAAGTTTAGTGATTGGAATGTTGAATCCATACACAGTGAGAAAGTTTCAGTTGATGAAATGATAGAAGATGAACATTCTGTAGAGAGTGATTCAAACAAAGAAATATAAGAGTTTATATAAGAAAAAGTCGTTCAATGTATAATGTTAATTATCATTGGACGACTTTTTTTACAAAAATATAATTAGATTATAGCAAATGTGCTACACGATAAGGCTAAAATTCATGAAAATGTAAAGGGAGTGTAAAATACATATACAGTCGTTTCTAAGCTTTTTTTATAAAAATACATATGCTATAATTAATATAAAAACAGGGGTAGTAGATATAATCTTTAATAATTATAGAGTGGCATAAGATAATTTACTATAGGATTTTCAAGAAGAACAAAGATGAAATGACTTATATAATTAGGAGGGAAATTTATGAAAAGTGATATTGAAATCGCTCAAAGGGCAAAAATGTTACCAATATTAGAAGTTGGTAAGACTATCGGTTTAACAGAGGATGACTTGGACCTTTATGGAAAATATAAGGCTAAATTATCATTAGACGTACTTGCTAGAAATAAGGGTAAGGAAGACGGTAAGCTTATATTAGTTACAGCTATAAATCCAACACCAGCAGGGGAAGGAAAATCAACGGTAACAATAGGACTTGGTCAAGCTCTTTGCAGCTTAGGGAAGAATGCTATTATAGCACTAAGAGAACCTTCTTTAGGTCCAGTATTTGGAGTGAAAGGTGGAGCAGCTGGCGGGGGATATTCACAGGTTCTACCAATGGAAGATATAAATCTTCACTTTACTGGTGATATGCATGCAATCACAACAACAAATAATTTACTTTCAGCAGCTATAGATAATCATATACATCAAGGAAATGAATTAAGGATAGATTCAAGAAAAATAATATTTAAAAGAGTTTTAGATATGAATGATAGAGCTCTAAGAAACATAGTAGTAGGAATGGGTGGAAAGCCAAACGGATTTCTAAGAGAAGATGGATTTACAATTACAGTAGCATCTGAGATTATGGCAATACTATGTTTATCAAAAGATTTAATGGATCTAAAAGAGAGATTTGGTAAAATTTTAGTAGCTTATAATTTAGATGGCAATCCAGTATACTGTAAAGACTTACAAGTTCAAGGTGCAATGGCCATGCTTATGAAGGATGCTATAAAACCTAACTTAGTTCAAACTTTAGATAACACACCAGCTATAATTCATGGAGGACCTTTTGCCAATATAGCACATGGGTGCAATAGTATCCTTGCAACTAAGATGGCTCTTAAATTAGGAGAGTACACAATTACTGAAGCAGGGTTTGGTGCAGATTTAGGAGCAGAAAAATTCTTCGATATTAAATGTAGATATGGGGAATTAAAGCCTAGCTGTGTTGTTATAGTTGCAACTATTCGTGCACTTAAGCATCATGGTGGCGTAAAGAAAGATGAGTTAAATATTGAAAATGTGGAAGCGTTATCAAAAGGAGTAGTTAATTTAGAGAAGCAAATAGAGAATCTGCAGAAATATAATGTACCTGTAGTTGTTGCTATAAATAAGTTTGTTTCTGATAGTAATGAAGAGGTTAAATTCATAGAAGAGTTCTGTAGAGCTAAAGGTGTAGAAGTATCCTTAACTGAAGTTTGGGAAAAGGGTGCTGAAGGTGGAAAAGATTTAGCTAATAAAGTTATTAAAACTATTGAAGAAAAGCCAAGCAACTTTACTGTACTATATGATGAAAAATTAACTATTGCAGAAAAGGTGAAAATTATTGCTAAAGAAATATATGGAGCAGATGGCGTGGATTTTGCACCAGGGGCCAAGAAACAAATTGCTGAAATAGAAAAGTTAGGACTTCATAAAGTGCCTATATGTATTGCAAAGACACAAAATTCCCTTTCAGATAATCCATCACTTTTAGGAAGACCGACAGGATTTAACATATCAGTTAAAGAAGTTAAATTATCAAATGGAGCTGGATTTATTGTTGTCTTAACAGGGGCAATAATGACAATGCCAGGACTTCCAAAGGTGCCAGCTGCAAATAAAATAAATATACACGAAGATGGTACAATAGAAGGGTTATTTTAATAAAAAATTGATTTTAAAGATGAATAGACTTACTTATGTAAGTCTATTTTTTTATGGAGAATATTATATGAGTTTGATAGTTATATAATTTGAATTTAAAACAATACTATAATTAAGGGTGATATCTTTAAAAGATATATTATTAGAAATTCACAGAAAAATGAATTAAAACTTGCACATATATATACAAGTGGTGTGTGATGTGTTATTATTAAGTTAATTAAAAGTTAATAGATCGGGAGGCAGTAAAATGAATAAACTTGAAGCATTTGATTCAATTAAAGATACAACACATCTGTGCGGTGGAAATGAAAAGATAACAATGCAACATAATTTGAATAAACTTACAGCCAAAGAAAGAGTTCTTGCATTATTAGATGAGGGAACTTTTGTAGAAGTGGGCGCTATGATTTCAAAAAATGGTGCAGGAGTAATTACTGGTCATGGAACTGTGAATGGAAAATTAGTATTTGTATATAGCTATGATTATACTGTAGAGGGTGGAGCATTCACAAAGGTTATGTCAAGAAAAATAATAAATATCCTTGAAAGTGCTGCTAAGATTGGTGCACCTGTAGTTCAAGTTATTGATTCTATTGGAGGAAAGCTAAACGAAGGAATAGAACTTCTCGGAGCTTATGGATTAGTATTGAATAAATATGGTAAATTAAGTGGAGTTATTCCAAGAATTTCTGTTATATGTGGACCAAGTAATGGGATAACAGCATTACTTGCAACAATGAGTGATATAACGATAGCAGTAGATGAAGTCAGTGATGTAAGTGTATCTTCAATAGGTAAGCTTATAGCAAAAGAAGAGAAATACATAGATAAAGATATGTTAAGTAATGGAACCAGTTCGAATAAAAATGGAAATTCACATATAAATGCATCTACAGAAGAAGAAGCTTTTGAAGTTGTAAGAAAAGTAATTTCTTATATGCCATCAAACAACTTGGAGTTACCTTTGGTAAGCGGAGAAGATTACGATTTAAACATATCAAAAGAAAATCTTGATAATATGGTTGAAAACGATAACGTTTCACTAGATGAAGTTTTAAATACAATAGCTGATGAGAATAGTATCATAGAAATATACAAAGATTTTGCTAACAACTTTAAAACAGCATTTGTAAAAATGAATGGATTAACTGTGGGTATTATATTAAATTCAGGAAGTAAAGAAATAGACAATGATGGAGCAACTAAAGCAGCAAGCTTTGTAAGATTATGTGATAGTTTCAACATATCTATATTAACTTTAGTTGATACTAAGGGTGCAGTAATAAGTGTTGAAGAAGAAAATAATGGACTTGCCAAGAGTATAGGAAAACTTATGTATTCACTAATTGATACAACGGTTCCAAAAGTATCTTTAGTTATAGGAGAAGCTTATGGACTTGCATATGAAGTACTAGTTTCAAAAGAATCTGCTTTTGATGTTACGATGGCGTGGCCAACTGCAAAAGTGTGTTTAACAACGCCTGAAAACTATATAAAAGGGTTATATAGAGATGAAATATTTAACTCTAGTGATTATAGACAAAGTGAAAAAGAAGTAGTAGCTAAGTATTATGAGGAAGTAACAAGCCCATACACTGTAGCAAATAATGGAATGATAGATGATATAATAAAACCAAGTGAAAGCAAACAAAGAATATTTGCTACCTTAGACATGTTACAAAGCAAGAGGGAAGTAAAATATCCTAAATCACATGGTAGTACACTAATTTAGGAGGAGTTTGAAGATGGAAGGAACTATGATGGAAAAGCTAGTTTTTGCATTAGGTACATCTGCTACATCAATGATAATAGTATTTGGAATGTTAGGAGTCCTTATGCTTATAATTAAATTTCAAAGCGCTATAATTAATTGGGTAGGCATTAAAAAAAAAAGAACTGCTAAATCGGTAGATAAAGATAGAGATACTTTACTAAATGATGTTATTCAAGTTCCAGGAGTTGCAGATTTAAATGCAGACTGTGAATTAGTGGCAGCTATAATGGCGGCGCTATCTACTCATACTGGAAAGTCAGCAGGAGAACTAAATATTAAGAGTATAAAAAGAGTTAACAATAATAATTCAAGTTGGAGAAATGCTTCTATAAATAGATAGAGGTTATCGTGAGGAGGATGTTTTACATGAAAAAATATAATGTTACAGTTAATGGGAATTTATATCAAGTTGAGGTAGAAGAAGTAAAGGGTGAATTTGAAGCAATACCAGTAACACCAGTGGTGGCACCAGTAGCAATGGCACAAACATCTGCACCAGTAACAGCACCAACACCAGCACCAGCAGCACCAGCAGCACCAGCAGTGTCAAATGCATCAGGATCAAAAGCTGAATCGCCAATGCCAGGAACAATTGTTAAAGTTGTTGCAACTAAGGGATCAACAGTTAAACAGGGTGATGTTTTATTTGTGCTTGAAGCTATGAAAATGGAAAACGAAATTATGTCACCAGTAGATGGAACAGTAGTTGAAATCAATGTAGCTCAAGGAGCTTCAGTTAACACTGGGGACGTATTAGCTGTTATAGCGTAATTTTATTAGGGGGAGAACATAAATGAACGTATTTGAAGTAATTAAAGACTTGTTTGCTGCCTCTGGTTTTGCAGCAATAACAGGTGGCCAAGTATTCATGATAGGCTTATCTTTAGTTTTTATATATCTAGCTATAGTTCAGAAATTTGAACCACTTCTATTATTACCTATAGCATTTGGTATGTTAATGGCAAATATACCATTAGGTAATATTATGGCTGCGCCTGTAGATGGTCATGGAGGTGGATTGTTATGGTATTTATCTAGAGGAGTTAAGTGGGAAATATTTCCACCACTAATATTCTTAGGTGTAGGTGCAATGACAGACTTTGGCCCATTACTGGCAAATCCATCAAGTGTACTTATGGGAGCGGGAGCACAATTTGGTATATTTTTTGCATTTACAGTAGCTATTCTTTGTGGATTTACTCCTCAAGAAGCAGCATCTATCGGAATTATTGGAGGAGCAGATGGTCCTACAGCAATATTTTTAACAAACCAATTAGCGCCACATTTACTTGGACCAATAGCAGTGGCGGCATATTCTTACATGGCACTTGTGCCACTTATACAACCACCAATAATGAAAGCTCTTACAACTAAAGAAGAACGCAGAATTAAAATGGGACAATTAAGACAAGTTAAAAAAATAGAAAAAGTGATTTTTCCTATAGTAGTTACTATAATAGTTACATTATTCTTACCGGCACTTCTTCCACTTATAGGAATGCTAATGCTTGGTAACCTATTTAAAGAGTCTGGTGTAGTAGGTAGACTTTCTGATGCAGCACAAAATGGTCTTATAAATGTGGTTACTATTTTCCTTGGACTTTCAGTTGGAGCTACTGCAACAGCAGAAGCATTTATAAATGTAAAGACATTTGGAATAGTAGTAATTGGTATGGCTTCTTTTGCAGTAGCAACTGCTGGAGGAGTACTTGTAGGAAAGCTTATGTGTAAAATTACTAAAGGTAAGATAAATCCCCTTATTGGATCTGCAGGAGTTTCTGCGGTACCAATGGCGGCCAGGGTTTCTCAAGTTGTTGGACAAAAAGAAGATCCTACAAATTTCCTACTTATGAATGCTATGGGACCTAACGTATCAGGAGTTATAGGTAGTGCTGTTGCAGCAGGAATCCTATTAACTTTATTCAAAGCTATAGTTTAGTCATGAAATACAATTAAAATGTAAATAAATTTTAAAAAAGGTATGTACTTTTGAAAAAGAGGTATATACCTTTTTTTATTTGATAATAATAGAAAAAAGGAGGCGGTTATTATGAAAAATGCATTGATAATTAATTCTCTAATAGAGAAGGAAAATGAGATTATAAGAAGTTACGAAAATTATTTGGTGAATGTACCTATTCAAGAAGTAAACATCATGGCGCAAGATTCAATTGTAAGACATAATAATCATATTAAGGCATTAAAAAATATTATAGGGAGGTAGGGTAAAATGTTTCATAAAGAAAATAAGATTAGGGGAAATTCCTTAAGAAAAAAAGAACATAGCTTAAAGAAGGACTACTTATCTATAATTAATAAAGCTGGAGAGGGCACAGTAAAAAAAGAATTATATGAGATTTTTAAAGATGAAATGGAGATAATTAATACCAATAATCTAGGATAATACGTGATAAAGTAATTTTTTAAATTACATTACATAAAAGATGATAAGTTAAAACATAGAAAAAATATTAACTTAATATATTTTTATTAAGTTAATATAGTTAAATTGTTAATATGTGTTATAATAATTAGGAACATTTTTTTAAAGCAGCTTAAAAGCTGCTTTTAATTATATAGGGGTGACGTAACTATGATATTTGTATTAGATGTAGGAAATACCAATATAGTAATTGGAATTTATAAGGATAAGAAGTTAATGGTTGAGTGGAGATTATCTACAGATTATAAAAAAACATCGGATGAGTATATGATTGAGGTATCTCAGCTATTTAACTATGATAAAATAGATATTAATGATATATCTGGAGTAATTATCTCTTCAGTAGTTCCTAATATAATGTACTCACTAGAGCATATGGTACGAAAACTTTTTAAAAAGAATCCATTGATAGTGGGACCGGGAGTAAAAACTGGCATAAATATAAAATATGACAATCCTAAAGAAGTGGGAGCAGATAGAATTGTAAATGCAGTGTCTGCATATGAAATGTATAAAACTTCTTTAGTAATTATAGATTTTGGAACAGCAACAACATTCTGTGCAGTTGGAAGCAATGGCGATTATATCGGTGGAACAATATGTCCAGGTATAAAGATATCATCTGAAGCATTATTCCAAAAGGCAGCAAAATTGCCAAGAGTTGAGCTTGTAAGACCTGAAACAGTTATATGTAAGAACACTGTGGCTAGTATGCAAGCTGGAATTGTGTATGGATATATAGGACAGGTTGATTTTATTGTAGAAAAGATAAAAGAAGAAATGAAGGCTGCTGGAGAGGGAGAACCAATGGTTGTAGCCACTGGTGGACTTGCAAATCTAATAGCTAAAGATTCTAAAACCATAGATAAAGTTGAACCATTCTTAACTTTAGAGGGATTAAGAATCATATATGAGAAAAATAGAGAATAGGTGATAAAATGAAAATCGCAAACTTGAATTTTGAGAACCCTGTTTTTCTTGCACCGATGGCAGGTGTTACAGACATAGCTTATAGAGGTATATGCAAAGATATGGGTTGCGAACTTGTATATACTGAGATGGTTAGTGCTAAGGGATTATATTACAACAGTAAGAATACAGAAGCACTTATGAGAATAAGTAATGAAGAGAAGCCTGTGGCACTTCAGATTTTTGGAAGTGATCCAAAGATAATGGTGCATGCATGTGAAGTTATAGATATTATGGAAGATGTATGTATTATTGATGTAAATATGGGGTGTCCTGTTCCCAAGATAGTTAAAAATGGAGAAGGATCTGCACTTATGAAAGATCCTAAGCTAGCCAGTGAAATTATCAGGGAAATGAAAAAGGTATCATCTAAACCAGTAACGGTTAAATTTAGAAAAGGGTTTGATTCTAATAATATAAATGCAGTAGAGTTTGCAAAGTATATGGAGGACGCCGGAGTAGATGCTATAACTATTCATGGAAGAACTAAGGAACAAATGTATGAAGGTAAAGCTGATTGGGATATAATAAGACAGGTAAAAGAATCGGTTTCTATCCCGATTTTAGGAAATGGAGACATATTTGAGGCTGAAGATGCTATAAATATGAAGAGGGTTACCAATTGTGACGGTGTAATGATTGCTAGAGGTGCAATGGGAAATCCTTGGATATTTAGTGAAATAAATCAAGGAATGTCTGGTGAAAAAATTATAAAGCCAAATTATATAGATAAAATTGAAATGTGTATGTTACACTTAGATAGAGCTGTTAAGTTTTTTGAAGAAAATAAAGCGGTAAGAGAAATGAGAAAGCATATAGCATGGTATATAAAGGGCTTAAATAATTGTACAGTTATTAAAGATAGTATTAATTCAGTAACAACTTATACTGACATGCACAACATATTAAAAAACTATAGAGATAACTATTAGAATTAGTATTTTAAATATAAATATGCCTTTATTGACAAGGTGTTACAGCTGATTTATAATTAATCAAAGATTATAAAGAGTAATAACATACATAAACATTTATACTGATATAAGATAGTTTATTATAATTAAAAGGGGAGAAATATATGAGCGAATCTAAAAAATACGTAATGACTTACGAAGGAATAAAAAAACTTGAGGATGAGTTAGAATACTTAAAAACTGTTAAGAGAAAAGAAATAACAGAAAAGATAAAAGTTGCATTAGGATATGGGGACTTAAGTGAGAACTCAGAATATGACGAAGCTAAAAATGAGCAAGCATTTGTTGAAGGAAGAATTATTCAACTTGAAAATATGTTAAGAAATGCATCAGTTGTTGATGAGAATGAAATACCTAAGGATACAGTTAGTATTGGTACAATAGTTAAAGTTAAAGATTATGAATTTGATGAAGAGATAGAATTCTATATTGTTGGTTCTGCAGAAGTAGATCCTTATAACAATAAGATATCAGATGAATCACCTGTAGGTAATGCACTTATGGGTAAAAAGAGTGGTGATATTGTAGAAGTATCAACTCCCGATGGAATTAATAAGTATGAAATTCTAGAAATTGGAAGATAGTAGGAGGATGAGTATATGTCTACAGAAGTAAACAATGATAATTTACAAGAAGTGGCAGTAGATGCTGAAAACTTAGTGGCTCAAGAAGCTGAGTATAATGAGCAAGTAACAATTAGAAGACAAAAACTTGCTGATCTTCAAGCGGCGGGAAAGGATCCTTTTGATGTGTACAAAGTTGAAAGAACTCATAGCGCACAAGAAGTTAAAGATCAATACGAAGAGCTTGTTGAAAAATCAGTTACAATTGCAGGAAGACTTATGTCAAAAAGAATTCAAGGAAAAGCAGGATTCTGTGATGTCCATGATAGATCTGGAAAGATGCAAATATACGTAAGATTAGATGCAGTAGGAGAAGAACAATTCAAAGATGCAAAAACCTTTGATATAGGTGACTTTTTAGAAGTTACAGGAACTCCTTTCATAACTAAAACAGGAGAAACTTCAATTAGGGCTACAAGTGTAATTCTTATTTCTAAATCTTTAAAACCACTTCCTGAAAAGTGGCATGGTCTTAAAAATCCAGATTTGAAATATAGACAAAGAGAAGTAGACCTTGTAATGAACAAGGATGTAAGAGATACGTTTATAAATAGAATACAAATTATAAAGGCAATAAGAGAATTCTTAGATAATAGAGGATATTTAGAAGTAGAAACTCCAATTTTATCACCGATAGCTGGAGGTGCTGCTGCAAGACCATTCATGACTCATCATAATACATTAGATATTGATATGTACCTAAGAATAGCTACAGAATTATACTTAAAAAGATGTATAGTTGGTGGTCTTGAAAAGGTATATGATATGGGTAAAAACTTCAGAAATGAAGGAATGAGTGTTAGACATAACCCAGAGTTTACAATGATAGAGCTATATGAAGCTTATGCAGACTATAATGATATGATGAAAATAACAGAAGACTTAGTCGCTTATGCTTGTGAAAAAGTTCATGGTACTACGAAAGTAGATTACCAAGGAACTGAAATAGATTTTACACCACCATGGAGAAGAATTACTATGGTTGATGCTGTAAAAGAATATGCAGGAGTAGATTTTACACAAATTACTACTGATGAAGAAGCAAGAGTTATTGCAAAAGAAAAACATTTAGAATTTATAAAAGAATTAAAGGATTGTACTAAAGCAGATATTTTAAATGCGTTATTTGAAGAGTTTGCTGAAGAACATCTAATCCAACCAACATTCCTTTGTGATTATCCAGTAGAAATATCACCATTAACTAAAAAGAAACGTGGGGATGAGGCATTTACTGAAAGATTTGAAGGATTTGTATATGGTAGGGAAGTATGTAATGCATACTCTGAACTTAATGATCCGATAGTTCAAAGACAAAGATTTGAGCAACAGGCAAACGAAAGAGCGCTTGGAGATGATGAAGCTTATCTAATTGACGAAGAATTTATGAGTGCATTAGAAGTGGGAATGCCACCAACAGGCGGACTAGGAATTGGTATTGATAGAATAGTAATGTTTTTAACTAATGCTGTATCAATTAGAGATGTTATACTATTCCCAACAATGAAACCACTACAATAGTAGATTTAAATACTAAATAATTAAGAGTTTTAAAATCTCTATATCATAGAGATTTTAAAACAGAGTAATAATATAAGATAATCCATAGAAAAATTTAAAAAACTATGGATTATTTTTTATTTTTAGTGATTTTTGTGCTTGATTTTTATAACTAAGATGATATAATTAAATTATGGTAAAGATATTCCGCGATAGCTCAACGGTGGAGCACTCGGCTGTTAACCGATAGGTTGGAGGTTCGAATCCTCTTCGCGGAGCCATTTTTTTATAAATAGTAGAATGGTGGGGCGGACTTTTAGGTCTGCTTATTTTGTTATATTAATAGTAATGAAAAGTTATATGTAAACATATAAGTGTTATATTTATAGTAAAAGCTAGTATATAAATTAATATATAGATAATAATACTAATAATTGATTTGAAAGATATAAAAATTAAATAATAACGATGATAAAGAAGAGTAATAATAAAGATTTTTAAGAGAGATGATGGATGGTGAAAATCATTAAATTAATATTATGAATGGAACTTTTGAGTTAGTGGAATTTTAAAGATGAGCTTTAGCTAATAAGGGTGGAACCGCGGAATTTATTTCGTCCCTTAGTTGGTTAGAGCTTTTTTATATTTTAAATTATTAATTTGTCCTATGGCTATCTATCAGAATACTCCCATCTTCTATAAAGGTGGAAGATAACGGTAGCTATCTATTGGATGTATAGCCTTTGGTGATAACGACTCCTAACCTTTGGATGGGGTTAAAAACTCCACTTAAAGATAAGAGCTTTGTCTATCTTAAGAAAAAAATAAAGTTTAATGGAGGTAATAAATATGGGAAATGAATTAACTATGGATAAAATGGTTGCTCTATGTAAAAATAGAGGATTTATATTTTCGGGATCTGAAATTTATGGAGGTCTTGCAAACTCTTGGGATTATGGCCCATTAGGTGTAGAATTTAAAAATAATGTTAAAAAAGCATGGTGGAAAAAATTCGTTCAAGAAAGTCCTTATAACATAGGATTAGATTGTGCAATATTAATGAATCCTGAGGTTTGGGTTGCTACTGGTCACGTGGGAGGATTTTCTGATCCACTTATGGATTGTAAAGAGTGTAAAGCTAGATTTAGAGCTGATAAACTAGTAGAAGATCATATGACTGCTGAAGGTGTAGAGGTGGCAATAGCTGATGGGTGGACTAATGAAGAATATAAAGAATATATAGAAAAGAACAATGTAGTTTGTCCTAAATGTGGAAAAATAAATTACACAGACATAAGAAAGTTTAACCTTATGTTTAAAACTTCCCAAGGTATAACTGATGATAATAAGAATGAAATATATCTAAGACCTGAGACTGCTCAAGGTATATTTGTAAACTTTAAAAATGCACAAAGAACTTCTAGAAAAAAAGTGCCATTTGGAATAGCTCAAATAGGTAAATCTTTTAGAAATGAGATTACTCCAGGTAACTTTACATTTAGAACAAGAGAGTTCGAACAAATGGAACTTGAATTCTTCTGTAAGCCAGGAACGGATTTAGAATGGTTTGGATATTGGAAGGAGTATTGTAAAAACTTCTTGTTTAACTTAGGTATGAAGGAAACAAACTTAAGATTTAGGGATCATGAGCAAGAGGAATTATCTTTCTACAGTAATGCTACTTGTGATATAGAATTCTTGTTCCCGTTTGGATGGGGTGAGCTTTGGGGAATAGCTGATAGAACGGATTATGACTTAAAGAGACATATGGAGCACTCAGGTCAAGATTTATCATATTTAGACCCAACTAATAATGAAAAATATGTTCCTTATTGCATAGAGCCATCATTAGGAGCTGATAGAGTTGCTTTAGCATTCTTATGTGAGGCTTATGATGAAGAGGAGCTTGAAGGCGGAGATGTAAGAAATGTTATGCACCTTCATCCGGCATTAGCACCATTCAAAGCCGCAGTACTTCCACTTAGCAAGAAGTTAAGTGAAAAGGCTCTCGACGTTTATGGAATTTTAGCTAAGAAGTTCAATGTGGACTATGATGAAGCTGGAAGTATTGGAAAACGATATAGAAGAGAAGATGAAATTGGAACTCCATTCTGTATAACAATAGACTTCGATACTTTAGAAGATAATGCTGTTACAGTAAGAGATAGAGATACTATGCAACAAGTAAGAATGCCAATAAGTGAATTAGTATGTTATATAGAAGAGAAAATGGAATTTTAATTAAAAGAATTAGGATGGAAATATATTTAACCCATAAGCATTAGCGTTCTTTATTTCAAAACGGTATATGTTGGGTAGGCTATATTAGAGAAAATATAAAATTAGCACAGAAGATATGAATTTAGGTTAGGAATCCTAGATTCATATCTTTTTATTTTAATGTTTTTGAATAAACAAATAAAGTACATATAAGCTAGGAATGTGTTTTAGATTGTATATATAAGTTTTAATATAATTTATATTCTTATTAAGTAATAGAGGTAAATAAAATTATAATATTAGAATGGTTTTTAAGGTATAACAATATATAAAGTTATATTAAAATCCATTTATAATTAAAACATCTATATAATATGATTAATTCTAGTGAGAATAAATAAGATAATAATATTATGGCAGTTGATTCATAAGTGTTTTAAAATGTTTATTATGGCAAAAATTTTAAGAAGTATTTATTGATAGTGGAAACTAGAGTTTCCTTTGTTTAAGTGAGTAAGTTGGAATTATAAAATATGAAATTTAGATTATTACTTAAATGAGGGTAAAAAAATAACCGGATTTGCATCCGGTAAAAAATAGGGTTTAATCATGGGGATATGTTATGTGCAATGCTAAACCTTTGGGGAAAAGTTTTAACATCTTTACTTACGGCACAAATAGATTATAGCATAGACAATTATACATATCAATAGTTTTTTAATAAAAAAATGAATTAAATTGAACTTTAAAATGAAAACCACTAACTAAAGAGAAAAAAAGCGATAAAAGTGAGAAATTTGGAGTTTTATAAGTTAATAGCTATAGTAGTTAGAGTTTTTAAAAACTTAATCTAGTGGTATAATTAGTAATATAAATAATTAAGTAAGCTAAAGGGTAGCAATACTGGAGGAATATAAATGAAAAGAGATTTTAATGAGTTTAAAGTGTTTATTAAAAATAAGAAAGTAGCTGTAGTGGGGATAGGGGTAAGTAATATACCGCTAATAGAATTCCTTTTAAACTTAGGTGCTAAGGTAACTGCTTTTGATAAAAAGGATTATGACCAACTTAAAGAGATTGTTGGGAAATATGAACCACAGGGAGTTAAATTTGAGTTAGGAGAAAACTATCTGTCAAAGCTACATGGGTTTGAGGTTATTTTTAAAACACCATCCATGAGAATTGATGGTAAAGAGTTAACAATGGCAAAAGAAGAAGGATCTTATATAACTTCTGAGATGGAAGAGTTTATAAGATATTGTCCTGCCAAGATATATGGTATAACAGGAAGTGATGGAAAGACTACTACAACATCTTTAGTATATAGTATCTTAAATGAAGCGGGATTTAAAACTTGGGTAGGTGGAAATATAGGAACTCCACTATTTACAAGGATAGAAGAAATAGCAGCAACTGATAAGGTAGTACTTGAATTATCAAGTTTTCAGCTAATGACCATAGATACATCTACGGATGTTGCGCTTGTAACTAATCTATCTCCAAATCATCTTGATATGCATAAGGATTTAGATGAGTATATAGATGCAAAGAAGAATATATTTAAATATCAACAAGCAAATGACTTATTAGTATTAAATGAAGACAATGATGTTACAAAAGGAATCGTAGGAGAAGAGAAGGGAAGATTATATACATTCAGTACGAAGACTGTTGTAGAATCAGGAGCTTATTTTAAAGATGGAGAGCTTTTTGCTAAAGGTCAAAAAGTGTGTGACAAAAGTGAAGTAGTACTGAAAGGGATGTATAATATAGAAAATCTACTAGCTGCATTCGCGGTTACAGTAGATGATGTTGATGTTGCGACGATGAAGAAGATAGCAACTACATTTAAAGATGTAGAACATAGAAATGAGTTTGTTAGAAGTTATAAAGGTGTAGAATATTATAATAATTCTATAGCTTCAAGTCCTACTAGGACATTAGCTAGCCTTAAATCATTTGAGAAACCTGTGGTATTAATTGCTGGTGGACGTGATAAGAAAGTTCCTTTTGACTCATTGGCTTATGAAGGTTATCCATATATTAAGTCTATAATTTTACTTGGAGAAGCTAAGTTCGAGATAAAGGAAGCTTTTGAGTCATTAAAAAATGAGAAGGGTATTGAAGTGGATATTTATATAGTTAACTCATTAGAGGAAGCTATAGATAAGGCTGTAGAGGTATCTGCAGTTGGGGATATAGTAACTTTAGCTCCTGCTTGCACAAGTTTTGACATGTTTGAAAACTTCTCTGTAAGGGGAAATAGATTTAAAGAAATAGTTAATGCTTTAAAATAGAAGTGTTTATGTGGTTTAGTTTATATATATTATAAAAACGAGTGTAGAACTATTATAAGGATTGGATTTAAGGAACTAAATCCAGTCTTTTGTTTTATAAATTATTGAATAGTTAAAGGTAGTGGTGTGTTAAATGTATTTTCCCATCATTAAATTATTTAAAATCCTTAAAGCTAAAAATTTTAGAGTGATAAATAAATGAAAATAATCTTATTATTAGAATATGATGAAAGTTTAGTAAAGGTTATACATAGTACCGGTATTAAAGTAACTGAGGATGAGTTAACTATAGAAGACTTACTATTTAGGGTAGATCCTTCTATTTTGGGTGTGGACGTAAGTAAGGTGTTTAAAATAGTTGTAGGGTTGCATTTATTATTTTGATAAAATTAAGACTGGAAAGTATTAGCAAAAGCCTAGTGAATAGGCTTGTGTATTAAAAATATGAATAATATTAGTGCGGCGAGGAGGGAATTAAACAGGGTTTTGACCATAATAATGATAGTTAAATAAAATTTAAGTGCTGATAATGTAGCTGTAGAAAGAAAAAAGCTGAAGATTAGGCAGATACATTGCCTAGTGTATCATTATATGAAATTAATTAAAAAAGAAAGAAATATAGAGTAATATAGGTTTAATTTAGTTAAATTAAAAATATGTGTACAAACAGTGTTTATATATGTGTTATTATAAATCTCGTCGCTAAGTGATGCGAACTTCAAAGTAAGTAAACGAGACAGTTTAAGAGATAAATTAAGACGAGAAAAAGTTTTAAAAAAGTTTCAAAAAAATGTTGACATTCTGAAATGATGATGATAAAATTTAAAAAGTAGTCAGCAGAAATGTTGATGAAACAAATAAACATGGTCTTTGAAAATTAAACAGAGAAAAAGGTAAAACCAGTTAATTCCGATAGAT
>NZ_JAVXMF010000032.1:0-23889 GCF_036646415.1 Clostridium sp. | reverse complement strand
TATCTATCGGAATTAACTGGTTTTACCTTTTTCTCTGTTTAATTTTCAAAGACCAATTTCTTATCTTATTACTATCATCGATTACTACCAACGACTCTTTTAATTCTACTAGATAATCTCTTATCTGTCAACAACTTTATTTAAAAAGTTTTTCTCAATTTATTAAGAAGTTTACTCTTAATTGCTGTTGTTTCTTTACCGCATCTCTCAGCGACAAGACATATCTTATCATGATTAATAAATTAACAACTAATATATTCGTCCATTTATTAATTATTATACTAATTTTACTCCTTAATTCATTAAAATGCTAATTATTGCTTATATTGATACGCATGGATATGTGTTTGATTATTATACTATTAATCTATTGTTTTATGACTTTAATTACTTATTTACTATATACTTTATTATATTTAAAACTATGAAGATAATCTTAGTTTTTTAATATTACACATAAAAAAAATAGGAATTAATCTAATTACATAGTTTAATTCCTACTTCTAAATATATTTATACTGTACTTAATCTAAATCAATTTTGTTTTCTTCTACAATTGCAGTTTCTTCGCCTAACTCTTCTATTGATATTTGCTCATCCTCAGGCTTTACATTGTCGCTATTATAGTTAATTTTTGCCACAGCTACTATATTTACATCTTCTCCAGTCTTCATAAGTGTAACGCCCATTGCATTTCTACTGGTTGTTGAAATATCTTTTACATTAATCCTTATTATTATTCCATTGCTATTAATAAGCATCATTTCATCAACATCCCTAACAACTCTACCACTTACAACATTACCAGTTTTTTCTGAGATTTTATAGGTTTTTATACCCTTTCCACCTCTTCTTTGAAGTGTGTAATTAAATATAGCTGTTCGCTTTCCAAATCCATTTTCACTAATAACAAGTAGTTCTTCTTCTTCTTTAGCTATAACCATAGATACTGCAAAATCTCCATCTCTTAGAGTTATAGCCTTTACACCTGTTGTAGTTCTTCCCATGTTTCTAACTTCTTTTTCACTAAATCTTATAGAATATCCATTCTTAGTTACAAATAATACTTCATCATCGCCTTTAGTTATTCTAACTCCAACAATTTCATCATCTTCTCTAAGATTTATAGCATTAAGTCCATTTTTCCTTATGTTTTCAAACTTATCTAGAGATGTCTTTTTAACCATACCTGACTTAGTTCCCATCAATAGATAATTATTACTATCAAATGTTTTTATAGACATAACTGCTTGTATATTCTCACCTGCATCTAGTGGAAGTATATTAACTATATTAGTTCCTTTAGCAGTTCTACCACCTTCAGGAATCTCATATCCTTTTAACTTATATGCCTTACCCTTATTAGTAAAGAATACTATATTATTTAAGGTTGGAGTTATTAAAATATGCTCTACAAAATCATCTTCTTTTGTAGTTATACCTTGAATTCCTCTTCCCCCTCTTTTTTGAGCATTATAAGTATCAGCTGGTATTCTCTTTATATACCCACCATGTGTCAATGTAATTACAATATCTTCATCATCAATTAAATCTTCATCTTCAAAGCTATATGGATTTTTTTCGATGATTGTTCTTCTATCATCACCATATTTAGTTTTTATTTCAGTTAACTCTTCTTTTATAATATTAAGTAGTATTTCTTCACTGTTAAGTATTGATTGTAAATACTCTATAATTTTCATTAATTCCTTATATTCATCTTCTATTTTTTCTCTTTCAAGTCCTGTTAATCTTTGAAGTCTTATATCTAATATAGCTTGTGATTGCTTTTCAGATAAATCAAACTCATTCATTAATCCATCTTTAGCTTCTTGAGTTGTTTTTGAAGCTCTGATTAATGATATTACAGCATCTATATGATCAAGTGCTATTCTTAAACCTTCAAGGATATGTGCTCTAGCATTTGCCTTGTCTAGATCAAATATAGTTCTTCTTGTAACAACATCCTTTTGATGGTTTAAATAATGTACAAGAATTTGTCTTAAGTTAAGAACCTTAGGCTCGTTATTAACTAATGCAAGCATTATTATACCAAATGTATCTTGCATCTTTGTATGTTTATACAATCTATTTAAAACTACATTTGCATTTGCATCTCTCTTAAGTTCTATAACAATTCTCATACCTTCTCTATCTGATTCATCTCTCAAATCAGATATACCATCAATTTTCTTCTCTTTTACAAGATTTGCTATATTTTCTATAAGATTAGCCTTATTAACCATATACGGTATCTCTGATACAATTATTCTATTTCTACCATTATGCTCTTCTATTTCAGCTTGTGATCTAACTAATACTCTTCCTCTTCCAGTCTCATATGCACTTCTAAATCCACTCTTACCAAGTATTATGCCACCTGTTGGGAAGTCAGGACCTTTTATTTCAGTCATAAAATCTGCAACTGTGGCTTCCGGATTATCAATTAGCATAATTACGGCATTTATTACTTCCGTAAGGTTATGCGGAGGTATGTTAGTTGCCATACCAACTGCTATACCAGAGGATCCATTTACAAGTAATGTAGGAAATCTTGCAGGTAACACTGATGGTTCTTCTTCCTCACCATCGAAGTTAGGAGTAAAGTCTACAGTATCTTTATTAATATCACGAAGCATTTGGCTACATATCTTGCTCATTTTAGCTTCTGTATATCTCATTGCTGCCGCACTATCTCCGTCTACTGATCCAAAGTTACCATGACCATCAACTAACATATATCTTATTGAAAAATCTTGTGCCATTCTAACCAAAGCATCATAAACAGAACTATCACCGTGTGGATGATATTTACCTAGTACATCTCCGACTATTCTCGCACATTTTCTATAACCTTTTTCATAAGTTATACCTAATTCATGCATTGAGAATAATATTCTCCTATGAACAGGCTTTAATCCATCTCTAACATCTGGTAGCGCTCTCCCAACTATAACACTCATGGCATAATCTATATAAGATTTTTTCATCTCATTTTTTATATCTATTGGTATTATTTTATCTATGGTATCCATTTCTACACCTACCTTTATTATAACCTATCACTATATATCTAAGTTACTAACTCTCTTAGCATTATCTTGTATAAATTCTCTACGTGGCTCTACCTTATCTCCCATTAGTATCGTAAATATTTCGTCTGCAGCCATTGCATCCTCAACATTTACTTGTAATAATGTTCTACTTTCCGGATTCATTGTAGTACTCCATAGCTGCTCTGGATTCATCTCCCCAAGACCTTTGTATCTTTGAATATCTGTAGCACTATCTTTTCCACCAAGTTCCACAAGAGCCCGTTCAAGCTCAGCATCACTATAAGTATATTTCTCAATTTTACCTTTTTTAACTTTGTAAAGTGGTGGTTGCGCAATAAATACATGACCTTTATCTATAAGATCTCTCATATATCTATAGAAAAATGTTAGTAACAGAGTTCTAATATGAGCTCCATCTACATCAGCATCTGTCATTATTATTATTTTATAGTATCTTATCTTGGACACATCAAAATCCTTACCAACACCAGCTCCAAATGCAGTTATCATAGATCTTATAGACTCCGATGCTAATATCTTATCAAGCCTCTGTTTCTCTATATTCATTATCTTTCCTCTAAGTGGAAGTATAGCTTGGAATTTTCTATCTCTACCTTGCTTTGCAGAACCTCCCGCAGAATCTCCCTCAACTATATAAATTTCACACTCTGATGGATCTTTAGATGAACAATCTGCAAGTTTACCAGGCAATGTTGTGCTTTCTAATACTGATTTTCTTCTTGTAAGTTCACGAGCCTTTTTAGCTGCTTCTCTAGCTCTTGCTGCATTCAAACTTTTATCAATAATTGCTTTACCTATTGCTGGATTTTCTTCTAAAAATGAACTTACAACATCTCCAAGAACAGACTCAACTATACCTCTTACCTCGCTATTACCTAACTTAGTCTTGGTTTGACCTTCAAATTGAGGATCTGTAAGTTTAACAGATACTACTGCTGTTAATCCTTCTCTTACATCCTCTCCACTTAGATTTTTATCATTTTCCTTTAAAAATCCAAATTTCTTAGCATAGTCATTTAAGATTCTAGTTAATGCGGTTTTAAATCCAACTAAGTGTGTTCCACCCTCTGCTGTATCTATATTGTTAGCGAATGAGAATAAATTTTCGTTATATGTGTCATTATATTGAAATGCTATTTCTACTGCTGTTGTATTCTTTACACCTTCTATATAAACTGGTTCACTATGGACTTTACCTTTATTTCTATTTAAATACTCAACAAATGATTTTATTCCACCTTCATAATGAAACTCATTATGTTTTCCATCTCGTTCATCTTTAATCTTAATATTTATACCCTTATTTAAAAATGCAAGTTCTCTCAATCTTTGAGATAATGTCTCATATTCAAATTCTATACTCTCGAATATACTCATATCTGGCATGAAATGAATAGTTGTACCATGATCATCTGAATCCCCTATTTCTTTAAATGGAGATATAGACTTTCCTTTTGAAAAAACTTGGTTCCATATGTGACCTTCTCTTTTTATTGTAACTTCACATAAGTCTGATAAAGCATTAACTACAGATGCACCAACACCATGCAATCCACCTGATACCTTATATCCTCCACCGCCAAATTTTCCTCCAGCATGAAGCACCGTCATTATAACTTCAACCGTAGGTATATTCATCTTAGGATGTATACCTACTGGCATACCTCTACCATCATCTACTACAGTTACTGAATTATCCTCATGAATAGTTACATCTATGTTTTGACAAAACCCTGCTAAAGCCTCATCTATACTATTGTCAACTATTTCATAAACTAGATGATGAAGTCCTCTAATACTGGTACTTCCAATGTACATTCCTGGTCTTTTTCTAACAGCCTCAAGCCCTTCAAGGACTTGTATCTGATTCTCATCATATTTTTCATTATTACTCATAGCTATCCTCCTAACTTACCCTAAAGTTCACAGTATGATATATTGGTCCTTTTACATAAAGTCGAAGATGATATTGGCGACAAATAAATCTTACTTTTCTTATTTACTTCAGCTATAATAAATGACTTAGGTTTGTCGTTAGTTATCCGCTCTACAAATCCATCTTCTTCTGCCAATCTTAAGAATTGACTAGTATCTGAACTATACATAGTAGATTCCACATCGAAAATACCTATTATATCTTTAATTGGCACTACTACACTCTCGCCTAAGTGTAAAAACATAGTATTTCCTCCTAACTACCTGATGTTATTTCTTTTATAATTCCTTTATCAACATTAAATATTTTAATGTTATTTGCCTTTAGATTACTCTTTATATCTATAATACCTGTGCAGGTAATTAATGTCTGTATACCATTTATAGATTTCAATATATATTCTTGCCTTTTTGTATCTAGTTCAGACAACACATCGTCAAGTAATAACAATGGATATTCACCAATTAAATCTTTTATTATGTATAATGACGCAAATTTTATTGTTAACACAGATGTTCTTTGCTGTCCTTGTGATCCAAAAACTTTAACATCCATATTGTTTACATATATAGAAAAATCATCTCTATGTGGTCCCACTGATGTGACTCTCTTTTCTAAATCTTTTTTCCTATTCGTCTTAATTAATTTATACAATTCTTCTTGTAAATTATCCTTATTTTTAAGTTGCATCAAATAATCAAAAACAATATTTTCTTTACCTTGAGTTATATCATTATGAATTAACTTAGAAAATTTATTTAGTTTTTCTATATAATTTATTCTAGCATTTATTATGTAACTTCCAAATTCAGCTAATTTAATGTCATATATATCTATCATATCATCATTACTATTAAATTTTTTTAAAATAACATTTCTCTCGTTTAAAACCTTTTTATATGCTGATAAACAATAATAATATTTTTTATCTAACTTACATAATTCAATATCTAAAAATCTTCTTCTAAATGCAGGTGAATCTTTAACTATATTTAAATCTTCTGGCGAAAACATAACGACATTAAGTACACCCACTAATTCTTGAAGTTTAGATATCTTTATTGAGTTTATATTAATTGCCTTTTTACCATCTTTAAAAAACTTTATATTTATTTTTTTATTTAAACGTTCTTTAACTACATAGGCACTTATATAAGCTTCAGACTCTTCCCATGACACAAGCTCTTTATCCTTATTAGTTCTATGTGATCTACCTACACTTGCATAATAAAGTGATTCTAAGATATTGGTTTTCCCTTGGGCATTATCCCCTTGAAAAACATTAGTTCCATCACATAACTCTAAAGCCATATTTTTATAGTTTCTAAAATTTATCAAATTCAAATATTTTACATACATAAAAACACCCACCTAAAATTATATCATAATATAGATTCTAAGTGTGAAAATTACTGTAAAAATATAAATATAGCTAAATCTCAGGCTTACGATCTAAGAATTTATCTACAAAAATCAAAGGCTGAATTTCAAATCAGCCTTTACCTTAAATAGTTACTTAACAATATAGATTTCTTCTTGGAATTCAACTTTATCACCTGGATATAATTTCTTTCCTCTTCTTATCTCAACTTCACCATTAACCTTAACATCACCAATTTGGATATAGAATTTAGATTCTGATCCTAAAGTCGTAGCTCCAGTAAATTTTAAAAATGAGTCTAGCTTTATAAAATCTGTTTCTATTTTTATTTCTACCATTATTTCTCACATCCTAATTGTTATTCGCAACTCTTACTGGAAGTAATAGATAAACACTACTATCACTTTCCTGATTTTTTATTACACATGGAGATACAGAAGATGTAAATTCCATTATTACGTTATCTTCTTCCATTATTTTAAACACATCTATTAAGTATTTAGAATTAAATGCAATTTTCATTCCTTGACCTTGCAAAATTATCTGCATCTCCTCACGAGCTTTTCCCAATTGAGAATTAGAAGTCACAACCAAGGTATCATCACATATATCGAACTTAACAAGATTAGTATTTCCGTCTTTAGCCATAAGAGAGGCTCTTTCTATACAGCCTAATATTTCATGTCTATTTACAGTAACCTTTAGATTATGTTCTTTTGGTATTATAGATTCATATTTTATAAAGTCACCTTCTAATAACCTAGATATAACCTTTGTGTTACCAAAATTAAACAATATATGGTTCTTTGTAAATGTAATCTGAACATTATCATCAGTATCCTTAAGAATTTTAGAAACTTCGTTAAGAGTTTTTCCTGGAATTACAGATTCTTTGTTTGATTTACAACTCATGGTTTCACTTTTTAATGCAACCCTAAATCCATCTAATGCTATCATATTTAACTTGTTTTCTTTTATTTCAAGTAGCACACCTGTTAAAATTGGTCTTGTATCATCTTGTGCTATAGCAAATATAGTTGATTTTATCATATTCTTTAATTTTTTTTGAGATACAGTTAATACAACATCTTCTTCTATACTTGGCAGTGTTGGATATTCACTAGGATTAAGATATACTAATTGAACATTTGATTTTTGGCATTTTAGTTCAACCTCAGTATTGTTTATTTCACTAATTTCAACAATATCATTTGGAAGTTTTCTTATGATTTCACCAAATATTTTAGAATCAAGTACTACATCCCCTTCAGTTATAATGTTTGCAGCTACCTGTGTTTCTATACTTACTTCTATATCTGATCCAATTAAAGTTACAACACCATTTTTTGCAGACATATAGATTCCTTGAAGTATTGGTAATGTGGATTTTCCTGTAATCGCTTTTTGGACATCGGAGATTGCTTCTTGAAGTATATTTTTTTCTATTAAAAATTTCATTTTAAAATCCTCCTTATACACATAAAAAAATAGCCTTAAATAGCTTAGATAATATAATAATATTTAGTAGTAATAGTAGTAGGGGCTGTTAGTTTGTTAATAAGTGCCTTAACACCAATAATACCAACAAATTTTATGTAAAATAATTGTGGATAAACTATTGTGTATTTTTAGTAGTTATCCACATTGTTAAGAACTTATATGTTTTTAAAATTTAATCCACAATTGAATTCTTAATAATTACTAACAGTTGTTATTAATTATTTTTGATTTATTCTTTTAGTTAACTCAGCTACAGCTGATTGAAGACTTTCATCTTTTTTTAAATTTTGGGATATTTTTTCATAAGCATGAATTACTGTGGTGTGATCTCTACCACCAAATGCTTCACCTATCTTAGGTAGAGAGGTATCTGTAAGTTTTCTAGATAAATACATAGCAATCTGTCTTGGGAATGATACATTTCTAGTTCTTCTAGCAGATTTAAAATCTTCAACCTTTAAGTTATAGTAACTAGATACAATATCTTGTATTAGCTCAATGGTAACTTGTCTTGAGTTTCTATTAGAAATTATATCCTTTAAAGCTTCAGAAGCTAAATCTACACTGATATCTTTGTTAGTTAAAGAAGAGTATGCAACGATTCTTATTAGAGCACCCTCTAACTCTCTTATATTTGATTTAATTTGTGTAGCTATATATACCATAACTTCGTTAGGTATATTAAGATTTTCTACATCAGCTTTTTTCTTAAGGATAGCAATTCTAGTTTCAAAATCTGGAGCTTGAATATCAGCTATAAGACCCCATTCAAATCTAGATCTAAGTCTGTCTTCTAATGTAGGAATTTCTTTTGGCGGTCTATCACTTGAAAGTATAATTTGTTTATTTGCATCATGAAGAGCATTAAATGTATGGAAAAATTCCTCCTGAGTACGCTCTTTGCCAGCTATAAACTGTATATCGTCAATTAGTAGTACATCTACGTTTCTATATTTATTTCTAAAATCAACATTTTTATCGTCTTTAATAGAATTAATAAGCTCATTAGTAAACTTTTCAGAAGAAACATAAACAACTTTAGACTTAGAATTTACATTTTGGATGTAATGTCCAATAGCATGCATTAAGTGAGTTTTTCCAAGTCCAACTCCACCATAGATGAATAATGGATTATAGGCTTTAGCAGGGGATTCAGCCACGGCAAGAGATGCTGCATGAGCAAATCTATTACTATTACCTATAACGAAAGAATCAAAGGTATATTTAGGATTTAGGGTAGCAGACATTTCATCATTGACAACTAAAGTTCTTTTTTTAGAGTGATCTTTAGCAGATGAAGCTTCTAAATCTGAAGCTTCTTCTGAACTTATTACAAAATTAATTGAATAAGTTTTATTACATGCCGCCTGAATAGAATTTTTTATTAAATCCTTGTATCTATTCTCCAATATATCCTTAGTGAAGTCGTTACGAACACCAAGAGTTATAGATGAATCAGTAGTATTTAATGGGTCAATACTTTTTATCCAAGTATTAAAACTTACTTCTGTGAGTTCAGCTTTAAGTATTTCTAAGGCTTTTTCCCAAATTTCTTTTACATAGGTGTTCATTTTATATCCTCCTATAAAACATTTATATCTATTATTAGTATTAGAAACATATAAAAATCCACAATAGTATCAACATAATAAATTATATATATAAAGTTGTTTACAATTGTTAAAATTTTTATTCACATGTTTATAACTTGTATTTTTATTGAATGATAAATTGTTGTTATTAACAACACCTGTTTAGAGTTATACACAGGCATTTAGTAGTATAAACTGCTAAAATTCATCGAAAAATACAAAAAAATAAGATGAAATCATAGTTATTAACAGTTTAATCAACAGACTGTGTATAACTTGTTCGAAAAATAGTTTATCAACAATCCTATCTAATGATAACAAAAGATTAGTTGCTATTCAATAAGTTATCCACAAAAAAATAAGTTTTGTGGAAGTTTTATTAACAATATGGTTTAAAATATAAATAATTATGACATATTAATAATGTAATAAATTGTTCTAAATAGTTATCTTGACATTAATCTTAGTTACATTTATAATCTAATAGTGAAACTTATAAAGTAGTGATAAGTTAATTACTATAAATGACTAAAGATAGCGAAGGGGGTGCAGCACATGTTTATGACTTACCAACCTAAAAAAAGACATAGAAAGAAAGAGCACGGATTCAGAAAAAGAATGAGTTCAGCTTCTGGAAGAAATGTTCTTAGAAGAAGAAGACAAAAGGGAAGAAAAAAACTGACAGCATAAGGGCCGCTAATGTGGCCTTTTTCTGTAATTAGGAAAGTGAGCAACAGGTACTATGAAAGAAGAAAGGCTAAGAAAAAATCCCGAGTTTAGATTAGTATATAGAAGAGGAAAATCTACAGCTACATCTCTATTAGTATTATATGTGCTCAAAAATAATAAGGGCATTAACAGAATAGGTATATCTGTAAGTAAAAAAGTTGGAAAGAGTGTAGTTAGAAGTAGAGTAAAAAGGCTTATAGGTGAGAGTGCTAGACTGAATAAGCAAGGGTTAAAACAAGGCTATGATTTGGTTTTTGTTGCAAGAAGTGCTTCAAATGATAAATGTTATAAGGAAATTGAAAATTCAGTAAAATATTTATTTAGGAAATCAGGGCTTAATAATGTTGAAAAAAATATTACTAATAGTAATTAAATTTTATAGAAAATATATATCTCCTATGAAGGTACCCTGTTGTATATATGAACCAAGTTGTTCAGCGTATGCAATGAAAGCTATTGAAAAATACGGTGCAATCAAAGGGGGATTTATGGCTATTAAGAGAATTTTACGGTGTCATCCTTATCATAAGGGCGGATATGACCCTGTTAAATAGGTAAGTAGGTTAAATAGTATAATCTAGGAGGGGTTAATTTGAGAAATTTCTTATCTGATATATTCATACAGGTATTCGATGTAATACATGGAGGTATACAGACAATTATTGCAAATCCCGATATATCTTTTGGAATCGCAATAATAGTATTTACTTTAATTTCAAAGATATGTTTATTACCATTGTCATTAAAGCAAACAAAATCAACTGCACAAATGGGTGCTATTCAACCTGAAGTTCAAAAACTTAAAGAAAAGTATAAAAATGATCCACAAAGACAACAAACTGAAATGATGAAGATTTATAAAGATAATAATATATCACCACTTAGTGGATGTTTACCAATGCTTGTTCAATTTCCGATAATGATTGCATTATTTTATGTATTTAAATCAATTGATTATCAAGGAGCTGGATTCTTATGGATGCCAGATTTAATGAAACCTGATCCATGGTATATATTACCAGTAGTTTCAGGGTTAACCACTTATTTTTCAACTAGATCAATGCAGCCAGCAACTGGTGATGCAGCAAAACAAACTGCTATGATGAATATTGGTATGTCAGTTTTCTTTGGATTTATGTCACTTAAATTTGAAGGTGCATTAGTACTTTATTGGACAATAGGAAACTTAATACAAATGGTACAATCTATGATTTTAAATAAAATTTATAAAAAGCCTACAACTAAAGCTGCATAATAAACCATTTTATTATTGAAAGGGCGGTATCTAAAGCATGAAAAATATTGAAATGATTGGCAAGACTGCTGAAGAAGCTATAAAAAATGCCTTAAAAGAATTAGATGTTACGGAAGATAAGGTTACAATAGAAGTCTTAGATGAAGGTAGCAAGGGATTTTTGAATATAATAGGGGTTAAGCCAGCCAAAGTTAAGGTGACTTTAAAAAGAGATTACATTGGAGATGCAACTAAATTTTTGGATGATGTATTAAAAGCTATGAATATAAAAGCTGAAATCCAAATAAAAGAAGAAAATAATGAAATAAAAATTAACTTAGTAGGACCTAGTATGGGAGTTCTAATAGGATATAGAGGTGAAACATTAGATTCGCTTCAATATTTAGTAAGTTTAGTTGTAAACAAAAATCATGATGAAACATATAAGAGGGTAATTCTTGATACTGTTAACTATAGATATAATAGGCAAGAGACACTTAAGAAATTAGCCTGTAAGATGGGCGATAAGGTTAGGCTGAGTGGAAAAACACTTAAACTTGAACCGATGAACCCTTATGAAAGAAGAGTTATACATTCAACGCTTCAAAACAATGAATATGTAACTACTCATAGTGAAGGTGATGAACCTTATAGAAGAGTTGTTATCGAATCAAAGAAAGCCTAATAGGCTTTCTTTTTATTTTTTATACAATGTGATACAATGAGATTTTATGGGTAGAATTTATAATATAAGGATTATGAGGAGTTTAATTAGTATTTATATAGATCTAATATGACATGAATTACCAGGAGGGAAGAAGATGAAGGATTTTGATACAATAGGAGCAATATCAACAAGCATTGGTGAAGGTGGAATTGCGATAATAAGAGTTTCAGGAGACAAATCTAAGGAATTAGTTGATAAAATATTTCAAGCTAAGAATGGAAAATCACTTAAGGATATGAAAACTTATACCATGAGATATGGCTATATAATAGATGAAAATAGTAACCATATAGATGAAGTTATAGTTTCATTTATGAAAGGACCAAGAAGCTTTACTGCTGAAGATACACTAGAAATAAATTGTCACGGTGGTGTGGTTGCAACTAATAAGGTTTTAGAGGCAGTTATAAAGCAAGGGGTTAGACTTGCAGAACCAGGTGAATTTACAAAGAGAGCATTTTTAAATGGAAGAATAGACTTATCTCAAGCTGAGGCTGTAATTGATATAATAAATGCAAAAACTGAACTTAGTATGAAATCAGCTTTAATGCAGAGTGAGGGATTGATTTCCAAGGAAATAAGGGATCTTAGAGGAAGTCTTATTTCTACAATTGCACATATTGAGGCTACTGTAGATTATCCAGAGGATGATTTAGAGGAAGTTACAGCTGATATGGCTATAAAAGATTTAGAAGTAGTTAGAATAGAAATTAAGAGACTTATGGATACAGCAGAAGAAGGTAAAATACTAAGGGAAGGATTAAGTACTGTAATTGTAGGAAAGCCAAACGTAGGAAAATCTTCATTGCTTAATGCCTTAACTAAAGAAAATAGAGCTATAGTTACAGATATTCCAGGAACAACAAGAGATGTTATTGAAGAATATATTAACATAGCAGGGCTACCTATAAAGATAATAGATACAGCAGGAATAAGAGAAACTGAGGACATTGTAGAAAAGATAGGGGTAGAAAGATCTAAGGAGAAAATAGAATCTGCTGATTTAGTTATACTTATATTAGACTCTAGTAATGGACTAACAGAGGAAGATAAGGATATTATTCATCATATAAGTGATAAAAAATATATGATATTATTAAACAAGAGTGATTTAAATAGTGAGATAACAAGAGAAAATTTAGAACACTTAAATTGTAAAAATATATTTAATATATCAGCTAAAACTGGTGAGGGTATAGAGGATGTAAGAACATCTATAAAAGAATTATTTTTTAAAGGTGAGATTAGTACTAATAATGTTATAATAACAAATACGAGACATAAAGAGGCATTATTTAGGTCTTATGAATGTATAGAGAGTGCTATAGATATATTAAAAAATACTTTTGCAATAGATTTAGCATCCATTGATGTAAGAAATGCATGGACACTTTTAGGTGAAATAACAGGGGATTCCCTTGAAGAAAATATAATAGATAAAATATTTAAGGATTTTTGTCTAGGTAAGTAGGTGATATGATGAAATATTTAGCAGGAGAATATGATGTAGTTGTAATTGGAGCTGGTCATGCGGGATGTGAGGCGGCATTGGCTACAGCTAGAATGGGATTAAAGACGTTAATGTGTACGCTTAATCTTGATAGTGTAGGATTTATGCCATGTAATCCTAATATAGGAGGTACTGCAAAGGGACATTTAGTTAGAGAAATAGACGCATTAGGTGGAGAAATGGGAGTTAATATTGATAACACCTATATTCAATCTAGAATGCTTAATATATCTAAAGGCCCAGCGGTACATTCATTAAGAGCACAAGCAGATAGAAAAAGATACTCAGAGAGAATGAAAAATGTAATAGAGAAGGAACCTAATTTATATTTAAAACAATTAGAAGTTATAAGTATTGATGCTCCGGATAAGGTTATTAAAGGTGTACTTACTAAATACGGCGCTTACTTTAGTTGTAAGGGTGTAATATTAACTAGTGGTACTTATCTAAAATCACAGGTTATAGTTGGTGAAGTTGTAGCGAATGAGGGACCAAGTGGGTTATTTCCTGCAAATGAATTATCTAAGTCATTAATTGATTTAGGAATACCATTAAGAAGGTTTAAAACAGGTACTCCAGCCAGAATTAATGCTAGGTCTATAGATTTTTCTAAAATGGAGGAGCAAAAGGGTGATGAGAATGTAGTACCATTTTCATTTATGAGTGAAGATATTAAAAGAAATCAGATATCTTGTTACTTAACTTATACAAATAGTAAGACTCATGATGTTATATTAGAAAATATAGATAGATCACCATTATATAATGGATCAATAAAAAGTACTGGTCCTAGATATTGTCCATCAATAGAAGATAAAGTAATGAGATTTAGAGATAAGGAAAGACATCAGTTATTTATAGAGCCAGAGGGTGAGAATACTGAAGAAATGTATGTTCAAGGTATGAGTAGTTCTCTTCCTGAGGATGTTCAGGTAGCTTTTTTAAGGACAATAGAAGGGCTTGAAAATGTAGAAGTAATGAGAACTGGATATGCAATAGAATATGATTGTATTGACCCTACTCAGTTAAAGTTATCATTAGAGTTTAAGAATATAGATGGATTATTTTCTGCAGGCCAGATAAACGGAAGTTCAGGCTATGAAGAAGCTGCAGGGCAAGGAATACTAGCAGGTATAAATACGGCACTTAAGATAAAGGGCAAAGAACCTTTAATTTTAAGAAGATCAGATTGTTACATAGGGGTTCTTGTAGACGATTTAGTTACTAAAGGAACTAATGAACCATATAGAATGATGACATCAAGAGCTGAGTATAGACTGTTACTAAGACAGGATAATGCTGATTTAAGACTAACAGATATAGGATATGAAGTAGGATTAGTAAAAGAAGAACGATATAATGCATTTAAGCAAAAAAGATTTGAAATAGATGAGGAAATTAAAAGATTAAAAGGTATACAAATAACTGGTAAAAGGGAAGTAAATGAATTCTTGGAAAGTAAAGGTTCTGCGGAACTGAAAAAACCAACTTCATTGTATGAGTTAATTAAACGTTCAGAGTTAGATTATCACAACGTTGAAGAGCTAGACCCTGATAGAAATGAACTTAGCTATCAAGTTACAGAACAAGTGAATATTGTTTCTAAATATGAAGGCTATATAATGAAGCAATTAGAACAAATCAATCAATTTAAAAAGTATGAGACTAAGCTTATACCTGAGGATTTAGATTATAATACAATTAAAGGGTTAAGGACAGAAGCTATACAAAAATTAGATGTTATTAGGCCAATTAATATCGGTCAAGCATCGAGAATATCTGGTGTATCACCAGCTGATATAACTGTTCTTTTAATCTGCTTAGAGCAAAGGAAAAGAAATGAAAATCAGGAGTAGTTGATAACTTTATATAAATGTATCAAGAGAGTTTAGTTTAATGTATATAATTAGAATACCTACCAATTAATGCGAGGTAATAATTAGTGGGTTTTAATTAAGGATATATTTATGAATTTAGTAGAATAAAAGGTTTATAAAGATATAGTATAAATTAAATATTTGGAGGTTAGAATGGAGTATTTTAATATATTAAATGAAGCTTGTAGTAATGAAGGATTAAGCTTTGATGAAAGTATGTATAATAATTTTATAAAATATAAAGAGCTTATAAAAGAATGGAACCAAAAAATAAATTTAACTGCAATAACGGAAGATGAGGAAATTATTAAGAAACATTTTATTGATTCTATTAAGGTATTTGAATTTCCATATGTCAAAGAGGCAAAATCTATTATAGATATTGGTACAGGTGGAGGATTCCCTGGTATACCTATGAAAATTGTAAAGTCAAATAGTTCAATGGTACTTTTAGATTCATTAAATAAGAGAATAAATTTTCTTAATGAAGTTATAGATCAACTAGAGTTAAATGACATCAAGACAATTCATGGCAGAGCAGAAGATTTTGCACAGGATGAAATGTATAGGCAATCATTTGATTTAGCCGTATCTAGAGCTGTAGCTAATTTAACTGTACTTTTAGAGTTATGTCTACCATATGTAAAGGTTGGAGGTTATTTTGTAGCATTAAAAGGACCTTCAATTGAAGAAGAAATAAAGACATCTACAGTAGCGCTTAGAGTACTTGGTGGTGTAATAGAAGAAATAATAGAGGTTGATATTGAGGGTAGTGATCTAAAACATAACTTGTTAGTTGTAAAAAAAGTTAAAGATACTCCTAAGAAGTATCCAAGAAAAGCAGGGATGGTGACTAAAAATCCTATAAAATAAATTTATAAAAATTTTATGTTAAATTATGTTATTTAAAGAGGATTTTTTGAATTTGTATAGAATTTTAATAGTAGAGAAGGAATTTCACAAAAGGATGGTATAAAATGGAAAATACTATTAATTATATAGAGGTTGATTCAATATGCCCAAATCAGTATCAACCAAGAAAAGTATTTGATGAAGAATCAATAAAAGAACTTGCTCAATCAATAAAGGTTTATGGAATAATTCAACCGTTATCTGTTAGGAAATTAAATGAAAATAGTTACGAATTAATTGCTGGCGAACGGAGATTGAGAGCAGCAAAGGAAGCTGGGTTACCTAAGGTACCAGCTATAATAGTTAATATTAATGATAAAGATTCTGCAGCTATAGCTTTACTTGAAAATTTACAAAGAGAAGATCTTAATTTCTATGAAGAAGCAATAGCATACAATAACTTAATTAAAGTTCATTCCTATACACAGGAACAACTGTCTGAAGTAATAGGTAAAAAACAATCTACAATAGCTAATAAACTTAGAATCTTAAAGTTAGATGAAAATACTGTTAACACGTTAGTTAAGAGTAAGTTAACAGAAAGACATGCTAGGGCATTATTAAAGTTGCCTAGTACTGAACTTCAAGATAAGATAGTAGATATTGTAGTTAAGGATTCTTTAAATGTTAAGAAGACTGAGGAATTAATTGATAGAGAATTATTAAAATTAGTACACAGTGATAATAATATTGCAGCAGATGGTAAGAAAAGAATAAAGGGTTCTTTTAGTCCGGCAATATACATAAACACTGTAAAACAAGTTTTTGATAAGTATGGAGTAGAAGCTAAATATAGATCTAAGGAATTAGATGATAGTATACAGGTAACTATAACCATACAGAAAAAATAACAAATTTATATTTAAAGCTACTAAATGTTTCACATGAAACATTTAGTAGCTTTTTTCTATATTTATTGATAAAAAAGTACAAATAAATTGGAATTTATAAGTATAATTACTTTAAATAAAATCTATATCAATATATAATATATATACATAGTAAAGTATATATTTAAGATTTATAAAAATAACTAAATCATGATTGTTAAATATAGTGGAAGTCAATAGAATGTTTCAATAATATTTATATTATTGTTTTTTACATGCCGGTGATTATATATATAAAGGGGGGAATAAAATGAAGGTAATATGTATTTTTAATCAAAAGGGTGGAGTTGGAAAGACAACTACAAATATAAATTTATGTTCATACTTAGCTATGAATGGAAATAAGGTATTAGCTATAGATATTGACCCGCAGGGAAATACAACAAGTGGTTTAGGCTTAGATAAGAGAAAAATTCATTGTTCTATGTATGATGTTTTAACGAGTAACGTTTCTTTAAGTGAGATTATTAAGAAGAGTGAAATTGTAGATAATTTCTACATTGCTCCTTCAACAATGACTTTGGCTGCTGCTGAAGTTGAAGTAATTAGTCAGGAAAATAGAGAAAAGGTTTTAAAGAATAAAATAGACGAAATAAAAGACGATTATGATTATATATTTATAGATTGTCCACCATCTTTAGGTGTATTAACTATTAATGCTTTAACAGCATCTGATTCAGTTTTAATACCTATACAATGTGAATTTTATGCACTTGAAGGTGTAGGACAGTTAATGAGTACTATTGAACTGATAAAAAAATACTTAAATACTAGCCTCGAAATAGAGGGCGTAATCATGAGTATGTATGATAGTAGAACTAGACTATGCAATGAAGTTGTAGAGGAAATCAAAAATTATTTTAATGGTAAAGTCTACAATACATTTATTCCAAGAAATATAAAATTAGCAGAATCACCTAGCTTTGGACTACCTATAATGTTATATGATGATAAGTGTAAGGGAGCAGAGGCATTCGAAGCTTTAGCAGAAGAGTTTATTAGTAGACAGGGGGGAAAGTAGAATGAAGAAACCCGGTGTTTTAGGAAAAGGATTATCATCATTAATTCCAGAAAATGATTTTCAAAATAATAATAAAGAACAAGTTTTTAATATTAATATCAATTTAATTAGAGCAAATCAAGAACAACCAAGAAAACATTTTGATGATGAAAAGCTAATGGAATTAGCTAATTCCATCAGAGAGCATGGAATAATACAACCTATTATTGTTAAGGAAGAAGAACAAATATATACAATAATTGCTGGTGAACGTCGTTGGAGAGCGGCTAAGCTTTTGAATTTAAGAGAAGTACCTGTAATTATTAAAGATTTATCTGACTTAGAAATTATGGAAATATCTTTAATAGAAAATATAATAAGGGAAGATTTGAATCCTATAGAAGAAGCTATGGCATATAAAAAGTTGCTCAAAGAATTTAAGCTTACTCAAGAAGAAATAAGCAAACAAGTTTCTAAATCTAGAAGTACTATAGCTAACTCATTAAGATTATTAAATCTAGATGAAAGAATACAGGCATATCTTATAGAAGGTGTTCTTTCAGAAAGTCATGGAAGAACTATATTAGGGTTAGAAGATAAAGAAGAACAGTATATAATTACACAGAAGGTTATAGATGAAAATTTAAATGTTAGACAAACAGAAAATTTAATTAGAAATTATAAAAAATCTGAACCTAAAAAAGAAGTTAGCAGACCTGTTACAGATATATATTATAAAGATATAAAGTGTAAATTAGAAAATCATTTTAATACAAAAGTAAATATAAATAATAATTCTAAGAATAAAGGTAAAATAGAGATAGAATATTATTCTCCAGAGGATTTGCAAAGAATAATAGAAATCTTAAATGTTTTATAATGTTTCATGTGAAACAATTTTAAAGGGGATGAATATATTTGAATGAAATAATAGAGTTTCTTAGTGAGTATCAAATACTAATAATTTTAGCATTATTGGTATTAGTAGTTGTACTAATAATAATAGTAATTAGTTCTTTAATATCTATTAGTAAACTTAAAGATAAATATAGAAAGATAATGAGAGGAACTAACAATAGAAATCTAGAAGAGTTATTAGTGAATTCTTTAGATAAGATCGATGATATGTATAAAGCTACTGAGCAGGTTAAAGTGATTTGTGATGAAACATCAAATGCTGTTACATCTTGTGTTCAAAAAGTTGCAATACAAAGATATAAGGCTTTTGAAGATATAGGAAGTGATTTAAGTTACTCTATAGCTATGTTAGATGGATTTAATAATGGAGTTATAATTACTAGTATTTATTCTAGAAATGAAAGTATTACATATGCAAAGCCAATAGATAATGGAATATCTAGATATGACTTATCTAAAGAAGAAGAAAATGTATTACATCAAGCCATAAATACAAATAATAATAAATAAATTTAACATAATTAATGTGGGGCTATAATAATATAGCTCCTTTGTTATTATAAATATATTTATTTCGTATTATTAATGGTTAGTTTTAATAATGATTTTTTAAAACAGAGAGTGCTTGGTAAAAGTGGTTTAAATAAGAAATAAGGACAATAAATGTTTCACATGAAACATTTATTGTCCTTATCTTAGTCTATTTTTATTAATTCTTGTATATCAGAAATATTATCATCAAATGAAGATTTGCGTCCACCTATGGTTTTTAGTATGGAATGATATAATCCTGAAGCTATAATTTCAGCTAATTTCATTACAATATATAATCGAGTATTTTGAAGAACTATAAATTCAAGAGAGCCAGATATATTTACAACCCCAGTAATAGTTAAGTCACCCACCTTTGGTAAGTTCTTATTCAGTGCTAAACCAGGAGATAGTGGCTTAGATTCAATTATAACCTTGCCTACATTTTGGAGATTACCTAAAGAAGCATCTACAGCTATAATAAATGGATTACTGCGATTATTTATTATAAACTCATATGTATCAGAAATGTTTTTAGCATGCACAGGAGTTTCTAAATTACCATATATAAAAACTTTATCTCTAACCAAAAACTTAAGTTTATCTCCAACAATTGGACCTAAACTATCTCCAGTAGATCTATCAGTTCCTACACACAAGATTACAATATCCCTCTTATCTTTAATAGCTTGAACTAATTCTGGACAAATAGTTTCCCTTATATTGTATATACAATTATCAGACAATGCATCGAAAACAACTTTTTTAACTATAAATAACACCTCCTATATTAGAAAGTATTACCAAATATATATTATTAATACATAAACTAATCTTAGTTTTACATATTATTTTTTATGATTGAGTTTAATGCAGATAAAATGTAAGATACATCCTTATCATCGTTAAAGTATCCAAAACTAAATCTCAAGGTCCCTATAGGATATGTACCTATAGTCTTGTGAGCTAGTGGAGCACAGTGAAGTCCAGTTCTAGTTATGATGTTATAATTGGAGTCAAGAATGAACCCCAACTCACTATTATCTATAATGGAAGAATTAACAGAAATAGTAGACGTTCTATTATCAGTAGTTAAATGACCATAAACATTCATTGTAGGTATATTTAAAACTCCGTTAATAAATGTTTCAGTCAGATAATCCTCATGCTCTTTAATTGTAGATAACCCTTCATTTTTTATAAAAGATATACCAGAAAGTAAACCTGCTATACCAGGGGAGTTCATAGTACCACTTTCAAATTTATCAGGAAGAAAGTTTGGTTGAATAATATCAGAAGAAACACTTCCGGTTCCACCAACAATTAATGGAGAACATATTTCATTCATAGAGTCATCGATTATAAATCCCCCAATACCTTGAGGACCAAGTAAGCTTTTATGACCAGTAAAGGCTAAAGCGTTACAGTTAAGCTTTTTAAAATCAAGATCTATTACACCAGCAGTTTGTGCTGTATCTATAATGAAAAAGATATTTTTCTCTCTACATATTTTACCGACAGCTTCAAGTGGTTGAATAGTACCAACTATGTTAGAACCATGAGAAAGAGACACGAGTTTAGTATTACTTTTAATTTTACTTTTGAAGTCATTTATATTAAGTTCGCCCAGCTCATTACACTGTATTATATCAAGCTCAATTATACCTTTGTTTTTAAGGTCACTTAATGTTCTAAGGGTACTATTATGATCCATTGACGAAGTTATAACATGCCATCCTGTTTTAACAATTCCTTTAATAAGTATATTTAAAGACATTGTAATATTTGAAGTGAAAATTACATTTTTAGTATCGTGAAAATTAAAAAGGTCGCATATAGTATTTCTACATTGAAATATAACTTTATTTCCTTTTAATGAAGAAGTAGAAGCACCTCTTCCAGGATTAGCACCTATATTAGTCATATAATTTAGAATGTCATTATAGACAGAATCTGGTTTTGGAAATGATGTTGCTGCATTATCCACATAAACTTGCATAATTTTACCTCCTAGATTAATTTATAGTATTCAATTTTATAATGAGTTAAATCTATATATTACAAAATTAAATAATACATATACGATATATTTGATATAATTAATTTATATTAAATATATTGTATTACATTATTACCAAATTAATAATACAACATTATAATTAATTTATACAATAATATACACCAATTAATTATATCATTTTAAAATTGAGCAATAAGGGCAATATATACAATGTATGAACTAAAAGATTATATTTATTATAACTTTTCAAAATTAAAATTCAAATTAGGTTTATAGGGGGAAGAATAATTATGAAGAATGTTAACAGTACAATTGATTGTAAGGGTTTAAATTGTCCAATTCCAGTTGTAAATACAAAAAAATATTTTGATGGAATAGAGTTTGGAGAAGGTATAGTTATAGTAGATAATGAAATTGCAAAGAATAATATAGTTAAATTTGCACAGGGAAATGAATTTGGTTATGAAGTATCGGAAAAGGGTAATAATTTATTTTATATAACTATAGTTAAAGGCGAGGGTACAAATAAAATTATGAAATCAGTTAAAGTGGAGGAAAATATAAATAAGACATTAACTATTGTAGTAGGGTCGGATAAATTAGGAAATGGTGATGATGAATTAGGAATAGCATTAATGAAGAGTTATTTATTTGCTTTATCAGAGGCAGATGTAATTCCTGAAAATTTATTATTCCTTAATAGTGGAGTAAAACTTGTAGTAACTGAAGCATTAACATTGGATAGTGTAAAGAGATTAAAGGAAAGAGGGGTTAATATTCAGAGCTGCGGATTATGTTTAGATTTCTATGGATTAAAGGATGAACTTAAGGTTGGTGACATTACAAATATGTATGCTATAATAGAAATGATGAATAAAAGCAATACAATAAAGCTTTAATAATTAACTGGGAGATAGGATATGAAAGATTTTTATATAGTAACTTTTAACAATACTCACGATGCTATGCAAGCAGAATCAATATGTATTAATGAAAAAGTTAAAGTTATAATGATGCCTACACCTACTTATATAACTAAGAGTTGTGGAATAAGTCTTAAGGTTGGAGTAGAAGAACAAAGTAAATTAAAAGAATTAATTGGTGATAGTAAAATAGTTTACAAAACAATATATGAATTGAATAATAGTAAATTAAAAGAACTTAAATTTGATTAATATATTAAATAAAAACACTAAACTTAGTTAAGTTTAATACTATTACTTAAGGAGATGTGTATGAAAGAATTTGATTTAAATGATATTGTAGAAACAAAAAAAACTCATCCTTGTGGAAGTAATAAGTGGGAAGTTATAAGAGTTGGAGCAGATATAAAGATAAGATGTATTGGATGCAGTAGAATTGTAATGATTCCACGTAGTAAATTTGAAAATAGTATAAAAAAAGTTATTAAAACAACAGATCAATAAAACAAATAATTAAGTACTTGACTTATTATTTATGATATGATAAAATTTATTGATGTAATCCCTGCTGTGTAAAGCACAGCCGTTAGTCCGGGGGGAGGAGGTGAAACTAATGAGATCATATGAAACTATATTCATATTACACCCTTCATTAGATGAGGAAGCTGTTAAAGCTGGTATCGAAAAATTTAAAGGTGTAATAGAGAACAATGGTGGAGAAATCGAAAGTGTTGATTTATGGGGTAGAAGAAAACTAGCTTATGAAATCGCTAAAGTTAATGAAGGTTTCTACACATTAATCAATTTCAAAGCTGATGCTGAATTACCTAAAGAATTAGATAGAGTATTCAGAATTACAGATGGTGTTATAAGACATATCATAATCAATCCAGAAAGCAAGTAGGTGGTATAATGAATAAAGTTGTTTTAATCGGAAGATTAACCAAAGACCCAGAGTTGAAATTTACTCCAGGTACAGGTACAGCTGTAGCCACATTTACAATTGCGGTTAATAGAAGATTTAAGAAGGAAGGTCAACCTGAAGCAGACTTTATACCTGTAGTAGTATGGGGGAAACAAGCTGAAAGTACTGCTAACTATATGAGTAAAGGTAAACTTTTAAGTGTAGCTG
>NZ_JAVXMF010000031.1:0-28210 GCF_036646415.1 Clostridium sp. | reverse complement strand
AGGCCGATAGTACTGCACGGGCAGCTGTGTGGGAGGGTAGGTTGTTGCCAGGTCATATGGCTCGATAGCTCAGTCGGTAGAGCAGAGGACTGAAAATCCTCGTGTCGCTGGTTCGATTCCTGCTCGAGCCACCAGTTTTGGCGCCATAGCCAAGTGGTAAGGCAGAGGCCTGCAAAGCCTTTATCCCCAGTTCAAATCTGGGTGGCGCCTCCAAAAGACCTTGTAAACATTACGTTTACAAGGTCTTTTATTTTTAAATTAAATTCTTAGTTTGAGTTAATTTTATTGGATAAAAAAGTAGTACTTTCATAAATTAAATCTTTTCTTTCTATTAGGTCTATTCCTGTTAAACTTAAGGACTCTATAGCTTTCCATATATTTGATTCAGCATATTCAGATATGGTTAAATCTCTGAATTCTACAGAAGGGCAATGAATAGATTTATTATCTGAAATCCCTATTGAGGGGTATATTGTAGGTGTAGTATGACTTACAGTTCCAATTCCTAAAGGATAAAGCATATTTTTACCTGCAGAAATATTAATAATTCCACATTCTTTTAAGTTAGTTTCAAATATCTTATTTATTATTTGATTGTCTAATAATTCTTTACATGGAAGTTCAAGTAGCTTTATAGAGCATTTTATGTTTATTATATCTTGGATGCATTTAATATAATTACGCACATTATTTTCTATGTTTTCACATAATTTATGACTTTTACATTTAATTTCAAAACTTACTTTTGCAGATGATGGATACTCATTTAATGAATTATCACATATAAGTTTTAGATGATCCATATAACAGCTAGTTGAAGTATTTTGAATTAATTGATTAATAAAGTGGACTGTTTGTAAGCATACGTCTAAAGATGATTCATTTGCATTATCATTAGATAGTAATAAATTAGTGTAGTTAAGTTCTAATGTAATACATGATTGTGATGAATTATTTAAAGATGTAATGTTATCTACGTGAGGTGCAAAAATTACACCTGAGTCTTCAAATACTTTCTCTTTAGTCATTATGATTTCTGAACCATTAGAATATTTCCCAGGGCAACCTATAATAATAATAGAACCTCCAATTTTATCAATGATTGAAGACAGTCCGATAGCTGAACCTAAGGAAATTGTAGCATTGGCGTTATTACCGAATACATGCCCATCATTACTTCCAGTACTATATTTGCAAATAAAACATATTTCAGGATGTCCATGACCAATCTGCGCACGAAATGCAGTTGGTATATTCACAAAATTATCTTCAGTTTTAAAACCATGTTTTTTTAATAGATTTATCATATATTCACATGATTTATATTCATTAAAACAGTCTTCACTGACTTCATATAAGAATTTATTTATATCTAATATTTCTTTTTTTATTGTAGATAGAAAACTTAGGACATGCTGCTTCAATTGAAATCCTCCTCACAGTAATTATATTATTTATCATTATCTAACTTCATAGTAGTTGATAATTCTACCATAGTAGTGTATCCATATATATTAGTAATTATCCCGTATTAGGTTTTATGATCTAATACATATTTTAAATTAAGTAATTATATATAAATTTTAAATATATGATGTTAATATTAAATAGCTTATTGAATTTTTCTTGTATAATGTTATTTTAAGTAGAAAAAATGAGAAATATAATATGAAATTTTTTTTTTGGACAAAATAAAAAACCTTGGCTAAATGAATAAAATATAGTATAAGGGGCTAGAATTAAGACAGTCTTAGTATGAAGTCAAGGTTAGATAATATGAACTAAGTTGAACTTATCCTAGGCAGTTGTAACTAGTTTATAACTAGACATAGTGGATAAATTATGAGGGGGATAAATATGAATAAGAAATGTATTGTGTGCAGAAAGCCTCTAGATGATGGTATAATTGTATATGGACGAGGAATTTGTGAAAACTGTGAAAAAAGATTATTAACAATAGAGACTAATACAGATTTTTATGAGTTTTATAAGAACTGCATTAAAAAGAATTTAGTTGAACTTATGCCAAGAGGAGTGAGTGATAAGTGTCAGGATTACCGATAATTGATGCACTAATGAAATATAAGAAAGAAGAAAATTATTATTTTGCAATGCCAGGACATAAGATGGGAAAGGCGCTAAAGGACACAGAAGAGGGAAGAAACCTTTTGAACAACTTAATTAACTTTGATATAACTGAAGTGGAGGGAGTAGACAATCTACATAACCCTACTGGTATAATTAAAGAAGGTCAAGAAAAATTAGCTAGATATTATGGAAGTAAACAATCTTACTTTTTAGTAAATGGAAGTACCTCTGGAAATATGATTATGATTTTCTCAACCTTTAAGGAAGGAGATAAAATAATTGTAGAAAGAAACTGTCATAGGTCTATATTTAACAGTATAATATTAAGAAAATTAAATCCAATATATATAAAGAATAAAATCAATGAAAAGTATGATGCTCCTTTTTCAATAAATAAGGAGCATCTATTTCAAGTTATAGAAGAAAATAAGGATGCAAAGGGAATACTATTAACATATCCCAACTACTATGGAATATGTACTGACCTTAGAGATATAGTAGAAAGAGCTAAACAGTATAATATGAAAATTTTAATAGATTGTGCCCATGGAGCACATTTTGGATCTATAGAGGATTTGCCAGAGAGTGCTGTTAAGCTAGGCTGTGATATGGTAGTTCATAGTGCTCACAAAACGTTACCTAGCTTAACACAAACATCATTCTTACATGTAAACTGTGAAGAGCTTTTAGATGAGGTTAATTTTTATACAAGTGTATTTTTAACTACGAGCCCATCTTATGTTTTCTTAGCAAGTATGGATTATAGCAGATACTACTTAGAAAAATACGGAAATAAGTTTTATAGACAATTAATTGATTTGTGTGAGATTTATAGGAGTAAGATAAATTTACTGGGCTTTTATCATATAATAGATGAATTAGATATAGATTTAGATAATGAAATTAAAGATGGAAAGATTAAAATTGACAAGACAAGATATATTATAAATGTTCCTAGAGGCTTTAGTGGACATAAGTTATTAGATTATTTAAAAGAGAATAGAATACAATGTGAGATGAGTGATGATAGGAATGTAGTTTTAATATTCTCAACTGCGAACACTAAAGAAGATTTTGATAAGATATATGAGATTTTAAAGAGGTGTAACATTGAAGTATTAAAATGCAAATATATAAAACCAAAAGATTATAATTTGCCAGAAATAAAAAAACTACCGTGGGAAACTTTAAATCTTGATAAAGAGTTTTGTAATATAAATGATGCTATAAATAAAGTTTGCGGACAAGCTGTAGTTCCTTATCCACCAGGAATACCATTAATAATGCCAGGGGAGTTTATAACACAGTATATTATTGATATAATAAATTATTATAAAGAGAATAATGTTACATTATTAGGAGTAAAAGATGAAACTTTAACAGTACTTAAAAATAGTCAACTGGAGGGAAAGTAGTGAACAAAGGATTATTAATTGCATTAGAAGGACCAGATGGAAGTGGTAAATCTACACAAATAGAATTATTAGAAAAATATTTCATAGACAAGGGAATTGAGGTTGTTAGGACAAGAGAACCTGGTGGAACTAAGATTAGTGAAAAGATAAGAGCTGTTATCTTAGATAACGAGAATGAAGAAATGGATGATATGTGCGAGGCATTATTATATGCAGCATCAAGGGCTCAGTTGGTAAGTGAAGTTATAAAGCCAGCTATTGCAGAAGGTAAAGTTGTTTTATGTGATAGGTTTGTGTATTCTTCAGTAGTATACCAGGGAATTGCAAGAGATCTTGGAATAGAAAGAATCAAATTAATCAACGATGCAGCACTTGGTGAATTAAAGGCAGATTTAGTATTTATGATAACTATACCTTATGAAAAAGGGCTCAATAGAAAAAGAGATCAGAAGGATCTTGATAGACTAGAAAATAGCGGAATGGAATTTCATAAAAAAGTTTTTGAAGGATATTTAAAAATTACTAGTATTTATGATAAAATAGAGATAATAGATGGGGACGACTCTATAGATGTCATTCATAAAAATATAATAAATAGAGTTGAATCTTATATATTATAATAACATTTATACAAGGAGGGGTAATATATGAAATTGATAATTGCAATAGTTCAAGATGATGATGCTATGGATTTAGTAGATATCTTAACAGAAAACGGATTAAGAGTTACCAAACTTGCAACTACAGGTGGATTCTTAAAAGCTGGAAACACTACATTAATGATTGGTGTAGAAGCAAGTAAAGTTGATAGTGTACTGGGTTATATAGAAGAAATTTGTAAGGTTAGAAAACAACTTATATCATCACCTTCTCCAGTAGCTGGCTCAACAGGCGTTTATGTTCCATACCCTATAGAAGTAAATATTGGCGGTGCAACTATATTTGTTGTTGATGTAGATAAGTTTTTAAGAGTATAATATAACTAAAGCTAGATAATGTACAATAGGTTCAGCTTATTGTACATTATTTATTATTAGGAGGATTTTATGAGTATGATAGGACATAGTAAAATAAGGAATAGTTTAACTGAAGCTATTAATAATAATAAATTGAGTCATGCTCATATATTTGTTGGCGAAAAGGGAATAGGAAAAAGTGTATTAGTAAAACTTACTGCTTTGAAGATTCTAGGTATTAATGAAATTAGGGACCATGTAGATATAATTTATTGGTCACTTGATAAAGGAAAAGCATCTATAGGAGTAAATACCGTAAGAAGCATTATTGAAGAGTGTAATAAGAAACCTTTCGAAGGTGACAATAAAGTAATTATAATAGAGAATGGACATAAAATTACATTTCAAGCACAAAATGCGTTTCTAAAGACCATAGAAGAACCACCATTAAATGTTTATATATTTATATTATGTGAAGAACTTGAGGGAATATTAGATACAATAAAATCAAGATGCTGTATACATAAATTAAAGCCATTAAATGATGAAGATATGATGGTATTTTTGAGAAGTGAATACCCTAAAATAGAAGATGAAAGATTAATAGTTGCTAGTGCTTTTGGCAAGGGTGTACCTGGCAAGGCTAAAAATTTAATAGAGAACAAAGAATTTAGTATAATTAGAGATATAATTTTTGAACTTATATACAAGACTAAGGATGTTGATACCGAAATAGCTTTGCAATACGAAAAATTTTTCAATGATTATGGTAGTATTCATGAGGAGATTTTAGATATAATTATAACAGTGATAAGAGATATAATTATATATAAAGAAGTAGGCGATGAAAAAATTTTGATAAATATAGATAAGACTTCGGATATTAAAGATTTAGCCAATATGTTTTCATCAAGCAAATTAAATGATATGATTAAAGTTGTAGATGGGACTAGAAATACTTTGAAAAATAATGTAAACTCATCATTAGCATTTATAACAATGGTTTTGAGAATGCAGGAGGTTTAATATGATAACAGTAATAGGTGTACGATTTAAGAAGGCTGGGAAGATATACTATTTTAATCCTGGCGATTTAGATATTAAAAAAGGTGACTTTGTTGTAGTTGAAACTGCAAGAGGTATAGAATTTGGAGAATGTGTAGTAGGAATAAAGGAAATTAAAGAAGGCGAGATTGTAGCACCTTTAAAGAATGTAATTAGAAAAGCATTAGAAGAAGATGTAGATATAAATAAATCTAATAAGGAAAAGGAAGAAGAAGCTCTTAAGGTTTGTTTAGATAAGATAAAATCCCATAACTTAAGAATGAAACTTATAGATGTTGAGTATACCTTTGATAACAACAAAGTAATATTTTATTTTACGGCTGATGGAAGAGTTGATTTCAGAGAGCTTGTAAAAGACTTAGCATCAATATTTAGAACTAGAATAGAGTTAAGACAAATAGGGGTAAGAGATGAAGCTAAGATGACTGGAGGACTAGGGCCTTGTGGAAGAAGCTTATGCTGTTCTACATTTTTAGGTGAGTTTGCGCCAGTATCAATTAAAATGGCAAAAGAGCAGAATCTTTCTTTAAATCCAACGAAAATATCAGGAATATGCGGCAGACTTATGTGTTGCTTAAACTATGAGCAAGAAACTTATGAGGGCATAAGAAAGAGATTACCTAAAGTTGGATCTATAGTTGACACATGCTATGGAAAAGGTGAGGTAGTTTCAAGTAGTGTAGTAAAGGAAGCTGTAAAAGTAAAGGTAAATTTAAAAGATGGAGAAGATGATATTAAGGTTGTTAGCATAAATGATTTAACAATGATCTCCGGAAGTTATGAAGATATTATAAATGATGTAGATATAAAGGAATTAGAAAAACAAGTTGAAGATCCTAAGATAATTAAGGAATTATTTAAAGAAAATTAGGAGGAAAGACTATGAAAACTACACTTAAGATTTGTGATATGATAGCATCTAAAGATGTTCTAAGAGTTAAAACAGCTATATCGGCTAATGAAGGTGTTATTGCATGTGGAATACATAAATCTAAAAAGGAAGTAGAAATTGTATATGATGACTACTTTATAAATATAGAAGATATAATTCAATCTATAGAAAATCATGGTTATACGGTTATATAACATAGGGTGTTCCTTGCAATTTCAAGTTGCAAGGAATTTTTTTGCAAATTAAATATAAATGTTTAAAATTTCATGAAATATTAATATCAAATACATCATATAAAAAAAATAAAAAATAATTTCATATTAATATGTATATTTTTACTTAAATGGTTAATTATTTAGATATTGATTATTAAAATATGAAGAGGTGTTAATTATGAAATTTAAGAAACAAGTAATAATAGCTATATCATGTGTAGTTGTACTAGGTGGAATATTTTTTGCTGTAAGTTATATTGGTAATAGAGACCAAGCATCTAAAGAATCTAAAAATAATACAGTTAAAATCACTGATACAACTACTAAAGAGAAAACTAATAGTAAATTAACTGAAGATGAGACTAACAGTACCATTAAACCACAAAACAAACAAAAAGATGATGGTAAGAATACAAATGAAGAAACTAGTAGCGAAACTGGTAAGGAAGCAATAAAAGAAGGATATTATGTAGTTAAAAAGAATGATACCCTTTATAGCATAGCTAGGAATTATATGCCGAAGTCTGAACCAAGTGAAGTTGTAGAAACAATATTAAAAAGAAATAATATGTCTAAGGATGAAGTTATAGCTGAAGGACAAAAACTAATAATTTCTTACGAAACAGCTTTAGAATCAAAAGATGAATCGGATACTGCTAAAGTAAATGCAACTGAACATACTGAACATACTAAATACGTTATAAAATCAGGAGATACTCTATACAGTATAGCAAAAGAATATTTATCTAATATGGATATTGTTAAAGGGGTAGATGAATTAAAATCCCATAATAATATTAAAGATGTAAATGCAATAAAGGTAAATGATAGTATATGTATACCTTCTAAATAAGATAAAATATAACCATGCAAGAACAAGTTGCATGGTTATATTTTTAGTATTTTAACTGAATTACATTCAGCATAAATAAAGTCACTATCAAGAGTTAGTAGATACTCTATATTATGGCATATACAGGTGGCTAAATGGGTTGCATCGTTTATTGAAAGAAGGTTCTTAACCATTATATCTTTTGTCTTAGCCATACATAATTTGTTTATTTCAACATAAGTATATTTAACTGTATTTTCGAGCTGAGTATGCATGGCTACAGCTGTTTTATAGTAAACACTAAGCAAGTCCCTTTTAGTACTATTTTTAGATAGGTTATCAAAGTATTTTTTGTAAGGAATTTCTCTAAGTTTATCAATACGCTTGTCTTTCACAATTTTTTTATCATATTTACCAAATGAAGAAAGAATTTGTCTTATGTTTGTTTGGGAATTAAATGCACTTTTCTTATCTATCCTGTGGCGTATGTCCATCATAAAAACTTTATACATTATTTGATTAAGAACCTCAGCAGAGATGATATTTGTAACTAATAATATACATTTATTATTAAGCAATATTCTAAATACTTCTATACATTCAGAGTGGCGAATATCATCATCGTAAACTAGGCTAAGTAAGAAAGATGCATCTAGAAGAATTGAAGTATTCTGTTCAAATTTTACTGATGAAAATGGATATGATAATATTTCCATAATACAAACCCTTCTTATTTTATTTTATGTAAATATAATACATGTTAGTTGTATTATATTACTTGAAAATCTTAGTTATTACAGTTGTATTGGAAAAAGCAGAAAATCACTGCATATTTAAAATAGTAAAGGAAATGTAATTGTTATAAATAAAATATAATATTTTGAGTATGAAATTTTAGCATTTAGTAAACTTAGATTTTATAAAGGTGAAAAATTAAAGATATTATTATATAATAGGATATGTGATTTAGGATAATAGAAAGGGAAATACATTATGGAGCTAGTAAATATAGATGAGACATTAGATGATTTGCAATTAAAGGGTATTCATATAATACAAAAGAAAGATGGGTTTAGATTTGGTGTAGATGCGGTGCTGTTAGCTAACTTTACTAAGATAAAGAAAAATGGTACAGCAATCGATTTATGTAGTGGCACAGGAATAATTCCGTTTATAATTAAAGGTAAAAGTCAGTGTGGATCAATTTATGGCATTGAAATACAAAAAGAGTTTGCAGAGATGGCAAATAGAACATCCAGTTACAATGGATTTCAGGATGAAGTAAAATTTATTGAAGCAGACCTAAAAGACATAAGTTTTTTAAAATCTTTAGATAGGGTAGATGTGGTTACTGTGAATCCACCTTATAAGTTACATAATTCAGGAATAATAAATGAGAAGGACAAAAATGCTATTGCAAGACATGAGGTATGCTGTAAGTTAGAAGATGTAATAGTAGCAGCAAGAATGTTGCTTAAGGATAATGGAAGGTTCTTTATGGTTCATAGACCTGAAAGAATAGCAGATATACTTACACTTATGAGAAAGTATAAGATAGAACCAAAGAGAATAAGATTTGTTCATCCAAAACCAGGTAAGGCTCCTAATATATTATTGGTAGAAGGTCAAAGAGATGGAGGAGCTTTTCTAAAAATAGAAGATCCATTATATGTTCATATGGACGATGATTCATATTCACCAGAAATTCAAGCCTTGTATAATTCTCAGTGCTTACACATATAAGAGTAAATTAGTAGAAAAAGGAGAGGTTTAACAATGAGCGGTAAGTTATACTTAATACCTACGCCGATAGGAAATTTAAAAGATATAACGTTGAGGGCTCTTGAAACATTAAAGAGTGTAGATGTTATTGCATGTGAAGATACAAGACAAAGTTTAAAGCTTCTAAATCATTTTCAAATTAAAAAATCATTAATGAGTTATCATATGCATAATGAAAATGGTAAAAGTGAGGATATAATAAAAAGATTATTAGATGGTCAAAATATAGCAATAATAAGTGATGCTGGGACTCCCGGAATTTCTGATCCAGGAGCGGTTATAGCGAGAAGATGTATAGAAGAAAATATAGAATTTGAAGTTTATCCAGGGGCTACAGCTATAACCACAGCTCTAGTTTATTCGGGGTTAAATACTGATAGGTTTACATTTGTAGGATTCTTGTCGAGAGAAAACAAAGATAAAAAAGCTACGATGGAAGGCCTAATAGATAGAGAAGAGACACTGATACTTTATGAAGCTCCACATAGAATAGAATCAACTTTGAATTTTATAAGAGAGAATCTAGGTAATAGAAAGATTGCGATATGCAAGGAACTTACAAAGCTTCATGAAACAATATTAAGAGGAACCGTAGAATCGTGTATAGAGTATTACAAAGAAAATCAGCCAAGAGGTGAATATGTAATTGTAATAGAAGGTAAGAGTAAGGATGAGATAGAAAAGGATGCGAGATCAAAGTGGGAAAATATGTCCATTGAGGAACATATAAGACAATATATTGATCAGGGTAGAGATAAAAAGGAAGCAATAAAATTAGTTGCTAAAGAACGTAATTTACATAAATCTGAAGTGTATAAGTATTCAATAAACATGTAGAACTCGTAAATATTGGAATTTTAATAAAGGTTAAAATTATTTAAAGGAATATTAGTAATAGTGTTGAATATATTTACTATAAGACCATAAAAAGATATTATTGTCTCGTTTTTGAAAGTAAATTACTTGAGACTAGAGTGAGTTTTATGTTATAATTGTAAATGGAACTTAAGATATTGAGGGGGAGGGATTTTTTTGAATAAGAAGAGAATATCATTAGTACTTGCGTTAGCACTTAGTATTACTTGTATTGGAACTAATGTGCTTGCAGATCCGTACAGTGATAAATCGACATATGAGCAAAAGCTAGAAGAAAATAAAAATAGTTATAAAAGTGCTCAAGAGAAAGTAGATGAAATTGAAGCTTCAATACGATCAGTTAATTCTCAAATGGAAGACATAACTATAGATATAGAGGAGTTAAATACTGAAATCCATAAAGTTGAAGGTAGAATAGAAGAGAGCAACAAGAAGGTACAAGCTACCGAAAGTGACATAGAAGAAGAAAATGGTTTATTTAGCAAGAGAATGAGGTCTATGTATATTAATGGCATGGATAGTTATGTTGAAGTTCTTTTAGATTCTGAGGGATTATCAGACTTTTTAGAGAGGCTAAATAATGTAACTACAATAATAAACTACGATAAGGAAGTTGTTAGTAGTTTGTTAGATAAGAAACAAGTTCTTGTAGACGAGAAAATTGTAATAGAAGAAGAGAAATCAAAGCTAGATGCATTACAAGATGAAAACAATGAAAAACTAGCTCAATTGGAGAAGAAAAAAGTGGAACATAAAGCTGCTATGGAAGTAGCAGAAGCTAACAGAGATTTATTTGATACTGCAATGAAAGAAAGTCAAGCTCAATTAGATGAGACATTAAGGCAAATAAATGAATCATTAGCATCATCAGAAAGCACAAGTAGACCTAGTAGAGGTGATAGTGATTCAAGTGTGTCATTACCTCCAAATGCATCAGGTAGTTCAATTGTTGGATATGCTATGAACTTTTTAGGCGTTCCATATCAATATGGTGGGAATGGACCTAATACTTTTGACTGTTCAGGACTTACTAAATATGTTTATGCTGCATGTGGGAAAAGTCTTCCTAGGACAGCACAAAGTCAAATGAATGCAGGAAGCTACGTATCAAGAGATCAACTTCAACCAGGAGATTTAGTATTCTTTGGCTCGGGTGGAGAGGCGTATCATGTAGGCATATATGTTGGTAATGGAAGTTATCTTCATGCACCTCAAGATAATGAGGTAGTTAAAATAGCTCCTATGCCAAGTTATAATTACCTGTCAGGAAGAAGATATTAATTTAATTTGTCAGGTTAAGACCAGTAATTAGGTTACTGGTCTTTTATTTATAATCTTATTAGTATTTCTATTATTATATACGTTAAAAATAAAAAAAACGTTACTTAAAATAAGTAACATTTTTATTATTTTTTAGGTTATTAACCTTTTAATTCATTTAAACATTTTTGACATATATTTTTAGATTTATAGTTAATTACATCACGAGCATCTCCACAGAATATGCAAGCAGGCTCATATTTTTTTAATATAACCTGATCTCCATCTACATATATCTCAAGTGCATCCTTTACATCGATATCTAAAGTCCTTCTTAATTCCACTGGGATAACTATTCTTCCTAGCTCGTCCACTTTTCTTACAACACCAGTTGATTTCATAATAAATTCCTCCTAATATTTTGCTTTATAATAAATAATCAGATATGATTTAAATTACATAACTTGAATTTAATACCATGAATATAATATAGTATAAAAATATTTAAAAGTCAATAAAAAATGATAAAATAAATAAAATTATTACAGTATATACCATAAATCTAAAAGAGATTATAGTTATATTATAGTAAATTAGCTAGAAAGTATAAAAAAGCAAGAAAAATAAGTTGATAATAAACTATTTTATAATAAAAATACTATTTTTCAATAATTTTCGCGGAAAATACGAAGTGATTCTACAAAATATATCAAAATATGAATAATAAAGTAATGTACATTTCATAGTTATAAACAGAAAATACTTAACATTATACACAGTATATATGTTGATAATGTGGATAACCTTTAAAATATGGAATAATTGTAGATAATTCAGTAGGTTATAAATTATATTAATAAACAGTATATGTTGATATAATTGATATTTAGGTTGTAATAATCTGTGTTTAATGTTAGTAAAAAAAATATAAATCTATATTATGAAGGATTATAATATAGTTATTTCATGTTAATTTTATTTTGTAAGATATTTGTAAATATGAAGTTTATATTTTATAATTAATATTAAGTAATACAATAAACTTATATAATGATTAATCATATATAATATATTTTTAAATTGCATTAAGTGAAAAGAGGTGTAAATATGCAAGATAATAAAGATAAAGATGGAGCTATTTTTCAAGAAATTATGGATAGATTCTCAGAAGTGGCAGATGAAACTACTCAAAAACTTATAATACAATATGATGAGTTGCCTCAATATGACCTTTTCTTATCCCAAGTAAAGGATTATCTTAATGATAAATTTGAGCAAGATAATTTTACAAATAATATATTGCAGAATTATATAAAAAGTGAGGTTATATCTAAGCCAGAGGATGGCAAGAAGCGAGGATATACAAAATTACATCTAGTACAATTAGTTTTATTAGGGTACATGCGACCTATTTTAACAACAGATGAAATAAAGAGTGTATTTAGGCTTGCATTTAATGATATAAATAATAGAGAAGATGATATTCTTTCATGGGAGGACTCTTTTAAGTTATTTGGGGAATTACAACAACAAAGCATAGAGTTATCTTTTTTAAGAACTCAAGAGGGGCGGGAAGACATCTTTAATAAGTACCTGGAAAAGTATGATTTTAATAATCAAGAAAAAGAGAGAATAATGATGTTTTTACTAGTTATGAGTTTAGTAGCACATGCTAGTAATATAAAGAAGTTAGTAACCACATTGGTTAATGAGTTCGGAGAAAAATATAATTAAGGTTATTAATTTAGATATAGAATAAAATTATCTTCTTATGAAAACATACATAGTGTATGTGTGTTAATCGGGAAACTCCTTTTATATAAAATTAAATGAATAAGTTATGCTTACTAAGTCATAGATTTGTAGTATCACTTAAGGAGATGATAATATGAAGCCAGTTTATTTAAGAGAAGTAATTAATAATGCTAAAGAAAGTACAATAAGTTTATTACTTATGATTAAAGATAAAGAAGTATATAAAGACAATATAATATATACTCTTTGTGACATAACAGGAGAAATTGAATTTAATGATAAAAGTAGCAGTATACATAACTTAAGCGTAGGTAATGTGGTGAAAGCGTGTATACTTAATAATAAAATATCTAAAATAAGTTTAGAAGATGGTGCGTATGACCTTCGAGACTTTATGTGCTATGTGAAGAGAGACATAAATGACATAATGGAAGAACTTGAGGAAATAACTACTAACCAATTTCAAGATGAAGAAGTTAAAGCTTTAAACAAGTATTTTTTTGAGGACAGTAACTTTATTGAAAAATTCACTAAAGGAATTGGGGGACTACAACATCATACATATATAGGGGGGCTCGCAGAACATACTCTTAATGTTACACACTTTGCCAATGAGTTTGCTAATAGATATAATTGCAGATATAAAGAAATTGCAGTGCTTGCTGCTAAATTACATGACATAGGTAAAATTCACGAGTACTCTTTAAATGGCAGTTTTAAATCCACGGTTAGAGGTGAGATGGAGGGGCATATAGTTATTGGAGTTACTATGATAGAAGAAGCTTTTAATAGCAATTCAGTGATTTATAGTGAAGACTTTAAGAATAGAATAAAAGGCTGTATAGTACAACATCATGGTAAGGTTAAATATGGATCACCAAAACCACCAAATACAGAAGAGGCATTTATAGTACATTATGCTGATTATGTTGATGCAACTATGAATAAGGTATCAAAAGTTAAAGATATGACTAAGTTAGATTGTTGGTCTGAGTATGATAAAAAAATTGAGACAAAGTTGTTTGTTTAATCATAGTAAGACCCCCTTTATATAATAATATAAAGGGGGTCTAAATTAAGATTTATGCAAATATAAGTAAAAGTTACTTACAACCTGTATTTTCACCTACGGCTTTAGAAATTACTTTAAAGGTTTTACCAAAAAAGGTCTTTTTATAAGATACAGTACATTCCTCAAAAATATATTCTTCATCTTTATCTACAACAAATTTTAATCCATCTACATCTTCTATGATATCATTAGATTTTTGTTCATCCAGAACAACACTCAGATTAGGGCCACCTCATCCAAAACCTGCAATAGCAAGCCTTGCAGCAGATTTATTATGTTCTTTTAAATTATTTAAGAGAGCATTTTTAGATTCATCATCGATAGTTATATTCATTTTAATATTCCTCCTTAATTATCTAGTAGTTTTAAGTTGTTTTTAGTAATTATATTTTACGGGTTTTAAGAATATAATTCAACAAATATATTTAAACATAAGTATATGATTAAGCTTATTAAATTATACAGGTATTAAAAAATTAATTTACAAAATGGTAAATTAAAATATATTGACATATCAATACATATGGGTTAAACTTAAATTAGTAAAAATTTAATATAGTATCCTTTTAAAAACGGTACAGAGATGCCGACAAGGGAAGAAAATTAAATTTCGTATTATGAGATTTAGCAGATAAAATATAATGGTAATAAATTACTAATGTGTTGTGCTAATAATGTAAGATATGAATTGATATTTTAAAGCTTTCCTTTTAGGAAAGCTTTTTTTTTATAAGTAAATTTTAATTACCTTTAAATTATCCCAGAGAGGCTAAAAAGGAGTGTTTTACATGTTAAAAGGAAGAAGTTTAATTGAACCAATGGACCTTACACTAGAGGAAATGGACGATATATTTAATTTGGCAGATAAAATAATAGCAGATCCGAAGAAATTTATGCATTCTTGTGATGGCAATCTACTTGCTACATTATTTTATGAGCCAAGTACTAGAACGAGATTCAGCTTTGAAGCTGCAATGCAAAGATTAGGTGGTAGTGTAATAGGGTTCTCAGAACCAAATGCTAGTGCAGTTGCAAAGGGTGAAAGTATAGCAGATACTATAAGAACTGTATCATGTTATGCAGATATAGCTGTAATGAGACATCCTAAGGAAGGTGCTCCACAGGTTGCAGCACAATATAGTGATATACCCGTAGTTAATGCAGGGGATGGAGGACATCAACATCCAACTCAAACACTAACAGATTTATTAACAATTAGAACAACAAAGGGAAGACTTAATAATCTAACAGTAGGTTGTTGTGGAGATTTAAAATTCGGTAGAACAGTTCATTCATTAATAAAAGCACTAACTAGATATGAGAATAATAAGTTTGTATTAATATCTCCTGAAGAGTTAGAGATACCTGAATATATAAAGAAGGAAGTCCTTAAAAAGAGAAATATAGAGTTTAAACAAGTAAGAACAATGGAAGAAGCTATGGAAGAAATAGATATTCTATACATGACAAGGGTTCAAAGAGAAAGATTCTTTAATGAAGATGATTATATAAAACTAAAAGATACTTATATATTAGATAATGAAAAGATGAAACTTGCAAAAGAAGACATGATAGTTCTTCATCCACTACCAAGAGTAAATGAAATAGCCTACGAAGTAGATAATGACAGTAGAGCAATTTACTTCAAACAAGCTAAGTATGGAATGTATGTAAGAATGGCATTAATACTAAAATTACTAGGAATTTACTAAGGTATATAAGGGGGAATTAGTATGTTAACTATAAATAGTATAAAAGATGGATTAGTTATAGACCACATAAAGGCAGGAGAAGGAATAAAAATATTTAACTTTCTAAACTTGCACGAAGTTGATTTTACAGTAGCACTTATAATGAACGCTACAAGCGACAAATGTGGGAAAAAAGACATAATAAAAATTGAAAACAAAATAGATATTGATTTTAAAATACTAGGAGTTATAGATCCTAATATAACTATAGATATAATTGAGAACGAAAAAATTAAAGAGAAGATAAAACTACAACTTCCTAATAAAGTTGAGAATGTTATAAAGTGCAAGAATCCAAGATGTGTAACATCTATAGAGCCTAATATTATTCATATACACCACTTGGTTGATGAAGACACTAGAGAATACAAATGTCATTATTGTGATGACTTACAAAAAGTAACTTCATTATACTAAGGGTAGGGGTGGAAGCATGGAAATTTGCATAAAAAACGGTACAGTGGTTGATTGGAGCGGAACCTTTGTTGGTGATATATATATAAAAGATGGAGTAATTTGTGAAATCGGAAGAAATCTCATAAAGGACTGTGAAACTATAGATGCTAATGAGAATATAGTAATGCCAGGCTTTGTAGATTTACATGTTCACTTTAGAGATCCGGGATATACTTATAAGGAAGACATAGAATCAGGATCAAAGGCCGCAGTAAAAGGTGGATATGTAATGGTTAACCTTATGGCTAACACAAATCCAGTATGTAGTACTATGGAGACTGTTAATTATGTAGTGAAAAAAGGAAAAGAAGTAGGTCTTGTAGATATTAATCAAGTTATATCAATTACAAATAACTTTAGTGGAGATGATATAAGTCACTTAGATAAAATAAATAAGGGTGAAGTAAAGGTAATATCAGAAGATGGAAAAGATGTGATGCATAGTGAAGTTATGCTAAATGCAATGGTTAAGGCTAAAGAAAAAGACATTACAGTTATGTGTCACTGTGAAAATCATAATTTATCTAGTGTAGATATGAGACTTGCTGAAAATACAATGACTTGGAGAAACCTAACTTTAGCTAAACATTCTGGATGTAGTGTGCATTTCTCTCATGTAAGCACTAAAGAATCTATGGAATATATTATAAAAGCAAAGCAAAAAGGTCATAAGGTTACTTGCGAAGTAGCACCTCATCACATAGCCTTGACTAATGATATAAAATATAGAGTAAACCCGCCTCTAAGAGAACAAGAGGATGTGGATTTCTTAATTAGTGCAATAAAAGATGGATACGTAGATAGTATAGCAACAGATCATGCACCACACAGTGATGAAGATAAGAAAAAAGATGCTCCAGGAATATCAGGAATAGAAACCTCCTTTGGAGTTAGCTATACAAAATTAGTAAAAGAAGGACATATAGACTTAAGTAAATTAAGTGAAATAATGAGTAAAAAGCCTAGTGAAATCTTAGGAGTTAATAAGGGAACCATAGACATAGGGTATGATGGTGATCTAGTAATAATAGACTTAGATAAAGAATATGAGATACGTAAAGAAGAGCTAATATCAAAAGGTAAAAATACACCTTTTGATAAAATGAGAGTTTATGGAGAAGTAATGACCACTATAAAAGGTGGGAAGATAGTTTATTCCAATAAATAGTTAAGGAAGTGCAATATGATAATAGATAGATTATTTGAAACTATTGAAAAAAAAGGACATGTTTGCTTAGGCTTAGATACAGATATATCTTATATACCAGAAGGGTTTATTAAGAAGTTTGAAAATGTGGGAGATGCAATATTTGAGTTTAATAAAGCTATTATAGATGAAACTGTAGATCATGTAGCTTGTTATAAACCACAAATAGCATATTATGAAGCTTACGGAATAGATGGGTTAAGAGCTTATGCTAAAACTTTAAAGTATATAAAGAAAAAAGGAGCTTTATCTATTGGAGATATAAAAAGAGGAGATATAGCAAAAACAGCAGAGATGTATGCTAAGGCGCACTTTGCAGGAGAGTTTGAAGCTGATTTTATAACACTAAGCCCGTATATGGGTATTGATAGTATAGAACCTTACTTACCATATGTAGAAAATAAGGATAAAGGTGTATTTGTACTAGTTAGAACTTCTAACAAAGGAAGCAAGGATATTCAATATATAGAAACTGTGGATAATAGAAGAGTATATAACGTAGTTGGAGAAACTATTAATAACTTAGGAAAAGAATATATGGGTAAACATGGTTATAGTTCTGTAGGTGGAGTAATCGGATGCACTCATGTAGATGAGGGTATAGAGATAAGAAAAGCACTCGATACAACATTTTTCTTAATTCCGGGATATGGAGCTCAAGGTGGAAGAGCTGAGGATGTAGCTCTTTACCTAAAGAATGGTAATGGCGGAGTGGTTAATTCTTCAAGAGGAATAATCCTTGCATATAAAGGTAAGACTGATGGTGAAGAAAATTTTGCAAAGTATGCAAGAGAAGAAGCTATTAGAATGAAGAATGAAATATTAGAAGCTATTAAGAACTTACAGAAGTAAATTATAATTATTATAAATGCCATACAAAATCTTTGTATGGCATAATTTAAAGTGACAGTCACCATATTAGAATGAATTATTAGGAGAAATGATATGTTAAATAATGATTATGAATACAGGGTGTGTAAAGTAATAGATAATAAAGAGATTTCCGAGGGAATATTTAAGATTTCTTTAGAGGGAAGCTTTGTTGGAAAACCAGGACAATTCTATATGTTAAGATGTTGGGATAAGGAACCATTGCTATGGAGACCTATAAGTATTCATAAAATAACAGAGACATCTATAGAATTTTTATACCAGTTAGTTGGTGATGGTACTAAGTTAATAAGCAAGCTTAAGACTGGAGAAGAAGTTAAGGTAATAGGACCTTTAGGAAATGGATTTAACTTAGATGAGATAAAAGGTAAGGTTGCGGTAGTTTCAGGTGGAATTGGGGTAGCACCTATGAGAGAATTGATAAATAATATAACAGGAGCTACTGTTGATGTATTCTCAGGGTTTAGAGATCAAGTATATGGATTAGATGAACTTAAGGCAGCAGGACTGTCTGTGAAGGTATCTACAGAAGATGGTAGTGAAGGTCATGAGGGATATGTAACGGAGCTATTTGATCCAAAGGATTATGATTTAGTTTTATGCTGTGGACCAGAAGTTATGATGTATAGAGTAGTTAAAATATGCAAAGAAGCAGGTACTAAGGTTTATATTTCAGAAGAGAAAAAGATGGCTTGTGGAATAGGAGCATGTTTAGTATGTACATGTAAAACCATTCATGGTAATAAAAGAACATGTAAGGATGGTCCAGTATTTAATGGAGAAGATTTAGAGGTTTAAAGGAGAAATTATGCTTAAAGTAAATATTTGTGATAGAGAATTTAAGAATCCAATAATAACGGCATCAGGAACCTTTGGGTTTGGAGAAGAATACAGTAAGTTTTATGATATATCTAAACTTGGAGGAATCTGCAGCAAGGGATTAACTTTAGATGAGAGACAAGGAAATTTTGGAGTTAGAATTAAAGAAACTACAGGTGGAATGTTAAACAGTGTGGGTCTTCAAAATCCAGGTATAAACAAATTTATAGAAAATGAACTTCCAAAGATGAAGAAATTTCATACAAATATAATTGCAAATGTTGGAGGAGCTACAGTAGAGGAGTACATAAGTATAATTGAGAAGCTAAACCATGAAGATGTGGATATTATAGAGTTAAATATATCATGTCCAAATGTAAAACATGGTGGAATGGCACTAGGTATTAAAGCGGATGTAGCTTATGAAGCTGTAAAAGAAGTGAAGAAGATATGTAAAAAGCCATTAATGGTTAAGTTATCTCCAAATGCAGAAAATATAGTTGATATGGCTCTAAGATGTGAAGCGGCAGGAGCAGATGCTCTATCATTAATAAATACATTTCAAGGAATGGCAATTGATTATAAAAAAAGGAAAGCCGTGTTTGATAACACCTATGCTGGATTCTCAGGACCAGCAGTAAAACCCATGGCGTTAAGAATGGTGCATCAAGTTTGTAAGGCTTGTAAAGTACCTGTAGTTGGACTTGGTGGAATTACAAACTGGGAAGATGCAATAGAGTTTATAATGGCAGGAGCTACAGGAATTCAAATAGGAACTGCAAATTTTATAAATCCATTAGCATCAATTGAGATAATAGATGGAATAGAAAAGTTTTTAATAAAAGAAAATATCAAGGATATAAGTGAAATAAGAGGGATAATATAGGAGGAAGAAATTATGGGAAATAAAGTTATAGATATATTAGTAGAGTGTGAAGCATTATTAGAGGGACATTTTTTATTGTCATCAGGTAAACATAGTAATAGATATTGCCAATGTGCAAAGTTATTACAACATCCAGATAAAGCTGCGGAGGTATTATCAGTTGTAACAGAACAAGTTAAGGATTTAGATGTAGATATGCTTGTAGGACCAGCAATGGGTGGAATAATAGTAGCTTATGAACTAGCAAGACAATTAGGCAAGCCTGGAATATTTACTGAAAGAAAAAATGAAGTAATGACTTTAACAAGGGGCTTTGAAATTAAAAAAGGTCAAAGAGTTTTAATTACAGAGGATGTTGTTACAACTGGAAAATCTACTATGGAAGTTGTAAAGATTCTAACAGAGTTAGGAGCAGAAGTTATTGGAGTATGCTGCCTAGTTGATAGAAGAATTGAAAACTGCGAGTTAACACTTCCACTATACAGTGCATGTAAATTGAATATTGAAAGTTTTGCTAAGGAAGAATGTCCACTTTGCAAAGAAAACATACCTTATATAAAGCCAGGAAGTAGAAACATAAAATAAAAATTTTTTATACAGCAAAATTAAATAATTATTCAGAAAATTACCTAACTACATTAAGAAAAAGAGGAAGTTAGGTAATTTTTTATACGTATTCATGTAAAATATATACACAAATACATATAAAAACAATAAATGTAAATTTGACATAGATGAATTTGGGTAATACTATAGAAATATATGATTAAGATCTAAACAATAGATTTAAGGGGGTCATAAAATATGAAAATAGTATTAGCGTTAGGGGGAAATGCTCTTCAAGCAGATCCAAAGGACAAAAGCTCAAAGGCGCAACTTCAGACATGTAGAGATACTGCTATATCCATAGTAGATTTAATAGAAGATGGACATGTAGTATCAATAGTACATGGAAATGGACCACAAGTAGGTCAAATATTATCGACTGTAGAGGATGCTAGAAAACAAAATGAAGGAAACGTACTATTTCCATTTGATGTATGTGGATCATTTTCACAAGGGTATATTGGATATCACTTACAAAACTCAATTGCACAAGAATTATCTAAAAGAGAAATAGACAAATCTGTGGCTACTGTAGTTACCCAGGTTGTAGTAAATAAAAATGATGATGGATTCCAAAATCCTACAAAACCAATTGGATCTTTTTTTTCAAAAGAAATGTCAGAAAAGTTAGAAAAAGAAGAGAAATACGTGATGAAGGAAGATGCAGGAAGAGGATATAGAAGAGTAGTAGCGTCTCCGAAACCAATTGATGTTATAGAGAAGAAAATGATAAAAGAGTTAGTTGACAATGGAAATGTTGTAATATCTTGCGGTGGAGGTGGAATTCCTGTTGTAAGAGAGAATGAAGAGGTAATGGGAGTGCCTGCTGTTATAGATAAGGATTTTGCAGCAGAAAAACTTGCAGAAATTTTAGATGCTGATTGCCTATTGATATTAACAGCCGTTGATAGAGTATGTGTTAATTTTAATAAACCAGACCAAAAGGAACTTAATGAAATAAATATTGATGATGTAAATAAATATATTGAAGAAGGTCAATTTGCTCCTGGAAGTATGTTACCTAAAGTTGAAGCTTGCAAAAAATTTGTTATGTTTAACAAGGACAAGATTGCAATGATTGCATCATTATCTAAGGCTAAAGATGCTTTAAAAGGGCTATCAGGAACTAAGATAGTTAGATATTAAGAATACAATTTAGTTGTACAATTATATTATAGAAGTTAGGGGGAGAGTAACGTAATGAGTAGTTCATCAATAAATGTTTACTCTGAAATAGGTAAGCTAAAAACTGTGCTTTTGCATAAGCCAGGTGAAGAAATAGAAAATCTTATACCAGAATATCTAGAAAGATTACTGTTTGATGATATTCCATATTTAAAAGTAGCACAAAGAGAACATGATTTTTTTGCTAATACACTAAAAAATGAAGGTGTCGAAGTATTATATCTTGAGAAACTAGCAGCAGAAGCTATAAGGACGAGCGATGTAAGGGAGTTATTTGTTAAAGAAATTTTAAAAGAAGCTCAAGTAAATGATGAGTATATGAATAGAGAGATTAAGAATTACTTGATGGATATGGCTGATAAGCAAATAGTAGATACTGTAATGGCGGGAGTAAGAAAATGTAGTTTGGGTATAAAGGAAGAGGCTAATGATTATCCGTTTATATTAGATCCGATGCCCAATCTTTATTTTACAAGAGATCCATTTGCATGTATGGGAAGTGGAGTATCTTTAAATTCAATGAGGACTCCAACTAGAAGAAGAGAGACTATATTTGGAAAATATATCTTTAAATATCATCCAAGATTCAAAAATTCAGGTATAGATTTATGGTATGATAGAGAACTTCCCACCAGTATAGAAGGTGGAGATGAGCTAGTACTATCAAAAGATCTTTTGGCTATAGGTTGTAGTCAAAGAACGGATAGAGAATCTGTGTTTACCCTAGCAAGAAATATATTTGAACATCATGAGAGTTTTAAAACTATTTTAATTTTTGATATTCCTAAGACTAGAGCTTTTATGCACTTGGACACTGTATTTACAATGATTGATTATGATAAATTCACCATACATCCAGAAATAGAGGACACTCTAAAGGTTACGGCGTTAACATATGATTATAAAAATAATCAAGTTATTGCAAATGAAGAAGTAGATAGCTTAGAGCATATTTTATCTAAGCACCTAGGTATTCATGTAAAGCTTATAAGATGTGGTGGAGGAGATAGAATAATAGCAGCGAGAGAGCAGTGGAATGATGGGTCAAACACCTTAGCCATATCACCAGGTAAGGTTATAACCTATGAAAGAAATTATGTGACTAATGAGCTATTGGACAAGTATAATATTGAAGTTTTAGAGATTCCATCAAGTGAGCTTTCAAGAGGTCGAGGAGGCCCAAGATGCATGTCTATGCCATTAGTGAGAGAAAATTTATAATAGCTAGTTAAAAAAATATTATAATATAATAAAAAATCATGGGGGCTTATGAAAACTAGAACATAGGTCAATATAAATATTTAGGGGGTATAAACAATGTTTAACTTAAGAAACAGACACTTTTTATCTTTAATGGACTTTTCACCAAAGGAAATAAATTATTTCTTAGAACTTTCATCAGATTTAAAAAAAGCTAAATACACAGGTACAGAAAAACAAAGATTATTAGGTAAAAATATAGCATTAATATTTGAAAAGGATTCAACTAGAACAAGATGTGCCTTCGAAGTTGCGGCTCATGACCAAGGTGCTCATGTTACATATCTTGGGCCAACAGGAAGCCAGATGGGAAAAAAGGAATCTATAGCTGATACAGCTAGAGTTCTAGGAAGAATGTACGATGGAATAGAGTACAGAGGGTATGGTCAAGAAATAGTAGAAGAACTTGCGCAGTTTGCAGGAGTTCCTGTGTGGAATGGATTAACGACTGAAGATCATCCAACACAAATATTAGCAGATTTTTTAACTATAAAAGAGCATTTCTCAAAACCATTAAATGAAGTTGTATTTGTATATGCTGGAGATGGAAGAAATAATATGGCTAACGCATTAATGATTGGTGCAGCTAAAATGGGTATGGATTTTAGAATTGTTGCACCTAAGAGCTTATTTCCAGAGGTAGATTTAGTTGAAAAATGTAATACAATAGCAGAAGAGACTGGTGCTAAGGTTACAATTACTGATAATGTAGCTGAAGGTGTTAAAAATGCTGATGTTATATACACTGATGTATGGGTGTCTATGGGAGAAGCTGATGAAGTATGGGCTCAAAGAATAGAACTTTTAAGACCATATCAAGTTAATAAAGTAATGATGGAGTTAACTGGTAAGAAAGATACTAAATTTATGCATTGTTTACCAGCATTCCATGATACAAAAACTAAGGTAGGTAAAGAAATATTTGAGAAATATGGATTAAATGGACTAGAAGTAACAGATGAGGTGTTCGAAAGTTCAGCTTCAATAGTATTTGATGAAGCTGAAAATAGAATGCATACAATAAAAGCTGTTATGGTTGCTACATTAGGAAATTAATATAAATATGAGTTAGATACTCTAGAGAGATGATAATATTAATTGTTTTCATCCCTCTTTTTCATTATATAAAAATTTTAATTTATGAATTATAAATTTATTGAATTAGCGAAAATTATATTTGGTATATTTTAAATAAAGTCATAAATGATATATAAGGATAATATTATATATCATTAATTAACAACTGGTGTAAGGGGAGAATAGATTATGATTAATAATATTCCAGATATAATATATGATAGAGAAGGAAATGCTATGAGAGTTGTAAAAACCTCTATAATTTTCTTTCAAAACCAAGGAAAACAAGGTTATGTGTTTCATATTGAAAGAGAAGAAAAGATAACTAGCATAAGTGAATTTGAAATAGTAGAAGATAAAGGTCGGTTTATTGTTACAAGAGATGTTCTGAAAAATTGTGATGATATATAGCTGTTAGATACAGTATAGATAAAGAACAAGAATATGAATATACTTAGGGTTATAAGCCAAACTATATATTAAGTAATATATCATGAAGTTCTATAAAAATTTAGAAAGTCAGATAACTACATTATATAGGGAGGATATAAAATGAAGCTAAAGATACAAAAAATGTTAGTATTTACTTTTGTAATATTAATTATAGCTACGGTAATATTAATAGGGTGTAATAAGGATAAGAAATCTGGAGATACTACAGGAGCTGGACCAACAATAGAAGATATGGATAATAATCCTATAGATAAAGATGAAACGATTAAAGATGCAATAGCGACTTGTGAGAGGGTTATGGACAAAGTACAATTAATTGATGGAATTGAGTCGGCAGTAGTATTTATAAATCATGAATCTGTGTTAGTTGCATTAAAACTAGAGGAGAATTATGAAAGTATAACAAGTACTTTAAAAAACGAAATTAATATAAAAGTAAAAGAAGTATATCCAAAGGCAAAAACTATAGCGATAAGTAAAGATGAATATGTTTATGAATCAATTTCAAGGCTTTTAAAGGGATTTAAGGAAGATAAGCCAATTGATGAGTTAAAGAGAGATATAGAACAGATAATAAAAGATATGTAGAGAGAAGATGCCTATACATTAGAGGATACTCATAATGTATAGGCATTTTAGTGTATAAAAATTATTTGTTATTAAGTAGGCATATGCTCTGAGAAGATATACCTTCTTCACACCCAGTAAAACCTAAGCCTTCTTCTGTTGTTGCTTTAATATTAATCTGATTTATATTAATACTTAAAGCAGCACTTATATTAGTGCGCATAGCTAAAATATGTGGTGACATTTTAGGCTTTTGAGCTATTATTGTAGCATCAATATTTTCTATTATATAGTTACTAGCATCTAGAAGGAGTTTAACCTCCTTAAGTAATTCAATACTAGAAATTCCTTTAAATTTATTATCAGTATCAGGAAAGTGCTTACCTATATCACCAAGAGCTGCAGCACCAAGTAAACTATCCATAATTGCATGAAGTAAAACATCTGCATCAGAATGTCCAAGAAGTCCTGTAGAATGTGGTATTTTAACACCACCAATAATTAAATTTCTATCACTGACTAATTTATGTACATCATATCCTAATCCGACTCTCATAAATAAACCTCCTAAAATGTATTATAATTTCACATGATATTTATATATTCAGAAATAACACAATTCAACATAATATTATTAGATTACTTAATATATTCAGTTTAACACATATTGTTATTATTATATATGTGGAGATAATATAAAAGATATTATTATATTTGCAAATTTAGAGATGATTTATAACGTCTAAAATGAAATAAAATATAGTTTACTCTTTAAATATAAATTTAAAATAAAAAGTTATAAACAAACTGTACACATTACTGTGGATAATGTTGATAACTTTTTTAAAATTTAAATGTATTAGAAGGATAATAATTAGTTATTTACTAAAAATTTTTAGTTTATGTGCATAATTTAGTATATTAACATTAAATTAACCAACTTATACACATGATATCTGTGGATAATGTGTATAATGTGTTAAAATACATACAAATGTTTGTATGAAAAAGAATAATACTGTTAATAAAAATAACAGATGAATTTTTATTAACATATGAACTGTGAATATATTTTTTTGTAGAAAGAAAAAGTTGTAAATTTTACAAATTATGATATAATTTCAATTGTGTTAAAAATGATTTAATTAGATTTAACTATATTTCAATTTTACATATGTAAATATAATTAAATGTAAAAAAAACGATTATTTTGATTGTAATAATTGTTTTTTACAATTTGAAATTGAACAGAAAATATGGAGGGTTTAAAATGAAAAAGGTAATTGCATTAGTATTAACAGCCACAATAGGATTATCGTTAGTTGGATGCGGAGGAAATTCTAGTAATGATAGTGAAAAGGTAGAACAAAACTCAGTTGAACAAGGGGTTAATAATAATGAAGTAACATATGAGAGTTTTGAATCATTGCTAAATAGCTTTGTAAATCCAGAGTATTATTATAATGAGATAAACACTATAAAATTACTTTCAGAAAATGATGAGGCTGCATATGCTGAGAAGGCTGAAAGTGAGCTAAATAAAATATTAGAAAAAGAAAGTATAGATAAAACAAAAGCAAAAATATATCCATACTATAGAAATGTAAATGGGAAAAAAGACCAAGTAACTTATGTTATCACTTATGATGAAAATAATGTAGTAGCAAAAATGTATGAAGTACATTCAGATATATCAGATGATTATGAAATAACTTTTAAAGAAATTAAAGAGAATGTAAAAATTATTGAAGATAAACAGTTTGCTGATTTATTCAAAGGTGAATTCTAATAAGTACAAGATATATTTTATAGTAAGTATACTTTAAATATAACTACTAAACTATATTAACCCAAAATATATAATCGATATGAAATAAAGGGATTAAGTTTGTTTAGATAAAACTTAATCCCTTTATTTTAATCTACAGTATTTTTAGAGGTCTCAGTAAGAGTAAGAATCGTTGACATTTCATTTGATGTTAAGTATCTCCATTTACCCTTAGGGAGACTGCCAAGAGAAACATTCATTATTCTTATACGCTTAAGGCTAGTAACCTTATATCCAAGATATTCACACATTCTTCTAATTTGCCTATTTAGCCCTTGAGTTAAAATTATATTAAAGGTACGGTTGCTAACTTTTTTAACTTTACATCTTTTTGTAACAGTATCAAGGATAGGAATTCCATTTCCCATTAGTTTAATAAACTCTGAATTAATAGGTTTATCTACAGAAACAATATATTCTTTTTCATGACTGTTGCCAGCACGTAATATTTTATTTACCATATCTCCGTCATTTGTTAGAAATATTAGACCCTCAGAGGGTTTATCCAGACGACCTATAGGAAATATTCGTTCAGGGTAATTCATAAAGTTAATAATATTTCCTTTAACATGAGTTTCAGTTGTACATGTGATTCCAATAGGCTTATTAAGGGCAATATAAACCTTATTAGATTTAGGCTTAATTGTTCTGCCGTTAACTATAACAGTATCAGCTGTAGAAACCTTTGTGCCTACTGAAGCTTTTATGCTATTAATATATACCTTACCAGTTTCAATGAATTTATCAGCCTCTCGCCTAGAGCAGATTCCACTATCACTTATATATTTGTTAAGTCTAATTAGACTGTTATTATTGTCCATAATAAATTGTCACTCCTAACAGTAAATTATATAAAAACAGTATATTTAATATATTTTCAGATAATTATTTACATGTATTTTAAATATATTGTATAATTATATCATAATATTTAAATTATTAATATTATGTAGCCATACAAGTTTGAGTCAAGTAAAAGTTGGCAAGTCTTCTTTTTCAAAATATACCTATATAAA
>NZ_JAVXMF010000030.1:0-28694 GCF_036646415.1 Clostridium sp. | reverse complement strand
ACTCCACAAGAAATATCAGCAATGGTACTTCAAAAATTAAAAGCTGATGCAGAAGCTTACTTAGGTGAAACAGTTACAGAAGCAGTTATAACAGTACCTGCATACTTTAACGATAGCCAAAGACAAGCAACTAAAGATGCTGGAAGAATAGCAGGTCTTGATGTTAAGAGAATTATCAACGAGCCAACTGCAGCATCACTTGCTTATGGTCTTGATAAAATGGATACAAACCAAAAAATATTTGTTTATGACCTTGGTGGTGGTACTTTCGACGTATCTATCCTAGAACTTGGAGATGGAGTTTTCGAAGTTAAATCTACAAATGGAGATACTAAACTTGGTGGAGATGACTTTGATGAGAAGATCATGAACTATATAGCAGAAACTTTCAAAGCTTCAAATGGAATTGATTTAAGAAATGATAAAATGGCTCTTCAAAGATTAAAAGAAGCAGCAGAAAAATCTAAAATAGAATTATCATCTTCTACTCAAACAAGCATCAATCTTCCATTCATAACAGCTGATGCTACAGGTCCTAAGCATATAGAAATGAACTTAACAAGAGCTAAATTCAATGAATTAACTCATGAATTAGTAGAAAGAACAATAGAACCAATGAGAAAGGCTCTTAGTGATGCAGGACTTTCAATTGGAGAAATAGATAAGGTAGTTCTAGTTGGTGGATCTACAAGAATTCCAGCAGTTGTAGAAGCAGTTAAAAACTTTACTGGAAAAGAGCCATCAAAAGGAGTTAACCCAGATGAGTGTGTTGCAGCAGGAGCAGCTATTCAAGGTGGAGTATTAACTGGAGATGTTAAAGATGTATTACTTCTTGATGTTACACCATTAACTTTAGGAATTGAAACTTTAGGAGGAGTTGCTACTCCATTAATCGAAAGAAATACAACAATTCCAAGCAAGAAGAGCCAAGTGTTCTCAACTGCAGCAGATGGTCAAACATCAGTTGAAATTAATATAGTTCAAGGTGAAAGACAAATGGCAGCTGACAACAAAGGTTTAGGAAGATTCACTCTTTCTGGAATTGCTTCAGCACCAAGAGGAATACCTCAAATCGAAGTTACTTTTGATATAGATGCTAACGGTATAGTTAAAGTTTCAGCTAAGGATAAAGGAACAGGAAAAGAAGCTAATATAACTATTACAGCTTCAACTAACCTAAGCGATGATGAAATCCAAAATGCAGTAAATGAAGCAGAGAGATTTGCTGAAGAAGATAAGAAAAGAAAAGAAGCAATAGAAGCTAAAAACACTGCAGATCAAATGGTTTATCAAACAGAGAAATCATTAACAGACCTTGGAGAAAAAGTTTCTGATGAAGATAAAGCTAAAGTAGAGCAAAGACTACAAGTTTTAAAATCAGTTAAAGATGGTGAAGATATAGAAGCTATTAAAAAAGCTACAGAAGAATTAACTCAAGAATTCTATGCAGTATCTTCAAAAGTTTACCAAGCAGAGGGCGGACAGCCAGGAGCAGAAGGATTTGATCCAAACAACATGGGTGGAGCAGGAGCACAAGAAGCACCAAAAGATGATAATGTTGTAGATGCTGACTTCAAAGTAGACTAATTTAAGTGACACTCCAAATTTTACATTTGGATAGTGAAACTTACTCATTGGAACGAAGGTGAGAAGGAGTTTCATTAATAGTACTTTAAATCATTGATTTTATGTATGGAACTTACTCATTGAATGAATTTCAATTATAAAATATTATTAAGGGATGACGTAAAAATCATCCCTTAATTTAAAGTTTAAAATAATAGGAATTATATATAAGAGCTATAAATAAATTTTTATAGAGACGATTAGTAAATAGTGTATGTGTTAAAATTCTACTTATTGCAATTGAGCAAATGGTTGAAATTATACATAGGATGCTTTAATATATATAAAGAGTAAAATAGGTGGTGAATTTTTAATATGGCTAATAAGGATTATTATGAAGTTCTTGGAATAGATAGAAATGCAAGTGAAGACGATATTAAAAAGGCTTTTAAGAAATCGGCTTTGAAGTATCATCCAGATAGAAATCAAGGGGATGACGCTGCGGAAGAAAAGTTTAAAGAAGTAAATGAAGCTTATCAAGTTCTATCAGACGCTGAAAAGAAACAAAGATATGATCAATATGGAACAACAGATTTTAGTGGAGCACAGGGTTTTGATGGTTTTGACTTTGGAGGCGGATTTGGAGGGTTTGGCGATATTTTTGGAGACATTTTTGGTGGAGGATTTGGTTCATCTGGAAACAAAAATGGTCCTAGAAAAGGCGCTGATATGGAATATAACCTAAATTTAACCTTTGAAGAGGCTGTATTTGGTTGTGAAAAAGAGATTAGAGTCACAAGAAGAGAAAAATGTGAGGATTGTGGAGGAAGTGGAGCTAAACAAGGTACTACTCCAAAGACTTGCTCTAAATGTAGTGGAAGAGGTAAAATTCAAGTTCAAAGAAGAACACCTCTTGGCGTTATTTCAACAACAGCTACTTGTGATGCTTGTGGAGGTAAAGGTAAAATTATAGAAGCTCCATGTACAACTTGTAGAGGAACAGGAAAAGAAAGAAAAACTAGGAATCTTACAATAAATGTTCCAGCAGGGGTTGATACTGGTAATGTAATGCCTTTAAGAGGACAAGGTGAAGTAGGTGAAAATGGAGGTCCATCAGGAGATCTTTATGTAAATATAAGAGTTGCTCCTCATAGTACTTTTAAGCGTAATGGCTTTGATATTCATATGGAAGCACACGTATCATTTGCAAAAGCAGCTCTTGGTACAGAAATAAAAGTACCAACAGTAGATGGTGATGTTACCTATAAGGTACCAGCTGGTACTCAACCAGGAACAGTGTTTAGATTAAAAGCTAAGGGTGTTCCAAGAGTAAATTCTGCAGGTAGAGGGGATCATTACGTTAAGGTAATAGTAGATGTTCCAAAATCTCTAAATGAGAAGCAGGAAGAAGCATTAAGATTATTTATGGAAGCTAGCGGAGAGATCCCAGAGACTAATGCAAATGTAGATAAAAAGAAGCATAAAAAAGGAATCTTCGGAAAGTAAATAAATTGTTGATACAATGGCTGTTTTAGGATAGAAAGTAATTTCTGTGATGAAACAGCCATTTTAATTTCTATTACACACTAAATAATATTTAGTGTATAATGGATTTTGCTAAGTGTTTAAATTAGAATTATAAGTTATATAGAAAAAATACATATATCCTTAGAGCGATATGGGATAAATTTTAAAATGTTTAGGAGGAATAAATAATGGATAAAGATTGGATTGAAGTAACTGTAATTACAAGTAGTGAGGCCACAGAAGCCGTATCTGGATTCTTTTATAACTGCGATGTAGAAGGAGTTTCTATAGAGGATGTTCAAGATGTTGAGTTTAAGAAGAAGAACCCTGGTTATGCAGATTTTATTAATGAATCAGTTTTAACTATAGAAGAGGGTGCCATAGTTAAGGGATATTTCAAAGAGACAGACAACTTTAAGGATACCTTAAATTACATAAAAGAAAGTGTAGATAAGTTAAGTGACTTTGGATTTGATAAGGGTGAGGGAATTGTTACATCAAGCAAGGTAAATGAAGAAGATTGGGAAAACAATTGGAAACAGTATTATAAACCAACAAAGGTTGGAAATAGAATAGTTGTAAAACCTATTTGGGAAGAGTACGATGAAAAAACAGATGAACTTGTGGTAGAGCTTGATCCAGGGATGGCCTTTGGAACGGGTACCCATGAGACTACTAGAATGTGTGTAAAAGCTATAGAGAAGTATGTTAAAGCAGATTCTATTGTGTTTGATATAGGAACAGGTTCAGGAATACTATCAATTGCTGCAGCACATCTAGGGGCAAAACATGTAGTAGGAGTAGACCTTGACCCAGTAGCTGTAGAGTCAGCAAATAAGAATGTAGGGTTTAACAACCTATCAAACATAGAAATACTTCATGGAGATTTAATGGAAGTTGTTAATGGTAAGGCAAATATAGTAGTAGCAAATATATTAGCTGAAGTAATTATGTTTTTATGTGAAGGCGTAAAAGAATTCATAGAAAAAGATGGGCGTTTTATAGCTTCAGGAATACTAAATACTCAAAGAGATATGGTAGTTAATAAACTAGAATCTTTAAATTTTAGTATTGAAGAAGTTATGGAAGATGGGGAATGGATTTGCATAGTTGCAAAGAAATAAAAATTTGATAGGAGTAAGCTAGAAATGCATAAGTTTTTTATAGAAGATAACAACATAAGTGGAAATCTATGTACCATTGAAGGTGATGATGTTAAGCACATATACAAGGTATTAAGGCTTAAGGCTGGAGATAAAGTAAATATAAACAACTGCAAGGGTACTGAATATATCGGTGAAATACAGGAAGTAAATAAAAAAGAAGTAAAGGTTAATATCATTGAAAAAGTAGAACTAAACAATGAGAGTCCTATAGCAGTACATCTTTTTCAAGGACTACCAAAGGCTGCAAAGATGGATTTAATAGCTCAAAAATGTACTGAGCTTGGAATTAGTGAAATAACTCCCATAATCACAGAAAGAGTTGTGGTTAAAGGAAATGAAACTTCTGAATTTAAAAAGGTTGATAGATGGAATAGAATAGCTTTAGAGGCTTGCAAGCAGAGCAAAAGAAGTATAATTCCAACAATAAACCAACCTATGGAGTTTAAAGCCTTAGTAGAGGAGCTTAAAAACTTTGACCTAATAGTAGTCCCTTATGAAAATCAAGAAAATCTAGGGATGAGATATGTGAAAAGTAAGGTGCAGAACAAAGATATAAAAAATGTAGGAATAGTTATAGGACCAGAGGGTGGATTTGAAGAAAGTGAAATTGAAGCATTGAAGGATTTAGGTGGATTTATAGTAACTTTAGGACCAAGAATACTAAGAACAGAAACTGCCGGGTTTGTAGCTCTTAGTCTTATAATGTACGAACTTGGAGATTTAGGAGGAACCATATAATGAAAGTTGCACTATATACTTTAGGATGCAGAGTTAACTCTTATGAATCAGAGGCTATGGCAGAGAAGTTTATAAAAGATGGATATGAAGTAGTGAGTTTTGATGAATATTCTGATGTTTATGTTATAAACACATGTACAGTAACCAATATGGGAGATAAAAAGTCAAGACAGATGATAGGGAGAGCAAGACGTAACAACCCAGATTCAATAATAGCTGTAGTTGGATGTTACTCACAGATAGCATCAGATGAAATAGCTAAAATTGAAGGAGTAGATGTAGTCCTAGGAAGCAGAAACAAAGGTGAGGTTGTTTACTGGGTAAATAGAACTAGAGAAGAGAAGAAACAAATAATAGAAGTAAGTGATGTTCTTAAGAATAAAAAATTTGAAGAACTAGCTATAAATGAATATCAGGATAAGACTAGAGCTTTCCTTAAAATTCAAGATGGCTGTAATAGGTTTTGCACATACTGTCTAATTCCATTTGCAAGAGGAGCCGTTTGTAGCAAAGAACCCAAGCAAATAATTAAAGAAGTAAAAGATTTAAGTGAAAATGGATTTAAAGAAATAATACTTTCAGGAGTTCATACAGCTTCCTATGGGGTAGACTTGGAGGGAGATTGGGATTTAGTTAGAATACTAGAGGAAATAGATAAAATTCAGGGTATAGAGAGAATAAGAATAGGATCTATTGATCCAACATTCTTTACTGAGGGTGTAATAGACAGAATATGTTCCCTAGAGAAATTATGTCCACATTTCCATCTTTCGCTTCAAAGTGGAAGTGATGGTACTCTTAAAAGGATGAATAGGAAGTACACAGCGGCAGAATATAAAGAAGTAGTAGATAATCTAAGAAAACATATGAAGGATATATCTATAACTACAGATATAATTGCAGGATTCCCAGGAGAGTCTAATAATGAGTTTGATGAGACTTACAAATTCTTAAAAGATATAAAGTTAAGTAAAATGCACATATTTAAGTATAGTAAAAGAGAAGGAACTAAAGCTGCAGATATGCCATTCCAGGTAGATGGAAATCTAAAGGAAGAAAGAAGTAAGAAATTAATAGACTTAAACAATACTCTAGAAGTAGAGTTCATGGAGAAGTTTGCAAATAAAGAAATGAAAGTATTGTATGAAGAGCCTTTAAAAGGTAAAGATAATCATTATGTTGGTTATACAGAGAATTATATAAAGGTTATAACAGCCAGCACAGAGGATTTAAGTGGTAAGATTCTATCTACAAAAATTGTAGGGGTAGAGAGAGAAAATATGATTGGTAGAATATAAAATTAATTTACAAACTAAAATTATAGTAATTATGCTATAATTTTATTAAAAATAATAATGCACTAACATTAATTTTAGGAGTATAATGCTATTATACTAGTGTATCTGTAAAGAAACTTAACAATTGTTTTTTAAATTAGGAATGGAGGTGAAAACATGTCAGATTGTCTATTTTGTAAGATAGCAAAGGGAGAAATTCCTTCAAATAAGGTTTATGAAGATGAAAAGATTTTAGCATTCCATGATATAAGCCCGGAAGCTCCTGTTCATATTCTCATTATTCCAAAGGAGCATATCAGCTGCGTAAATGACATAGATAAAGAGAATAGTGTTATTGTAGCTCATATTTTCTCAACCATTCCAAAGCTAGTAGAAACCCTAGGGATAGAAAAAAGTGGCTATAGAGTCGTAACTAACACCTTAGAAGATGGTGGGCAAACAGTACCACATTTACATTTTCATTTATTGGGTGGAAGAAATCTAAAATGGCCACCAGGTTAAAATTTATATAAATAAAACTGATGAAAATCTTGACATAAGTTAATGTGAATTGTATAATTGAAAATGTGCTATTTAGGCCTCGCATTGGCTACTTTTAATTAAAATTGAATTGAGCTAGCGGAGGGAGGGATATAAATGTCAGAGATAAAAGTTGGAGAAAATGAATCATTAGAGAATGCATTAAGAAGATTTAAAAAGAAATGTGCAAGATCAGGTGTGCTTTCAGAAGTAAGAAAAAGAGAACACTATGAAAAACCAAGTGTTAAGAAAAAGAAAAAATCAGAAGCTGCTAGAAAAAGAAAATTTAAATAGAATTTGAAAGAAGGTTTAAATAATGTCATCCATTAAGGAAACATTACAGGACGACTGGAAAAATGCTATTAAACAAAAAGATAGGTTTAAAGCAAAAGTAATAAGTATGGCGAAAGCTTCTATATTGCTAGTTGAGAAATCTGGAGCAACCAATGTCGATGATGATAAAATTATTGAGATTTTAGCGAAAGAGATTAAGCAAAGAAGAGATTCTTTGGTTGAGTTTCAAAAAGGAAATAGACAAGATTTGGTTGATGAGACTAATTTGGAAATAGAAATCTTATTACAATACCTTCCTCAGCAGTTAACGGAACAAGAAATCCGAAAGATTGTTATAGAGTCAGCCGAAAAACTTGGTACTAGTAGCATTAAAGATATGGGAAAACTTATGTCAGATGTAAGACCTAAAGTAAATGGTCGAGCAGATGGTAAGGTAGTAAGTCAAATAGTAAAAGAATATTTGAATAAATAAAGGACTCAGTTAACTGAGTCCTTTTTAATTGCCACTCCAAATCTGTGATTTAACTGAGAATCTAAATCTTTGATTTAGTTGCTCGAAGTTACTCCTTCGAATGAATATGAGAAAGAGTGTCATATCTAAGTCCTTGATTTAGGAAATATATATAGAACTTACTCATTGTAATAAAACAGGGGTAAGTTCTTTTTGAATTTAAGTAATTAATCATTACTCAAAATCATAAAATTTAAAAGGGGATTTGTGTAAAAATTATTATGATTTAGAGGTGATGGAGTTTGAATAATAAATTAGCGAGAGTAAAAGAAAAAGTTGTATATGGGTTAGATCTACCTGTTGATGTAGCTCTTAGTTTGCCTAAAATAACTATATTAGCTGAAAAAGAGATAACAGTTGAAAATCACAAGGGAATAATAAAGTTTAATACTAATGAGTTAGTGATAAATACCACATTAGGACTTTTAGAAATTTTAGGGGAAAATTTTGAAATTATTTTTGTAGGAGGAACCACCATAACTTTAACAGGTAAATTTAGAACGGTGGTGTATGAGAATTATGAAGAAAATAAATAATTTTAATAAAAGTTTTGTAAGGGTAGAAGTAGAATCCATGAAGGGTGAAAAGGTCCTGAATTACCTTTGGAATAAGAATGTAGAAATAAAAAATGTTAAGAGAAATAATATGTTTTCAATAACACTAGATATAAAGATGTCAGAATATCATTATCTAGAAGAGGCTGTGACAAAGATAAATGGGAAGATGAGAGTTATAGATCGCAAGGGTATAAATTTCTTGTCACTTAAATTTAATCATAGAAAAGTATTGCTAGTAGGTGTAGCTTTATTCATCTATATATTATATTACCTTGGTGGATTTGTTTGGAAGGTTGAAATCCTTACAGATAAATATCTTGCGCCCTTAGAAGTTAGGAATATACTTAAGAGTTATGGTATAATGGTTGGAACTAGGAAAGATTCAATAGACGTACTTAAAGTAGAGGAAGATTTAGTTACAGACATTGATGAAATAATGTGGGTTAAGGTTAGGACTGAGGGGTCAAAACTTACAGTTGAAATTGTAGAAAGGCAAGAGCCACCAGTTGTAAAGGAAAAGGAATATACAGGTGATTTAGTAGCTAGAAGAAGTGGAATCATAAACAGGATATATACAAGTGCAGGTACTCAAGTTAAAGTTCCAGGTACGGTGGTTAGCCAGGGGGATTTAATCGTTAAAGGTCAAGAGGGGAAAGAGGGAAGGGAGTTTTCTGTAAAAGCTCAAGGAAGAATATATGCAACTACATTTTATGAAGAAATTAAAATAGTTCCAACTCATACTGTAGAAAATAAAAGGACTGGAAATGAAATTTCATCTTATTCCATAAATCTTAATAATAAGAAAATTTATCTTAAAAAATCATTAAATAACTTTAAAAATTATGATAAAATAGAAACAAAATGGGGTATTTGTATAAAGGAAACTTATTATGAAACTGAGGAAGTTCAAATAGAGACAAATTCAGATGCTATAGTTAAGGAATTAGAAAATAAGATTACATTAAATTTAGACAGAGGTGTTAAAATATTAGATATTAAGCCTGAGGTTAAAAAGCAAGATGACAAATATGAGGTTAGGGTATTAGTTACGGTAGAGGAAGATATTGCCTTGAGTGAGGTTGTAGCTCCAAAGGAAGTAAGTGAAGAGGGGAGCCCTAACACTTAAAGAGAAGGTGTAAACATGGGATATAAAAAAATATTAAGGAAGAGAAAGTTTCCAGTAATAAAACCACATATTACTTTTATTACCACCACGTTGATAATTTATTTAATTTTAAGCTCAGTTGTAGTAAATAAGAAGTATACATTAGATGTTGGAGAGATAGCTAAATTTGATATTAAAGCACCAAAAGATGTTGAGGATAAGATAGCTACCCAAAAAAACATAGAAGAGGAATTAAAGCATATACAGGAAACCTATACCTATGATGCAAGTGTTAGAAAGTTAGCTGTTGAAAATATAGACAACTTGTTTGTAGTTGTAAAGAAAATAAATAAGGAAACTGTATTAACTATCAGTCAATCAGATAAAGAAGATCCAGATAAAGTTAGGGAACAAGAGGAAAAACTAAAAGCTGAGAAGATAAAGAAATTAAGAGAACAAAGTCCAATACAGAATCTTTCTATAGAGAACTATGAGATTTTATTAGGATTAAGCGAAACTCAATTAGAAAGTATAAATAAGGATATAGTATCATGTATGAATAACTTATATGATACCACATCTATATATGAGAATAAGCCTCAAGATATTTTTTCAGCTCAAGGATATATAACTACTACATTTAATAATTCTAGTTATTCTAAAAGTGTAAAAGATTTATCTATGGCAATTGGGCATTCACAAACCAAGGCAACATACTTTGTTGATCATGAAAAAACTGAAGAAGCAAGACAAAATGTGGCCAAGAATGTAACCCCTGTAATTTATAAAAAAGATCAAACTATTATAGCTGAGGGGCAGCCAATTAATGAATCTCAGCTAGAACTTTTAAATGATTTAGGTCTTTTAGATAATAATAAATCCAATGGAATATATATGCATCTAGCTTTAATTTTAATCGTTGGAGGAATATTAGGTATACAATGGATATATATAAAGTTAAGAAGAAAGGATTTATATGAAGATAATACTAAAGTTGTATTAATAAATATTCTAACAATTTTAACGGTGGCACTGGCAAGAGTATTTATTCCTATATCACCATATACAATTCCTTTTGCATGTGTAGCTATTTTATTATCTGTATTAATTGATAGCAAAACCTCTGTAACTATAGGGGTACTAAATGTAATATTCATATCTTTTATTGTTAAATTTTCTGTGGATTTAATTTTAATAGCATTACTTAATGCTGTAATAGTTCCTATGGTATTAAAAAGAGTACAACAAAGAAATGACATACTATATTCATCTTTAATTATTGGTGTAGTAAACATAATCTTTGGAGGAATTATGGGATATTTTTTAAGTACAAATTTATCCACTATATTAAATAGGGCATTGCTTACAGGTGCATCGGCAATAATATCTGGTATATTAGCTATAGGTATACTACCATTCTTGGAAAATATATTTGATGTAGTAACAAACATAAAGCTGTTAGAGCTAGCTAATCCAAATCATCCTTTGATGAGAAGATTATTATTAGAAGCTACAGGTACTTATCATCACTCAGTTCTAGTTGCAAATTTAGCAGAGATGGCTGCAGAAAATGTAGGTGCAAATCCAATAATGGCAAGGGTTTCTGCGTATTATCATGACGTAGGTAAATTAGAGAGACCTTATTACTTTAAAGAAAATCAAGTTGGTATAGCTAATCCTCATGATGATATGTCACCTGCCTTAAGTGCAGCTATAATACTATCTCATGTGGATGATGGAATTAAGTTGGCGAATAAATACAACTTACCACAGGTTATAATTGATGTTATAAGAGAGCACCATGGAGACTCTCTTGCTAAGTATTTCTATATAACAATGAGGAATCAAAGCGAAAATCCAGATGAAATAAACGAGAATGACTACCAATATAGTGGTCCTCCACCAACAACTAAAGAATCTACTATTGTTATGATGGCTGATGGAGTTGAGGCTGCAGTAAGATCAATACAAGAGCCAACAAAAGATAAGATTGAAATTATGGTAAATAACATAATAAAAGCTAGAATAGATGAAAATCAACTTGTTAATTCTGATTTAACTTTTAAAGATTTGGAAAAGATAAGAGAGAGCTTCTTAAAAGTATTATCAGGGATTTACCATGAAAGAATAGAATATCCTAAGGAAAAAATAAATATTGAAAAGGCTATAAAAGAGAAAGAACAATCTAGTAAGAACGAGGAAGAATAATATGATTTATATGGACAATAGACAAAGTCTTATCACTATAGATGAAGACTTACAAGGCAATATTGAGGATATTGTTAACTACACCTTGAAGGAGGAGCAGGTAACAATACCCTACGAGGTAAGTATAATTTTTGTAAATAATGAAAGTATAAGAGAAATTAATCAGGATACTAGGGGTATAGATAAGGTTACTGATGTACTATCATTTCCTATGCTTGATTACCAGGATAAAATGGTGTTTAAGCAGTTTTATATAGGATATGAGTTTTCTCAAATAGATTTAAATGAGGGTAATCTAGTCCTGGGAGATATAGTTCTATCTCTAGAGAGAGCAAAAGAGCAGAGTGAAGATTTTGGGCATTCATTTACAAGAGAGGTATGCTATCTTATAATTCACTCCATACTTCACTTACTTGGTTATGACCATATGGAGGAAAATGATAAGAAAGTTATGAGGGCTAGAGAAGAAGAGATTTTAAACAAATTTAAAATTGAAAGATAAGAATTTTAAGGACTAATGAAGCTTATAAACTAGATAGAAAAATTATAAGTATGACATGATTCTACCATGTCAACTTTGTTTAAGGTGGTGTGGAGTATTATGAAGGTGAAAAAGCTAGTGGATAGCTTCAACTATGCTATAGAGGGTATAATTTACTCAATTAGAACTCAAAGAAATATGCGAATACATATGATAATAACTATGTTAGTATTAATTGGATCTTTTTTCTTTGATTTGACCAAGATTGAACTTTTAATACTAACAATAACAATAACTATGGTTGTTGTAGCTGAAATGATAAACACGGCAGTAGAGTGTGCTATAGATGCCACCACGAACTTCTATCATCCCTTGGCAAAAATTGCAAAGAATGTGGCAGCAGGAGCGGTACTGATAACTGCTTTAAATGCCATATTGGTGGCTTATATAATTTTTTATGACAAAGTATTACCTTTTTCATTAATAATTCTCTCGAAAATTAAAAATTCAAATCCACATATGATATTCTTTATGTTAGTGATAGTGTGTATTGCAACGGTAGTAGTTAAAGCCATTTATGATGAAGGGACTCCACTGAGAGGTGGAATGCCTAGTGGTCACAGTTCTATAGCTTTTGCCATAGCAACTACAATTACCCTTTTAACAACGGAGCCATTAATAATGATACTTGCATTCCTATTAGCCTTTATAGTAGCTCAAAGTAGGGTTGATTCAGATGTCCATTCTATTTTAGAGGTGGTTCTTGGAGGAGCGTTTGGATCATTGTTGATTCTGTTTTTATATCAGATTATAGTATAAGAGGTGTCTATGAGTTTAAGGACACTTCTTCTTATATGAATTATTTAGTGAAACCGTGGGACAATAGTATTACTATAGTGTATACTAGAATACTGGTGTTAATACCGGTAAAAATCATTTCATATTTCATATGAGTTATGTATGAATGTCTATAGAATGGCTAATGAAGAGTTGAATTATTATTTCTAGGTAAATAATCTTAAAAAAGAAGAAAATTTAATTAAATGGGAGGGAAATTGAAATGGAGAATAAAGAGTTAGTTAAAACTGCAATAGATGCAAGAGAAAATTCATATTCACCTTACTCTAAGTTCAAGGTGGGTGCCGCAATTGAAATGGAAGATGGTACGGTGTTTACAGGATGTAATATAGAAAATGCTTCCTACGGTGCTACAAACTGTGCTGAAAGAACTGCCATATTTAAAGCGGTATCTGAAGGACATAAGGTAATGAAAAAAATTGCTGTAGTAGGAGATATGTCAACTTACACTGCACCTTGTGGTATATGTAGACAGGTTATTGCAGAATTTGCAGATAAAGATATAGAAATAATATTAATTAAAAACAAAGATGAGTATAAAGTAAAAACTCTAGAAGAAATATTACCAGGAGCATTTACTAAAGAAGACTTACTTAAATAAAGGAGGATATATGTTTAAATCAGGATTTATAACTATAATAGGAAGACCGAATGTAGGGAAATCAACTCTGTTAAATCATTTAATGGGGGAGAAATTATCTATAGTATCAAGTAGACCTCAGACCACAAGAAACAATATACAGACAATATTAACCAAGGATGATTATCAAATAGTGTTCGTGGATACTCCAGGTATGCATAATCCAAAGAATAAGCTTGGAGATTATATGGTGAAGATAGCTAAAGATTCTATGAAAGATGTAGATGTTGTGCTATTTTTAACAAGCCCAGAAGGGCAAATTAACAAGTCGGATGTACATATTTTAGAGCAGTTAAAGGGGTGTAATACACCAGTATTTTTAGTTGTAAATAAAATAGATGAAAACTCTGCTGATAGAGTAGCGAAGACTTTAGATCAATATACTCAGGAATTTGACTTTGCAGAAATAATACCTATTTCAGCTATGAATGGAAAAAACACAGAAAAACTTTTAGAGTTAGTAGTTGAAAAATTGCCAGAGGGTCCAAAGTATTATCCAGAGGATATGATAACTGATCAACAAGAAAGATTTATCGTTATGGAAATTATAAGAGAGAAGGCTTTAAGATTATTATCTCAAGAGGTACCTCATGGAATAGCTATAGAAATATTAACTATGAAAAAGAATGATAATGGAAATTATCTTATAGAAGCAAATATGCTGTGTGAAAAAGATTCACACAAAGGTATAATAATAGGTAAAAATGGAACTATGTTGAAAAAGATATCTACCTATGCAAGACAAGATATAGAAAAGTTCTTAGGATGTAGGGTAAACTTAAAGCTTTGGGTTAAAGTTAAAAGTGAGTGGAGAGATAGTTCCTTCGTATTAAAAGAACTTGGCTATAAATAAATAGAATTGTAGGTGGTATCTGTTGAGTACCATTAAAACTAGAGGTATGGTGCTAAAAACTCAAGAATACAAAGAAAATGATAAGTTATTATGGATATTTACTGAAGATATGGGTAAGGTATCTGTTATTGCTAAGGGTGCGAGACGAAGTAAAAATAAAAACTTTTCTAACACCCTACCATTTTGTTTTGGAGAGTATGTACTATATAAAGGCAGAGGACTATATACGTTAAATGAAGGAAAGATAATAGATTCCTTTCAAGATATATTAAATGACTATGATACCTTGATATATGGATCATATTTTAATGAGCTTATTGATATTACCATGGAGGAAGAAGAAAACTATACTGTTTTTATGAATTTAGTTAAATGCTTCTACCTTATGAGAAATAAAGCCGTAGATATGGAACTTTTAGCTCGGGCTTTTGAAGTGAAATTATTAAATTCTATAGGTTATGGAATTTCATTAGAGAACTGTGCACTTTGTAACAATAAAATTAATAAATCCGATTATATATCATTTCAATTTTATGGTGGCATATGTGATGAATGTGAAAAGCAGCATGGTACGAAAGTGTCTGGTGCCACATATAATGGATTAAAGTTCTTAAAAAAAGTAGACTTAGAGAAGGTTGGAAGATTAAATTTGGACAAAGCTACTAAGGCTGAGATACAGAAAATTTTAGCTACATTCATGGAGTTGAATTATAGAAGAAAGCCTAAAAGCCTATCATTACTTAAGTGACACTCCAAATCTGTGATTTGGCTAGTAGAACTTACTCATTCGAATGAATATGAGAAGGAGTTTACTTGTAATACTCTAAATCTGTGATTTAATCAGTGAATGTTGCTTGGGAGGGGAATATTTATGGATGAAAATACTTTAAAAAAAATAGAAATGCTAAGGGATAGAGCAAATTTATCCTATGAAGAGGCACAGGAAATTTTAGAAAAGTTTAATGGAGACATAATAGAAGCTTTAATTTATTGCGAAAGACAAAAACAAAATAATAATAAGAACTTTAATGAAAAAATCAGTGAAAGTGAATTTGTGAATTATATAAAATCTCTTATTAAAAGTGGAAATGTATCAAGAATAATAATTAGAACTGATGAAAATACACTTGTAAATATACCTGTGAATGCAGGAATAGTAGTTGGAATAGTATTACTACTACAACCTGTATTGATAGTGTTAGGAGCTGCAACAGCAGTATTTACAGACTTAGAGATAGACATAATAAAAGAAGATGGTTCAGTAGAAGTAATAAATAAGCTTGTTAAGAACACTATGAAAACCACGGCACAAAAGGCTACAGAAGTAACTCATGAATTAAAAGAGGGTATATCTGTAACTTATGAGAAATTTAAAGATAAAATATTACATGGTAATAAATAAAAATCTTTTAAAATTTAGAAATCACGTAGAAAGATGGAAAGGATATTTCCATCTTTTATTTATAACAAAATATACAAAATTGAAAATTCAAACTATTGGATTAAATAACATTTTCTATGTTTTATAATGGCTAAGTTGAAAATTAAATGAATCTTTTGTACATTTATGAAATAAATGTATTGAAAAATCATATTACTTGTTATAATATCATGATATAATATAAAACATAGTAATTGTGTTACACTAATTACGGTACTATTTAATAATAGTAAAAAATTATAGCGATTACTACCACTACTATATTAAACTTATAACCACATTTACAATAAAATCTATAATGGGGTTTATGTATAATATTTATAGTGTTAGTACTACATATTCGAAAGGTGGCGAATTGTCATTAAACTCTCACAAAGACAGGAACAAATAATAGATTTAGTTAAAGCAAATGAACCAATCACCAGTGAAGCTATAGCAAAAGAGTTAGGACTGACTCGTTCCGCCATAAGACCAGATCTATCCATATTAACTATGACTGGAATATTGCAAGCAAGACCTAAGGTAGGTTACGTATGTATTAAGAAATCAGACAGGGATCCTAAAAATAGTGAAATAAGAAAAATTTTAGTTAAGGATGTTATGTCTAAACCTATTCTAGTTACAGAAGAAACCACGGTTTATGAAGCTATTTTAACGCTTTTCTTAAATGATGCGGGGACGTTATTTATTGCAAACGAAGGGATTCTTTTAGGAGCGGTATCTAGAAAGGATTTCATCAAAATGGCTATGGGGACAGCTGATATGCATAGAGTACCTGTTGGAATAATTATGACTAGAATGCCAAATATAATATGCGTAAGCGAGGAAGAATCAGCTTTTAATGCAGCAAAGAAGATAATGTCACATCAGGTTGACTGTTTACCGGTAGTAAGGCAAGAAATTATAGATGGTAAAGAGATATTAAAAATAGTGGGGAAAATATCTAAAACCAATATTACTAGTGTTTTTGTAAAACTGGGTGAAGATGAATAAACTTATTCATTTGACTATATATATTAAAAGATAGGGGTTGTATAACATGGAGAACAAAAAATATGTTTACCTTTTTAAAGAAGGTAGCGGCAGTATGAAAAATCTATTAGGTGGAAAAGGGGCTAATCTTTCAGAAATGACAAGCATAGGGATTCCAGTACCGCAAGGGTTCACAGTGACCACTGAAGCTTGTAATAAATATTATGATGATGGAAAGATAATATCACAAGAAATAGTAGATGAAATTAACCATAAAATGACTGAACTTGAAGCAATAAGTGGTAAGAAGTTTGGAAGTTTAGAAAATCCTCTATTAGTTTCAGTAAGATCTGGTGCTAGAGCATCTATGCCTGGAATGATGGATACAATACTTAATCTAGGATTAAATGATGAAACTGTAGAGGTAATGGCTAAAAAAACAAATAACCCTAGATTTGCTTATGACTCATATAGAAGATTTATTCAAATGTTTGCAGATGTTGTTATGGAAGTAGAAAAAAGAAACTTCGAAGACATCATGGATGAAATGAAGGAAGCTAGAGGAGTTAAACTTGATACTGAATTAAACGCAGATGACTTAAAAGAATTAGTTGTTAAATTTAAAGCTTACTACAAAGAAGCTAAGGGTGAAGATTTCCCAAGTAACCCAAATGAACAATTAATAGCTTCAATTACAGCTGTGTTTAGATCATGGAACAATCCAAGAGCTATAATCTATAGAAGAATGAATGATATTCCAGGAAGCTGGGGAACAGCAGTAAACGTACAGGAGATGGTATTTGGTAACAAAGGAAATACTTCTGGTACAGGAGTTGCATTCTCTAGAAACCCATCTACAGGAGAAAAGAAAATATTTGCTGAGTACTTAATGAATGCACAAGGTGAAGACGTTGTTGCTGGTATTAGAACACCTCAACAAATAGAGCATTTAGAAAAAGAAAATCCAGCTGTTTATAAAGAATTTATAGACATTGTTAATAAATTAGAAGATCATTATAGAGATATGCAGGATATGGAATTTACCATAGAAGATGGAAAGCTTTACTTCCTACAAACTAGAAATGGTAAAAGAACAGCTCAAGCTGCTCTTAAAATAGCTGTTGAACTTGTAGAAGAGGGAATGTTAACAAAAGAACAGGCAATTCTTAAAGTAGAGCCAAAGCAATTAGATACACTACTACATCCAAATTTCGATAAAGCAAGCCTTAAAGCTTCAACTGTAATAGCTAAAGGACTTCCAGCATCTCCAGGTGCTGCTTGTGGTAAGGTTTACTTTACTGCAGAAGATTCAAAAATAGCTAATGAAAGAGGAGAAAAAGTAGTTCTTGTAAGACTTGAAACATCACCAGAAGATATCGAAGGCATGATTGCTTCAGAAGGTATATTAACAGTAAGAGGCGGAATGACTTCTCATGCTGCTGTTGTTGCTAGAGGAATGGGAACATGCTGCGTTGCAGGATGTGGAGATTTAAAAGTAAATGAGGCACAAAGAACCTTTAGTGTAAATGGAGTTACTTACAAAGAAGGAGATTATATCTCTATTGATGGAAGTACAGGAAATGTATATGCAGGACAAATTAAAACAGTTGAACCTGAAATTAATGGATACTTTGGAACATTCATGGGCTGGGCTGATGAAATAAGAACATTAAAAGTAAGAACAAATGCAGATACCCCAAGAGATACAGCACAAGGTGTGAAATTTGGAGCACAGGGAATTGGTCTTTGTAGAACAGAGCACATGTTCTTTGAGGCAGACAGAATCATGGCTATAAGAGAAATGATAGTTGCTAAAGAAGAAACAACAAGAAGAGCTGCTCTTGAAAAATTATTACCAATGCAAAGAAAAGATTTCATAGGAATCTACGAAGAATTAGTGGATAGACCTGCTACTATAAGATTCTTAGATCCACCACTACATGAATTCCTTCCTCACGAGGATGAAGAAATAAGAGAATTAGCTAAGGACTTAGGGTTAACTTTTGAAGAGTTGAAAGCTACTGTAGATTCACTACATGAGTTTAACCCAATGATGGGACATAGAGGATGTAGACTTGCAGTATCTTATCCAGAAATTGCTGAAATGCAAACTAGAGCGGTAATTGAAGCTGCTATAGATGTTAAAACTAGAAAAGGTTATGACATCGTTCCAGAAATCATGATACCACTTGTAGGAGAAATAAAAGAGCTTAAATATGTTAAAGACATCGTTACGAGAGTAGCTGATGAAATAATTAAAGAAGCTGGAATAGATATGAAATACATGGTAGGTACAATGATAGAGATTCCAAGAGCTGCATTAACAGCTGATGAAATCGCTAAAGAAGCTGAATTCTTCTCATTTGGAACAAATGACTTAACTCAAATGACATTTGGATTCTCAAGAGATGATGCTGGAAACTTCTTAAAACATTACTATGATAAGAGTATATATGAATCTGATCCATTTGCAAGACTTGATCAGAATGGTGTTGGTAAGTTAGTTAAGATGGCTGTAGAGTTAGGAAAAACTACTAGACCAGAAATAAAACTTGGAATATGTGGAGAACATGGTGGAGATCCATCATCAGTTGAATTCTGTCATATAATAGGATTAAACTATGTATCATGTTCACCATTCAGAGTTCCAGTTGCAAGACTTGCCGCTGCACAAGCTGAAGTAAATCATCCAAGAAAGAAAAGCTGCTGTTGCTGTAAGTAAGACTCTAAATCTACTAATATATTTTATGTAAATATTAATGAGGACTTCATATTAGTAGGCTGACAAGACATAGTTATAATTAAAGAAAGCAAGACTGACAGTGATATCCTGTTAGTCTTGCTTTCTATTTGTTATGTTTTAAATTAGTGTTAATTATGACATTATATTATGCTCAGCAATCCTTTTCCAACATTGATTTACTAGGGTTCTACTCAATGTAAAATCAGAATTGTAATAATTAAAGCTTCACACCAAACTTTAACTCAATGTATTTAAGTAGCTTATAGCTAAAATCTATATGAATATCATTATTACATACAGCTTTATTTAGTAAATTAACAAAGGATTTTTTATTGCATCTTGAAATATTATTGTAATAATCCCTAGACAACTTCCAGTATTTTTGAGGAAAGGCTAAGTATGAAAGTATATATTTATAATCGTCTAGAGTTAAAGGATGATTTATCTCATACTGTTGAAGAAAGTTTATAGCCAGGTCTCCATTCCAGCAAGTGTTTTCACGCCTTAGAAGACGCCTTAGGCAGTAGGATATATCAAGGGCGCAATAATCATATTTACACTTATCAAAATCGATAACAAAAATTTCTCCTTGATTTACAATTAAATTTTTACTTACATAGTCATTATGACAAATAGATTTAGATAGATTTGAAGTATCTATGGTATTGGCTATGTTAGTTGCTAGAGTTGCTAGAGTCATACTGGTTGTAAAACTGAGCATATATACTTTAGAAAAATAATCCTTATATTTAAGACTAAGCTTCTCAAAATTTACAAGCTGATGGGTATGTTTATTTAAAGATTCAGCAAGATTTGAAAGACCTTCCTTATGTTTGCTTCCTAAAATAGGAGAGAAGCCTAAAGAAATTTCATGCATGTTGCCAAGGTTTCTACTTGCCATATTTACATTATCAATATTATCAAAATCACACTTATCCCCTTGAAGCCAATCTGTAAGAATAAACAACATATTATTATAATTTACATATCTTCCGTGATCAGATGTAGATAAAATTCTAGGGACGTTTATATTATTTCTATAAAGCCACTCCGTGGCTGAATAAATAAAAAGAAGCTCATCAACTTGATAATATACTTTTTTAAGACAATATTCATGGCCGTTACTTTCTATCTTATAAACGGCTCTTTGCTTATCTGTATCTTTAAATTTCACTTGATATATAGCACTATCTCTAGATAAATCATAATAAGGTAAAACATTTTTTTTAATATTGCTTGTGGATAGCAAATCAATTGTTGAATTATCTACTATTACATTATTCATTGTTTATCTCTCCTTAAACATATTAGGGGAAACTCCTTCTCATATAAATTTGAAAGAGTAAGTTTGAAGGGCCAAATATCAAATTTGGATTCTCACTTATAAGATAACTAATTTAGTAGTTGCGCTACTATAATTATGTTTATGTTAGCCATATTAAAAATATATCAAAATGAAGAATAAAGTTTTATTTAAAATACTATAATAAATAAGTAACTATATAATTATATAGTTGTTTAGAACATAAAGAATTACATGGTATTTAGAAAATATAGCGATTTAAACAACTTATTACCTCTAGTAAAATCAAGGTAAATGAAATATAATAGTACAATGTGCAAATTTTAGATAAAAAATATGTAAAAAATTATAGATAATTAGAGGAATTTGTATATGCAGTAAAGAAAATATATGAAGTAAAGAAAAAAATATATATAAGGAGTTTAAATAATTAAGTGGGAGGTAGGTGTACTTAATGAATATTAGAGAAAAAATAGAGCTTGGAGAAGAAAATAACATAATACAGCAGGGAGCAAAATCAAAAGATTCTCGAGGACGAGAAAGAGTGGAAGAATTAGATGAAATTAGAACTGCATACATGATAGATAGAGATAGAATTATACACTGTAAATCCTTTAGAAGATTAAAACGAAAAACTCAAGTATACATTAAAACTTGGAGTGATCATTATAGAACTAGACTTACTCACACCCTTGAAGTTGCACAGATAGCCAAAACTATAGGAAGAGGCATAGGATTAAATGAAGATTTAATAGAAGCTATTGCTTTAGGTCATGATATTGGGCATGTAGCCTTTGCTCATAGTGGTGAAGACGTGCTAAATGAGATTTTGCCCAATGGATTTACTCATAATAAAAATAGTATAAGGGTACTAACTTGCATAGAAAATAATGGGCAAGGCCTTAATTTATCTAAGGAAGTTTTAGATGGAATACTATATCATAGTGGATTTTCAAATAATAGTGAACGAGCATTTACTTTGGAAGGACAAGTTGTAAAGTACAGTGATAAGATTGCTTATGTAAATCATGATATAGATGATTCTTTAAGAGCATCAATTTTATCAATGGAGGATATACCAAAGCATATACTTCAGATTTTAGGATATACTCATGGAGATAGGATAGATACATTAGTTAAAGATTGTATTTATACTACTATTGAAAATATTAAGGATAACCATATTCAGGTAGCTTTATCTAAAGATATTGATGATAAATTTAAGGAACTTAGAAATTTTATGTTTAAAGAAGTTTATAATGGAGAATTTCTAAAAGAAGAGCGAGAAAAGGCAAAATTTATTCTTATGGAGCTATATAAGTATTTTTATAACCATGAGGATAAACTACCGGAATTTTATAAAAATATTTCTAAAGAAGAAGGTCATCATCAAGGAGTAGCTGACTATATAGCGGGGATGAGTGATGAGTATTGTATAGATATTTTTAAGGAAATATATATACCAAATTAATAGGTAATAGAACTTTGAATTATTGTTTATGAAGGAAAAATATATATTATAAAGAATTTAATAATAGTAAAGAATATAATCATTATATAAAAACTTTACAAAAAACTTTATAAAAAGAGGAATTCCAAAATATATGTCGAATTATAAGAGCAAGGAATTTATCGTTAGGTGGAGTGAACATGTTTTCACAGGAGATAATACAAAGAGTAAAAGACGAGAACAATATAGTAGACATAATTTCAGAAACCGTAACCCTTAAAAAGACAGGTAAGAACTATTCGGGAAGATGTCCCTTTCATAATGAAAAGACACCTTCATTTACTGTGTCTAGCGAAAAGCAAATTTATAAATGTTTTGGATGTGGTGAAGCAGGCAATGTTATAAGCTTCGTAATGAAAACAAGAAATTTAACTTTTCCAGAGGCGGTAAAAGTTCTTGGAGAAAAGGTAGGAATTGTGTTAGAGGATGAAAATCTTGAGGAGAATAAATCTGGAGCTAGAGAAAAGTATAAAAGAATGTATGACATAAATGTACAGTCAGGTAGATATTTTTATAGTAATCTAAAAAGATTTAAAGAACCTTATGAGTATCTGAGAGGAAGGGGAATAAGTGATAGTATAATAAAAAAATTCGGTATTGGATTTGCACTGGATGATTGGCAGGGGATAAGAACCTATTTAAAGAAAAAGGGATTTAGTGAAGAAGAAATACTAGAATTGGGACTTACCACTAAAAATGATAAAGGGAATATATATGACAGATTTAGAAACCGAATAATATTTCCTGTATTTGATGTTACTGGAAAAGTAATTGGATTTGGTGGAAGAGTGTTAGATGACTCTAAGCCTAAGTATCTGAATTCTCCAGAGACGCCTATATTTCACAAAGGGACTAATCTTTATGGAGTAAATTTGGCTATAAAAAATAATCCTACCAGAACGGTAATCATGGTAGAAGGTTACATGGATGTAATTTCACTTGTTCAACAAGATGTAACCAATGTAGTAGCAACATTAGGAACGGCATTAACAGAAGGACAATGTAAATTACTAAAAAGGTATGTAGATACAGTGATTGTATCCTTTGATTCAGATGTAGCAGGGCAAAATGCTACAATAAGAGGATTAGAAATATTGAAAAAAGAAGGCTTTGAACTTAAAATTCTTCAAATTCCAAAGGGAAAAGATCCTGATGAATATATAAGGATAAACGGAAGGGAGAAGTTCTTAAAGCTGGTACAAGAATCATTGCCACTTATAGATTTTAAATTAAAATTAGCTGAAAAAGGAATAGATTTTTCAAGAAAAGAAATGATAATAAGGTATTTAAAAGAAGTCGTACCAATCTTAAAGGAGTTAGATTCATTAGAGCGTGCTGTATATATAAAGCAGGTTTCTGAGAAAAGTGGGGTTGGAGAAGCGGTTATCTTACAATCTTTAAACAAAAATGATAATAAATATATAAAAAATAATAAAAGTAATAATATAAATAGGGAAATTGGGCAAAAATTATACTTAGAGCCTGCTTTTATTAAAGCAGCAAGAACGGTTTTAAAGGTTGCCATCAATAATGATTTGTCAAATAAAATTCTAAGTAGTGTAAACCTAGAGGATTTTATTCTAGAAGTCCATAAAGTGATATATAAAGTCATAGTAGAGAATAATGGAGCTTCAGAAAAGGAATTATCAAATCTAATTGAAATGCAAACAATTCAAGATAGTGATTTTACTAAAGAATGGATAAAGATTCAAGAGAGTAAAATTGACATAGATAAAAGTTCGATTGAAAAAATGGTAAATGACTGTATAAAAGAGATAAAAAAATACAAGTTAGAGGAGTCGAAAAGGGAAATTATGAATAAAATTAGGGTATGTGAATCTAATGGACTAGTAGAAGAATCATTAATGTTAGCCAGAGAGATTATGGATATACAAAAGGAAATGGGAAGACTTTAAGTAACAAAAGGGAGGTAATTGGATGAAGGATAAAGCCGGAAAGGTTGCTCTAGTAAAGAAATTAATAGAGAAGGGTAAGAAAAAAGGAAACTTAACATATAAGGAAATAATGGATGAGGTTGAGGGCGTAGATCTAACACCAGAACAAATAGAAAAAATATATGAAGTACTTGAATCTATGGGAATTGATGTTATAGGTGATCCTCAACATGAAGAAGAGGAAGAGGAATTAGAACTTGATATAACAATTCCAGAGGGAATTGCTATAGATGATCCTGTTAGAATGTACCTGAAAGAAATTGGAAAGGTACCACTATTATCAGCTGATGAAGAAATGAGACTTGCAAAGCTAATAGAAGATGGAGATGAGTATGCAAAGAAGAAACTTGCAGAGGCTAACCTTAGACTAGTTGTAAGTATTGCTAAAAGATATGTTGGAAGAGGTATGCTATTCCTAGACTTAATACAAGAAGGAAACTTGGGTCTTATAAAGGCTGTAGAAAAGTTTGACTACAGTAAAGGATTCAAGTTTAGTACCTATGCTACATGGTGGATTAGGCAAGCAATAACAAGAGCTATTGCTGACCAAGCAAGAACTATAAGAATACCAGTCCATATGGTAGAAACAATAAATAAACTAATAAGAGTATCAAGACAACTTCTTCAAGAACTGGGAAGAGAGCCACTTCCAGAAGAGATTGCCAAACAAATGGATATGACAGTGGATAAGGTTAGAGAGATAATGAAAATAGCTCAAGAGCCTGTATCTTTAGAAACTCCAATTGGAGAAGAAGAAGATTCTCATCTAGGGGACTTCATACCAGATGATGATGCTTTAGCTCCTGCAGAAGCTGCTGCATTCACAATGTTAAAAGAACAGTTAATAAGTCAACTTCGTACATTAACTCCAAGAGAAGAGAAAGTGTTAAGACTTAGATTTGGACTTGATGATGGAAGAGCTAGAACACTAGAAGAGGTTGGAAAAGAGTTTAATGTAACAAGAGAGAGAATTAGACAAATAGAAGCTAAGGCTTTAAGAAAACTTAGACATCCAAGTAGAAGCAAAAAACTTAAAGATTATTTAGATTAATATATAAATAATGGTAAAATATAAGTATAGTGAAAAGTACTAAGTGAATAGCCTATAAGCTATTTTCTTGGTGCTTTTTATTCTTTAATATTGTTATCAAAATGTAGTAGATGAAGCATCTATTCTAACTTTAAGTATAAAAGTGTGTGATATATAATATAATTGTAGTACAAGATATTTAGGTAATCTAAACATAAATTTGAAAAATAATGGACAAATCATACCTATATAATATAAAATAAAAATAAATACAAAAATGAAAATAGATATAAATATATTTGTTTTTACATGCGACTATAAGGAGGTAAGTGTATGAATAGTTTCAATGGAAATAAGAAACTAGAAATAATTCCAACGATATTAACAATTATAACTTTAAATATAGTGGGATTTATAATAATCTATCTTCTAGATTCATATTTAATGTTAAACTTAATAAAAGTGATATTAGTGATATGTAATATATTTTATATATATCACATATTAGTTTGGTTTACTGTGAAATACCATATCTCAGAAAATGAAATTAGAATATGTTGTCTAGGTGGAATGAAAGAAATAGTTTTAAATATTGAGGATATAGAAAGTTATACAGCAGAAGAAGGAAAGATAAAGGGTATTGGACTTTCAGGAATATCCTCAAATAAGTTTGCCATTGGAAGAATTGCAGTTAAGAACTTAGGGACAACGAGGATGTTTGTTACAAACAGCTCTAAAGTTATATATTTAAAAACTAAAAATATAGATGATGTAAATTATGCAATATCACCTAAAGAATATAAGGCGTTTGAAATAGCTTTAAAGGCTGCAAATGTATTTGAAAGACCTTGGACAAAGGATTACAATAAATCGCCTAAGCTTTATAAGGAAAAGAAGTTTATGATTCCATTATTTATAACTAGTCTTATAATATTAATCATAACCTTTGCACCACTTATATTCTATATACTAAATAAATTGCCAGATATAATACCTCTGGTTCTCAATGCATCAGGAACTGTAATAGAAGTTGGAACGGATAAACAATTTGCTTTTTCTCAAATGATATATGGATTATTAAATATGGCAGTGCTTTTCTGTATGTATTACGCAGCTCATTTCTGTGCAAAATATGACAAGAAAGCAGCGTATAGGTATATCTATATATCCTTATTTGTTGCAATAACCTTCCTGTATCTACAAATAAGACTTATAACAACAATTGTATAAAAGAAAAATGGAATTAAGGTGGAAATATGATAATTAGCAAAAGATTAAAATTAATAAGTAGCTTAGTGACAAATGTAACAACTATGGTAGATGTGGGTACGGATCACGGATATGTACCTATAGATTTACTTAAAAATAATAAAATAGAGTTTGCTATAGCAAGTGATATAAATAAGGGACCTGTAGAGAAGGCTAGAAAGAACCTTAAGGATAATAATCTTAGTGATAAGGTTGAATGTAGACTTGGGGGAGGACTTAAAACCGTTAAACCAGGTGAAGTAGAAGCCGCAGTAATTGCAGGTATGGGTGGAAATCTAATTAGGGACATTTTGGAAGAGAGTCAAGATGTGTTTAAGAAGTTGAAGTATGCTATAGTTCAGCCAGTACAAAATCCAGAGGTTTTAAGAGAGTATCTATATAAAAGTGGATGTGAAATCTTGGATGAGTGTATAATATATGATGAAGAAAAATATTATGAAATCTTAAAAATAAAATGGGGGAAGAACATTAAAGAAGTTGACCCTATATATTATGAGATAAGTAAAATACTATTAGATAAAAAGGATGAAGGCTATAAAGAATACTTAGAGTTTAAGAGAGCTAAATATATTAGAATATATGAAGGGCTTAAGGGTGATACAGAAAATTCTAAGAGCAGAAAAGAAGAACTTGGTCTTAAGATTAACAAGATAGAACAGTATTTAAAATAAGTGTTGATTGTGGAGGATATTATGGTGGCGAAAATAGAAGACATAATGAACATAATGGAGAATGTAGCTCCGGTGAATCTTAAGGAGAGTTATGACAACGTAGGACTTATGGTGGGAGATAGAGAAGCGGAGGTTCATAAGGTTTTAGTTGCTTTAGATTGTACTGTGGATGTTATAGAAGAAGCTAAGAGCATAGGTGCAGAATTGATTCTAACCCATCATCCTTTGCTGTTTAGGAAGCCTAAGACTATAACAACGGACACTCTTCAAGGGAAAAAGATTATATCCTTAATAAAAAATCACATAGGACTATATTCTAGTCATACTAATTGGGATTCTGTCAGCGGTGGATTAAATGATACCTTCGTTAGGTTCCTTGGATTTAATTCCGGGGAAATAATAGACAAAAACCCTAATAACGACAAATCAGGCATAGGTAGAATAATAAATCTTCAAGAGGAGAAAACCTTAGAAGAAATAATAGATATGATTAAAGAGAAACTAAACTTAGAATTCTTGCGTTTTTCTGGAGATTTGAAGAAAACTATAAAAAGAATTTCTATAGTAAACGGTAGTGGTGAGGATTATTTAGATAAATCCTATGAAATGGGAGCAGATTTAGTAATCACAGGGGATACTACTTATCACTTTGTATCAGATTATAGTGAAATGGGTTTATCAATAATAGATGTGGGTCATTTTAATTCTGAATGGCCAGTTGTGGTAGAACTTTCGAAGTTAGTGAAAGAAGCTGTGAAAGCTATGGATGTAGAGGTTGTTATATCTAAAGTAGTTAAGGATCCTTATAATTTTATATAGTGGAAACTCATTCTCATATGCATTCGAAGGAGTAAGTTCGAAGAACTAAATCATAGATTTAGATTCTCACTTACAATTTAAGACATTGCAATAGTGTAAGATCTGTGTTAATATAAATCTTGCGAGTAAGCCAGACAATCGCTGCTGAGAAATCAGGAGAGGAAAGTCCGAGCTCCGTAGGGCAAGGGTGCTGGGTAACTCCCAGTGGAGGCGACTCTAAGGAAAGTGCAACAGAGAGATACCGCCATAAGTAAATCCTTTTTAAAGGAATACATTCTAACTAGTTAGAATGTATAAGTTCGAGGGACTAAATCCTAGATTTAGATTCTCACTTAACTTAGGGTAAGGGTGGAAAGGTGAGGTAAGAGCTCACCAGCGCACTGGCGACTTTGCGGCTATGTAAACCCCATCTGGAGCAAGATCGATAGAGGGACATTATAGGGCGGCCCGTCCTGTCCCCGGGTGTATCGCTGGAGCCTATTAGTAATAATAGGCCTAGATAGATGATTGTCAAATACAGAACTCGGCTTATAGACTTATCTCGTATAAAAACCACCAAGGGAAACTTTGGTGGTTTTTTTATGTGCGCCCAGCATGGGTGCAATGAGGACACTGAAAAAGTCCTTTATATGAGCATTAAAGAAAAAGTATTATAAACAC
>NZ_JAVXMF010000029.1:0-28813 GCF_036646415.1 Clostridium sp. | reverse complement strand
TTCTTATCTTCTTCATCACTTACTAGTGACGACTTTTACTATTCTACTAGATAATCTCTTATCTGTCAACAACTTTCTTTAAAAACTTTTTTTCTTAATTTCTTAAGAAGTTTCCTCTTAATTCCTGTTGTTTCTTTGCCGCATCTCTCAGCGACAAGACTTATAATATCATGATTTTACAACTCATAATCCATATATTTTTACATCTACATATAAAAACTACCTATTTACTACTTATTCCGATATAATGCTACATTTTTCTCATATAGACACGCGTGGTAAAGTAATTGCCATTTTTAAGATAAATCAAACTCTAGGTGCAAAACAAAAGCACCCAAATCTTACTTTCTGGGTGCTTCTAAAGCAGCTACATACCTTTAGCTTTTTTTACGCAAGCCTTCATTGCTTCCATTACACTACTACGGAAGCCTTTTTCTTCTAATACTCTTACTGCTTCTATAGTTGTACCACCCGGTGAGCAAACCATATCCTTTAATTCTCCTGGATGCTTTCCTGTTTCTAGTACCATTTTTGCAGAACCTAATACTGCTTGAGCTGCAAATTTATAAGCCTTATCTCTTGGCATTCCATCCATTACAGCAGCATCTGCCATAGCTTCAATGAACATAAATACATAGGCTGGTGAGCTTCCACTTACCCCTACTACTGTATCCATTAGGTTTTCATCGACTATTTCAGCCTTGCCAAAGCCACTTAAAATCTTACATACATATCTTAATTCTTCATCAGTAACTAAAGAATTTTTGCAAACTCCTGTAATACCTTCCCCTACTAATGCCGGTGTATTTGGCATAGTTCTCACTATTTTCACTGCCTTACCAAACTGACCTTGTAACTTTTCTAAACTTTGTCCTGGCGCAATAGTTACTATAATTGTATTCTCTGCAACTACATCTGTGATTTCTTTTATAACATCGTCATAGTATTGAGGCTTTACTGCTAAAACCACAATTTCACTATTTATTGCAACTTCTTTATTATTTGAAGTTATGTTTATTCCTAAGTCACTCTTTGTTTTCTCAAGTCCTATAGCATATGCATCAGATGCAATAACCTGATCAGCTGATAAAATCCCCGATGAAATAATCCCTCCCATCATAGCCTTAGCCATATTTCCACAACCTATAAATCCTAATTTCATTTTCATATTTGATTCGCTCCTTAATTGAATTTTTGCTCTGTCCTGTCTATGATTTCATCTTGAAGCTCTTTACTTAGATTTCTGAAGTGGTCACTGTATCCTGCAACCCTTACTATTAAATCCTTGTATTCTTCTGGGTTTTGCTGTGCTTTTATTAGTGTATTTCTATCAATTACATTAAATTGAATGTGGTGACCATCCATATTAAAGTAAGTTCTAACTAGGTTTGCCATATGCTCAAGTCCATCTTCTCCCGATACTACACTTGGTGTGAATTTTTGGTTCAGAAGAGTTCCACCAGTTCTTAAATGATCCATCTTTGAAGCAGATTTTATAACTGCTGTAGGTCCATTAGTATCTCCACCTTTTTCTGGAGAAATACCTTCCGATACTGGCTTATGAGCAAGACGTCCATTAGCACTTGCAAGCATTACTTCTCCAAAGTAAACATGGCAGGTTGTTGGCAACATATTAATTCTATAGCAGCCACCCTTCATATTTGGTCTACCAGTTACTGTTTCATTATATAAATTAAATACCTGCTGCATAACCTCATCAGCATAATCATTATCATTACCATACTTAGGAGTTCTATTCCTTACTAGGTTTCCTATGATTTCACTGCCTTCAAAGTTATTATTTAAAGCTTCCATAAGTTTATCCATAGTAAACTTCTTTTCATCATAAACGTTATACTTAATAGCCACAAGAGAATCTGTTATGGTACCTATTCCAACCCCTTGTATATAGCTTGTGTTATAACGAGCACCACCTCCATTATAATCCTTACCACTACTTATGCAATCATTTGTTATTACTGATAGGAATGGTGCTGGCATGTACTGTGCATATATTTTCTCAATTATATTGCTACCTTCTACCTTAATATCTACAAAGTATTCTACTTGCTTTTTATAAGCTTCAAATAGTTCTTCATAGGTTTCAAAGTCTGTGGCATAACCAAGTTCTAGTCCAAGTTGTTTACCACTTACTTTGTCATAACCATTAAATAATGTTAGTTCTAATATCTTAGGAAGATTCAAGTATCCTGTTAAGATATATGCTTCATTACCAAAGGCTCCCGTTTCCACACATCCACTGGTTCCTCCACGTCTAGCATCTTGGATTGTCTTACCTGCATTAAGTAACTCTTGAATAATTGCTTCTGTGTTATAAAATGCTGGCTGACCCCAACCTTTTCTAGAGATTTCACAAGCTCTCTTTAGGAATCTTCTTGGTGTTTTTCTACTTATTTGCACATTTGAGCTTGGTTGTAACAACTTCATCTCGTCCATACAATCAAGGATTAAATAACTTACTTCATTGATTCCATCTTGTCCTTCTGGAGTAATACCTCCAGTATTTATATTTACAAAGTCCGTATAGGTACTACTTTCCTTTAGAGTAACTCCAACCTTTGGAGGGGCTGGCTGATTATTAAATTTTACCCATAGACATTCTAAAAGCTCCTTAGCTTTGTCTTCATCTAATATTCCCTTCTCTATGTCTCTTTCATAAAATGGATTCAGGTGTTGGTCAAGTCTTCCTGGGCTATAGGCATCCCATGGATTTAACTCCGTGGTTACTCCAAGATGAACAAACCAGTACATTTGAATTGCTTGCCAATAGTTTTTAGGACTATGAGCAGGTACAACTTCACAGTTTTCTGCAATTTGAAGTAGTTCTTCTTTTCTTACTAAATCAATTTCCTTATTAGCTAACTCCCTTGCATATTTTGCATATCTTTCTCCTAAAATCATAATGGCATCACAGCTGATGCTCATAGCCGTTAACTGTTCCTTCTTTGATAAAGCCTCTAAATCAGTTAAAAAATCCAATTTATCTATAGCTTCTTGAATATCCTTTTTATAATCTAGGAATCCCTTTTTATAAATATTTTCAGAACCGACAGTATGCCCTGGTCCTCTTTGCTCCATGAATTCTGTAAATATGCCACTTTCATAACATTCTTTCCACTTTGGACTCATGGCATTTATAATTTTACTTCTTATAGAACGTTTCTCCCAGTAAGGAATAATTCTTTCCTCTTGAATTTTAAAATCCTCTTCCTTTACCTTAAAGCAAATAAGATCTCTGTCATTCATTACGTGCATATCCTCAAGTGTATGACAGCAAAGCTCTGGAAAAGTTGGTGAAGCTTGAGGTCCATCCCCTTTTTCTCCTACAATCAATTCACCCTCATTGATACAAATTGTTTTGTTCTCCATAAAATACTTAAATGCCAAGGCCCTCATCTCAGGCACAGAAACACTGCCCTCATATTTCTTATAAGCATCTGTCATTAAAGTTGCTCTCTCCATATATATATGAGGGATTATATTCATACTCTCAGATCTTAGCTTTTTAACTCTTTCATTCATACCTCTTTCCATGACTTACCCTCCTATTTCACACTTCTATCCACCAATCTTAACATTTAAGAAACCTTGATTTTCAAATTTTTCTTTTATTTTTTTCATTCTCTCTTCACTAGGTGTAGAAAAATCATATCCCTTATAATCTCTTCGAAGTCTGTCATACTTACTACTTCCTGTATTATGATAAGGAAGTAAATTTATCTTTTTCACATTAATATTATCCTTTAAGAAATTAATGATTTCATCCATTGAAGCCTCATCTGCATTGACTCCCTCTATGATTGGTATTCTTATATTAATATTTGCACCTGCATCACTTATTTTCTTAAGGTTGCTTAGTATTAGCTCATTGCCCTTACCAATGAATTCTTCATGGTTAACACTGTCCATTAATTTTATGTCATACAAAAACATATCTATATAGGAAAGTATTCTTTCATAGTTTTCATAGAGTGCATATCCACAGGTATCTATTGCAATGTTATATCCTTTTCTCTTTAGCTTCTTTAAAAGTTCTTCTATATAGTCCATGTTTTGTGTCATAACCTCTCCACCGGATAAGGTAATGCCACCATAGGACTCTTCATAAAACATCCTGTCCTTTTCAGCTTCCTTAACAAGTTCTGCCATGGTATATTCCTTTCCCACTACTTCACGAGCATTATTTACACAATAATCAATACAAGATTTACATAAGTCACACTTTTCTCTATCTGTGCATACATGCTGACCCTCTTTTACTATTGCATTTCGATGACAAATCTCAACGCAAGTTAAGCACCTCGAACATTTCTCCTCATTATACATTAGCTCCTGATTATAGCTTTGACTTTCCGGATTATGACACCACAGGCAAGAAAGCAAACAGCCTTTAAAAAATATTGTGGTTCTTATTCCATCTCCGTCATGAATGGAGTACTTTTGAATATTTATAACCTTTGGCAAATTCACAATATCACCTTCTACTTGTTAAATTTAGTTCATTAAAAAGCTTAATATACACTTCAATTTCAATTATATTCATTTATATGAATATAACCTTTTATATATTCACTTTAATTATAAAATTCCCTTTATTCAAAGTCAATTCCTAGATTTCTACAAAATAATTATTCATATGTAAACTTTAATTGTAGTTTTGCTAAATATAAGTCCACTGCTATATAAATATTTAACTAAAATTAAATACAACTATAATATAGCTATGAAATCTATCTTGTATAAGTTTGCATTTCTTTACTCTTCTATATATAATATATTTTATTAATGGTAACAATTTATAATAATTTTAGGAGGAATGTTAAATGGCAAAGGCAAAATCAAAGGAAGAAATAAAAGCAGATTTAGAGCATACTCTAAATAATATTTACATAAATTTCACTCTAATTAAAGAGGTTCACGATGCTGCATACGAATTAAATCCAGAATATAAAATCTTTTGGGATAGCCATCCTGGAAAAACTAAGAAGGATTTATTAGTAAATCAAAAACCTATGGCTATACCTGAAGAAAAAGTTGATGAGAAGAAAGTAAGCGTTTCTCGTACCTTTAAAAAAATGTTTAATATTAATGAATTACCTATTGAATATAAGATAGAAAAATCTGTAACTGGTAAAAATCTCACTAAAACCTTGAAATCCATTAATCAAGTATTGTGGAAAAAGTAGTAAGGATTTTAAAAAAACTTCTATAATAAATAACTTATTTATAAGCCACATTTCTATGTTTCATAGGGGTGTGGTTTTCTAATACCAATTAAATAAACTCTATAAGCTTTTTCTATAGAATATTATTACTTATAGTAAATATAAATAAATGTTTTATAGAAAATAATACTATGATATCCTATATGAGGTCATTGATACAAATATTTCAATATATTTTGTATTAAATTATACTTTTATAGGAGGCATATTATGAAAAAGACAAAATTAATAAGTTTAGGATTAGCTACACTATTATCTTTATCACTATTTGGTTGTGGTAGTAAAAATAATGTAGACACTGAAAAAAAAGATGTTGCTGAAACTACACAGGGTGAAGTAAAAGATGGTGGAACAATGGTTTTCTCAGCTAGTACAGATCCAACTTGTTTGAATCCATTTTTTCAACAAAACAGAGTTACTTACACAATAAATAACGCATTGTTTAGTCCATTATATGTAGTTGACCAAGATGATGTAAGATATTATTTAGCAGAAAACATAGAGGTATCTGAGGATAAGCTTACATATAAATTAAAACTAAAAGACAATTTAAAATGGCACGATGGTGAAAAAATAACAGCAGATGATTTAATATACAGTGTAAATGTAGCAAAGGATGAAGCCCAAGGAATTGAAGCTAGACAAACCTTTGTTATTAATGATAAAGAGGTAGAAGTAACAAAACTAGATGACTTAACTGTTGAGTTTAAATTACCAAGTGCTTATGTACCTTTTTATAACGCAATCGGTGATTTTAAAATAATTCCAGAACATATATTTAAGGGAGAAGCTAATTTAGCTCAATCAGAGAAAAACAACAACCCAATAGGTTCTGGGCCATTCAAGTTTAAAGAATGGAAAAAAGGCGAGATGGTAGTTCTTGAGAGATTTGATGATTATTATATAGGAAAACCTCATTTAGATAGCGTCGTTTATAGAATAATACCAGATGCTAACACTTCAAAAGTTGCTTTTGAAAATGGAGAAGTATCAGCTAGCTATCTAGAAGAAAGTAAATATGAAGCTTTTTCAACAGATAGTAGATTTAAAACATACTCATTTAATGAGGGAATGTTAAATTATATGATTTTAAATGAAAAAAATGAAAACTTAAAGAAAAAAGAAGTTAGACAAGCTATAAGCTATGCATTAAACAAGGAAGAAATACTAAAGACTTCTTTCACAAACTTAGATAACACTGAGAAAGCATACTCTATATTAGCATCAAGTACAAAGTTCTATACTGATGATGTTGAAAAATATGATCAAAACATAGAAAAAGCTAAGGAGCTTATGAAACAAGCGGGAGTAGCTAACATGAAACTTAATTTTCAATACACTCCTAAAGATGAGAAAATAGCTATGATAGTTAAGCAACAGCTTGCAGCTATCGGTATAGAAGTTGATACACAACAAATAGATACAAATGTATTCTTCGCAAAAATATTCGGTGAACAAGAAAGAGATTTTGATATAGTTATTAATGGATATGTTATGGGAAATGATCCAGATGGATATTCTAGTGCATATTTATCTAATGGTAGTTTTAATGTTCAAAGTTATAACAATCCAGAATTAGATCAAATGTGGAAAGATGGAGCTACACAACCTGATGACACAAAGAGAAAAGAAATCTATGAAAAAATTCAAAAGACTATAGCTGAAGATTCAGTTGTTTACCCATTAAATTATTCTAAATCATTAATAGGGGTAGATGCTAAATTAGGTGGCGTAGAAGACGCTAAGTTAGTACCAATATATATGTTTGAAGATTTATCAAAGATTTATATGATCCAATAAGAAAATATAGCTAAAATGTGGCTCATTTATCTGTTTACAGATTTTTGAGCCATTTTAATGTGATTTATAACACATGGAAGGATTGTATTATTATGAGAGATAAAATTGTAAAAAGAATCTTACAAGCTATACCTATGCTTTTGTTTATATCATTTATTTCTTTCTTACTTATGAACTTAGCACCAGGAGATCCTGCTCAAGGATATATAAATTCAAAAATGTCAAAGGAACAAGCAGATTTGATTAGAGCAAGTCTTGGACTCGATCAGCCAATGTTAGCTAGATATTTTTTATGGCTTAAAAACACTTTAACAGGTGATTTAGGATTTTCACTTATAACTAGACAACCAGTTATAAGCGAAATTTCTTCTCGAATCTTAGCTACTCTAGGACTTATGGGTATGTCTTTAGTTTTGTCAGTTATAATTTCTATACCACTAGGACTTTATACTGCATTACATAGAAACAAATTTTTCGATAGGGTTATAAATGTGTTAAATTATGTAGCGATTTCTATTCCTAGCTTTTGGTTTGCTATGATTTTAATAACTATATTCTCTTCGAAATTAAGACTTTTACCTAGTGTAGGAATGAGGACTATAGGAGTTGATTCTACATTGGATATTATAAAGCATGGTATATTGCCAACAATTGTATTGAGTTTTTCTAATATAGCTGTCCTTACTAGGTATGTTAGATCATGTACCATAACAGAGCTAAAGGAGGATTATGTTACAACTGCTATTTCAAAAGGCTTAAGTAAGAATGAAATTTTATATAAGCATATTATGAAAAATGCACTTCTTCCAATTATAACTATATTGGGAATGAGTTTACCTTCATTAGTGTCAGGTGCTTTTATTACTGAAACTATTTTTGGGTGGCCTGGTATGGGTCGTCTTGGTATTAATGCAATAAAATCTTTAGATTACCCAGTTATAATGGCAATTACATTAGTTACATCAATAATGGTTGTATTAGGAAATTTAATTGCTGATATTAGCTATGTTTTAGTAGATCCAAGAATGCGTAGGAGTGATAAAAATGTTCAATAGTAGATTCAAAGAGAATTTCAAAAGAGAATTAAAGAAAAATAAACTGGGTATGTTTTCTTTAATATTCCTATGTATAATAATACTCCTAGCTTTATTTGCTTTTTTAACTCCATATAAATTTGATGCTATAGATATAACTAACCAGTTTAAAGAACCTAATTTGAAACATATATTTGGAACTGATGAATTAGGAAGAGATTATTTTACTAGAGCATTATATGGAACAAGGATATCTTTAATCGTTGGTATTCTTTCTATGGTAGTTTCAGTTTTTATTGGAACCCTAGTTGGTGCTGTTAGCGGATTAATTGGAGGAAAGGTAGATGCTATTATTATGAGAATAATAGATATGCTTATGAGTATACCTATGTTTTTCTTCCTTTTAATAATTAATTCCTACTTAAGACCAAGTATAATTAATATCATTATTATAATAGGTTTATTTGGATGGATGGGCATAGCTAGAATTGTACGTTCCGAAGCCATGTCCATAAAAGAAAGAGATTATATTCTATGCGCAAAAGCTTTGGGTGGAAATAATAAACATCTAATAAAGAAACATATAATACCTAATGTTATTTCTACGGTTATAGTGGCAGCCAGTATAAATATAGCAGATGCTATATTGACAGAGTCTTCATTAAGCTTCTTAGGACTCGGAGTACAACAGCCTACATCATCCTTAGGTAGTATGCTACAAACTGCTCAAGCTAGAATTAGTGACAAAACATATCTAGCAATTTTTCCTGGAATAATTATATTATTGATTGTATTAAGCTTTAATGTTTTAGGAGATATACTGAGGGTAGCCTTAGATCCATCTCAACAGGATTAAACTATGTTACTTTAGATAATTTAGATCTAATCCACAGAGGATATATCAAAAATTTTGTTTTGTAAACCCTATCTATGTACAGATAGCAGAGACTATTGAAGATGATATTCTCCTTAGAGATTATCTAGAGCATCCAAGAACCATAATTATCTCTAGTCATATTCTCTCCGAACTAGAAAACCTACTATCGGAACTTTATATTTATCTTACTGGTAATGATGTAGTTTATCCAAAAGGCTTAAAAGTCACAACTAAATAAAATATATAGCTTATCCCTGAATTTCGTGTAATAATATGGTTATAATACATTTTAAAGGTAGGTGCTTATATGGCTAAAACTACTTACAGAGTGAAACCGGGAAACTACTGGAAAATAGGAGTTAACGAAAGCTGGCTTAGTGATATGTCTTCTAAAGGTCTTCATCTCGATAAATTGGGCCGTAATTTTGTTAAATTCAATAAAGGCGAACCAAAGAATATGTACTACAGAATAGAGGTTGGATTAAATAAAAATGAATTATCCAATGAGCAATTCGAAACCTATAAACAATATGGATGGAATCATGTAGATAACCATGATAAGTTTCATGTATTTTCCTCACCCTACGAGGTAAATACATGTGAACTACACCTACTTACTGATGATCATGCATCTATGCTAAAACCCTTTTATAAAAAGTTGATTCTTAATATGCTAGGTACCTTAGCTGTGATATTGTTCTGGTTTATAATACTACCTGAATTTTTATCAAAGAATTTTTATTCAAATCTTTTAACAATGTCAGGAATAGATCTATTATCCATATTTACACTTCTATATGCTTTTCTTAGGATAATAAGTGAAACTATTTCTATTGCGAGGCTTAGAAAATCTCTTTTACAAGGTACACCAATAGATCATCATGCCAATTGGAAACTTAGCCACTGTGGTTCTTTAATAAGTACAGGCTTATTTATGGCATTATGCATAAGTCTTATTTATAATTCCCTCTCACATATATATTCGGATGACTTTATTACACTAAAAGCCTCAACGCCCTCACTACCAATTGTTAGATTAAGTTATATAGAGGATAATCCAAAATATACTCAATCAACTTCACCTGGAAGTAGTGATGTTGACTTTGGAAACTACTACGACCATAGCAAGACAATCTTTGCTCCTGATATATATGAAACTTATGAAAGTGGATGTGTTCCGGGAGAGAAGTGGGGAAATGGTGAATTATATACCCCAACTCTAATGACCATGGTTTATAAGGTACGTTTTTCTTTCATGGCAGATGATTCTCTTTACCAATTGATGGATGAATTTGAAGAAATACTTGATTCTGATTTAGAATATGTAAAAGTGGAAAACGAGAACTTTGACATACTAATGGTTCTTGAAGAAAAAGATGTATGTCGCATATTCGCCAACCGTGGCAAAGGTATTATGCGTGTTAATTATTATGGTAATGCAGACAAAGAAAAAGTTATAGATGAGATTTCTAAGAAACTTTCTATAATAGAAGAATAGCGTAAATGTCTAGTTTTTAAAAGTTTTATTAGATTGACTTATCTCTTGTAGAATATTCCAGATTTTTGTCTAACACTTTATCTACCACACATCTTGCCACATGTGTCATAGATTGTTAGCACTAATTATTAAAAACTAAAATCCCACAGCTTCTATTTTAGCTGTGGGATTTTTCTCATCTTATATTTTAGCTTTCACTCTAACTATAGACATATATTAAAACTTATTCCTGTATTAATGAACTTAAGTCATTTGTTATAATATATAATTCTTCTATAAAGTTTTTAGCTTCTTTGGTATCAACTAAGTAGTTTTCTACTGTTGCATAGGTTTCCTGAGAATTTGCAAGGGTTTGCTCTGAAACAGAAGATAGATTAATTATTGATTCAGTAATTTCTTCATTAGATTTTAGTGTGTCATTAATCTTATTACTTATCAGATTTATATTTTCATTTAGGCTATCTAATGTTGATGATAATATATTTATTTTATTTTCAGTAGTACCTATAAGTGATACAGCTTCAGTATTAGTTTCTGATAATGAAACTATTTCATTAAATACAAAGTCAACCTCTTTATCTAGTTCAAATATGATATTGCTAATATTCATTGTAGATTCTTTACTTTGTTCAGCTAAATTTCTTACTTCTGATGCAACTACTGAGAATCCTCTACCTGCTTCACCTGCTCTAGCAGCTTCAATAGCAGCATTTAAGGATAGAAGATTAGTTTTTTCTGAAATCGCAGAAATCATAGATATAATTCCTAAAACCTCTTTAGATTTAGATTTTAAGCCCTCGAAAACAGAAGTTAAAGAATTGTTTTTTTCATTAACTTCATTAGATTTTTCTGATAAAACTGTAATAGTTTCTAATGTACTATTAAATATTTCTTTACTTTCTACTGAGTATTTCTTAATATCCCTCGATAATGTAGCTGTTTCGTTAATTTGGCTTTGTATTGAAGTTGTAGATTTTCGCTGATTATCAATGTTTTCAGTAGTAGACTCACACCCATTAGAAATTTCATTAATAGCCATATGTATTGTATTAGAACTAGATTCAATAGAATTAATACAATCAATTAAAAATTTAGTATTAGTACTTAAAAGTTCAACAGCTCTTTTAATTTCAAGGAAAGTATTTTCTTTTTCAATGCTTGCAAGTCTTACTTTCTCAGACTCCACATTAGCAGATTTTCTAATGCTTTCTGAGAATTTAGTTACATCGTATAGTACATATGCAAAAAGTAAAATTATAACTATTATCATAGCAACTATAGACAATTTACTTTTATCTGCACTTGTTATTGCCCAAATAATAATTATCATTAATGCTCCTATTGATATTCTTCTTTGAAACTTTAAATCCAAATAAGAACTTGAAATTATTAACAGTGGACATATAAGAAATGGTGCAACAATTGTAGTTGAATAAAATAATATTATTGTATATGCAATAGAAAAAGGAGTAGCACATATATGACGTATTAAAATATTACGTTCATCTTTTCTATGGATAATAGTTGAGATTATAACTGGAATAACCATAAGCGAAATCGCAACAATAGCCGGAACTATGGAAAGTGTTTCATGATTTACCATTATTAACATACCTGCGGTATAGATAATAACTAATATCCAACTAAGTTTTATAAATTTTTTATTTGTTTTTATTTGTATGATTTCTTCGTTCATAATTTCCCCCCAAAGTTTTATATATTAATATAATCGATACAAATTTACAAAGCTTTACAAAAAAAATATGGCTATCTCAAAAACATTGAGATAGCCATTTATTTCTTATGATATTTATTCCTGCTATTTATTTGAAGTTAATCAAACTACACTGCTGGCTCTACTGAACCATTTTCTTCTACCATTGCCTCATCTAACAACTTCATTTCTTTATTAAACATAAGTGTTGTTATTATAAATGATAAGAAATCACTGACCGGTCCTGCCATCCATACCCCTGTAAGTCCTAATACCCCTCCACCTGGAAGTGGTATTCTTGGAAGAATTACTAGACATGGTATTAATAATATTACCTGTCTTAATAAGCTAAGAAACATCGATTTTTTAGCCTTTCCTACGCAGGAGAAATAATTTGTTCTTATTATTTGTGGGCCTATGAAGATAACCATAGAAAGGAATATTCTCATTCCATGCTTTGTGATTTGTAGTAGTTGTGCATCTGAGTTAAAGGCTTTTACTAGAACCCCTGGTACTAGTTCCACAACTAAGAATCCCACCACTGCAATTATTGTAGCTACTCTCTGTGGATATTTAATAGCTTCTTTAACTCTGTCAAATTGCTTTGCTCCATAGTTATATCCAACTATAGGCTGCATTCCCTGATTTAGCCCGAAGATGGGCATCAAAAATATCATGGCTACACTATTAACTATAGTCATAGCTCCTATGGCTAAATCTCCACCATATACTCTTAATGAATTATTTGATATAACTTGAACTATACTTGCAGCAATTTGCATGCTAAATGGAGATACTCCAATGGCAAATATACTTAGAACGAATTTTTTTTCTAATTTGAAGTTCTTAACCCTTACTTTTAAGGTGGATTTGCCTTTTACAAAGAAGCTAATACCCCAAATTGCTGAAAAAAGCTGTGCAATTACTGTGGCAATTGCGCCCCCCTTAACTCCCATCCCAAGAACAAATATAAATATTGGATCTAGAATTATGTTTGTTATGGCTCCTATAAGCATAGATGCCATTGCCATATTAGGGCTACCACTAGCCCTTATTGTATGCATTAGCCCAAAGCTTAGCATGTTAAATATGGTACCCATAAATATAATCTGCATATAGTCCTGTGCATATCCAAGGGTATTTTCACTAGCTCCAAATAAGCTTAGTATATCTTTACCCCAGATTAAACCTATCACTGTTATACTTAAACTTATAATTATAATTAAAGTGAATGCATTTCCTAAGATTTTCTCTGCCTCATCCTTCTTTTGTTGTCCAAGTTTTATGGATATGGTAGTTGCAGTACCTAGTCCAACCAACATACCAAACCCTAATATTATAGTTGATATTGGCATGGTTACTCCTATCCCCGTTATAGCTAGATTTCCTACCTCAGGTATATGTCCTATGAACATTCTATCTACAATATTATAAAATGCATTAACTAACATACCTACTATTGCAGGTATAGAAAACTTAATTAGTAATGTGGTTATCTTCTCTTCTCCTAGTGCCTTTTGTTTTTCCATGTAGTATACTCCTCTCCGAATTGTTATAACTTTTCCTTAAATATAGTTAAGGCACCGCTAAATAATATATTACTTTTTATATTTAAGGGAGCCATCTCATATTTTGAGATAGTCCCTTTTTAGCTACCTTACTAAATCAAACATTTTGTATGTTACTTATGAAAATAAATCCTCTAGTTCCTTCTCATTCATAGATGATAGAGTTAAATCTGTATGTTCTTCTCCATCTAGAACTTTCTCTATAATTTCCTTCTTCTTTTCTTGAATATTGTATATTTTTTCTTCTATGGTTCCCTTTGCTATAAGCTTAATTACCTCTACTGTGTTCTTCTGACCTATTCTATGAGCTCTATCTACAGCCTGATCTTCAACTGCTGGGTTCCACCATGGATCAAAGTGTATTACCATATCTGCGGAGGTTAAATTTAATCCTGTTCCTCCAGCCTTTAGAGATATTAAGAATACCATTGGTTCTCCATTATTAAATTCATTTACTAAGTTCATTCTCTCTTTAGATGGAACCGATCCATCTAAATACATGGTTTTTATACCTTTTTTCCTTAATTTCTCTCTAATACTACCAAGGATAGTTGTGAATTGAGAGAATAGCAGCACCTTATGATTATTTTCTAAAGATTCCTCTAATATATCATATAATGCTATGTATTTCCCACTGTCCCCTTCATAGTTTTCTATAAAGGAAGCTGGATCACAACAAATTTGTCTAAGTCTTGTAATTAAAGATAAAATTTTCATTCTACTCTTATTAAATCCCTTTTCCTTGATTTCTTTTTTCATTTCATCTTTATAAGAATCCACATAAGAATAATAAAGTTTTTTCTGCTCCGTGGTCATATCTACAATTATTTTATGTTCAATCTTTGGAGGTAACTCAAGGGCTACATCCTTTTTAAATCTTCTCAAAATAAATGGTCTTATAAGTTTTAAAAGTTCTTTAAGTGACTCTTCACTTTTTTCCTTCACAATTGGAACCTCAAAGGTTTTATTAAACTTACCATGAGTCTTTAAATATCCTGGCATTATAAAGTCAAAGATAGACCATAGCTCTGTCAGTGAGTTTTCTATAGGTGTTCCAGTCATAGCAAACTTAACTTTAGCCTTAACTTCCTTTACAGACTGTGCATTTATTGATGTAGGATTTTTGATGTACTGAGCTTCATCTATTATACAAAGATCAAAGCTTTTCTTTTCATAGTATTCTATATCTCTTCTGATTAAAGCATAAGATGTTACTATTACATCATACTCCTCCACACTATCCATGAGAGCTTCTCGCTCACCCTTAGTCCCACTTATAGCTATCACTTTTAAATCCTTAGAGAACTTTTCAAACTCCATAACCCAGTTATATACTAGGGAAGTTGGGCATATGATAAGTGCTTTATCCTTAAGTCTGCCTTCTTCTTTTTGTGAAGTTATATAGGTTATGGCTTGAAGAGTTTTCCCAAGACCCATTTCATCTCCTAAGATTCCACCAAATCCACAAGATGCCAAGGTTTTAAACCACTTATATCCAGTTTCTTGATAAGGCCTTAATACCTGTTCCATTTCTTTTGGAACTATATACTCACTACTATTTATATCTTTTATTGTATCTATAAGATTTTTAAAGCTTCTATTTCTTGATATAAATCCAAGGCTTCCACTATTAATCTTATCATCTATATATAAGGCTGCATATTTAGGTAAAACTACATCTCCACTGGCTAGCTTAGAAGCTGATATATCAAAATTTTCTATGATTGACTGTATGCCATTAACAGCACTACCTTTTAGCGGTATTATAGATCCATTCTTTAATTTATGATATTTTTTCCTTTGCTTAATGGAAGTTAGAGCAGATTTTAATTCTTCTTGTGAAACTCCATCAATGGTAAAATTAAACTCTAGAAGATCCATATTATTTAATTTAATTCCTGACTTAAATACCTTTGGAGTTAAGACTTTTATATCCTTAAAGCTATCGGAGTAATATACTTCTCCTAGTTCTGTAAGTTCCTCTACACCATAGGTTAAGAATTCAACTAAATCATCCTCATCATCCATATAAAACTTCTTATCCTTACTTCTAAATCCAAGGGAATGTATTCTTTCTACTATTTCTCTTTCCTTCGGTAAGTTTCTAATAATAATATCCTCAATCTTAGGACTTATAGTAGCTTCTTTTTTATTTATATAGCCTTCTGAATTCTCCTCTGAAGTATTATATGTAGATTTATTTTCCACATTATCACTTGATACTTCATCTTTAGAATTAAAATAGTAGAAGTTCTCTTCTCCATAATTAAACTTCACATCGCAAGTTGTTACATCATTATCCTTATCTAGATAGAACATTGCCACCAACGGTTCCTCTTTAATAATTTCTTTAACTCTTTCATCCTTCATTACTAAAGGAGTGATATTGTTTAACTTTGGAATGAGAAAGTTTGCCACATCACTAATACTTTGTTTTCTAAAGGATATAGTATTTTCTTCCCCTTGTGAAAAGGCTTTATAAAGAGGAGTGAAATCATCTCTTTGTTTCTCTGATAAAAGATACAATATATCGTTTAAATAGTAAAGACCAACGTCTTCACATACACCTTCTGGAGTATCACCATTCATATCTATGCTAAGGTTTTCTCCATTCATAAACATATAAAAGCTCATGGGCATATTTCCCCTAGACACTGTTACGTCCTTAAGTACCTCTCCAGTATAATCTATGTTAATAGTTTTTCCATTTTTAATAGTAAGAAGTTTTCTTAGCTGTCCCTCTGTGAGAAAAACCCTCTTACCACTAAAAAATACAGCTTTATTAGTATAAACTCTATTCATAACCTCTATGTTTAAGTCATAAATCTCCTTTATGATATCTAGGATTTCCTTATCCTCATCTTTAAATCTATATCTGGTATTTGTATATTGAAGTTCCTTTCCAAAATGGATGGTTCCTCCGCTTTTATAGATACATTCTATAAACTCTCTAATATTTTTTACTACATATAATCTATTAGTTCCAACCTTTAGCTCCACATAAAAGTTCTTTGATTTTTGTCCATAGTGTTCCACTCCAACTATTAGTGTAACATCCATGTTTAAGATTTCTTTTTCAGAAGACTTAACCTCCTTATCAAAGCTACTTTTATAAGTTTCTAAAAGCTCCTCTTCACTTGATTTAGGAATATTTATCCCTCTACCATTTAAGCCTTCCTTATTTAATTTTATAAGTACCGCTCCAATATGCTTACACATATGATACTGTTGAAATCCCTCACAGGTGCAATTAGGATACAATTTATAATTTTTATTATTGATAAGTACATTTACCTTATAGTTATTTACATCGTAGGCAGATTGAACTATACCAGTAACAGATAGTACACTAGCGGAGTTTTCATTTACCTTTATACTCCTAACCTTATTTCTAAGGTACATATCCATAGCTCTATTATAAATTACATTTCCACATATATCCTTAATTTCACTTAACTCTATGTCAAAACTCATAACTTTTTATCTCCTAATTTCATTTTTTAACTGCTTATAAATATAATATTCCTTTATTTAACAGTATTAATTCACCAAATAAACTTTAATTTACTTTTGCACTATCCTTTATTATATACCTTTTTCCACCTTTATAGTGAACTTTTTTCTTAATTAGATATGCTCTACTCATTTTTTAGACTTTTCTTCAATAAAATTTTAAATAAGTTAATTAAATCCCATAATAATACTAGGTTAAAATATCGGCCAATAAAAAAAGCTACTTAATGTAGCTTTTTGTTATATCTATAACTTTTGTTATCTGTCTACTTTTAGTTATTGTAAAATTTAATACTCCATTTTAAATAATTGTTGGTATAACATAATATTAATTATTAAGAAATATTTTAAATTTTTATATGTTCCTAAATACTAAGGATACTATATCATCACTATCTACATCTTTAGAATTGACCTCAACATAAATAGTCCACTCCGCCATATCCATAGTTCCTATTTTAGGAACATTACGACCAATATATACAGTAATTTCATCATTATTTTTTAAAACCTTCTCTACCTCATGCCGGATTGAACCACTTGTTTCCTTTAAAGTAATTGCAATTAGAGCCTTACTCTTAAAAAAGTCTTCATCATATTTTTTCTCTATATTTTGAACACTACTTTCACTGACCATTTTTGCACTAAGTAACTTAACCCCTGAAACCTTTCCTTCATGAGCTTTTAATTCCTCTAAGGTTTTGCAAATTGTAATCATAGGATATTCCTTTTCACTACTATATCCCCCAGTTCTAACATAACTGGCTTGAAACTTTAGCTCAACCCCTGATTCCCCAGGATTTGTTATGACTTTATCTGATATATTGGATGTTTCCACATCTTTCTCTTTATTATTACATCCAAAAATATAAAAACCTGTTACAAGGATTAATGCGACACATGTTAATTTAACTATACTTTTTATCATTATACACCCTCCCTTTACATATAAACTAAGAATAATCCTTTATTTATATACGAACCCTTATATAATGAAGTATATACTTTATGTCATAAAATTATAATGTAATCGCACTTATTCCTTTATATATTTTATTATCTATACTTTAGTTGCCTATATTATTTAAATTTTACAGCCGTTCCATAACATATAACTTCATTGCCCCTTCTTATTATTCCCCCTATTTTTATATGATAAATTACAATATTAAGTTCAACATTATTAAATACAATTTTCACAAAACACAAAAAATATTTCACCTAAAGTTATGATATTAACACATAATTTTATATAGTCACCCATTTTCTTCTTTTCTGAATTTTGCTGATAATACTTTTTTTATTCAATTCTAGGTGCAAATATTTTTCACTCCTTACCCCCTGAAACCCTTGAAATATCTCCCTTTTCAAGTATATGAAAATTTTTCATAGTTATTCTTTTGAATTATCAAACCCACCTTGTCTGTATCTGGGTATACAGATTTAAATTTCACTTCAGTATATAATTCGAAGGAAAGAACCATATTTTCATGGAAGGAATGATATAAATGATTAAATTAATTGGTATTGTAATTGTTATTATAGGTTTTTCACTAAAATTAGATACTATTGCCGTAGTATTAACTGCAGGAGTTTTAACAGGACTTGTTGCTAATCTAAGTATTAGTGAAATATTAACAACTCTAGGATCAACCTTTGTAGCACAAAGAGCTATTACACTATTTATATTGACTTTACCAGTAATTGGTATGTGCGAAAGATACGGTCTTAAAGAAAGAGCTGCAACCCTTATAGGTAATGCTAAATCTCTTTCAGTTGGAAAACTACTTAGCCTTTATGCTGTAGTAAGACAACTTGCTGCTGCTCTTTCAATTAGAATGAGTGGACACCCTCAATTTGTTAGACCACTAGTTAACCCAATGGCACAAGGTGCTGCTGTTAGTAGCTTTGGGAAAATTGATAAGAAAGATGAGGATAGAATTAAAGCTTCTGCTGCTGCTATGGAAAACTTCGGAAACTTCTTTGGACAAAACCTATTTCTAGCTAGTTCAGGAGTACTTTTAATTGCTAGTACACTACAAGAGCAAGGATACATGGTAGAAGGAATTGATATAGCTAAGGCTTCAATCCCAGTAGCTGTAATAATATTCTTGATGGTATTAGTACAAAATCACATGCTAGATAAATCTTTAATTAAAAAATATTCTAAGAAAGATAAGTAAAGGAGGATTCATTTATGGATATGAAAGCATTATCAAACTTTTTACTTGACATATTTTATGCATTAGTGGGATTCCTAATGATTTCCCTTGCAGTTTATACAGCTTTAAATAAAGAACATAAAGCAAGAATCGGAACAACTATATTCTGGTCAATCTTAGGTGTTGTATTTATAGCTGGTCAATATATTAGACCTGACCTTGTTGGTATTTTAATTATAATTCTTGGATGTTTAACTGTTACTAAACAAGTTCAAATGTCTCCTACAAAACCTCTTGATGCAGAATTTTCTAAATCTCAAGCTGAAAAGCTTAAGAATAAAGTATTCTTACCACCACTAGTAATTGCTATTGTAGCTTTAGCAGTAGCTCAATTTACTAAAATTAGTGGAACAGCATCTATCGGTATAGCTGCAATAGTCGCAACTATCGCAACATTAATTATAATAAAAGCTAAACCAAAGTTTATCTTAGAAGATGGAGCAAGAATGGTTGACTCTGTTGGACCTGTAAGTATATTACCTCAACTTCTTACTGCTCTTGGTGCATTATTCACCGCTGCTGGAGTTGGAAATGTTATAGCTTCTGGAATTTCAAGCTTTATACCAGAAGGAAATATATTTATCGGAGTAACTGCATACTGTCTTGGTATGGCTGTATTTACAATGATTATGGGTAATGCCTTTGCTGCATTCTCAGTTATAACTGTAGGTATTGGAATACCATTTGTATTTGCTCAAGGAGCTAACCCAGTAATTGCTGGAGCTTTAGCTTTAACAGCTGGATACTGCGGAACTTTAATGTCACCAATGGGAGCTAACTTTAACATAATGCCTGCAGCACTTCTAGAAATAGATGATAAAAATGCAATCATTAAACGCCAATTCCCAATGGCTATGATATTACTAATAATCCATATTGGACTTATGTACTTCCTAGCATTCTAGGATAACCTTTAAATTTATATACAATGAGATTTAGATCGTCATATACCTTTATATAATTTTATATATTTGAATTATATAAAAACCCTAAAATTAGTACTCTTATTTGCAACTTCAATTGTTAATTTAACTTTTAGATATGTAAATAAGAGTATTTTAAAATATTGTGAAAATCAAAGGAGGTGAACTTTAATAAACGTATTATCTAAATACATTTATTAAAGAAATATATGAAAGTTTTAATAACTGGTTTTGATCCATTTGGTGGAGAAAAAATAAATCCTGCTTTAGAGGCAGTTAAACTTCTTCCTAATACTATTGCTGGTGCAGAAGTTATAAAAGTAGAAATCCCTACTGTATTTAATAAATCTGTAGATACCTTAGAGAAATTTATAGAAGAACATAAACCTTCTGCAGTTATCTGTGTTGGTCAAGCTGGCGGTAGATTTGCTGTTATGCCTGAGAGAGTAGCAATAAACATGGATGATGCTAGAATCAAAGATAATGAAGGAAATCAACCTATAGATATAAAAATTAAAGAAGATGGTGAAAATGCATACTTTACTACTCTTCCAATAAAAGCTATGGTTAAAAACATGATTGATAATGGATTCCCTGGAGCCGTTTCAAATACTGCTGGAACCTTCGTATGCAACCACATAATGTATGGACTTCTATATCTTGCTGATAAGAAATATCCTGACATGAAGGGTGGATTTATCCATGTTCCTTACATTCCAAATCAAGTAATTGCAAAACCAAATACTCCTTACATGAATCTTCAAGATATTTCAAAATGTCTTGAACTTTGTATCGAAGCATTAGTTAAAAATGATAATGACATTAAGACCGTAGGAGGGACAATCTGCTAATGATGAAACCAACTGAAGAAAAAAAAATCTTCGTATACGGAAGTTTACGAGAAGGTTTTTTTAACTATGATAAGTATCTAGTAAATAAAGTATCACCTGCTTCTCTAGGAAAAGTAAACGGAAAGCTTTTTCACTTATCTCATAAAGGATATCCTGCCCTACTTGATGGGGAAGAGGAAGTTATTGGAGAACTTATGGAGCTTAAGGATTTTTACAAGGATATTTTGCCAGTTGATCAAATGGAAGGCTATGTATCCTTTGAAAATAATTCTCTTAATGAATATGCTAGAACTGTGATGAATGTACAAAATCTGGCTACAAATGAATATGAAAGTTGCTATGTGTATAAATATTGTCAACATAGTAATGAAGATTTTCATAAACATGCTGTTCATATTAACCATGGAGATTGGAAAAAATATATGAGCTCCATTTAGCGATAAAGAGACTGTTTCAAAATTGAGTATTTTGAGACAGTCTTTTTTTACGTTGTATATTAGATACCATCTAATAAGATAGTTGTGTAATACCCTTCTATTGCAGTGAAAATTTTATATACCTGTCCCTACTCTAAATATGTTATACTACAACTTAATAATTTATATTGCAAAGGATGGTTTACTTTATGTATGAAGAATACTTTAATTTTACACCGCAAGAAAAAATGAAAAGTTTTTTCCTCGAAGAACTGGCTTCCCTTGGCACTTTAAAACACTATAAGAAAAACGAACAAGTTGATTATTCGCCTAGCTCTAAGCTATCTATTGTTATTAAAGGAAAACTTAAAATATGTATCTACACTAAAAGTGGTCTTGAGAAAATATTATTCTTTTTAATTCCTGGAGAAATCTACGGTGAGGAAAGCTTATTCTATCCTCATATAGATATAACTCCTGTCCCTCTGGAGGATACAACTATCTCCTTTATTGATAATGATGTTCTTCAGAACTATATACTTTCAAATCCTATGGATTATAGCTATTTCTTTCAGAGCATTTTAAGGAAATATCAAATCTCCTTATTCCAAATGGGAGACCTTTTAAAACGCTCCCCAAAGGCTCAGATTTGTTCTGCTCTTAGTAGAATGGCTATTCAATGTGCTAAATCTAATAATTTAAATTCTGATAATACATCAGAAATAATTATCCCCTTAACCCATGAGATAATAGCTAACCTGATTGGATGTTCTAGAGTTACCGTTACACGGGTACTAAATGAACTAAGAACTGCTGGTATAATTGATACTTCAAATAAGCAATTTAAAATTTTAGATTTTGAAAAATTAAAAAGTCTTTGTGAATAAGACTTTTTTATTTATTTCAATTATTTTAAGATATTTTTTGCTAATAATTTATTATTATAAATACTTAATAATTTCATTTCTTATTTTAAATAATAAGATTTTTTTTACAATTATTTGTTATTATATTAGTATAATTTTAAATATTTACTTGTAATTACATAGATTGTATTAATTTACATTTATATTTTGACACTATATTATAAGAAAAGTAAGGCTGTGAAATTTCATTCACAGCCTTTGTATTTTCTCATATCAAATTAATCATCTTCTCTTAAAAGATTAATATCTTTTCCACTTAAAATCTTATTCATATTTCTCATGGAACACATTTTTCCACACATAGTACAACTATCTTCATGATGTGGTGTTGACTCTGCTCTATATCTTCTAGGCTTCTCTCCATCTAAAGCTAGGTTAAACATCTCCTCCCATTTTAGGTTTTGTCTAGCTTCACTCATTTTATTATCCCAGTCTCTTGCCCCTTTAATACCCTTAGCAATATCTGCTGCATGAGCTGCTATTTTAGTTGCAATTATTCCCTCTTTCATATCATCTAAATTAGGAAGTCTTAAATGCTCTGCTGGAGTTACATAGCATAGAAAATCAGCTCCATAAGTTGCTGCAATAGCTCCTCCTATTGCTGAAGTTATATGATCATATCCTGGTGCTACATCCGTAACTAGTGGTCCTAAAACATAGAATGGAGCTCCATGACAAAGTTTCTTTTGAAGTAGCATATTGGCTTCAATTTCATTAATAGCCATGTGACCTGGTCCTTCTATTATAACTTGTACATTTCTCTCCCATGCTCTCTTAGTAAGTTCACCTATTACCATAAGTTCTTTAATTTGAGAAGCATCTGTAGCATCATTTATACAACCTGGTCTACATGCATCTCCAAGACTTAATGTTAAATCGTATTTTTCACAAATATCTAAAAGTCTATCATAGTACTCGTAGAATGGATTTTCCTTATTATTTAGTTCCATCCATGCAAATAATAGAGATCCACCTCTTGAAACTATATTAGTAAGTCTTTTATTTCTCTTAAAAGTATTAATAGTTTCTCTATTTAATCCTGCGTGAATAGTTACAAAATCTACTCCATCCTTCGCATGCTTTTCTACTACTTTGAAGAATTCATCCACAGTTATATCCTTCAGTTCTTTATCGTAGAATCCTACAGCATCGTACATTGGGACAGTTCCTATCATCGCTGTTGAAGTTTCCACTAAAACTTCTCTAAACTTAGCAGTTTTTCCATAGTTTGAGAGATCCATAATTGCCTCTGCCTTCATCTCTAGAGCAACTCTTACTTTTTCCATTTCTTGTTCTATATTATCACAATCTTTAGAAACTCCTAAGTTTACATTTATCTTAGTTTTTAATCCTTGTCCAACTCCTTGTGGAATTAAAGACTTGTGATTTTTATTGGCTGGGATAACAACCTTACCTTCAGCAACTAATTCCATTAATAAATTTATATCCATATTCTCAGTCTTTGCTACAATTTCCATCGCTTCTGTTATGATACCTTTTCTTGCCGCATCCATTTGTGTTGTAAAACTCATTTTCTTCCTCCTATACTTTCCTAGTTTTTTATTTCACTTTCTCTCAATTTAATAATTCTTCTGCCCTGCATATCCTCATGAGATAAGAAAAGCGACAAGTCGCTTTCTCGCTAGGAACCATAGGTTTCCTTCACTAAGGACCTATTTAAAAGGGCATGGAGCACTTCCCATGCACATCTCTTCTTATATATAGAAACTTGGAATTCCTACATAATAAAAAAATAAAAGGCTTACTCAAGGTAAGCCTTTTTAGATACATTCAAAAATAAATATTTATAAATTAAATACTCTTAAAATCTTCTTAGTGCTTTCCTTCGATGGCATTATCCACATCAGGTTCAAGGGTTAAAGCAATTATTGCTTCTCTCAGCGTTTTAGGCACCCCTAGCTAAATTATTATTAAATTTCCTTCATTATAACACAAACTCTAAATATTTAAAATATTATACACAATTTTTCTTTACATTTTTAATGGGAAATTTTTATTAACATATTTTTTATTTGTAAGGATAAACTAAGGTCGAGTTTTCTTAATCCTATTTATGTTTCTAAAAATTATCCTTACTTCTTTTTTTGTTTTCATCAAACTATGAATACTTAGTTTCAAAACTTTTCTATTAACTAAATACTTTATAAAGGACGGTGTATTACAATGAAAAAATCTTTAATTATGCTAACATTAGTGGGTACTATCATGGCATCTTCTACTGCTGCATTTGTATATGATAATGGTTTAGATGAACTAGAAACCAGAACTACCATTGAAGCTCCAGCAGAAAAAGCAACACCTTCAACCCCTGCAAAGCCAGCTGACCCAGCTAAAAAATCAGAGGAAAACAAACCAACTTTAAATGAAGAAGATAAATCTAAAAAAGTTGATGATAAAAAACAAACTGTAAATCCAGCTAAACCAACTGAAGATGTAGCTCCTAAGAAGGATGAAGAAAAGAAACCAACTTTAAATGAAACTGATGAGAAAACTACAGAAAGCAAAGAAGAAAAAGGCAAAAACTTTAGAAAACAAAAAAAACAGAACCCTGAATGTGAGAAAAAAGGTAACTGTCATAGTAACACAGAGGATGAAAAAACCACAAATGATCAAAAGAAAGCTCAATAATTAACTTAATTCACATCTAATATATTTGCTTTAAGTTAGATTAATTTCATTAATTTAAACAATGACCTTAGTTAACTTAAATGAACCTACTCTGACATAAAATTGCTTTTCTAAAACATAAAGGCCACTAGAAAAAATTTCTAGTGGCTTTCTCCTATTTTCACAAAATCATCACAATTTACCCAAGGAATCATTATAATTATCTATTAATATTAAAATATAATATATGAGTTAAAACATTAATCTACTAAAAACTTTTACTAAAAAAATTATAGTTTTAACACTTGCTGGTAGATTACTCATCTTTACACTGTATATTAAAATATTAAGAGGATGGTGTTTATTTATGAAAAAAACTTTACTTATGCTAACTATTGTTGGAACTTTAGCTCTTGGTACTACAATGATCGCTACTGCTGAGGATGGTGGTAATATTGTTCCAAAAACCAATGAAACTGTGATTACTGAAAATCTTTCAACTGAGGAAGTTAAAGAAAATATAAAAACTACTAAGTTTGATAGAATTGATACCTTAGTCAATGATGGAAAGTTAACTACTGAAAAAGGTGAAGAGCTTAAATCAACTATCAGTGAAAGAATAGATAACTGTACTGATGTTGGAAGTGGTGCCTGTGATGGATCTGGTGAAGGTCTTTGTGATGGTAGCGGATTAGGACTAGGTAATGGTTCTTGTACTGGAGAAGGTATGGGCAAGGGTGCCGGCCAAGGACTTGGTAATGGTATAGGCAACAGAAATAACAACGGTTGTAGATAATAATATTTTTTATATAAAGTTACTTGCTATGGTAAGTAGCTTTATATTTTTATATAATTATATTTAGTAAAGGTATATATTTTATGATAAACCTACTAGTAACTTATATGAATTTTTATTATTGATTTAACTAACCCATACTATATACTTAATTTAATAAAAGTTTAGAATGGAGATTATATATGAATAAGCGTATTTTAATTGTGGAAGATGAGAAAAAGCTTAGCCAAGTTATGAAGCTATACTTGGAAAAAGAAGGTTATGATGTATCTCTTGCCTTTGATGGTGAAGAGGGTGAGGATGCTTTATATCAAGAATTTGATTTAATTATATTAGATGTAATGATGCCTAAAAAAGATGGCTGGTCTCTGCTTAGAAAAATAAAAAAAGAAAGTGATACACCCGTTATACTAACTACTGCTAGAGGTGAAGAGGATGATAGAATCTTTGGTCTTGAACTTGGTGCTGAGGATTATATGGTTAAACCAATTAGTATGAAGGAGCTAGTTCTCAGAGTTAGACTAAGATTTAAATCCTCAACTCCCTATAAACCTCTCATCCTTGAAAATTTGATTATAGAAGAGAAAAGAAGGACTGTTATTGAAAATAATGTGGAAATTGCACTAACCCCTAAAGAGTTTGATTTAATGCTCCACTTTTCTAATAATCCAAATATTGTATTTAATAGATTACAGCTTCTACAAAGTGTTTGGGATATAAACTTCGAGGGAGATGGTCGTACTGTTGATACCCATGTAAAAAATTTAAGAGAGAAAATATCCTATTTTAACACCCATCTAAAAACAGTATGGGGTGTAGGATATAAATTGGAGTAAAACATGGATAAGATTACAAAAAAATTAATTTCATACTTTGTTCTAGTCACTGCCATAGTAGTTATTATCTCATCACTTATAATAAGTTTCTTTCTTTCTAAGGTTTATATAAATATTCAGTATAATGATCTTGAATCAGCCTCAAATAAAATATATATACTTTTAGAAGAGAACTCAAATAATACTAATTACCAAAACTATTCTATGGATAATATTAGCGCTGTCCTTGTTAAGGATGGCAATGTACAAAATATCTGTGGGAAAATGTATGGGGTTACTCAAAAGATTGTGGATACTAAAACCACTGATATATTTGAAAACCATATGGGTGAAAAATTTATCTCTTATAGAAATTCTACAGAACTTGGAGATATAATTGTATTTAAAAGCTATGATGATACCTCTAAGTATACTAAATATATAAATTGGATATTAGCTGTCGCTTTTTTTGTTTCATTAATATTCTCAATATTAATAGGAATGTTTCTTGGCAAAAAGTTTACTACTCCTATACTTAAATTAAAAAAAGCTGCTCTTGAAATTTCTAAGGAAAATTTTCAGGTAGATTTACAAGTGAATACTAATGATGAAATTGAAGACCTCTCCAACAGTCTAAAAAACATGAGTGAGGAGCTTAATCATAAAAATACCCTGCAAAAGGAATTTATATCTAATGTAAGTCACGACTTTAAAACTCCCCTTGCAATAATTAGAGGTTATAGTGAAGCCATCAAGGATGGTTTAGTAGAAGGTATGGAGGCAAAAGAATACAGTAATGATATTATTGCTGAAGTAGATAGATTAAACACTCTAGTTTTAGGCATCCTTGAAGTATCAAAGTTTAGAGAGGGTAAAAAAGTTCTAAACCTACAGCAAATACCTCTTAAAGAATATATCACAGATATATGGACTAGATTTACCCTAGGTCATAAGAATAGCCATGAAGATTTCCAGTTAATAGTTGATAACTCCATTAATGATATAATGGTACTCCTTGATCCTGAGGAGATTAATAGGGTTATTTACAACTTTCTTACCAATGCAATAACTCACAGTGTCTATAATGATGTGATAATTCTAAAGGCTATTGCTACTGATTATAATATTAAAATTTCAGTTATAGACAAGGGAGAAGGCATCTCTAAGGAACATTTAAATGATATATGGACTAGATACTATAAGGGTAAAGACAGTGGTGGCATGGGACTTGGACTTCCAATTTGCTCCGAAATTTTAAAAGCACACAGATTTAATTATGGTGCTGAAAGTGTAATTGGTGAAGGTAGTGAATTTTATCTTGAAATTCCTAAGTGACACTGAAAATTTTATATTTTGTTAGTGGAACTTACTCCACCGAACGCAGTTGAGGCGGAGTTTCCTAAGTATATAGATATTATATTTTCATGGGTTCATTATGATTCTTCCTGCTATTTTACAATTATATAAATATAATAACTTTAAATTGCAAATACTATTAACTATAGAACTAAAGGAGGATATTCTAATGAAAAGTAAAATAATATGTGCAATTTTAACTGCAAGTATAAGTCTTAGTATGATTTCTATTCCTGCTTTTGCAGAAGGCCCTGTGATATTTGATATGCCAACTATAAATATGACAGAAAAAAATAAGGATTCTAGACAATGCCATGAAAATTATCCAAAACTTATATCTGCTATGATGATGCTTATAAAGCAAAATGTTATTTCTAAAGCAGATCTTGATAAAGTACATACTTATTATCAGGAACTACAAGCTAAAGACCCTAATGCACTTCCAACTACTGATATAGGATTATTAGATGCATTATTAAAAGCTAATATAGTTACCAAGGCTCAATATGATCAACTAGTTCCTATGTTAAAATAATTTAACTTCCTATGATACTTTGGGTTTTCATCCCATAATAAAATGCCCCCTTTATAGAAACAGTTTTATTATTTTAACTGTCTACTATAAAGGGA
>NZ_JAVXMF010000028.1:0-30648 GCF_036646415.1 Clostridium sp. | reverse complement strand
TGTATCCCCCTTATTTTTTTTTGTCATATTTGCCTACTAAAATTATACTCTAACACATCTTAATAAAATTAAAATGCCGCCAAATTTTGCTTTAACGACGAAAAAACTACCAAAATAAATTTCAGTAGTTCCACTTCCTAGCTGCTACCAAGTTTTTTTGTTCTATTCTTTTTAAAGTTTTTCAACCTTTAGGGGTCTTTCCAAGGGAAAGACTTATCTGACCGAGGTTGTTATGACAAGTGATAGCCACACCCTTGCTGGGTGAACGTCAGTACGCCCTACTTGCTATAAATCATATAAAATGATACTGGTATTAAATGGTCTAATGGTCAAGATATTAGCCCCCATAAATTTTATGATAATTCAACTAATCTCTTTAGTGCTGGACATTGCTCCACCATTTCCACCACAACATCAAATACTATAGATGCTTGTTGCCTATCAGAAGCACAGCCATTAGCAAGAACTCGCCTCTGCCAATCTCTACATGCACCACTGGTTGTAGTATTAATACCTACTTCCACCCAATTTAAAAATCACATATCCTCCAACAAAACTACATTCCTCAATTTCGCCTTCAACATTTCTCTATCTTCTCCATTGTCCACGCTAACATTTCCACGTTTAAACCCATTCCACACTACTTCCTTCCCTTGATTTAAATAGGTTTCAAACTTACTGCCAAAGAGAGTTGTTGGAGCTAAGTATTCCTGGAACTTAGTACCTGTCCATCTTATTTTCATATTGTCTATAACAGTCCTAAAATCCTCCACTGTGAAACCATCTTGAAACTTTGCCTTAATTAGACTAAGTGTTACCTTTGTATCACTTTTAAACTTCTTTCCTGTTTGCAAGTTCAAATAATCTATTATCTCAAAAGCCCCTTTCTTCAGAAAGGCTAGGTTATTATTATATTTAATAGAGGGATCTTTAGTAGAGGAATTATTTGTTGTGGACTCACACTGACACCCCTTAAGATTCCCATCTATACCCTGAAGGTTTTCATCCTCACTATAGGAATTTCCATCCACACTATCCTTGTTTTCATCTACACTCTTTAGATTATTATTTTCCTCTAAATTTTCGTAACTACAAGCCTCTTTTATCTTATTACTGTTATCATCTTCTACATTTACACTACTAATTATTAGCTCTGTATATTTTTCACCTATGCCAAAATAGGAATACGTACCACCTTCTCTTATAACCTGGTGGGTAAGTACTCCTGCATCTCTTAATTTAAAAAATCTAGATTGCACAGTGCATTTTTTCATATTTAATATAGGTAGCTCCCTCGAAACCCATTCAAATACTATATATGCAATTATGAAATTTTTTACAATAATTTTCCCAATAATTTATAATTTAAAATTTCCAATTTTAAGTTTTCTCTAAGAGCCTCAACCCCAGTTACCCCTAAGCTTTGAACCCTCCAAGAACATAAAAACATAAAAACATAAAAACATAAGAACATTGTAATTCCCGTAATTAATTTTAACTTTTATATCTATTAAACTTTTTAAAGAATTAGGCAGTAGTAATCATGATAAAATTTAAAGTCTGTATTTAAAGAAGAGCTGCCTCAAAATTTAATTTTGAGACAACTCTATATTTTTTAATTTTTTAATTTACAAAAAGAAACTACAGTTTAAATGTACCATATATGCCTAGGGTGAATTACTGTGGTATATTTCTGATGGAGAAACTACTGATGTTCCTATAACCCCAACGTCTATAACTATTTCTAGAATATAAAATTCATCCTTATACCGACTTCCATTGTTTTCAAATTGTCGGAATTTCTTACAAGTTATATTAGCTGCTTGTCTCTGGAAATATTTAAGACCCTCAAAGGTTTTAGTATTTTCCTTTTGGGTGTAAGCGGTGGAACACCTACCGTACCTATAAAAAATCAGCTTCACATTAAATATGCGAAGCTGATTTTTTAGTAGAAACCCTCTTTTGCAATTTGCTTTATGTAGTTGTATTGTTTTCGTATGAGTTTCTTAAAATCAGTGTCTGATAAATTATTATACAGAGCAATGCCTTCTTCATAAAGACACTCATATATAAGTTCACAGTAATCATCATCTTCTCGATACATTTTTTTATATCGTTGTTCTAGTTCATACGGAAAATCAAGAGTATAAGCTATTCCATCAATTTTCCCAGTAAGAAACTCCTTTGTCATGTTCATCATATAATCAATATTAAGCAGATTCATTGCAAGATTCCTCCTCTGTATTTATTCTGCATTCAGATTGTATTTTATGTGACCAAGGTAAATATTCCTCAAATAGTGAAGTTTCTAAAGGATATTTACTATTTGGCAAGTTTATAAATATATATTCAAGATATTTATAAGCATCTAAATTATTAGCTGCTGTATTTATAATGCTAAATATAATTGCTGATGCTTTTGCACCATCAACTGAATCTGAAAATAATGAGTTTTTTCGTGTGATTGCTACAGGCTTTACTGCAATTTCGGATAAGTTATTAGATAATGGAATCTTCCCATCAAGCAAGAAATTAGTAAAATACTTCTTATGATTAAGTGTATATTTCAAAGCCTTTTTTAACTTCTCTTGATTAGTAAAAGTATTTTCAGCCCATGCGAAAAAGGCATCCAACACAGGGACACTTTTTAGAAATCTGTTCTTTTTTCTCTCTTCTGAGGATAACTCTTTCCATTTTCTTTCTAGCTTAAAGAGTTTATCTCAGTAGGCTCGTCCTATTGGTGGACCTTCATAGTTTCCAGTCCTATGTACCCAAATAAAAGATTTACTTGATGCCTTCTTTCCATTTTCGTGATTAACTTGCCAAGTTGTTTCATCACTCATTATAATATCCGATTTTAGCAATTGCTTGTGAATCTCATCATATAGAGGCTTAAGCCAATATTCTGAGCTACGGATCATCCAGTTTGCCATCATATCTCTTTTAATCTCGGCACCCATTCTTTTAAAATCCTTTTCTTGGCGGTATAAAGGCATTGACATCATATATTTTTGATACATTACCCATGACACAATTGAAGGCGACGCAAAAGAGTGCGTAAGCACAGGTGCTGGTACAGGCGCACTGGATATCGAATCATATGGATTAATATCATTTTTCCCACATTCGATGCACTTGTATACATACTGGACGTAGTCCTTCATTATTAGCTTCGCTGGGATATATTCAATTTCAGATCGTACTTTTTTCTTTCCTATTATCTTAAGTTCACTGTTACAGATTTTACACACTGCTTCATCTACCGCAAGAACACATTCAACTATTTCATGAGGTAGTGATTTAATTAACTTTTCTCTATCACCTTTTTTCCTTACTGGTCTCTTATGCTCTTTGATTTCTATAACTTTATTTTCGGATTCATTTGATTCTCCATCGATTAACTCACCAAAAAGAAAACATTGCCCATTTACCTGAGGTGTTTTCTCACTTGACGCTCCAAAACGCTGTTTTGATGATTGCAACACTGCTTGGGTTAAAAGTTCTACATTATTTTCCAGAGATTCTACCTTTTCCTGCAGTTTTTTATTTTCGTTTTCAAGTTCTTTAATACGTTAATTTTTTTCATATAAATGCTGCATTTTAAGGCTCCTTTCTGGTTTGGTTAATCTTATAGCCATATCATACCAGAAAAACAGCTATTTTACTAGTTTTTGGAGGAAGTTAAAAGATCATTTTTTCAGTATTAATACTTTCTTTAAGCGCCTTTTTCTGATCAATTTGTAAGCTATCTAAAAGCCATTCAAGCTGTCGCTTTGTTATATCTCTTACTTCTCCTTGAGTCTTTGGCCACTGAAACTTCATTTCATCAGAGAGGAATTTTGTAACCAAGATAAATCCATTTCCATCCCACCTCAAAGCTCTTAAAGAGCTATGTTTTTTATTGCAAAATAAGAAAACACTTTCTCCGCTATATGGATTTAGCTTAAATTTCAATGAAATTAATGAATCAAGTCCATTTCGTTATTTGATTTTTCAGTTTTATTTATTTTATTACTCCAATAATAATACCTATTTTTGCTGATTTCATTAAGTTTACACCATTCTGAAACCGGTAGTCCACTTTCATCTCTTGCTTTAATTCTCTGCTCCCAGAGAATTATATCTTGATTTGTTGATTTCAAAATAAAACCTCCCATCTATTTACTTTATAAAAGTATATCAAATGAGAGGCTGTTTTACATGACGGTGTTTGTTCCATAGCTTACCAAAAATACACCATAAAATCAAATTCTATGGTGTTTGTTGATTTATATTTAAAATTTATTTGCAACACAAAAACTAATCCGCAAAAACCATTAATCAGACTAATCCCAAAATAAATGCCACTAAATAAATATTTATTGGCTTTTGTTATTTCCATATTTTACACCCCCTAAGGGTGATTCCAAGGGAATGACTTGTCCGACCGATGTTGCTATAGCCTTAGAAACTTCAACGTAGCAAGTTGCGATATAAGCAAAACTAAATATTAATTCTATTCACAATTTGTTCATTCTACCTAAAGTTCTTCGGAAGGAGTCTGCCAAGGCGACTGAGTTTGATAATTTATAAAGTTAGATTTTGTTAATAAATTTATCTTTATTTTGAATATTTTATAATTGTTTTGTTCATAATTATTAGTAGCAATTAAACGTTTATCCTCGTATATCTTGTACTACCGCATTTAATACATACATGAGTAAAAATTATGTATAACAGAATGAAAAGAGGAATAAATATGTCTAAAAACAAACCAATTTATTTATCGGTAGTTGCAAGTGCAGTATTATGCAAACTTGATACATTATCAAGGTACACTTACTTATATCTAATAAATAATCCTAACAAATCTGTAGAGATTGTGTATTGGATAATGGTTATTGTGCTACTTATGGCAATAAAGTACTTACTAGCTAATACTAATAGGATAAGGTTTTAATAGCAATAGACGAGTTGTATTAATTACAGCTCTTCTTTACTTTATTTAACTCCATAATAATCAACATACCAATCAGCAAACTTCTGTAGTCCTTCTTCTATACTAGTAGAAGGTTTAAACCCCACAGATTCCTGAAGTTTATCTGTTGAAGCATATGTTGCAGGTACATCTCCTGCTTTTAGTGGTTCGAATATCTTTTCAAATTCTACTTCTCTACCTAATGCTTTGCTTAAGCATTTCTCTAATGTTGTTATAAATGTCATTAGCTTCTCAGGGCTATTGTTTCCAATGTTAAATACTTTATTAGGAACATCCTCCGTAGAAGGGTTACTAAGAAGTCTCTCAATTCCTTCTACTATATCATCTACATAAGTAAAATCTCTGTATAAGTCATTTTCAAAATCACCGTTGTTAAATATCTTAATAGATTCACCAGCAAAATACTTATCAGCAAAACCAAAGTAGGCCATGTCCGGTCTTCCCATAGGGCCATAAACCGTAAAGAACCTTAAGCCTGTAGTTGGTATTTTATAAAGATGACTATAAGTATGAGCCATTAGTTCATTTGATTTCTTTGTAGCTGCATATAATGATACTGGATTGTCTACAAAATCTGTTTCTTCAAAAGGCACTTTTTTATTAGAACCATATACAGAACTTGAAGATGCATACACAAGGTGATCTACAGGATTATATCTACAAGCTTCAAGGATATTAAAGAATCCTATAATATTACTTTGCATATACACATCTGGATTCTCTATGGAGTAACGCACACCAGCTTGTGCTGCTAGGTTTACTACAATATTAGGTTTATACTCTTCAAAGGTCTTCATTATCATAGCCTTATCTGAGATATCGCCTTTGATAAATGTAAAATTCTCAAAGGGTTCAAGCTTTTCTAGTCTCTTATATTTAAGATTCACATCATAATAATTATTTATATTATCAATACCAATTACCCTACAGCCTTTTTCTAAAAGTTTCTTGGATAAATAAAATCCAATAAAACCTACAGCTCCAGTAACTAGATATGTTTTTGTTGTATCTAAAGATTTATAACTCAATTCTATTCCTCCTTAGTTGCTGCAGCTTCTGAAATAGCTTCTATAGTTCTTACACACGGCCTTCCAATAGAATAATATTCCACTCCGGCTTCTTTCATAGCTTCAATATTATATAAGTTTCTTCCGTCATATACTAAAGGTGTTCTCATTAGCTTTGTATAATCTTCTGGCTTAACAGCTTTAATTTCACCCCACTCAGTAAAAATAAAGCAAACATTAGCATCTTTTAAAGTTTCTTCTATAGTATCAACATATTTTATAGTACCTTGTCCATTTTTTCCTTCTGGATATACCTTGCTAAAGTTATCCTTACCTACAGGATCATAAGCATAAACTTCTGCTCCTTGTTCTAATAATAAAGGCACATTCTCAAGTGATGGTGCTTCTCTTAAATCATCTGTTCCTGGTTTAAATGTTAGTCCAAGAACTGCTACTTTTAAACCACTGAATGTTATAAGACGTCTGCAAGCCTTCTTATATAACTTAGTCTTTTGCTCTTTGTTAACATCAATGGCAGCTTTAATAGTTCTAAGTTCATAACCATTTTGTCTTGCAATGTACTCAAGAGCCTTTGTATCCTTAGGGAAACATGAACCACCATAACCTATACCAGCATTTAGAAACTTACTTCCAATACGTTCATCAAAGCTCATGCCTTTAGCTACATCTTGAACATTAGCCCCTACAAGTTCACAAAGGTTAGCTATATCATTCATGTAAGATATTTTAAGAGCTAAAAAGTCATTTGATGCATACTTTATCATCTCTGCTGATCTTCTATTTACAGATACCATTGGAAGATTAAAAGGCTCATATATTTTCATAAGCATATCTTCTGCCCATTTACTTTCGGTTCCAATTATAACCCTTGCAGCATGAAGTGTATCATGAACTGCTGTACCTTGAGCTAAGAACTCAGGGTTTGATGCTACTTCTACTTTTACGTCATTAACTAAAAAGTCTTTTATAAACTGTTCTACCTTATCATTAGTACCTACAGGCACTGTTGACTTAACTACTACAAGACAATCTTTTTCTACCGTTTCAGCTATCTGTCTTGCAACGGTAGCTATATAACTTAAATTTGCAGAACCGTCTGGTTGCTCAGGAGTACCAACACCAATAAAGATAGCATCTGCTTCTTTGTATGCTGTTTTGTAATCTGTAGTATAATGAAGCCTACCTTCAGCATAATTTTTCTGCATCAAGCCTTCCAAATCTGCTTCATAGATTGGAGATACTCCACTTTCCATTAACTTCACTTTTTTTTCATCAATATCTACGCAGGTAACCTGATGACCTACTTCAGCAAAGCATACCCCTGCCACTAGCCCAACATATCCAGTTCCTGCTACTGCTATTTTATACATAATGCATTAACCCCTCCTCTAAATATATATATCTAAAAATCATTATTTTTTAATAGGCACTTTTAATTATTATTTTCCCTACAAGACTCCATTTACATAATGTGTATAAAATAATAGTAATCTAAGTATCTTTTCTGAATCAATTTGCATACTATACTCAGCTATTCTTGTTATTGTATCTACTTGTTGTAGTATATAGTACCTCCAGCACATGTAATATTCTTTATTTCTGAAGACCTACCATAATTACTAAATCTTCTTTCATCTACCGTTCTTTTTAATTAAAGTTTGATTCTTTAACTAATACTAAAGGTGATTTTTTCAGACCTCAGTTTAGAATGCCATAGTTTAGAAAATACTCTTTTTCTTTACTATTGAATTTTATATCTTAATATCTAAAAACATTTTTACTTGAAAAACTAAAAAAATACAAATTGCTTTGTGACTCCTTTTATAAAAGTAAAGTTTGTAAACAAAAACAAAACAGATCCAATTGCTTCTTTAATAGTTATTTTTTCAAAAGTGCTATCACCGTCTTCTTATATCCTAATGCACAAACCATTAGTGTTGTAATATATACTCCTGTCACAACATATCTAATTATATTATTGCTGTATAAGTACGTTATTATCACCATCATAAATAATTCTAAGGTTAATATTGCAAATATAAATCTATTATCATAACAAATATCAAGTCTCAATCTTTTAACACTTAAAAAGTGAAAAACCAACAATAAAGCATAACAAATTAGAGTCGTATATGCCGCTGCTATATACCCAAATATAGGTATTAATAACATATTTAGCAATATATTGGCAACCGCAGCCAACATAGTACCTAATGAAATTAACCAAGTTTTTTTTTCATATATTTCAATATTAACATACATACTATAAGCAAATTGAAACATGCACCCCATTATTACTGGTGGCATGACATATTTTGCTTGAAGATATACTTTACCTCCCAAAATATATACCACCTCTGGAGCTAACAATATAATACTAGTTCCAATTGATAAAAATAAAAATAGATATTGCTTAGATCGCTTCTTTATAACCTTATAATTTTTTTGATGTAAATTTTCCATCAACCATGGTGCCCATGCTTGGTTCATTGAAGTCCATAACACAGATACAATAAGTGAACAACTATAAGCTAAACTATACAACGCTAAATCATTAGCACCACAAATTTTTTGTATCAGCAATCTATCAGACGTTCCTAATATGTTACCACCTAAAACATGCGGTATTAAAGGAACACAAATGAATAAACCGTATCTCCAATAATATAAAGAAATTTTTCTCCCTTTGAATGTTATATACAAATATATAATTATATTAATTATAAGTAAAGGTGCTACATACCCCACTATTCTTCCAAATAATTTATCACTAAATGTTAATACAAAAATGACTGATAAACCAACTGATATTAGTGTAGAAAAAATAGAAATAAAAACAAAAAATTTATATTCCTGATATAATCTATGTTTTGTCTGTAAAAGTGTCATAACTGGCGAAACCAATAAATATATAAACATAATGTGTATATATTTGTACTCCATACTAAATAAACTGATAAAAAAATCACTAAATGTAATTACAACTAAATAACATATTGCTGTGAACAATGTTCCTAAAACCGCTATTGATGAGATATAACCATCTATATCATCCTCAAAATCAAATCTTGCTCTGTTAATTGAAGTATATAAATCTAAAGTTGTAAGAATCATTAATAAACTCATCCATGAGGTAAAGTTATTGAAATCACCATATTCACTTTTAGATAACACTCTTGTAAACAAAGGAGTAGTTAAAAAACCTACCCCTCTTAACAAAAAGTTACTAAATGTATACCAAATCCCTGCTTTAATAACCTTATTACCTGTGTTACTCTTTTTAACATTACTCATATATACTCTATTAACCTTACCCTTATGAATTACTAGTTCTAAGGATTTTCCTTTCTATTTTCATAATTGCAATTGTATATACTACATAAATTGCATAATTGTTCTAACTTTTTATTGTCTATTGAAGATGAAAATAATTCCAAGTTATCTTTAATAACACAGTCTGGTAATTTCCACCAATTTAAATCATTCAACTTCTCACAAATATCCTCTTCAAAACGATATTTGATATGCTTAGCAGGGACACCTACAACTATAGAATAGGGTTTAACATCTTTAGTAACAACTGCACCTGCACCTATAATTGCCCCATTTCCTATTTTAACTCCTGAGAGTACTGTAACTCCGCATCCAATCCAAACATCATTCCCTATATAAGTTCTTTCCTGCTTAAAACTAAAATTTGAATCAACTAACCCAAATTTTTTTTTGTAGGTAAATGCATGACCAGATATTCTTTCTGATGGATGAGTTACAGCTCCTATTGTAACATCCCAAGATATTGAACAATACCTTCCTATATTCACTAATCTTATTTTACTATACCTACCAATTGATGTCCTTTTACCTATAAAACTATTGGTAATTTCTGCATGATGTGCTACATTACAATAATCCTCGAATACTACATTTGACAAATCAACATATTTACTGATAAACAAATGCTTACTACTTTCGACTTTTTTAAAAAATTTATAGTACAAATTTTTAAATTTAACTTTAAGAAATCTTATTAATTTCATATATTACCTCTTTATAGTTTTTTAATCTCAAACATTACAAAATAAAAAAAAATATTGTGTATGTAAAATTATATAATATCACCTCTTGTTATTGATTAATTTTAAGTGTTCTATCATGTGTTTGTAATATTGCTGCATTAATAAAAACGCATTAGTTATTTGTAAGTAATCACTATCACATAATTGTTGTATATAATCATCTACATTATTTTCAAGGTAACTATTTCTACTACTTAAAACTTTGTTTGACAATTTTGATATGTACTTATTTCCTAAATCACATTTCATATCACTATATGCAGTTATTGATTGTAACCCTAAAGCTTCATTAACACCTGCGCCTCTACCATCTTCTTCAATCAGAATAGATAAATTTCTACAACTTAAATTATATATATGAGCATGCACTCTAAAACCTATGTGCAAATCACAGTCATTGTATAAATTAAATCCCTCTGAACCATAAGCAATATTCATGCATTCAATTCCCATATTTTCAACTTCTTTTTTTAACGAATTTGAATTATTAGCTAATTTACTTGGTGTATTCAGATCTTGTTCTACACCTCTATGGAAAACAAATTTAATTTCACTTTGTGGAAACTTTCTTTTTAAATATCGAACTAAATGAATCGCCAAATCCAAATTCTTCATATCAGCAGGATCAGAAACTACGATTTTCTTTATTTCCTTAAGTGGTGCCCTTGCCACCTCTGAGGTATTTACAAACTCCAAGTTATACCAAGCCGGGCATCCTGTCATTTTTGCATTCTTAAAACCATTATTTTTCAAAGCTCTAACACTGTACCAATCTCGACAACCTAATGGAAAACCATCATTTTCTATTTTTTTTAAAAGTCTGCTTGTTGCATCAGTAAACTTATAATTGTATACCGTTCTATTACTTGTATCTCTGCCTTTCCATCCCATACCTAACACAAATATCTTTGTTTTAATTTTATCTAAATCTTCTATTAAAGGTATAGACGTAGGATAAATATTAGTTTGATATCCTGGACCTCCAGCTAACACAAGAACATCGCTTTGATTGATTTCATCTAATACTGGTGTTAAATCTTTTCTTCTTTCATATTCAGTTATAATACTCTCTGGATAAACTTTTGTTAAAAGCTCTTTACTACGCTTAACTATTAAAAAATCTCCTGCGTTTTTATATGCTCCTGACAATAATGCAATTTTCATTCGGTTTCCTCCTTAATATTAACATAATATAGAACCTATTCGATCATATCATATTTTATAATTGTATCTTCCTCAATATCTATCACGACTGTTTTCCCAACAACATTCATAATATCCACAGGTGATATACCAGTTCCTGGTCTCTTAAATGTTAACATGTTTTCTGTAATTTTCTCACCCTTTTTAATATCACAAGTTGCTACCAAAGATCTTCTTGCATTTTTTCTTGCCACTATTTCTGTATCAAGACATTTGATTTCATATGACCCTCTAATTTCCTCAATAAACTCTATATCTTTGATAATGTTCTTTGCATCTTGAGGATCCATTGCATGATAATGATCATTACCTGGCAATATTTTATCTAATGTATAGTGTTTTTCTACTACTATAGCTCCTAAATTATATGCTGTTTTTATTATATCTGCATTATCATCTGGTTTAGTGTGATCGGAATATCCAATTATCAAATCTGGATATTTATTCTTTAAACTTACAATCTTATTAAGATTTGCATGTTCATAAGGTGTTGGATATTCTAGTACACAATGTAATAGTACTATAGATTCATTGTTGTACTTGCGAATTATTTGTATAGTTTTATCAATTTCTTCTTCATTAGATGCTCCAACAGATAACAAAATAGGTTTTCCTTTCTTGGCTTGATATTCAACAAAAGGTAGATTGTTTAAATCTGAAGAAGATATTTTATAAACATTCATCAACTCATATAAATAATCTGCTGATTCAATATCAAATGCAGTAGACAGGAATTCTATACCTAGACTATCGCAATATTGACATAGCTCTTTATACTCTTCATAAGAAAAACTATCGAATTTCTTAAAAAGTTCATATTGAGATGTTGTTGATTCTTCGCTTGTATCCCAATAAGAAGGTGATTCTTTAGCTGCAAGTGTTTCTGCTTTGTATGTCTGAAATTTCACCGCATGAATTCCTGCATCTTTTGCTTCTCTTACCATTAGCTTAGCCGCATCCATAACGGAAATATTCATTTTTTTAGCTATATCATAATAATTAACACCCATCTCTGCTATAAGAACAAACTTCCCCTCTTTAGCTCTTTTAATAATTGTGCTCATCATTTTTTAATCCTCCTCTAAAATAATATCTATAACTCGATTAATACCTTTTCTCAAGTCATGTCTCAGCATTAACTCTCTCATTTCACATCTAATTTGTTCAGTTTCCACCAACCATCTAAATGTTGACTCAATTGTATCTTCAGAAATATCTTTACCTAATCCTAAATTTAAAAATCCGTTCTGCATTTGTGCAAATGTATGAAGTTGCTCTCTTTCATTTTGCGCTAATACAATCGCTGGAACACCTAATGAAGCTAATTCAAAAACAGTTCTTCCCTGTGATGTAAATGCTAAGTCTGCATTTCTCATATGATCACTTACCCGCTTAACGTCATTAAGAATATATATATTCTTTTCTTTAACAGTATAAACATCATTTTTTTCACTATCATACCCACTTCCAGTTATAAAGTTAAATGTGATATTGGGATAATCTTGATTCAATTTTATTGCTAAATTATAAATTTTCTTTGTTAAATTTGATGGGTCTGTTCCTCCAAACATAACTAATACATTATTTACTTTTTTTGAAAATTCTTTAGATGTACTAATTAAAAATTCATCTCTTAAACAGATATACTTCTCTCCTGAATATTGCTTATGAGATTTTATTTCTTTATTATAAAGGGCATTGATTACTGCATCTGCATACTCAGCCCCTTCACCTAAGTCTTCAATAGTAATAACCTTATTAACAATAGATTTTAAATTTTGAATATATTCTTTATTTGTATCTAAACAGTCATTAACTACAATATCCGCTTTCCACACCCTTAAAAATTCAAAGAATTCATCATCATCTTTAATTAAAGTATATGGCATATAACTGCTCTTAATCTTACTTACACCTTCCACATGCTGTTCTTTAGTAACAAACATAATATCATGCCCTGTTAAATTATATGCTAAGGTTAAACAATGATAAATGTGTCCCATCCCAAGTTCTTTATATCCATCAGCACGAAATACTATTTTTTTCTTCTTAAGAGCGTTTTCACAAATAATCCAATCACTTGTACTATCTATATCTACTGATTCATCTTCTGGTACTTCAAATACTGATACTACTTGTCCCATTCTGCTATTAATCATTATGAATTTTCTTTTTGTGATAAAGAAAGCTCCCGTTTCTGTGTAATTTGGAGGTAACTGCTGTCTATTTAATCTCTGTGCATAGTTAGGAAAATATCCACTTTCATTTTTTGACCATGATAAATGTGGCTTATTCACAGCACTAATATATGTATCCTTTTCACTTTCTAAAAAACTTTGAATAGCTTTATTTAATGTCTCACCTTTAAGTAAAGGAGATGTTGCTTGTAAAGTAACCACAATATCATACTTTATATTTTTAAGCTGTTCCATTTTGATAACCGCATCATAAACAACTGGATCTAATGTAACTTTATCTCCTGCTAATTCTGCCTCTCTTTGGATGAAGTCTATATTATTTAATTTAGCAATACCTATAATCTCTTCATCATCTGTGGTTACAACAATATCAGTAATCAGATTACACGATTTAGCATTTTCTATCGAATATGATATTAAAGGCTTACTATTCATCAACCTTACATTCTTTCGTGGTATACCTTTTGAACCACCCCTTGCAGGTATTACAGCTAAAATGTTCATTATATTTATCCTCCTATCTTTTATGTACATCATCTAATTAATCAACACCAATTATATTCATCAAAAAAATTTACTAGCCTTTTTTAAGTGTACAATTAATTTCCTTGATTAAATTATTAAATGCCTCTGTCTTCCAAAAGTATTTATTACTAGTAAAATTTGATTCTGTATCAACTTTAAGCAACATTTCTACTAATGTATCTAAGTCATCAAACATGCGTGCAATACCCATTTTACACAAATCACCCATATATGAATCTGTCTTTTCTAAGTGGTAAATGAATGTATTTAATTTAAATGCTAACCCTTCAAAAATGGCTGTTGAAGTAACTCCTATTTGAATATTGCATCTCGAAAAATAATAATAAATCGAATTAGTTGCATCGGCAACAATTTCAACATTCTTATATTTCTCCATATCTTTAATATATTCATTTTTTTTCCCATATTCAGCTGGGTGAAGCTTGTAAATAATATGATAATCTACATTTGAATTTTCCAACTTATTAGCCAAACTACTAACAAGACTTGAAATTTTCATACTAAACTCTGGCTGTGAAATTATAACAATATTTAATCCATGTAAATTGTTATCTTTATAATTAGCATAATTATGTAGGTTTTTTTCGAGGTACGGGAAACCAATTTCAATTAAATTTTTATCTTCTATAGGAAATTGCGTTACTTCTCTCCAATAATCTGAAAACAAAAATATTTTATTGGGAAAATAATTATACTCCCTTTTATTCAAATAGTTATATGCTAAATGACCTCTTCCCATAACACCATGCTGCAACTCAATTGTTTCTATTCCTAACTCATTTGCAACTTCATTAATTATCATATTATTAGTTAGATAACCGACAACTTCAACTATAATTTTAGGATTTATTTTTTTAATTAGCTTTTTTACAAGCTTTTTCTTGAAAAAATAATATAAATATCTTTTTACGAACAAAGATCTTATATAATCCTCACCAGTGCTAACTCCAAACTCATCTAAAATAACTTTATCTATTTTATTTGCTTCTTCATTAAGAAACATGCAAACTTTTCTATTCATAAACTTTGTTACTTTAATAGCTATTCCGCCAAATATATCAATATAATCTAAATATATCAAATTCGGATTATTAACTGGTGTAGAGTGTTTCAAACCATTCAAAAATTCAACGGAATACGCACTTGTACCTAGGAATTTAGATAATTCCTCAGTATAAATACATTCAAAATAATCCCCGTTTTTAATTTTTCTTGGATGATTTACAATAAGTATATCTTTCTTCTTAACCTTAAATATTGGATTGTTCCATAAACAGTTTTTTATTATAGAAAATATCTCAAAGCAACCCACTTTTGTTTGAATAGCTTTTACCTCTGTAATATCTGTGCTACTAATTTCAACTAATTTCTTATAAATATTAAATCTTGAATAATTCCAATATCGAAAGCCATTTATCTCTTTATCTAATAAACCATATTTTTCTTCAAACTCCAAAAATCTTTGTATCATTTTTTAATTACTCCCATTTTATATATTGACAACCATATAAGATAAATCATCAACATAGATTTCATTATACCAAATACCTGTAAGTAATCCAGTCGGTGTATATAGAATGATAAATAAGCTATTGTAGGTAAAATAAAATATACACTAGTTTTTAAAGAATATATGTGTTTATTTCCCCATTCCAATAATCGTAACCATAATAATTGAAAAATAAATATACCAATTATTCCAAACATAGCATATACTTCTGCCCAAATACAACTTGCTAATCCATAACTTGAGTGAAAAATTTCGTTCTTTAATATTTGTGAAAAACGCAAGCTATGTGACACGTCTATATAATTATTTACAAAAGGAATAAAGCTAACTAATCTTCCCAACACGTCATTACCTTCTAGAAAGTATTTATAATCAATTATATAGTTATATATTGAAATATTAATTGTAGAATCCACCGGAGTAACCGCTTTTATGTAGGTATCATAATTAATAAGTGTGTCAAATACAGCATGCCAATCGCCTAGTTTCACTAAAATATAAATTTGTTTGTATAATAAAATAAAAAATAAAGCTACAATTCCAATTATTAAATATTTTATTTTACCTTTTGATTTTTCTTGAAGTCTATTACTGTTAATAACAAATAAACTTACGAATAATGTCGTAATCAGTGCACGTGAACCAATAAATAAATTTAACAAAACAATTGGTAATGAGAATAATTTTAGGTATTTTTTCTTATTTTTGTATGCATAAATAAAAATCACTATTGCTGCAATTACAGAAGTGGTATAAAATGAACTCATCTCTGCTATGATTTTTGATTTATGCAAAGACAAATTTGATATTCCTATTGTATATATATTTTTAATAGTACTTGCATATACAATTATCAAAAGTATCTTAAAACAAGTACAAATCCATTTTTCCTTTTTATCATTATTGTATTTATTATTAATTTCTTGACTATCGTTGCTTTCATTAACTAATTTTTTTTTAGCTAATAAGTATCTTTTTCTAAAATCATAAAACATTAAATATAATAATGTTAAAACTAATTGCATACATATTATACTGTACAATTGATTCGATATAGCACTATAGTAATAATATTGATTGTATCCTCTTATCCACACTTTTCCTGCCAAGCATGGCATAGTGTAAATAATAAAACTAAAAGCCGCAAAACTAAGAAAATCTATTTTTCTAAATATCGTATATATAAATAAGCACGAGATACATATTACGTATAACCACACCATTATTAAATCTCTCTCCCATCATGAATTAATATGTAATTTCTAAACCGTCTAATTATTTTTTCTATACATATTCATGTATAACAGCCATCCTAATGGATAACACAAAATAGTTAAAAATTTATATGGTGAATTATTTATACAATTTTTATCATTACTTAAGATGCAACCAGTGATATATAAAATACATTCCTTAATTCTTAACTTTAAATTTGGTGAAAGTTCTAAAGCCTGACGTTTATATATTGTGTACCCCTTAGGATTCTTTTTTATCAATTTTCTCTTATTTTTTGAAATACCATCCTCAAAATACTCACACACCATTAGTGGTTCATGCATAACCAAGTACTTATACTTTTGGTCGATTTGATCAAAGACATAACTTAAAGCCATAAATTTTTCACCCTTTATAATCGGATAAGGGTACTGTGAGATGATATTAGTTTTATAAGCAAACACATATTCAGGTGGAATTCCTAGTTCATATCTGATTTTTCTTAATGTCGCATATTTTATACCACGTGGAATAGACAATTTATGCATAGGTGTAAAATCTGGATTTGATCTTAATGCGATAAGGCCACAAACTTTTTCATCGTATTTTATTTTTTCATAATTTTTAAGTATTATTTCTACAGCGTTATTTGTCAGAAAATCATCTGAATCGAGACAAACCCATAATTCCGTTGAACATCTTTCTAAGCTTAAGTTTATTGCTGAAACCTTCCCTCCATTTTCCTTTTTTATGTATATTATATCAATCATCTCGTCTGCTTTCATTTTGTTAATAAATTTTTCAGTTTCGTCTGTAGAACCATCGTCAATAACTTGCCACACAAAATTTTTACTAGTTTGTTCTAATAAACTTTCATAGCATTTTGATAATTGTTTTTCTCTATTATATGTTGGTGTAAAAATAGTAAGCTTAATGTTTTTCATATAGCACCTCTTTATTCATCTCTATTCTTAATTATTCTAGCTGGGACACCACCAATAATTACATTTTCTCTTATATTTTTCGTCACAACTGCCCCAGTAGCAATAATTGAGCCACTTCCTATTGTAACTCCGCCTAAAATCGAAACCTTGGCACCAATCCAAACATTTGATTTTATTTCTGTCCGTTTGCCTTCAATTCCTTGATCTTTAATAGGAATATTTAAATCTGTATAAGTATGATTAACCGACAACACAGTAACCGCATGAGCAATTGAGACGTCATCACCTACTATTATTCCTCCCCAAGCTTCAAAATAACACATGGGATGTATACTAACATTATTTCCAAGTGATAACTTATGGACATTTAACAGATATACATCAGGATGAATTGAAACATTGTCACCTACCGATTTAGCAACCGTCTTTAATAATATATATCTAATAAACAGTCCTTTTTTTCCTTTTGTTTTACGATAATGTACAAATAATTTTACTCTAACACGTTCAGGAAATATGTAACAAAATTTAACCATCATATTGATAATTGGTTTAAGCTTATTAAACTTATCTCTTCCTCTTTCCATAATTTATATTTTATCCTTTTCAAATATAAAAATTCGTGTTTCCTTTTTTTGAACAATAACTGTATTATCAGCAAACTTATCTTTTATAACACTTCCAGCTCCAACAACACAATTATTCCCTATCCTTGTCCCTCTTAAAATAACAACATTAGCACCAATCCACACATTATCACCAATCTCAACAGGAGAAGTTTTATACTTTAATTCCTTCAATCCATTCTTGGCCCTAAAGTCATGATCATGATCATAAATCAATACATTTGGTCCAAATTGTACACCTTTACCTATGATTATTTTTTCATGACTTATAACCATGCACCCATGATTTAATGATGTATTATCACCAATCTGTATCTCAGCACCATTTCTTACTTTTATTTTTGAGCCACTTCTTACTCTTACCATTTTTCCTAATAAAAGCTTCGCTTTATTACCAATTTCAATTTCAGTACAGGGAGAAACTAAATTTAAGGCACTAAATCTAAATCCTTTTATATGAAATAATTTTATTAAACAGAATTTCACAAGTGAATATATTAAACATATCCCTGCTCTAATATATTTTTTCATTTTGTTTCTCCTATTCTACTTATTAACTTCCTTTAAATAAGTCTCTATCACAATCTGCCTATCAAACTCTTTCTCAACTTTCTTTCTACCATCCAGTCCCATTTGCTTTTTATCTTCATAATCTAATCTTAAAAACTTATCAACCTTATCTATCAAATCTTCAGCATTCCCAGTCTCAAACAAATAACCAGTCACCCCATAGTCAATAACATCTTTAGAACCATTAATCTTTGAAGCAATACAAATTCTCCCCATAGCTGCAGATTCTAAAAGCACATTTGGCACACCTTCGCCACCATGTGATGGTAATATAGTGCAATGACACTTTTGTATCCATGATTTGATATTCTTTTGGAATCCTATGTAATTAATAATACCTTTTGCATGATAATCCTCAATTATTTCTTTATATTTCTGTTCCTCAATAAAACCAGCTATATAAAAATTTGTATTCGGATGTTTCTCTTTAATTGCCTTAGCACATTCAAGGTACTGCTCCATGCCTTTTAACTCCATTACTCTTCCTATAAAGATAAAATTAGTTTCATTCTCAGCTGGTAAGTCACAAACTTCATAATGTTCTAAATTAACACCTGATCCAGGAATCATTGCATAATTATTTCTAACCATATGATTCTCAACAAAAAAGTCCTTATCACCACTGTTCTGAAAGAATACTTTATAAGATTTTTTAAGTGATAGCTTGTACAAATCCTTTGCTATAGTGCTAACCGCATTCTTCTTCAAAAATGTAGCTCCAGTTCCGGTTATGTTGCTAACCTGCTTATTCTTTGTGAAATTAGAAGCTATACACCCATATATATTGGGTTTAATAGTATACGAAAAAATAATATCTGGTTTCAGTTCTTTCATTATTTTCATATAGGTTAAAATAAGTCCAAAGTCCCTAATAGGATTAACTCCCCTACGATCTACAGGAGTTTCAATAATCTTGCACTCCATATCACTAAAAAAGCTATTTTCATCAGCTTTAGGAATAGAAATAAACACTTCATTCCCATCATCAACTAATTTTTCAACTAATTCTTTTCTGAAATTGTATAATGTTATAAAGTGATTTGATAATATCAGTATTCTTTTACCCATTGTTTTCACACACCTACTATCTATTTATATACTCGTTAACTTCCCTTGCTATTGTAACTAAATCACCATTCCATCCTTCAATACAAATCCCTCTTGCAAAACACTTCCAGCCTTAATACAAGCCCCAGCCCTTATATAAGATAATCTTCCAATACTACACATACTACGAACTACTGCTCCACTACATATATGAACTCCATGTTCAAGGGTGGAATCATGATCAATGCAGCTGTTTATATTAACAATGCATCCTCTACCAATACTGGCATTTGTGTTAACTACTGCTCCTGCAAGTATTACTGTACCTTCTTTAATAAAGCTATACTTACTCACTGATGATTTAGGATGAATAATTACTGGGACTTTATACCCTGCCTTTAGTACCTTTTCAATGAGTTCTAATCTTTTCTCATTGTCACCTATACATATAATAGCATAGTCGTACTGGTCTGCAAATCTTTCGTAGTCATTAAGCTTTCCAATAATTCTATGATTCAAAACCATATTTGTATCAATTCTATCATCTAGAAACCCGATATTTTCCCATAAGCCCATAAGTTCTGCAGCTTCTGCCACTACTCTACCATGCCCACCAGCACCAACTATTAACAAATCACCCATTTAAAATCACCTCAAATTTATGCTGAAAGATCTTGAGAACTACTCTTTTTGTTTCCATCATCAAGAATACCTTCTGCTTTTAAAACTTTAAATACTGTTCTAAATAATATTTTTATATCTAAAGCCCATGATCTATTATTTAAATAATATCTATCATGTTCAGTTTTTTCATAATCATCATTATTATCTCGTCCATTAATCTGAGCCCAACCAGTAACTCCTGGAGATAACACATGAACTCCTGCCTTTGTTCTCATTTCCTTAAGTTCATACTGATTATATAAAGCAGGTCTTGGGCCTACAAATGTCATATCCCCTTTAAATGTATTGATTAATTGTGGTAGTTCGTCAAGACTAGATTTTCTTAAAACTTTTCCAATGGAAGTTATATAATTTTGTGAATTACCAAGTTTGTCTGTTGCTACATTAGGAGTTCCTATTTTCATTGTTCTAAACTTATAAAATTTAAATAATTTATTGTTTCTGCCTATTCTCATCTGAGTAAAAAACACAGGTCCTTTTGAGTTTAACTTTATTATTATTCCTATAATCAAAAACAATGTCGATAACAACACTAATAATACTAAACTAAATATAACATCAAATAACCTTTTCATAATATCCCCCCTAATATTTTTCAAAATTTACTCTACTACAGCGGTAACTGCACTTTCTTTCATAGTTCTATTGTATGTAGGAACTATTTCCTGAATTTTATTGATTAATAGTTGTGGATTATCCTCATCAATAACCTCTTCTAATTCCCTGATCATTTCCTTAATATCACCAAAATCAACAGATGTGGGTTTCCCAATAAATATCTTTTCATGTTTAGTATTAATAAGTCCTTCTTCAGCCATAAGAAGCTCTTCATATAGTTTTTCACCGGGTCTTAGTCCAGTTACTTCTATTTTTATTTCTTTATAGCCTCCGATGGATTATCTTCCATCAATGGTACATGTTTATGAGCTGCTGCATGAAAAACTACTTGTGGCCTATACTTATGAAATATTTGTTCCATTCTAGATCTATCCCTTACAGATGCTATAACTATATTCTTATTAATCTCTGGCATCTTTCTAGATAGTTCATTTTGAATATCATATATATTATTTTCATATATATCCAACAGAATTAGTTTCTTTGGTTTGAAGGTGGCTATTTGCCTTGAAATCTCTGACCCTATTGATCCACCGGCTCCCGTTACTAACACTGTTTTTCCAGTTAAGTAATCAGCAATCCCATCTCTATCAAGTTTAACTTCATCTCGACCTAGTAAATCTTTTAAATTAACCTCTCTCATATAATTAAGATTCATTATTAATTTTTTATGCACTTTCATCGATATCTCACCCTTATCTATTGCAAGTTAAATGTTTTCCAAGATTTTAATTCTATGTGTTTTAACCACTTTATTATTTTCTTTTAATAAATCCCAATAATCCCTTTTTCTTTTCAATTTTCTTTCCCTGGAAATTAGTTTCCTCATTATTTAAAATGCTTTCCCCAGTCTTATTTATTTCTTCAATATAACCAGGCTGCAATTTTTCTATTTCTAAAACCCCTAATTTCATGTCTGCCGTCCTATCTTTCACCCTATGTCCATCTGATCCAATAACACTGTATATTCTATGTTTCACAAAGATTTCTGCAGTTTTTTTCACATCTTTGCCAAATTCCCCAATAAGGCTACCAGTGTTTAACTGAAATAGAAATCCTTCTTTTATCAGCTTATTTATAAGCTGTGGTTCTTTTATAAATCTTCTATATCTCTCAGGATGTGCAATAATTGGTACAATCCCCTTAATCTGAAGTTCATAAATATTATCCATAACTTCTGTCATACTAAAATTCATCATTGGTAGTTCTATCAACATATATCTACTACCATTTATAGTTCCTATATCTCCAGTTTTATAGCTTTCTAAAATCCTATTTGTATAGTAAACTTCTTGTCCACAATAAACCTTCATAGCTATTCCATTTTCTTTAGCCATTAGGTTTATTTTCTCCACTTTTTTTCTTATATCTCCATAGGTAACTTCGAATCTCCCCATAAAAAAGTGAGGAGTGGCAACAATATTATTTGAGCCACTTTTTTCTGCTATTTTTAACATTTCCAAGGTTGCAGCTTCATCCTTAGCTCCATCATCTACTCCATAGACAATGTGGCTATGAAAATCTGTAAGAGGTAACCCCCTTTTATTAATACTCATTACTTTCCATCATCTCCATAGTAATAGTAGTAATTTCCTCTACCTTCCTCAACTCCATTAAGTACAGTTCCAATAATATTGGCATTAACCTTCTTTAGAAGTCCCACTGCATTTTCAACGGAATCCTTTTTAGTACGTTCTGCTCTTACCACAAGGATAGTTCCATCGGCCCTTGTTGAAAGTATTTGTGCATCTGTAACCGCCTGTACTGGTGGTGTATCTAATATTACATAATCAAAAACCTTCTTTAGTGCATCAATTAATGCCTTCATGGATTTTGACCCTAACATCTCAGAAGGATTTGGTGGTATTTTTCCTGAAGTTAACACAGTAAGATTGTTATTATACTTATGACCTGTTGAAGATATACTTTCTTTATCAACTATTACATCCGAAAGACCTAGTTCATTAGAGATTTTAAACTTCTTATGTATTGAAGGTTTTCTTAAATCGCAATCAACTAGTATTACCTTCTTATCTCCTTGCGCTAGTGACAGAGCAAGATTACCTGATGTAGTGCTTTTACCTTCTCCTGGCTCAGAGCTGGTTACTACTATTACTTTATATTCTTCATCAAAAGATGAATATTGCAAATTTGTTCTTAAAGTTCTATAACTTTCTGCTGCTATAGACTTTGGCTCTTTTTCTACTATATACATACTATTTCTCCTCCATTCGCGGAACCACACCAATTACAGGTATTTCCAATTCTCTTTCAAGTTGATCTTTGCTCTTATATGTATTATCTAAGAATTCTAGTAGGAAACATAAGCCTACACTAACCATTAATCCAAGTAGAAATGCTATTGCTATATTCATCTTCTTATTTGGGCTTACTGGTATTTCTGGCAATTCTACAGATTCTATAATTTTTATATTTCCGTTTGGTACTAATACCTTGGATGTGGTTATAAATTCATCTGTTATAGCCTTTATTATATCTCGTGCTTCTTTCGGATCACCGCTTTTAAATTTAATTTCAAGTATTTGAGTATCTGCTACTGGTACTACTGTTATTCCTTGTAGAACCTGCTCAGGCTTTAACTGACTTTTAGTTTTTTCAAGACCTCGTCCAATTAAATCCTTAGTCTTTATGGCTTCAGAATAAGTCTTCATTAGTTTTTGATACATTGATACGTCATTTTGATTGTAGCTTTGATCCTTACCTTCTTCTTTACCAATAAAAATCTTTGTACTAGCTTCATACTGTGGCTTTATCACAAAGAAACTTAATGCTCCTGATAAAATAGTTGTAATTAAAGTTATAATAACTATCATTTTCCATCGCTTTTTTAAAGCTTCTAGCATCTCTCTAATACTAATTACCTGTTCTTCCAAATTTTTCTCCTCCTATGCTTCCTTTGTTTTTAATTTAAAGTTTTCTCTTCTATTATCGATAGTTTTTTACTTTTCTTTATTGCTTTATTTATCTCTTTAAGTTTCTTCATTTACAAATGCTATGTTTTTATGTTTTTATGTTCTTATGTTCTTACACTCTAAAACCATTGAATTTACTAACTTTAAGACTCCTAGAGATTTTAATATTTTTCCATTATTTTCTTAATATTTTCCCATTATTTACTTTATAAAATATATATATTTTTTTAATCTTCATTATTCATTTTAGGTATAACTCCTATAACTGGAATTTTAAAGTCTTTTTCCAGCTTATCTATGGATTTATATGTATTATCTAGAAATTCTAGTAAGAAACATGATCCAACACCTATCATTGCTCCTAAAAGAAATCCAATAACTATATTCATCTTTTTATTTGGACTCACTGGATTTTCCGGAAAGGTTGCTTCCTCTAAAACTTGGATATTTCCATTTGGAACAATGTCCACAGATATTCTTATAAATTCTTTCTTTATTCCATTTATCACTTTCATTGCTTCCTCCGGTGAATTACTTTCATACTTTATTTCAAGTATTTGTGTATCTGACATAGGAACCACTGTTAAGTTACTTAAAACATCCTTAGGATTTAAATCCATACTAGCTGCCTTCACTGCTGTCTTTACTAAATCCTTAGTCTTTATAACTTCAGAGTAGGTCTTTAAAAGCTTTTGATACATGAGTATCTCACTATTGTCATAACCTTCCCCTGTAGTTTGTTCCTTTCCAACAAAGAGCTTTATACTTGTCTCATATTTTGGCTTTGTTAAAAAGAAACTCATCACTGAAGCTAAAAGTGTGATAACTAAGGTTATTGCAACTATCAATTGCCATCTCTTTCTTAAAGCTTTAAACATTTCACCTAGATTAATTGAATTCTCTTCCAAGATTTCTCCCCCTCATTATATTTTATTTTATATTATTTTATTTTCTATACTACATATTAAAATTTATCCTGTGTATATAAACTCTAATACTCCCACTTCTATAATTTTCAGTTAAGAGCCATTATCCCCCTAAACCTATTTCCTTTGATATAAGTTCAACTAACCTTCACTGTGAGACTAATCTTCCTTTTAAGCTAAGTTTTACTTAATTTGGGCAATAAAAAAATCCCACTCAACAAAAGTAGAATTAGAGGGGGTTCACTATTAGCTCCATTTGCTCCAAGTGACCAAATACAGAACAAACTTCACTACTTCTAAAAACTATCATATAAAAACATATTACTAACTGAAAAACATTTCAATTCTTCAAATATATCTTGTATTAAATTTACTGAAAGATTACATGATGTAGCAAATTTCATCTTTTATATTATTTACAATAATATAACTCCAAATAAGTAAAAGAAATGGAATAATTTTACAAATTGCCCTCAATAATCCCTTCATTTGGAATTATATCATAGATAAATCAACATATCTAGTTATTTGATTAGACATACCCTATAATGCAGTAATTTAAACCACATTATCCTTAATTAATCCTTACACACCTTGTTTTTAGCTACTTTATCCTTCCTATTAATTAGAAATAATTTTGATTTAATTTAAATATTTAACAATAAAAGTATTATTTTTTAATATATTTTGAATTTAACATTAAATTCCACTTATTAAATTGAATTTTCTAATAATGTTTTCTGTACTTTTTTGAAGTTATATGTCGTTAAAGGTATGTTCTTTTAACTATTTACACATATATTGGATGATGATAGAATTAAAGCTATGAAAGGACGTGTAAATATGTCACAGAAAGAGGAAAATTTAAAAAATAAAAAGAAGAAAAAATCCCTAGGATTTAAAATTGTTATGGGTATTTTATTAGTATTGCTATTTCTAGTAGCCGTAAGTGGTGGATATGGACTTAGCTTAATTAACAAATTGGATAATGTTAAGGTAGATAAAAAAGACCTTGCAATCTCATCAAAAGATGAATTTGAAGAGTATGATGGTTATAAATCAATTAAAAACATAGCTCTCTATGGAATTGATGCTGAAGAAGGTACTGCAGGTCGTTCTGACTCTATCATGATAGCTACCATAGATCCAACTCATAATAAGGTTAAGGTAACTTCTATCATGAGGGACTCCTATGTTAACATAGATGGTCATGGAATGGATAAGATAAATCATGCCTATGCCTTTGGTGGTCCAACCTTAGCCCTTAAAACATTAAATGAAAACTTCGGACTTAATGTAGATTCATTTGTATCTGTAAACTTCTCTTCTTTACCTGAAATAATAGACTTGTTAGGTGGAGTATCTATAGATATTACTGATGAAGAAGTTCCACACATTACTGGAGTAAACTCAGCAGGTCCTACAGTTTTAACTGGATCTCAAGCACTAGAATACTCAAGAATAAGATATGCCAGCGGTGGAGATTATGAAAGAACTCATAGACATAGAAATGTTCTATCTGCTGTGTTTAATAAAGCACTAAGTTCACCAGTATCATCTTATCCATCAATGCTAAACAACTTATTACCTCTTGTCCAAACAAACCTAAATACTAGTGACTTCTTATCACTAGCAACTAAGGCAGCTGGAGTTGGAACTGGAACTCTAGAGCAAGAGAGATTCCCAAGGGATGGCTTCTGTGAAGGACAAAGTATTAATGGAGTATATTATCTAACCTTTGATATTGAAACTACTAAGAAGCAAATGAAAGATTATATATTTGATGATAAAAAATAAATAAGAAGCAAATAAAAATAAGGAACAATTTTTCAATTTGAAAAATTGTTCCTTTTATTATTAACTATAATCTCCAGTATACCATTTCTTCATTATTTATAGATTTTCTATCTATTATTCCCTTAACATCTATAAATACATTTTTCTCTTCTATAGCACTTGAAGCTGCTACTTCATCTAAAACTTCTGATTTATATAGACTTGTAAAGTCATTTATAGTCATATCTCTATACTGATGATGAGAAACTGCTAAAATTACAGCATCCATTCCATGTATATCTTCCATATTAACCATATCTAAACCATATTCGTGTTTTATTTCATTCTTACAAGCAACTGGATCTGCTGCTACTACATTTACCTCATATTCTGCTAGTTCATTTATTATGTCAACTATTTTAGTATTTCTTGTATCTGGACAGTCTTCTTTGAATGTAAGTCCAAGGACTGCTATCTTAGCACCTTTTACTCTTTTATTAGCTTTAATTAAACTCTTAACTGTATTTTCAGCTATGAATTTAGCCATTCCATCATTGATTTTTCTTCCTGATGCTATAACTTGAGACTCTATTCCAAATTCCTTAGCTCTGTGTATTAGGTAGTATGGGTCTACTCCTATACAATGTCCGCCTACAAGACCTGGATTAAGTTTTATAAAGTTCCATTTGCTACCTGCGGCATCTATTACAGCTTTAGTATCTATTCCCATTTCATCAAAGATCATTGCAAGTTCATTTACGAAGGCAATGTTTACGTCTCTTTGACAGTTTTCTATTAGTTTAGCTGCTTCTGCAACTTTTATGCTCTCAGCTCTATATACACCTGCTTCAATTACAAGCTCATAAGCCTTTGCAACTGTATCTAATGTCTCTTCATCCATTCCTGAAACAATCTTAACTATGTTCTCTAATCTATGAACTTTATCGCCTGGGTTTATTCTCTCTGGAGAATATCCAATCTTAAAGTCTTGTCCACACTTAAGTCCTGATTCTCTTTCAAGTACAGGTACACATATTTCTTCTGTAACCCCTGGATAAACTGTAGATTCAAAAACAACTATAGAACCCTTAGTTAAGTTTCTACCTAAAACTTCACTTGCTCCTATTACAGGTCTTAAATCTGGTGTTTTATCATCATTAGTTGGAGTTGGTACTGCAACTATGTGGAAATTACACTGTCTTAGTTTAGTTTCATCACAAGTAAACTCAACTGTTGAAGCTTTTATTGCTTCGTCTCCAACTTCCTTAGTCACGTCTACTCCACTTAAGTATTTTTCTATTTTCTCTTTATTAACATCAAATCCAACTACAGGTACCTTCTTTGCAAAAGCTACTGCTATTGGCATTCCTACATATCCAAGTCCAACTAAAGATATTTTTAAATCATTCATATATTTATCGCTCCTAATTCTTAATTGTCTATATATTTTTCTGTATTTCATTTTATTAATAATTTATGTTTAATGATAGTGTTAAGTGGCATCAATATTATCTGAGCGCAATACCATTTGCAGTGACATTAAATTTACTTAGCGATGTGAATGGTAAAACCGTTAAGAACTACAAAGTGTTTGAGCGCATGCGAGTTTTTGTAGTTTAGGTTTTTCCTTGAACAGAGCGCTAGTAAATTAATGTTGCGAAACGGTTTAGCGAAGATAATATGATGTCATGACCACACTTAACTTAAACATACCTAGTTATAAAATTCTCTTATACAATCACAGATATATTCTGCTTCTTCATTTTTAAGTTCTGGGTATATTGGCAGAGCAAGAATCTTACCACACATTTTCTCTGTTACAGGGAATTGTCCTTCTTTATATCCAAGGTACTCAAAACATTTTTGTAGGTGTAATGGTTTTGGATAGTAGATGCTAGTTCCTACACCTTTTGATTTCAAGTGTGCTTCTAAACCATCTCTATCATCTGCAAATATGTTAAATACATAGTAAACATTTTGTTGATTTGCAGCTTTGATTCCTTGAACCTTTACTCCCTCTACATTTTTAAGTCCTTCTGTATATAATTTTGCTACTCTGTTTCTATTCTCTATAGCATCATTCATATATTTAAGTTTCACTTTTAAAATTGCAGCTTGCATAGCATCTAATCTTGAGTTGTATCCTACATAATCATAGTGATACTTTTTAGAAGCTCCATGAACTCTAAACATACGGCACATATCTGCTAGTTCATCACTGTTAGTAACGATCATTCCTCCATCACCATATCCACCTAGTGTTTTAGTTGGGAAGAAAGAAAATACTCCCATATCTCCTATAGTTCCAGCATGTCTAAGTTTATCTTCACCCTTCATGTTCCATCTCATACCGAAGGCTTCTGCTGCATCTTCTAATACTTTTAACTCATGATTCTTTGCAATATTCATTATTGAATCCATATCACACATTTGATTAAATAAATGGATTGGAAGAACTCCTACTGTGTTCTCATTAATTGCTGCTTCTAGTTGATTTACATCCATTCCACAAGATTCTTCATCTATATCTACAAATACTGGTCTACCACCATGCTTTGCAAGACATGAAGTAGATGCTAAAAATGTAAATGGTGTAGTTATAATTTCTTTATTATTACTAAATCCTAATATATCAGATGCAATAACTAATGCATCAGTTCCAGATGCCACACCTATAGCATGCTTAGCACCAGTAAAATCCTTTATTTGCTCTTCAAATTCTTTAACTTCATTTCCTAATATAAATGAACCATTCTCTATAACTCTTTTTATAGCTTCATCAAATTCATCTTTCTTTTGTATGTACTCTCTTTGAGATTCATAAAAGTTAACTTTCATTTATTAATCCTTCTTTCATAAACTAAATTAATAAATACTTATGAAAAGTATTTATAATTTGTTTTTTCTAATCTACAAATTTATCCGATGCCTAGGATTTCTAACACTCCTCCTAATTTAGGCTAGAGTAAAGACCGTCATGACATTGGATAAGTTCTTCTAATTTTCAGCAGTAGTTAGGTATTCAGCTTAAGCAAACTCCCTCTTTAAATAAGAATTGCTTGATTATTTCATTAATACCCATGTGAATATATGACTATAAACATATTACTATAACTGAAGGATATTGTATAGTAGGTTATTAAAATTTAATATTTGATATGCAAATCATTATTGAAAATCCAGTTTGTATGAAGTTTTTATTACTTCCAAATTTCCATGAATTTCATACATACCCTTATCTGTTTTCATTACAAAATCAGCATTGCCTTTTTATCCCTTTCTTCTGCCCTCTATGTCATTTCGCTCCTTACGGTTAAATACCTCTTTGTATATGAGCATATAGGGTTTACCAAGTTCCGCATAATACATAATTATGAATTCCTTAGGAGTCATCTTTAAACCGGGAGTTCTTTATCCAGCCATTCATTGTTGATTTTGAAATGCCATATTCACTTTCTAATTCGCTAAGGGATTCATTTACCACATTATGTAAATCTATTATCTGCTGTTTAAAATCCTCCGAGTAGTTCTTCTGTGCCATAGTTGAACATCTCCTTTTTTATAATTATATTTTACTTTGTTCAACTTTTTGTGTCCACAATTATATACTAACACCATTCTTCAGATTCCACGTCACCATGTACACCCTTGTCTTAAGCTATGCATTTGGCACTATTAACCTGTGCTTTGGACTTTCACCCGTTAGATTGCGCCCGAGGGCACTGAAAAAGTAGTCTTAAACTAAATTTATACAATGAAACCATTAAAAA
>NZ_JAVXMF010000027.1:0-31923 GCF_036646415.1 Clostridium sp. | reverse complement strand
AAGGGAGTCATATTGCTTGTCTAATACTTCATCTTCATGATTAAAGTTTTCCATACCTATATTTCCTCCTCTTCCATAATTTCTTGCTCAATTTGTTGTTTTTCAAATATATCTTTATATATGCCTGATACATTCTTTAATTCCTCATGAGTTCCTTGCTCTACTATTTCTCCTTCATCAAGAACTATTATGTTATGTGCATCCTTAACTGCCGAAATCCTATGAGATATAATAATAGAGGTTTTATCCTTCATCACAGTTTTTAAGTTCTCTAAAATTTTCACCTCAGTTTTTGCATCTACCGCAGATAAACAATCATCTAAAATTAAAATATCTGGATTCTTTATAAGCGCTCTAGCTATAGAACTTCTTTGTTTTTGTCCACCTGAAAGAGTTGTTCCTCTTTCTCCAACTATGGTTTCAAATCCTAGTGGAAAATCTATTATATTATCATATATATCTGCCTTAATGGTAGCATCCTTTATTTTATCTATATCTATTTCATCAAATGCAAGTCCTATATTCTTTGATAAAGTTGTTGAAAACAAGAACGGATCTTGAGATACAAATCCAATATTTTTTCTTAGACTATTTAATGATATTCTATTTATATCCTTATCTCCTATAAAAATTTTGCCATCCTCCACATTGTAAAGCCTAAGTAATAGACTTATAAGTGTACTTTTACTACTTCCAGTTCTACCTACAATACCCAGAGTTTCACCTTTCTTTATTCTTATATTTATATTTTTTAGCGCTGGTGAAGATACATTGTTGTATGTGAAAGTTAGCTCATTTATTGAAATATCTCCATCTAAAGATTCTATCACCTCTGCATTTTTATCCACTATATCTGCCTTAGTCTTTAAAACTTCTTCAATTCTTTCTATGGATGCAAACCCTCTTTGAAGAATATTTATTACCCACCCAATAGCCATCATTGGCCACACTAAATTCCCAAGGTACATATTAAATGTAACAAAATCCCCTAGGGATATCTTGCCAAGAACTACAAAAGTTCCACCTACAATAATTAGCAGAGCAAAACTTAGTGAAGAAATAAACTCTATTAGTGGTGAAAAAACTCCCCATATTCTTATGAAATCCATGTTGGCTTCAAAATTCTTATTATTCTCCTCCATAAATTTTTCATACTCTTTTTCCTCTTGTACAAAAGACTTAACTATCCTAATTCCTGAAAAATTTTCTTGTACTACATCTGTGAGTTTTGAAAAACAACTTTGAACCTTCGTAAATTTCCTATGAATTTTCTTTCCAAATCTTTGTGACACTATTGCCACAAACGGAAGTGGTAATAAAGCTAGTATTGTTAATTTAACATTTATTGTTAGCATAATGAAAATTGTTGCAATAGTTAAAACTACTGCATCAAAGAACATAATAATTCCAGGTCCTAATGCCATTCTTACTGCATTTAAATCATTAGTTGCCAAAGCCATTAAATCCCCAGTTTTTCTTTCATTATAAAAATTGGATGATAATCCTTGCAAATGTTTAAAAAATTTGCTTCTTATATCATATTCTACTTGTCTTGACGTACCATTTACATATATTCTCCACATAAATCTTCCAAATGCTATTAAAAGTGCAATAATCAATATGTACATAATTGATTTAAGTAACGTATCCTTAGTTGCACTTCCTTGTGATAACCCATCAGTCAAAAACCCTAAAATTTTAGGTGGAACAAGTTGTAAAAAATCCACTAATATAAGAAAAAATATACCAATTAAGTACTTATTCTTATATGGTGTTGCATACTTTATTAATCCTTTAATCTTTTCCATTTACATCCCCCAATCTTGAAATTTAATTATTCAATAAAAATCCACACATTTATTTAAATAAAAAACCTTAATATGTATATAATATAAAATTTTACATATTATTTCAATATATATATTTAGAATTACTAAACATTTGTATCAAGAAATAATTTAAAAAGAAAAATCCCATAAACTTATTCTTCAAGTTCATAGGATTTTCCTTAACCATATAAATCTTCTTTAATTATTTTAAATACCTCTAAAGCTTCTTCAATTTTAGGTTGTAATAATATTTTCTTACTTTCAAATTCCTTAAGGCCAGCTTCTGTTATTGTATATATTTTTTGAGATTTCTTACCTTCTTCCCAAATACCCTCTATAAATCCTTGCTTCTCAAGTTTTTTTAGAAGGGGATATATACCTCCAGTACTAGGTATCCAAAAACCATTGGTTCTTTTACCTATCTGATGAGATATATCATTTCCATTAGTAGGTCCTAATGCTAATATATATAAAGTATATATGGGAAGTAACCCTTTTGTAAAAACCTGACCTACTGCCTCATTTTCACTTTTTACTTTTCTTAACTCATTTAATTTCTTTTTATATTCCTCATAAAGCTTTTTTTCTTCTTCTTTAATATTACTTAACTCTTTACCCAATTCATCATTCACACTGATTACTCCCTTTCATAGAAAACTACTCCTATGAATCCTGGACCTGAGTGAACGCCTGAAACTGGACTTAAATACCCACCAAAATTAATAAAATCTGCATTTGAGTGTGATTTAAATTTTTCTCCTAATGCTCTAGTTTCTTCTTCTGCTTCTCCGTGCATTAAATACACATTATATTTCTTACTATTAAGCTTTGCTACTCCAATGTCATAAATCTTGCTAATAGATTGTTTTCTTCCACGAACTTTCGCATAGGTATAATATACACCTTCTTTATCTATACTTACAATAGGTTTAAGGTGTAGAAATTGTGCAATTGTTCCTGCTACCTTTCCAATTCTTCCACCTCTAATAAGATATTCTAAAGTTCCAATAACAAAAAATATTTCGATTCTGTCACTTATATCTGGAAGTTTATCCACTATCTCTTGAAAGCTTTTTCCTTGTTCTATCATTTTACCAGCTTCTTCTATAGGTATTTCTTCCCCTTTTGATATAGACTTGGAATCATGTACATAAGTTTTAATCTCAGGATGGTTTTCTGCTACTAATTTTATAGCATTATTAGCTCCTGATAATTGAGATGAAATTGTAACAACTATGGCATGTGTATATCCTTCTCTCTTTAAACTTTCAAAGGTTTCTTCCATATCTTGCATTGATGGTAATGATGTAGTTGGTAATCCACTTTCTAATGTTTCATACACATATTGAGGTGTAATATCAATACCATCACTGAATTCTTTATCTCTATATATTATTCTAAAAGGTAATACCCTTACATTGTACTTATCTCTAATTTCTTGTGTTATATCACTTGCACTGTCTGTAATTAATGCTATTTTTTCCATATATATATATCACTCCTATATCCCTTCTAATATATTTATTATATATCAATAGTGAGCACATTATCAATAGTGATATATCAGAAGTGATAACTTTTTTATAATTAATTATTTGTTATAAAGTAAATTTTCTTTCCCATATAATAGTATCTGTAGTTTTTTATGCTACTTGTGTATTTTATTCTTAATAAGTTGTAAAGCCTCATTTAAATCTTCGCTTTCTATAAGAACTCCATCAACTCTTGTTATATACTTATATCCACACAAATTACATGCCCCTATACACATGTTTTCTGTTATCTTATCCTCTTCTCCAATAATCTCATTTAAACCTACTAATAACTTTTCTTGTCCTTCATTACATTTACAAGTACTTATTTTCTTTCCCATGATCTTCCTCCTTATAGACAATAACTATATTAAGCGCTGTATGAATTCAGTATTTAACAGCATTTTTACAATATAATTCTTCATCAGTTTTGTCAATATAAGTATAACTTATTTTATATAAAATAAAACATATACAATTAAGCATATGTTTTATTACTTTATAATTCTCTTATAGTTATAATATTATTCTGATTTACTTAAGGTTTTATATATAATTTCTACATTATATCTTAATGCTTCTGAGAAAGATTTACCATCTTCACTACTATGTAAAGTATATATTTGCTGGGTTGTTCCTCCAACTTCCTTTGCTAAGGTATCTGAAAGTGCTGGGCTTACCAATTCTTCAACAAAAATAGTTTTTATATTATTCTCTTTGCAATGTACAATTAGGTTCTCTAATTCCTTTGGTGATGGTTCTCCCTCTGCAAACACGCCCTCTATGCTATGTTGTACAATCCCTAAATCTCTACATAAATATCCAAAGGTTGCATGACCAGTTATAAAGTTCTTGTTTGTTAACACCTGAAACTTAGGATTATATTCTTCTATAATACCATCTATTTTTTTCTCAAAAATTTCATAATTACTTTCATAATAGCTTCCATTCTCAGGATCCTTCTCCACTAATGCCGCTTTAATATTCTGTGCTTCAATCTTCGCTGCATTAAGACCTAACCAGGTATGTGGGTCTTTATCTGAATGATTTTCTTCTGAGTTTACTTCCGTCAACTGGTCAGCCTCAGTATCATTTCCATTTATAAGCTCTACACCCTTGCTAGCTTCAACCATTATTACATTCTCACTATTTATTGCAGCCTGTACATCAGGTATCCATTCTTCCATGTCAGCTCCATTATAAATAAAAATGTCACACTCTTCTACAGCCTTCATATCCTTTGCTTTAAGTTCAAAATCGTGGGGTTCACTTCCCTCAGGAATAATATTCTTTATAGTAACTTTATCTCCTGCAATTTCCTGAGTTAAAGCATTCATTCCATAAAATGATGTAACCACATTAATAGTTCCACTTTCTTCCTCAGATACACTGTGAGTTTCACTTGAGCATGCAGTAAAAATTAAAGTCGCAGCCATCAGTATACCTATAATTCGTAACTTTTTCATAAATTTCACTCCTTTAATTGAAAATCATTTTCATAAGTAGTATAATTATATCATATTTATTTTTATTATCAACAATGAACTATAGTTTGCTGATAAGCTATAGTTCATTGTTGATAATTTATGTTTACTACATTTTAAACATTGTCCAAATTTATTTAAATAATTCACTTATAATAATTTATTTACAACAATGACTATATTATGCAAAAATATGGTTAGACTTATAACGAAAGAAAGGAGCTGGATTATGATAAAAATAAACAATTTATGTTTTTCATATACTAACTCTGGTCCACATATTATTCATGACTTATCACTGTCTATTGATAAGCAAAACTATGTTTCTATAATCGGTGCTAATGGAAGCTGCAAAAGTACTTTGATAAAGCTGATTTTAAATCTTCTTACTCCTCAAAGTGGAAGTATAAATTTAGATTCAAAAAAAATAGGCTATGTGCCTCAATTTGTAGAAAATTTTAATAGCTCTTTTCCTGTAACAGTGTGGGAAATATTAAATACTCACAGAAATGTTATGAAAATAACGGATAAGAATTCTATAACCACTGCACTAAAAAAAGTGGGTATGTTAGATCATAAAAATTCTCTCATAGGAAATTTATCAGGAGGACAACGTCAGAAAGTTTTCATAGCCAGGGCCATCCTAGCTAATGAAGATATCTTAATTCTAGATGAACCATCCACTGGAGTTGATAGTAAAAGTATGAAAGAAATTTATTCTTTGATAACTTCACTAAATAGAAAAAATGGTGTTACTGTAATATCCGTAGAGCACAACTTAGAAGCTGCTCTTAAAAACTCAACTCATATACTCAGTATGGACAATGGCTGTGGAACCTTGTATGCTGTTGAAGAGTATTTAAGGAGGATTTCCAATGTTTCAATATGAGTTCATGCAAAATGCATTCTTAGCTGCTATTTTCATTTCAATATTATGTCCAATTGTTGGAGTATTTTTAGTTCTTAAAAGACATTCAATGATGGGTGACACCCTTGCACATTCAGCCTTTGCAGGTGTTGCAATTGGTTTAGTCTTTGGCTTTAATCCAATCATATGTGCATTTATCTTCACCACGGTTTGCGGACTTTCTATAGAATATCTTAGAAATTACTATAAAAAATATGCAGAGCTTATCCTTTCTATAGTTCTTACCTTCAGTGTCGGTGTTGGTATTACTCTTATAAGCACTGGAAAAGCAAGTGGGAGTGTAAATAGTTACCTTTTTGGCAGTATCCTAACTGTAACCAAGTTTGATTTAGTTGTAATGGTACTTCTTAGTTGTATATCTATTATAGTACTGTATGTTTTATATGATAAATTACTTTATATTACCTTTGACGAAGAAGGTGCTAAGATTGCAGGTATTAATGTAAAGGCAGTGAACTATATTTTTGCCTTGCTGGTAGGTGCCACTATCTCCGTATCTATTCGTATAATGGGCATTCTTGTAATGTCTTCAATGATAGCCTTACCAGTAGCCACCGCTCTTCAACTTAATAAGGGTTTTAAACCTACCTTACTTCTATCCATACTATTTGGATTTGTAGATATAATTTTAGGATTAATTTTATCATATATTTTAAATTGTGCTCCTGGAGGTACTATTGCACTAACATCAGTATTTATACTAGTTGCAGTAATTATATATAATACAGCATTTAAATGCCGCAAAGGATAGAATGAAAATAGCTAAGATATATCATTTTTTTGATAAGTCTTAGCTATTTTTATATTATTATATATTCCTATAGTAAATCTTTTAGTTCTTTCTTAATCTCTTCTGTTGTAAATGCTCCATCTATTGAATCATTGTATATTTTTTTATAGTCCTCATAGGTCATATTCACGACCTTATTTATACTTTCACATTCCCCTGTTACATTAGTTCTTGATACTGTTCTATTGTCAGTATTAAATGAAACCTTTATTCCATCCTTATAGAATTTAAATATTGGATGTTCTTCATAAGTTTTTATAATTTTAGTCTGCATATTGCTAGTTGGACACATTTCTAAAATTACATTGTTTTCTTTTACTAAGTTATAAGCTTCATCCATGTCCTTTATAGCTACTCCATGCCCTATTCTCTCTGCATGAAGAAGGTTAATTGCATCTACTACATTTATCCCTATACCAGTCTCTCCCGCATGTATAGTAACTCTATAACCATATTCTCTAGCTATCTTTATAGGTTCTATAAATTCTTTAGCAAAGCCTTCATTTTCTGCTCCACAAAGGTCTATGGCTACCACACCTTTATTCAAAAATTTTCTTCCAGCCTCTACAACAGTAAGAGCACTATTTGCTCCTCTATGTCTTAAACAAGATAAAATTAAATTGGCATGAATATCAAAATCTTTTTTTCCTCTTCTTATTCCTGTAAGTACACTTTCTATTACCTCTTCTAGTGTTAATCCTTTTTCTGTGTGTAATGTGGGTGCATATCTAATTTCAATATATTTAACATTCTCTTTAGATGCATCTTCTAACAATTCATAAGTAATTCTTTCTAAGCTTTCTCTGCTTTGCATTATCTTAATTGGAATGTTGAATCTATCTAAATACTCTACTAATGACTTACACTCTAATGGAGCCTCCAACATTTCTGTTAATTGTTTTAAATCATAGGTTGGTATTTCTATTTTTTCTTTAACAGCTATATCTAATATAGTTTCCGGTCTTACACTCCCATCTAAATGACAATGTAATTCTATCTTTGGCAATGATTTAAAATCCATATCTCATACCCCTTTCTATTTTGTTGTATATTATCATATTCTAGTTTAAATATCAACAAGTTAATTGAAATTACTCTAAATTTAACTTTTAAAATGAACTATTCTAAAATAGATTTTGATAGAATACTACTTCAATTTATTTCAGAATTAAGTAATATAAATAGAAGGTCATGAAATTTGGATTTTAACCCTTAATTTCATAACCTTTTAAACCTAGAGTATACTCCATAAAACTTCACAGACTAAACTTTTAATACAATCTATTTATTAATACTATTTTAATTTTGCAACCAAAAACATAGTGTTCATACCCATTGAAGTAAATTTACTTTCATACTCAGTTACTATATTATCTTCAAAACCACTTTTATGTAAATCATAAGTTAGGAATTCTAATGAAAACCCACTTTCCTTAAAATATTCCTGAGAATCATTAAATAGGCCTTCATCATCAGTTTTAAACCAAATCTCCCCACCTGGTTTAAGAAACTTTTTATATGACTCTAAAAATTTAGTATAAGTAAGCCTTCTCTTATTATGACTTTTCTTTGGCCAAGGATTGCAGAAATTTATATATATTCTATCTATCTCATCTTTTCCAAACACATTGTCAATTAACATTATGTTAAGCACCATAAGTCTAGCATTTATATCCTTTTCTTCTATATCTTCATTCTTTCTAGATGCCTTAACTTTTCTTAGAGCGTATACTACAACCTCATCCTTTAGATCTATTCCAATATAGTTTATATCCTTACTTTTTTCTGCTCTTTTAGTAATATGTCCCCCCATACCACACCCAAGTTCTAAATGAATGGGATTATTATTTCCAAACTCATCATTCCATTTTCCACAGTGGTCATATTTACTATATATTACCACACCACTAGCTTCTAATTCTGGTCTTGCCCAGTATTTCTTTCTAAGTCTCATAAAATTTCTCTCCTTAACTTTGGTTTAATATTAAAAATCTAACACATTTTAAGTTATACAGTTTTTCAACATAGATTATACCTTAAAAAACAGATGAAGCTATTCTAGAAATCATATCAAATATTATCATACCTGGTATTCCTACTACTATGTCCAGAATAGATTTATTCCCTATGAATGGAAATATCAATATGATAAGGATAATCATATTATTTTTATACATTATAGATTGAAAGTGGTTTGCTTTCTCCCTTAATAAATTTTCTATGATACGGAAACCATCAAAGCCCGGTATAGGAAGTAAATTTAATACAAACCATATACAATTTAACTTAGCAATATTTAAAATAATCATATATATTATTAATGTAAGTTTATTTCCTGGTATATATTTTCCATATACAACTGAAATAATTGTAGCTATAATTCCTATTACTAGAGTAGTAGCTAACCCTCCAAAACTTACTTTCAAATCATCCTTATAATAATCTTTGAAATTTGATCTGTTAATTTCTACTGGCTTTATCCATCCAAACCCTACAAGAATCATAAAAACGAATCCCATTATGTCAATATGTCTTAATGGATTAAATGTATCTCTCCCATATTGCTTTGGAGTATCATCACCTAATCTCATAGCTATCTTTGCTTGCACATAGCCTTTAAATGTAAATGCTACTAGTACTGCTGGTATTACAAGTATCTTTGCCAATATGTAATCACTCATTTTTCCCCCTCCTTCTACAATACTCCTAGTATACCATATTTCCATATTATTTTTTAAGTCAATTTCATAATTCACTTAACCCTTCTTTTAAAATCTTAATGTTTGAATCTAAATTAAGTATGTATTAATTATTTTAATGGAAAAATATGAAGAATTAATCAGTATTATTTACACTACTAATTAATTCTTCATATACTTACATTCTGTTCTTATTTATGAGTTAGAACTCACCCTACAGATAATATACTTCTATAAGCGCTTGGCTGCCTCATATGACAATGGTGATCTTTCACATTCCTCATACTTTAAGGATACTTGATAGCAAAGCTTACTTCCCTTCATTCTTTCTGAAGCATAACATAAACCGTTAGATCTAGAATCCATGAATGGATGATCTATTTGATCTGGATCTCCTATTAGTATAAGTTTTGTACCTTCTCCAACTCTTGTAGTTATAGCCTTTACCTGTTTTGGAGAAAGATTTTGTGCTTCATCAATAATTACCCACTGTCTAATTATTGACCGTCCCCTTAAATATGCAATAGCCTCCGTAGTTATTATTCTTCTATCAAATAATTCACTTACCTTGTCCTGAAGCTCCTTTTCATTGCTATACCTTTCTTTTTCATCTGAATCCACTAACACTTCTAAATTATCAAATATAGGTCGCATAAATGGTGATATTTTCTGTTCTTCAGTACCTGGTAAAAATCCGATTTCTTCGTCCATAGTTACATTGGGTCTACATACTAATATTTTTCTATACTCCCCACTTTCATCTTCAATAATTTTTTGCAGTCCAACAGCTAAAGAAAATAGTGTTTTTGCAGTGCCTGCTGGTCCTTTTATTATACTTAGTGGAGCAGCAGTAGAATCAGTAAACAAACATTCTAACATAAATCTTTGCCCTACATTTCTTGTGCTTAACCCAAGTGGTTTATTATCTTTATAGTGTAAATTAACTATATTTGTACCATCAAATCTTCCCAGTGCACTCTGTTTTTTATTTTCTAATGAATACATTACAAGAAATTGATTTACATAAAGATTCGGAGTGTAATATTCATCACTATCTTCTAAATAACATAACACATCAGCCTTAGATATAATTTTTTTTGCATAGAATTCTGAAAGTTTTTCAGCTGAGATATAAACCTCCATTCTTCCTGTATATTGTTCATCCTCTTGTGGAACCACCTTTTCATAAAAATCTTCACTCTTTATATTTACAATGTCTGCCTTTATTCTTTCAAAAGTGTCTTTTGTAATTAGTATAACTTCCTCACCTTCATCCTTTAGCCCTTTACATACTTGAAGTATTCTATTATCTGCCTTCTTTCTATCCCAAAACTCAGGTATTTCAGTCCCTAAACAATTAGTTTCTATTCTTAATTTTCCACCATTTGGAAGAGTCACTCCCATATTTAAATTTCCAAGTTTCCTTAATCCATCGATAATTCTTGATGCTTGCCTTGCATTTAATCCAAGCTCTGTTTTATTCTTCTTAAAATCATCCAATTCCTCTAATACAACCTCAGGTATTACAACATCATTATTACCAAAAGACAATAAAGACCCTGATGAGTAAAGTATAACATTAGTATCTAACACATATGTTTTTTTCAAGTCATTCTCCTCCTCTCATATAATATATATATGATTAACTTTAGATTAATTGAATTAAAATAATAAATTAAATTTAATTTATTATTTTATATTTGAACCCTATTAAAATATTTATGTAATATTTTCAAATAATAGGTTTATTTCTTTACTTCTTTACACTGGATAATATTTATTATATAATACCTATAACAAATAACTTCAGAGGTGATTAAATGGATATTAATTTTACACAAGTTTTTAAAGACAAAAAGCTTAAACTTACACCTCAGCGTATAGCCGTATATAATTACTTAAAATCTACAAAAGAACATCCATCAGCTGAAACAATTCATAAAGCACTTAAAGAGCTTTATCCTACAATGAGCCTAGCTACGGTATATAAAACCTTAAAAGTTTTAGTAGAAGTCAATCTTATACAAGAGATTAATGTAGGTGAAGGTAACTTTAGATATGATGGTTCTTATCAATCCCATCCTCATATTCACTGCATAAATTGTTCTAAAGTTGATGATTTAGATGGGGTTAACTTTGACCACTTAAATTCTAGTGTTAAAGATAATACCAATTATGAGATTATTTCTAATAAAGTATATTTTTATGGGATATGCCCAGAGTGTCAAAAATCAAATTAAGAGATTAGTAAATCTAATCTCTTTTTTATTTATCATTTTTTATTAATTATTAATCAGTGTATTACATATAATTTACTGAGAGGTGATTATAGTGTACAAAAAGTTAAATTTTCCCAATAAGCTGTTTAATACTTTTCTACTTGTATTAACAATTTTATGTTTTATAAAACTCTTTTCTTCTAGAGATTCTAACATAATAAAAAACGTTTTTAATCTATATGATAAAGAAAGTATAATTCATGAAGATTTAAATGGAGACAATAAAAAGGATACTATTCTTGTGAAAAAAAATGATAGTGGCCTAATTTCTCAAATAGATTTAAACGATAATAAAACTTATAGTCTCAATTATAAAAAAGACCTACAAACCCTTGGGGAATACTCCGATTATTGGCCTGTGCGTGTTTCTACTTTAGATATTTCTAGAGATAATTCTAAAGAAATATTTATTCAAAGTTCTTTTCATAATAAACCAATACAACATATCTTCTCTTGGAATGGTTTAGGCTATGATGATATATTTTGCTCTGATAATAACATAGTTGGATTTGTTGATAGCTCCAACAGTAAAACACCTAAGGTTATCTCAGGTAATTTTGTCAATGGGAATATGAATTTCAATGGATACTTGTACAATAAAGGAACTCTAAAGGAATTTAACTCAACTTTAACTGACAATTTACCCGGTAGTGATACTATAAATAATTTTATCTGTCTTATGGAGAGTCTCCCTAATGAATATTTATCTATTCCAAACTATTTCTATTCTCAAATAAGGGGTACAGATCTTGAGAACATTTTTAGGCTTGCAAACGGTTCAAACTATTATAAATTTCAGGATGGATACTTTACTGACCTAGCATGGGACAATGATGGAAACATCACCTGTGAAAACTGGATACTAAATTTTAGAGTAACCAGTAGTTTAGATAATAAAAAAATTAGTAATATTACTGTTAACCTCATGCTAAACACCTACGCTGATGATATTTATCCATTTAAAATTACTTCTGTTAATATATATTAAATAACCAATATACACACCAAATGAATTTAAGGCTGAATTCATGTCAAAAAAATAAAAAGGGACCTATTAGGTCCCAAGGGGGATGGGGGGGACCTCTAAAATTTCTTTTAGAGGCTATGGAGATTTTAACTCCCATTACATTATTTATTATCAACCAATTTAATATTTTTATACAGAAATTTAAAAAAAATTTAATCTCTTACTACTTTTTATACTCATCTAAAACCTTTTGTAATAACTTTATCTTATTAGGGTCTATGAGTTTTATAAGTATATTTATGAGTTTAGTAGATTCTTCTTGAGTTAACTCCTTTCCCTCTCTAAATATGTTCTCCTCAACTATATCTTCATCCCTTACTGTCGTAACATTACCTTGTGTAAATCCATCACCTTTTATAATATTATTTATGTCTACATCATTTAAATCTATATTGGAGAAATCCATGTTTGAAAGATTCATGTTGTTCATATTATTTAGTATTGCATTAAAATCAAGATTTGCAAGTATTTCATCTACAGACTCTTCAGCCTTTTTATTTTCTGCATTTCCACCCTTTACATTTTCGTTACTTGGATTCTTGGAATTCATATTTCCCAACATATTTTGGATTTGTTCAATATCTTGAGGTGTAATTTGAGATAATAAATCTTCTATAGAGTTAGATTTTTTATTTTGTTGACTATTTAACCCTGAAGCAGCATTTTGTGCATTACCACCACCTAGCAAAGATGATATCATGCTCATTATATCTCCACCACCATCACTGAGTCCTGATCCTCCGCCCAAGCCTAACATATTGATTAACTCAAGAATTCCACCTGAATTTCCTCCCATACCTCCAAGTATACTTGCCAATGGATTATTCCCATTCATCATATTCATTAAGTTTCCATTCATTCCCATCTGATTATTATTCATCGCCATTTGATTATTGTTCATATCCATTTGGTTTCCATTCATTCCTTGGCCCATATTGCCACCATTCATAGGCATATTACCATTCATAGGCATATTCCCATTATAGCCACCCATGTATCCACCATTACTATGATCTTGTTCATACCCATCTTCTCTTTCTCTTCTTCTATGTTTATGCTTTCCCATTAGCTCACCTCTCTACATATTTATTATAAAATTTTAAAAAAGCAATCCATGAAAACATGGACTGCTAATTTTCTTACCTTTCTAGAAACCCCCCTAAAATGGGCCATGGTTTACATCCTATTTTATCTTCTGTTAGTTCTATCTACTGTAAGAAATCATCTCTTTTGTTAAAATATATTATAATTGATTGTATTATCTAGCAACATCTACACTTGCAGCAGCATCTACTATTGTTGTTTCCACAACCACATCCCATATTTTGACCGCATCCTATATTGTAACCACTGTTACATCCTGATTTATTGAATCCACATAACCAAAATAAGAATATTAAAGTTAATGCATTTTTAGCACTTGGATTGCAATGAGTATCTAGTAAACATTGATTATTAAGAATTAGGATTAATAATAGGATTGTACATGGTTGAAATCCACATCCTGAATATCCCATATTCCCTGTATTTCCACATCCAAACATAATCATATCTCCTTTTCTTATTATCATTAATTAATCACTTAATAACTTTAGTTTAATACTATTCTAATTTTATATCTGCTCATGGTAGCTTATTATTAATTCCTTTGTTATCTAAAATTTAATTGTTAGTTATTACAACATACTCTTATTCTTTTACATTTGCATTTTTTTTCTTTGCATTTACACTTACAACAGCTCTGTTTGCATTCACATCTGCAACCACATTGACATCCACAGTTATTTACTTGCCTTTGTCCTGAGTTATTATTTCCGCAACCTCCATTGAATCCACATAACCAATATAAGAAAAGCAATGTTAATGCGTTTTTAGATTTTGGTGAACTATCTAGTAATCCTTGATTTGCAAGAATAACTATTATTAAAAGAATAGTACAAGGTTGAGAATTAAATTTGTTATTTGAACATCCACACATTCATTTATTCCTCCTGTCTTTATTTATCTTTTTTTCTCTTTCTGCTTTTTACATTTTTAAACTTTAGCAAATTTCTGTTTTACAAGGTGAATCTTTTCTAATAAAGAAAATTGCTATTATTAGAATTATTATGCACCAATTGCCTCCAAATCCACATAAACCACTGTTTCCGCCCCAGCCACTATTACCACATTGGTTCGTATTTCCACAGCAATTTGGAATTACATCTAAAATATAGCTTTCTTCTTTTCTTCTTCCTTTTATTGTTCCACCACAGCAACAGCAACGTTCTTTACAGCAACAGCAATCACAGCAAGAACAATTATTTCCCCAGTTTCCACCACATCCACAATTATTTCCGCAGTTTCCACCACATCCACAACAATTGTTGTTTCCAGAGTTTCCACCACATCCACAATTACTTCCAGTGTTTCCTCCACAACCACCTCCGAAACCAAATCCGCTTCCGCCTCTACAGAAAATACAGAATAGTATTATCCAAATTAGTATTTTACCACCACCAAATCCTGATGATATTGGAGATGTATTTCCATCTGTACACGTGTTACCTAACATTTGAAATAGACTTGAATAGTCACCCATATTTTTATCCTCCTATTACATTTTGTATTTATATATCATCATTTGTATAGTATAATATATGATTTTCATTTGGTTTTGACACTTATATTTTTTTCTCATATAAAATAGTTTCTTTATAATTAATGAATGTTTTTACATTCAATCTTTTTCTTTAGTCTTTATACTACAATATATGTTTTCACATAAAATTGGTGATAAAAAAGTCATTTTATAATTCTTCAATTGAAAAATTATAAAATGACTCTTAAATTCATGTTACAGTAATTTATTTACAAGTAAAGCAGTTGTTGTTACTCCATTAATGACCACATGTGTAAAAACAGCATACCAAAATCCCTTTTTCTCAATTAAGTAACAATTATAAAAACTTATGGTAAACAGCATTGCAAATGCAGTTATACTAAAATGTGCTCCAGCAAATAAAGTACTAACAATAAATGCTGTTGTTAAAAATGAAACTCTCCTATTTAAATTATCTCTAAACAATTTACTAAAAAGTATATATCTAAAAGTAAACTCTTCTACAACTGGAGCAAATATTACAGTGAATGGTACAGTTATACTAAAGGAAATAAGATCATAATTGTCTAGCATCGTTACTACATCTTGTTGTTCCATTGGAATGTTAAAAAATAACAATACATAATAACTTATAGTAGCGGCTATTAATATAAGACCATATGTAATAGCCACATACTTAATTGCTTTTCTTAATTTAAATTCTCCTAATGAAAACCTATACTTTTCATATTCTTTACGATACTCTTCAGAATTTTTCCAGTGGATTAAAATAAATAAGATTAAAATGAATGGCAGTATATTAGTAAACATCTCAGGCAAAAGAAAATATATTCCTATATATCCTATTGTTACAATACTCTTAATTAATCCAGAATTTTTATTAAAGGTAACACTTTTTAAGTAAATAATTAATGGCAAAATATAAAGCATAATTATAATAAATAAATTTCCTATGAATTTCAAATAAACACCCCATCCTTTTGAACATATATTAATTATATGTAAAATCACAAATGAATATTATAGTATTTAATAAAAGGCTATTGAAATTTATTCAATAGCCCTATTACATATTATATATCTAAGCCCCTGGATATTTCCTCAAGTAATTCTTCTTTACCATCTCTGTTTAACGATGAGAAAAACATAATTTTATCGTCATTAGAAAGATTCAAAGTCTCTCTTATCACTTTGCTACTTCTTTGCAATTCAGATTTCTTAAGTTTATCTTTTTTAGTAGCTACAACTATAACTTCATAGCCATAGTGCTTAATCCAATCATACATTAATATATCATCACCAGTTGGTTTATGTCTAGAATCTACTAACAACATAACTTTTTTAAGCTGATGCCTATTAGTAAGATATAATTCCATCATTCCTCCCCAGTTAGCTTGTTCACTTTTAGATACCTTTGCATATCCATAACCAGGTAAATCTACAAAATAGAAACCATTATTTATTGTGAAAAAGTTTATAAGTCTAGTCTTTCCTGGCGTCCCACTTACCTTAACTAATTTTCTTCTGTTCGTCAAAGTATTAATTAGTGATGATTTTCCTACATTAGATCTTCCAACAAATGCTATCTCTACCATTCCATCATCTGGGTATTGAGCAGGTTTTACTGCTGAAATTTTAAATTCCGATTGTTTAATTTCCATTTTTAATCTCTCCAATTAGTGCATTCTTCAATACATCTTCTATTTTTTCTACTGGTATAAATTTTATTTTACTCTTGATAACCTTCGGTACATCCTTTAAATCCTTCTCATTATCTTTAGGAATAATTATAGTTTTTATCCCCATTCTATAAGCTGCTAAGCTTTTTTCTTTAAGTCCACCTATAGGAAGTACTCTTCCAGTTAAAGTTATTTCCCCTGTCATTGCAACAGAATAATTTATTTTTCTTCCACTTAATGCAGAAATCATAGCTGTAACCATAGTTATTCCCGCAGAAGGTCCATCCTTTGGAATTGCACCCTCTGGTATATGAATATGTATATCTTTACCTTTATAAAAGTTCTTATCTATACCATATTCATTACAATGAGCCCTAACATAACTATATCCTGCTTTTGCTGACTCCTTCATTACATCTCCAAGTTGACCTGTAAGTTGAAGTTTACCATCACCCTCCATTACAGCTGCTTCCACTGGAAGTGTATCACCACCATATCCTGTCCATGCAAGTCCAGTAACTACTCCGATTTTATCTTCCTTTTCTAAATCATCATAATTATAAACTTCAGAACCTAAGTATTTCTTAACAATCACAGGATTAATTGTTATCTTTTCTTTATCCCCTTCCATAATCTCAGTTATGGCTTTTCTAATTACTGAGGATATCTTCCTCTCTAAACTTCTAACTCCAGATTCCCTTGTATATCTCTCTATTATTGTTCTTATTGCAGTTTCTGTAATTGCAATTTGATGTTCTTCTACTGAGTATTCTTTCATAACTTTAGGAATCAAATACCTTTTCCCTATTTCAAATTTTTCTTCAGTAGTATATCCTGAAACTTCAATTATCTCCATTCTATCGAGGAGTGGTCTAGATATGGTATCCAGTGTATTTGCCGTAGTTATAAATAAAACCTTAGATAAATCAAATTCTACATCAAGATAGTGATCTCTAAAACTGTTGTTTTGTTCTGAATCTAAAACTTCTAATAGTGCATCTTCTATATTTCCCTTATAATCCTTAGACACTTTATCAATTTCATCTAAAAGACATACAGGATTTTTATAGCCAGCTTCTTTTAGTGCAGATGCAATTCTTCCCGGTATTGCCCCTATATAAGTCTTTCTATGACCTCTTATTTCAGCTTCATCTCTTACTCCACCCAAACTCATTCTTACAAACTTTCTTCCCAATGAATTGGCTACTGATTTAGCAATTGATGTTTTTCCTACTCCAGGAGGTCCTACAAGGCACATTATAGGTGATTTTAATGATTTACTCATCTTTCTCACTGCTAAATGCTCTATAATTCTTTCCTTAACATCCTCTAATCCATAATGCTCATTATCTAAGACCATCCTAGCATTTTTTATGTCTAAATTGTCTTTTGTTAGCCTATTCCAAGGCATATCTAAAATAGTATCAAGATAAGTCTTAATAACTGAACCCTCTTGAGATGAAATTCCAACATTTTTAAGTCTGCTCATCTCATATTCAACCTTAACTTTTACTTCCTTAGGTAACTTAGCCTTTACTATAAGTTTCTCATAGTTTGATAATTCTCGAGTAAGCTCATCCTCTTCTCCAAGCTCTTCTTGGATTACCTTTAACTGTTCTCTTAGATAGTATTCCTTTTGCGATTCACTAACTCTAGCTTTCACCTTATTCCCAATAATTTTTTCTATCTTAACTATTTCTATCTCTTTTTTTAATATAACTAACAGTTTCTCCATCTTTTCCTTAATAGATGTAACTTCTAATAGTTCCTGTTTTAAATCTGCTTTTAAAGGTAAGAATGCACTTATAACATCACAATATATGCTACTGTCTTCTTCCTCTTCTAGCTCTACTATAATCTCCTTAAACTCTTCTCCTACTAACTCTAAATATTCACTAAACATGTTATTTAATGAATTCTTATACCCTTGCGATTCTGTTTCTTCTTCTATTTGTACATCTTTAAGTTCTTCAACTTCACCCCATAAACATTGTTCTTCATGAAAATAATTTACTAGCTTAGCTCTATATTCTCCTTCAACTAATACTCTTAAGTGATTTCCAGGAAGTTTCATAAATTGCTTTATGGTACATACACACCCTATGTTATATATATCCTCTCTATTAGGCTCCTCTATGCTCGCTTCCCTTTGCGCTACTACAAATATTTTTTGATTATTATTCATAGCTTCATTAACTGCTTCAATTGATTTATCTCTTCCAATGTCAAAATTCAAAGCCATATGTGGGAAAATGCTCAATCCCCTTAAAGGAATTAACGGAAGCTTTGTTAATGTATTGTCCATACTATCTCCTCGTTTCTGTTTAAATCTTTATATCCTATATATAAAATATTAAAAATATGTGATTACCTCACTAATTTATAATTAGACTAGTATATTATACCTATAAAAATGTATTTTTTCAATTAAATTAATCCCTACAGAAGTTTATTATTTTCTAAACTCCTATAGGGATTAATTTATGCATCTAATTGTGGTGATGATGCTTTCAATCCAAAACTTTGCTCTTTATTATTCACATTTATGCGAAGTACTGGCTCTTGTATTATGGATTCGTCAATAATTTCTTTTATACTACTTAATGGAATTATTTTCACTTCTTTATAATCCTTATACACATCTTGCCAGTTCTCCTTTGGTATTAGTACCTTTGTTGCTCCTGCTTTAATAGCTCCAGTAATCTTTGCTGTAACTCCACCTACAGGTTTGACTTCTCCGTGAATAGAAATCTCACCCGTCATTGCTACTTTATTATCTACACATTTCCCTGTAATAGCGCTATATATTGCCGTAGTCATACTTACCCCAGCTGAAGGTCCATCCACTGGAACACCTCCTGGAAAGTTAACATGTATATCATACTTTTTTACATCAATGTTATAGAATCTTTCTAATACTGTAATTACATTATCTACAGAATTTCTAGCAGTACTCTTTCTTCTTAACCTCCTTCCTTTATCTCCCAATTCTTCCTCTTCAACTATTCCTGTTATCTTAACTACACCATCTTGACCCTTTGTTTTTATGGCGCTTGCTTCAATCTCCATTACAGAACCAATATTAGAACCATATACTGCCAATCCATTAACGTATCCAACCTTTGGCTTTGAACATATTTTTTTATTAGGTCTTGGAGAGTATTGACCATTTTCTATTACCCATTGTACTTCATTCACACCAATTGTATCTCTATTCTCATTTATTACAATTCCACAAGCTAATTGAACTAAATTTACTGCATCACGACCATTATTTGCATACATACCTACAAGCTGTGCTGCTTTATCGTCCATCAATATCCCAATTTTGCTAGCTGCATTTCTTGCAATTATTTCTACTTCATCTCCATCTAAAGCTCTAAAAAATATTTCAACACACCTAGATCTTATTGCTGGAACTATTTCCTCTGGGCTTCTAGTTGTTGCACTTATAAGCCTAAAATCTGCCGGAAGTCCTTCTTCAAATATTTCTTTTATATAGGATGGCATGTTAGGATCTTCACCATTATAATAAGCACTATCAAGAAATACCTTTCTATCTTCAAGAACCTTAAGCAATTTGTTCATTTCTATAGGATGTAATTCCCCTATTTCATCTATGAAAAGAATCCCTCCATGTGCCTTTGTAACTGCTCCTGGTTTCGGTTGTGGAACCCCTGCAATCCCCAAAGGACCTGCTCCCTGATATATAGGATCATGGACAGAACCAATTAGTGGATCTGCTATTCCTCTTTCATCAAACCTAATAGTTGTTGCATCTATTTCTATAAATGCTGAAGATGATTTAAACGGGGAAGAATCTATTAATTTTGCAGCTTCCAATACCAATCGAGCTGCCGCTGTTTTTCCTACACCTGGTGGACCGTATATTATTACATGTTGTGGATTAGGTCCACATATGGCTGCTTTCAATGCTTTAATTCCTTTTTCTTGACCAATAATATCATTAAAATTTGCAGGTCTACTCTTTTCTGTTAGAGGTTCAGTCAAACTTATACTTTTCATCTTTCTAAGTTTTTCTATTTCCTTAGTATTTTCTTTATTGATTGTAACCTTAGATGATTTTTGCCCTTTTAATGCATTAAAAAAATAAACTCCCATTACAATTGTAACTAATAATTGTATCATCATTATTAATATCCCTACTTGTTCCATATAAATACTAGCCTACTATTTATAGCAAACTAACTCTCCCTCCCTTTCATTAATTAATTAATAACTCACAATAGTATTATTCTCAATATTTTGGATTAATATTCTATAAAATGAAAAAACTGCTGAAAATCAGCAGTTTTTTTCATTTTATGCAAGTTCAGGTGTTCTTTTTACACCCTTCTTATTTTCTAATTTTAATGGTTCTCTTTTCCCATTATCTGCAATAATATATTCAGGTATTTTAGTAGTTAAGGTTTCTTCATGTACTATTACCTTTTCTACTTCCTCACGTGAAGGAACCTCATACATTACTTCTTGCATGATATCTTCTATTATAGCTCTTAAGCCTCTCGCTCCTGTACTTCTCTTAATAGCCTCTTTTGCTATTGCTTTAAGTGATGCTTCATCAAACTCAAGCTTTACATCATCTATTTCTAGAAGCTTTTGATATTGTTTTACTAGTGCATTTTTAGGCTCACTTAATATTTTCACAAGTGCATCTTCATCTAAATTATCTAAAGTTACTATTACAGGAATTCTTCCTACAAACTCTGGAATTAATCCGAATTTTAATAAGTCTCCTGGCATTATTTGTTTGAACAATCCGCCTAAGTCTTGATTTTCTTTTGATACAACTTCTGCCCCAAATCCCATAGCTGATTTTTGAGTTCTTCTTGTAATAATTTTTTCTAATCCATCAAAAGCTCCACCACAAATAAACAGTATATTAGATGTATTTATCTGAATGAATTCTTGATGTGGATGTTTCCTTCCACCTTGTGGTGGTACAGAGGATACAGTTCCTTCAAGAATTTTAAGTAGTGCTTGTTGTACTCCTTCGCCTGAAACATCACGAGTTATAGATGGGTTTTCTGATTTACGTGCAATTTTATCTATTTCATCTATGTAGATAATTCCTCTCTCTGCTCTTTCTACATCATAATCAGAGTTTTGAATTAACTTTAATAAAATATTTTCTACATCTTCACCTACATAACCTGCTTCTGTAAGAGTAGTAGCATCTGCTATAGCAAATGGTACATTTAACATCCTAGCTAGAGTTTGTGCTAATAGAGTCTTCCCTGAGCCTGTAGGTCCTAAAAGAAGTATATTACTTTTTTGAAGTTCTATATCATTATCTACAACAGTTGAATTTATTCTTTTGTAGTGATTATATACCGCTACCGATAATGCCTTTTTTGCATCATTTTGTCCTACAACATATTGATCTAGATACTTTCTAATTTCTTTAGGTTTAGGTAATGTACCCATGTCAATTTGCACATCTTCTTCTCTTTCATCTACTATGATTTCTGAACAAAGCTCTATGCACTCATCACATATATATACCCCAGGACCTGCAATAAGTCTTCTTACTTGTTCTTCACTTTTCCCACAAAAAGAACATTTAAACTTTTTCTTTTCTTCATTTTTTGGCATGTTGACACCCCTTTAAAGCTATTTCTTTTTAATTATTACTTCATCTACTAACCCATATTCTTTAGCTTCATCTGCTGACATAAAATAATCTCTTTCAACATCATTTTTTATCTTATCTAGGGATTGACCAGTTCTTTCACTTAAAATTTCATTAAGTGTTTCTTTTGTTTTTAAAATTCTTCTTGCATGGATATCAATATCCGTTGCTTGACCCTTAAACCCGCCTAGCGGTTGATGTATCATTATTTCACTATTGGGTAGTGCATATCTTTTTCCCTTTTGTCCTGCAGCAAGTAAAAATGCTCCCATAGATGCAGCCATTCCTATACATATAGTAGAAACTTCAGGTTTGATATAATTCATAGTATCATAAATGGCCATTCCAGAAGTTATTGATCCTCCTGGGCTGTTTATATATAAGTATATATCTTTATCAGGGTCTTCAGATTCTAAAAACAGAAGTTGTGCAACAGTTAAACTTGCTGTAACATCATTTACTTCATCTGATAAAAATATAATTCTCTCCTTTAATAACCTAGAATATATATCATAAGATCTTTCCCCTTTACCAGTTTGTTCTACAACCATTGGTACAAAGCTCATAAATACAACCTCCTCGCTATTGTAAATATATTAGAATATTTACTATTATATCCTAATAAAAATTATTTTAACCTAATTTTTTTAAAATAATTGCCAGTATATACTGGCAATTATCAATTAATTTAAATAGATTTACTATTTTCCATTATAATATTTTTAATTTTTTCATTTACTATTTGAATTCCAAGATACTCTCTTTGAACTTTAACTAAACGTTCAACTGTTTCTTCTAATTTATCTACTTCTCCATATTTGCTAGCTATTTCTGTAGCTTTTTCTTTTATTTCATCTTCTGAAGCTTCAACTTTTTCAGCTTTAGCAATTTCACTTATTACTAACTCATTTTTAACATTTTTAGTTGCTATGTCTTTCATTTGCTCTCTAAATTCTACCTCAGTTGTGTTTGTAAACTTAAAGTAGCTTGTTATGTCTAATCCTTGATATTTTAATCTATTTTCTAAATCTTGTAGCATTCCATCTAACTCTCTATTTACCATAGCATCTGGGATTTCTACATTAGCATTAGCTACTACAGCTTCCATAACAGCTGTTTCATATTCATTTATAGCTTTAATTTCATTAGCTTTTTTTAGTTCTTCTTTAATACTATTTCTAAGTTCTTCTAAAGTCTCAAATTCTGAAACTTCACTAGCAAATTCATCAGTTATTTCTGGTAACTCTTTATTCTTAACAGATTTAATAGTTACTTCAAATTTAGCAGGCTTACCATTTAAGTCATCTTTACCATATTGCTCTGGGAAAGTAACATTAACGTCCTTAGACTCTCCTGCAGATAATCCAACTAATTGATCTTCGAAAGTATCGATGAAGCTACCTGATCCTATTTCTAATTCAAAATCATTACCTTCTCCACCTTCAAATGCAACTCCATCAATATATCCTTTAAAGTCTATAACAGCTATATCGCCTTTTACTATAGTTCCTTCTTTAACTTCAACTCTTGTGTTTTGAGCTTGTAATTCTTTAACTTTATTTTCTACATCATCAGCTGTAACTTCTGCTATTTCTTTTTTAGCTTCTATTCCTTTATATGCACCTAATTCTACTTCAGGCACAACAGGTACTAATGCAGTATATATAAACTCTTTACCCTCACCAATTTGTATTATATCTAAAGATGGGTAATCCACTGGATTTATTTTATTTTCATTTAATGCTTGTGGATATGTTGTATCATATATATAGTTTATTGCATCTTCATATAAAGCACTTTCTCCATAATATTGTTTAATCATATTCATTGGAGCTTTACCTTTTCTAAAACCAGGTATGTTAAAACTCTTAACATTTTTAGCATAAGACTTTTTAATAGCCTCTGCAAACTTATCTGCTCCTACTGTTACTTCCAATTTAACAACGTTCTTTTCTAATTTCTCCATTTTAACGTTCATTACTTCTTCCTCCTAATATTACCAACTCTTATATTTTTTAAAATTATAACATAAATTTAATAAAGTAAATAGTATCTTTCATACTTAATGTCCACATATAATATATTATACTCTAAATTTATGATAATAAAATAAATATCACCTAATAAATTATACAATAATCATGTTACTATTTACAACACTTTTATGGTTATATATCTACTGAACTGTTTTTTACTTTTATCTATTGAACTATTTTTCCGTCTTTATCTACTGTAAACTGTTTACCATCTACAGAAACAGCAATTCCTACATTTGTGATTTGACCAAATGTAACCTCTTTACCTTTAATGTTAAAGTATCCAGTATGTTTACCATCTTCCAAATTAAATATCCATAGATATCTATCTCCAGTATCATTTATCCACGGTAATCCGCTAGTATATGCAATGTGAGTGTCATCTATAAATTGTGCACTTTCAATCCATTTATATGAAGGATTATAATTTAGAACATCATCTTTTTTGAAAATTTCATTTGTAGTTGCTACATATTGAGAATTTGTGATGTTAACCAATTCCTCATCAAGATTCACCAAATACATATCCTGAGCTGTCCTATCAAGTATTAAAACTCTTTCTTGAGATGGAGACAAGTTACATTGAACTTCTGATTCATTCTCTATAATACTAAATTTTCTTTTACCATCAATTTCTTCATAATTAATAACAATCTTTTTACCTGATTTTAATATAGCCTCAAAAGTAGTTATATTAGGTTCTTCTTCAATGATTTTTTCTTCATTTTCATTCTCTACTGGCATATTAATTTCTTTTTCAGAATCATTTTGTGAAAAAAGACTTCTAATATATGAAAAACCTTTGTTAGAGGAAATTAACGTTCCCCCTAATACTATTATTATAATTAAAAATACAAGTATAGTCATGTATTTTATACGTCTTAGTTTTAATTTTCTACGATAGTCTTTACTAAACATACTTGGTTTTTTACGCACAGTTTATACCTCCATAGTTAATTTCATTATTAATAGTATATCATTTAGTAGTTATTTGTAACAAATAATATACACACAAAAACATTATAACTCAACTTAAGCTAAATTAACATTTTTTTATGTTAATTTAGTTTAAATTTATATATTTTAAAAGTTAAACCTAATATTAAACCGATGTTAATTATTTTCTTATTTATTATAAATTACTTACTAAGTATATGTCTTATAGCATAATTTTATTAATCACAATTACATTTTTAATAAAATAAAATTATTTTGTTTCAAACTTTCAGAAAACTGTTATATTCATTGTGGGAAGAAGCAAATTATGAATAATATTTTTTTCAATCTTGCATTTGAATTTTATTTGTATTTTAATCAAATAAAATTCTTTGTTGATTTTATTTTTCTGAATATTCCAACTTGTAAAAACACGAGAAAAAGTAGTTGTGTTTCATCTGTTATAGTTGTACAATTATAACAGATGAAACACAGAACACTTAGAAATCTAAGTATATATTCTTTACCTTTTTTATAGTGTATAACAGTTTAATATAATGTGTTTTTTAATTGTAATTTAATTTTTAAATATTTTTATAGATAATATTTAACTTTAATATTTAGGAGGATGTAATATGTTTGATCAATGGAATGGCTTTAAAGGCGGAGTATGGAAAAAGGAAATTAATGTAAGAAACTTCATCCAAAAAAACTATACAACATATGAAGGAGATTCATCATTCTTAACTGGAGCTACTGAAGCTACTACTAAGTTATGGGATGAAGTAAGCAAATTATTGAAACAAGAAAGAGATAATGGCGGTGTTTTAGACGTTGATACTAATACAGTATCAGGTATCAATGAATACAAACCAGGATATATAGATAAGGCAATAGAAAAGATTGTTGGAGTTCAAACTGACGCACCACTTAAGAGAGCTGTTATGCCTCAAGGTGGAATAAGAACAGCTGAAAATGCAGCTAAGTCTTATGGCTATGAAGTTAACCCTTCAATTTCAGAAATTTTTACCAAATACAGAAAAACTCATAACCAAGGTGTTTTCGATGCTTATACAGATGAGATGAAAATTGCTAGAAAATATGGTATCGTAACTGGTCTTCCTGATGCTTACGGTAGGGGTAGAATAATAGGTGACTACAGAAGAGTTGCTCTATATGGAGTTGACAGATTAATAGAAGATAAACTAGCTCAAAAGAAGACTCTAGAAGTTGGAACTATTGATTCAGATGTAATTAGATTAAGAGAAGAACTTTCAGATCAAATAGTTGCACTTAAAGAATTAAAAGGAATGGCAGCTAGCTATGGTCTTGACATATCAGCACCTGCAAGTAACACTCAAGAAGCTGTTCAATGGTTATACTTTGGGTACCTAGGTTCAATAAAACAACAAAATGGTGCAGCAATGTCTCTTGGTAGAACATCTACTTTTCTTGACATCTATGTTCAAAGAGATTTAGAAAGTGGAATCTTAACTGAAGAACAAGCTCAAGAAATCGTTGATCACTTTGTAATGAAGTTAAGATTAGTTAAATTCTTAAGAGGTCAAGAGTATAACGATTTATTCTCTGGTGATCCAACTTGGGTTACTGAATCAATCGGTGGTATGGGATTAGATGGAAGAGCTCTAGTAACTAAGAATTCATTCAGAATGCTTAACACACTATATACTTTAGGTGCATCTCCAGAGCCAAACCTAACTGTATTATGGTCAACAAGATTACCACAAGGATTTAAAGACTTCTGTTCAAAGGTTTCTATTGATACAAGCTCTGTTCAATACGAAAATGATGATTTAATGGCACCTTACTGGGGAGATGACTACGCTATAGCTTGTTGCGTATCTGCAATGAGAGTTGGTAAGCAAATGCAATTCTTCGGAGCTAGAGTTAACTTAGCTAAAACTTTACTTTACACTATAAACGGTGGTGTAGATGAAAAGTCAGGAGTACAAGTTGCACCTAAAATGGAAGGAATCTCTTCAGAATACCTAAATTATGATGAGGTAATTGAAAAATTTGATGTTATGACAGATTGGTTAGCTAACCTTTATGTTAATACATTAAATATCATTCACTACATGCATGATAAATATTCATATGAATCATTACAAATGGCCTTACATGACAGAGACGTATTCAGAACAATGGCTTGTGGTATAGCAGGACTTTCAGTATGTGCTGACTCACTATCAGCAATTAAATATGCTAAAGTTAAGCCAATAAGAAATGATCAAGGAATAGCTATTGACTTCGAAATTGAAGGAGACTTCCCTAAATACGGAAATGACGATGATAGAGTAGATGATATTGCTGTATACTTAGTTCAAAATATGATGAAAAAAATCAGAAAAAATACTACTTACAGAAATGCATACCACACTCAATCAGTACTTACTATAACTTCAAACGTTGTTTATGGTAAGAAAACTGGTACAACCCCATGTGGAAGAAAATCAGGAGAACCATTTGCACCAGGTGCTAACCCAATGCACGGAAGAGATAACAGTGGTTCATTAGCATCATTAAACTCAGTTGCTAAATTACCATATGAAGATTCACAAGATGGTATTTCTAACACATTCTCAATAATACCTGATGCATTAGGAAAGTCATCTGACGAAAGAATTTCTAACTTAAGTAACTTACTGGATGGATATTTTGGACAAAATGCCCATCATCTAAATGTAAATGTGTTTAATAGAGAAACTTTATTAGATGCTATGGATCATCCAGAAGCATATCCTCAATTAACTATTAGAGTTTCCGGATATGCTGTAAACTTTATTAAGTTAACAAGAGAACAACAATTAGATGTTATAAACAGAACATTCCATGCATCAATGTAATATGTAAATTAAATATAAATTAATAGAAATGCCTGATAAAACAGGTATTTCTATTATACTTATAAAATCATAATAATTAATTTTATAGAGAAATTTCTAAGTTATTTTTGTATAAAATTAATTATATTATTTCTATGAACATTAGGAGGTCTTTTAAAATGGAAAAGGGTCGAATTCATTCAATAGAAAGTATGGGACTTGTAGATGGTCCTGGAATAAGAACTGTAGTCTTCTTTCAAGGATGTAAATTAAGATGCGCTTACTGTCATAATCCCGACACATGGCATATAAAAGATGGTATTGAAGTTACTACTGATGAACTAATAAAAAAACTTCTTAGATTTAAACCATATTTTTCTCGTTCTGGTGGTGGCGTTACATTTTCAGGTGGAGACCCCCTTATGCAACCAAAATTTTTATTAGAGCTATTAAAGAAATGTAAAGAACATGGAATCCATACCACTATTGATACTGCTGGCTATGGAGATGGTAATTACCATGAGATTTTAAGGTATACAGATTTAGTGTTATTAGATATAAAGCATATTAATAGTGATGGCTATGTTATTCTAACTGGAAGAAATACTAAGGATATTAACACATTTTTATCTGCTCTAAGAAATTCTAACACTAGAGTTTGGGTTAGACATGTTGTAGTTCCTGGTTATACTGACACCGAAGAACATATGAATAAGATAAGCACTATTATTACAGATGAAATTCCTAACGTTGATAAAATTGAATTGCTACCATATCATCTGCTCGGTGTTAACAAATATGAAACTATGGGATTAAAATATAGATTAGAAGGTGTTGACCCTATGAGTAAAGAACGTTGTAATGAATTACAAGATTATTTAATATCTAAGGTTGAAAAAGCAACAAACTCAAAAATATCATAATGATTTCAATTGGTTTTACATTTTTTTCCACATTATCCCCAGTTTTATCCACAGATTAGTAATATATTTAATTTTTATATCATATAATATTAAGTTGCTTAATTTCTATTTACTAAATGTTACTTTTATGAGATAATTATTATTACATTAATTATGTAATATTCAAAAAATATTTACAGGGGGGATAATTTCTATGAGAAATAATGCAATAGAATTTGAGAATTATATAAATCAACATAAAATTTATATGAATAAAGGCCTTAACCTAGATGACTTTACAATATTTACTTTTCCTGAAAAGATTACTGTAGATGGTGTTACAAAACCAGTTTTAGGTGGTGGACAAGAAAGAAGAGCAGTTATAGCATTAAGAGATGATGATACTTTAGCTGATATATTCTGCTTTCATATAGTTTCTGTACCTAATAACTTAGATAAATATAGATTATATTCTCTTTTCAACCAATTAAATTCTACATATAAATATATATCCTTTTATGAGGATAGCGATGTAATAAGTGCAAAAATATCTATCCCATTCAACAATAATTTTGATGCGGATCTTATTTTTCAAATGCTTGCTTTGATATTTAGATCAATAGATGAAGAATATCCAAAAATTTTATCTACCCTTCATGATTAAAATATTTTTAACTTAGCATGCTAGAATATCTCTAGCATGCATTTTTTAATATATTGTTAATTTCACGATATCATATATATGTAAATACATATATATGATATCCTTACATTGATGTATAATCTATTAAAATTAATTTTTTTTCATACTACATGTCTTTCAGTAACTATCCATTTACAAAACATAAATACAATTTATCTTAGATTATTGTTAATTTTAATAATCTAAGAATACTAGTAGTGTATATAATTAATTGCATTTATATAGAAATACAAGGAGGCAAATATGAATATGAATACGAACTCTAAAACAATACAACGTCTTGTTATAATTAATTTAATTCTAGTTGGGTTTCTTCTATTTAGCAAGATGAACTTCGTACTATCCCCTATAACTACAATCTTAAATGCCATGTTTATTCCCATGGTCCTAGCGATTTTCCTATATTATCTAGTTCGGCCTGTTAAAAGATTTCTACAGAAAAAGAATCTTTCTAGTGGTTTAGCTACTGCTATATCAATACTATTAATATTAGTTCTTATCATCTACATCTTCACTTATGCTTCTTCCATTATTGCAACACAAGGAGAAAGCTTAATTTTAAGCATTATAGATTCAGTTCAAGGTCTAACAAATAAATATGGATATTTATTTCCAGAAATAAGTAACTTTTTTAATCTAGGAGATATTCTCCAACAAGGTGCTAACTATTTAGTAAATTCTTTTACCGATATTACAAAAAATGTGTATGGATTCGCTAGTTCTATAGGTAACTTCTTCGCTCAAATGATATTAATCCCTATAATTATGTTTTATATATTGAAGGATGATAGAAAGATATTTGGTGCATTCTCCAATTTCTTACCATTGAAGATCAAATCTATATTTTTAAAAATTCTTCATGAAATTGACACAGCCTTAAAGCACTATATAACCTCTCAAGTAATGGTTGCCTCTGTAATAGGTGTGTTAATGTTCATAGGGTATGTTATAATTGGAATGCCTAATGCCCTTGTACTATGTCTATTTTCCATCATAACTGCATTTATTCCTTTCTTAGGTGTAATACTTGGTATATTGCCAGCCATCCTAATTGCCCTAAGTATGGGCCTTGGAATGCTAATTAAAATTGCAATTCTCACTGTAGTAGTACAACAATTAGAAGGCAATGTTATAACTCCAAATATTACTGGTAATCAGCTTAACATGCATCCACTTACAACTATATTAGTTGTAACAATCAGTGTATACTTTGGAGGTTTCTTCGCAGCCTTCCTTGCAGTTCCTATATATAATATAGTAAAGATATTTATCAAAAATTTATATGAATACTATCTTAGCAAAAAGGAGTTAGATATTACTACTTAATTAACATTTAGTAGTGACCCAAATTAATTCATATATATTATAAAATAAAATAAAATAAGATAATATGTTAATATTTATGAATTTCATCCATTACATTGTGTACATGCTGAATATGTTAGAAAAAGCTCCTAGTGATTTATTATCACCAAGAGCTTTTAAATTTGTAATAACATCTTTTTGTTCTTTTATAGATAATGTACACAAACAAAAAGACAGATAGTATAATATCTGTCTAACTCTAGTATTAATATATAATTTATATTATCTCATGTTTTATAGCTTTCTAATGCAGTCTCTATACTAAAATGACCTATAACGAAAACGTTCTAAGTTTAATCTCACTGGTACACCCAACAGGATTTGAACCTGCCACCGATGGATTCGAAGTCCAGCGCTCTATCCTAATGAGCTATGGGTGCATGATTAATTCCTCAAAAAATAAAAAAAATGGAGCGGGTAGAGGGAATCGAACCCTCATAACTAGCTTGGAAGGCTAGCACTCTACCACTGAGTTATACCCGCATATCTTATTTTTTAAAATGGTCGGGGTGACAGGGATTGAACCTGCGACCTCATGGTCCCAAACCACGCGCGCTCCCATCTGCGCTACACCCCGAAATATGGTGCGTCTTAAGGGATTCGAACCCCTGGCCCACGCCTTAGAAGGGCGTT
>NZ_JAVXMF010000026.1:0-31964 GCF_036646415.1 Clostridium sp. | reverse complement strand
TTTAACCACCGCAGGATTTTAAGTCCTGTGCGTCTGCCAGTTCCGCCACTCCAGCTTATTAATTGGCAATTTTATTTTAAGAATATGGTAGCGGAAATAGGACTTGAACCTACGACCCTTCGGGTATGAACCGAATGCTCTAGCCAGCTGAGCTATTCCGCCACATGGTTGCGGGAGCAGGACTTGAACCTACGACCTTCGGGTTATGAGCCCGACGAGCTGCCAACTGCTCCATCCCGCGTTATTTGGTGCTGAAGACCGGAATCGAACCGGTACGGTGTTTAACCACCGCAGGATTTTAAGTCCTGTGCGTCTGCCAGTTCCGCCACTCCAGCTTATAGTCTGTCACCTCTTAGCGACAATATTTATTATATGTTATATTTACTATTATGTCAACAGTATTTCTTTAGTTTTTTTATACATATTTTATTCACATAATTTAGCTGTATTTTTTCATAGTTTAAGATAACTTTAATTACTTTCATCTAAATAAATAAGAGTGCTTATTCAAGCACTCTTTAACCTTTTGGTATAAAGCCTAGTTAGAACCTTTTTTACTATACCCTCTGCCTTTTCCGCCATCTTGATGTCTCTTAAGATCTTGAAATCTTTCTTCACTATCTTTTAAGAATTTTGACATCCTGTCTTCAAAGCTGCCTGTAGTTGTTGTCTTCGCTTTTTCCTTTTGCCAATCTACGTCTACAGGTTTAAAAGATTTTTTAGGTACCCCCGCTTGTTTTATGGATAAACTCATTTTTCCATTATCATCTACTGATATGACTTTAACTTTTACTACGTCATTCTCTTTTAAATGATCATGTACATTCTTAACAAATACATCAGAAACTTCTGATATATGTACTAATCCAGTTTTTCCCTCCACTTCAACAAATGCACCAAAATTTGTGATATTAACTACTTTACCTTCGATAATGCTTCCAGCCTTTAAGGTCATATTAAAAAGACCCTCCTTAAATTCATAATTTAAATTTATATTATACCATATTTAATACAGAATTAAAATACGGTAACTTTCGATTTTTATTTGCTATTTATAACAGGAGATTCTCCCTCTCTAATTAACCCCAACTTTTCTCTTGCTAATTTTTCTATATAATTGTTGTCTTTTGATAGTTTAATCTCATCCTGTAACTTTTGATTTTTATCTTGAGCAGATTGCAATTCTGAAGTATATTTTTCAATATCTCTATGCTGTCTAAACATAATTACTTGTTGATTTACAAATACAAACCCTACATAGAAAGCTATCAGTAAAAGAATTATCTTTTTAAAGCTGAATTTCTTCATATTGATTTTCCCTTCCTAACCTCTAATGCAATACTTAAATATTATTACATTGCATACACTCTAGATTTAACCTCTAGGTATATTGTAATTTGTATTTTTATTTTCTTCAAGTATTAATATTATTATTTTATGTTTTTTTTCTAATTTTGTGAAAAATAATTCTCAATGGATAGAAAAAATAGTAAAATATTATTCTTATAGCTGATGAAATAAATTTTATTATCTTGCTATATCCAAATATGAACCCACGACTAAATAGTTTAAAGTAAAAAAATAATCCAATACCATTATACACGAACACATTAAAATTCATATATGCATAGTTAGTATACATCATAAAAATGAAAATTATAATACCAGTAAGTATCCAAAACAATAAATCTTGTATTGCTGTTATAAATCTACCTGGTTCTTCAATCCCTCTTATGACTCTATAAATATCAAAAAAAACACCAACTAGCATACCACTAAGTAAGGAGAATAAAAACAGTGTTACTTGCCTACTCATATCAAATATCATAATCTAATTACCTAAATATTTTTGAAATAATTCCATTTTGCTTTTTAGGTCTTTTTTCCTCACTAGTATATACAACATATGATATGTTTCCGGTTATTACAACATCACCATTTTGTACATCTAGCTTGGTCATTTTTAACCCTTCTCCACGAATATCCATATCACCTAACACCGTTATTATAAGTATTTGATCTTCATTAAAACTTATTATTTCTAAAACTCCATCTAGTGTCATTTTTTTTCTATTTTCTAGAGCAATAAAACTTTTTTTGTTCTCTAATGCTACATCTTTATTTTGTTCCATAATATCCTCCTTAAACTAAAAAACATATTGGCTTTCTATAAAGATATATTCATTAGAACCTATTTTATGCTATTATTTATTCCTTATCCTCTACACCGCTTATTATTTCATACATACTCTTAGCTTGTTCCTTATTAACATGAGAAGCTATATTAATTATTCTTGCCTTTAACAATTGATTAGCAAATTGTATTTCTATAATATCATCCTCTTTAACTGTGGTACTTGGCTTTGCAACTTTCCCATTAATAACAACTCTACCACTTTCGCACACTTCTTTTGCTACTGTTCTTCTCTTTATTATTCTTGAAACTTTTAAATATTTGTCTAACCTCATATTTTTAACCCCCATAAATAAAATTTAATTCTTGTTATTTTCATATCCTTATTATAATCCCTAACAATCTGTATTATTACCTAGAATGAAAGAAAAAACCCAGAATATATCTAGGCTTTTTCAAATCAACTATTTATTTACGATGTCTTTAAACTCTTTTCCAACTTTGAAAACTGGAACTCTAGATGCTGGTATTTGGATTTCTTCTTTTGTTCTTGGATTTCTTCCAACTCTAGCAGCTCTTTCTCTAGTTTCAAAAGTACCAAATCCAACTAATTGAACTTTGTCTCCACTTTCAAGAGTTTCTTCAACACTTTCTATAAATGCCTTTAAAACTACCTCGTTATCTTTTTTTGTTAGTCCTGATTTTTCAGCCATTTTTGCGATTAATTCTGATTTGTTCATAATAGTACCTCCTTAATGTTAACTTCACACAACTTATATTTTAATTGCATGAAACAATACTTACAATATTCTTATAAATTATCTAGAATCCTTCTTTTTTTTCTTAAAACTTATCTTTCTAAGGGTAAATCATATTTCTTTGATTCACTCCACAGAATTTCCATTTCTTCTAGAGACATTGTTTTAATATCAACACCTCTTTTGATTCCAGATTCCTCAATAAATTCAAAGCGTCTTATAAATTTATCTATAGTATAATTTACTGCAAATTCTGGGTCAATGTCAAGAAGTCTTGCAATATTTACTGTAGCAAATATTAAATCCCCTACTTCCTCCTGTATTTTTGACACATCTGAGGTTTTATATACATCTTTTATTTCTTGTAATTCCTCTAAAACTTTTTCCATTGCAGGTTCTACATTATCCCAATCAAACCCAACTTTCCCAGCTTTTCTTTGAACTTTATCAGCTCTTATAAGTCCTGGCATACACTTTGGAATGTGTTTTAATGTATCTGTATAATTATCGAATTTTTTTTCCTTAACTTTAATTTCATCCCAATTATCTAATATTTCTTTAGTATCACTTACCTTTGTATCAGCGAAAATATGCGGATGACGATTAATCATCTTATTGGTTATAACTGATATTACATCATTTATATTAAAATATCCATCTTCTTTACCTATTTGTGCATGGAATACCACTTGTAAAAGCACATCACCTAATTCCTCAACAAGCTTTTCATCATCTTCTTCATCAATAGCTTCTATAACTTCATAACATTCTTCTATCAGACATTTCTTTAAAGATTCATGGGTTTGTTCTAAATCCCACATGCATCCCTCTTCACTTCTAAGAGTAGAAATAACATTAAGTAAGTCCTGAAAATCCTTAGTTTCCTCCAGATTCTTAGGAATATATATAGAGGTTAGGTAATCTATATCCTCTTGCCTATCTAAGTCATATAGCTTAATCTTTCTTATGCTTTCCTCACCTTCTACTCCAGCCGCTCTAACAAAGTATATATCAGTGTCATCATTATAATACTCACAAAGTGCAAGCTTAGTTTCAGAGGCAATAAATTTATTATATACCTGTGTTATGATAACCCCTAATCTCTTATCCATAACTTGTTCATTTATATCAAAAGCATCAATTATCTTTACTCCTTCGATAGGATCTAGCTTTAAGCTCTCAATAACAGCATCTATAAAGCTTACAGATGGCATTAGTTTGATTTCTATACCTTGCTCTTCACATAGTTCTAGCAATAGAGTTACAGACTTTTCTGCAACAAGTGGATGACCTGGTACTGCATACACTAAATCCCCTGTTTCTATGTGTGTTTTTATAAGATCTTCTGCAATTGCTTTATATATATCATCAAAATTATTATATTTTTCGTAGAATTTATCATAAGTATTAAATTTTACTCCTATGGATTTTAAGTAATCCACATTAGGATGTTTCTCTGTTCTAAAATATATATTCTCATTGTTTCTTAAGACTTCCAGTACCCCTATAGTTAAAGCATCCTTAGAACCAGGTCCTAGACCAACTACTGTAATCATTTCATCTACTCCTCTTTTAGTTTTTAATGAATTTTCCCTTTACATCTTCAAAAGTAAATACCCTAAATATCATTGCAAGTATTCCAAACACTATAATTCCAATAAAAATAGCTGCTAAGCAAGATATTCCATTACTTATTGTATAATTATAGACATTATTATACACAAAGACAACAGCAATTATCATAATTAATGATATAAATAAAGGCTTTATAAACACTTCATAAAAACCAATTTTAACTCTAAGAAGTTTCTTAACTTCTATTACATTCAATATACTAGTTACACCATATCCAACTATACTTCCAATTACAGCACCATATATATTCATCTCAGGTCTACTTACAAGTAGATATGTTATTATTACTTTAAATATACACCCTATTCCTAAGTAATATATAGGTTTCATATACATTCCACAGCTTTGGAGAAGCGATGTAGTGGTTTGTGTAATAATAATTAATGGAATTGATAATGATAATAACTTTAATATTTCATATCCACCTACATCTCTCATAAATACTAATCCCATTATAGGTCTTGCAAGAAAAAACAATCCTAAACAACTTGGTATTCCGATTACGAAGGATAACTTAAATACCATATTTACTCTTCTACTTAGTTCTTTTTTATTACTCATAGAATACACCTCTGATACTATAGGCACCAATGCCGCACATAGAGCAATAGAAAGCGAAAGAGGTATGTTCTGAAGGGTCATAGCCTTTCCTGTAAACTGACCGTATAGCACTGCACTCTGCTCAATTGTGTATCCCGCTTCCAAGAGCCTTTGTGGTACTATTATTGAGTCTATAAGAGACATAATTGTACCTACCGCTGCCCCTATTGATATAGGCAAGGCCGCTTGAGCTAAAGTTCCAAGAATTTCATTATCTTTCTTTATTCTCGTCTTAGATACTTTACCCTTCACAGTAAAATATTTTATTATGAGATATATACTCCCCAGTACCCCTCCTGCTACTGTTCCAAAAGCTGCTCCTGCAGCTGCATATTCTATGCCCTTTGGTAGTAGTAAATATGCAAAACCCACTCCAAATCCAACTCTCCCAAGCTGTTCTATAATCTGAGATATAGCTGTACTATTCATATTCTGTAACCCCTGGAAATACCCTTTAAAAGTGCACATAATACATACGAATAAAGGTCCACAAGAAATTACCATAAAAGAATTGTAAGATTTTTCATCCCACTTCAATAAATCTATAATGTCATTACCAAAATACATCATTAGAAATGAGGCTAAAATGCCTAATGGAATCATTATCTTAAGTGTTTGATTTAACACTTGTCTAATTGAATTCGTATCATGTCTAGCATTAAATTCTGATATTAACTTTGACATTGCAATAGGTACTCCAGATGCTATTGCAACAAAGGTCATATATAAAGGATAGGACATTTGATAATATCCCATACCTTGATCTCCGATTAAATTCTGTATTGGTATTCTAAACAATAATCCTAAAGCTCGTGCAAAAATCGTAGCTACACCTAAAATCATAGTTCCTTTTAAAAGCGATTGTTTTTTCATACTTCCTCCTAAAATACTTTATATAGTTAATAAGTATTTTAGGGAGTAACATTTTATTACCTTCTGACATATATTATATACATTGCTACTTCAATGTAGCTTATATAATATTTATTTATATTTAATTCCTTTGCTACTTTACATTTCCCTAGACCCTCTAAGAAAGTTTCGCTTACATATCATAAATTTTCACACCTTTAAATATAAAAACACAAAAAAACAGCGATTAACTTTATCACTGTCTTTCTTAAAACTCAATATGATTTCTAAAACTTATTGTTCCATTTGTTTTCCTAAGAATGAAGCTGCTGTCTCAGCAAGCTTTAACTCCAAATCACTAAACTTAACATTTTCTTTAGATGCTATTATTACAGTTCCGACTGTATCTCCTTCTGCAATTATAGGTGCTATAACTTGTGCTGTATAATCATCAGGTCCTTCACCATCGCATAACGGTATTGTTGATTGAGATGATTTTTCTAAAAGTATAGCTTTACGTTCCTCCATTATCTTATCCACTTCATTACTAATTTTTTTATCCAAATACTCTTTCTTGGTTCCTCCACTTACAGATATAACAGAATCTTTATCACAAATTATTACTACATTTCCTATAGTCTGATGTAAAGCTTCGCTATATTCCTTAGCAAACTCACTTAATTCTTCAATAGGTGAATATTTCTTTAATATAACTCCACCATCTCTATCAGTAAAAATCTCAAGTGGGTCTCCCTCTCTAATCCTTAAGGTTCTTCTTATTTCTTTTGGTATTACAACACGACCTAAGTCATCTATTCTTCTTACTATTCCAGTTGCTTTCATTTAACTTATCCTCCTTGTTCACATTAATTATATATTAATGTTATTATTATCCTTCTTAACGTAAATTTTATGCACTCTAGAAAATTTTTCATTAAAATCTTTATATAACGTAAAGGCTAGCACTATTTTAAGTGCTAGCCTTTACTTCATATAACGTTAATATCTGTTTGTAATACTGTATTATTGATTTAATTTATCTTCATATAGCTTTATACCGGCTTCTTCTTGCCAAGCTTTCACAGTTTCTGTCCAATCATTATATTGATTTTGTTCTAGTAATATTCCTTTTATTGCTTCTTTAACATCTTCTAATGGCTTAACTGGATACTCTTCTTTATCTAAGCATTTTATAACATGGAATCCAAATTGAGTAGCTACGGGAGTCTTAGTATATTCTCCTTTATTGACACTAATAGCCGCCATTAAAAATGTCTTATCATATTCAGTGCTAGTATATTCAATCCAACCTAAATCTCCACCCTTAGACTTAGTTGCATCTGTTCCTTTTTCAGTTGCAAGAGCTGCAAAATCTTCTCCAGCATCTAGTCTTTTTATAATATCTTTCGCTTCTTCTTCTGTCTTAACTAATATATGTGCTGCTTGAACCTTATTAGGGCTCTCAGTAAATGTATTTTGATTTGTATCATAATAAGTCTTTATTTCTTCATCTGTAACAGTAACGTCTTTAATTGCATCTTCATAAACAATATTAGATACAACAGCTGGCTTTAATTCCTCTAAGAAAGCTGCTTCTGTAAGCCCTGTTGATTTAAGAGCTGTTTCATATGCCTCTTTGCTTTCAAATGACTCTTTAATAGTTGCAAGCTGTTCATCTGCCCTAGTCTTTATCTCCTCTTCAGATGGTATTATACCTAGTTCATCACCATGTTTTCTAATTATAATATCATTTACTAGAGTATCAAGGACTTTAAGTCTTTGTTCTTGAAGGTATTTCATTGCTTCTTCATTCTCTTTATAATTCTCACCATATGTCGATTTTATTTGTGTGAAAATTAAATCTAATCTACTATCAACCTCTCCTAATGTAATCTTTTGATCATAAACTTTTGCCACAACGGTCTTTTTTATTCCTTCTTCTGTTTTTTCTACCATTCCACATCCCACAGTTGAAATAATTAATGTAGATGCCATAAGTCCAGCTAAAATCTTCTTTAATTTCATCAATTTATAATCCTCCATTCGGTTTTTTTTAATTTAAAATTGCAGTTTTATTTTACCATAAAAAAACACTTAAATAAACAATAGTAAAATTATTCACTCATTGTTGATAAATCCTTAATAATATTTATCAGATTGTCAAGTAATTCCTTCTTGTTAATATCCTTACTTCTATATACTAATATAGGTACTTCTCCCATTTTAAAATTAATTTGTCTTTTGTAATTTTCCAGAATATGTTTAACCATTTTAGATGTCAAATATGACTTATCTTTAAACTTAATTAGAACTTGATTCCCAGTGTCCTTTATCTCTAAAATTCCAATATCTCTAGCCATTGCTTTTAAATAAGCAATATTCATTAAATTATATATACTAGCCGGTATATCAGAGTATATATCCTCAAGCTCTTCAGTTACCTCTAACATATGGTCATAAGATTCAATAGCTGCAATCTTCTTATATACTTGTATTTTTTGAGTCTCATCCTTTATATAGTTACTTGGTATATAAGCATCTATTTTCATATCTACAGTAGTTTCAATAGATTCCTTGTCTATATCGCCTCTTACAAGTCTTACTGCCTCTTCAAGCATTCTACAGTATAAATCATACCCAACAGAGGACATATGACCACACTGTGATGCTCCCATGATATTGCCTGCACCTCTTATTTCTAAGTCCCTCATAGCTATTTTCAGCCCTGAACCTAGTTCTGTAAAATCTTTTATAGCTTTCAATCTTTTTTCTGCAACTTCTGTAAGCACCTTATCTTTAGTGTAAGTAAAATAAGAATAAGCTATCCTATTAGTTCTTCCTACTCTTCCTCTTAATTGATAAAGTTGTGATAACCCCATCTTATCGGCATCTGCTATTATCATAGTATTTGCATTTTGAATATCTATTCCAGTCTCAATTATTGTAGTGCATAACAATATATCATGCTTTTTATCTATAAAATCTAATATTACCTTTTCTAGTTCTCGCTCCGTCATTTGACCATGTCCTACCGCAATTCGCGCTTCCGGAACTAATTTTTGTAAATAAGTTGCCATATCTCCTATAGTTTCAACTCTATTGTATACAAAAAATACTTGTCCTCCTCTGTTCATTTCTCTAATGATTGCATCTCTTACAAGTTGATCATTAAACTCTACAACATAAGTTTGTATAGGATACCTTTCTTCAGGAGGGGTTTCAATAATACTTATATCTCTAACCCCTGTTAAAGACATATGCAAAGTTCTCGGAATTGGTGTTGCACTCAGTGTCAACACATCAATATTCTTCTTCATATCCTTTATTTTTTCTTTATGGGTAACTCCAAATCTTTGCTCCTCATCTATAACTAATAATCCCAAATCCTTAAATACGACATCCTTTTGAAGTAACTTGTGAGTTCCCACTATAATATCTAAATTACCTTCTCTTAAGGCTTTCAATGTTTCTTTAACCTGAGATGGAGTCCTAAATCTGCTAATCATTCCAATTTTAATTGGAAAATCAGAGAATCTACTTACCATATTCTTATAATGTTGATCTGCAAGAATAGTTGTAGGTACAAGGATAGCTACTTGTTTTCCATCCATTACACATTTAAATGCTCCCCTAAGCGCAACTTCAGTCTTTCCATATCCAACATCTCCACAAAGAAGTCTGTCCATAGGTTTGTCACTTTCCATATCACTCTTTATATCTTCAATTGCAGTTAACTGATCTGGAGTTTCCTCATAAGGGAACTCCCCTTCAAACTGACTTTGCCACGGAGTATCATTAGAGTAACTATGTCCTTTTAGTGTGGATCTTATTGCATAAAGCTTTACTAAATCTTCTGCTATATCTTCTACAGATTTTTTTACCTTGCTTCTAGCCTTTGCCCATTCATTCCCACCAAGTTTGTTTACCTTTGGGGACTTGCCTTCTCCACCAATATATTTTTGCACTAAATCTAACTGCTCTACAGGGACATATAAAGTATCTCCAGAGTTATACTCCAATACAAGGTAATCTTTTTTATTACCTTGTACATCTAATTGATTAATACCTTTATACACACCTACTCCATGGTTTACATGTACAACATAATCCCCTAGTTTTAGTTCCGTAAAGCTTTTTATCTTTCCTGGACCTTTTTTATTAACTCGTCTTGTTGATTTTCGTTTTGATTGTCCAAAAACTTCAGAATCTGAAATAACACACACTTTTAAACTTGGATATTCAAATCCCTTAACCGAATTTCCAAAAGTTATTACTACTTCACCCTCTGCAACATTAGAAACTAAATCCTTATAAGTTGCTTCTATATTTCTATCTCTAAGAGTGTCAATTAACCGCTCTCCTCTGGTCCTAGTTCCCGATAGGATTAAAGTTCTGTATCCCCTCTTTTTCTTCTCTTTAATGTCTTCAATCAACATATCAAGCTGACCATGATAATCATGAGTCGTAATTTGAGAGAATGCTATTAAATCTCGTGGTTTTAATACCTTAGTACTTGTAGCAATGCTTTGCAGTGTTATTGTTTTTCCTTCTTCTAGTTTACTCTCAATAACATCCTTAGATACAAGTAATTCTCCTTGCTTTGGGAGAACATTCCCACGACTTAAAAAATTTTCATAATTTTCTTCAAACTCAAAGTAAACACTGTCCAATTTTCCCATGGATCTATTTACATCGTCTACAACAACTATACTATCCTTAAAATAATCCATAAACGTAGTTTGTTTCTTATAAAAATATGGCATATAACTATCAATGGTTTCAAATGTCCATAGTTCCTCTAGATTTTCAATATTTGATTTTACTGTAGATGTAATTCTCTCTATAGCCTCTTTATCCTTGTATTTCTTAAATTTTAATATTGAACTTTCAAGTTCTCTTACAATCTCTTCTTTTCCATTTTTTATATGATCTTCTGTTAATATTATTTCCTTCGCTGGAAATATTTTTACCACATCGACTCTGTCAACACTTCTCTGAGTGTCCTTATTAAAGGTTCTTATAGAATCAACTTCATCATCGAATAACTCAACTCTAACCGGCATGCCACTAATAGGAGGATAAATATCAATTATCCCCCCTCTTACAGAAAACTGTCCAATATTCTCTACAACACTACATCTTTCGTATCCGGATTTTATGAGATTTTGACTTAATTCCTTTATGTCTATGATACTACCTACAGAAATTTCAAAAGTAAATTTTTCAAAAAGCTCTACAGGCGCATAAGACGCCGCTATGGATTCTATAGATGTTATAACTATATTTTTCTCCTTGCTTAAAATCTTATTTAAGACCTTTAATCTTTCCCATCTTAAATCTCCAGAAACAGCTTCTACATTATAAAATGTAACTTCCCTAGTTGGAAAATAGTATACATCATTACAATAAAAACTTAGATCTTCATAAATATTTTTAGCCTCTATATCATTATGAGTTAATATTAACATATTTTTATCTATTTCTTGATAAACACCGTATAGCAGATAACTCTTACCCGATTCTGAAAGCCCATGGATTCCAATTGGATACTTATTATCATCTATGGACCTCTTTATTTTTTTGAATTCGTTACTTAACTGCAATGGTGTCATTATACCCTTTAATCTCAAATTATCACCTCTTAACCTAAACTACTAATTAGTACCCGCCTTAAAAGAATTAAATTGATTCATAGCCTCATTATTTCCCTTTAATATCATAATTTCAATGGCATCTACAGCTCCCGCAAATGCTCTCTCCATGATAACTCTATCTTCATTAGAGAATCTATCTGTAACAAATTTAATTAAGTCATAAGTTGGTTCTCCAACACCAACCTTAATCCTTGGAAATTCATCAGTACCTATATGTGCAATAATGTTTTTTATTCCATTATGTCCACCTGCACTACCCTTAGTTTTAATCCTAAGTCTTCCAACTTCTAAACTAATATCATCATATATAACTATTATATTTTCTGTTGGTATTTTATAAAAATCAATTATACTTCTAACACTTTCCCCACTTAAGTTCATAAATGTCTGAGGTTTTAGAAATATAACCTTTTCATTTCCTATATTGCCTTCACCGTATACACCTTTAAATTTTGTCCTATTTACAACTAAGTTATACTTAGATTCACATAAATCAACTATATCAAATCCAACATTATGTCTTGTCTTATCATATCTATCACCTGGATTCCCAAGTCCTACAACCAAATACATAATTACCTCCAAAACTGTTCAATTAATTTTTATATAAGCTTTAATTATTTATAAAATATATTTCACTGCTTATTATACTAAACTTTTAACTAAAAACAAAAGTAGCATTTTAAAAAATGCTACTTTTTAGTATTTTTCTCTGGGATTTTTATATTAAAATCAACATATATTCCATTTTTAAAAACAGTACACTTCATTACCTCTCCAGTATTAAAGTCATTTATTATGGAATTTATATCACCCACACTGCTTACCTTAATATCATTAACTTCTATAATTATATCTGTAGGTCTAATGCCCGCCTCATAAGCTGTTCCATCTTTTGTAACTTCTTTTGCATATACACCTTGAACTCCACCTGCTCTTTGAGAAATTGCTTCTTCACCATACACACCTATCTGCATAATAAGAGAATCTTGCTTATCCAGTATTTTATCTTTGATAGGCTCTAAATCTTCTACAGAAATATAAAAGCTATTCTTTAAAAACTCACTATGGTAGGACATTGTGGCATTATTTACTCCTATAAGTTCACCGTCCAAGCTACACAAAGCTGCACCCGTATTTATATATTGGGGTATAACATCAGCTTTTATCATCTTTAGTGATTCTGATATCTTAGTATCTCTATTTTTAAACACGATGTTCTCTCTAGTATTTATTATTGTACTGACTTCTATATTCTCATTGAAGGATTTTCCCAATGGATTTCCAACACTTATAACCTTATCGCCCTCTTTAATTGTAGTAGCATTAACCGATATGTCTATAGGTGTTAATGCTTCTCCATGTATCTTAAGCATTGCAATATTATATACGCTATCAAAACCTATTATAGATGCATTACAAACTACATCATTATACGACTTTAATTTTATCCTAGTTGCATCCTTAATACTATAATAACTTGTTATTACGTATTCACCATTTTCAACTACTATACCCACTCCGATGTTAGATTCCGTTGTATGCACTTCATCGTCAACAACTTTAATAACTGATACAACAGATTTAGAAACTTTCTTAACCACCGATTGCAGCTGCAAATCACTTGTGTTTATTTCGATTATTTCACCTTTTTCCTCACCGTCCTGAACATAATATCTCTTACCTTCCTCTGTATGAGTCATAACCACAGCAGTAACTGTTCCACATAACGAGGCTATAAATAAACAAACTATAGTAATTACAACAAATTTTCCTCTACGTTTTTTCTTTATTTTGTTAAATGTTATTTTTGCTCTAGAATCTTTGTAATCATCCTCAAAATTGCTCATAATAGCCTCCCTTCTACTTAATGTTAAAATTTATGCTACACCTTTTTAGCAAGAGATAACGTAAATGTAAACTCAACTCCATTGTCCTTATTTTTCACCCATATCTCTTCATCATGTAGATTTATAATTTTTTTAACTATAGAAAGACCAAGTCCGGTGCTTACCTTTTGAGTCCTAGACTTGTCACCCTTATAAAATCTATCCCATATATACTTTATATCTTCTTCAAGTATTCCTGGTCCTTCATTAAAGATTGATACATTAGCCTTTCGACCCTTAGCCTGGCAATCTATTTTTATAAGTCCATCTTTACTTCCATACTTAATAGCATTATCCAAAAGATTAGTTACCACTTGAATTATCTTATCCTCATCACTTAACACAAGTAATTCATTTTCATCAAAAAACACTTGAACATTTAAATTTTTATTCCTTATTCTACTTTCATTTCTTAGAATACATATTCGTACCACTTCATTTATATCTACTGGTATCTTATTGAGTTTATAAGTTCCAGATTCTACGGCAGATAAATCCAACAAATCGTTAATTAGTCTTGCAAGACGTTGAATTTCTTCATAGGCTATATTTAAATAATACTTATGTTTTTCCACTGGTATTACACCATCTAAAATTCCTCCTATGAAGCCCTTTATAGATGTCATTGGCGATCTCAATTCATGGGATACATTTGATATAAACTCTTTTCTATTCTGCTCTACCTTTTCTAGAGAATCTGCCATCACATTAAAAGCATTTGCAAATTCTTCTATTTCATCATCTGAGTGAATCTCAACTCTCTTTTCAACATCTCCTTGCGCTATCTTTCTTGCAACTCCACTCATCTCTAATAATGGATTAACTATCATCTTTTGAGAAAAGTAATATATTACAATACAAGACGCAATAACTGCTAGAACAGCTGATAGCCATATAATTTGATACACATTAGATAAAGATTTATCTACCATATCCGTAGCAACACTTATTAAAGCTGCTCCCTCAATCTCTCCATCTATACCTATTAATGTTTCACTCAACACATAAATTTTTTCATCAATATAAATTCCATACTCATTTATAGCTTCCATATATCTGTCATTTTTTATATGATCTAAACCCTCATGAAGTACTTGTTTCCCTATAAGTGGCGCATATTTTATAGAAGTAACCGAATAAACATATCCATTACTATCTACTAAGACTATATCATCACCAATGTATGATGATATAAATTTTACAGATTCATTCAGCTCTTCATAAGTTATCTGCCCATCTAGATATTTGGTTACAACATTTTCAATTATGTCAACTTGACTTGTAAGCTGTTCCTGCCTTGTCTTGATAAAATAATCCTGAAACCAAAATGAAAGAAATGCTGCTAGAATAGTAAAGCTCACCGTAATTATGATTGTATAAGTTACAACCATCTTCGAAAACAAGCTATTCTTTACCATTATTTCACCTCAAATTTATACCCAACACCCCAGACAGTTTCAAGCTGCCAAGTGTCTCCTCCTGCTACTTTCTCTCTTAATCTCTTAACATGAACGTCTACAGTTCTTGAATCACCTGGGTAGTCATATCCCCACACCTCACAAAGTAATTGCTCTCTTGTAAATACTCTATTTTTATTACTAGCTAAAAAGTGTAACAATTCAAACTCTTTAGGCGGCATTTTTATTTCTTGTCCTTTATATGTAACATTATAAGAGTTTATATCTATAACTAAATTTTCAAAAGTTAAAGTCTCCTTACTATCTCCTTCAGATGTATATCTTCTAAGCACAGCCTTAACTCTCGCCATAAGTTCCTTTGGTTCAAAAGGTTTTACAATGTAATCATCAGCTCCAAGTTCAAGACCTAAAACTTTATCAAAAGTTTCACCCTTAGCTGTTATCATTATAACTGGAATCTCGCTATCCTTCCTTATCCATTTAAGTACATCTATACCATCCATATAAGGTAACATTACATCTAAAAGTACTAAGTCTGGTTTATAATTTGAAAATGCTTCTTGCGCTTCTCTTCCATCATTAGCAACCTTAACATGGTATCCCGAATTCTCTAAGTACATTTTTATAACTTCACATATATTTTTATCGTCATCAACAACTAGAATTTTCCCTAAATTGCCTTCCATTAGTATACCTCCTAATATTTAACCTAAAGTTAAATTTAATATTCTTTATAGTATTATATAACAATAGTTAAAGTTCTAAGTGTTTTGTTATCAAAATTAATATTCTTAACAAAATATTTATAAAATCTTAGCCATATAGTTCTATTATCTCACTATTTTTTCGATATATGCCAAATAGAGGAAAGAAATTCTTCTTTCCTCTATTTATGTATTTTTTAATTATCTTTATTCATTTAAACATGTATTACTTTTAATGATATTTCTCATCAATTAATGTTAAAAATATAATATTGAAATTTAATCAAAAAGCTTACTTACAGAAACTTCTTCATAAATTCTCTTTATTGCTTCTGCAAATAAAGGTGCTATAGATAATATTTTTATCTTATCAATATTTTTTTCTTCAGGTAAATGAATACTATCTAACATAATTAACTCTTTTATTGCTGAATCTTGTAATCTTTCAATAGCAGGACCAGAAAGCACAGCATGTGAACAACAAGCATAAACTTCAGTTGCTCCCATCTTAACCAAAGCATTAGCTCCATTACAAATAGTACCAGCTGTATCTATCATATCATCTATTAATATAACTCTTTTACCTTTTACTTCTCCAATTATATTCATAACCTCAGCAACATTTGCCTTTGGTCTTCTCTTATCTATAATTGCTATTGGAGCATTTAATCTATCTGCAAATTTTCTAGCCCTAGTAACACTTCCAAGATCCGGAGAAACAACTACAACATCTTGACAATCCTTAAAGCCTTTATTTACAAAATAATCACTAAGTATAGGTGATCCAACCATATTATCTACCGGGATATTAAAATATCCTTGTATTTGAGCTGCATGTAAATCCATAGTTAAAACTCTATCTGCTCCAGCTGCTGTAATTAAATCTGCAACCAATTTTGCTGTTATTGGATCTCTAGCCTTAGCCTTTCTATCTTGTCTTGCATATCCGTAGTAAGGAATAACTGCGGTTATTCTTCCTGCTGAAGCTCTTTTAAGTGCATCAATCATGATTAAAAGCTCCATAAGGTTTTTATTAACTGGATTGCTTGTTGGTTGTATAACAAATACATCCAACCCTCTAACCGTTTCTCCAATGTTAACAGCAATTTCACCATCACTGAAAGTAGTAACTTCACTTTTACCAACTTCAAGACCTAATCGACTTGCAATATCAGTAGCTAACTCTGGATATGAATTTCCTGCAAAAATTTTAATGTTTCTTCCATGGCTTATCATTATGTAGTCCTCCTAAAACTTTATTTGTTTTTATTATATACCCAGTTCTCTTTATTTATTTGCCTAGCTCTTGCTATAGCTAAAGATCCCTTTGGTATTTTTTCTGTAATTGTTGACCCAGCTGCGATGTATGTATCATCTTCAACTTCAACTGGAGATACTAAATTTGTATTACATCCTATAAACACATTATTTCCTATAACAGTTTTATATTTTGACTTTCCATCATAGTTTACCACAACGGTTCCACACCCAAAATTACATTTTTCCCCTACTTGTGCATCTCCTATGTATGTTAAGTGAGATACCTTAGTACCATTCCCTATAGATGACTTCTTAATTTCAACAAAATCACCTATTCTAGCATGATCCCCAATAGTAGTTTCTGGACGAATATATGCAAATGGTCCTACAGTAGTATTATTACCAACCTTACTCTCTAACACTACAGAGTTTTCTATAGTTACATCATCACCAATAACGCTATTAGTTATTCTATTGTTCGCATATAACAAACCATTTTCTCCAATAACTGAGTTACCTTCAATAATGTTTCCTGGATATATTACAGTATCCTGGCCTATAACTACATCACACTGTATGTATGTACTCTTAGGATCCATAATTATAACGCCATTATCCATATGCTTTTTATTTATTCTAGTCCTCATTATTTCACTAGCCATAGAAAGTTCAAACTTTGAGTTAACAGCAGTTATTTCTTCAACATCAACCGCTACTGCCCCAACCTTCTTACCTTCATTTTTTAATATTTCTATTACATCAGTTAAATAATATTCACCTTGATTATTGTTATTATTAAGCTTACCTAAAGTATTCAATAAAACTTCTATATCAAAGCAATACATTCCCGAGTTAATCTCATTAACCTTTAATTCATTGTTATTACAATCTTTAAATTCTACAATTTTTTCAACTTCACCTTGAGTATTTCTTATTATTCTTCCATATTTTAAAGGATCAGCCATTACTGATGTTAAAATTGTAGCACTACAGTTTTCTTCTTCATGATACTTTGTAAGCTTTGTTACAGTATCATTTGTAATAAGCGGACCATCACCTACAAATATCGCTACAGATCCCTTTTTACCCTTTAAAAATTCCTCTGCACACATTACTGCGTGACCAGTACCTAATTGTTCCTCTTGAGTTGAATAAAATATTTTTCTGCTTTCAGTGCCTTCTCTAACTTTTTCTGCACCTTTTCCCACTACAACATCGACCTCATCTATGCCAGCTTTTCTTATGTTATCTATAACATGATTTATCATTTCTTTTCCACATACATTATGAAGAACTTTAGGAATATTAGATTTCATTCTCTTACCTTCACCGGCAGCTAAAATTATAGCACATTTATACAATATATACACCTCTTTACTTAAAATATACATAGAAAAACTCTGGCATTTAAAATGCTCAGCTTTCTTCTGAAAACACTAAAATTAACTACATTCCCAACCACTTCCAACTTGTTTGAAAACAATTTTCTTTTTAAAAATTAATAAAGTTGTCTTAATATCCATATTCTAATTCGTCTAATATAATACACCTAGGTATATTATATTGAAACTACAACTTTTTTTCAACCACAGCATTTAGTTTGAATTTTCAAACAAAATAAAAAGGAGTACTATGCTCCTTTTTAAAATTAAACTATTTCAACCTCTACTTGTTCTTCATTTTTAACCTTTTCATATTCGTCAAGTATAGATTTTTGAATTTTCTCTCTTGTTTCAGTGTTAATTGGATGAGCTATATCCTTAAATTCTCCATCTGGAGTTCTTCTACTAGGCATAGCTATAAAATTACCACTTTGTCCTTCAATTATTTTGATATCATGAACCACAAATTCATTATCTAAAGTTATAGATACAATTGCCTTCATTTTACCTTCTGTGGTAATTTTTCTAATTCTAACGTCTGTAATTATCATGAAATTCCACCTCCAAGCTGTACTTTCATGATATTATTCTACTAAAACAGTGTAATTCCTTCTAATTGTCGAAAGTTTTTTTAATTTAAACAAAATTATGTTAATTTAACTATGGATGGATTAACAATTGCAATTCCATCTTCGCCAATACCATAGAAATTCACCAAAGAAACATAATTGTTTACTAATTTATCTTTAATTTCTACATTGTCTATTAAGAATCCACTCCCTAACAACTGACTGTCAAATTCATTAAGAAGTTCTCTTATTCCTTTTGCAGTTCCTCCACCTCTCATGAAATCATCTACAAATACACACTTACTATTTCGCTTCATAGATTTTGTAGATAGCGACATAGTCTGAAGTCTATTACTAGACCCCGATGCGTAGTTTATACTAACTGTAGTTCCTTCTGTGTACTTAGTATCATGGCGAACTGTAACTAATTGAACTCCTAATTGCTTTGCAACCTCATATCCTAGTGGTATCCCCTTAGTTTCTATTGTAACTACATAGTCTACGTCCATCTCTTTAAATTCGCTAGCCAATATTATTGCTGCACTCTGAATAAGTGTTGGATTATAAGCTATATCTGTTATATATAAAAAATTGCCTGGTACAACCCTTGATTTCTGTCTTAATGCCTCACATAAGTCTTCTGCAAACTGCCTCTTATCACTCTTAGACTTTTCATTAATAAATCTAATTCCACCTGCAGCACCAGCTACCGTTTCTATTTTACCCATAGATAAAGCCTCTAGAACCTCTCTAACTATTACTATATCTTCACTAATTGTAGATTTTGCAGCATTAAATTTTTCAGTAAATAAATTTAATGTTATAACCTTATTGGGATTCTCTGTTAAAACCTTAGTGATTCCAATTACTCTTTGATTTCTATTGAATTTATTTTTAACTTTTTCCATAAAATCATGTACCTTCCCGAATTTTTTCTTTATTTTTTCCTTTAATGTTCACATTTATTTTATATGTTTTCTTGCCATATTACAATTGATTTTTATATTTTATTTGAATTATCTATTTTAAACTACTTATTTATTTAATCACTTCAAGATTAATCAAGAAAAACATGTAATATATTATCTGCATTTTCTAATTTTTTATTGGCTTTATATTATAATCAATAAAAAAACTAGCTATACATAACAGCTAGTCTTATATCTTATTAACTACATACTATAATTTTCGAAGTCAGAGGATTTCTTTTTGTAAATTCGTTAGCTTCCTCAATGTTTCTTGCTTTAAATAAAATCTTTCCGCCCTGTTTATTTAAAACTCCACCACATAGCATGTACTTACTCTCTTTAATCGTATTGTCTTCCATAAAATTTATACCTTCAAGCCCTTTTCCATCAGCCTTATACTTTAATTCTATTAATAAATCATTGCTTCTCATTTTCTTACCCCCATAGCTTATAGCTTATATTTACATAATAACGAACATATGTTCATTTGTCAATTAATATTTTTAGTCCTCTATCCTTTATATTTAGCTTGATTAACTTATTCTTTCAAATAAGCATTAGAAATAACTTTAATATAAAAGAAATTTGAGATTACCATATGATTTCTAAATTCAATTTAGCTTGTACCCTTTTTCCTTTCTATGAATTCTATGCTATTACCTATTAATATATTCCTATTTTTTCATTACTTTACTAAATCAAATTGATATAGTTTATATATTGACTTATACTTAAAACGTACATACAAGAAACTAATGAAACATTACTTATGGGGGGATTTTATGTTTACCAAAAACTATGAACCTATGAATGAAAATTTATGGCAAGGAAGAATTGATAGTTATGATAATTATGATGCGTTTAGATGGCATCAATGGGTTGAACCTCTTGATCTTAAAAGGGATGATTTAAAACCTTTAGACGGATTTGGCTTTGCATTTCTAGGTTTTTGTTGTGATGAAGGTGTAAAGAATAACAAAGGTCGTAGCGGTGCTATGAACGGTCCTATAGGTATTAGGCATGAGCTAGCTAAGATGCCCTGTACTTTTAATAAATCAGTGCAACTTTTTGATGCTGGAGATATAGTTGTAGATAACATATCTCTTGATGAAGGTCAAAATCTTCTAAGTCAAGGCATTAAGAAGCTCCTATCTTTAAACATCTTTCCAATAGTACTTGGAGGCGGCCATGAAACTGCCCTTGGAAATTATAATGGAGCACTTTCTCACTTAGAAAGTATATCTAATAAACCTAAAATAGGCATAATAAACTTCGATGCTCATTTTGATCTAAGACCATATAATAACGAAGGTAGTTCTGGAACTATGTTTAGACAGATTTCAGATATATGTGATAACAAAAATATTGACTTCTCTTACTTTTGTGTTGGCATTCAAAAACATAGTAATACCGTAGATCTTTTTAAAACTGCAGATAAACTTGGTGTAAAGTACGTTTTAGCTAAAGATATAATTAATAGTGATGGATGGCAACTGCTAAGAGAATTAAATAACTTTATGAGAGATAAAGATTATATATATGTTACTATTTGCGCCGATGTATTCTCCGCTGCTTATGCACCTGGCGTAAGTGCTACTCAAACCCTAGGTTTAAATCCTGAAATAGTTATAAACCTTTTAAAACATATATTAAAATCTAACAGAGTTGTAACCTTTGATATTTGTGAAGTTGCTCCTAGATTCGATAAAGACAATATAACCTCAAATCTAGCAGGTGTAATTATATTTTCTTTAGTAAATACTCTTTGCAAACTTCAAAATCTTCAACATACACCAAATACAGAACCTTAGAATTAAATATAATAAAAAACAAAGAACCATCAGCCTTTACACTGATGATTCTTTATTTTTTATAGACTTTAAAACATCACTATCTAAATTATTGATTAAATTGCCATATTAGGTATTCCGAGTCCATACCCATAATGTCATCTTCCTCATCGAATTTAATTATTTCTTCTTCATTATTAATATTTAATTGCCAAGTAAAATATTCTCCAAGATTCATTGTTAACATTTTAACACTCTCCTTAAGAAATTTTCCACTAAAACATTTGTTTAGTGGCTCAAATATTATTTATATTCATTTAAATGTATTATTCCCTATTATGCTTATATTAAAGCATTTTCTTCTTTAGGTGTTAACTTCAAATTTGCAAATACTAATTTCTTACTTTGTATTTATTTTAACACATACTTTCGAGAATTGAAAGTACTTTTCCAAATTTTCTGATATTATTTCAGAAATATTTTTCCCACCTAATTTAGATAAATTTATAAACTGTTTCTGAAATATGTGTGTTTTTTATATAAGTTTTTGTATATAATTTATAATAGATATTTGTTTTGTTTTATAAATATTATATGGCTTAACACTAAATATGTATAATTTAAAACTTACATATCCAAGGGATTTATTATTATTTTATATAGGGAGTTGTTATAAATGAGTTTTGATTTTTTACAAGATACAAATAAAAAAGTTCACTTTATAGGTATTGGTGGAATTAGTATGAGCGGTCTTGCTGAGATACTACTTAAAAACGGATACACTGTATCTGGTTCTGATAGACAAAATTCTAAAATGGTTGAAAAGCTTAAGACTAAGGGAGCGAATATATATATAGGTCATAATGCTGACAATATAAAAGATGTAGACTTAGTAATTTACACTGCAGCTATTAGTGAGGATAATCCTGAATTACAAAGAGCTTCTGAGCTTAAGATACCTATGATGGATAGAGCAGAATTTCTTGGCAAGATAATGCTTGGTCATAAATTTAACGTGGCTGTAGCTGGAACCCATGGTAAAACAACCACAACATCAATGCTGGCTCATATAGTTATTGAAGAGCAAGTTGACCCTACTATTTTAGTTGGCGGAGAACTAGATGTTATAAATGGTAATGTTCTTGCAGGAAATAGTGATTATTTTATTACTGAAGCCTGCGAATATAAAGCATCTTTCTTGAAATTCCATCCTTACATTGGAATAATTTTAAATATAGATGCAGATCATCTTGATTATTATAAGGATATAAATCATATAAAAGATACTTTTAGTAAATTTATAGATATTATCCCTAAGGAAGGTTTCCTAGTTTGTAATGTTGATGATAACAATGTAACTGACATATTAGCTAAACATGAATGTACTGTTATGACTTATGGTATAAAAAACGGAGAATTTACAGCACGAAATATAAGCTATAATGCCCTCGGATGTGGTTCTTATGATTTATATAAAAATGATGAAATGTTATTTTCTATAGAGCTTAGTGTACCTGGAGATCATAACATTCTTAACTCTCTATCTGCAATATGCACCGGCTTGGCTCTTAATATCTCTAAGGATTCTATAATAAAAGGATTATTCAACTTCGGAGGTACCCATAGAAGATTTGAGTTTAAAGGATGTAAAAATGGTGTTAATGTAATAGATGATTATGCTCATCATCCTACAGAGATTCTTGCTCACCTTAATGCTTGCAGAAACTATCCCCATAAAGATTTATATGTGGTATTCCAGCCTCATACTTACACTAGAACTATAACTCTATTTGAAGATTTTTCAAAAGCCTTCGATAGTGTAAATCACTTAGTTCTAGCAGATATATATGCTGCTCGTGAAAAGGATACTGGAGTAGTTAGTTCTGATAAGCTTGGCGATGCTATAAGAGCTCGTGGAGTAAATGCAGTAAATTATCATGACTTTAATTCTATTGTAGATTACTTAAAATCAAATGTTAAAGAAGGCGATCTTATACTAACTGTAGGTGCTGGAGATGTAAATATAATTGGTGAGATGTATCTAGCAGATTAATCATTTAATCTTAACTATATTAAAACTTAAAATAGCTATCTCATCCTTAGAGATGGCTATTTTGTAAATATAAAATCAAATTTTAATGAGGTGACGAAAATGAATACAAAATTCTCTAAAAAAGCTTATATCGTCAATGCCTTTACTCATAATGGTTTAGGTGGAAATAAAGCTGGTGTTGTTATTGATTGCGAAGATTTATCCTCTGAGGATATGGCTAAAATAGCTAAAGATATTAATCTTTCAGAAACTGCCTTTGTTACAAAATCTAACTGCGAGGAATATGACTATGAAGTTAAGTTCTTTACTCCATCAACAGAAGTGGATTTATGTGGACACGCTACTATAGCTACCTTTTATACCTTATGTTATCTAGGCTATATAAAACCGACTTCAAATCCAATTAAGTTGAAACAAAAAACTTTAGCTGGAATTCTAGATATAGAAATCTATTATGATGAAGATAAAGTTTCTTCCGTTCTTATGACTCAATCTGAGCCAGAGTTCTCTTCTTATATTGAAGATGTAAAACCCCTTTGTGATATTTTAGGTATCAACGAAGATGAAGTTGGCATTGAAGGATTTTCCTTAAACCCAATGATAATATCTACTGGTCTTAAAGATATAATGTTTCCTATCAAATCTTTAGATACATTAAAAAGAATTAATCCTAACTTCGAAAGTTTAAAAAAATATACGGATAATCTAAACTTAGTTGGTCTTCATGCCTTCACTCTAGAAACTGAAAATCATACAAGCTCTGTTGCTACAAGAAACTTTGGTCCAAGTGTAGGTATTGATGAGGAAAGTGCCACAGGTACATCTAATGGTGCCCTTTGTGCATACTTAATGAAACATAATGTTCTTCCCTTTGAAGATACTCTTACTATATCCTGTGAGCAAGGTTATTACATGGATAACCCTAGTAAAATCATATGCAAAGGTGAAATTAATTCAAATGATTTTATAATAAAAGTTGGTGGCGTTGGTAGTATTGAAGAAATAATAGAATTAGATTTTTAAAATATAAACTATCAAATTAGCATTTTAGATTATTGAGAATAGTATATTAACCAATGTAATATATGTATATTTCTAAGAATTTTAGATTAAATAATACATATAACAATGTTAGAGATTGAAATATTACATAAAACAAAGCCAGCAATGTCCATTTTAAAATTGCTGGCTTCTATTTTAATATAAATCACAAATCATCCATATATTTTTCATTTGTCACACAGTTTAAACATTATAGAATTAACCTAATTTCCCTTTAGAAAATATAACTAAATATATATCACCTTTAAATTATATACCTATTCTTTAAATATATCTTTTAAGTTGTTTACTTCCTCTTCTACTTGATTTTTCACCGAAGAACTTGGATTAAATAAAGAATCATATCTAAAGAAAAATACACCATCATAAGTTTTTAAATTTCTAGCAACCTCTACCTGTCTTTTTAAAATATCCTTGGTATCTTTCCACTCATCTTTTCCACTACCTGCCCATTTATCCTCATTTCCAAGCTTATAGGGAGCTAACCCTAGATACAGCTTCACACTCTGCTGTGTTATCATGTCACTAAATTCATTAATAGACTTTTCAAAATTGTTACCTTCATTTTCAAAGCCATAATAAACCTGAGGACAAATATAATCAATATACCCTGGGTTTTGAACCCACTTCTTTACATCAATAAACTGACTATCATAATTATTTTTCATAGACCCTTGCGGACTCACACCAAGTACAACATCAGAATTTATGTCTTTAATACCTTCATATACCTGCTTTACAAGAATATTAACATTTTCTCTTCTCCAACTAGCCAAATCTAATTCTCCTCCAGATGATACATAATCATCAAAAGTTTCTTTATCTATAGATTCATCAGTACTAGGATAAAAATAATCATCAAAATGTATTCCATCTACTTTATAATTCTCTACTATTTCCTTCACTCCATTTACTATAAGTTCCCTAACCTCTTGATTTCCTGGATTATAGTATATACCTCCATTAATTTTTATGATGGAGTCACTATCATTATTTATCCATGACATAGCTGGATTACTTGAAGCTATAGTACTATCCATCTTATCGCTTCTTACTCTATAGGGATTGACCCACGCCTCTAGTCTAAGTTTCCTACTATGAGCTTCATCTATCATAATATCTAGAGGGTCATAGCCTGGATCTTTCCCTTCAGTGCCAGTACAATAAGCAGACCAAGGATAATACTCTGACTTATAAATTGCATCTGAAAAAGGTCTTACTTGTACAATTACCGTATTTAATCCTAAGTCCTTTACGTTATCAAAGGCCTTTGAAACATTAGCCTTAAAGTCCTTCTCAGTCTTTGCCTTTAACATAGGTGCTAAATCTAAATATGATACCCACACTGCTCTTATCTCATCGTATACCAACACCTTCGATTCTTCCTTGGCAATTGGTTTACTTTCATCTTTCACATCATCAAAAAATATAATCCAAGCTAACCCTATGATAATTAAACCCACTATTCCTAAGGTTGCAATGTTCATCTTATTCATTAATAAGACCTCCTCACTTACAGTTACTATATAGTTATGCTTAAAATCTATTGTATAGAAGAATAATAATTCTTATCATATTGTTCTAGTTTTTTAGAGTTTACTTATTCACAAAAATCAACATATAAATTACTTTAGTTGTAAATATTGTAAGAAATTCGTAACATTTATTTTTATATTTAATGCTACCATTAAATTGTGCAAGTGAATTGTTTTAATACAATAATATGTAATAAGTATAGGTTATATAAACACTATAGTAACCCTTACCTTATAATGAATAATTAAATTAATCTATTTAAAATCTTTTTGTAAAATTATGTTAAAATACATTTTAAAGGAGGTGCTGTATTGGAATTAATTAGCTGTAAGGATATAACCAAAACATTTAAAATAGGCGACATGGAAGTACCTATCTTAAAAGGAGTAACCTTAGATATATCCGAGGGTGAATTTGTTGCAATTGTAGGTGAATCTGGTTCTGGAAAATCTACATTTTTAAATATACTTGGTGGATTAATGAGTTGTGATAAAGGAGAGATGATGATTAATAATCATCACATTGAACAAATGAGTGAAAATGGACTAGCCATATTTAGACGTGATAACATGGGCTTCATATTTCAAACCTATAACCTACTGCCACAACTTTCTGCTTTAGAAAATATTGAAATGCCTTTAATATTTTCAGGAGTTTCTAAACGAGAAAGGCGTACTAGAGCTAAAGAAATGTTAGAAAGAGTTGGGCTTGGAGACAGGATGAACCATAAACCCGCTGAGCTGTCAGGCGGCCAACAACAAAGAGTATCTATTGCCAGAGCTCTAATTAATAATCCGAAGGTAATCTTAGCTGATGAACCTACTGGAAATTTAGATAGTAAGACTACTATTGAAATATTAAATCTTCTAAAGGAATTAAATGAAACTTATAATATGACTTTTATAGTAGTAACTCACTCTCATGTAGTTTATGAATATGCCGATAGAATAATAAAAATGGAAGATGGCATATTTTGTGATTGAAATATTATTGAAATAACTATCTATAAATATATCTTTTTATAATAGAAAATACAAATTGTAATTAAGGGGGATTTAAATTTATGAAAAAGAAATTTTTAATTGGACTTATATGTGCAATGGCAATAACTTTAGGTTCTACAGGAGTATCAACCTTCGCTTCTGATGGTAGTCCAGCAACTGCTGACAAACCTGGGATTTCAAACGGTAATGGTACTGGTACTTCTAAAGAATCAGGAGAAACTGGTGATACTCCACCTATAACCGTGAATAATATTCAGCCAAAAAAGGTAATAATCTCAAGTGTACGTGCTGATAGAGATATAATAGAACCTGGAAAGCCTTTTACACTAACTTATAAAATACAAAATATAAGTGGCGGAAAAATCGATGGATTATCTCTTAAACTTGCACATGTAGAAGGTAAAAATACCTTAGATGGGTTTATGCCTGTAGGCACCACAAATGAGATTTATGTTGGCAGTATTGCATATAACGATGTAAAAGAAGTAAGCATTACCCTATGCAGTGACCCTAATGCAAAGCCTGGTACTTATAACTTTCTAAACAGTGTTATGTATAGCCAGTGGGGTGCTGCTCAGGAAGAAATAACTAAGGTTTCAGGTGTTATGCTAAAATCTATTCCTGAGCTTCAACTTGCTTCTGTAGAATCCTTAGGTTCAAACATTATGGGTACACTCGTAAATGATGGTGCTAGTAAAATAAAGAAAATAAACGTTAAAGTTAAAATTGGAACGGAAGAATATGAGCAAAATATAAGTAACGTAGATAGTGAAAGCGAAGAATACTTTGATATCCCTATCGCCCCAGTCGAAACTGAAACTAAAGCAAATATTACTGTTAACTATGAAGATATCTCTGGCGCAAAATATTCCACAGATGGAAGTTGTATGGTTTCCCCTATTGTAACAGAAGAAGAACCTCCAAAAAAATCATCAAGTATTGGATTCTTTGGATTCCTCAGAAACTTATTTAAGTTTGGTGAATAATTATGAAGTTTAAGGATCTCATCGGAATCATCTGGAATAACATGTGGAAAAGGCGTACCAGAACAATTTTTACCATGTTAGGAGTAATAATTGGATGTCTAGCAGTATTTATCATAAGTTCCATAACCAACGGATTTCACAAATACTTAACTACAGAAATGGAAGGGCTTATGGATACTTCCGTGATAACAATTTACCCTAATTGGAATATAAAAGAAGATGAATCAAAGGATAATAAAAAGGATGAACCTACATCTAAAACAGTTCTTAATGAAAAAAATATAAAAGAGCTTGAAACCTTAGAATATATAACTGAAATAAATCCTATGAGATATGCTAATGCTCCAATCACCATTGACAAAATTGAAAGCTACGGCAGATTTCTTTCTAAAAGTAACTTTGAACCTAAAGAAGGAAAATTACTATACGGTAGATATCCAAGAGCAAAAAGTCGTGAAATTCTCCTTGGCTACGAGGTATCAAAAGAACTCCTCGGCTATACTTGGGAGGATAAACTAGAAGATGATTCAATTCTTGAAGATTTAGTTGGTAAAAAAATGAAGGTTGGTGGAGAACAGCTTGGAGAAGATGAGAAAAGCAATATGATTACAACGAAAAAAATCAGTTGTAAAGTTGTTGGTATCCTATCTAAAACCTCTGGCTTTAATCAGAATGTTATAGAAGCTTCAAGTAAATTTGTAGATGATATTATAAAATCAAATCCATATAATGAGGGAGATACCTTAAATGAAATGCTTAATAACTATGAAAGTATCTTAGTTAAAGTGGATGATAAAAGTAGAATAGGTGAATATGAAGGATACTTAAAGGATCTTGGATATGAAACTAATTCATATAAAGATTTTGAGGAGCAAACTAATTCTATGTTAACAACAGTAAGCCTTGTTTTAGGATCTCTAGCAGGTATCTCATTACTAGTTGCAGCTTTAGGCATAACCAACACCATGGATATGGCTATATATGAAAGAAACAAAGAGATTGGAGTTATCAAGGTCATTGGTGGAAGCTTAACAGATGTAAGAAAAATATTTGTAGGTGAAGCCTGTGCAATCGCAGTTACCGGTGGAATCATATCAATTATTCTTGGTCTTATTATTGACGTTGTTATTAACAAATTTGCTGGATCTATTACTATGGAAATGATGGGGTCATCTGATATAAACATCGCAATACCAACCGTAACCTTAATATTAGGCATTTTAGTATTCTGTCTATGTATTGGATTTGTGTCAGGAATAATGCCAGCAAACAAAGCTGCTAAAACTGATGTCATAACTGCAATTCGATAAATATATCTCATCATAGTTGATTAATTTATAATTTAATGCAAATAAATAAGGTGCTATATTAAAGCAAAAAACTTTAATATAGCACCTTTCATTTTTTTATTTTATGAAATTTAACTATACTTAGAAAATTTCTTCCACAACTCATCTATTTCTACCTTTTCTAAAAAGCTAGATAAGATTCTATAATCTCTTTTCCCAGCATAAAACATAATTCCTTTTTTACTTAATGTTGCCTTATTTATATCATTAAAATAAAGTATCTTGGGATTTGTACTAACATTATTGTTAAGCTCAAATCTGTCTTTATATAGTTTGATATAAATTAAATCGTCAATAGTTCTAATCTTTCTAGTAACAATCACCGTTACAATTATTCCAATTATAGAAAATGCCAATAAAAATCTTCCATAAAAAATACTCTGTTTTAGAAACATGCCTATAGAAATTACTAACAAAAGACTAGTTAACAGTATGCTATTTGCTAACTGTTTTCTCATATACTTCTTTGAAGCTTCACTAAACTTATATTCCTTCATTTTTGTACTCCTCCTATGTTTATTTACAGTCTTACCCTTTAGGTATAAAATCTATGCTGTAAGTCTGTATTTATCTTATGTTAATTTACATTGTATATTATAACAACTGAACTTAAGAATTACTATTTTAAAATTTTCTTTATGAATCCTAAATCCGACTTGTAAGGTGCATACCTTACTGGAACATCTATAGAAAATCCTTTTCTTACTATAGATTTTTCGTGTGTAAAGGTATCAAAACTAGATCTACCATGATATTTTCCCATACCACTTTCTCCTACACCCCCAAAAGATAAATAACTAGAAGCTACATGCATTATTGTATCATTAATGCAAAGTCCGCCTGAGGATGTATTTGAAATTACCTTATTAATATTTTCTTTATTATTTGAGAAATAATACAATGCTAAAGGCTTTGGTCTATCATTTATAATTTTTATAGTTTCATCCAGATTCTTATAAGTTATCATTGGCAGTATAGGTCCAAATATTTCATCCTGCATAACCCTATGAGAAAAATCAATATTATCCATTATTGTTGGAGAAATATATCTATCTTCTCTACTATGTTCACCACCAACAACTAAACGCTCTTCATCAATATAACTAACAAGTCTATCAAAAGCATCTTCATCTATTATCCTTCCATAATAACTACAGCTTTTAATATTCTCACCATAAAACTGCTTAATATACTTTTTAAAACCTTCTATTACCTTATCCTTTACATCCTCATGAACTAGAACATAATCTGGACAGACACATGTTTGACCAACATTTAAAAACTTACCCCAAATAACTCGTTTACAAGTAATATCTATATTTGTGTCTTTATCTATTATACAAGGACTCTTTCCGCCTAATTCCAATGTAACCTCTGTAAGATTCTTTGATGCCGTTTCCATAACTATCTTTCCAACTTGAACACTTCCAGTGAAAAATATATAATCATATTTTTCTTTTAAAATCTCTCTATTTCCGTATTGATCTCCGTTAACGACCCTTATCAATTTTTCATCAAAATTATTTTCTATCAATTCAGCAATAACCTTTGATGTATTCGCACTCTTCCTTGAAGGTTTAATTACCGCTGTATTTCCACCTGCAATAGCTCCGATAAGTGGTGCTATGGTAAGCTGGAATGGATAGTTCCAAGGACTAATTATTAAAGTAACTCCATAGGGTTCTCTATATAAATAATTTTTCGATGGTATATTTCCTATTGAAGTTCTAACCTTCTTTGGCTTACTCCATCTTCTTAGACGTTTAACTATATGTCCAATCTCCTCCAAGACTATCCCTACCTCTGTTAAATAGCCTTCAAAGTTACTCTTCCCTAAATCCTTGTTAAGAGCATCTAGTATCATATCTTCATTATCTTGAATTACCCTTTTAAGTTTTATTAAATTCTCTATTCTAGTATCAACTGAAAGTGTGTGCCCTTCATGAAAGTATTCTCTTTGGCCTTTAATTATATCTTTTATATTCTCCATAACTTCACCTAACCCCCTACAAAACCTTATATGGTAATGTATATTATTTATATAATTTCACATATTAATCTAAATCAATTATATCAGTATTTTTCATATTTTCATTATTTAGTTTATAAAATTTACAATTTTTACATTAATATTATTAACCCTTCAATACATATTTATTATTAGCTACAAGCAGTTATATATCTAGCATTTATGGGGATTTAAATATTAATAAAATTTATTGCAAAACTTTTTGCATAAAAATGTTGACAACCCTCTTATAATATCATATAATAAATCTTGTCAGCGGGGTGTAGCGCAGATGGGAGCGCGCGTGGTTTGGGACCATGAGGTCGCAGGTTCAATCCCTGTCACCCCGACCA
>NZ_JAVXMF010000025.1:0-35662 GCF_036646415.1 Clostridium sp. | reverse complement strand
TCCATACTCGACCATTAATTTGACCTAAAGGTCTAGCAGACGATGTTATTATTTGAGTTCCATCTTTTCCTGAAGGTCCTTGGGATCCTGTTGCACCTGTATCACCTTTAATCCCTTGAGGTCCTTGAATACCTTGTATTCCTTGTGTTCCGGTATCCCCTTTAAGTCCTTGGGGACCAGTTAATCCTTGAGGTCCAATAGGGCCAATATTTCCCTTGTCACCTTTTAATCCTTGAATTCCCTGAATACCTTGGGACCCTACATCTCCTTTATCACCCTTAGGTCCTTTAATATTTTGTACTAATGGTCTTTCTAAAGAGCTTTTAATTTCCCAACTTAAATTACCAGTAGTATCTACTGTTGGATACCAAGCCTTTTGAATTGTACCTGCTTCATTAGGTATAGATGAAACACTATTGTTTATTTGTTCCACTACAGTGCTTCCTATAGTTCCTACTGCTATTTCTATAGTTAAATCGCCTTCATATATTTCTCTTACTTCTGTTATTCTTAAGTCCTCATTAGTTTCTTTACTTTTTACAGTTACTATATCACCTAAATTCCAATCTCTCTCATACAGTAAATTTTTATTTATTATAGTAGATTCGGTATTTACAATGTTATCAAATTGGCTTAATTTAGCTAATCCTCTACTTTCTATATTTTCAGCGTCTGATATATCTCTACCATCTATAAATACTTCTCTTCTGTCTAATCCTATAGCATCACTCTTTTTAACTTCTTTAATTTCTCTTTCTACACCTTCACCCTGTCCACCAACATATGCAATGTTCTTATAATTTACAGAATTAGTAGTATGAACAGCATTAGTTATATTATTAAATTCACTTGAAAATATAACTCTTGAATTTACACTTTGTGTTGCAGCTCTGTTTATTCCTACCTCAATATCAAATGTAAATTTCTTTATCTTAGGATCTAAATAAATAAACCATCCTATTTCTCCAGTTCTAGATATACTCTCTGTTTCACTCATAAGATTTTTATATCTACTTTCCCAACTAATAATTGAACCTCTATTTTTATTAGGTGCAATTATTAAATTGGGTATCTTCCTATTTATATCTGCTGGATTAACACAACATACATCTACATAGTGCTTTATCACACTTTCAACATCACCTTTGTATTTATCGTAGGCTTCACCATTAGAAGGTACTGTTACCCTTCTTTCGATTATACTCTTTATATCTCTTCCTTTAACTGTTATTTGCTTCTTAGTTTCATTCTCTTCTACTTCTTCGATAATCATAGCTTTATTTTTATTTAAATATATATAATTATCTTTTTTAAGAATAGAAGAGTATTTAATTGGTGCTACTAAATGAAACTCTTTGGCTTGGAAAAAACTTCTTACAAAATAAAAAGAGATATAATCTTCTATATCTCCTATAAATGTAAGTTCATTATTTAATATTTTTAAGCTAATTCTATCCATATGTCACCTACTTTATGAGTAGTTGGGGTAGTACCTTGAATATAAATACCTCTTATACTTTGTCCTTGCATATTAGTGAACCAATCTTGCCATATATTCTTTTGTTCACCCCATTGTTGGTTAAATAAGTTCCACATAGTTTGTAAATCATCTTTACCTGAGAAACTCATATAACCACATAATGAAGCTTGCCCTCTTTCATCTTCAACCATTACTGTATCATTCTTAATAGTTATTTTAGCTAAAGATACTTCATATACACTACTATTCCTGGTAAGATTAGGCGGAGCTGTAGCTGTCCCTTCTACAACCACTATATTCATTACTCTATTTGCTATATCTAACCTTAATATCATTCTTTCAATTTTAGTTACTCCTGTAGGTATTGTTTTAGTTAATTCAGTATTATTAAGATATAGATACCCATTTATACATGCGCTACCCGGTAATATCTTTATTTGAGAATTACTTACTTTAATTACTCTTAAACTATCTGTACTTGGATTAACTCCATTACCTATAAATGTCTTAAAATAGTTTGCAAAATCTTCACTTTTATATTTTCTATCCCCATTTACACTATTAAAAAAACCTCCAAATTCAGCCATAATACACACCTCCTTATAAGCTAAAGTAATGATATTTATACTTTATTACTACACTTTGTGGTAAAAAATCACCATCAGTAGCATAACTAATTAAATTCTTACCTGGATCTAGATTAAAGAATTTAGTATCAATATTTATATAATGATATGCCTGTTCTTCTATATCTCCTCTCATAACTTGTACAGCTTTATTATCAAAGGAGGTATTAATATAAAGTATCTCGTCATCTTCAAGGTTTCTATCAACCTTTATAAATTTACCATAATTTAAAGTTATTGATGGATTAAGTGCTGGACCTTTAAAGAAAACTTCTAATGGTGCTTCTACGTTACCATAGTTGTTAATCTCAATTTCATTAGGTCCTTTCCTTGCAAACTCAATACCAAGAGAAGATAATTCAAATTCAAATTCAAACCCACCTTCCCAGGTTTCAACATTTAATACAGTTTCCTCTTGATCCATCCAAAATGGATTAAAACATTCAAAACTCACTGTAAATGCTAAGGCATTTTTGTTATTAGTTTTATAATCTGTAGAATATAAGGGAGATGCCTCTGGAGAACACTCTATTTGCTTTCTTAAACCATCATTATTGTACTTAATAATAATGGTATCTAGTGGATTTAAAACATCATCTAAATTTCTTTTAATTGTATTTCTTTCCATAATATCATCACTTAATATAATAGCTTTAATCTCTATAGGCCTCTCCTCTATGGTAGAAGACGATAATGATGAACCATATTGTCCAATCCCTTTAACCTTATTGAATGTAGCTGATACATTACCTGGATAAAAATTAGTTATTAGAATCCCACTGCTATATACATAGGATTCTAAAGTTACAGTATTATTTGTTCTTTTATTAATTATATCAATCCTCATACTTTATCCTCCTATGTAAATTGTAAATCTCTCATGCTCTTTTTAGTAGCTTTAGCTACTTCATAAGGGCTTTCTACTTTTCCGTAGAAATTAAGCGTTTGGTTCATTTCATTACTACTTACATTACCTTGAACACTAGACTTATTTTCTTCTGCAGTAAGTACTCTTTCACCTTTGTGTAATCTAGCAACATACCCATCAAAAGGTACATAAGAAAGTCCATTATAATGATTTCCATTAAGTCCTTGTTTTGTTGATGCTGCATCCTCGCGTGCATTTCGCATTTTTTCTGCTAATCCACTAAAGAATGAACCTAGGCCCTCACTTAATTTATCATAAGCAGTTTTAATTTTCCCAGTTTGAATATTAACCTCAGTATCTATTCCTGGGGTAGCATTAACGATTTCAGTTTTTACGCCTTCACAAGCTTCATTTGCGGCATCGATTTGTTCAGTTTTCGCAGTTTTAGCGGATTCAATCATTGCCTTATATTCTTCTTCTGTTATCTGACCGGCTTCCTTCATTCTTGTAGCCTGTCTTATTGTTTCATCATATTTTTCTTCTGCTGCTTTAATTTCTCCATCTCTAGCATTATTAGCATTAGTTATCATTTCACTAGCCATCTCAGCTGTTAGCCTTCCTTGATAATCTTTCATTCTTTCTCTTATAACCGCTGCTTCCTCCGCTGTAGTACTTAACTCTGTTATAGCTGCATTTCTCATTGATGTTTGTAGATTATTAATTTCAGCTTCTTCCTGTGCTGTAATTTCTACATTGCTATCTGCTGCTCTTTGAACTATTTCATTTATTCTAGCTTGATACCCATCTATTACACCTTGCTTTATACTATTATCGGTTTCCATATTTGCAATTATTTCTGCCTCTCTTTGTTCTGTAAGTGTAATATTATCTGCAAAGAATTGTGAGTAGTCGGCTAACATTGCTTCATAATTAGATTGTTGACCAGCTTTTACAGTGTCAGCCATACTTTGAAATTTTCCAGTTACACTTTCAGCAAGTTCTGTTGTCATTGCTGTGTTATTAATATTCATACCATACATTATTCTGCTAACTTCATCATCCATAGTCATGTATGAACCAACAGCGTCTTTAGTAGCTTCTGTTATTACTACCGTATTAGCACCTGTTGTAGCTGCCATGTTTCCAAATTCATCCTGAACAACTTGTGAACTGTAAGTAACTTTATCTGCAAATAAATCCACTGTTGGAACTACTTCTTCTGATAATTCTTTGTGTATTGCATAGCCTGCACCTACTACTGCAGCACCTGCCAAAACAAATGGAGCTGCTGCAACTACTACACCACCAAGTCCTGCTACTAAACCTCCAAGTCCTGTTGCTCCTGCTGCGGTTGCGGTCGCTGTTGTTACTCCTGCAGTTGCCGTTGCTGCTGCCCCTGCTCCGACTTCAAATACCCCCAGTGCTGCACTTGTACCACCTATAATGGATTTCAAACTTGCAAAAGTCTGTATTCCTCCACCTACCAATTTCAGTACTGGTCCTGCTGCTATAGCTATACCGCCCCATTTTAGAATATTGGATTGTTGCTCATCTGTGAGATTGCTAAATTTATCAGCTAAACCACTTATTACGTCAGCTACTTTAGTTATTGCAGGAACTAGAGATATACCTAACTCTATACCCGCATTTTTAACTTTATTTAAAGCACCTTTCATTTGTTCAGCTGGACTTATATCTATCTTTTCAAATGCTGCTTGAGTTGCCCCTGCACTACCTTCCATTGCTTTAAGCATCTCATTATATTCAGCACCATCACCACTAGCTAACACCATAGCTGCAGATCCAGCTTCTACTGAACCAAACATATCTTTAAGTGTAATATTATTATCCTTAGCATGTTTATTTAACATAGAGAATATTTCACTAGTATCCTTACCCTCTGCCTTTAGCTCTGCAAAACCTTTCCCACTTAATTCTCTCAATGCCTTGTCTGTTATACTGCCAGCCTTAGTTAATTCACTAAGCATTGATTTTACATAAGTACCTGCTTCACTTGTTGCTATACCGTTTTTAGTCATTAATGCATAAGCTGCACTAAGTTCATCTATAGAATAGTTAGCTGCACTTGCAATTGGTATAACACTACCCATGCTACTAGCTAATTCATCTACCGTAGTTTTTCCAGCATTTTGTGTAACAATAAGTAAGTCTGATATTCTATTTGCATCTTCTGTCTTAAGCTTATAACCATTAATTGCAGTAGTCATTACATCAACGGCTTTTGCACCAGTAGTAAATCCACCTTTAGCAAGTTTCATAGCCTCAGTTGTAAATCCTATTGCTTTTGTTTGATCTACACCAGCAGATATTGATTCATATACTGCATCACTGAACTCACCTACAGCAACCTTACTATCATTACTAGCTTTTAATAGGCTTGTCTTATAATCATCAAAGTTAACTACATTAGAATCTAATAGTGTAGATACCTTAGCAAAGTTACTTTCAAAATCTATAGCCATCTTACCTGCTGCAATTCCTACTCCAGCTAATGGCACAGATACAAACTTAGTAAGATTCCCACCAACTTTAGATAAATTTTCTCCAACTTTGGTAACATTGGATAGCTCTTTACTTATTTTCTTAGCCTCTCCTACTCCAGCTACAGCAGCTTTAGACATATCATCTTTAAAACCTTTTATATCAGCCTTTATATCAACCATTAAAGAGGCTAAATTTATTCCACCTGTTAAGGGCATTGATTAACCCCCTTTCTGTGTTGAAATTCTCTGATTTTCTTAACATCTGCCTTAGTCTGTTGTAATTTCCAAAGAGTTTTAAGGAATTCCCTACCTTCTTCGGTCCTATTCCAACTATCTATCCAACTTTCTTTTCTGTAGAGTAAATACATACTATAGGGGAGTTCTAAAACCTCATTAAAATTAAGCCCTGTAAACTTGGCTATTCTTCTTAATTCAGAAGTACATAAAACATAATCATCTTCCCAATCCTCAGTTTTAATATATTTATCTACTATAGCCTTTCCTATATCACCCCCAGGTATGGGGATTCTTAGTTTGGGTCCTTATCCGCCTTATACACCATGCTAGTTACTTCTTTAGTTATTAAATCCTGAAGCTTAAATGGAATATTGTCTACTTCCTCAATAGTAAACGTCTTACCTGAAGCATTGTTATTAAGTAACTTGTGTATCACTTTACTTTTTATATCTAAATAGTTCTCTTCTGTAATGCTATTTTCTAATTCTGCTATTTCTTTAGTCATACGTGCACTTGGTTGAAATACCCCTATTACCTCACCATTGATTTTGATTTCTATACTTTGGTTTAAATATTTATCCAAATCTAACATTTATCTTCACTCCTAACTATTTTTCTAAATAAAAAAGAGAGTACATAAGCACCCTCTACGGTTGAACATCTGGTAATGCTGTTGCCTCTTCATCTGTTAGTTCTTCCTCAAACTCAGCTAAGAAGTTCTTAATATACTCTATTGCTGTAATTTCTGCATCTACAGTTAACTCTTTAGTTGTAAATTCTAATGCAAATCCATTACCACCTTGACCTATCATTGTAAATCTAATTTTCTTCCCATTTTCTTTGGTGTGTACGAACCTTAAAAGCACTGTCTTAAGAGCTCCACCGCCACCGAACTTTAATGTTCTAGTTTTCTTTGTTTTATCTGCTACAAACTTGGCTGTAGACAGTAATGCAAGTCTTTCTAATGCCCATGTTAAAATACCTGTTTTAGCCGTTATCTCTTCCTTAGTTATAAAACTCCTAACCGTATTTCCATATTGGTTTTTAACATCATACTTTTCTGGCTTATAGTCGATACTAAAACCACTTGAACAATGGCCAGTATTGTGATCATCTGTTTCTATTACGTCATGGGCTGGTATGTCTGAACCTGTAAATTCATACATGAATACTTCACCAGCACCTAATACTATTTCATCCTTCATTATTTGCACCTCCAATTAATAATTAGTATTGTGGAAACTTCCCACATTTGAATTGAATCATTAAACAAAGAACCTCCACCAGCTAATCCACTCCGTATTACTACATTTTGGTTCACTAGTGAAGGATCCTTTGCTTCCATATCTAATTTTTTAAGTATTGTTTCTTTTATAAGTAATGCATTATCAAAGTCTGAGTCAATTATTTTAATCTCTGCCTGACTTTGCTTTACTACTCCCCCATCAATAGGAGTTACATTATAGGTTAAGAAAGGAGGTTTCCCTGTTCCAAATACAGGAGTAACCTCCAAGCCTGTTATTTCTTCTAATATATTTTTTATTGCTATTTCTAGCATCTAACCACCTGCCAATATCTTAGATATTTTGTCCTTTTGAAACAACTTTGCATATTCTAAAAATGGACAAGGCCTTTGCCCACTAGTAATATGCCACCCTTTGTATTTACCAGTTTTAGCTTCATACTTCCAAGGTGTTTTTCTACCATCACCATTAACCGCATAAATACCAGTACCCTGGTGTACATATGGTGCATATTCTAAACTACTAAATACAGTCCCTACTATTTCACCTACATTAAAACTTACATCATGTTGTATACTTGCCCTAAGTGGTCCCTGATCTATTGGACAATTCATCTTTGCATCTCTTTCAACCACAAGGCAAGCTTTATTCATGTTCTTAACAACTTCCTGGATAACATGTAAAGTAGCATTTTCTATACTTCTTACAAACTCACTATTATCTGGCATTTGTATCAACCACCTTAAGCAGTAAAGTTGTTAATCTGCCCTTAGAATTAGCACTGGTTAAGTCATAAACCACTTCGCCATTAACTAATCTATTTACACCTTCTTTGATATCTTTACAACGTGTGAGTCCTGTGTGCGTACTCTCGTTATATCTAACACTTTGTGTATTTCTATAGTCATTAGTTTTATAAATAGCAACATCAATACTTCCTACATCTACCCATTTTTCTTTAGTTGCTCCAGAAGGTGTTTTAATCTCTTCTTTCTTTTGCAACATTATAGGCTTCATATCTCTATTAATCACTTAGAACACCCTCCTATGCCTATTAAGATTTCTTTTAATAGATTTAGGTATATCACTCTCAAAGTTATTTGATACTCCGCTGAAGCTTTCTCCTGTTAAACCTTCAGTTCCTATTCTGTTGTACATAATTACTGCTATATCTGTTACTGTATCCATCAAACTAGCTGTAACTGACTCTATTTTGCAATAATTTTTAACTACATTCTCAGCTTTTCTGATTAATATAGTTAATAGAGCATCCTTATCTGTGCTATTTATATCTAAAAGTACCTTTAAATCTTCTAACATATTAATACCCCATTTAAATTAAAATAAGGTGAATTTCTCCACCTCTTATTAGATCTTATGCTTTAAAGCTAACAAACCAATATTCTTATTTTCATAAACTTTAGCCCAGTTTCTTACATCAGATAATTCAGCATTGCTAGGAGTAATACCTGTTGTTTGTGCATCCGTGAACTTAACACCATATGGATGCATTGTCATAGCTCTTCTAGTAATAATTATATCATTACCCTTTAGCTTCTCTCTGTCAGTTTCATAAGAAGTTAACGCCTTTGGTGTTCCTTCATTTCTTCCTATAGCTCCATCTCCAAATAGGAAAGTAGTATATATTGCATTAGTGCCAGTTCCTTCTACTGGTAAACCATCATCTACTGCAGCTATTCTATATCCTAAGTAGTAAGGTATTCTAATATTAGGATTAGATGCTTCACTTACATACTCTATAAGTTGTTGTTTTTGTAATGCTGTAAACACTGCACTATGCATACCTAGAGCCTTTACTCTGTCTGCTGCATCACCTAGAAGTTGTTTTGTATCTAATATTGCTCCACCACTTATCTTTGCTACGGCACCAGTTCCTCCAGATATATCGTTAAGATGTGTATCTACTAATGGTCCTTTAAACGTTGTATCAATACTATCTACTTTATAAATTTGTGTACCAAATAAACCCTTAAGCACTGAAATTAATACCGCTTGTTCTCTTCTTACCCAGTATGCAGCAACCTTTGACATTAAAGCTTTAAGAGGATCATCTCCACTTATTACTGCACTAAGTTCATTTACCTTCCATGCTCTACCTCTATACATTACTGCAGCCATATCCTTACCTGCTGTAATCTTATCTGTTCCTAATTCAGTATCACCATCATCTAAAACTTCATCTTCTCCTGAAAGGTCATTCCAGAAAGGCATATTAACTAATAGTCCCCCATTAGTTATGTTTGCTGCTACCCTTGAATCTACTACAGCTATACCACTTTGTACGAAAGCTGATTTCTCCGCTGTGTATTGTTGCATATATGCATTGTATATCTCCGGTGTTATAATGTCTGCTAATTGTGTTAATACGTTTGCCATTTATATCATCTCCTATTTATTATTTTGTTTTTCTAAGTATTCTGTTAGGTTAAAATCTTTGCCTCTCATAAGTGTTGCTAAATCTCCAGTAGATGCTCCACCACCAGCTGGATTATAATCAACCTTTACATCTCCAGTATTAAATAAATAATCATCAGATTTCTTAAGTCCTTCTAATTGTTCATTTAATCCTTCAAATGTGCCATCTTCCTTTTGCTTTATCTTCTCTAAATCTAATAAAGCTTTTACTGACTTAGTTTTCTTAGCATTAGCTTTTGTTAGTTCTAATTCTAAAGCCATATCGTAAGATTTCTTTTCACTATCTTTCTTAAGAGTTTCTATAGTGCCTTCATATTCAGTTACTTTCTTTTGTAAGTCCTCATTACCCTTATTGTCCTTCTTAAGAGTTGTAATTGTGGTATTAGCCTCTGTTAACTCTTCTTGTAAAGCTTCTTTCTTGATCTTAAGCTTTTCATATCTTTCTTCAATTTTCTCCTCATTGGTTGTATAGATCTTCTCCTTTAACATAGCTCCTGTAATAGCTGCTATTTGTTCATCAGTAAGACCTTGTGCTTTTAATAACTCTTCAAATTTCATGTATATTCCTCCTATACTACGCTTTTATACGTGTTTTGCTTCACAAATATAGTTTTACTACTCCATTCTTTTACGCCTTGTGTATAGTAATAAAAGGCATAATAAAAAGCCTTAGATATTTCTAAGACTGCCTACCCCTTTATTGTAGCTATAATATCATCACCTAACATAATATGTTCTTCTGCTACAACTTTACTATTTATAAATATAGCTAAATTATCTTTAATAACTTGATGTAATCCCATTGCAATTTCATCAGTTATTGTTTCTTCATCGGAATTCTTTAAGTCTAAATTTCTTTCTTTCACTATTCCGTGGACTAACTCATGGAGAAAAATTTGTTCTTGACCTTGTTCATCTTTATACTCTGAATTAATTTCTATTAAGTGTTTTTCATAATCTATAGTCCCATAACAAATTGTATTTTCTATATATAGTGTTTTATCTGTAAGTTCAACTATATAGTCCATACTTCCTATTCTAACTTTATTAGGTATTTGCATTTAATCCAACCTCCCTAATTCACATTGAAGCTTATACCCCTCAAGTCTCCATATTTCATTTTTAATTTTTTCTAAGCATACTTCTTTACCTATGTTCTCATCATAGTTAGCTGGATCTACTGCACCACTATGTTCTACTATGGTAAATCCATTAGGTAACTGAACTGCAACTACAGTGCATTTACCCCACAACGTACTAACTACTACTTCCGACTCCTCTAACATCTTATCTACTTGGGTTTGTTTTACTGTATTTTCATTCATTAATAATTCCTCCTCATTTTAGATATAATAAAAAAGCACCTACTTCTAAGTGCTTTTACCATTTGACTTATCCATTTCAATTTTAAGCTTTCTCTTTGCTTCAGCAACTTTAACATTGTCCCCTAGTGCTGCATATCTTTTAATATCAACCATTAGCCTTCTAGCCTTTGGTGTGTTAATACATACAACATATTTTTTATTACAGTAAGGACATTCAAAGTATGTTTGTGTAAGCATTGCTCCTAAACAAGTTTCTTTCAACATATCTTGTTTATGCTCAAAATCTCTATTACATTTTTTACATATAATCTTCATATATTACCCCTTCCAAGACAAAAGCACCTACTAAGTAAGTGCTTTTAAAGTATTTTATCTTTTATTTTTTCTTCTGGAATACTTCTTCTACCCCATTCTTTCTTAACTTCTTCTTTAGCTACATCATGTTCCTTCTTAGCATCATCTTTATCTATTATAGGTAAATAGGTACATCTACAATTTGCATGGAATGGTAATGTTGGAGCCTTATCTACTTTATATGGCTTTCCATGTTTAGCTCCACATACCTCGCAAGTTCTTTCATCTACCGCTGCCCACACTTGAACTTCTTCACAGCCACCATCTTTATAACCTCTCTTAGCACTCTCGTTAAGATAATGCATAGTCTCACTTCTAATAAGTCTATGGGATACATTAAATCCTTTATTCATCATGTTATTAAGTTGTATGGCCATCTCAGTTATTGTCTTTCCTTGGGTTAATCCATTAACTAATATTTCATTAAGATTATTGGCAAGTACCTGAGTATTCTTCCATAGCCTTTCTGAGAAATTACTTCCTAGCCATGGTCTATTCATCATTTCCTCCATAACTTTCTTTGGGACCATAGAAAATTGAGTTTGCCCTAATTCAACCATAACATTAGAGTAAGTATCTTTAAAACCTCCCACCATATTGTTTTTGCCAAAGGTTTCAACATTCTCACCAAGACCTTTTATAATGTTCTCCATATTGTTTTGTAACCCTGTAAGCCGCTTAAACTTGTGCATATCAGATAATGTTGGTGTTGATGTTTTCATCTTCTCTGCCACTTTATAAAGTTCTTCTGATATCTGAAGGCTTGCATCTTGATACATTTCTAATAGAGCTCTATTCTTTTCCTCTAAGTTATTGTAAGTTTGCCATGTACCATTAGCTATTCTCTTCTCCCAGTACTCACTACTCTTCATCAGCTCCACCACCTATAGGTATCTTATCTTGAAATGGTAAGCTTTCTTTCTGCTCGGCTTCAATGTCTTTCATCTCCTGGTCCGGATTATCTACCCAAGGATGATTCTTAACAATAGTCTTCTTGGATACTACACCTAAGCTTTTGCCTGCTGTATCTGCTAACTCAGCTTCATTTCTTACTTTATTTCTAGTCCAGGTTTGAATTATAGCACCTACAGATACATTAAAATATTTGCATAATAATCTTATTAATTTACCAAAGCCTAATCTAAACTCTGTTTCTGTGAGTCCAGCTTTAAGCTCTAATAGAGAATATAAATATTCAAGAGCTACTCCTGAAGAGTTTCCAAAGGATTCCGGATTAGGATCTAACCCTTGTCCTTGTTTATATATTTGCTTTTCACATATATTAAGGACTTTCTCCCTAGCCTCTACGGGAATATCAATACTAATTGTATCCAATCCTGTTCTTTCATCAACTCCATCACTTTGCATATCAACTACTTTACGTCTCTTGAGTTCTTGTAAAAATGTTTTTAAGTCAGTACCTCCATAGTTAGTTAATACAAATATGACCTCTTGAATATCCTCTATATCATTTATAAATCCACTGAACACTTTATCATATACATCTATGAACTTCTTAACCTTCTTTAAATCACCTTTCTTAATATTACTATTAAAGAATGGTATAAAAGGCACTTCCTCAAAGTCATGAGTTATAGTGTTTATTTCATCTGCTGCTCTTGTATCTAAATTTATAGATATAAATGGTGTATAAACCTCTAATTCGTCTATAGTCTTACCAGAAGGTTGTTTATAAGCATAGCACTCTTTATCAGTCCAATATTCATATACTTGGAATGTATCACCATTATCATCTATTTCACTATATACTCTTAATACCGCTATCAGCCTTCTCTTAAGGTCCTTTGAATATAAAGGTATAATTTGTTCACTTGGTACTAGAGCATATTGAAATTTACCTTCTATGTCTTTCCATACATGTAACCATGCTACTGAAGTATTTGCAGATTCAATACATAAATCCTTACATACCTTTGGAAACTCATCTCCTAGAGTTTCTGATATCCTTTTATTTAAACTATCATTACCTACATCAAATGTCGGAGGATAAGTTAACATATATGCAGCCTTCTGGTCCACTAATAACCCATGCCAATTTGTAGGTATTCTATTATCAGCATTTCTTAAAGGATTATCTACTTCCTCTTCAGTACTCTTCTTGTAAAGAATATCTGTATCTCCTTCATAATATCTTTTACCTACTGCTGCATCTACACAAAATTTAGTATGATTAATTAAACTATCCTGTATGAGTTTCTTAATTACTTCTATCTCCAAAATTCTCACCCCTTTTTATTCAAATCTTGCACCTTTCTTTCTGTTAAGTTGTTCTGCAACTCCTGTTGTTCCATCTGGTGCATCATCATGTTTGTTCTTGCCTTCTTTTTGGTACTTAATCATTGCTTCATAATACTTAGGCCATCTATCACCCCAATTAGCCGGATAATAAATGTGATCCATTACCCACGTACTGTTAGAAAGTATTCTAGCCTGTTTATTCTTACTTTGATGGAACCATTTAACTTTAGTAAAGTTTGATTTATATTTATCAGTTAATATGTTTCTTACAGCTCTTGCAAACCCTTTACCACCATTGTTACTTTCTACAATAGCCTTATTAACATCATTTTCATATAATGCTGCTGCCACTTTACCCTCTGTAGTTTCCATGGATTCTTGAGTATATACAACATCTAATACATAAGCTTCATTGTTGTATTCTCCATAAACTATATTGCATAAATAGTCCGCGCCATCATCAGCAGTATCACAATAGGAGTGAATACAAACAAATAAAGGATTACCCTTATCATCTCTTGGGATATCATTATAAGTTTTAAACGAACTGTATAGCCTTCCTTTAAGATCTATAGGCTCTTGTTGATAGTTAGCACTAAATATATCAGCACCCATAGCACTTTTCTTATCCATGGCACTTGAGTAAGAAAGAACTTCATAACAAAGCATCTTTCCATCTTCACTTATAGCTTTCATAGATACATGTTTATACTTCTTATTCTTTTCTTTACACCAATTAAGAACTCTACCAGCTAGGTCCTCACTGTGCCACCGTGTCATGATAACAATTATTTTTCCGCCCTCTTCAAGCCTTGATAACATTGTATTAGTGAACCAATCCCAGTGCTTTTCTAGTGTATTTGCATTGTTGGCTTCTTCTGAACTCTTAATTAAGTCATCTATCATCATTATTGAAGCACCAAACCCTGTTGCAGTTCCTGTTGGGCTTGTAGCAAGATAGTTATTATATCCACCGTCTAAACTCCATAGGTTCATAGCTCCATCACCATGTTTAATATTTACTCCAGGGAATACATCCTTAAAGACAGGTATATACTTATCTGCTTTTTCCTCTTGGATAGAGTTTCTAACATTCTTAGAAAACATAGTTGATAGTGTTTCATTGTATGATCCTGTCATTATCTTCTGTGATTGGTCCTTACCAAGTACCCATTCAACAAATAACCCTGCCGTTCTTGATTTCCCATGGCAGTCATCGAGGTGGTTCATTAACTATTAGTACATCATCGTCGCTTTCATAAAACCTTTGAAAATCATTGCATAAGTCTACTAAATATTTTCTATTAGGTTTATAAAAGTCAGGAGCTTTTAAATTACAGTAATAAAAAAACTCGCGTCTTGCGAGTTCTATCTTAGCTCCTAATTGTATTAACTTTTTATCAACCATCTCTTAACCACCCCCTTATATGTATATCCAATATAAAGGCTTATTGTCTTTGTCTTTACCTGCTGATTTTCTAGCTCCTCTACAACATGCCATTATTGAACTTCCGTGTATATTTTTCATTCGCCCAGCTTCTGATGCCGAAGCATATATTTCTCCAGTATTTAAGCATTTGACTTTTTTAGAGTTAGCTTTATTCATTGCCTTAATTGCTTTATCTATATTTTCTTTAGATTTTAAGTTATTTAAATAAAAATGTTCATTCTGTTCCTTAAAAGTAGACCATTCAAGATTGTCAATTCTGTTATTAAGTTTATTACCATCTATATGATTTACAGTTTCTTTATTGTCTGCATTTTTTAAAAATGTTTCTGCTACTAATCTATGAACTCTAATAGTTTTAGCTTTATTGCCCTTGTACAAGTCAATTAATAGATACCCTTGCTTATCTTGTCTCATATTTTTAATTTTTTCTTCTACTTTTTGTAGTTTATTATGATTTTTTCTATATCTTTCTAAGCTCTTAACTCTACCTAAGTTACTAACTTGATATAATCCCTCATAACCTTTTATATCTTTCCATATTTCTACCATAATATCACCTCTTTATTATATTGTCTCATATTATAGTACTACGTGGTAGTGTGTTTTATTAACTTCTTATCCATCATTAATCAACTTCCTAAGGTCATCAGTACTTAATCCTTCATATGGATTATTTATATTACCAGTAACCTCTAGCTTATCTTTAAACATACCTAGATGCTTACCAAGTAGCTCTAAAGCCTTAACCTTGTCTGCTGTTTCTACACTTATACCAAACTTAGTATTCTTTATTGCTGTAATGGCCTTCTTTTCATTAGCAGTAAGGTTCTTGGTTTCTTTAAGCTCAACATCTTTGTAAAAGGCCTCTTCTTCACCTATCTTCTTACCTTCATCATCAAATATAGGTTTCATATAACACTTTTCAACTACCTCTGCATAATGGGTACCATCACTAAATGCAATGTTTGCTAACTCTTGAAGGACTTTATCCTGTGTTATCTCTGTTCTTATCTCCCTATCCTTCATTCTCTTATCTATATATTCCTTAACGTTAGTATTTGTTAGTAACTTACTTCCATTAACCCTTGCCGTTTCATCCTTCTTACAACTTGAATAGGCGTTCTTATAAGCTCTAGTAGCATTAAGGTCTACTAAGTATTCATTTGCAAATATTCTCTGTTTCTCTGTTAACTCTGACATAATGCCACCTCACTTTCTATAATAAAAAGAACCCTATTTCTAGAGTTCTTAAAATTTGATCACTTGTATTATAAACCAAATTAATCCAACCAACATAATTCCATAGAATATGAGTTGTCCCATTGATACTATTAGCTGTATAACTAAACCTATACACCCTAATACCCCTATTTGCTCTTGGCTATTCTCAATTTTATCTGCACTTTCTTTAATAACTTCATTAACACCTACTGTAGTTTTATTGTACACTTTGTTGTATACCGCTTTTTTAGGGTCATTAACATATCCCATTCCTGTTTTACCATACAATGGATTTACACTAGATTTAATTGATCGTTTAACCCTTCCTGTAGTCCTTGCCTTAATGCTTTTCTTTATGGATGGTTTCCTTATACCAACTTTCACAAAATCCCCTCCCATTAAATATTTTATAATATCTTCTAATATATTACAATAAAAAGGCACCTATATTTCTATAAGTGCCTTTTTAGGGTTTATCATGGGGGACTTTGGGGAAATCCAGTTGTTCCTATATACATATTAACATATATAAAACGAACCAAGCGAACAACTTTATGACTTCATATATCTATTTACTGCCATTCTTATACTGTCTGGTGTTGTATTGCTTCCCATTTTCCTAGCTATATTCTCCCATGACATTCCATCTATATATTTAAGTGTTATTGCTTGCCTTACTAAGCTATCCTCAACATTGCTTATGAACTCATTGGCTTCTTCCTGTAATTGCAATAACTTTTCTTTTCTCTTAATCAATTTTCTTTGTAACCTTCTAGCCCTTCTTTCACAATCCTCTGTATCTATTCCTTCTAAGGTAAAACTTCTTTGTACATAAGGAAAATGTGAACTTGATCCTGTAACCTTATCTGTAACCATTGTAGGTTCTATATTATCTATTTGATTTTCAATTAGATATATTTCAGATTTAATATATCTAATTTGCTTTAACTGTTCTTTATCCAATTAAGCCTCCCCCTTCTGCTCCCAGTATTCTATATGATGTATATAAGTACTCTTCCCTGGCACCTTATCTTTTCCTAGCTTTACTGTATAGCCTGCCTTTATTAATAGCCTGGCTATATCTAACCTTTCTGCTTCATTTAATGTTCCTGGCTTACTATATATCTTCATGATTATTTCCCCCTAATTCCCATTAATTATTTAAATATAAATCATTATAAGTAATTGCTACAGCATATGCAGCCCATATGTCAGACTTAAATCCATAAAACCAACCTGGCTCTTTCTTACTACCCTTACCTTTATTAGGTGTATTAGGTGCGAATCTATCTATCAATGCCTGTACTATATTACTGTCCTTAGCCTTCATACTCCCACATAAATTCATCTTTTCATCTTTTCTATAAATATAAGTTACATTCATGTTATATCCTTCTGACATTTCTTTAAATCTACCTATCCATACACAAGTATCAAATACAGATGCTCCAACTGCCATTCCATAGCAAGCTACCATCTCTATTACTATATTTAATTCATATCCATACTTCTTAATATTCCGTCTCAACTCTTGTCTTATATTTTCATTTACATACTTACCACATTCAATAGGTTTTAATTTATCATCTAGTAGGACATATCCACTTTCTTCATTCCCTGGATCTATTGCAAGTATCATTTAATCACCCTCCCTCCTTCGTCTATTCCTTGAATTGTGAACTAAAAACCATTCCAAATTTGTTCACCTTTATAGTCAAAAGTTTCTTTATCATTGAAATCATCTTCGTTAAGATCTTTAATTCTTTTTCTACTTCTAGAAATATATAATTTACTTCTAATTTTTGTATTAGGTTGTCCTATTTCTAATAAATCATCAAACTCAATTAACTTTATATATTCTTCTTGATAATTTGCTTTTAAATGTTTAAAAAAATAATTTCTATGAAAAGGGCAAAATGTACATGCACTTGCTTTAGTTTCCAAGCCCCAAACATCTTTTATATAAGCATAATTATCTTTTCTCTCTAGGTTCATGTCACATAAAAGAAACTTATTAACGAACATCTTGTGTGGATTATCTTTACACCTATGTTTCTCTTCAACCGAAAAACCTAAATGCATCTCATGAGCTTTTAAGTCCTCACTCCTAGTATGTTGTCCCTTTTTATAACCTAGTAAATTTGATCTAATAAACTTTTGCATTACATTTATTTTGTAATCTAAAGTGCAATTTCTCATCATTTTACCTTTCTTACCACTTTCATCAATAGTCCAAAAAGGAATGCTTACTACTCTAGCTTTTCCAAAATTCTCAACATAGTGAGAATGAAGATTACTCTCTAATACATAAAAAGGTATTCCCACATCTTCACAAGCACACTGGATAAAATAAACCTGGTCATATACCCATCTAGGTTCTTCTCCTAGATCACAAAATAATATTGCATCATAGATTGGTACTTCTGGATATATATCATCTCCATATTTCTTCTTTTCACAACTCATTAATGCTAATGCTGTACTTTGCATTCCCGCTCCACAACTTAATATTTTCATTTTTCCTCCTCGTCAGGAGGTGAGTACTCACATTTTAACTAGTATTACTCCTATTTTATTTATTTCGTTTTATCTACAGACTGCAAACTACTGCCAAAAGTGATTAGTGTTGTATTTACTATTAAATTTATCAAGCATTGTTGTTAATATATCCTTATATTCCTTTACATCCTCTTGAGATTTAAAAGGCTCATAAGTTACTTTAGTTCCTTTTTTATAAGTCTTACCTACCTTTTTAACCTTATATCCATTCTCAGTTTCAAGCGTGTAGACAACAATCATTTGCATGTCATAGTCCTTTGGATTATTCTCCATTCTATCTAAATTCATAGTTGGAAATGATTGTTGAAACTCAATCACTTGTATATATCCATTTCTATTTGCCATCAGAACTTCATCCCTTCATTTCTACAGATTATTAATAGCCCATTATTATTTGAATATCATATGAGAACACCACCCTGTAGTAGTGCCCCCACATGATCCTCTTCCTAGACTAAGATATTATCTTTACATTCTCTAATCCTTCTAGCCTTGCTTTCAAATATTCCTTTATACTTTCCATGGCTACGTTTCTCCATGCGCCTCCATCAGCCTCATAGAGTGCACACTGTGGGCCTGTTTGCATACGGAATATAAACTTACTTTGTGGCTGTTCAACCTCTGGGAATGTCCTAAATGGTGCTAATATAACCGGATTAGGTATAACTACCTCTGCTACACTTGCTACTCCAACTTTGATAGCAGCACTTTGACTTACTCCATCATCACCAACAGACTTGACATTCTCTTCTTTAATATTTCCACTTACTTTTAGCAGCTTGTTTCTATCTTCATTTTCTTCAAACGAGCTTTGAAGCATAATATTAAATTTCTCTGGATCAATGAACCTATCTGTTACAATGCTTGGTGTTAATGCCTCAGCTATCATTACACATTCTCTTCTTTTGTCTGAGTTTAATTCCGTCTTAATGCTTACCTTTTCATAGCTCATAACATGTACTATTATGTTACTATCTTTAATACCATCTACATTCTCCTGGATGTAATCTATTATTGATGTTAATGTAGTAGTATTAATTGGACTTGCTGTAGGTATTTCAATTCTATCTAACCTTTTATTAGTATAGACAGCTCCGCCTATCTCCTCTTTGATATACTTGTTTTCTCCTTCCCCTATTAATAATTCAATTGCACCTTTTAATCCTTCACTTATCATTTTACATACCTCCCAAATTTATTATTTTACTATTTGTAATCCAGCTAACTCATTTTCATTATTTATTACTTCACCAGTTCCCCCCATAAATACTTCTCCAGTTTCATCATCAACCTTCATGTAGGTTTGTCCCTTAACTTGCTTCTTAAATTCAGTTCCTAAAACTTCTCCATTTAGATCCTTATCTATTAAAATCTTAGTTGCTATTGAACTTCTTGGAGCCAGCTTTGTTTTAGCTGCTATTGTTACTTCTGTTAACTCCCTCTCTTCATCTGAAGCAAAGGTCATTTCTAGAGTTAACTTTCTCTTAGGTTTACTATCTGTGTTTTTATCTGCAATATTCTCTAACACCTCTTTTAATGCCTGGTCCATTCTTTCTGCTAATGCTCCACTAGCAAAGGTTTCTAAATTAATCATTTTTTCCATGTACTTAATCCTCCTTAATATTTATTTAGAATGGCATAGAATTGTCATCATCATCTACTGGTATATAATCATTGTTGCTCTGTCCTTCATTCTTATTGCCATATTCTAAGAAACTTACTTCATCAGCAATAACCTCAGTAACATACCTTCTACTACCATCAGTTGCCTCATATGAACGAGTTTCAATTCTACCTGCTACACTTAATAGACTACCCTTTTTCATGTAGTTAGCAGTACTCTCAGCTTGTTTACCCCATACTACTACAGGTATAAAATCAGCTTCAGGTTGTCCTTCTTTCTTAAACCTTCTATTCACTGCTATTGTAAATTTACAAACTGCATTACCTGTGCCTGATGTAAAGTTAAGCTCTGGATTTTTGGTTAATCTCCCGATTAAAACAACTTTATTCATTGCTCTGCCTCCCTTTTATTTTATTGCTTTAATGTGCAGATACAGATTTTTAGCAGATTCATCTTTTATAGTCTTGCTAATTTCTTCTTTGCTTGTACCTATTTGCTTTTCCAAACACATCATACATTCAGATACTGCAGCTTTAATTTTATCTGTATTCGTTGACAATCTACCCAGATCTTCTCCTAATGTAAAATCTCTTTTTCTAATCATATTTATTCCTATATCAACTACTTTTATATTTTCAGCTAATTGACCTAATGCATTTTCATTAAACTGTCCTTTTTCTTCAATTGCTCTTATAACTCCATTAGCGTGTACTCTTGTAGAGCATTCAATGCTATCCCAATATGCCTTATTCTCTTCCCTAACAACTTTGATTTGCTTTTTAATGCTTACATACCCCATTAACCCTAAAATCGTTCCTAATCCTAATAATGTGTTTGTTATCATCTTTCTTCCTCCTCTATCTTCTAATTGTTACTAACTGCTCTGTTTTTACGTTATAAAATGTATAGCTATCAGCCTCTGACCTTTCTATTAAATAATCCTTTGGATCTAATCCCTGGCTACTTAAAAATTGTTTTTGATTATAACTCAGTTTCTTTGGATTCTTCATGATTCACTCTCCTATTCTTTTAAGATTGCTGTTACTGATTTACTAAACAATATGTCTAAACTTTTCTTAAACTTTTGATTAATTATATCTACCATAAAGTCTGAGTTAGATTTAACAAATATCTCACTATCCTTATCTTCTATTTCTGTAGTAGTAAACCAAGTCTTATAAGTTATCTCTCCCCATTGGTTATAAATAACTTCATGGTATGGAGTAGAAAAGGATAGATGTGGATGTGAAGGGACTATTTCTTCCCCTTCTTCCCCTTGTTTACATTCTTTTTCTTCTTCCTCATTCTTTATATATTCTTTATCCTTCTTGTTTGTTTTCCTCTGAAATTCCTCTGAATTTCCTCTGAAATGCTTCACTGTTTCCTCACTGTTTCCTTCCTGTTTCTCCTGTGTTTCTTCTGTGTTTCCTACATCTTGGTAAAGGCTATAGTTTTCAATGGTTACAAGTGTTTTCTTATTGTCACTTTTATAAGAAATCATCTTATCTTTTTCTAATTGTTCTAAAAACTTTTTAACTTTTTTAGAACTCCATCCCCATGCCTCACCTAGCTTTCTTAGTGAAGTAATTCTTGACCCTCTTTTAACTTCTACTAGGTCACCTTCAAATAAGATTTTCCCATCTTGATGATTAACTAATAGGATAAGATCTATGAAAGCTTGACCTCTGCTAAAAGGTTTATCTTCCCATAACCAATGTTTTTGAATATCTCTATAAACCTTTTGCCAACCTGCCATTTAATTCACCTACTTGTCACTAATATTTTCAAAAGTCTTGTATCCCCACTGTTCTCTCAGAGACTCCTCTAAATCATTCCACTGCTCATAGCTTAACTTTATTGTTGTTTCAATATCTGCATCCTCAACTAATATCTCTACATGACCGCCAGATTCACTAATTGAAACTACCTTTCCATCATTTGCTCTAAGGTCCATTTCTAATTTGTACATTAGCTACACCTCCAGTTTTTCTATTTTTGCCTTCCTTTATCATTAACAATGTACTCATACCCATTATCTTTTAAGAATTGACTTAGCTTAGATATGTTTTCCTTATCATGAATTACTTTTATATCTACGAAATATAAAGGTTCATATGTTTTAGTTTCTACAGGTATTTCTATTGGTGCTACAATATCCACTGGTATAGACACCTGAGGCTTTATCTCTTCAACTGGCTTTGATTCTTCCTTAGGTTTCTCTGCCTCTCTAATAAGCTCAGCCCTATCATTTATCTCTTTAATAATTCTTACTGCATCCCATCCTAAATCTATATACCTTTGGAAATCCTCATATTTCAATGGTGTTTTTATAGTCTTGTTTGCACTCTCTAGTGTAGTTTCTATAGTTCCTTTAAGCATTTCTGCTTTAGCTTTTTCCATACCCTGTTCATTCTTAAGCATATTTCCCCTTAACTCTATATCCTCTCTAACACCCTTAACACTTCCATTAAGGTTTAAGTATTTATCTAGCACAGTTAATCTACTAGCATACTTTTCATCTAACCCATAATCCTTTACACATTCATCTATTAGCTCCATAGCCTTAACTTTCTTTTCTTCTCTCCTCTTATTATCAAAGACTAAAATACCATCTTTAATGGGTTGTTCTGCAGCTTCTATAAGTTTAACTAACTCTTTACATTGATCCTCAAATGCTACAATAGGCTTGGACATTTCTTTCTTAATATCTTTCCTATAGGTATCAATCTTATTTCTAACTCCTGCTAATTCCTTTTGAGTAGCCTTACAATCCTTTAGGCCTTCCTCAGTAACTATTATTCCTTTATATTTCTCCATTGTATCTACTAAAGATGTTTTAACATCCTCAAAATTCATACTGATTACTGGCAACTGTTTGTTTAATACTATCTCTTTCATTTACATATCCCCCTTAAAAATCAATGTTTTCCTCTTCTTCTTTTTTCTTTCTTAATTCCTCAATTTCTATTTTCTTTTTGTTAAGCATGCTGAGACAAGTACCTAACATAGAATTTTGTATATCTTCAACATTGCTAACACCGGCCCATCCTAAGAACTTATTCTCTTCTGTGCTAGTTTCATCTATTAGCTTTTTAATAGTCATTACTGCAGCTTTAGCTATCTTAGCTTTTCCCTCTTCTGCATCTTGGTCTATTTCTCCACCATCAACTGTATCTGCTTCTGCAATCTCAAAAGCCATAAGGTATAAATATCTTCTTGCATAGCTTTGTGATCCACCTATATTCTGTATTGAGCTACAACCTTTTAATGTTGCGATTTCAACTGGTGTTGACCAGGTTCTTAAATCTCCAGGCTTTTCTGAATCTAATACTGTTAATGTTGCATTCTCTTTAGTAAATTGAAACTCACAGTAAAGCCCTAATCCATCACATATTTCATTAATATATGGTAGAAAATCACCTAACTCAAAGTATTTATAATCTGAATACTTGTTGTATCCTGATTTCTTTAACTCTTTACTTTGAAGCTCTACTCTTGCCCTTTGAAGCTTTTGATATATGTTAAGCCCTTTTGATTTAACTTTTTCCTCTGCCATTCCTCTTCCCCCTAATTTTAGTTTGTGGTATAATCCACTTAAGTTATTTATCTTAGGTTGCTTAAAACTGTTCCCGCAGTTAAGCAGCCATTTTTATTTGCTCCTATAATGTGGTCGTCTCTTTTTATGCATGTACACCTCTTATCAAATTTAAACTTCTGCTACACACTGCCATTAAATCCTCAGCCCTTGTTAATTTCTTAAACCCAACATTATTAAATTTAATGTCTTGAGTTGCTATTATAAGCACTTCCTCAAACTCTTCTTTAGTAGTTGCTTCTCTTAATTCTTTTAGAAAATCAAATGACATCTTGCATTTCCTCCTTAATAATATTTCTTATATAGTCAACGCCCTTTTGGAAAACCATTGTCTTAATATTTATCTTAGTTTCTCCATTAGGAACTACATACTTTTGTTCTAATACCCTAAAATAACCTCGGTCTACATAAGATTGATACGGTATATTGCTTCTATCCAACACTTTAGCTTGTCTTAATAAATCAAAGAGTTTATTTCTGCCTAATCCTTTAATGCCTAACACCTTTGCAACGTGTCCCATTTCTATACTGTCTTTACTTCCAGCAACATCATCATAAAACTCAGCTTTAGGTTTTAATGCTTCAATCTTTTTCTCTGCTTCTAGCCTTGCAGCTTTTTCTTCTTTCAACCTAGTTACTGCTGCTATTAGTAAATCGGGATTATCTAATAATTCATCCTTTACATACATCCCATGTTTTCTTATGCTGGGCAGTACATCGTTTGTTACCCACTCGGTAAATTTTTCTGCTTCAGATTTTCTACTTTGAAAGATAACTTTATATAGGTTACTCTCATTAATAAAATTCGCTTGTTGAGTTCTTCCTAGATTATCCATGGTGTCGGCAGTAACTACCCCATCTTTATTCAATCTACTTTTACAATCACTTACATTTTTAATGTCTAATATCTTGCATACATCTGTTAAGCAAAACCAAGGTTGTCCATAATTCTGAAATACTCTTATATCTCCAAAATATTCGTTATTAAAAATCTCAATGTTGTTCATCTTTACTCCTCCTCACATTTTTCTATCCGCTTGAATAATTTATCTTGTCATAAGCTATAAAGTTTCTTGTATCTTTTCAATAACAGCTTTGTTGTCTAAAAGCTCTTTGTCTATTTTTACTCTTTCAGCAATTAAAGTTTTGTTCTTGCTTTCTAATTCAGCCAGTATAATCTCTCTTGTATCTTTGCTAAGAGTTCCAAAGTAGTTGTCTACGAATTTTGCATTATTATTAACATATCCGCCTGTTTTTCTTATTGTAGGTAACACTTCATCAGTAACCCATCTTTTAAAGGCTTTTGCTTGTGGCAATTTTGAACTTAATATTAAACTGTATAGTCCACTTTCATTTATTAGCCATCCTCCACGTTGACCTAAACTGGATAACGTTTCGTTATTGAGTTTATCCTCTTCATCAACATGGTCTATTAATGCTTTGCTACCATTTTGGTAACCTAATGTTTCAGCTACATCTTTTCCCACAAACCAAGGTTGATTACCTTTATTGATAATCCTTATTTCTCCAAATTCATTATTACTAAAAACTTTAATATTGGAATTACCCTGTTCTGTATTAATTTCAATTTCCTCTTTAACTTCCTCCTTATCTTTTAATTCTTTAAGCAAAGTTTTAAAAGTTATTGCGTGCCTACTTCTGCTCTTCTTTGAATAGATTTCTATACCTTTATAGCTAATAAGAATTAATCCTTTTTGATTTGCTGTTAGTCCTAAATCATTAGCTTCATTAATATCTATCTTCCTAAGATTTATTTCCCTAAGTAATTTTCCATCTATTCTTCTTACTATTGAATAGGTATCTTTCAAGCCCAATGCCTTAACTAAATCTACTAATACATATTCATCTTTACCTTTTACTTTTCTAACCTTACCTAAATGGGTTTCAATAACTTCCACCTTATTTTCATCATGGGTAAAATAATCTCTTTCTCTACACCCTCGGTTAAACTTCTTTAGTTCAGTTGATGGTATTCTTACAATTCTACCCATGTTAGGTACTTTTGTAATCTCACCACTTCTAACTCTGTCATAAACAGCGTTATCGCTTACTCTTAATTTTTTTGCTACTTCCGCAACAGTATAATGTTTCATTCTATAAATCCCCCTTAAATTTATTAATAAAATAAACCTGACCTTTACCAGTTATCTTTGTAGTTCTAGTTGTTCTAATGCTGCCATCTGTATTATTTATTGTCCTTGTTTTTATTTGAAATAACTCTTGATCCATAGCTCTCTGAGTTGGTAAGTTATAACTTTCACCCTTCTTCTTAATTAAGTAACCTTCACTTCTTAATCTTTCAAATAGCCTGTTCTGCCCAACATCTACACCATTCTGTCTTAATAGCTTTGCTAACTCTCCAATTAGAATAGTGTTATCAGAAACCTCTAATGCTTCTGCAAATAATACCTTCGGCTTGTCCTCTTGAATTTTAAGTTGTAACAATCTTTTCTCTTCCCTTTCTTTCTTAAGTTGAGTTGCAACTTGAATAAGTAAGTCTGGGTTGTCCAGCAGTTCATCAGTTGCATACATTCCATTCTTTCTAACATCTTTAAGAATTTTCTTAACTTCTTTTTTAAACTTCTTAGCTATAGGTTTTCTACTTTGCATTAATACTTCGTAGAATCCATCTTCTGTTAGAAACCAAGCATTTTGATTTCCACCAAGGGTATGAATACTATTCAGTACCTTTTCTTCATCATCAACTTTCTTAATCATTACATCAGCTTGACTGTGCTCTATCCAATCTGCAACATCCTTTGCTAAGAATAATGGATTATCTATTGTCCCATAAATCTTAAAGTCTTTGTTTAGTAGTTCCCTTTGGTCAATTACTGTTAATTTGTTCATTACTTCTTCCTCCTGTTAATTTTCTATATCGCTTGAATACTTTTACCCTCCGGAGAGCCGCTTGAATAATTTATCTTATATTGTCTTAAGTTTATTTACATTTTTATACATTTATTTTCTTTTAGTAGGTTAAACTACTGGAAACTACTGTAAACTATTATTTTCGACCGCATTTTTCGCACTCTTAGGTAAAAAATATCTAGCTCTGGATGAGCTAGTGTATTCTTTGGTTAAGTTGTCCACCTTCTTTCATTTATGGTAATATATTGTTGAAAGGAGGTGTTTTTGTGTCTGATGATTTTTCATTTTCTATACCCCTGACAGCACTCTTTGCAGATGCTTTCATGTCAGAGTACACAAACTATCAATCTTTTAGCGAATTCCTTAATAACGGCAATTATTCAATGAATTCACAAGAAGATTTAAACTCTATCCAAGAATATGAATTTAACTTATACATTTCTAAAAACTCTAAATTTTCTTCTTGGGACGAAATGTATACTACTGCTGGCAATACCTTCTTAGCTAATGCTTTAAAGGTTCAATAGTAATATTCATTTCTTTAAGTAAGTCGAGTTCTTTTTCTAATTCACTCATTAGCATTTGAACTCTGCTTATCCTATTCCTAACTTCTTCCACTCCACTAACAGTAAATTTAAGTTCATTCAATTCCAATTTTGCCACCCTCTTAAATTTGTTTACCCTCACACTGGAGCCATTCCGATAATTTACCCTCCGAAGAGCAGCTTGGATAATTTATCTTATATTGTCATGAACCCATTTACATTTTTATACATTTATTATCTTTTAGTAGGTTAAGTTGTCCACTTCTGTAAAATATGTTAATCTCTTGATGAAAGGAGGTGTTTTTGTGGTATACCTAGTTTCTTATGATTTAAATACACCAGGTAAGAATTACAATGAGCTTTATAATAAATTAAAATCTTTTAATTCTTACCTCCATCCACTAGAATCTACATGGTTTATTGATACTCTTTTTTCCGCTAAAGAAATATTTGAAAGATTATATCCAGTACTAGACTCTAATGACAAACTCTTCGTCGTTAAACTAGACACACAGTGGCATGCTTTACTTGCACAAAGTAACTACGATTGGCTACACAAGTTTCTTGGCTAAATATCCAGTATCTTTATAACAACTACCACATTCAATTAACTGCTCTTGAACTGGTACTTCTTGAGCAGTTCTCTTTAATGCTGCTGTTACATCTTCCTCTTTAGTTTCTACACTTACAAACTCTTGAAAACCTTGATAAGGAAACAAAATAGAATATATGTCTAACATAGTTCTAATATTTTGACATATAAGTTCAGACTCACATGTTTTACATATTTCCGCAATTAGTTCAAATTGTTGTCCTAAAATTTCATTGGCCTCTTCCTTATTCATCTTTATCTCCTCCACTTCTTATAAAAAACTTAACTCTAGTTCTTTCCTTGCATTCTTAAATGCATTTTTACTAACATCCCTTGTTAGCCAGTTATCAAGAGCCATATTTTCAAACTCTATGTTTATGTGTTTCTCTATGATCCTCCACTCACGAAGGCTTATTCCCTCAAATAAACTAATTATTTGATTTAACTTTTCTTCCTGGTCAAGCTCCTTTTCTTTTATCTCCATTTTTCTTCTCCTCCAAACTTTCAAGCACTGCATTAATTTCTTCTGGTGTGTGGTTTTCAATTGTTGCTTTTGCTAGAAATTCCAACATACTCTGTCTTAGTTCATCAAAGTTATCTGGAAGAAATACATTTACCTTTATAGCCATTCCCCCACCCCACTTGTTAAATAGTAATCAATTTATACTATTCATTTTCTTATCTTTTGTTACTCTTTTTTTATTTGCAAATTAATTATGCTCTAATATCTACTACAAGCCACTTCATCAACTGCACTAAAGAATGATATTTGATTCTCTCTTCTGTCAGATTTAATAACTTTTATAGATTCATCTACAATATTTAATGAATTAACTAATGTCTCCACCGGAATATCTTCCCACTTCTCAGCATTAAGCTTTATAAGCACTCTTTGCTTAACTAGCTCATATTCTTCATTAGCCTTGCTTATTCCAAGTCTGCTCTTTATATAAGTTGATATATTGCTTTTCTCTTTACTAGCTGGTCTGTAGAACTGTGAACACTTCTCTTCCATTTCTCTCACTGCATCATTAACTATGCTTTCTACCTTGCCTTCTAACAGTCTAAACATCTTCTCTTGACCTTTAAGTTCAGATATTGCGGTATATGTTCCTGTTCTTCTTATCTGTGGTAGTACTTCATCTGTTACCCAATCTTGAAATCTTTCAGCAGCTTCAACCCTAGATGAAAATATCATCTTATAAACTCCACTCTCAGTTATGAATCGTTCACCTTTGTTGTTTAATTTTCGTATACCCTTATTTGTCGTATCGGAATTAGTTAGTTTTACTATTTTATTCTTATTCATTCTTTCAAGTTGTTTTTCTACTGCTCTAGAATCTAATCCCAAAACATTCCCTACATCCCTTGGATTAAATAGAGCATTTCCTTTGTACTCAAATACCTCTACATTCTTATTTTCAAATTTCATTAAGTTATTCATTTGTTATCCTCCTTTTGTTTTATCCCCCAATAAATGTTAGAATATTGTTGAAAAGGGGGGGTTCTATGAGTAATTTAATTAAACCAGGTACTGATAATAAACCAAGTGGTACATATAAAGAAGTTGGCCCACGTGGTGGAAAAGTCAGTAACCCTAGAGTCATAAAAATTGACGCTGGTGATAGGCTGCCACCTACTCAAAAACCAGGCAATGTTTGGACTAAAAAATAACTAAATCTCAATTTTCTTTCTTAATATGCAGAAGGTTTTACCTAGAATATTTATTTGTATCCAAGCCTCTGCATATTTTTTATTGTTTTCTTCATATTTTGTGATGTAGTGCTTTATCATTTTCTCCTCTCCTTTTGTTATTTATAACTCTAATACTTTCATCCACTATGTTTGTTGCACTTATTTGCCATATATATCTCCGTTATGCTAAAATTTCCTTAAGAAAGGAGGATACATATGTCTGAAATCAAAAATTTTATCAACTCACCTTATAATTTTATTACTGTATTTTTATCTTTACTTTTTTCAGTTCCATTATGGATATTCCAACCTGACAGTAAAATACCAACTTATATGTTCATAATTTCACTATCAATATCTTTTCTTTTACTTTGGTTATTATTAATAAATAAATTTAATAATAAAGAAATAGCTGGTGATATTAGAATAATAAAAACAATTAATAATCTTTGTCTCTGTGCACCTAACAAACTTTTAACCCAAGATTCAATAGTATCTTTTTATTATTTAAATGATGGTTTTGAACATTTAATTTCATACGGTATAATTCTTAATGTTCAAACTAATGATTTGGTTCAAATAGAGCCTAAATATTTACCAAACCCCACATTTAAACTTAACTCAGATTCCTTGATTGATTTTATAGCTACCAACCGTAAATCAATCATAATAAAACCAATTATTACAAAACAAATAATTAAAAATTTAAGTTCTTAGGAGGTTATTATGAAAAAATTTTTTAAAATAGTAAAAATTAAAAGTTCTACCGAAATAGTTATAAACGCTGGTAGTGAAGATGGTATCAAAGATTATCAAAGGTTCTTAGTATATTCACTTGATGGTGAAGAAATAATTGACCCTGATACTGGTAAATCTCTTGGAAATTTAGAAGTTGTAAAAGGTACTGGTATTGCTACATTTATACACGAAAAAATGTGTACAATAACCTCTGACATGTATTCTAAATATAGTGAATTAGATATAACCCTACGCCCATCAATTAGCCCTTTTTTTGATGATAACAGTCCAAAAGTTGGTGATGAAAAACATCTTTCATTTACAGATCCTAAAATTGGTGATTTTGTTAAACCAATTTAAACAATACTACTAAGATGGTACCTAAAGAAAATCCTAATAATGGGCAAATTAATTTAATTTCTTCTATTGAATTAGTTGATTTGCTCATTCTCTTATATATCCCATCTAAACAAGCTGTTATTATAAAAAGCATTGTTGTGTTTAAAAGACATACTACAGTTATTGCGAACTCGACTTTACTCACTTCCTATCCTCCTAACTAAACATTGACAACTGCTGCGTTGGTCTATCTAGTTTTATAATTTTCTTTTCTGTTGGGTAAACTAAATTGTGTCAGATTTACTTAGTTATTATTTTGTTCACTATCGGAACTAGTTCCCTTTCGACACTCAGAATTTAAAAAAATATCATCTTTACTATATTTTAATAATTTTTTTATTTTTATAGCTAATAGAAGAGAAGGGTTTTTATAACCTAACTCTATATTTGTATATGTGGTTCTACTTATACCTAAAGCATTTGCAATACTTTGATGTGTGAACCCTTTTTCCAATCTTCTATTTTTCAATATTGCTCTCATTTTATCACCGCCTTTCGATTCTGTGCCTAAAAGGAACTCTGTATAAATTTATTATAGTGCCATATAGGCACATTGTCAATATATTTTTTAAAAAAAGTTGATTATAGACACAAATGTTTATTAAAGGAACATTATAAAATAAAATAAAGACATGGAGGTGTTAATAAATGACCTTTGGAGAAAGATTAAAAGAATTAAGAGAAAGTAAAGGATTAACCCAAGAACAAATTTCAGAAGTAATAAATGTTACTAGACCTACAATTGCTGGTTATGAAACTAAAGGTAAGCAACCAGATTATGATAAATTAAAAACTCTAGCTGATTACTTCAACGTATCTGTAGATTACTTATTAGGTCATAGTGATACGAGAACCCCTCAAATTAAAGAAGAACCTAAGAAGTTCTCCACAAAAGTTGAAACAATAGCAGCACACCTTGATGATAAGAATTTAACTGATGATAAAATTGATAAAATTAAAGATTATATAGATTTTTTATTTAGTAAGGATTAGTAGATATTTTTTTTCATTCTAATGCTGACAACAAGGTAAAAGGATGAATACTATATAGGGTTGGTTTGATTCTATAAAAATAAGAAAGGATTGATTAATATGGAAGAAAATATTTTAGATTTTAAATTACCAAAATGTTCACTTTGTGGGAAGTATTCAGATAAAAATGATGTGTTTGAGGTTTATTGCTCTGGATGTGGCTCACCCTTAATAAATAGCTGTTCCAACTATAAGTGTCAGCATTTACTTTCGTCAGAATCCGCATATTGCAAATACTGTGGTTCAAAATCAATTTTCCTTAATGCTGGATTAGTTACAAGTAAAAACCCTTTAGATACTAATGATTCTGATTACCTCCCTTTTTAATTGGAGGTAATTATGTATTTACTATATATAGATGACTCTGGTACGTGTGACCTTAAAACAGAAGATTCATACTGTATTACAGGTGGAAATACAAGATTCTTTGCTTTAGGAGCTATTTTAATAAAAGCTGATAAACTTTGTGAATTAGAGTATGGTTCCAAGATAGAATTCAAATCCAAATGTTTAAAAGATCTATATGGCGAAATAAAGTACACAATTTCTAAACAACAGTTAAACTGTCGCGAACTTTGTAATAACAATGAAGGTCGTGAATGCTTTAAATCAAAAGTGCTTGAATCTATTGTATCTACTGAATGTGTGGTATTTAGCTGTATCCAAGATAAATACTTTACTACCTCCAATAAAATAATACAAAATCAAAAAGATATATATAAGTTATCATTTGAACATTTATTAAGTCTTGTGGATAATTACATGTATAGTGAAAAAATATCCGATAGTATTATCGTATTCATAGACAAAAAGGATGCTGGAGATAGTAAGGATAGAATGATATTTAAAGCGTATAAAGAGGCTATCAATAAAAAAAATATATTTAAAGCTTTTTCAAGCACAATGTTTTGTCCAAGCATAAATATTGTTTACTCAAAATATAGCTTGGGTGCTCAATTAGCTGATTTTGTAGCAGGAAGCACATGGAAAGCATTTGAAAGTAAAAATGATGAGACTTTATACAAAGAAGCGGTTAAAATCACTAAGCGCTTAGGAACTAAAATGTATAAAGATACTAATATGAAGAATTCAGGATTCACATTATGTAAAAATTGGCTCAAATAAAAAAAGGGCCGTGGCGAGATAAATATTACTATCTATCTCTGCATGGTCCAATAGGGCCACTACCCGGTCCACAATATATTATATGCCACATTGGCAAAATATATACTAGTTTTGACTTAATTGTAACATGTTTTTTTTTATAAAACAATAATTATTTTAAGGATTGATAATATGACTTATGATGAACTACTTATAGAGTATGATGGAATTGCCAAAATTGAGGAAATACCTCTACTCTATAATTTAAAAGGATTATACTACAAAGGGAAAATAATAATAGATTCTAATATAGATACCAATACAGAGAAGTGTTGTATCCTTTCAGAAGAACTAGGACATCACTTTACAACCTCAGGTAATATAATAGACATTAGAGAATTAAACAGTGTTAAACAAGAGATTATCGCACGTAATTGGGCATATGAAAAACTTTGTCCCCTATCTTCTATAGTACAAGCATATAAAGAAGGTGTTGCTGGTAGATATGAACTTGCAGAATACTTGGATGTCACTGAGGAATTTCTATTTGAAGTAGTTGAGCATTATAAGGCTAAATATGGTACATGCTATGAAGTAGACAAGTATTTGGTATATTTTGAACCTTGTCTTGCAGTACTTAAGATGTTTTAATATAGTTGTTTTTGTACATAATAATAAGTAATAAGAGGAGATGAGATAATATATTATGGATAATAATACAGAGTTATTTGAACTAATGACTAAAATGTATAGTGAACTCCAAGAAACTAAAAAAGAAATAAATTCTAAGTTTGAGGAACTAAACCTCAAAGTTGATAAGAACTCATTACTACTTGAAAAGTTGGATACTAACATTAAAATTGTAGGTGAAGTTCAGCAGAGCTTCCAGGCGCAACTAGGTAGAAACCTTTTAGAAGATGGTAAAACTGTTGCAGATAGACTTGATATTATAGAACTTGCAGTTACTAATAGTAGTGAAAATATAAATGATTTAGCTGGCAACCTAGATGTAGTTAAATCGACTGTAGGTGTTCATGAAATGGATTTACGTATAATAAAACATAAGAAAAACCACACACTATAATATAACTATCCTACCTAATGGGTGGGATTTTGTTTTTATATGTATATATTATAGAAATGATGTCAATATTTAAAAATATTACAATAGATAATAAAATAGGACAAGGAGTAAGTTATGAGAATTGCTATATATTCAAGGAAATCTAAATACACAGGTGTAGGAGATTCTATAGAGAATCAAGTTCAAATGTGCAAGGATTATGCTAATGCTAAATATGCAGGTAAGGACCTAGAATTTTTAATATATGAAGATGAAGGCTTTTCTGGTGGAAATTTAAATAGACCTAAATTTAAAGAACTCATGGATAATATTAAAAACTATGATGTTTTAATATGTTATAGATTAGATCGTATTAGTAGGAATGTTGCAGACTTCTCTTCAACGTTAGAAGTACTTCAATCAAGTAACTGTGATTTTGTAAGTATAAAAGAACAATTTGATACATCAACTCCTATGGGTAGAGCTATGATATACATAGCTTCTGTATTCGCCCAATTAGAACGTGAGACTATTGCAGAACGTATTAAAGATAATATGCTAGAACTTGCGAAGAACGGTAAGTGGAGCGGTGGCAGAGTGCCTCTAGGCTATAAAAGTGAAAGCACTACATATCTAGATGACGAAGGAAAGGAACGTAAAGCAGTAAAGCTAGTACAGGATCATGAAGAACTTAAGCTAGTAAAACTTATTTATGAAACTTATCTTAAAGAAGGATCTCTTCATAAAACAGAAGTGTGGTTCACTCAGCAAGGTATAAAGTCTAATGGTGGAATACTCTTAGAAAAAACAACCTTAAAACTAATACTCCAGAATCCTGTGTATGTTAAGTCTACACCAGCGGTAATAACATATCTTAAAGATGATGGTTGGAATGTTTATGGTGAAGCAGATGGAGTGCATGGCCTATTAAGTTACAATAAAACCGAATCTGTGAGTCTTAATGGTAAGACTTCTAAGAGAACTCAAAACAAGGAAAATTGGATAGCTGCAATGAGTTCCGTAGAAGGGATAATTGATGCTGAGATTTGGCTTAAGGTCCAAAAACAGTTTAATAAAAATAAAGATACTTTCCCAAGACTAGGAAAGACTCATAATGCACTATTAACAGGTAAAATAAGATGTAACAGCTGTAAAAGTTATATGAAAATTCAACATGGCCACAAATCTACCAAGACTGGAGAAACAACATATTATTATGTATGCAGCATGAAGGTTAAAAGCAAGGGATCTCTATGCTCGTGTAAAAATGCTAAAGTATCTGAAATAGAAACTGCTGTTATTAATGAGATAGATAATTTATGTAATGAAAGAGAAGATTTTTTAAAAACGTTTCAAGCCGCGTGGCACAAACAAATTATAAGTAATGACAAAAACATAAGGAAAATAACCTTATCAAAGCAAATAGAAGATAAGGAAAAACAAATAAGCAACCTGGTTGATAAGCTTTCCTTGGATGATAGTATAGCTGATATTTTAATAGACAAAATTAAAACATATAAATGTGAGCTTGCTAAATTTAAAAATGAGTTAGAAGAATTAAATAAAGAAAATACTGAAACAGCTAATTTAAAATATAATATTGATTTAGCTGAAGAATTTTTAAATGAAGGTATGAATATAAAATCTAAGACTAGGGAACAACAAAAACAATTCATAGATATTTATTTAGATAAAGTAATTTATGATGGTGATACTGAAACTGTAGATCTTGAACTTCTAGGCTATAATACTTCTAAAAAAAAATAGAAAATAGCTTGTACAAGTGCGGTAAAGTATCGCACTTTAGTACATCTTGCATG
>NZ_JAVXMF010000024.1:0-37864 GCF_036646415.1 Clostridium sp. | reverse complement strand
CTAAGGTTTTACTTAGTAAACTTCTACTTGAAACACCAGATATATTACTTCTAGACGAGCCTACAAACTACTTAGATGAATCTCATATAGAATGGCTTAAGAGATATCTGCAAAGTTATGAAAATGCATTTGTATTAATATCACACGATATACCTTTCTTAAATTCTGTAATTAACCTTATTTATCACGTTGAGGATAGAAAGTTAAGCAGATATGTAGGAGACTACGAAGAGTTTAGAAGAATATATGAAGCTAAGAAGGAACAACTAGAGAGAGCTTATGAAAGACAACAATCTGAGATTGCAAAGCTTGAGGACTTCGTAGCTAGAAATAAAGCTAACGTTGCAACTTCTAACATGGCTAAATCAAGACAAAAGAAACTTGATAAAATAGATAGAATAGAAATTTCTAAAGAAAAGCCAAAGCCAGTGTTTAACTTTAAAGTAGGAAGAGCAGCAGGAAAGGTAATCTTTGAAACTAAGGACCTGGTTATCGGATATGATACTCCACTAACAAAGCCTCTTAACATAGCTATGGAAAGAGGACAAAAAGTAGCCCTTGTTGGAGCAAATGGACTTGGAAAAACAACATTACTTAAGAGTCTTATGGGAGCAATAAAACCTATAGATGGAGAAGTAACATTAGGAGACTATCAACAAATCGGATACTTTGAACAAGAAGGTGCATCAGGAAACAAGAATACTTGTATAGAAGAGTATTGGAAAGAGTTCCCTAGCTGTACTCAATATGAAGTTCGTGCAGCCCTAGCAAGATGTGGACTAACTACAAAGCACATCGAAAGTATGGTAATGGTTCTATCAGGAGGAGAAGCGGCAAAGGTAAGACTTGCAAAGCTACTTAATACAGAGACTAACATTCTAATCCTTGACGAGCCTACTAACCACCTAGATGTAGAAGCAAAAGAAGAATTAAAAAGAGCATTAAAAGAATATAAAGGAACAATACTACTTGTTTGTCATGAACCTGAATTCTATAAAGATGTAGTAACAGAAATATGGAATTGTGAAGATTGGACAACTAAGATTGTGTAGTAAATATTGTAGAAGAGTTAGTGTAAAAGCTAGCTCTTTTTTACAAGTTTTTTATCATTAGGAGATGTACAAATAATATTACAAAAGGAATTTTTAGTTAAAGATTTAAATGGATATTTATTAAGGTTTTGTTCAGAATAAGTAATTAAATAAATTTTAAATAGATATAGAGTCTTGATTAATTTTTTTAAATTATAAGGGTCTCGTAAAGGTGCGAAGATTGGACAACAAAAATAGTATAATAACAAATGTGTGAGTAATTAATAATTAAGGAGGTAGAAGAAATTCTATCCCTTTAATTGTTTAGATGTTAAAATAATAGTAAAAGATATAAGAGAAGGATATTATTAAGGTGGGAAGGTATGAGTATAGATAAAAATAATGAATATAATAATTTGATAAAAGGAATAAAGGATAAAATAAGAGGTTCACAGCAAAAAGCTATTTTGGCTGTGAATAAAGAACTTTTAATTTTATATTGGAATATTGGTAAAGTAATATTGAGTTCGCAAGAAAAAGAAGGTTGGGGAGCTAAAGTAATAGATAATATTTCAAAGGAAATCAAAAATGAATTTCCAGATTTAAAAGGGTTTTCATCAAGAAATTTAAAGTATATGAGGAAATTCGCAGAGGAATATAGTGATTTTCAATTTGTGCAACAGGTTGTTGCACAAATTCCATGGTCTCATAATGTTGTATTAATGGATAAAATTAATGATATTACAGTTAGGCAATGGTATTTAGAAAAGACAATGGAAAATGGATGGTCTAGAAATGTATTATTACACCAAATAGAAAGTAATCTATATGATAGACAAAATAATGAGATAAAAACAGCAAATTTTATGGATAAGCTAGAAGCTCCAAACAATAAATTAGCATTAGATACATTAAAAGATCCATATATATTTGATTTTATTACTATGACTGAAGAAATGAATGAAAGAGATATAGAAAACCAACTAGTTAAGAAGGTCACAAAGTTATTATTAGAATTAGGTTCTGGTTTTGCATTCATAGGTAATCAATATAAACTTCAAGTTGGTGGAGATGATTATTATTTAGACTTACTATTCTATAATTTAAAACTGAGATGTTATGTTGTTATTGAATTAAAAACGGGGAAATTTAAACCAGAATATGCTGGTAAGTTGAATTTTTATCTTTCAGCTGTTGATGATATATTAAAGACAGATAAAGATAATGCATCCATAGGAATTATTCTTTGCAAAGAAAAGAATAAGTTAGTTGCAGAGTATTCATTAAAGGATATGACAAAACCTATAGGGGTAAGTGAGTACAAATTATTAGAAAGTATTCCAGAAGAATTAAAAGGAACATTACCATCTATTGAAGAAATAGAAAATAAACTATAATTTGAAACTACTTGAGTAAGACAACTAAAATTGTATAGCTAGTTATTAAGGAGTTAGTGTGAAAGCTAACTCTTTTTATTGAATAAAAACACTTAAGAGGATATAATTGTTTTAAATGGTATAAAATACAAAGTAATATGGGTGATTGGCTTATAATAGAAAACATAGAAGATGTACTTGTAGGAAGTAGCATAGACTATACTTATGATAATAATAAATTAAAATAAAATTATAAGTAAAATATGTGAACTTTATTTGTGGAACTTATTGTGAGGATAAATTATGAAAGCTGTTGAATTGTATAATTATTTAGAGAGAGATTTTATTACAAAAGAATTATGTGATAATTGGGCAATGTTCATGGGAGAAATTGATGAATATATTACAATGAACTTTAGAGAAAGAAGCATGGGTTTAGTATGTGATTTTACAAATGAAATTAATAAAGTATATACTTCAGTATTTCCAACGGAAGATGTTATGCAGAGAATTATTAATGAAAATGCAAAAGATGCTATGTTATTTTTGCATCATCCTTCCATTTGGGATATTAGAGGAAAGAAATCATTTTATCAGATGAATAAAGACTTATTAGAAAAGTTTAAAAAGAACAAAATATCTATATATATTTTACATGTGCCACTTGATAATTATGGTGAATATTCAACAAGTAAAACATTAGCAGATGTCTTAAATATAGAGATTGAAAAGCCATTTAAGTCATATTGTGGAGCATTAAGTGGAGTAATTGGAAAAACCAAGTGTAAAACCGTAGAGGAATTAAATTGTAATTTTTCTAGTGTTTTGGGCCATGATACAAAGCTTTATGAGTATGGAGATAACACAATAAGGAACGGCAGAGTTGCCATTGTAGCAGGTGGTGGGAATAGTAAGGAAACTTTTAATGATATGATAGAAGATGATCTTAATGTTCTTATAACAGGAGTTTCTGTAAATAATCCAAAATTTTCAGAAGTACATGAACTTGAAAAAAGAAATTATATTAATGTTTTGGGTGGTACTCATTATTCTACTGAAAAATTTGCATGTCAAAAGATGTGTACTTATTTTGAGCAGCTTGGATTAGAATCATCATTTATTGAAGGTGAGTATGTGTATGAGGATATGTAATATTTTTATTTTGGGTTATAAAAGCTAAAGCTGAATTAAAAAAAGATAAAGGTATAAATTATAGGAACTATAAACAAGTAAGGAGAAAGAGTATAGTAAGGAATACCTATAGCTTAGTAACACTATTTATATTTTTGAATGAAGTTTATAAAAAACTTTTTCATTGATGAATCATACAGTATGTAGAAATTAAATACCTTATGAACTCTTTATTATACAACTAAGATAGTATAATAATTTCATGATAGATAGCTTGTTATTAAAGTTATCTATCATTTTTTTGTTGCTAGAGTTTTAAGTGATAAATTAAATACTTGCAAAGCTATCTAGAAAGTATTGACAATTAATTGAAAAAAGAATACTATATCAATAAGTGATATATCATAAATGGATATATTAATTATTGATATAATTTAGAAGGATGTGTGTACTATGTGGGAAGAATTAGGCATTAGTTCGGGAACTGGGATAATAGTTTTTGTAGCATTATATTTTGTAATTAAGTGGGCTGTTAAAAATGGAATAAATGAATCTATGCTATCAAAATCTATATTGATAAAAGATGCTAATGAAACTAATGATGAAGGAGACTTATAAGTGACTATTAATAATAAAATAAGTGAAGAAAATCAACTAACAGATTCAGGCTATTATATATTACTAGCTTTGCTAGAACCTAAACATGGGTATGGGATAATGAAATACTTAGAAGAACTGACAGCAGGTGAGTTTTTAATAGGTCCAGCAACTTTGTATACAACACTTAAAAAGATGCAAAAAAAAGAGTTTATAATGCCAGTGGGAGAAGCTGAAGATAGAAAGAAAATTTATAAGCTAACAGAAGCTGGGGAGAAAGTTATATTAAATGAGATTCAAAGGCGTATAAGGATGGCTAAACAAGGAGAATATGTTTTAAATTCAATGGGGAGGATGATAAATAATGAGTAAAAAAAGAAAATATATTTTAAGTAACGGCCTTGCATTTTCAGAAGAGAAGGATTTAAAAAATGCTTACAGAGTATTCTAAGAAAGGGTGGCATTTAAAAGATATGAAGTGCGGATTTTATATATTAGAAAGAGGTGAACCTAATAATTATAATTATTGCATAGATTATCAAAAGTTAAGTAAGGAAGAATTTGAAGAGTATAATCAACTGCTAAAGGATAGTGGTTGGGATTTGATAAAAAATTGCGATCATATATTATTTTTAAGAGCAGAAGAAGGGATAGAAAAAATATATACAGATAGAAGCAGTATATCAATAAGAGAACAAAATATTAGTGGTCAAATTATAAAAGGTATAATTGCTTTAATAGGTATTATATTATTATTAATTTTATGGAGATTTACATTTGGAAAGTTTATAAATATAGAAATAATTAACTTTGCTACAGATATAATCGCAGCTGGGTTAGGTGGATTTACATTTGTACTAATAATAGGGTATTTCAATGTTAAGTTAAAAGCTAATAAGTATAGAAATTGAAATAGAAATATTTATACCTTTATTAGTTTATAGATAACGGATATGTAGAAATAATGGACATAAATCTTTGATGGCTTTATGCTTTAAATTTTTGCTATTAATTTCATAGCATTATAATTTCTATATTGAACAAAATAATAGAGTAATACCACCATTAAATTTTTATTTTAGGAGGGATAAATGCTATGAGTGAAAAACATGATTGTTCTTGTGCAAGTCAACAAGAAAAGGAAAAGAAAACAAATAATTCTGGAACTAAACATGGTAAAAAGACACATAAAAAAGATTGACGTTAAAAGTGTAGGTTTTAACTTAATGGCTTCCGTTTTGAGGTTCAAAACACAAAAATAGCATAAAAGTTAATGAAAAAATAGCATTGATATTCACAAAATCAATGCTATTTTTATTTCCATTGATATTCAATATTATTCTAACTTTCCAGTTTAAATTAAAACTTCAAGTTGATTCGTATATAGGTCCACATAACAGTGATGGGCTTGATTATATAACTGTTACAGTTGGAGATTCAGGAGAGGTTAAAGTTGAAAAATTTGAACATATAAAGAGTTATAAGTATAATTACGCTATTAAATTGCAATAATACGGCTAAAAATAAAAACATATGGGAAGAATTTGAAATATAGACTATAATAGAAGTATGTATATAAATGTGATCAGTTTAATGAAGAGGAAAAGTAAAAAGACCATTAGTTAGAGTGAAGAGAGAGTAATAAAATTAAAATCTTATAGGTTTGAAAATATAAGTTAAATTGTGAGGTTGTAATATGTTTAAAAAAATAGACGAGAAAAAAGCTATTCTTGATGGTAAGAGGCCGCTGGATGTGGAAGCTCTAAAGAATCTAATAAGTTTTTTTGATGTAGAGTTAACATATAACTCAAATGCTATAGAAGGAAATACTCTAACCATAACAGAAACAAAGGTAATCTTAGAGGATGGAATTACTATAGGAAAAGGTAAGAGTTTAATTGAACATTTAGAGGTAATAAATCACAAGGAAGCTATTGACTATATAAATGATATTGTAAGTAATGATTTAGATATAACTGAAAGAGTTATAAAAGATTTACATTATATCATATTAAAAAGTATTGATAATAAAAATTCAGGAGAGTATAGAAGGTCCAATGTCTTAATAAGTGGTAATGCTCATAAACCTGTTGAACATTTTTTAGTTCAAGAAAAAATGAGAGAGTTAGTTCAGTGGTATAAAGAAAATAATGATAAACTTCATCCCATAGAATTAGCGGCAGAATTTCATTTTAGATATGTATATATACATCCTTTTATTGATGGTAATGGAAGAAGTGCAAGACTTCTTATGAATTTAATATTAATGAGAAATGGATATCCCATAACTGTTATAAAAAATGAGAATAGAGATGAATATATGAAAGCATTAGAGAAAGCTAGTACAACTGGAGATAAAAGTGATTTCATTACAATAGTAGCAGAGGCTGTTGATAATAGTATGGATACTTATTTGTATATAGTTTCATGATATAAATAGATTTTATAGCAAAGAGATGAATAGTATATATTAAAAACTATAAATAGTGTTGTAAAAAATTTATAAGTAGATAAAAGTAATGTAGTATATAGTAATGATTGGGCGACTAAGATAGTGTAATAATAAGTTTTGAAGTTAATAATACTTAGAGAGGTAGAAGGAATTCTATCTCTTTTTTACCATATGAGGAAGGTAATTTTATATATTTAACTAGATGTTGACATCAGGTGGGTTTGAAGGGGTTTTAATGGTAACAACATGAAATAATTGATATATATGGTGGAAATAATTTCTTAATAGGATTAAAATGATAATATATTAATTATTATAAAAATGAGAAAGTGGGGAATGAAAATGTATAAAAAACAAATAGAAGAGTATTTTGAGGTACATAAGGATAAAATACTTGATGATATATGTGAAATGGTAAAGATAAGAAGTGAGCGTGAGGAAGCTAAGGAGGGTATGCCTTTTGGAGAAGGTACTGTTAAGGCTCTTGAAGCTGCTTTAAATATTGCCAAGGAAATGGGGTTTAAAACTAAGAATTACGATAATTATGTGGGAACTATTGATTTTAATGACAAGGAAAAACAACTTGATATCCTTGCACATTTAGATGTAGTACCCGTTAGTGATAATTGGACAGTTACAAAACCTTTTGAGCCACTTATAAAGGATGGAAGATTATATGGAAGAGGATCATCAGATGATAAGGGTCCTGCTATTGTGGCTTTATATGCAATGAAGGCAGTTAAAGATTTGGGTATACCACTTAGTAAGAATGTACGTCTTATTTTAGGAACAGATGAAGAGTGTGGAAGTTCTGATATTGAATACTATTATAAAAAAGAGGAAGAGGCACCTATGACTTTTTCTCCAGATGCAGATTTCCCTGTTATTAATATTGAAAAGGGTGGGTTAAAAAGTACTTTTGAAGCTACCTTCGATGAAGATAAAACTCTTCCAAGAATCTTATCTATGAAAAGTGGAGTGAAGGTAAATGTTGTTCCAGATAGTGCAACTGCAATAATAGAAGGATTTAGCCAAGAGGAAGTTAATAAATATTGTGAAGCTATAGGTAAGAAAATAGGAATGATATTCACAGCTCATGAAGAAGATAGCAAGTGGATTATAAATGCAAAGGGTGCAGGTGCCCATGCATCTACTCCTCAGAATGGAAACAATGCGCTTACAGGAATGATAGAATTATTAGTTAGTATGCCATTTGCAGCTAGCGAAGGATTTAAGAGATTATCTTCTGTTAATAAATTATTCCCTCATGGTGATTTTAATGGTACAGCTTGTGGTGTAAGAATGAGTGATGAGATATCAGGTGAATTAACTATGGCCTTTGATATTTTTGAATACACTACTACTATGTTAAATGGAACTTTTGATTGTAGAGCTCCAATCTGTGCAACTAATAAAAATTTACGTGATGTTTTAATGGATAATATGAAAAAGGAAAGTATTACTCTAGAAGGTAATGATATATATGAAGCCCATCATGTAGATGCGAATTCAGAGTTTATACAAACCCTTTTAAAATGCTATGAAAGCTATAGCGGTAAAGAAGGAAAGTGTATAGCAATTGGTGGTGGAACCTATGTACATCATCTTAAAAATGGTGTAGCTTTTGGCTGTACAATGCCTGGAACTGATAATCATCTTCATGGCGATGATGAGTTTGCAGTAATCGATGAACTTATGCTTAGTGCTAAAATATTTACTCAGGTAATTATTGATTTATGCAAATAGAAATATAAATTAAACGAGTTTTAAGAGAAAACACTAATCTTTGAAGGGTTAGTGCTTTTTCTTTTGAATTTATATGAGTATCAAGGCCGTTTACTTAACATGGCAAAACACGACGATAGGTATGAGGGTTAAGACGTTATTAGTGTTATTTTTATAGCGGACATGTAATATTGTAGTAATAAGTATAGAAGTGTTAAAATAGGGTAAAGCTGATGAGAGATTTTAATTATTTGGGGGTACAATAATGAAGGATGGAAAATATGTTTATCATGAAACTTATCATAAGAATGGAGACGTATCTGTAACTACTCATGATCTTGTTTCTGGAATAGGTCAAACAAGGACATATAAAAGAAGGAGTGGATAACATTGGGTTCTATATTATATATACAAGTTATAGTATTGATACTATTAATACTATCATCAAGTTTTTTCTCGGCTTCAGAAACATCTTTAATGTCTATTAGTAAAATAAGAGTTAGACACATGGTAGATGAAAAGGTTAATGGTGCAACAAATATTAAAAAGTTAATAGATGACCCAAGTAATCTACTTGCCTCAGTGTTAGTTGGAAATAATATTGTAAATATAGCATCCTCATCCTTAGCTACAGTGATAGCAATAGATCTCATTGGAAGTAAAGGTGTAGCTGTAAGTACGATGCTTATGACTATAATAGTACTAATTTTTGGCGAAATAATTCCAAAAACCTTAGCATCACAGAATTCTGAAAAGATATCTTTAGCAGTTGCAAAACCAATACTTATAATAGAAAAGATATTTAAACCAGTGGTTATTTTAGCTATAAAGACATCTAACTTCTTTATCAAATTATTTGGGGGAAAAATTCATGGTAATAAACCATTTATAACAGAGGATGAGCTAAAAACTATTGTGGATGTAAGTGAAGAGGAAGGAATACTAAAGTTTGAAGAAAAAGAGATGATACATAATGTATTTCAATTTGGAGATCTATATGTAAAAGATGTTATGGTACAAAGGGTTGATATAACAGCATTAGATATAGATGATAGCTTAGATTGGGTGCTTTCCGTAGCTAAAGAAGAGGGTTTTTCTAGATTGCCAGTATATTTAGATACCATTGACAATATAGTAGGAATACTAAATGTTAAGGATATATTATTTATAGAAGATACAAGTACTTTCACTTTGAAGGACTACATGAGAGAGATTACATATACCTATGAATTTAGAAAGGCTACTGAGCTTTTTAAAGATATGAATAAGCAAAGACAACATATGGTTATTGTATTAGACGAATATGGTGGAACTGTAGGTATTGTAACCATTGAGGACTTAATAGAAGAAATAGTTGGGGACATTAGTGATGAATATGATGATGCAGATCCCGAGATATATGTTGTAAAAGAGGATGAGTACATAGTAGATGGAAATGTGAGAATAGAGGATATAAATGAACTGTTAGGTACCAAGATAGAATCAGAGGAGTTTGACTCTATAGGTGGTTTTATAATAGGTATACTAGAGCGATTTCCTAATATCAATGAAGAAATAGAGTATAATAATTATAAGTTTATAATAGAACGCATAGATAGAAATAGAATAAAGAAAATAAGGATATATACTTAATAGAGTATAATAGAAACATTATAATTTGGAATATAACATGCAAGAAATAAGAAAGAGTCTATAACAATTTAGTTATTAGACTCTTTTATTATTAGTTATGTTTTAAACCAATGAATATTATTATGGCTACACAGCAAATTTAGTAATAAGACTTAATGCTATGAGTCCTTGTCCTATATAATAAGTCAGTAAATTAAGAGTTGACATATAGGGAGGACATTTTTTGTAGAAATATACAAAGGATAATATTAAGTCGGATAAAAAGAATAAGGTGGTTCCAACAGCTATAAGTATAGTACCTAGATTATTTGTTTCAAATAAAGGCAGTATAGCGAAGGCTCTAGACACCATAAAACTGATTATAATGCTATATGCAGCTACCAGTGGGAAGGTACCTTTAAAGCTGAAACCTTTAACTGATTTAAGTACAATAATTGATATTATTGATAACACTAAAAATAGTAACATATGACTTGTTGATATAGGAACTAGAACAATAAAGGCAATGGAAAAGAAAATATGAGCAATAGAAAAGCTACCTACTCCAAATATAAATGGTTTGTTAGTACTTGATATATTTCCATTAGTAAAAGCTAAGAATACATCTCCTGATAAAGACATAATTAATGCTAGCAATATAAAGATAAAGTAATTGAAATTTTCATGTGAAATAGCATAACTAGATATAGATATTAAGATAAATAAGATACTGGTAGTTGTTTTAAAGATATGCTTTAAATGTCCTTTAGGATTATTACTGAAATGTATTAAGAGTCCTAAAGATATAAGCATCAGTGTGAAAAATATAAATGGTAACATACTTAAGTCTCCTTTGAGATTTGATTTTATAACCATTATATTACATGTTAGGGAGAATTAGAAGTGAAGAGTTGGATTTAAGGGTAAATAAGATAGGAAAGATTGAGTATTTGTTTTTGATAAATAAGGAAAGCTAATTTGTCATTGATGAAGTTTTTTGTTCAAACAATATTATGGAAAATGTGACCAAAAAAAGAAGGGATAAAGTTAACTATGTGTAATATGTTATTGGGGCTATGTGAAAACTGTTCAGGTGATATTATATTTAATATAAGTGAAAATAATGTAAAAAATGCTTAATAAAAAACTAATAAGGTTAAATGAATAGTCAATATGGAGGTATAAAAATGAAGGTAAGAAATTATATAATAATCTTGCTTATAGTTATAAGTGCATTTTTTATTGGGTGCGAAAATAAGGAAATAACAAGCGAAGATTACGATTCTTATTTAAGTAAAAATATAAAACCTTTAAATCTAATTGATACTAATGATTTTTCAGAGTTTGAATTTATAAATTCAGATATTAAAAAATCTGATTTGATTCTCATAGGTGAAATGCATGGGACTAAAGCAAACTATGATATTAAAATGAAATTCTTGAATTATATTAAAGCGGAACATGATTTAAAATACCTATTAATTGAGTATCCCTATATAACAAGTGTTTACACAAACAAATATCTAAATTCAGGAGATGAAACATATTTAGAAAATGTGGAATTACCTAATGAAGAGGATTATGAATTCCTAAAAGAACTATATAAGATTAACTCAAACTTAGATGAAAAAGATAAAATTAGAGTTATAGGTATAGATTCGGGGTCAACAAAACTGAGCGTTGATTATTTAATAGAGGAATTTTCAAAGATGAAATTAGATAGTACAAGCCAAGCACATCTTGAAAAGTTGGTAAAAATTCAAGAAAATATGGTTGAATTGAGTAGTAATATGAATGCTTCCACTATGGAATATTTAGAAATCAAGAATTCATTTATGAACTTATATGAAGGAATATATAACTACAAAAGTTATTATGAAAAAACTCTAGATAAAGAAAATAGCATGGATTTCTTTGGTATTTTAGATTCTGTATATAGCACATATTATTATAGTGATTTTGAAGATTCAAATATGACATTAAATGAAGTATTTCAGACCTTATTTATTAATAGAGATAATTTAATGTATTATAATTTTAAAAAAATATATAAAAATTATAATGATGGAAAGTATTTTGGACAATTAGGAGGAGCTCATACTTATGCAAAGTCACAAACCGCAGAAGGGGTTAAACCTTTTGCTACACTTGTTAATGAAGATAATAAAATAAGTGTGCTAACTTTAGAAATTTTATATGAAAAATGTGAGTTTAATGATAAGGGCACTACTCAAGGTTATACCAGTTATAATAAAAGTAATATTATCCAGAATCATATTAAGTATGATAATTCAATAATTAAACTTAATGATAAGAAATCTCCTTATTTAAAAACATTGGACACCAAATTAAGTAGTTATTTTATTCCATATGATATGAAGTCAGTAACAACGGATTATTTTCAATATATAATATTAGTTAAGAATTCATTGGAAGCTGTAGAAAATGAAAAAGTGTTACAATGTAAATAAATTAAAGGGTTTAATATAACCCTCTAATTTATTGTCCATTTTCAGCACTTTTCTAAAATATAGCCTAAATATTAAATTGATTGTAATCTTATAATACTTTTTCTAATTCATTATAATTATTTTTAATGATATTAAACACAACTTCATTAAAACCTTCCTCTTCCATTAATGTTGGGAAGTCCTTCAAGGTTTCGTCTATTATCACTTTTATTTCTTCCCAATTAATCTGTGGTGCTTTGTAATTATACGCACTTAAAATAGGGATATAACTCTGTCTAGTAAAGGTGGTTGAATACCATGTTTTTTCTAATCCTTTATCATTTAACACCCCTGATAAACCAAGATTATTATCAAAATTAGGAGCTAAGCTAATAGGTTCTCCATCTTTTCTTATAATACCAAAATTATATGTATGTCTATCAATGTTATAGCACAGAGCATCCATATAAGGTATGTCTAAAAATTCATTTATGAATCCTAATTGATTTATTATTTCTATGGAGTCATCAATATCCCAATAGTCCCTTACGAAAGAAAACATTGGTTCAAAGTCTACCTCTGCATTATTAGTGAAATCTTTGCATTTTACTAATCTACCATTATCTAAAGGTTCGTATGCTATGGCATTAAATCCCAAATGTATAGCTATTTTAGATATTAATACCTCAGCGAAATTTTCTTTATAGGTTGCCTTTTTAATCATGAACCAAGTTCCGTCTATAAGCTTCCAACACTTTTCAAAGCTTCCTATGTTAGTTAGCTCCGGAGTTAAATCAGTATCATTAAATGTAATATCTTCTGAATTTCCATAAAGAGCAATTGTATTTAATCCATCTGATAATTTGCTTCTGACATCATTATATGTTAAATTTTCACTAGTCCATTTTAACCAATAGCTGTCAGTTATACTAACGGCTCTGGATTTTACAACTATTTCATTTGGAACTTCGCTTCTAACATTTAGCCTACGTCTTACATGTCTAGAGTTAGCTCTGTGGGTATCAATAACTCTAGTTTGTAACCATATATCAAAAGAACCTATATTTTCATTTAACATTATTATTGGTAATAATGATTTATTTATAACCTTAGCTAGTTTATTATCTTCTATAATAGCAACTTCAGTATCTTTATGCATAAGTAAACCACTAAAATATGATTTATCATCTTTTGAGTATTTATTAACTAATGCACTTAAATCTAATTTGTTCATTATTACTATCACCCCAAGTAACTATTATTTAGGTAATTATCTAACTTATCTACTTTAGTTTAAGTTTTCCCTTTATTTAATAAGATTATATCATATATAACTATGGGATTTTCTAAAACACTAGTATTTTAAGATCTTAATTTTAAATTCATCATTCACGTATAAAAGGTTTATTTATTTCTTTGTTCAACAATTCAGTATAAGCTTTTACTTTGCGAAATGTATTACCCATCATTTCATTATTACGGTAATCCCGTAACTCATCCATATTATATTCAGCAATAAAAATATCATCTGTCATACTATCTGCTAGGACAATTGTGTTATTGATAGGGATACCATGCTTATCCCATGTAATTGGACTATATGCACAAGAGCAACCAGCATTTTCCCCTGGAGGATTTGCCATTATTACACCTGTCATATTTTCATAAGCCCTTGTAGATAAAGCTTGCACTCTTGCAGGCATTTCCCCGCAATCATTTGGCACTAAAATCAGTTCTGCTCCCTTTAACATGAGAATTCTTGCACTTTCTGGATATTCTCTATCGTAGCAAATCATTATTCCTAGCTTAACACCATGAAAATCACAAACTTTAAATTCATTTCCACTTTCAAGTAATCTTTCACAGCTGAAATCACAAGTATGGACTTTACTATATTTCATAATTATATTACCATTTTTATCAATTACAAAGGCTGTATTCTGTGGTTTACTTTCTCCTTGTGTAAAACATGTAGTTACCACGCCTATATTTAATTTTTGTGCAATATTACAGAACTCTTGTATGTATTTACTGTTTTCATCTAATGCTCTACTACACCATTCTCTATAAAGTGGATCATTTTTTAGAATTTCTAATGGTTGTTTTTCATCAATATCTGGAAAGTCATAGCCATTTATCCAACACTCTGGAAACAATACAATGTCAGCCCCCATTTGCTTAGCTTTTTTTACACATTCAATACCTTTATCCGTATTCGATTGTAGATTATTAGATTCAACTTTTTTCTGTACAATTGCTATTTTAAAATCCATTAATGAAGCCTCCTTATTATCTTAAAATACAAGTTGCATGAGCATTTATTTACGATCTTGCCCAGGACTAATATTTAACTCTGCTTCAACTTCCTCACTTGCCTTAGGCAAATTCATTCCTTTTTCCCAAATCAGTATATTGTCTTTGGGGGTTCCGTAATACAACGCCTTAATTTCTGCACCATTATTATTCATTTCTTGAGATTCGATACTAAAAAAATCATTATAGTCTAGTTGATTATTAATTGAATTTATATTCGTCTTTATCTTCGTCTTAATTATTGGACGTAAAGGCATTTGATAAAAATTTCCGTCATCGTCCATTTCATACTTAACCCTATTTAAATCATAACAATCTGTTAGTTTAAAATGATATGCAATTCGACCATCTGCCATAATAGAAACATCTGATATCTTTACTACATCAGTAGGAACACTTATAATGTTCCATTTAAACAATCCCAAAAACAAAACTGTAAATACTACAGCAGCGCCGATTGTCCCTATGACAAAGGCTTTTACTTTTGAGCGATTCCATGAATCTGCTATAGTTTTTATCACATTACTATCACTACAATTTTTTTCTGCAATTTCTTTAGGCAATTCGATAACATCATTAATTTTGCTCAATTCACTTTTGCAGCTACTGCACTCGTCAAGATGTTCCTCAACCATTTTATTGCTCTCATCGCTGCACACCTTATCATAATACAATGGCAATAAGTCTTTAATAATTTCGCATGATACTTTGCTCATTTTTACTCCTCCTTTAGCAAGCTCTGTATTTTTTGTTTAGCACGATGGAAGGTGACTCTTGCCCAGCTTTCCGTTCTCCCAAAAAGCTGGCTTATTTGGGCAAAGGATAACTCTCCGAACACTCGTAAGGTAAACACCTCTTTGTACGGCTCATATAAGGAATGTAATACCTTATGAATACGGAAAGAGTCTTCTTTATTTAATATCCTTTCGTCAATGCTATTGTCGATTACTTTTTCATATATATCATTAGGTTGGAGCCGCTTTTGCTTATCCATGTAGGAAAAGTAAGTATTTTTTGCAATTTGACAAAGCCAAACACTAACTTTACAATTACCTTTAAAATTGTCAATGCTTTTCAAAGCTTTAAAAAAGGTTTCTTGTGTAATTTCCTCTGCAACTGTTTCATTTCGACTTAAAGACAACACAAATAAGTAAACATCTCGGAAATATTCATTGTAGATGTTCTCAAAATCAGACACATTCTCACCTCCTCACATATATGAGACTGGATTAAAGATGTTTCGTTACAAAAATATAGAAAAAATTTAGAAGGTATAAAAGTCTATCTATGAAAATGTCATTTTGGATTCCTCAGTATATAGTTCAATTTATCTTCCCATCTATCATGCATATCATAAAAATGCTCTTCTTTATTTATAAACTCAAACCCCAATTTATTAAATATCCTTTACAATTTAAAAAAATATTAAAATTATACACTTTATCCATATTGTAACATATTTTAAAATGACGTACTATTTAATTAGGAAACTACTTTTTATTGTTATTTCAAAATATTATAATTGAGTTATACTGGGTGTAAACTATGTTGCATGAGGGGGTATGTATGAATTTTGAATTTAAATTAGCGACTATGAATGATTTAGATAAAAAATTTAACTATAAGATTGCTGGTGAAGTGAAGTTTAGAAAAGGAACATTTAATTGCTATGAGAAAAGTATTATAAATAGCAATTAGGAAAAATATTAAAATATTACTATAAAATTGAAGCTTGATTTTTTATAATTTATGATTTACTATTAAATTACATAGATTTCGAGTAAAGTGAGGTTTTTTTGTGAGTGTCTAGTATCTAAAATAGTAATTAAATATTAATTCCAAAATTGAAGGTATAGTATACCCTTGTTTGCTATGGAGTTAATTATCTATTGAAGATACAAGTCCACGAATTTACCTTAAGATAGTATAGCTATCTTTATTAATGTTAAATTTAAGCTGTGGAGGTATCCATGGCTTTTTATTTTAGGCATGTTTAAATAAATAACTAGTAAGCATTTATCTTAATATGCCATATACGAAATCTATGAAAGGTTTTGTGGGCTTAATATATAAGTAAAGGAATAGTGAAAATGAATAATAGTACACTTGAAAAATTACATTATAACGAGCTTAAAGAAATAGTTAAATCATATTGTGTTAGCGGGTTAGGTAGAGAGATTTTAGATAAACTTCAACCTAGTAGTAGTATAAAACAAGTTGAGAGAATGTTAAATGAAACTTCAGAGGGAAGAAGCCTTATAGATGCTTCTTATCATATGCCTTTGAAGGGAGTGTTTAATATAAATCCACTAATAGAGAAGATGGAAAAGGGCGCATCCCTAGAACCTTCAGAACTGATTACTATGGATAACTTTCTACGTGGGTGTAGAAAGGTTAAGATATTTATAAAAGATAAGGAAGGATATGCTCCAACTTTAAGTGCTTATGGTGAAAATATTACGGATTTTAAATATATAGAGGAAGAAATCGAAGCAGCTATAACAGGAAGCATGGTAGATTCTAATGCTAGTAAAGAACTTAAGAAAATCAGAAGGCATATAGATGGTTGTGAAGGTAAGATAAAAGAAAAACTAGAAAAGTTTATTAAGGCTAGTGGAAATAGAGAGTATATTCAAGACTTCTTTGTTAGTCAAAGAAATGGAAGATATACAATTCCTATAAAGGCTTCTTATAAAAATCAGGTTCAGGGAGCTGTAGTAGAGGTATCTTCTAAAGGAACCACCGTATTTATAGAACCCTATAGTGTGTCAAAGTATACAGCAGAGCTTGCAATCCTAAAGTCTGAAGAGTCTGTAGAAGAGTATAGAATACTTGCAACCTTGACAGAGATGATTTTTGAGAGAATTAAGGAAATAAAGATAAATATAGAGATAATTTCAGAGTATGATATGATTCTTGCTAAGGCTAAGTATAGTAAAGAAATTGATGGAATAAAGCCAAAGCTAAATCAGTGTGGGTTTATAAAAATAATAAATGGTAGATATCCATTAATTAAAAATGGAGTTCCTTTGGATTTTGAGGTAGGAGATGATTATAGGAGTTTAATTATAACTGGTCCAAATGCAGGGGGAAAAACTGTAGTATTAAAGACTGTAGGTCTTCTTACTCTTGCAGTGCAAAGTGGGTTTCATATAGGAGCAAAAGAATGTAGTGAAATAGGGGTATTTGATAAAATATTTGTGGATATTGGAGATGATCAAAGTGTGGAAAATGCACTAAGTACATTTTCATCCCACGTTAAGAATATGGGAGAGATTTTAAAGGAAAGTAATAAGAATACCCTACTTTTATTTGATGAGATAGGAAGTGGAACGGAACCTAATGAAGGAGCTGCTTTAGCCATTGCAATTTTAGAGGAGTTTTATCATAAAGGATGCATTACAGTGGCATCTACCCACTATGGAGAAATTAAGAATTTTTCACAGAATCATTCCGACTTTGAAAATGCAGCTATGGAGTTTGAAAAAGAAACATTGGAGCCTTTATATAAGCTTCATATTGGGGAAATTGGAGATAGTAATGCTCTTTATATTTCAAAGAAGATGGGTATAAGCGACAAGATAATTGAAAGAACTAGAGGATATATAGAAAATAAAAACTATAACTATGGACTTTTAAAGGATAGTAAGGTTGCTAAGGCAAAGGAACAGAAGGTATCTAGTGAAGATACTCACAACTATCAACAGGGTGATAGGGTTATACTTTTAGATAAGAACCTCACTGCCATTGTATATGAGGAAAAGGATAAGTTTAATAATGTAACAGTTCTCTTTAATGGTGAATTTATAGAGGTGAATTATAAAAGGTTGAAGCTAGAATGTGCAGCGGAAGAGTTGTATCCAGAGGGTTATGATCTAAATCAACTTTTTGTAAGTTACAAGGAGAGAAAGCTAGAAAGAGATATCCAGCGAGGATCTAAGAAAGCGCTTAAGAAGATTTATAAGGAAGCTAAGAATAGGACTTTGTAAACTTAAAAATATTGAAGCAAATATAGTGAAAATTAAAAATCAAATGCTTGAATTAAATAAAGACATTAATCAGTAAAGTGTAAAGCATATAGTGAGATGGAACCTATAGAATAGACGCATTTTAGCGTTGTATATTCTATAGGTTCCATTTTAATTAATAGTATATCCATTAAAGTTTTACTATATAAGATGATATTTTGGTTTTTATAAAAGATTAATAACGATAATTACTAACTACATGAGTTTCAACAACTTGTAGTTCTTTTATTAATTCTTGTCTTATAAATCCTTTGATGTTTACATCTTCTGATATTATTACCTTTACTTCATACCATAAGATTTCAAAAGCTTCTACTAGATCTATAATTTCAACCTTTGTATTAGCTGGTAAAGATCTAAGAATAGCACTATTACTTAGTGGGGCGATATATAGTGAAGAACGTTTTAAAGTTTCTCCAGTATTAAATTTTATAGGTCTATAATATATCTTTAAATTATCTGTAGGTTTATTTATAGAATTTAATTGGGAGGTTAGACCATGGTTTTGCTTTGTAAGTACTCTTACTTGTAGGTTTTGTTTGTTATATTTATCTGTTAAAAGATAGTATAACACTCCGACACCTGCCGAAACGAAGGTTAGAACATAAATAAAAAAAGTTTTTATCAAGAATGTACCTCCATAAAAAAAGCTTTATAGTATAAGTATATTCATGATATTTATATATTAGAAGTAAATAATAGTGTTTTACAGATTTAAAATTCCAACAGAAATAGATATTTTTAAAACTTAAAAGATAATTTATTATTTTTAGTATATAATTTTATTTAGGCAAGATTACAGGACAAATTATGGATTACATTGGTTATATATAATCTATGTACAGAGTAAGAAAATACAATTCGTTTAGGATATGTGATTGTAAAGTAAGTATACCTTAAAACTGAATATGAAATAATTATTAAACAGTAGAATAACTATTGTACATATGTTATAATGAGGTTTAAATGTAAGTAATTAGAAGCTATTTAACATTTTAGACATATTAAAAAACTGGAACAAGATAAAAAGAATCTTATCGTTCAGTTGGTGGATTATGAGGAATTGAAATATGAAAACGAGCGATTAAAACATAGATTAGCAAAACAATAACTATTTAGACAAATCACAGTTTGTTGAGATGATGATATAAAGTTAAAATACAGAATCTGGAGGAAATACATATCATGAATGATTTTGATACAATAACGAATCTGGCAATGGAATTACAATCAATAGCTCAAATTGGTCTGACTTATACGAAAGATGTTTATGATAAAGAGCGTTTTGAGAGAATAAGAGAAATATCTGCAGAATTAATGGCAATAAAGACAGGATTTCCGATAGAAAAGGTGAAAGAATTATTTTGTAATGAAACAGGATATCAAACTCCTAAAATAGAAACAAGAGCAGTAATCTTTAAAGAAAATAGAATATTGCTTGTAAAAGAAAAGGGGAAATGGTCTCTTCCTGGTGGATGGGTTGACTATAATGAGTCAATTACTTCAAACACAATTAAAGAAGCTAAAGAGGAATCAGGATTAGATGTGAAACCAATAAGGATTATTGCGATACAAGATAGAAATAAACACAATGTTCCCAAATATGCTTATGGGATAGTTAAGGTCTTTGTTCTGTGTGAGGTATTGGGTGGAAGTTTCCAGCAAAACAATGAAACAACAGAAAGCAATTATTTTTCTCTTGAGAATTTACCTATTTTAGATGAGGATAAAAATGTTTACGAACAAATAAAAATGTGTTTTGACGCAATAAAAGATAATAAATGGCAAGTTGTTTTTGATTAAGGATTTTGCTAAATTTCAATTTGTTAAATTGAAAAGAAAGGAGAACGTATTGGACAGTATTTTGTGTATAATAAGTAAAGATTACTGTAAAATCAATGCTTTGAAACATATTATACAGTCATTTACTAAATATAATATATGGAGTGAATGAGAAGTGGCTAATGTTAAAACAAATGCAATGAGAGCATTAGATAGAGAAAAGATAGAGTATAAAGTACATACTTATGAAAGTAAGGGAAAGGCCCTTGATGGGGTTACTGTGGCAGCAAAAATAAGTGAGCCAGTAGAGAAGGTATTTAAAACCCTTGTAACTAAAGGCCACAGTAAGGCCTTTTATGTTTTTGTGATTCCAGTGAAAGAAGGTCTTGATTTAAAGGCGGCAGCAAGAAGTGTAGGAGAAAAATCTGTGGAAATGATAAAGGTGGATGAGATAAATAAGGTAACTGGATATATAAGAGGTGGGTGTTCACCAATCGGAATGAAGAAACAATATAAAACTGTTCTTGATAAATCCAGTGAAAACTTTGAAACTATAATCGTAAGTGCAGGAAAAATAGGATTTCAAGTGGAGGTTTCACCACAGGATTTAATAAAGGTTGTAAATGTTAAGGTAGATCATATTACTGAATAATTTAGAGTATTGCTTAGAAGGTTATAAAAGGTTACTATTTTTAAAATATAAATAGTAACCTTTAGTAATTTTTTATTTACTTTTAATTTTATCAACTAATTCTTTCTTAGTCTTAACGTTATCTTCAAATTTATTTTTTATACTTTTAGGTACTGGGTGCTCTATATTATTATTTCCATCGTGTGTCCGGTTTTTACACGTATGTCGGCTGTACCCGATATAGCTATGAAGTGGCTGAAACTTAGATAGATGAACCATCTTTCAGATTCCCAACTATATGAGATAATTTTTCGATGCTGTCCGTAATATCTTTCTCGTCAATGTATGAATACGACAGCCGTAGTGCGTTATTTTTCTTAAAATCATAGATACTGCCTGGATTCAACAGGATTCCTTCTTTCAAGGCGGCATGAAACAATTTTTCCATAGCAACATCTTTGTTGAAATTAATCCAGATGTAAAATCCTCCTTTAGGGACTTCCCATACCGCAAGCTCCTTAAAATATTTTTCAAGAGCTGATAACATCAAATCTCGTCTATATCTCAGTGCGTTTCGCGTTTCTTCTATATATTTATCATAGTTTTCGTCAGATAGTATCTCTTTTAATATCCATTGAGACACAGAGCTTGCGCCATAATCTGTCTGCATTTTAACATCGCCTAAGCGGTCTACTACCGATTCAGACCCTACTAACCATCCGATTCTAAGTCCTGGTGCCAAAGCTTTAGAAATGGTCCCTAAATAAATAATCATTCCGTTTTCATCCATGCTTTTTAATGGTTTTGGAGGTTCCTCATCTATCCAAATATCTCCGTATGCATCATCTTCGATTATGGGCAGTCTGTTATCCGTACAAAATTTAAATAATTCTTTTCTTCTCATAGCAGACATAACAATGCCAGTTGGGTTATGAAATGTTGGGATGGTATATAAAAGAGGATTTTCTCCGCTCTTTCTTTCCGAAACAATGTTCCAATATTGAATTCCCTCTCGATCCATATTTACGCCGAGGAGTCTCATCCCTGCTGATTGAAAAACCTGTAGGGATTTTATATATGAAGGTGATTCGGTATATACTGACGATCCCTGTTTGAGCATGCAAACTGAGATTAATTGCAGCGCCTGTAGGGAACCGGAGGTAATCAGAATATTGGAAGGTTTACTTTGTATTCCTTTTCTCTTCAATCTTTCACATAAAATTTCTCTAAGCTCCAATAATCCCAGTGGCTCTAAATAGTTTAAGGATTCGATAGACTGCGATAATTTTATGAAAATATCCTTCATCATTTGCGAAGGGTATAATTTAGGAGACAATTCTCCTGTTCCTAATCGAACAATGCCTTCTTCAAACTCTATCTTATTGATAGCTTGAATTGTCGGCATATTTTCTTTAAAAATACCAGAACGTAAGTAATTACTCCAATCAGGAGTAGTAGACGAAATCAAAAGAGACCAAGTATTGCTGATAACTTGGGTACCTTTTCCGATTTCACCTTTTAGTATCCCAAAAGATTCAAGCTCATCCAAAGCCGCAACAATCGTGCTTCTATTGACCCCGAATTTCTCAGCCAAAGTCCGCTGTGACGGCAAAATACTGCCAATCGTCCAATCACCGCTTGATATCTTTGTACTAATATAGTCAATGATTTGCCTATACATAGGTATCTTGGAATTTTTATCCGGAGCCCAATCAAGAGCAATAACTCTGTTTCCTTTTAAATCGTCTGCCATTTTCTTTCTCCTCTTTTTATATATTAATATCTCCTGATGCAAGGATTACAGAAATTCCTCCTATTTGTATCTTTTCATTAGTTATGAGCTTACTAGTGATTTTTGAAGGGCGACCCATGGCTTCGCCTTGGATAAATTGTATTATGGAACCCTTGCTCACAATTCCGTTCAAGAAAAGATAATAAGTCAATGCACCATTTGATGTTCCAGTTGCAGCCTCTTCGTCAATTTCATATAAGGGGGCAAAGTTTCTGCAGTGGATGTTGCCGTCTTTTGTATTGACTGTAAATGCGTGGACGCCAACAACATTATACTGTTATGACAGTTTAGAAAGCCCTGGGAAATCGGGAGAAATGGCATTGAGCTGATCCTCATCCTTAACTGGCAGCATGATGTCTGGCAATCCTGTTGATATGATTTGAGGAAGCAACGCGATGTTGTCTCCCTTTGATAGGAGCCCCTGTCCTTCATCCGATATCCCCATAATTCGGTACAATTCAGTTATATCTTCTTTTACATCAATTGTAGAAATTTTTTGAGGCTCTCCCATATCCATGAAAATGACGCTATCTCCTATTTCAATATTTAAAGTACCCGCCAAAGTAAAATTGATGTATGTTTCACCTGATTTGACCAGACTTTCCGCTAAAAGTACCGAGAATGCTCCGATTGTTGCATGTCCGCAAAGATCAACCTCCGATGCGGGTGTAAAATATCTTGTGTGAAATTCTTTCTCTCCAATTTGTTTTACAAACGCTGTTTCTGAATAACGAAGTTCAGCAGCAGTCTTGCGCATGACTTCTTCACTTGGAAAATCATTTTTCTCATCTATCAGCACAATCCCGGCAGGATTCCCTCCGAATATTTGATCAGAAAAAGCATCTACAATATAAAATTTCATTTTACTCACCTCTTCCAATTAAATGAATTCAAAATATTTGCCTAGGCCTTTTTTCTTTGCCATTTTATAAACCATTACTGCTGTAACATTGTCCTGAATTCCCATTCCTGTAGTATCAAAAATTGTGATTTCATCATCGCTTTCTCTTAACGGCTTTTCCCCTGCTAAAAGCTGGCCTATTTCTGCATAAATATCAGTTTCTTTGATTACCCCAGAAACAATTGCATTTCTAGTTTCGCCTCTACTAATACATTGTGAAATACTGTCATTTACAATTTTTGCTCCTTTAAAAACTTCAGGATCCCATTCGTTTTTGCCAGCCATATCCGCACCTACTGCTATTATATGCATACCTGGTTTTACCAAAGCTTTATCTATATAATACTTCTTTGATGGTGTTGTCGATATTACAATATCTGCTTCTTTCATAGCTTTTTCAGGTGTATCACACAAGATTACTTTTATCTTTGTATTTTCTTCTATATCCTCTTTATATTTGGCCAGTTCTTCTTGTCGCTCACTATAAACTCTTATTTCTTGGATATTCATTACTTGACATAAGGCATATATCTGCATTCTTGCCTGGCCACCGGCGCCAAAAACTGCTACTTTCTTAGAGTCTTTTCTCGCTAGGAGTTTTGATGAAATGGCTCCTGCTACACCTGTTCTAATACCAGTAATTAGGCTACCATCCATAATGCAAAGAGGAGCACCATTTTTCCCATCAAATAATAATATTGTGCCGATCATAGTAGGAAGATCGTTATTTTTTCCGTTATTATAAAATCCAGAAGCAATCTTAACTGATATACTCTCATTTAACTCATTATAACATGACTTTATATCAGTCTCCCCATTATTCTCCGGCATTTCCATAGATACGATATCTGGTTGTTGAACTTTTCCTGCATTATAAGCAATGTACCCTTCTTCAACAGCAGCGATAACCTCTTTTATTGATAATGCTTCTTTTACATCTTTTATACTGAGTAATAAAGTTTTCATACTTACCTCCTAATGTGGGAATGCGACAAATAAGCTTTACAATGTGAGCTTATTTGTCGCGGAACAAATTACCTAAACAAATTTTTCTTCTATCAAGAATTCTTCAAATTTAGCTAAGCTTTCTGGAACACCCTTACGTCCATATCCCATTCTGAAATATTGATCATCCATGTCGTAGATATCAGAAGGCAACAACAATACTCCCTTTTTGTCAACAGCAAGCTGGCAGAAATCTTTAACTGGCATATCAATCAAGAGCTTATGGTATGCAACCGGTCCACAAGTTATTGCTTTTTTCTCAAACAGATTTGGATATCTATCAAAGAATTCATCCACTAATTTTAAATTGTTTTTTATGATATTTGTACTTCTTTCTAATAGTTCGTCACTATGTTTAAGAGCAACTTTAGATAAGAATTCAGATGGAGCTGAATCACAAATACTCGTATAATGCTTAAATTTAACAACCTTTTCTAAAGTCTCATGATCTTTTGATACTAACCAGCCTACCCTAAGACCAGCTAGACCATATGCCTTAGACATTACACCAAGTGATGCACATTTTTCATAATGGTCAGCCATCCACTCTCGCTTCTCCCCATCCAATTCTAATCCTTTATATACTTCATCTGAAAACAGATAGATGTCGTGTTTTTTACAAATTTCACATAACTGTTTTATTTCAGCATTTGTAAAAGTATATCCTGTTGGATTATTTGGAGAATTAACAGCAATTATTTTAGTATTTGGTTTTATTAATGCTTCTAGCTCTTCAAAATCTACAACCCATTTTGTTCCATCATCCTTTATATACCACTTGGAATACTCACAGTTTGGAACTGAATTTGCTACTTCATATGCGGACTGGTAGTTAGGATACATAGCAATCATATGATCCCCCTCATTAAGCATCACATTCATATATCCGAAAATAGCCTCTTGAGCCCCGTGAAAGACTAGCACATCATCTGCAGTCATATCATTGTATAATGTAGCAATTATTTTTCTTAACTCCGGATCTCCCCAGGTTTCAGTATATCCTAGCCATTGATTTAAATATTCATCTTCAGCACCAGGCTCCAGAGAAAGTAATTCCTTAGTTGTCATGGATTCACAATCAGATTGAGTTAGTAAATAGGGTGCAGTAAATTCATAAAGTCCAAAATAACATTCAAGTTTAAAATCATTAATTTTCATAAGTTTCTACTCCTTTTATTTTTATTAGTATTAAATTTATTATCTAGATTATATCAATCGATATGTGTGCTGTACCCATCCAATTAAAATTTTTTATCCAACCAATTTATTATATGTAAAAATTTATTTCATACTATATTTTCATAAAAATAAGCTAATTCTTTTGATTTTAAAATTATTTGGTGGTTCTAAATCCAAATTCCTAATAGTAGTGTTTTATAGCCTCGTTTACCACCTCATTGTACTGAATAACTTCATCGGAGCAAAAAAACACCTTTATCTCTTCAAGTCGCTTTATATTCTCGATTTCGATTAAATAAGTTCTTCTTAAAGGTTCCTTTTCATTTGAATTAAGATACAGCTCTTTGTCTGCCCATTCTCTTTTAAACTTTATTTATTTTACTTGATGCTCGACTATAACCTGGTAGTTCATAGGAACTATTGTCCAAAGGCTTTTCTCATGGCTCTTAGCTTTATTGTTAACTTTCTTTTTCTCTACCTCTATTTTTAAAATATCTTCTATATCCATGTAGGTATAAGCATCTTCTACATATTCTTCAACCTGATTTGAAGATCCCTCTTCATCCTTTGATAAAACATAATTATCAATAGTTTCAATGGTTCCATCCTCACTAAAAATTATTTTTTGGTTTGCCATTTTTTCTTCCTCCTTCACGCATTTTTAGGTTTTTATGTTCTTGGGCATTCAAACGCTTAATATAATTAGGAGTAAGCCTCCTAGAGCAAAACGTAGTTTTTATAAATGTATATATTTAATTTTTGTAAAGAGGATTTTTGTTTAGAATTGAATTTTTCACACGGTTAAATATTTTAGATAATCTCAATCATATGAAAATGTAAGAAAAAAGTGATACAAACTGCAGGAGTTTGTACCACTTTTTCTCACACTTCCAATAATATTTACTTAAGCCTATCAAATAAGCTGCAGTAGCAAGCAACCTTGTCACTGCTCATGGGGGACAGAGCACAATTCGTGCAAAAGTAACGCTAAGAAAATTAACCTTCCATAAATTATATTATATGTATTTATGGAAGGTTTTTCATTGCCTTATAAACGGGGTTTATGAAATAATTCCTCAAGTATCTTAAACAGCCTATTTTTTTTATAAAAATCTATCTAAAAACTTATATCAAAATCAAAGTTTAAAAATATACTACTTTAAATGACTTATGAGGTATTAAATCATTCTAAAGAGACTATTTTAAATGATTTAATTCAATATAATTACAAATATGGATATTTAATTTTGTAACCGTTACTTTTGCACAACTGGCGCTCGGTCAATGTAGTCAACTTAAGAAAAAAATAAATTTTAATAAAAAAACACTTAACAATAGGTAGAATTTTTGAAGCCTCACTATAGACGAATAAATTTATAGTGAGGTTTTACATTATGAAAAATACTAAAATACTATCTTTAATTTTCAAGAAAACAAATAGCCTAATCACTTCAGATGAATACAAAGAAGCATATAGCTTAGGAAAGTCATTTTCAAGGAATAGAAAATTATCTTTTTCAAATACTATTCATTTTATTTGCTCTGGGTTGCGCAAATCCATTTCAACTGAAATTGATAAGTTTATTGAAGAATACCCATATTTGAAATTTCCATCAATATCTAAACAGGAATTTTCAAAAGCAAGACAAAATATTTCACCTGAAGCTTTCAAGGAACTAGGTACGCTTTTTGTTAATGAATTTTATAGCTTGAAAAAAGATTTAAGGACATGGAATGGATTTAATGTATTAGCTGTTGATGGAACAAATTTGCAAGTTCCAAATACCTGTGAATGCAGTAAATACTTCGGTTTTAGTAGTAACCAAAATAAAACAATAACAGCTATGGCATTAGCGTCAGCTCTATATGATGTGCTAAATGACATTATTATTGATGCTAGAATTACAAGGTATAAAACCAGTGAGAGAGCTATGGCAGAGCAACATATAGACTCAATGATTGCAGCTCTTATTAAACAAGATGCCGATACTGCGATAGCAGATGATAATAAGGATAAACCATTAAATTTAATATATCAATCTAATAGAAATTTTATTTTAGCACTAGTTTTTAAACGATTTATACCTTTATTAGTTAAATCTAGATTAAGAAAAAAATACTAGATTTGATATTAGAAAAATCTATAAAAATACGCTCACAAATACGTTCCAACCCTTCTCGTGAGTGTAAAAACAAACATCCAAGGAAAAGCACCATCATAATATTAAATCTTGTATTTAACATTAAAATTTATTAAAAGTAAATACATCATTTAAAATTCACTTTAACCTGTGGATTTATTTAGTGTACCATTTTTAAAGAAAAATTGGAATAATTTATAATGAAACAATTGAATTTTAAGTTATTTTATCATGAGTTAATTTACTGAGTTGACGACATTGAACGATTGAGTACTATTAATAGTAGCTTATCAAGTGGAAGATATATAATAGTAACTAATCTTCATAGGGGAAGTGACTGGTCGAATTTTGATCCTTATGTTTTATTCAAATTTATTTTTATGCGGTTGAATGGAAGGATTTCGAAATTATTATTTTTTAGGGAATTTCTAAAATAACTATTTTCTTCAGAGGTTTCATATGATTCGATAAAATATTTAGCTGCGTTACCCCCTATTACTATATAATCTTGTTCCCAATATATATCATACCTACCATGAAACACTGGTGCATTTAAATCTTTCTTAAAGAAAACACATACTCTTTTATGAAATTTAGCATTTGCTCCATTAGGATTACCACCAAAAAAGTTATCATCAAATTGCTCAACTATTATGGTATTCTTGTTTTGTGATTTATTTATCTCATATGTGCCAATATAATTGTAAAGAAAAACTATTGAATAAATAGCTACTAGTATAAATACAACTGTAGATATATCTTTATCCTTTTTCATTTTTACATATATAATTGCTATACATATATATATTATTATATATGTATATATACTCAAGTTATTGATGAGAGTAATTCCATTACTTGCCATAATAATAAGTACAATTGGCACAACAAACAAAAGAGTAAGAGATACATTTTTTATTATAGTTCTACTATTTTTCATATTACTACCTCACTTTTATTATTAAAATAAGTGCGAAAAGGACCACTTAATGATAAAGTAATCCTTTTAATATTCATACTATTATTCTTTCTGAATTCACCCTAACCACCTACCTCAATAATTTAATATTTTCTTTAATATTCTTTTGTTTTCTTAGATTTTCATTTTATATCTTAAAGCAATCTCAATAGACATTTTGTATTATATTGAATAAATGAAATTATTTTACTTAAGAGTTGTAGACTTCCCCATTATAGCTTTATTTTACTAATATTTTGAAGGTATTCACCTCTAAATCTCTAATGCTGACCCTACCATGTCTCCCTGAGTACACTACTTAGTGCCTCTATCATTCCTTCGTTCTGCATTTTAGAGCAGGTGCTGCGTTAATCCTCGTATACTGGGTCATTTAAGCCCTTATGGGGGTTTTTACGTGCTTACCCTTACTCTTTTAAAAGAACATATTTATTAATACAATAATTAAAACTTCTATCTTAAGCTACTTGTTGATAACTATTTAATCCATGAACTTTATCATGTGAATACATTATTTTTTTAGTACATAAAATGTACATAACTTTAATTATCCTTACACTTAATGCAACTATTGCTTGTTTTCCTGTAAGATTATTTTCTTGCCTTTCTGTAAGATGTTCATATATTTCCTTAAATGCTTGATTCTTAGCAACCATAACCATTGCTGCTTGATATAAAATATTTCTTAAATTAGGTCTTCCTCTTTTACTTATTTTAGTCTTTCCTTTTTTCATACCAGAACTAGTTTCCTTTAAATTTAATCCTGCAATTTTTTGAATCTGTTTATAGTCATCATATTTTGATATATCACCTATTTCAGCTAAAAAGCTGGCTGCGGTTACTATTCCTACACCTTGAATACTCAATAAGAATTCTGAGTACCCTGTTTCAAGTAAATACTTATTCATAAGAACTTCAACAGCATCGATTTCTTCCTGAATTTTTTCTAAATTCCTAATAATAAGATTTAACCTATATCTAGCTCCGTCTAATCCGACTGGTACACCTATTGAATTCTCAGCAGCTTCATATACTAAAGATGCTTTTTTTATACCAACTCTATTTTTAGTAGCATTCTTTAAAATTTCTATCAATTTTTCATTTCCAATGTTTAGTATATCCTTCGGAAACGGACAATTTTTCAATATTGCCAATGATGCTTTGCCTAATATGTCAGAAAATAAATTTCTTAATTCCGGAAAATATTCATCTAATAGCGCTACTAGTCTTACTTTTTCTTTTATTAACTGCTTCTTTAAATCTTGTCTGTTATTGCTACTTATTCTTAAGTTAACATAAAGTTCTTCTTCAAACATACATGTAAGATACTGTCCTTGATATATCAATTTAGCAATTATTTTTGCATCTTTCTTATCATTCTTCGTAGGACTATTGTCTTCTAATTCCTTTGTTTTATTAACATGATAAGGATTTACTAAACATAAGCTTATGCCTCTATTTTTCAAATAATAGGCGATATTCTTCCAATAATGACCTGTTGGTTCCATCCCTACAAGGGTATGAACCGTTCTATATTTTTTAGTTAAATATTCTATTTTTTCTAATATACAATCAAAAGATTCTTTGGTATTCTTTATTAGAAATGGTTTTTCAATATATTCACCATTAACTACAAATTGACCATAGTGGTTTTCCTTTGCAATATCTATTCCTAAGATTAAAGTATTTGGAACCATTATAATATTATTCATTTAAGTTAACCCCCTGATATAAATGTTTTGTTGTCTTTGCAATCGACACAATATATTTATATCAGTTTTTTTTATTTCTTACAAAGTCTAAAACTCTTTATTACAGGAATACTCGTAGTATGAAGTTAGATTGATTTCATAATCACCAGGAGTTGGTATAAAAGATTCTCCTATATCATTGAAGGAACAGCCTGTTAGTATTACAGAGAGCGACATTAAAACAATCAAACTATATCTCCTTAGTGTTACAAATATATTTTTCTCCATATGCACACTCCTCTTTTCCAATTTATACTTATTATGGATATTGCTAAATTTAATTATAAAAGATGATTAAATCAAGAGATAGCAACAAATAGATGAATTACATAAATTTCTTGAAAATAGTCAAGTGATATTAAAGCAGAAGATAGAGCAATATCCAATTCTATTACAAGAACATTTTCATGACTTAGATAGCAAAATTAAAAGTATAAAAGTAAACATAAAAGGAAGTATGCAGTAACGCAATCTGGCGAAACCTAAGAAGGTAGTTTTGGGGTATGTTTAAACTTAGGCATGATTAATAGTATTAATTTTATATTTCATTTTAAAAGTCACAAGATATTTATAAAAATTATAAATATCTTGTGACTTTTTTACACTAATACCGAGAAATGCATATGTGTTATTGAACATAACTTGTACAATGTAACAAAATATATAAAATTTAGGTTACGTTAGTTGCTTTTAATGTAAAATAACACCTCATTAATTATATAAATGGGGTTTTTAGGGGGAGTATGTAATGGTATCGATATATAGCTTAATAGAAAGAGCTAAAGCTGGTGAAAAAGAGAGTATGGAATTACTAATAACTAAATTTGAACCTATAATCAATAGTTTATCTTGGAAGTTGAAACATGAATGCGGAAAAACTGATTTAACTATATTTTTTATAAAATTGATTTATGGAAGTAAATTAATAAATATCACCAATTCATCTGATGGAGCACTGGTGAATTATATACAACAATCATTACACCGAGAATATTATCGACTTAGTAAAGCAAATCCAATTATTGAAGTTGAATTAACTGATACTTTTACAGCTGATATCAATGAATATAAAGAAGTTGAATATGAAATATATTTGGATGAACTTGTAGTGGAGAAGGTTATAAATAAAAAGCAAAAATATGTGTTATTGAAGAAATACTGTGATGAGCATACTGATCAAGAGATAGCAATGGATCTTTGTATAAGTAGACAAGCAGTAAACAAAATGCATAAATTAACAATTAAAAACTTGAAAGAATATTTAAATTAGGAGAAAGGAGGGGGGAATGTGGAAAATGAAATTCTAACAGCAGCACTATCCCAAGGTGTGTGGGCAGTGCTCAGTATATTCTTATTATTTTATATATTGAAGGCTCAAGAAAAAAGAGATCAAAAGCAAGATGAAAGAGAGCAAAATTATCAAGATATAATATCAAAACTTACTGATAAGTTGGGTGTAGTAGATGAAGTAAAGAAAGATGTTGAATATATAAAACAATGTGTAATAAAAGATAAATAAGTAATTTTAAATTGAGGTTGCAAAATTAAAATTAAAACACTCTTTTATAAGTGTAATTACTTAATCGATTAAAGTTAAATACAAATAAAAATATTAAAAAGAAAGAAGGAATTCAAATGGCAAATATACTTACTAATAATTATTTTACAGCTGGAGAACTAAGATCAATGAGTAATTGTTTAGCACAAACATCACCAACTTATACGACTGTAATTACAGGTGTTGCACTTAATAGTGTCATTGCAATAGCAGGAGCAATATTTAAAGCTAACCCATATATAACAGTTCCAGCTAAAGCAATAAATGGTTGTTTAACATTAACTCAAAGTATTTCAAATATTGATAAAGCTAACTTAAAAGGCTTATATGATCAATGTATCTCTATTATGAGTAAATGTAATTACTCCGAGGTTAAGATGAGTTTATACAGTTCTTCAGCCGAAGGTTATTATGCTGCTACAGGACTGCCAAAAGTTACAGGATATAAAACATCTTCAGGAAGTTGGATTTTAGTAAACTAATAAGTAGAAGGTGAGATTTCTCACCTTCTACTTATTATATATAAAAACTAAATAGCATAATATAAAAACAATCAAGCTAATTGCGAGACCAATCTTAGTGCGTTTTTCTGATGTGTTACATCGGTTTACTTTACAAATTACCAATTTATCAAATAGTCTTCCCAAAATTATTGTGGGTAAAAAAGCCAATATTAGAGAATAATCTTGGGTTATACCTATAATGTCTAATAAATTTTCAAAAAAGTAGTCAAATGCAGAAAAACTCCAAAGTGTAAAAGTCCAGAAAGATATTCCTAAAAAAATATATGTTACCGAAAAAGTTAATAGAGTATCTTGATTTTGGGTGCTTTTAGAATCATTATCCATGTTTTCTTGTTTAACAAAAATTTTGTTAAACTACCTCTCTTTCTTTTTGTTTAATACTATAACATCTACATTATATATAATTTTACATATTTTGTATACATTTTAAATTTAAACAATTAATAATTTGCTTAAATTTAAAATGTAACAACTTAACAGTATTGAAATTGCTAAATTTAATTATAAAAGATGTTCAAATGAAGATATAGCAACAGATAGATGAGTTGCATAAACTTCTTGAAAATAGTTAAGTGTTATTAAATCAGAAAACAGAGCAAGCTCCAGTTCATTTCCAAGAACACTTTCATGATTCAGAAGATAAAACTAAAAGTATAAAAGGAAGCATGCAGAAACGCAGTCTGCCGAAGCCCAAGAAGGCTAATTTGGGGGTATGTTTAAACTTAAGCATGATTCATAGTATTAATTTCATATTTTATTTTAAAAGGTACAAGATATTTATAATTTTTATAAATATCTTGTACCTTTTTTTACACTAATACCGAGAAATGCATATTTGTTATTGAACATAACTTGCACAATGTAACAAAACATATAAAATTTAGGTTGACTTAGTTGCTTTTAATGTAAAATAACACCTCATTAATTATATAAATGGGGTTTTTAGGGGGAGTATGTAATGGTATCGATATATAGCTTAATAGAAAGAGCTAAAGCTGGTGAAAAAGAGAGTATGGAATTACTAATAACTAAATTTGAACCTATAATCAATAGTTTATCTTGGAAGTTGAAACATGAATGCGGAAAAACTGATTTAACTATATTTTTTATAAAATTGATTTATGGGATTAAATTAATAAATATCACAAATTCATCGGATGGAGCACTGGTGAATTATATACAACAGTCATTACACCGGGAATATTATCGACTTAGTAAAACAAATCCAATTATTGAAGTTGAATTAACTGATACTTTTACAGCTGATATTAATGAATATAAAGAAGTTGAATATGAAATATATTTGGATGAACTTGTAGTAGCGAAGGTTATAAATAAAAAGCAAAAATATGTTTTATTGAAGAAATACTACGATGAGCGTATTGATCAAGAGATAGCAATGGATCTTTGTATAAGTAGACAAGCGGTAACTAAAATGAATAAATTAGCAATTAAAAACCTAAAAAAATATTTAAATTAGGAAAAAGGAGGCGTAAAGGTGGAAAATGAAATTCTAACAGCAGCACTATCCCAAGGGGTGTGGGCAGTACTAAGTATATTCTTATTGTTTTATATATTAAAGGCTCAAGAAAAAAGAGATCAAAAACAAGATGAAAGAGAGCAAAATTATCAAGATATAATATCAAAACTTACTGATAAGTTGGGTGTAGTAGATGAAGTAAAGAAAGATGTTGAATATATAAAACAATGTGTAATAAAAGATAAATAAGTAATTTTAAATTGAGGTTGCAAAATTAAAATTAAAACACTCTTTTATAAGTGTAATTACTTAATCGATTAAAGTTAAATACAAATAAAAATATTAAAAAGAAAGAAGGAATTTATAATGGCAGTTCAAGAATATATATCAACTATAACAGTAAAACAAAGTGACCTTGGAATTATGGCAGAAGCTCAGTTAGCAATGTATGATGGATTAATGGCTGGAGATAATGAAGCAACCTTTAAATCAAGATTAAATGCTATTTCATTTACTACAGCAATACTAGCTTTCTTCTGTCCACCAGCTACTGTTTTAGGGTTAACAAGTTTATTTACAGGGATAATAAGTACAGTCGGTTCTGAAAAAAGTTTTTTAGCAAATGCTATAACTAGAGGTAAAGATGGACTTTTGAGGATGTCTACTGCTACAAGACCATTGACAAAATATGATTTATTCGAAATAGAATTTATATGTTTAGACTATACTAGTGCCGGCAAAACATTAACGGTTGTAGAAAGTAATGGAACTATAAAAAGAGCTCACGTTAAAGGTGGAGGTTGGGTTTCATACTAAATTTAATATAACTAAGAAAAGTATTGATTGCGTTTTCAAATTAACGTAATCAATACTTTTCTTAGTTTAACAATTCTTCAAGATGTTCAGAGCTTATAGTCCCGTTAGTTATTTTGTAATATTTAGTTATTTTTGAACTTTTCTTTGCCTGATCTTTTGTAGTAGTAACAGATATTTCTATACACTCTACATTATATATTCTAATATCTAATACAGTACTATCTTCAGCTACAAATGAGAGACTATAAATTCCTTCATAGCTATCTTTGGCTGAAGTATTTGAATTAGTAGTAATTTTACATTCAGTAAGATCAAATTCATTTAAGTAACTAAATATCTTTGAACTTCTACCTAAATCTTCAATAGTTTCAGGATTAAAGTTGTTTTCAGAGGGGTTAGTCCTAGATATAAATATAGTGCTAAATATTTTATTAGTATAATATTTGCCCATCTCCAACTCATAAAAGTTACCTTGTTCACGATAGAAATATTTCAAACTAACACCGGTTACAATAATTATAGACGCAACTAAGAAAATTATTAAAATATTTTTCTGTTTTTTCTTCAATGTATCACCTCCTTAATTTAAGGATATATTACTTTAACATAAAAATATACTTAAAATAAATTTAATAGAAATTGAAGTTGGTATAAAATATATTACACACATTTAGTATTTTTATATACTTATTGTTTAGACAAATCAACTTTATAATCTAACAAACCTATTACTTAATATTTTATGCTAAAAAAGATTAGGGTAACACTATTATTAAATGATTTGTACATATTCAAGCTCTTATTATAATGCTATCTATTAATACTACGCTATCAAAACTTAACAGTATTGCCACCGATAAAATGATGACCTATACTCAACATATAGAACAGTGTCAAAACTAATATTCAAAAGTGAGGTCGTCATATGGGTAATATAATAGGGTATATAAGAGCATCTACCAAGGGACAATTGGAAGGTAATTCAATAGAGGATCAAAGGAAGAACATACTAGATAGATATTCTAATGTTGAAATAATTGAGGAAAGCTATGTTGCAGCTAAAGATAGAACATGTTTACGAATTTAAGAAACCCCATAAAGGACAGTTTACACATGTCTTTTACAGGGTCCTTTAATGAAATTTTTAATTATGTTATATAGCTGAGTAAAGATTTACGTAATCTAGTATAAATTCATCCGCTAAAGATTTCATATCAGTATGATGCTTTTTAGAGTATTCATCATATACGCCAATAACTTTCATACCAGCTTTTTTAGCACCTTGTACAGCAGGAAGCAAGTCCTCAAATACCATACAATTGCATGGATCAATACCTAGTTTATTTGCAGTTAGTAGGTATACATCTGGAAAGTCCTTACCTCTTGTAACTTCACTAGTTAGAGTTACTGAATCAAAGTATTCATAGATTCCATTTGCTTTTAAGCAAGCCTCTAATAGTAAAGTGTTATTACTAGTAGCAAGGGCGATTTTTATATCATTGTCTCTAAGTGTTTTAAGAAATTCCTTAACACCAGGTTTTAATTTAACTTTATTACAATAAGCATCATATGCCATATCATTCCAATGAGTTTTAATTTCATCTACAGTATAAGAAAGACTGAAGGTATTCTTAAAGTAAATTGCTACTTCATCAAAACTAAGATGTGCAATTTCATGCTTTAAGAATTCAGGTACCTCGAATCCTTGTTTAGATAAATATTCTTTATCGATTTCATCCCATACCCACATAGAATCAACTAAAGTTCCATCCATATCAAAAATTACACCTTTTATATTTTTAAACATCGCAATATCACCCCTGCATATTAACATAGCAAATAAGGTTTACATTGTAAAGGGCAATACATGGAAGGATAATAAAATATCATGTGGCAAATTCACATAAAGAAGACAATTATATTGTGAGTAATAAATATTAAAAATCTAAGGGTAATAAAGATACAATGGAAAGCATCAACATATAAATATATTAGAAGATAAATGCTATGGAGGTACAGGTAATGAGTTTTCTAGGGGGTTTTTGGGGTATTGTTTCCATTATACTTATGATTGGTGCTCTATCAAGAATGGTAGGTGTAGGGTTTTATAACAAATTTATCAGAGGATTATCAAAAAAAAAGCATAAGGGATTAATTAACGCCACGATAAATACAAATAATATTTTAGAAGATAATCATGGAATATTTGCATCAGGAGCTTTAATTTCTGCTGTAATTCACATTATTATAATGAAGAGGAGTATTACATTTTCATTTCTAGGGTTTTCAACTATAGGTGCATTGTTATTTGTAGTTTTAACTGGAGTTATAAATAAATTTATCTATAGAGACAATGGGGGCGAATTAAGAAAGTATCATAAGAGGGGAATTATAGTGTTGATATTCTTTTTAATTCTTCATATGATCTTTAATTGACATAGCACTATAAATAAGACTTAGTAAAATTAATAATTCATAGGTAATATGATTAATATATATAATTTAATCATAATTGAAAATAGCTTAAAAAAGATAAAAATAAAAAAGGAACATTATTCAATGTTCCTTTTGGTCGGGGTGACAGGGATTGAACCTGCGACCTCATGGTCCCAAA
>NZ_JAVXMF010000023.1:0-37990 GCF_036646415.1 Clostridium sp. | reverse complement strand
AACAAAAGAAAACTTAAGTAAGTATGGTTATAACCAACTTTCTGAAAAGAAAAAGCAAGGTATTATGGAGGTATTCTTAAGTCAATTTAAAGATTTACTAGTATGTATCCTAATTGCTGCTGCTGTTATATCTATGATAACGGGTAATGTAGAAAGTACCTTAGTTATATTTGCAGTTATTATTCTTAATGCAGTACTGGGAACTGTTCAACACTTTAAGGCTGAACAATCTTTGGATAGTTTAAAAGCCCTCTCCTCACCATCAGCTAAGCTATTTAGAGGTGGAATAAAAGTTGAGATAGCTTCTAATGAAGTTGTGCCTGGTGATATATTAGTTCTAGAAGCAGGAGATTTAGTTGCTGCTGATGGAAGAATTATTGAAAACTTCTCTCTACAAATAAATGAGAGTTCACTAACCGGTGAATCTGAAAGTGTTAATAAGACTAGTGATGTTATAGAAAAAACGGAGCTTGCTCTAGGTGATCAAAAAAATATGGTATTCTCTGGTTCACTTGTAACCTATGGTAGGGCCTTAGTAGTTGTAACTGGCACTGGTATGGGTACTGAAATTGGTAAAATAGCTAACTTAATGGAGCAGACTCAAGAAAAGAAAACTCCACTTCAAGCTAATTTAGATGATTTTAGTAAAAAACTTGCCATATCTATCTTAGGTATTTGTGTCCTAGTATTTGGACTTAGCTTATATAGAGGAACTCCAATGCTTGATTCCTTAATGTTTGCCGTTGCTTTAGCTGTAGCTGCTATTCCAGAGGCTCTAAGCTCTATCGTTACAATAGTTCTTGCCCTTGGAACACAAAAGATGGCTAAAGAAAATGCTATTATTAAAAAGCTTAAAGCAGTTGAAGGCTTAGGATGTGTATCTATTATATGTTCAGATAAAACAGGTACTTTAACACAAAACAAAATGACAACAAAAAAGGTTTATGTAGATAACAAATTAATTGACGGTGAATCTTTAAACTTAAATAATCCCGTTGAAAATTATCTACTTAATAGTTCTATACTTTGTAATGATTCTACATCTTCAGATGGAAAAGAAATTGGTGATCCAACTGAAGTTGCACTTGTTAATTTAGGACATAAATTTTCTTTGGACGAACTATCAGTTAGAAATAATTTTCAAAGATTAGGAGAATTACCTTTTGATTCAGATAGAAAACTTATGAGTACTCTTCACAGTTTTGATGGTAAATACTTAATGTTTACTAAGGGAGCATTTGATGTGCTTTTAGATAGAGTTAAATACATTAAGACTGCTAAAGGTGTAAGAGAAATCTCGCTTGAAGATAAAGAAAATATAATTGATACAAATAAAAATTTATCTAAAAATGGATTGAGAGTTTTAGCTTTTGCTTATAGAGAATTTGACAGCATCAAAGAACTTTCTATTGAAGATGAAAATAACTATACCTTCATCGGTTTAATTTCAATGATAGACCCACCAAGAGAAGAATCTGCTTCCGCTGTTGCTGATTGTATTACAGCAGGTATAAAACCAATAATGATTACTGGTGACCATAAAATAACTGCTTCTGCCATTGCAAAGCAAATAGGAATATTAAGAGCTGGTGATAAAGCTATCGAAGGTTTAGAACTAGATAAGATGTCTGATAAAGAACTTAAAAAGAACATAGAACGTATATCAGTTTATGCTAGGGTATCACCAGAACATAAAATAAGAATAGTTCAGGCTTGGCAAGAAAAAGGACAAATAGTTGCCATGACTGGTGATGGAGTTAATGATGCTCCTGCTCTTAAACAAGCAGATATTGGAATAGCCATGGGTATTACTGGTACTGAAGTTTCAAAGGATGCCGCATCAGTAATCCTTACAGATGATAACTTCGCTACCATAGTTAAATCTGTAGCTAATGGAAGAAATATTTATAGCAATATAAAGAACTCTATTAAATTCCTTCTATCTGGTAATGCTTCAGGTATAATAGCAGTATTATATTCATCGTTAATGGCTCTTCCAATGCCTTTTGCTGCTGTACATCTACTATTTATAAACTTACTTACAGATAGCTTACCTGCTATAGCAATAGGTATGGAACAATCTCGTCGTGACTTATTAAAAGACAAGCCTAGAGATAATAGTTCTTCAATCCTTTCAAAAGACTTCATATTGGAAGTTGGTCTTGAAGGATTAGTTATTGGTATCTTTACAATAATAGCCTTCTATATGGGATTAAAAGTTAACCCTGCTGTAGGTTCAACTATGGCTTTTTCTACATTATGTCTTGCTAGACTATTCCATGGATTTAACTGTAGAGGTAAAAAATCTATATTTACTCTTGGATTATTTACTAACAAATATAGCTGGATGGCATTTGGTATAGGATTACTATTTTTAAACTCAGTATTATTTGTACCATTCCTACAAAATCTATTTGAGGTAGCTCCTTTAACAGGGTCTCAAGTAGAATTTATATATCTTCTAGCATTCTTACCGACAGTAATTATTCAACTTGTTAAGGTAATTATAGATATATTAGATAATAAGAAAAGCACTACCCAATCTTATGATATTGACGTAGAAATAAAAAAAGCAGCTTAAGTGAGACTCTAAATCTATGATTTAGTTCTTGGAACTTACTCCACTGAACGAATGTGAAGTGGAGTTTCTTTTTATAAATTTTCTACTAATCTATATTTTTCATATTATAGTCTCTATTTTAATATGATGCCTTATTCAACACTTATTTCAAATATTACCAATTTAATTGCATAAAAAAAGTATACCTTAGTTTCTAAAAATACTTAGGTATACTTACCAAAATAATAAGACACATAACATATCCTACTATTAATACTATTCTTTTATATGACAAGTCAAACTCTTCATATCTATAATAGATATTACCCTTATAGCCTCTGCTATCAATTCCGTCCTTAATTTCTTTCCATCTATTTAAGGTATTTATAAAAAGTAATGAAGCAAGGGTCCCAGAATCTTTTACTTTATCCTTAAATCCGCCAAATGCACCCCTACAAATCATTGCTTTACGTAGCATCTGAAATTCATCGTATATAAGTACTAGAAATCTCTCCATGGACTTACCTATATCGCAAATATCTCTTAACCAAGGCTTCTTAGATCCTAAATAAAAAATATGATCTGTTGGAGTTGTAAGTGTTAAAAAGCTTACTGTCATTCCACCTGATACTGCTTTTAATATAAGTATTAATGTATTATACCATCCATAGTCAAATACAAAGGTTATGGATGATACTAATGCAAATATAAATGTTGCTTCTACAAAATGTCTAACCACATGTAATGGATTTTTATAAATAATATGAAGTGCAAGAAAAAATATTATATTTATAACCAGTGCATAGCACTTAGTACTAAAACTAAGTGCTATTATTGGTAATATACATAAAAGTATTTTCTCTATAGGATGAATATTTGATAACTTACTTAACTTTGAATAAGCTAATACTGTTTTTAACATTCTTTTGCTTGACTATTTGCTTTGACTTTTACATAAGCTTTCTTGGAACCTTTTTTAATTCCAATGTAGTATCCTATGAATCCAGCTCCTATTGCTGCTTGCAAACAGAAAAGGAAACTTTCAATTTCACCTGATGGCGGTTCCCATAAAGGTGCTGCCCAAGGTTCATAATCCCCTTTCAATTCTTGAATTTTAACTTCGATTTCTCCATCTGCGCCGTTAAATTCACCATTTCTTCCAATAAATAAAGAACCTATAACTATGGCAACACATAATAAAATTAAACCTATATTCTTTTTCATATTATTTTACACCTCCAACTTCTAATAATTCTTCAGAGGCATATTTTTCTATGAATTCAAATATCATAACAGTTATTATTCCCTCTACTATAGCTAATGGAATTTGAGTTATAGCAAATATTGATACGAACTTCCCAAAGGCAGCTAAGAATCCACCTGTAGTAGCCGGAAATGCTAGTCCTAATTGAATTGATGTAACTAAATAAGTTGCTAAATCTCCTATCATTGCTCCAAGAAATATTGCTAATTTCTTATTTTTATTTTTAAGTAATTTATAAACTCCAAAGGCTGCTAGTGGTCCTGCAATACCCATTGATAATACATTAGCTCCTAGAGTTGTTAATCCTCCGTGAGCAAGAAAAAGTGCTTGGAATAAAAGTACTACTATTGAAACCACAGACATAGCAAATGGTCCAAAAATCATAGCTCCAAGACCTGTTCCTGTTGGATGTGATGAGCTCCCTGTAACTGAAGGTAACTTCATTGCAGATAATACAAAAGCAAAGGCTCCAATTAATGCTAAAAGCATTTTTAAGTCCTTCTTATTTAATGTTTTTTTCTTAATGTCCCTAAGCCCAAGAACTACAAATGGAATACATGCCACAAAATAAAATGCAGCCCACCCTATTGGTAAAAACCCTTCTGCTATATGCATACCATAGGCTGCTTGTGGAATTGTTAAAAATAGAGCTAATGCCCAAAGAAATATAAATGAATTTTTAGTTACAAATGAATTTTTCATAATTCTCCCCCTCATATTTAAATCTAAAGCTACTTAATTTAAATATTTTGTCGCTAGCAAGACTCATATTTAAATACTTTGATTTCTAGATTTTAGCTAAAGTAATTCTTCTGCTAAATCCAAGAAATCTATTTATATACTAACTGTAATTTAATAAACTTTATAAGAGCTTTATATACTTAATGTGCACTTAAATATATAACCTTCCCATATTTGCTTTAACATATCTTTATAGTTAGACAGCTCCTACTCCCACCTTTACCCGAGTATTGATGGCCATCATACCAGAAATATTAACTTAAATATTGTTTATTATTACAGATATAGTCGCACAACTCATCTTCAAAATTGAAGACTTTCCCGTAATCCATAATTTTTCTTTCTACCACTATAACCTTAATTCCAAGATCTATAGCAGCTTTTATTTTTTCATAGGTTCCTCCTTGAGGTCCACTATCCTTTGTAATTAATGCCTTGCCGTCATATTCATTGATAAAGGCTTTATTTAGTTCATAACCTATTGGTCCTTTAATGAAGATAAGGTCTTCTACCTTAACTCCAAGATCAAATACTTCTTTCATTACCTTTAAAGATGGTAATACTCTGTGAATCACTCTATTCTCAAGATTTAAATCTAATATTTTATCTATATTTCTACTTCCAGTTGTGTTTAAAACACATCCATCCACATTCTTTAGAACTTCTGCTAAATCTTCATAACTTGGTACTTCTACAATTAAATCATTCTTTGGGAAGTTATCTAAAGTACTCTTTCTTTCATACCTTAGGTACTCTATATCAAGTTCCTTAGCTATCTTCATAGCTGTAGCACTTATTTCCACTGCATATGGATGTGATGCATCTACAAGTATATTTACTCCATTATTTTTAAATAATGTTTTTAACTCTTCATATACTAAGGGCTTATCATTAAGCACCTTATATTTATAGTTATTTAAAAGTTCTCCTCCATAGGTAGTAGCCGTTGATACTACGATATTATCTGTATGTTTATTTAGATGGGAAAGAATTACCTTTCCCTCTGATGTACCTACTATTAAGCCTATCATTGTAATTCTCCTCCCACTATATCCAATGTAAATTATTAAAACCTATATAGCTAACTTTGAAATTTCGCTCTCTAACCTAATCCATATTATAAAAATCCCAAAGCTAGCCTATTTTTAACTTCCTATTTTTGTCCTACTTTATATCCTCTTGGAGTTATAAATAATCCATCTTTAATATAACTCTTTGTATTTCCTATGATTACTATAGTCATCATATCAACTACTGAGTCATCAAATTCTCCTAAAGTCCAAACCTTAGCTTCTTGACCATCTCTTAGTGCATGTTTAACTGTAGCTACTGGCGTATCGTCTTTTCTATACTTCTTAATTATGTCTAACGCTTCTCTTAAGTAATGTGGTCTTCCTTTACTCTTTGGATTATAAAGGGATATTATGAAATCTCCCTCAGCTGCAAGTTCAACTCTTCTCTTAATGTCTTCATAAGGAGTCATTAAATCACTTAAACTGATGTTACAGTTATCGTGCATTAGCGGTGCTCCAACTACTGATCCAGCTGAAGATGATGCCGTAACTCCTGGTATAACTTCAACTTCCTCACCCTTTTTCATTTCAAGGATTAATCCTGCCATACCATAGATGCCAGCATCTCCAGTACTTACAACTGCTACTGTTCCTTCACTTGTAAGTTTTAAAGCTTCTGCACATCTTGCTTCTTCACCCATCATCCCTGTAGAATAAACTTTTTTACCATCCAAAAGTGGCTTTATCATTTCTATATATTTTGTATATCCTACTACAATATCACTTTCTTCTATAGCTTTTACAGCCTTGATTGTCATATGATCAAGTCCTCCTGGACCTATTCCTACTACATATAATTTTCCCATAATCTTTTCCTCCATTGATTAGCTTAATGCTAGTTTATCTTTCCAATACAAAGGGTTATTCCCTCAAAACTTATCTTCTCCGTTAGTAACGTTCCTCCGCTAAGTTCTACACAAGGTTCACATACAGCTCTAACCCCTATAGATTTTTCTACAAAGTCACTACCTTTATAATTGTGTTCTACAGTTTTTATATCTTCTAAAGAGTGTATTTCCATAGGGCAATTAAAAAACTCACTTAGTGCAATTAATGCTTTCTCATCCCTTTTCAGTTCAACGGTAGAGATAGCTTTTACAGCCCTTAAATCCAAGTTATATTTCTTTAAAGTATCCACAACAAAATTTTTAACTTTGGTGTTATCCACATCTTTTCTACATCCCATGCCTAATATGATATTTTTTCTTATTAGTCTTAGATGACTAAGCCCTTGAACATGTGGAATGTTTTCAGCTTCTATCTTATTTGATACAGTAACAATACCTTTAATATCTTCTGAAGGCACTACGTATCCTCTTGGCATTTTTATTTTATTATCTTCATCTAAGAATGCAACCTTAGCCTCATCTACTAGCTTTGCAGCTACATCCTTAGCTATTTTCATATCATCTATGATAAGGTTATTATCCTTTGCAATCATATCTGGAGCATCGATCCCCATACTATCTGTGGCAGTAGTTATCACTGGGGTTGCGCTCAAAATCTTAGCCACCTTTAGTGCAAGTTCATTTGCACCGCCCAGATGTCCACCTGCTAAACTTATAACAAATTTACTCTCACAGTCCACCACCACAACTGCAGGATCCTTATCTTTTCCTTTAAGAAAAGGGGCTATTCCTCTTACAGCTATTCCTGTAGATGAAATAAAAATTATTCCATCCACAGTATCCATAAGTTTTTCACTTATTGTCTTTAACTTAAACTCTTTATTGTTATAGCTAGAGTAAATCTCTAGGTCCAAAGTTTCCTTTAGCTTTTTTGCAATGTTGTCTCCTTGTCTTGTTACAGACACTGCTGCTAATTTCATAATTATCCTACTTTCTTAAAAAGTTCCTTTAAATTATGGATATATTTTAAGTGACTGTTGAAATTTACATCAATATTATCAATATGATATAATAATCAACAATTGTTAAAACAGATAAACCAATTATAACTAGTTTTGACCTTCTCTAAACATGTGAGTGAAGGTTTTATCATATAAAAGACTCTTATCATAATCACAGTTAATGAAATCTCCAACTAATATTTGAGCACATTTTGTAATTCCTGCTTCTTTTACCTTTTCAGCAATATCATCAAGTGTTCCAATTATAGCTCTTTCATCTTCCCATGTAGCTCTTTCAACAACAGCTATGTTTACATTTCTTCCATAACCTTTTCTTAATTTCGCTACAACTTTCTCAATCATGCTAATTGAAAGGAATATAGCCATAGATGCACCAATTGATGCAAGTCTCTCTAAATCTTCTGTTTCTGGTACTGGAGTTCTGCCCTCTACTCTTGTTAATATTACAGTTTGAGTTACTGATGGAAGAGTGAACTCTTTCTTTATAACTGAAGCCGCTGCTGTAAATGAACTTACCCCTGGAATTACCTTGTATTCTATGTTTAACTTATCTAATTCATCCATTTGCTCTTTTATAGCGCCATAGATAGCTGGATCTCCTGTGTGAAGTCTTACTACCATCTTATTTTCTTTCTCAGCCTTATTCATAACCTCTATAACCTCTTCTAAAGTCATAGATGCTGAGTTATATATCTCACAATTTGGCTTGCAATAAGTCATATGTTCCTTACTTACTAATGAACCTGCATATATAACAACATCGGCTTTCTCTAAAGTATTTCTACCTTTTACCGTAATTAATTCTGCATCTCCTGGACCTGCTCCTATAAAATAAACCATGTTTATTTCCTCCTTCATCTCTACACTAAGGCTTAAATAATCAATTTGACCATCTTCTTAGCTATATTATCTATCTGAAATTTTTTACTACTATTCTTATGTACCCTTAATATATAAATTGAATATCATCTTTATAGTATTAAATCTATATAATATGCTCTATAACTACTCTTTATTTGCAATTATAAGTGACATGTACTCTTTGTTATCTAATATGTCTTCTCTTCTATTTAAAATTTCTTGTCCTTCTCTTCCAGCTCTTTTTATGTATACATAGTTAAAGCCTTTTCCATCAAGAACATCTAACACTTCTTCTTCTCTTTTATAAACCTTCATTATTACCACATATTTCTCATCTTTTATATCAGCAACTCTGCTAGCTGGCATAATAAGCAATGGTTCATCACCAATAACAAGTGGCTTTTGTGCAAGACTTGCACTAGCACAGAAAGAAGTTATTCCTGGCACAGTTTCAACTTCAAAACCATGTTCTTCTATGTACTTAAGTAAATAAATATACGTGCTATAAACAAAAGGGTCTCCTAATGTTAAAAATGCAATATTCTTTCCTTCTTTAAGTTTTTCTTCGATAGCTTTAAATGCTTCAAATATCTTCTCTTCTTGCTCTTCTCCACCCATGGGAAACTGCTTTATCATAACCTCTTTATCTGCTGTTATGAAATCTTCTGCAATTCCAAGAGCTATACTTGTTCCACCCTTCATTGCACTTGGTGCAACTATTACATCACACATTTCTATAGTTTTAACTGCTTTTAAAGTTAATAATTCTTTATCTCCAGGACCTACTCCAACCCCGTATAACTTTGCCATTTAATTCACTCCTTCAACTTTAACTATAATTTATTACTTCAACTTTTCTACTTATAGAAAACACTATATTTCAATATGCTAATTAAATTTCACTTTAATTACTTCTTCTCAGCTTCTACAATAAAAATAGGATTGTATCCAAATAGCATATAGCTTTGACCTCTAGTCTTACTTACTCCAACTTGAGTGCAAGCTATCTTCATACCTAAAGCCTTTAAAGTGCTCATTGCTTTATAAACATTATCTATAGTTATAAAGTTTAGAACCATAGTTCCACCCACTTCAAGGATATTGCTACATTTTTTAATTATATCCTCTAAATTTCCACCGCTTCCTCCAATGAAGATGCTGTTAAACTTACCTTCAATGGTATCTAATACTTCAATAGCTTCTCCAGCAATAATTTTAAGATTGTCACACTTAAACTTCTCTTTGTTTTGATGAGCCACTTCTAAAGCATCTTCATCCTTTTCTATAGCTATGACTTTTCCCTTAGTGCAAATCTTGCTTCCTTGTACTGCAATAGAACCGGTTCCTGTACCTATGTCTAGAAGTTTAGAGTCTTCTTCTAAGTTAAGTCTTACCATACTTAGAATTCTGATTTCCTCCTTAGTCATAGGACAATTTCCTCTTATAAAATCTTCATCTTTTATATATTTCATTTAAATTTCCTCCACCACAAAAACACTTAAAGAAGAAAAATCTTTTGTCATTATTTCCTTTGGTGTCCCTGTTGTTACCTTCTCATCATCATAGGATAAATTTTCTCCTATCCATATCGTGCACTTTATATTTTCATTATATAGTTCTTCTGCTAAAGCCTTTGGTGAGTTCTTTCCATCAGTTAAAAATATAGAAGTACTATTTTCTTTAACTATGTTTAAAAAATCTTGCTCTCGCCCATGGACGCTACCTAAAAACTTTCCATGCCAGCTCTTTCCGATTTTGCTCATTAAATACTGAAATGAACTAATCCCAGGTATTATTTCTATGTCGTATTCATTAAGACTTCTCTTTATGTAATCAGTAACTCCATAAAAACAAGGATCTCCAGAAGCAATTATAGATATATTCTTTTCTTTATTCGCTTCTACAACTTTTAAAATTTCTGCTAAACCCTTAACTGCAATTTTATCCGTAGCTACAAAATCTATACTCTCTAAAGCTCTAGAAAAACCTATTATTACATCACTATTTTCTAATGTTTTAATGGCCTTTGGAAGTATATAATCCACGCTTCCAGGCCCAAGTCCCACTATATATATCATACCTTCACCTCTAGCTCGTTGTAGCTAATACCTTAGGGTTTGTCGCCCCCCAATACATAACTACATCACATTTTAGCTCCCCGTAGCTGTAAAGTTCCATTCTCTTCTTTACCTTATCTACAATGGTGTCATATATCTGTCCATATTCTCCATTTAAAGCCTTAATAGCTCCTTCTGTTGTCTTTTCATCATATATCCTTCTAATTACATCATGCGGTGCTCCAGCTAATGCTAATTCTAAGGCAATTACCTCTAACCTAACATCACATACTCTGCTATGAGTATGGAAACATCCAGCAGACACTTTACAAATCTTTCCTATATGACCTATGATGATAATTTCTTTAACTCCACACCCCACACAACATTCTATTGCAAAGCCTACAAAGTTTGATATTATGGCTACTTGATCTATTTCATACCCTAATGATTCAGCTACCTTTTCACCCATGTTACCAAAGGCTAATACTAAAATCTTATGTTTTAGTGACTTTTGAGTTATTTCAATTTTAATAGATTCTTTAATAGCTTCCTCTGACATTGGATATACAATTCCTGTAGTTCCTAAGATTGATATCCCATTAATTATATTAAGCCTTGGATTAAAAGTCTTTTTCGCAACTTCCTCTCCTCTAGGCACAAATATTGTAATAGTTACTCCTTCTTCCTCTGGAAGCACACTACAAACCTCTTGCTCTATCATAAGTCTAGGTACAGGGTTTATTGCTGCTTCACCCTTTTCAATGTAGAGTCCCTCACCATTTACTATACCTACACCCTTACCGCCTTTTAAACTGTATCTTTCTTCACCCTTTTCAGCTCTAGCCCAGATGGATAATCCATGGGTTGCATCTATATCGTCGCCCCCATCCTTTATTACTGAACATTCTACATAGTCATCTTTTATAATTATTTCATCTATAACTAAATTAAGTACTATGCCTTTAGGTGTATTTATTTCAACTTCTTTGATCTCTTTACCAGTAAAAAGCATGTCAGTTGCGGCCTTTGCTGCAGCTGCAGCAGAAGAGCCAGTGGTGTATCCGCACCTTAGTTTTTTACCATTGCTATTAACATATAAGTCCAGCATCTTAATACCTTCTTTTTATCTTTCTATCAACATGTACATAAGAGCATTAACTATGGCAGCTGCTACTGCACTTCCACCTTTTCTTCCTCTTACAGTCATCATAGGCATATTCTTCATGTTTTCGATTTCTTCCTTTGATTCTGCTGCGCCTACAAATCCTATAGGTGCCCCAATAACAAATTTACAGCTTGATTCTCCTGATTCAATCATCTCTTTAAGTTTGAATAAAGCTGTCGGAGCATTTCCAAATACAAAGAACTCAACTCCATCTGCTACAGCTTTTTCTACCGCTGCCATAGAACGAGTTATTCCTCGTTCCCTTGCAATTTCAGCTACTTCAGGCTCTGCTACATAGCATACAACCTTACAGTTTAATTTCTTTAGCGCACTTTTATTAATTCCTGAAAGTGCCATGTTAGTATCTGTATAAATTATTGTACCTTTTTTTAGAATTTCTAGTGCTGATTCAATAGCACCTTCACTCATATAAACTAGGTCCTTATACTCAAAATCTGCTGTGGTATGAATAACTCTCTTTATTATTGAAAGCTCTCTATCATCAAAGTTATGGAATCCCATTTCTTCTCCTATAATCTCAAAACTTCTTTTTTCTATATCCATTGGTACTTTTATATAATCCATCATTTCCTCCTATAGGTCAATAATTTAAACAAACATAATTCTTAGCTTCTAAATCAATTACTTAACTAAGTTTTTCAGAAACTCTATATTAGAAAAGAAATGTACATGCCCATAAGCACCTAAGGTATTATTTTTCAAATACCCACAATTCCATGTTTTAATATTACCATCGTACATTTCTTTTTGTAATTCATAGATCTTTTCATCCTTTAAATCCACTAGTGACTTATGAAATTCATGACAATTTATCTTAGTTCCCTTTGGAATCATTGAGTTTTCCTCAGCTACCTTTATAGTTGCATATCCAAAGTTATTAAGTTTTCCTGTCATATAAGAAATTCCTTCAAAGAAGCCTACTGCTTCACTACCATCAATACTTTTTGTAAGGTACATAAGCCCTCCACATTCAGCGTAACACTTAACTCCGTTGTTTAGTGCTTCCTTTATACTTTGTAGCATAGATTTATTCTTCGATAACTCCTCTTTGAATACTTCTGGGTATCCTCCACCTATGTATATAAAATCTACATCCTTTGGTAAAATCCTATCTTCCAAAGGACTAAAATATTCAATCTTCCCTAGCTCACTTAAGAGTTCTATGTTCTCTTTATAATAAAAACTAAAGGCCTTATCATAAGCTACTGCAATCTTAATGCCCTTATTTTCAACATGGAACTTACCACTCTCATATGAATCACAAACTTCAGCGTGTTTAAACTCTTTAATAAGTCCATCTACATCTATATGTTCTTCAACAAGGCTACTACATAACTCTATCTTCTTTGATAGATCTTCAACTTCACTGCTTTGTACAAGTCCTAAATGTCTACTTTTCAAAGTTATTCTCTCATCTTTAGGTATATACCCAAACACCTTAATTCCATGACAATTTATTTCAATTATTCTTTTTAGAAGATTATAATAGCTGTTGCTAATATTATTTAATATAACACCTACAATATTAACATTCTCATAATTCCTTATTCCCTCTATTTCTGCACAAAGTGTAGCTGATTGCGCTTTTGGAGATAGTACAAGTACCACTGGAAGCTTCAAGGTATTAGCCACATGAGCAGTAGAAAACTTAGTATCTACACCTTTTCCATCATAAAGCCCCATAACACCTTCAATAACTCCAAACTCTCCTTCACCTCTCAAATAACTTTCTTTAACTCCATCTTCACCCATTAAAAACAGATCTAGATTTCTTGAAGCTACTCCAGTTATTTCTCTATGAAAAGCAGAGTCTATATAATCTGGACCAACCTTGTATCCCTGAACCTTAAACCCTCTATTTATAAGAGTCTTCATAATTGCTAAGGTTACAGTTGTTTTTCCACCGCCACTACTATTTGAAGAAATCATTATACTTTTCATAATTAACTCCTTTATTGTGCTTTCTTTGTATCTCCTAAGTGTAAATACTTATTATCTATTACATCCTGCACATGATTTACATAAATATCTCTAAATGCTTTAATTTCACCTAAACCATGTAGATAAATCTCTATATCTATACCAGCTTGTTCAAGAATAGTTTTCCATGAATCTTCCTCATCCGAAGCCATATCATTTGTTGCATGGTCTCCCGCTACTAACATAAGTGGTGCTAACTTAATTTCACTAACTTTATCTTTCTTAAGCATATCTATTATCATCTCTATAGTTGGATATCCTTCTACAGTTCCTAGATATACATTATTATGATCCATGTATCTAAACACACTTTGAAGTGCTACAAAGGCTGAGTTTGCAGGATGATTACTTCCATGTCCCATGAATACCATAGTTTTATCTTCTGGTATAATTTCTTTTATAGCATCTACAAAAATCTCATAATCGTTTGGTGTTTCTTCTCCACCTTGGAAGTGAAGGGCAGGTCTTCCTACTCTTATAGATTTAAATTTATTACTTGCTTTAAATTTATCTGCAACAAGTCTAACATACTGAAATTCCTCTCCTGGAATAATGTGAAGCGGTTGAACTATAACCTCTTCATATCCTTGTTTATATAACTCTTCTAAAGCTTCTTCTGGGGTTGGAATTGTTATACCATCTCTATCCTTAATTTTCTTTATTATCATATGTGCTGTAAAGGCTCTCTTCACATCATATTCCTTAAATGTTTGTTTTATCTCATTCTCTATTTTTTCTATAGTTAATTTCAATGTTTCTTTATATGTAGTTCCAAAACTTACTACTAATATGGCTTTCTTCATTCTTAGTTCCTCCGTATACAATATTAAAATAGTGCAAAATAAAACCTCCACCAAAAGGTAGAGGTTAAAACTCAATTTAAATATACATAATTACAACTTGTACTTTAAATACAAATTAATATGTTAATTCTCTTCCCTCCGAAGTGTCACTTATTTGTTTTAGGCAGGTCTCCTGACTCACGATCATCCTTATCTCACCTTCCCAGAAAAACTCCAGTGGTTTATGAGATTCGTCTTCGTATACAGTAGCGGGGGCTGTAGTGGACTTTAACCACTTTCCCTATTAAACATAATGTACCCAAAACTTCATTTATTAAATTATAATTAAATATTTTCAACCCATGCTTTGCATAAGTCATTCTCATTATACATTATACTCAAATTTAATTCAACATAATTACCTTGCATTTATAAAAATATTGCCTGTTTATTGCAATCTATATATTATAATAATATACTTTAACTATAATTATTATTACAATTTTTTATTACTTAGAGGTAATTTTATGTGTTATATATATATTTTAAAGTGCAGTGATAATACCCTTTATACCGGATGGACAACTAATCTTGAAAGAAGGCTTCGTTGTCACAACAGTGGAAAAGGTTCAAAATATACAAGATGTAGACTTCCTGTAGAAATAGTTTATTCTGAGATTCTAGAAGACAAGTCCTCAGCCCTAAAAAGAGAATATGAAATAAAAAGACTTTCTAGAGAGAAAAAGCTTCTTTTAATAAAGAATAACTATATAGAAACATAAATATATCATAATATTAATCTCATCTATGCGATTTCCGAATCATTACTAATACTCGAGTTATTTTCTTTAACAACTTTTCTTATAAGTTCCAGTAATTCTTTATTAGAAGATGACTTATCAAACTCAGTACATTTATCTCTAATTTCTTTTAGCTTCTTTTCATCTTTTAACAATTTCTCCACGGTAGCCTTACTATTCAATCCATGTCCTATAGATATAGCCATATTATGCTCTAATAAAAATTTTGCATTAGCTTCCTCTTGTCCTGGTATAGCATCAAAAATCACCATAGGTAGATTTGTTGCTAAAGCTTCTGATACCGTTAATCCACCAGGCTTAGTAATTAAGATATCTGCTAAATTCATATATCTATGAACTTCCTTTGTGAACTTAATAGCTCTTGTTTTCTTTTCACTTACTTTTATATGTTTTTTGATTCTCTTATATAACCTTTCATTATTTCCGGTAAGAATTATAATTTGAAAATCCATTGGAATTTTAGCTATATCTACATATATATCTTCTATATTCTGAACTCCAAAGCTACCTGCCATAATTAATATGGTCATTTTATCTTTATCTAGTTCTAGTTCTTCTGCAAGTTTAAACTTGTCATCATAATCCTTTTGAAAAAAACTACTAGAAACTGGAATTCCGTAAGAATGTATACATTCACCTCTTACCCCTCTATCTATCATCTCTAATCTCATAGCTTCACTAGCGACACAATATTCATCAACATTAGGCTTTATCCAAGTCTTATGAGCTGTATAATCTGTCATTATACATACTAGGGGTACTTTCACCTTATCATTTCCCTTTAATATTGAAATCATCTCTGTGGGGAATGGATGAGTAGTTATTATTACATCTGGATTGAAATCTTCAATCAAAGGTAAAAGCTTATTAGAGAAGTGTAGAATCAATCTTGTAACCAATAACGTCAATAGGCTAGTCCTATCTGTAATTCTATATATTCTTTTATAAATAAAATTAAAATACTTAGCTAATATTATATATCCTTTAGTAACCACTATATTAACCAATGGATTAATATATTCTAAGGTGTCTACTACTTTAACTTTAGCATCTTCTTCATTTTCTAAAACATATGATTCCAAGGCTCTTGAAGCCTTAATATGACCTCCACCGGTAGATGCAGATAAAATAAGAATTTTCATATTCTCGACCCTCTCTATCTTTACTTCACATAGTGTTATCCAGTAAATTCAACTATTCTATTTTACCACAACTTTAATTGTTTAGTCCAACTAATTAAAGTTTGTTCAATTTGTTACAATTTGTTAAATATAATGTACACTTTTTTCACAATAATATAACATATCATATATGTAATAGATGTTACAATTAAGTTTACACATAAAATCTAAATACAGTATTTAAATTTTGTATAATTTATCTATTATAACTTACATACAATCAGAAAAAACTTAACTTAATACAGAAATATCATTTTACTAAAATACCTCTAATTTCAATACCGTTTCTTTAATTAACATTTTGCACATAAAAAAACTAGTAAATTAAAAATTTACTAGTTGTCTTTATACTTTTCTTTTGTCAGCTCTGATACTCTAGTTAAAATACTATTTTCTACATTATTAATTATATCTATCAACTTATCAACGTATGAATCTATCTTTTCAGAAGTATTCCCATAATTTTCACGTTCTCTCAATTCACTTAATATTGCTTCAGATATCTTAAGTACAGTTTCTGCATAATTATTTATTTTTTTATCATCTATATAACTATTTACAAACTTATAACTGTTTAATAATTCTTCAAATCCCATCATAAATTCATCTCTATAATAGCTTTCTACATTTATCCAATTAGGTATTGTATTATTTTTTATTTTATCGCCTAAAATTTTAACCTTTTTATTTAAATCAAATAACTCCTTATAATTCTTTATCTTGTCATTATTAATATTTATAGCATGCTCTTTCTTAAACTTTAATCTTTCAGCTTTAAGTAATTTATTCATTATTAACACAGATATACAGCTCCCTATTGCTGATGATATTAAAGGAACTATTATAATTAATATAAAAGTTGCATTATCCATAATATAACTCACCTCAAATATAATATTCGTTTCAAATCTTATATTCTTTACCAACTAACAACCTTTATAGTTCATTAATTATAACTTTAATGGTATACTTGAATATTTATTAACCCCAATATTAGTTAGTTAATCAGCACATTTTCTCTATATTGAAAATATTCATATTAGCACATAAAAAAACCTAGCAAACATTACGTTTACTAGGTTTTTTGGCAGGGGTGCAGGGACTCGAACCCGGAACCAACGGTTTTGGAGACCGCTACTCTACCAATTGAGCTACACCCCTTCATTACTCATTTATTATATTATATAATAAATATAAATGCAAGAGATTTTTCTTATATTTTTTTCTTACAACTATAACTTTTCCTTAATATAAATATGTTGAAGAATTTTCACATATAGAAACATTTAACATATTATTATTAACTACTTTTTTATATGAGCACAAAAATTCATTTAATTCATTATCAGTTAAATCTATTTTTATATAACTTTTTAATATTACATTTTCATCTTGTAGGATTATTTCTACATCATTCTTATTATTTTTAACATGATATATATTGACACTTTTTATACTAATCTTACTCTTATATTTTTCTTGAAATCCCATAACCTTTCTTGTTTCTTCATAATCCTTACCTAAAGAATTAAATGGCATTTCTACTCCCATGGATTTCATTTGATTTTCTAGATCTTCAGTTGAAACTCCGTATCTATCCATAACCTTCTTTTGTATATTCATAAACTTCTCTTGGGATATATTATTATCCTGCATATACTTAAATATTTCTCTACTCATTTCTGCCATGGATAACTTACCTTGTGCCATAGAATAATACATAGAATAAATATAATCCTCAAATTTATCTACATCTTTATCCGTTGCTTTGTTTTTTAATTCATTAAAATCTATTACATCACTAATTTTAATCAGCTCCTTGAATACACGATTTATCTTACAATATTTTTATTTTATCCCATTACTATGCTTTATATTACTAATTTTTTTAAATGTACCCATAGATATTACATCACTGGAGAATCTTTTCCATAATATATAATTTTCATTGGATTACATCTATCTAAACCTAAGAAATCTATTTATAAAGTAGTATATTACAAACCTATTCAGATTACTACTACTTATTCATGAGTTCAATATATTTTAATGCTTTATTAATAACTTAATAATGTAAAAACCGAGTATATAAGCCTTAACCTAAAATACTCGGATGCTTTTCAATAAAATCATATATTAGAATACTGTTTATTGAATTTTAAATCCAGCTTCTTTTACCTTATAAACTATTTCTTCTAAGTTCTCTGTATTTAATCTTATTATAATTTCTTTTACTTCTGTTAAACTCTTAGGATCAACAACAACAAAACTTATTATTTGTCCTTTATTCTCAGAAATAATTCTTGAAAGCTTAGATATTTGTCCCGGTATATCATAAGCAATTACTGATAAACGTTTGCCTTTGTTTAATCCAAACAGTTCTGTGAATTGATGGAATATACCATGATGAGTTACAATACCCTGCATATTTCCATTTTTATCTATAACAGGTATAAATGAAACACTTTTAGTTTCTAAGAAATGTGCCGCTTCCTCTATTTCCTCAAATGGTGATACAGATGGTACATCTGTTCTCATAACATTTTCCACTAAAAAGTCAGATAATAAACACTGTCTCTCAATGGACTTTTCATAATAATATGTGTATATTTGCTCCTTAGAGATTACACCACAGAACTTGCTATCTTCCACTACTGGTATGGATAAAAATTTATTTTTTTCCATAATTTCTAGAGCTTCCCCTATGGTCACCTTTGGAGTCACTGTTGTTAACTTTTCTTTTGCCAACATTAAGTTGCTTACAAACATAATTTATCCTCCTTTTATTTTGATTACCTTATATTATACATTATTTTACCTCGCTATCGTTAGTAGTTTTTACATATTGTTAGTATATTTTATCCAAATTTTCTGTGTTTTCTCAATATTTAATTGCAATTATCACATTCGTAATTACTCTAAAAAAATTGTTAATTAATTATTTAGATATTAATTAATTAACATTTTAATTTTTAGTTAATATTCATACTATTTCAATCCAATATATGCTAAAATCTTTCTAGATAGTATAAAATTTTTCTAAACATTATAGTAACATTAAAAATTAAACTTGGGGGATAAGATGAATATCAGTATGAAAAATATAGTTTCAGCCCTTTCCTTATCTTTAGATCTAACTGACAATAATTGGAATAAATTTGAAAATATTTTAGATATACCATTGAAAACAAGTGTTTCTAACCATGAATTTTCAAATCACTCTAAGTGTACTTGCTATATAGCACTTGAAATAGCTCGCGCCTTAAATCTAGATGAAAATTCATATTATAATTTATATATTGCTTGTATGATTCATGATATTGGTACTCAAAATATATTTGATAAATCACATAACTCAAACTGGCACATAAAAAAACATTGTATTGAAGGATCTGAAATGATTCAAACCATACCTTCTTTAATACAAGTATACGATATAATACGATACCATCATGAAAACTTTGACGGCAGTGGTTGTTTAAATCTTCAAAGTTCCTTAATACCAATAGAGGCCCAAATACTTAGGCTTGCAGATTTAGTTGAAATTCAGATTGATTTTGATGTTCCGCCATACATTCAAAAGCCCCCTATTATTAATTGGGTGATATCTCAAAGTGGAATTTTATTTTCTCCTGATATTGTAGATGTATTTTTGAAAATATCTAATCCTGAAGCCTTTTGGTTAAACCTTTTAAACATCCCTACCATGGATTTTATTTTAGATGATATAACACCTAAAAAGGACACGTTAATTTCCCTTGGTGAATTTGAAGCCATAGCTGACGTATTTGCAAACATTATAGATAATAAAAGTTCCTTTACTGCTACTCATTCTAAAGAAATTGCTACACTTGCTTATGATGTTTCAAAGCACATTGGGTACGACGAAGAAAAATGTTTAAAAATGAAAATTGCAGGTCTACTTCATGATATTGGAAAATTGGCTATACCAATTAGTATTTTAGATAAAGATGGACCTCTGACAGAAGATGAATTTTCTATTATTAAATCACATACCTACTATACTAAATTAATACTTGATAAAATAGACAATATATCAGATATAAGCTTCTGGGCTTCAAGCCATCATGAAAAGCTAAATGGACTTGGTTATCCTAGAAGACTTAGTGATGAACAACTTAGTGAAGAATGTAGAATTATTGGTGTATGTGATATATATCAGTCATTAACCGCCGATAGACCTTATCGAAATGGTCTGTATATGTATCAAGCTTTTGACATCCTTGATGACATGGTTAGTCGTAATTTAATTTGTAGTTATGCTGTAAACCAGCTTAAAGATACTTTAGTGTCTCAAGTAGAATCAAATGTTAAATTACATATTTTTTAAATTTAAATAATATGATGAAAAGTAATTTTACTATTTACTTTTCATTTTTTTTCTTTTGAGCTAAAATATTAATGAGGTGAATCATATGGAATTTGTAGTTAGTAATATTGATGAATTAGATTCCCTAGGTGTACAACTAGGAAAAATGTGTAAAAAGAATGATATCATATGTTTAATTGGAGATCTTGGTACTGGTAAAACCCATCTTACTAAGGGTATTGCCAAGGGGTTAGGTATTTTGGAATGTATCACAAGTCCTACCTTTACAATCGTTAATGAATATGATGGTAGATTAAAACTATATCACTTTGATGTTTATAGAGTAAATGATCCTGATGAAATTGCGGCTATAGGCTTTGATGAATATATATTCGGAGATGGTGTCAGTGTAATTGAATGGGCAAATTATATTGAAGATTTAATTCCTGAAGAAAGCTTAACTATTAATATAGATAAAATCCCTACTCTTGGAGATACTTATAGAAAAATTACCCTTACCCACACAAACACTAAATATGATTATATAAAGGAGTTAACACTATGAAGATTTTGGCCTTAGATTCTGCAACAGAATGTGCAACTGCAGCTATTATTGATGATAATAAGCTTTTAGGAGAAATTATTTTCAACTATAAAAAGCAACATTCCGTTATAATGATGCCAATGATAGATAGCTTACTTAAAAATTGCGGATTATCCGTAGCTGATATAGATGGATTTGCTATTTCTAATGGTCCAGGTTCTTTTACAGGACTTAGAATTGGAATGTCCACAATTAAAGGTCTTGTTCAAGCCACCGAAAAACCTTTTATATCAATAAGTTCTCTAGATGGACTTGCAAATAACTTGTTTAATATCGATGGTATAATTTGCCCTATAATTGATGCTTTAAGAGGTAACGTATATACTAATTTTTATAGATTTGAAAATGATAAGCTAATCACTTTAGATGAGCCACAACTTTTATCTGTAGAAGAAGTAATAAATAAATGTAAGGTCTTTAATGAAAAAATTACCTTTATAGGAGATGGAACTTATAAATTTAGAGATACATTATCATCTTCACTTTCTAATGCTTCTATAACTCCTAGTCATCTTAATTTAGCAAAAGCATCTTCTATAGCTTCTCTTGCATATATGAAACTAAAGAATGATGAAAGTGATAACGTTCTTAGTGCTGCACCAGTTTATCTTAGATTATGTCAGGCAGAAAGAGAATATGAAGAAAAGGTAAAGCAAAATGACTGATTTAACTGTTGAAAAAATGAGTTCTGTAAACATATTAGGAGTTAAAGAGATTTGTGATTTAAGCTTCGCAAGTCCTTGGTCTTTGCTTTCTATAGAAAAGGAACTTATTAATAAAAATGCAGTTTACATTGTTGTAAAACTAGGTAGTAAGGTTGTAGCTTTCGGAGGTGCTTGGGTTATATTTGATGAAGCTCATATAACAAATATAGCAGTGCATCCTGACTATAGAGGCAATGGATTTGGTGATATTGCAGTTGAGAATCTAATGAAATCTTGTAAAGAACTAAGTGTTTGCTCAATGACACTAGAAGTAAGAGCATCTAACTTACCTGCAATAAATCTTTATAAGAAATATAATTTTTCTTTAGAAGGTATTAGAAAAAACTTTTATGAACATCCAAGAGAAGATGGACATATAATGTGGAATTATAACATTTAATAAAAAGGCTATGAAACCAGGTTTTACCTGCATTTCATAGCCTTTTTATATTAGAAATAATTTTATATTATATAGAGTTTTAAAATGCTTTGCAAGCCTTTATCTAGGCTCCCTTTTGCATTGATTGTTCCATTAAGCTATTCTCTTTATTTATTAACGGTGAAATTCTTTTATAAGATACAAATGTTACTACGGATACTAGAACACCCTTCAATATATTAAATGGTGTTATTCCCAAAACTATTATACCTGCAAGACTGTTTATGCTTGCATTTCCTTCTGCCGATGCTCCTATAAGATTGCTCATACCACCCATTATTGTTCCATACAGTGGTAATAATATATAGTAATTAAATACAGCGCCTACTACAGTCATTGTTATAGTTCCTAAAATTAATCCTATAACAGCACTTTTTTTAGTTTTATTTCTATGATATATGAATGATGCCACATACACAAAGGTCCCTCCAACTAGGAAGTTAGCAAATTCTCCAACGCCACCCGTAATGCTTCCACTGAATACCAAATTCAAAACAACTTTTCCACCTTCTACCATTACCCCCGCTATCGGACCTAAGGCAAATCCACCTATAAGTGCTGGTAAATCACTAAAATCTAGTTTTAAGAATGGTGGAAGTCCTGGTATTGGGAATTCAAATAGCATTAGTACAAATGCCATAGCTACTAACAAAGAAATTTTAACTAGCTTGTTTACATTTTTTGATGTATTCATTTTATTACCCCCTAAATTTTCTGCATCCTTCAAAGGGTTACGCATAGAAACATAATTATATAAGTGAATCGATCTTATGCATTTTGCATATTGTTTAACATTTAAATTATCACTTAAATAAAAAAGCCCTGGTTAATAAACCAGGGCAAAATCACGCATAATTATATAACTATACTACCTTCTTCCATCCAGACTATACTGTCGGCTTCGGAATTTAACCGAATCAGCCTTTCGGCTCGCGGGCTATACCGCCGGTGGGGAATCTCGCCCCGCCCTGAAGTGCATTATTAAATTTTATTATGTTATAATTTTATCACTAAAATCATTCCATTACAATATCTTTTTTCATGGATAATGATATTCGCTTTCTCTTTTCATCGATATCAATTACTGTAACTTCTACTACATCCCCTAACTTAACTACATCTAATGGATGCTTTACAAATCTATCACTTAGTTGACTCTTATGAACAAGCCCATCTTGATGTACTCCAATATCTACAAATGCTCCAAAGTCTGACACGTTTCTAACTGTTCCTAGCAGTTTCATACCTTTTTTAAGTTGAGATAATTCCATAACTCCAGTCTTAAATATCGGCTTTGGAAGCTCCTCTCTTGGATCTCTTCCTGGCTTTTTAAGTTCTTTAATTATATCCAGTAGTGTAGGCTCTCCTAACCCCAGTGTCTCTGATAAGCTCTTAATGCCAAAGTTCTTTACCTTTTCATCTATATCTTGTATGTTATTCTTCTTTAAATCTTCTTTAGTATACTCTAATATTTCCATGAGTTTTTTACAAGCATCGTAGCTTTCTGGGTGAACAGAAGTTCCATCTAAAAGCTCTTTACTGTCATCAACTCTTAAGAATCCAGCACATTGCTCATAAGCTTTAGCTCCAAGTCTCTTCACCTTTAAAAGTTCTTTTCTAGATTTAAATCTACCACTTTCATCCCTATAAGCCACTATGTTTTGTGCAATAGTGGAATTAATTCCTGAAATATACGATAGTAAAGATGGAGTTGCAGTATTTAAATCTACACCTACATTATTAACACAATCTTCAACAATATTCTTTAAGGATTCATCTAACTTCTTCACAGTAACATCATGTTGATACTGCCCTACTCCTATAGATTTCGGATCTATCTTTACAAGTTCTGCAAGGGGGTCTTGAAGTCTTCTTCCTATAGATATAGCTCCTCTAACTGTTACATCTAGGTCTGGGTATTCCTTTGTAGCAAGCTCTGATGCTGAGTAAACTGAAGCTCCAGCTTCTGATACTATAACATAGAATATATCCTTTCCAGTTTCCTTCTTGATAGTGCCTATAATCTCACTTAACACCTCTTCTGATTCTCTACAAGCAGTACCATTTCCAAGAGATATTACATCTACATTATGCTTAATCATCATTTTTTTAAGTATCTCTTTAGCTTCTTTAACCTTAACTTCACTAGCTGCTGTAGCGTGAACTGTTACATACTCTAAGAACTTCCCTGTATCATCAAGAACTGCAACCTTACATCCTGTTCTAAAGCCTGGGTCATAACCCATTACAACTTTACCCTTTATAGGTGGCGACATAAGTAAAGCCTTAAGATTTTCTTTAAATATATTAATTGCTCCATCTTCACCTTTTTCAGTTAATATATTACGTATCTCCCTTTCAATAGATGGATATATTAATCTCTTTAATGAATCCTCTGTGCTTTTCTCAATATACACATTGCATTTATCATTATTTGTTATCATAGCTCTATTGATATATCCTTTTATTCTCTCTATATCACAATTAAGTTTTACAGATAAAATTTTCTCATCTTCGCCTCTATTTATAGCAAGTATTCTATGTGGCGGTATAAATTTAATCATCTCTTTATACTCGTAATACATTTCGTACTGAGTTCTCTCTTCACTACTTCCTTTAGTTTCTACAAACCCATTATTAGTTACATAATCTCTTATCCACTTTCTAAATTTAGCATTATCGCTTATTTTTTCACTTATAATATCCATAGCTCCTTGAATAGATTCATCTACAGTATTAACACCTTTTTCTTCATTTATAAATTCAAGAGCATAGTCCTCTAATGACTTATCTCCTCCTCCAGCTAAAATATATTCACTCAGTGGTACTAACCCCTTTTCAGTAGCAATTATAGCTCTAGTTCTCTTTTTAGGCTTAAACGGTCTATATATATCCTCAACCTCTGTTAAAGTCTCTGCTCTATCTAATGAACCTTTTATTTCCTCTGTAAGATTACCTTGCTCATCTATTATCCTAATAACATCAACTTTTCTGCTTTGAAGATTTCTTAAGTATGTAAGTCTTTCTGCAAAATTTCTTAAGATTATATCATCAAGTCCTCCGGTTTTTTCTTTTCTATATCTAGCTATAAAAGGGACTGTATTCCCCTCATCTAATAATTCTATAACATCCTCTACTTGGGACTTATTTATAGGGAATTCTTTAAGTAGTTTTTCATTTATAATTGTCATTATTTCTTCCTCCTAGCTTGGTAACTATCATATCTTTTAATTTTAACACAACATTTATATTTTTATCATAACTTAGAAAAATTTTTCATATTTATAGTACTAAAGTAATATGTTAGGTGATGCCATGAGGAAATTTTTAATATCTTATTTCTTAACTATATCACTACTATTATCTTCCATGGGTTATAGTAATTATATGTTAATTAACAATTTTGATACTAGTGAAGTAAAAGGCACTATCAAATATTTATCCTCTGATGAATTTGAAGGAAGATTAAGCGGAAGTTTAGAAAATGCTATTGCAGCATCTTTTATAAAGGATAAATTTGAGAGTGCTGGCATAGAAGCATTCATGGATAATTACTACCAAAGTTTTGATGTTAACTATCCTAATGCATTATCAGATGAACCGATGATTGCAATTCTAGACGGTGATAGAAAGGTTCATAAAATCTTAGAATACGGAGTTAATTATAAAGAGGATTTGCTTAATTTTAGAAATACTGAAATAGAATTTGATAAATCTCACGTTATAAATCAAGATGATGACGCACTCTATGTGAAAAATCATACAGGAAGTGTAATATTTTATACTACAAATGAGAATAACCTAGCCTTCAGAAGTTCCTTTGTAGAAAGCAGTAATCAAGATTTATATATTGTTGTTACAAATGAAACTCTTCAAAATATAAAGAACTACTTAAACGATGGATTTTCTATATATACTTATATTCCTATATCTATAGATCATACAACTATTAATAATGTAGTAGGTGTATTAAAAGGTAAAGATTCTACCTTACCTCCATTAGTACTCGGTGCTCATTTTGACCATGTAGGTACTGATTTAAATAATACTATATATAGTGGCGCTCTAGATAACAGTTCAGGAACTTCATTTCTTATAGCTCTCACTAAGTATATAAAAACTTTGGGAACCCCTGATAGAGATATTATATTTGTGGCTTTCAATGCTGAAGAATTTGGACTACTTGGTTCTCAAGCGTTTGTGGACCAGTATCAGGCCGTTTTGAAAGATAGTAGAGTTTATAACTTTGATATGATAGGAAGTTTTGATGGAATTCCTCTATGTATAATGGGTGGTAAGTTAGATACAGCTAAAACTCCTTTAATAGAAGAATTAACAACAGTTTTTCAAAACAAAAAAATTTACTTTAACTATCTCTTTGAAGATGCTAGCGATCATAGTCCTTTTAGAAATGCAGATATAGAAGCTGTAACTCTATGTGACAATGATACTTCTAGAATTCATACTCCTAATGATAAGGTTGACTATATTAGTGAGACTGCTATTGATAGATGTTTTAGCATTATGAAAACTCAAATTTTAAATGATAGCTACTCTAGTAATATTTTATATAACAACTTAGAGATAATACTTATATTTTCTTGTATCAGCTCATTAGTACTTATACTTATCTATAGTGGAATAAAAAAATAAAAGAGTAGTAGTTGCTACTCTTTTATCTTTTTCAGATATTCATTTATAAACATATCTATGTTTCCGTCCATAACTGAACCTACATTAGCAGTTTCGGCACCAGTTCTATGGTCCTTAACTAAATTATATGGGTGAAACACATAGGATCTAATTTGACTACCCCAGGCATTGTCCTTTATCTCTCCTGTTATATCTTCGATTCTGTCCTTATGTTCACGAATCTTCACGGCTACTAGCTTTGCCTTTAGCATCTTCATAGCATAATCTTTGTTTGTGTGCTGGCTTCTTTCATTTTGACACTGAACTACTATATTAGTAGGAATATGGGTTATTCTTACTGCAGAATCTGTTGTATTAACATGTTGTCCTCCAGCTCCCCCAGACCTATAAGTGTCAATCTTTAAGTCTTCTGGCCTAATATCTATATCCTGGTTTTCTGTGAGTTCTGGTAAAACTTCACATCCTGCAAAAGAAGTTTGTCTTTTACCACTAGAATTGTAAGGTGAAATTCTAACAAGTCTATGAACACCCTTTTCAGCTTTTAAGTATCCATATGCAAACTCTCCTATAACCTTAATCGTAACCGCTTTTATTCCAGCTTCATCATCTGATACATAGTTTAAAATCTCAATCTTAAATCCATGATCTTCACACCATCTAGAATACATCCTATATAGCATATTAGTCCAATCCTGAGCATCATTTCCTCCTGCTCCAGTATGTAAATCTAATATGGCATTATTCCTATCATATTCTCCACTTAATAAGGTTTCAACATTAAGATTTTCTATATCACCTTCAATAGATTTCAGTTCACTTTTAATGTCTTTGTAAGAGGAGGAATCCTCCTCCTCTAAACTCATCTCTATTAATATTTGAACCTCTTCAACTCTAAGCTCTAATTTATGAAAGTTGTCTAGTTTATCTTTTAAAGACTTTGATGTCTGTGTAGCTTCCTGAGCCTTATTTATATCACTCCAAAAATCTGGTTCTTGCATCTTAAACTCTAATTCAGATGCTTTACTTTCTATAGATGCTATGTCAAAGAGACACCTTTAACTCTTGTAATTTTTCACTTAAAACGCAAACTTGATTTAAGCACTCCTCTAATTGTAATATCACTTCTATTCGCCTCTTCCACAACAATTCTTGTATTTATGTCCTGATCCACATGGACAAGTATCATTCCTATTTGGTTTTACTTTTTTCTTTACTGGATCTTTCTTTAAGGATTTATCCTCATTAGTTGAAGTTATTTCTGCAACTCTTTCTCTCTCTGGAGCCTTTTCTACTCTTACATGGAATAGATACTTAACTGTTTCATCTTTAATGTTCTCTATCATCTCAGCAAACATGTCACTACCTTCCATTTGATAAGCTTGAGCCGGATCTTGTTGCTTATATGCTCTAAGCCCAATACCTTGCTTTAAGTGATCCATATTATCAATATGCTCCATCCACTTAGCATCAACTATTTTAAGTAGGATAACTCTTTCAATTTCTCTCATTTGTTCTTCACCAAAGTCAACTTCTTTTTCAGCATATAATTCTTTTGCTCTATTAAGTAGTAACTCTATAATCTCAGCATCAGATAACTTTGAAAGCTTCTCTACTGTTACTTCAGCCTTTGGTAGATAAACTTCTTCCATGTATTTTATTAATTTGTTTAACTCATCATCAAAAGTATCTTCAACACCACTTATATGATTCTTAACAGAAGTTGTAATAACAGCTTCAATCATTCCTTGAATTTGATCTTTAATATCTGCACCCATAAGCACTTCTTGTCTTTGCTTATAGATTATTTCCCTTTGCTTATTCATTACATCATCGTATTTAACTACATTCTTTCTAACGTCAAAGTTATTTCCTTCAACCTTTCTTTGAGCACCTTCTATAGCTCCACTAACCATCTTGCTTTCAATTGCATCTTCTTCTTCAAGACCTAGCTTATCTATCATTCCACCAAGTCTCTCCGATCCAAATATTCTCATTAGGTCATCTTCAAGTGATATATAGAATCTTGAAGCACCTGGATCGCCTTGACGACCTGCACGACCTCTTAATTGGTTATCTATACGTCTTGATTCATGTCTTTCAGTTCCTAATATCTTTAAGCCTCCAACTTCTACTACGCCCTCACCTAGCTTAATATCAGTACCTCTACCAGCCATGTTAGTAGCAATAGTTACAGCGCCCTTTTGTCCTGCTAAAGCTACAATCTCGGCTTCTCTCTCGTGATATTTAGCATTTAGTACTTGGTGTGGAACCCCTTTTTTCTTAAGCATTGAAGAAATCATCTCAGATTTATCTATACTTACTGTACCAACAAGTACTGGTTGACCAATTTTATGAGTCTCTACAATCTCATCTACTAAGCACTTATATTTGCCCTTAACAGTTTTATATACAACATCTGGAAAATCTTGTCTAACTATTGGCATATGAGTAGGTATTACCACTACATCAATACCATAAATTTCTCTAAACTCAGCCTCTTCTGTTTCAGCAGTACCAGTCATTCCTGCAAGTTTACCATACATTCTAAAATAGTTTTGGAATGTTATAGTAGCCAATGTCTTAGATTCTTTTTCAACTTTAACCCCTTCTTTAGCTTCAATTGCTTGATGTAATCCATCACTATATCTTCTGCCTTCCATAAGTCTTCCTGTAAAGTCATCAACAATAACTACTTCTCCCTCTTTAACTATATAATCTTTTTCATTCTTCATTATATGGTTTGCTTTTAAAGCCTGAACTATGTGATGTTGAGCATCCATATTTTCAGGATCTGCATAATTCTCTAAGTGGAAGTATTTCTCTGCTCTTGCTATACCATCATCTGTAAGTATAACTGAGTTTCTCTTTTCGTCTATTAGATAATCATTCTCCACTAATCCCTTAACAAAGAAATCCGCAATTCTATAAAAATCAGTAGACTTATCTCCTTGACCTGAAATAATAAGTGGAGTTCTCGCTTCGTCTATAAGGATTGAGTCAACCTCATCCACTATAACGTAATTAAGACTTCTTTGAACCTTTTCTTCTTTATAAACCACCATGTTATCTCTTAGGTAATCAAACCCAAATTCATTATTTGTACCATAAGTAATGTCACAATTGTACATTTGTTGTTTTTCCACTTGATTTTGGCCATGAATTATAACTCCTACTGTAAGTCCTAAAAATTCATGAACTCTTCCCATTTCATCTCTATCTCTTTTTGCTAGATAATCATTTACAGTGATAATGTGTACGCCATTACCAGTTAATGCATTTAAATATGATGGAAGGGTAGCAACTAAAGTTTTTCCTTCTCCAGTTCTCATCTCTGAAATTCTACCTTGATGAAGAACAATCCCACCAATAATTTGAACATCATAATGTCTAAGTCCAAGAACTCTTTTTGATGCTTCCCTAACTACAGCAAAAGCTTCTGGAAGAATACCATCTAAAGTTTCACCTTTTTTTAGTCTTTCTTTAAACTCTTCTGTCTTACCTCTTAATTCATCATCGTTTAACTTCTCTATATCACTCTCAAGTTCATTTACTTTTTTTACTATTGGAATTATTCGCTTAATTTCTCTTTCACTATAGGTTCCAAATATCTTATTAAATAATTTCATTTAAAATCATCCTCACTCTTCCTCATTAATGTTTATTAATTTGGTTCTTCACGTTAAATACTAACTAAGATTATATCAGTTATTTATTCTTACTTCAACTTTATACTTAATGTTTTACCTAAAATAAGTAAATTTTTTCCTTTATTTATATGGTATTAATATATATTTAATAATTTAAAAAACTCTATAGCTTTATGCTACAGAGTTTTAACTATAATTTAATAATTATTAAGATTTAAAAATCTTGTTCGATAAGGCCATAGTTTCCATCTTTTCTCTTATAAACTACGTTAACCTCATCAGTATCACCATTCATAAACACGAAGAAGTCATGACTTAAAAGTTCCATCTGTAATACTGCTTCTTCTTCATTCATAGGTTTTATAGCAAATCTTTTAGTCTTTACAATTTTAGGTTCATCATTTTTATCATAATCATCATATTGCTGTATATTGCTAATTTTTAGTGAGTTATCATAATTTCTTTTTTCAAGTTTAGTTTTTTGCTTCCTTATTTGGCTCTCTAACTTATCTATTACGGAGTCTATTGAAGTATACATATCATTATTCTTTACTTCAGCTCTTAACAAAGCAGTGTTAAATGGAATAATTACCTCTATTTTGTGTATATTTTTCTCTACACTCAATGTAGCTGTAGCCTTAATATCACCCATAAAATATTTATCAATTCTTGATAATTTTTTTTCTACGGCAGTTCTTAGTCCTTCAGTAACCTCAATATTTTTTCCAATAACTCTAACTTTCATAACTCTAGCCCCCCTCATATTAAATAGATATTAAGTTTCTATTTAACTGCTTTTATATTTTGTAATTATATTTTAGTATTAACTTCACTTTTTTGCAAAGATGTTTTTACTCAATATTCTGAAAAATACTTTATTTACCCCAACATTATCTTCTCATTACTTGCTTAGACTACTTATATCACCTATATGTAGTGCGTGAAAATTCTTATAATATATGATATAATTAAATCACATGTGCTAGATGTTTAATCAAAAAAAATAACACCTTGAAAAACAAGATGTTACCTTCTGTCGTTTGACCTGGTCTTTGACCCCACACTCGCCTACTGGACATTTCGCTACCCAGAATTACCCTCTCACTACTAAGCCTCTCGCCTTTAAGCGGTAGGACTCACCTCTAAGCCGCACCATGATCATTAAACATTTTATTTAACTTACGTGGATCGTTTCGCCTGCGACTGGCATCGACTTTCAACCACAAACCCGACTCTTATATTATACTCTACTTTTTGCAACTGTCAATATAAAAACTTCTTTTACTTTAGCTTCTTTAAGTGCCATCGCTGCATAAAACCCAGTTGCACCCGAAGTAATAACATCATCAATTAAAAGTATACGCTTGCCTTCTATTGATTTATTACTCTTAACTTTAAATGAACCCCGTACATTGTCCCATCTCTTTTTATTATCAAGACCAATTTGGTCTTTACTTTCTATTGACTTATCTATTAGACATTCATAAGGTATGCTACAACTTTTACTTATAAACTCACATAATACCTCACATTGATTAAATCCTCTTTTCCTTAAAGACTCCTTACTACTTGGTATAAATGTTAACATATCTATTTCTTTATTGAATTCATTCAAAACAAACTCACTCATATACCTTGATAAAATTTCCCCTGCCGAAAAATCCTTATCATACTTAAATGCTAATATTAGCTTCTTAAGCCCATAAGAATAAAATCCAAGAGAATAACAGTAAATATGTTCATTTCCCTTTTCTATTTTATATCTTAAATTAATTATATTTATATTTATTTTACAAGTTTCACAAATGTAATCCACATCTTCATATTCGCCACAAATTAGACACTTGTCATTGGTTCCATAAATAATAGCTAATACACTATTTATTATATATCCTATAGCTTCAGAAAACCTTCTTCCCATGCCCGTTTGTTTAACTCCCTTAAAACTTCTCTACATTTATCAATATGATTTGTCTCATTGTTACAAACAAAAATCACTTCTTCTCTCTCTGCAATGGACAGTCTATTTACCTTACTTGAAATATAAACTAAATCCTTATAGTTAAAATTACTATGATCCGCAAAAAATACTATTACATTTAGAGGATGAATCCCTCTAAAATTTTCATTAAAATCATCCGTAACTAATATTCCACCTTCTGATAATATAAATCTAGATACATCTTTTCTATTTATTTTATTAAGCTTCTCTTTAAAAATATTCTTTGTAAGTTTTTCTTTTATATGATGAAGATATTCGTATACTTTATCTACTTTTTCATCATCAGGAACATATATTATTACTTTCTTATTTGTATTTATTGACCATTTTAAGTATTCATATACTCCCATAGGTATTTCTTCTTCTATATTCATTCTTGTGGTTATAATCCTTGGTTCTACTATTGGAACTTGCCTATCCTTTTGTAAATTGTAGAAAGTTAGCTCTTTATCGAAAACTTTCTCCATAGAATAACTAATCATAGTTCCATAATTATTACAATTATAATTCATAACCCTTACTATAGATTCCTTACTATACCTGGGTCTAGAATTCACTTCATCGTATATTACAATATCAAACTTTTCTTCTATATAAAGTGCAATGTTATGACTACATATATTTATTTTATCATGAATAACATTATACCTTTTATCATCTATATAGTTAACTAAATTACTACTTATAACTCCAAGTACGTCCAAAGATTCCCTATCTTCGTTTATGATATATAATATTTTTTTACCCTCACTAAGTGACCATTTAAATGCCTTATTAAAGATTGAAGTTTTATTATTCAAAGATGAAATAACGTTAATTTTTTCAATCTTTCTAACTACACTATCAAGTATTTTATCTTCTATAGGTTTATTTGATTTTTTCCCTACCGCCCTATTTTTTTTTAGGAATAACATACAACACCTCCTACCCTACATATGAATTATCTCTCTTATTCTCCACTTTAAACCTGAGTATCTTTCAAAACTTCTATTATTATCCTTCATAAATTCAACAGCTCTAGAATTTCCTACTAATACTACTAATTTTTTAGCTCTAGTTATACCCGTATAAAGCAGATTCCTATTCATTAGTAGGGGTGGTCCCATGAACATAGGCATAATTACCACCGGAAACTCACTTCCTTGACTCTTATGGATTGTAACAGCATATGCAAGAGTTATTTCATCTAGTTCATTTTCTTCATATTCTACTATTTTATCATCTTCAAAACATATAATAACCTTGTCATCTTCTTCATTAATCTCTGTTATATATCCAACATCCCCATTGAAAACACCCTTACCTTCTTCATTTGTATTTTTCCGTATCCACTTCAGTGTATAGTTATTTTTAATCTGCATAACCTTATCACCTGTTCTAAACACCATATCTCTTAATTCTTTTTCTTCTTTGTCCTTACTCTTGGGATTTAAAACTTGTTGCAACTTAACATTCAAATTATCTATTCCCATATTTCCTTTTCTCATTGGAGATAATATTTGTATATCTCTAACACTATCCCATCCACTATTAAATTTCGGAAGTCTAGTCTTTACCAATCCTATTATTTTCTCAAGCATAATATCACTATCAGTAGCTTTTTCAAGATAAAAATCACTATTCTTTGTATTTAAAAGTGGCATCTTTCCTTCATTTATTAAATGGGCATTTTGAACTATCATACTTTCCTGACCTTGTCTAAAAATTTCATTTAGCCTTACAACCTTCACAGCATCACTTTCTATTATATCTCTAAGCACATTTCCCGGCCCTACAGATGGTAATTGATCAACATCTCCTACTATAATAAGTCTAGTTCCAATCTCCATGGCTTTTAGTAACGCATTCATAAGACTTATATCTATCATAGATGCTTCATCAACTATAAGTACATCACACTCTATTGAAGAGGTTTCGTTTTCTATTTCATCCACTTCTTCATCCCGATAACTTCCTATTTCTAGTAATCTATGTATAGTTTTAGCTTCCCGTCCCGTCGCCTCAGCCATTCTCTTGGCAGCTCGCCCTGTAGGCGCAGCCATATACACTTTTAATCCTAGATTTTCAAACAATCTTACAATACAATTTATAATAGTAGTCTTTCCAGTTCCAGGACCTCCAGTTATAACTTCAATTCCATTTAAAAAGGAACCTTCAATAGCTTCTTTTTGTAAAGTTGCCAATTTAATATTTGTATCTTTTTCAAAGTTTTTAACTTCTTTATCTATGTTTAAATCTAACTTATCATATTTAGTAGTAGCAAGTTCTATAATTTTCTTAGTTACAGACATCTCTAAATAAAGATAGGACATATTATATACTGCATTTATATTATCTACTACCTCTACCTTAATCTTTCCATCTATTATTAATTCATAGATTCCCTCGTCTATTTTTTCTCCTTTTACCCCTAATAGACTTATAGCTTTATCTACAAGTTTATCCATAGGTATAAATGTATTTCCAATAGCACAAAATTCATTGATTAAATAGTTTATTCCACTTTTAATTCTAAATAGAGAATCTAACTCTATCCCAAGACTCTTTGCTATGGAATCGGCAGTTTTAAACCCTATACCAGTTATGTATTCTGTTAATATATACGGATTATCTTTAACAATGTTTATGCAATTGGCTCCAAATTTTTTGTAAATTTTCATAGACATGTTTACAGTTATTCCATAACCTTGAAAGAACATGATTATATCTTTAGTAACTCGATGTTCTAAATAAGATTTCATAATTGTATTTATTCGCTTTTTACCTATACCCGGTATTTCCTCAAGTCTTTCGATATTATTGTCTAATACCCTTATAGTATCATCACCAAAAAATTCTACTATTTTCTTTGCTGTAACCTTCCCTATACCCTCAATAACACCACTAGCTAAATATTTTTCAATACCTTTAGTTGTTGTTGGAATTATTTCAGTGATAGTTTCTATCTTAAGCTGCTTTCCAAACTTAGGATGAACTGTCCACTCACCTTGAATTGTATACTCCTGAGCTTCATTAATATATGGTATTACCCCTACAGCTGTTATTATCTCTTTATCACCTTTAATTTTGCATATTGTATAGCCATTATCTTCATTTCTGAATACTACGGTGTCAACTACACCTTCAATAGTCATCATAAAATCTCTCCCAACACCTCTTATTCTACACTCTTAAATACTATTATATCAAAATAAATACTCCAAAATGTAAATTCTAATGTAATAATATTTATAGTATCATGATATAATTACAACTTAAAGATAGTTACATTTTTATACCCTAAATAAATATAAATAATTAATTATTTCTTATCTTTTTACTATCTTTTATCTGTATAATATAAGATTTAATATTACTAACAAAAGAGTCCACACTAATAATCTAATTATTATTAGTGTGGACTCTTTTTATAAATATATATAATTAAAACTTAATTATATATATTTTTTTATTTCATCTACCATATTTAATTCTTCCCATGGTAGGTTTAAGTCATTTCTTCCAAAATGACCATATGCAGCTGTTTGTTTATATATAGGTCTTCTTAAATCTAATTCTCTTATAATTGCTGATGGTCTTAAATCAAACACTTTGCCAACTATCTCAACAATCTTATCTTCTGAAACTTTTCCAGTTCCAAAGGTTTCAACTTCTATAGATACTGGCTGAGCAACTCCTATAGCATAAGCAAGTTGTATTTCTAACTTATCTGCGATACCCGCCGCTACTAAATTTTTAGCAACCCATCTTGATGCATATGCTGCTGATCTATCAACCTTTGTTGGATCTTTTCCTGAGAATGCTCCACCACCGTGTCTACCATATCCACCATAAGTATCAACTATAATCTTTCTACCTGTAAGACCTGCATCTCCTTGTGGTCCTCCAATTACAAATCTTCCAGTAGGATTTATGTAATACTTTGTATTTTCATCTAATAATTCACTAGGAACTACAACTCCTATAACATGTTCTTTTAAATCCTTTTCGATTTGCTCTCTTGTAACATCTGGACTATGCTGTGTTGATATTACAATAGTATCAATTCTAACTGGTTTATTATCTTCATACTCTACAGTTACTTGAGTTTTTCCATCTGGTCTTAAGTAATTTAAAGTTTCATTCTTTCTTACTTCTGTTAGTCTTCTTGATAATTTATGTGCCATAGCAATTGGAAGTGGCATATATTCTTCTGTCTCATTAGTTGCGAATCCGAACATCATACCTTGGTCTCCAGCACCAATAGCTTCATCATTGTTCATGTTACCTGACTTACTCTCTAATGCTTCATCAACTCCCATAGCAATATCTACTGATTGCTCATGTACAGAAGTTAATACTGAGCATGTATTGGCATCAAATCCATACTTAGCTCTTGTATATCCTATATCTGTTACTGTATCTCTAACAACCTTTTGGAAGTCTACATAGCAGTTTGTGCTTATTTCCCCCATTACAAGCACCATTCCAGTTGTAGTTGCTGTTTCACAAGCAACTCTTGCACTTGGATCTTTTTCTAATATAGCATCTAGTATTGCATCCGATATCTGATCACACATTTTATCTGGATGTCCTTCTGTTACTGATTCTGATGTAAATAATCTTTTCATTGGAAACTCCTCCTTAAAATCTATTTGATATAATTTGTTATAAAAAAATAAAACCCCTTCTTACAGACAAGAAGAGGTTAGTCAAACAATGCACTAAACTTTCTTATCTTGCAGAATTACTGCAGGAATTGGCACCATTGCGATTTTACGCCGGTTGCCGGGTTTCATAGGGCCTAATCCCTCCACCTCTCTTGATAAGAGAACTATTTATTATTAACTTACGGATTTATAATATCATAGCATTTTCTCACTGTCAACACAGTATAGTTTGTCACAATATTAAGAATTTAATTACATTTTTAAATTATTCTATAAAACTTTTATAATTTATTCTTAAAATTAATAAGACACTAAGATTACTCTTAATGTCTTATTTTTGGTGGAGGAGGACGGATTCGAACCATCGAAACGAAACGTAACAGATTTACAGTCTGCCCCCTTTGGCCACTCGGGAACTCCTCCATATGGAGCTGGCAATAGGAATCGAACCTACAACCTGCTGATTACAAATCAGCTGCTCTACCGTTGAGCCATGCCAGCATATTATATTTAAAAACTAAAGTTTAAGTGGTGGTCGCAACAGGGATCGAACCTGTGACCCTCTGCTTGTAAGGCAGATGCT
>NZ_JAVXMF010000022.1:0-43327 GCF_036646415.1 Clostridium sp. | reverse complement strand
CATGCAAAGCTCATGACTTCTTATTATCCCCTAGATAAGCTTAGAAAAATTCAGGGTCTTGAGGATGCAAAATTTGTAGATCCATATGCAGGTGGTAAAGGAAACTCTATTAGATATCTATCAGTTGCTCCAAGAAGTAATCAAATGAAAGTACTAGGACTAGATAATTTATTTTGTGCTGGGGAAAAGAGTGGACTGTTTGTAGGACACACAGAAGCCATGGTAACGGGTTCTCTAGCAGGACATAATGCGGTTAGAAATCAACTAGGCATGCCACTTTTAACACTTCCAAGAAATCTAGCTATAGGAGACCTTATAGCTTATGCGAACGAAAGAGTTCAAACCACAGAAGGAAGAAGGAATAGGTACACTTTTGCGGGAGCGGAATACTTTAAGAGAATGCAGGATACTGGTTTATACCTGTTAGATTCACAAGAAATTCAAAAGAAGGTAAGTAAATTAGATTTAGATAATATATTTGCCCAAAAGTTAGTTTAGGAAGTTTTTGTACTAGTATAAATAATGAAAAACACCTCTGAGGATAACTTAGGAGGTGTTTTGCAATGTAGATGTTAAATTGAATTTTATATAGTTCAGCATAAAATACATTTTTATTATGTAACTCACAATGTAAAATTATTGAGCTATATAGGAGATAGCAATTATAATCCCCGTAAATAGTCCGATACCACAAGTCGCAGCAATATTAACTAATGCACTTCTTAAAAATTTCGTATAATCCATGTCATCACCTCATAGGAAATATTGACAAAATATAAGTATTTTATACAATCAATAAGTGAGTGGTGGTATTTATCGTTGTTGAGTAAAGATACCGTTAGAAAAATAGAGGGTAAAGAATACAATATTTATAAACTAATAAAATTAAAGGGTAGGGATTAATTATATGTTCTAGTATTTAACTTTATTTTTATATAATTAAAAGGAGTTTAACACTTGCACGACGAATATATATTCGTGTGGGAGGTGAAAAAATGGATTTTAAAATTGATGACAAACATACTATAAATATACTAGAAGCATTAAGAGAAAAATACATGAATACTAAAATATATTTTAACAATGCTAAATCAGAGGAAGAAACTATAGGCATGACAACGCCAGAGGAATTTGGAAAACTATATGATAGTATACTGGAGCAAGCGCAAGCACAGGGTGGATATAACTTCTTAGATAAAATAAATTAAACTAGATCTAAAAATGAGAGTACTAAAAAGTATCCTCATTTTGTTATAGACATAACACTAAACATGTTGTGTCTATTTTTTTTATACATAGACTTTTATTATTTTTAATTATATATAAACTTATTAATTGCATATATTAATAATGGATAGACTAGTGACAAGGTAATTAAAGGAAATATTAAAAAATTAGTAGTATTTATTGTTTCAATAGTTGCAATGTTGCTTAGATGGGCTGGTTAATTATGTAAATAAGCAGTCCTTATTATTAGAAATAAGAAGGCGTGGTGAAAATAGTGAAAATATATATAGATCAATGCCATGGATGTGGACAAGATCGTGGTGCTAACAAGTATGCAAATGAGGAAATTTGTAGTGATGAAATGACAGCCATGGCTGTGACTAAGCTAAGAAGTTTAGGTCATGAGGTATTAGCGACAAGACCTACTGGAAATTTGACAGTGCAACAATCTTTATCATGGCGATGTTCTAGAGCAAATAACTGGGGAGCGGATGTATTTATTAGCAACCACAACAATGCTGGTGGTGGTAAAGGAGCTGAAGTTTATACCTACAATGGAAGTAAACTTGTTGAGGCTCAAAGATATTTGCAATATATTTTAAATCATGGTGGTAAAACTCATGATGGTACTAATACACATCAAGGTGTTGATGGAGCAATTAAAAATGGTAATGATCTAGCTGTAATTAATGGTACAACTATGAAGGCGTTACTATTAGAGAATTTTTTTGTGGATACAAAATCTGATGTGGATTTTTACAATGCTAATAAAGAGATGTTTGCAAATGCTTTAGTATATGGAATTACAGGTGTAGATGTGGAAATTAATGAGCCTAATGAGGAGAAAGAAGAAATGGTAAAATGTATAATTCAATATGAAAATGAGGTTGATATGGGAGCAGCAAACATTTTAGCTGATGCTATTAGATGTTGTACTATAAACTCTAAAAGACCATATGCTGAATATAATAAATTTGAAATAGTAATTGCAGTTGGTAGTGGAACTAAATTCTCAGGTTATACTCAATATTTGATATCTCCATCAGACCGATATCTAACCACTAAAGTATGCTCAGAGCTTGGTTCTAGAATATATAATGGTGAAGATATACTAAAAGTGTTAGAACCATATAAAATAAAAAATTAAAGATAAAATAAGAATTTGGAAAAGGATAGCAAGGTTCATAAAACCTTGTTATCTTATTTTTATGTATAGAATTATCTAACATTATTAATTTAGACCATTGAAGGATGTTAAAAAATTCTCAAAAGAGTTTTTAGCATTACATAAAATTACATAATATGGTATAATTGTTTTTAAAGAGATTATATATAGAAATACAGATATAAAATAATGAAAGAGGGATAGTATGAAAAGAAGCTTAATAACATTGCTATGTGTAGGAGTGATTATAACTATGGTTGGATGTGGGAAGTCAGATAAGACCATGGATAATAATTCTGGTGATAGTGTTCAAGTAGAAGATTCTAATCAAGTCAATATAGATATAAGAGATACTGCCATACAGATTGAATGTAAAAAGATGACTGCGGGAGAATGGGATGGCGAGAAGGTATTTGCTCTTGGTACAATTTCTTCTATAGATACTGCGGGGTTAAAGTATGGCAACCCAACCTTCATCCTTTCACAAGAAGAAGGGGAGGAGAAAAGCAATTATTTAATTGTTTGGGAAATGGGTAAATTGAATTTTGAAACTCTTAACCTATCAGAAGGAGAGGCAGTAAAGATTTATGGAATAGTTGACGGTGAGGATGAAAATGGAACACCAATTATAAAAACATCATTAATAGATCATACAATGTAGTATACATTAAAACAACAAAATGGATTATATAAAAAATAACCTTATACTAGACATTATAGTAATATTTGGTATATAATTTAAATAAATATTAAAATTATAATATAAAATTAATTTTAGGAGGAATGGGATTGTGGGATTATATGATAAATTAGTTGGAAATGCTTCTGTTGGGGCAGATTTAAAACATGTTCAGGATTTTATTTTAGATGGTGAAGAGGTAATAATGTCTTACCAATTTATTAGGGATTCTATAATATTAACTAACTTAGGAATATACTTAGTAGATGTACAAGGCGTAACCGGAAAAAAAGTTGAGGTTAAGTTCTTTCCTAAAAAGAATATCAAGAGTGTATGCTTTGAAACATCTGGAAACTTTGACTTAGATGTTGACGTTAAAATTGGTGTGGATGGAAATAGTGTAATGGCAAGTTCAGGATCATTTTATAGTGCACCAATATCTTTCAAGGTACCAAAAGCACAAGCAAAACAAGCTAAAGAAGTTGTTAACTTAGTAAAAAAATACTATTTATGTAGTTAGAAGATTAGGGGTTTATTTCAAATGAAAATTTTGAGGTAGACCCTTAATTCATATTTTTAAAGTATATGAATATAAATAAATAGTTTTGATTTGAGATTAGTTAAATTTATGTATATTTTTGGTTCTTAATTAATATATTTTAGTATAATAATTATTAATTTAGGAGGCCTTAATATGGCTAAAGGTAAAGATAATAAAAATGATAAGGCTAAGACAAGTAAAAATTCAGGTAAAGACAAGAATAACAAGGGGAAAAAGCAAAACAAGAATGAATTGAAAAAGAAAAAATGATGGAATGACACCTTATTGTGGAATAGATATAATATTTCATAGTAAGGTGTAAATTTTTATTGTATATGAATTTTAAGGAGAATAAAAATATTTAATTGTGATACAATTAATATATATATATGAGATAGGGTGATATTATGGATACATATGAAAGTATAGCTTACGATGAATTAAATCAATGGGAAAAGAAGATGACAAAGAAACCAGGAATAGGTAATAATATTTCTAAAAAGGCACAGGACAAGATAAACAGCTTTATTCCAGAAAAATTTCATAATGTGGTTACAGAGGTTATAAAAAATATGGTAAAGGTAGTTATTTTAGGCTCTGAATATACAACCATTGAACCTCTATTTTATGTGCCTTTATTAGATAAAGAAATTTTGGCAAAGGAAAAGATTCATTTTTATAGAAAAGCTGGAACTATAAGTGGTGCAGCCACAGGAGCAGGCGGTTTTGTTTCTGGGCTTGCTGACTTTCCTATACTTATAAGCTTGAAGATAAAGCTTTTATTTGAGATGGCTAGCATATATGGATATGATACTAAGAATTACACGGAGAGATTATATATACTTTATCTTTTTCAAATTGCCTTTTGTAGTGATAAAAGAAGAATAGAGATATTTAATATTCTAAATAATTGGGATGAATACTTAAAAACTTTACCTAAAAACCAAGAAGACTTTGATTGGAGAACATTTCAGCAAGAATACAGGGACTATATAGATTTAGCTAAACTATTACAGATTGTTCCTGTTATTGGAGCAGCAGTAGGAGCGGTGGCAAATTATAAATTAGTAGAGAAACTAGGTTATACTGCTATGAATGGATATAGACTTAGGTATTTTAAATAATATCTATATTAAACAAATATATAATTTCCTAGGAAATTAATGTAAAAACAAAGGTGATAATAGAGAAGCTTTCATTACTTCTATTGAAATTAATATACGAAAAAGTAATCATAAGTAGTTTTGCTATATATATTAAATTGTTAAAGTATATGAACACACTTTTGGAAAGGGTTGAAGTATACATAAATATTGAAATTATTTACTTATATAAATTTATTTTACTGTAAATTTGTATATTTATAAATATTTAATACATAAATTTTATTTTTGTATTGAAATTTAATTGGTTTTGGAATAAAGTATTACTTGCTGATAAATTTCTATGTTCTTCGAGGTTTTTTTACAGAAAATTGGACATAAAAGATATATAGGTAAAATTTTATTAAAGAAAAACTGATTTAACAATATTTAAGCAGTTTAATGGAGGGTAATGTATATGGATATAAACTTAATAGGGGTACCACTTTATTATGGTTGTGATAGAGTTGGAGTTGAAAATGGTCCGAATATTTTGAGGGAACATGGCATGAAAGCTTTACTGGAAAATGAGAAAAATAAGGTTTATGATTTAGGTAATCTATATGTAGATAACACCCTAGAAAAACAGCCATTTGAAGCTGGAGTTAATGCTAAATATATTAATGAAATTATAGAGGTAACTGAAAATTTAGCTCATAAGGTTTATGGAGCTCTATGTACAGGTGGATTTCCTATGGTTATAGGTGGGGATCATGCTCTAGCAACTGGAAGTATTGCAGGTGTAGCAAAATATTACCCAGAAGATTTAGCAGTTATATGGATCGATGCCCATGGAGATATAAACACTTTTGAAACAAGCCCAACTGGAAATGTTCATGGAATGCCACTAGCAGCATCTATGGGAGTGGGAGATGATTCTTTAACAAATTTATACTTTAATGGTGTTAAGGTTAAGAAGGAAAATGTATTTATCATAGGTGCAAGGGATTTAGATGAAGGTGAACTTCAACTAATAAAGGATTTAAATCTAAAAGTTTGGACTATGGATAAGGTAAAAGAAATAGGCGTAGAAAGAGTATGCGAAGAACTTAGAAAGGCTTTAGAAGAAAGAAAAATAAAAAACATACATCTAAGTTTTGATATAGATTCTGTGGACCCTAGTTTTATAAAGGGAACAGGAACACCAGTACCAGATGGAATTAATATTGAGGGTGCTGAAAAACTACTTACTAGTATATTTGAAACTAAACTAGTAAAATCTATGGACTTTGTAGAGTTTAATCCCAAATTAGATGAAGGCGAAGATACTATACAGAATTGTCTTAAATTACTTAAAAAAATAGGTAGATTAATCTAAGAGGGTTACATAGATAAAAATAATGTGAAATATATTAGGAATTGGCTTAAGATAAAAATTTTAAGCCAGTTCTTTTGTTTTTTGTGAAATGACATATCCGTTTTCAAATAAGTTTATGATTTAAATCAATATTTATGGAAATTTCAACATTCAGTAAAAACAGAGTGTGAAATAGAAGGGGCTGTATAACAAAATAATAATGAGATGAAATTAAGATTTATTTTAGAATAAATCCATAAATGTAGGTAAAACTATTATGAAAAGGAGGCATATTTATGGATAATATAGATTCTTTATTACACTTTTTATCATATTTTTTATTTAACTTCTTTCTATATGGTTTTATAGGTTGGATAATTGAAAATGCTTATAGCTATTTTAAAAGAAGACACTTTCAAAGAACGGGATTTTTAAATGGACCCTTTAAGCCCATGTATGCAATAGCTATGTCACTTTTAGTAGTATTCTCAAGTATGATTAATTATAATACATATATTTTAATTCCAATATGCATTATAGTTCCAACAATGGTTGAATATATAACAGGTGTAGTTATGAGGAATTATTTTGATAAAGATTATTGGGATTATTCGGAGCTAAAATATAATTTTCAAGGAATAATTTGTTTGAGATTTTCACTATATTGGACTGTATTAACCTTTGTTGGAGTGCAATATTTCCAAATATATGTAATAAATAATTTATATAACATTATATTTCTACTATGGATAATGGTATGTCCAATATTATTATTAGTGTTAGTTATTGATGAAACCTTAGCTATAAGCGGATTTGGACATAATAGGAAAGTCGCATAGAAACAAAAATAAAAAATATCTTATAATAACTTTATAAAAAGATAAACATATATGGTAAGTTATGAAAAAAATATATTTCTTATAAAGAGTATTAATAAACTAATTCAAGGTAATATGAATACATTAAACACATAAAATTTTTTAAAAAGCACAAACTACTAATATGAAAGGATGTGTTAAATATGACCAATAAAGAGGGTGCTTGTAATCCAATGCAAAAAGGAGAAAGAAGACAAAGACTTCATAAAGATCAAAACAATTTAGGTGACCCAAAGAAGAAACCTGAGAATGAAGATTTAATATCAAGTACTGAAAATAATAAACAAATATAAATAAAAGGAAGTAAGCACTTTAATAAAAGTTGTCTACTTCCTTCTTAATTTATTGTGAAATACTATTTTTGTTTTTTATAATGCAAATACCTTGAGTCATTGTGCCCATTGGACAGTAAACACACCATGAACGTGGTTTATAAGCAAACATGGTTATAATTCCAAGAAGAGTTGAAGTTACCATTAAACTAAAGAATCCAAAGGCAAACTGGGTAATCCAAGGAGATACATAAGAGAATTCTACAAAATTCCATGGAAGCTTAAAAGACCAAAGTATTGTTAATACTTGTTTTAGATTTGAAGTTCCTTTAAACACTAAATAAGTATTAAATCCCATATTAAAAAACATGGTTAAAAAGAAGATTAAAAAGCCATATCTAAAGTATTTAGTTTTTAAAAATTTAGGTATGGGCTTATTTCTTGAAAGTTTAAGATTATAACCTAAGAGCTCTAAAAGCTGACCTCTGCCACAATATTTATTACAATAGCTTTTATTACCTTTAGTTAAAGATATTACTAGTGGTATAATAAAGCAAAGCATACCAAGCCAAGCAAAAAGTATATTAAAAAGTCCTAAAAGTAGATACATGGAAGATAGAATCCACATATATTCCCAAAGGGATTTTTTATTTTTCATTAATAATTCCTCCCATTTCAATTACAGATGCAGGGCAAGCTTTTGCACATTTACCGCATCCAACACATTTATCTAAGTCAACATTAGCAAAAACACCATTTTCAATAGTTATAGCACCTACTGGACATTTCTTTTCACACACACCACAAGCTACACAGTGATTTTTATCTACATAGGCTTTTTTTCTAAGGATTTTTTTATCTGTCATTTCATTCCTCCAAATTGTATTATTGATATAATTTTATTATATGCATATAATAAGAGTAAGTAGGTGACTAAGTCACATAAGTAGATTTATCATAGAATAATTTTACAAAAAAAGTAAATAAGAATTTTTCATATAAATAGCAGGAGTTTAATGAGAGTTTTTCTATAAGCAGGTCATTGATAAAAGAGCAATAGTTTAGGGTTAATAGGAGGAAGCACGGTGGGAAATTTAAAAGAAAATATAAAGTTATTTAATAAGAAGATAGAAGAACTATATGATGCCTATCCAATATTAAGAAATATAGATAATGATAATGATGGCGTGGTAAAAAAAAGTGTTATGTTCAAAGAAATTTTTGCAAATGAGTATCTTAAAAATCCACAAGGATGTTGTGAGGGGTTCATCCTTGTAATAAAAGGAAGTATAAAGATTCATAGAATAAATAAAGATGGAAATGAGACTAATCTTTATAATATTGGAAGAGGAGACATATGTCATGAAGCTTTAAGTTGTTATCTTCGTTGTCAATCACTAAATATAGTAGGAAGAGCAATGCAAGACTCGTGTGTAGCAATAATTCCACCACAGATAGTTAAAGAATACTTTTTGAAGGATAAAAATTTCTTGGAGGAAATGTACAAAGATTTATATATAAAGTTTAAAGGCGTTATTGAAAATAAAGAATCAAGGTCCCATGAATCAATAGAACATAGGCTAATTAAGCTACTTATAAGTAAAAAGTCAAATATAGTATATGGAACTCATAGTGAACTAGCCCTTGAAATAGATTCAGCTAGAGAGGTAGTTAGTAGGAAGCTCAAGGACCTTGAAAGGAGAGGATATATAAAGGGTTCAAGGGGGAAGATTCAGATCATAGGAGATTTAAGAGAATTGTTAAGTTCGGATAAGTAGAATTGTTAGAGTTTTTCAGAAGGGGGAATTAATATGATTAGATTTGAGATAATTACGAGAGATAGATTAGGAATAACTGTAGAGATATTAGAGAAAATTTATAATAGAAAAATTAACTTAATTTCTATGGAAGTGTTTTTTCAAAAAGTATGTGTAAAGGTTGAAACCCTAGAAGAAAACATAAAGATAAATTTAATGAAAGAAATTTGTAACATTAGAGATGTAATTTCAGTTAAAGAAGTGGAATTGTTATATTATGAGCAGAATGAAAAAAATTTATATGCTGTTATAGATTCAGTGGATGAAGGGATTATATCTTTTGATAAAAACTTTAATATACATATATTTAATAAATACTGTGAAAAATTATTCAATTATAACAAGGACGAAATAATTCATACAGACATAAGGGGATTAATTGGGGAAGAGGCACCTATAATAAATTTAATTAAACAGAGTAGAGAGTATGATAATATAGAGTTTAATTTTCAAAACAACGGAAAGAAAATTGATTATATTACTACTGGTAGAATCATTAAAAATGATGGTGGTGAAACTATAGGTGCAGTAGCGTCAATAAAAGACATTAATAAGGCTAGAAAGCTTGCAAATGTAATTTCAAATATAGAGGGGGGATCATTTAAGAATATAATTGGGGGAAGTGAGGCTATAGGAAAAGTTAAGGACATGACTTTAACCATTGCAAAGAGTAATTCAACTGTACTTTTAAGAGGTGAGAGTGGTACGGGTAAGGAGATTTTTGCAAAGGCTATTCACGATGAAAGCCCTAGGAAAAAAAAGAGTTTTGTAGCCATTAACTGTGCTGCGTTACCAGAGACATTACTAGAAAGTGAATTATTTGGATATGAGAAAGGAAGCTTCACAGGTGCAATGATAGGTGGTAAAGAAGGAATTATTAAAGAAGCTAGTGGAGGTACTTTATTCTTAGATGAAATCGCAGAAATTCCAATGTTTATTCAAGCAAAGCTCTTGAGAGTATTACAAGAAGGAAAAATTAGAAAAATAGGGAGCAACAAAGAAGAAGATATAGATGTGAGAATTATAGCGGCAACTAATAAAAATCTTGAGGATATGATTAGGAATAAAGCATTTAGAGAAGATTTATACTATAGATTAAATGTGATTCCAATGTATATTCCAACCTTAAATGAAAGATTAGAGGATATTCCACTATTGGTACAATTCTTTATAGATAAATTAAATTGTAAGTTAAATAAAAACATAAAGGGAGCTGATGTTGAATTTATTAGTCAGTTAATGAAGTATCATTGGCCTGGAAATGTTAGAGAACTACAAAATGTTATAGAAAGGGCAATGAATTTGTGTAAAGGGGAGTTATTAACCGTTGATGAGCTTTTAATTGATTTTAGAAATAATATTCATAGTTTTATCCCTGAAAATATTGCAAAAGATAATTCAAATGAATATTTACAGTTACCATTAAAGGATATAATAGAGCAATGTGAAAAAGAAACTATTGAAAAAGTTATAAGTAATTACAAAAGCTATAGAAAAGCTGCAAATATACTCAGAGTTTCTCATACTACAATAATGAATAAAATTAAGAAATATAATATATGAGTGTAAAAGGTTTATAATCTTTACATATGTAAAAATTACTTTACATGTGTAAAGATATTTTTACATAAAATATAAATAAGTAAATATTACTTTACACGGATATAATATAAATGGTATAAATCTAGTTATACTGCCAAAGTATAGTGTTTTTATTTTGGCATGGAAGTTGCTTTATATTTTTATAAAAACATTATACCTAGGGGAGGAATAGATTAATGGGAAACAATTTAAAAACAATGGGTTTTGCAACTAGAGCAATTCATGGTGGACATGTAAAGGATCAATATGGGGCACTAGCTACCCCTATTCATCAAACAGCAACTTTTACTTTTGATTCGGCAGAGCAAGGTGGTAGAAGATTTGCCCTTGAAGAGGGAGGATATATATATTCAAGACTTGGGAATCCAACTAATACTCAATTAGAAGATAAATTAGCAATGTTAGAAGGTGCTGAGGCGGCAATTTCTACTGCTTCAGGTATTGGAGCTGTTGCATCTGCCTTTTGGACAGTATTAAAAGCCGGAGATCATGTAGTAGCAGCTAAAACTCTTTATGGATGTACTTATGCTTATTTAAACCATGGAATAACTAAATATGGTGTTGAAGTAACATTTGTAGATACCACTAACCTTGAAGAAGTAAGACAGGCTATGAGAGAAAATACTAAGGTGGTTTATTTAGAAACACCAGCAAATCCAAATCTTGACGTTGCAGATATAGAATCTATAAGTAAAATAGCCCATGAGAATAAAGAATGTATAGTAATGGTTGATAATACTTTTTGTACTCCATACATTCAAAGACCACTAGAGTTTGGAGCAGATGTAGTAATTCATTCTGGAACAAAATTTTTAAACGGTCATGGAGATGTAATTGCTGGTTTTGTAGTTGGAAGCGCTGAATATATAAAAAATGTAAGATTATTTGGATTAAAGGATATGACAGGAGCATGCTTAAGTCCTTTTGATGCATTTCTAATTATAAGAGGTATGAAAACTTTAGAAATAAGAGTGGAAAAACACTGTGAAAATGCTATGAAAGTGGCAAAATTTTTAGAAAGTCATAGTGCAGTAAAGAAAGTGTACTATCCAGGGTTAGAAAGTTTTCCACAATATGAATTAGCAAAAAAACAAATGTCTTTACCAGGAGCTGTAATTGCTTTTGAAGTAAAAGGTGGCGTTGAAGAAGGTAAGAAAGTTCTAAATAGTACAGAACTTTGCAAGATAGCTGTAAGTCTTGGAGATGCTGAAACTTTAATTCAACATCCAGCATCAATGACACATTCACCATACACTAAAGAAGAAAGAGAAGCAGCTGGAATTAGTGATGGATTAATAAGAATAGCTGTTGGACTTGAAAATGTTGAGGATATAATAAATGATTTAGAAAAGGCTTTAAAATCTATTTCATAAAAGTGAAGAGATTATTAGGTGAAAGGGTATCACCAAGTAAAATTAAATTTATAGATACATTTTCATATTTTGAAGGGAAAATAAGACTTATATAGAATATGTTCTTTAGAGGTGATAAGATGAAAATAGATCTAAATGAGAAAGAGATACTTTATGCATTAGATAGCGTTCATGGTAAATATATAAGTACAAAATTGTACTTTAGAGAACATACCGATGAAATAGACAAAATAGGTATGACTACACCAGAAGAGTTAAAAGAACTTTATAATAATCTACTTGAACAAGTGCAGAATGAAGGATCATATAAATTCTTAGAGAAGATTAAATAAAATATGAGAATTATAACCCTTACAGAAGATTTAGAGCATAACAAGTTTAAAGTAATAACAAAAATATAAAGCTTAAGGTTATAAACTGAGATAGTTTATAACCTTAAGCTTTTTTATTATATAGTAATTTTAAGATTATGTCCTTAATAATAATTGTCATAATTGAAAATATTATTAAGAACATAATTTAATATTAAATTATGTTCTTAATTTTTTAGTGTATTTATCAAATTAAATTATAATTAATTTTTAGTAATAAATATATTTTGCACAAAAGCTAATTATAATAATATTATATAGTGATAGTTTTTTAAAAAGGGGATAAACATGAATATTTCAATAGATAAAAATCAATATATGGTGCCTGTAAGGTTTGTAGGTATAGAGGAACTAGGAATAATAGATTTACAGGGAGAAGATTTTTATATCAGGTCAACAGAAGAGTGTGTTATAGCTCAGGGGATAAATCTAAGACGTTATTATGAAAATTTTAGGGAGGCGCCAGAGTCCACTGAAGATGATGTAAAGGCAGTTTCTCCGGAGCAGCTAGAAATGATAAAGGACAATATTAAAAAGCAAATAGAGTATAAATTCTTAAAGATGAGAGACTTTGCAAAGTTTTTGACTGCAGAACAGATTTTAGATATGCATATAAATCAGTATAAGGATATTTTAGTGGGACATGTAAACAATATTCCTTGCTTCAGTGTAATAAAAGATAAGTCTATTAATGGAATGAACTTAGACCAAGTATTAGAAAGTCATATTAATAAATTTAAAGAAACCTATAATTTCCATAAAAATGCATTTAATTGTGAAGAAATGAATATGATTAAAACTCCAAAAATAAGTCAACCAATTCTTGATATGAAGACTAAGGAAATGGCTATGGAAACAGAGGCTATGTTTAAAAATATGGTAAAGGTAGCAGAAAATCTATCTTTAGAACAAGTGTTACAGGTATATGAATTAATATGTACTACGATAATTCAGGCACATATAGATAACGTACCTTGTTTCAATACAGCTGTAAGTAAGAATATGAATGGAATGAGTTTACCAGAAATAATTAATATGCATATAACAAAGCTTAAAAACACATTTAATAATCATGTGGAACTTTTAGAATGTAATAAGTAGAATTATTTACTGGCAAGAAGTTTTTATTTATATTTTAAGAAAGCGACAACATAATACTTGTTTTATAGTTTGTTGCTTTCTTTTAAAGTTTACGTAAGTATTGAGGCAGACAATGATAGTAGTGGCAGTAATAAACATTAAAACTTATGAATACATTATTAGTAATAATCTATAGGAGGTATTATGAGGAAAAAAGAAAGTATAGAGTTGAACACCTCTAGAAACAGTTGTAATAGCTGTAAACACAAATGTAATTTTAAGGAAAACAGAGAAGAATTTGCAGTGAACCTTGCTAAAGGGGCAATTGAAGATGTGAAGTTAGGAAAAAAGAGTAGAATAAATGCTATATGGTTAGAGGTATCCGGATGCTTTGGTGAGGTTATTTCACTATTAAATGCACAGGAACCAGATGTTATATATTTACTTAGAGAATTTGTTAACTTGATGTTTCTTGGAAGCATAAGTGGAGATGAAGGGGAAACGAGCTATGAAAGAATATTAGAAACTTTAAATACTGAATATATATTTCTAGTATGTGGGGCAGTGCCATTGAAGGACAATGGACTTTATACTACAGTTGCTACTTATAATGGAAGAAAAATAACTGCCATGGAGGCTATAGAAACTATAGCTAAAAATGCAAAATATATTATTTCTGTTGGAACATGTGCATGTTATGGAGGACCTACTGCTGCAAAACCTAATTTATCAGAGGCAGTTAGTATTTCAGAATTCTTAAAAAGGAATGATGTTATTAGAATACCAGGATGTCCAGCAAATCCAGTTTGGACTATGGGCATTCTAGGATACCTTACTTCTTATGGAGCTCCTGAAATAGATAATGAGGGAAGACCAAAGGCATACTATGGGGAGTTAATCCATGATAATTGTCCTAGAAGAAGATTCTTTGATGCAGGGATATTTGCACAGAAATTTGGAGATGAAGAGTGTATGTTTGCATTAGGTTGTAGAGGGCCAATCACCTACGCTTACTGCCCTATAAGCAGGTGGAATGGTAGTGATAACTGGCCAATTGGAAATAATACAACTTGTATAGGATGTGCAGGACCTAAATTTCCAGATGGAACAGAACCTTTTGTAAAATATGGAGGTTTTTAATTATGGCAAAAATAATAATTGATCCTATAACAAGGGTAAGTGGCCTTTTAAGTATTGAAGTTGAAGTTACAAATAATAAGATTGTTAATGCTAAGAGTAGTGGAAGCCAGTTTAGAGGCTTTGAAAAAATGTTTAAGGGGAGATCACCACTAGATATCATAAGTCTTGCACCAAGAGTATGTGGAATTTGTTCAACCCATCATACTATGGCTGCAACTCTAGCGCTAGAGAATGCAATGCAGGTTATACCTGATTACAATGGAAAGATAGTTAGAGATATTGCTAATGGCTTTGAATTTATACAGAATTATTTAAGGCAAATATATTTTTTTGTGTTTCCTGACTATGTGAATATAATTCATTTAAATCCATTGTATAAAACAGAAAGTAATAAGGATGCTGACTATAGATTATCAGCATCTGATACAGATAGGATAAATGAAGATTACTTAGGGGCTGTAAAGTATAGTAGAGAAGCTCATAGGGCTATAGCAGAAATTGCAGGAAAGATACCCCATTGTCATGGAATATTTGTAGGAGGAACTACAACTAACATTGATGTACAACAAATAGAAGGCATAAAATATAGCATAAATGTAATAAAGAGTTTTATTGAGGAAAAATTAATACAAGATGTTTACATTATATCAAAGGCCTATGAGGATTATTTTAAAATTGGTAGTGGAAATAAGAATCTAATGTGCTATGAATTATACAATGATTATGCTCCACCAATTAACTCCTTCTCATCTGGAGTAATGCTGAATGGTGTGAGAGAAGATTTTCAGGTTAATAACATAACTGAAAATATTGCAAGAACTTGGGCAGAAGGAAATACTAACACAATCATTCCAGGCATTGATGATAATACTACTCCTAATCCCTATAAAGAAGGAGCATATAGTTGGATTAATGCTGCCAGGTATAAGGGCTATGCAATGGAAGTAGGAGCTTTAGCTAGAATGACCTTAAATGGTTATTATAAGGGTGGTATATCGGCAATGGATAGAATTCTAGCTAAGTCCTTAGAAGCTAAGAAAATTTGTGAATCCATAAAAGGGTTAATTGATCTATTGAAGCTAGGAAAAGCCTATCAAGAACAATGGGAGATACCAAAAGTAGCAAATGGTGTTGGGTTAATTGAAGCGGAAAGGGGATCTCTTGGTCATTGGCTTTCTATAGATAATAAAGTAGTGGCTAATTATACATTAATACCACCATCCGCGTGGAACTTATCACCTACAGATGATACTGGTGTGAGAGGACCGGTGGAGGAAGCTTTAGTAGGAACTGAAATCGCTGATATTGCCCATCCCGTTGAAATAGGAAGAATAGTAAGAAGTTTTGATCCTTGCCTAAATTGCGCTGCTCATATTACCAGCGATAGGCATGAGCCTATGACTATAAATATAGTATGATAAAGGTTTTTGGCATAGGAAACATTCTTCTTTGTGATGATGGTATAGGGGTAAAGGTTATGGAAGCAATAAAGGGAAATATTGAGAATTACAGTGGAAATGTACAGGTTATAATAGGTGAAACTAATAATATATATTGTTTAGATCAGATTGAGAAGGATGATATAGTTATCATAGTTGATAGTACTTATTTTAGTATAGAACCAGGTCATGTTTCTACCTTTACATTAGATCAGTGTGATTCTTTTATAGATTATAGTAGAGATATTCATAGTGATAGCCTATTAAAGATTTTAAGAAGAGAGTTTAGGGAAATACGGGGATATTTAATTGGAATAGAAATAGAAAAAGTAGATTATTCTCTAGAATTATCAAGGACTCTGGAGGATAACTTTTTTAATATAACTGAAGAGGTGTTTAAGGAAATTATAAGAATAGTGGAATTAACCAAGAGTTAAAATAAATAAGGCATATGAAATAAAATACACTAAGATACACTGACTAATTATTTTTTTGAATATGCCTAAGTATTATAGTTAGAAAGAAGAAGATAGTGTGGATAGAAGACATGTAGATATCCTGGTTAGTGAAGAAGATAAATTGTATAGAAAAGAAATCATAGTAAAAGGTAAGGTTCAAGGTGTCGGATTTAGACCCTTTGTTTATAGAATAGCTTTGGATAATAAGCTAAAAGGTTGGGTTAAAAATACCACTAAAGGAGTGGTTATAGAGGTTCAAGGTGATACTGAAAATATAGATAACTTTTTAATAGACATTAAGGAAAAAGCCCCTAAGATAAGTTATATTGAGGAAGTCATAGTTAATGAAAAGTTTCCACAGCTAAGTTATGTTGAAAAGATAAAAGGAGAAGAGAAGCCATTACAATTAAGTGATATTAAACAACACATGAGCAAAAAAAGAAAATCATTAGGTAATTTCGACAAGTTTTCTATAATTGAAAGTAGTGATGAAGAAGATGGAATTACCTTAATTTCTCCAGATATAGCTACTTGTGAGGAGTGTGAAGCGGAGTTGTGGGATAGAGATAATCCTAGTAGATACCTTTATCCTTTTACAAATTGTACAAACTGTGGTCCTCGATTTTCAATTATAAAAGCTACTCCATATGATAGGAAATATACCACTATGGAGCCTTTTGTAATGTGTGAGGATTGTAGAGCTGAGTATGAAAATCCTTTAAATAGAAGATTTCATGCAGAGCCCACCTGCTGCTCAAAGTGTGGTCCTAAACTAACTCTTTTAAATAGTGATAAAGAAGTAATTCAAGGTGTCAATGAGATAGAGCAGGTTAAGCAATTTTTAAGAGAAGGAAAAATAATAGGGGTGAAGGGAATAGGTGGATTTAATCTTATTTGCAATGGAGAGGATGGAAGTGCTATAGAGAAGCTAAGGAAAAGAAAATCCCGCAAAAGTAAGGCTTTAGCTTTAATGATGAAGGATGTGGAGATAGTTTTTAAGTATTGTGAGATAAGTGAAATAGAGAAGGAGATTTTAACAGGAAATAAAAAACCTATAGTGATTTTAAAGAAAAAGAATAATAATAACCTTCCTTACAATATTTCTTTTAATAATAAAAGATTAGGAGTTCTTTTACCTTATACACCTCTTCATTATTTACTTTTTGATGAAGAATTGCAGGTTATAGTTTTTACCAGTGGAAACCTAAGTGAGATACCTATAATCTATAAGGATTCAGAGGCAATAGACAAACTTAAAAATGTTGCAGATTACTTTTTAGTTCATAATAGAGAAATCAATATGCCAATAGATGACTCTGTAACTAGCGTAGTTTTAAATGAGGAAAGGCTTATAAGAGGAGGGAGAGGATATGCTCCGTCTTATAACAAGTATAATTTAAATGATGGAAACTCTTTGTATAATAGTGAAGCTTTAGATTGTAGAAATTCTTTGGATGAAAACCATATTCATAGAAATAACATTTTGGCTCTAGGTTCACAGTTTAAAAACACTTTTTCTTTAAGTAATGGGAAGGAGATTTTTACAAGTCCTTATATTGGAGATATGGAAAGCGTTGAAAATTATCATAGATTTGAAAAAAATCTTGAGTATATGAAGAGAATCTACAAAATAGAGCCAAGTATAGTGGCTCATGATATGCATCCAAACTATTGGTGTAATAAATATTTAGAAGAACAGAAGGGGAAAACCATAGGGGTATACCATCATCACAGCCATATAGTAAGTTGTATGGCTGAAAATAAGGTAAGGCATAAGGTGATCGGAATAGCCTTTGATGGAATAGGTTATGGTGAGGATGGAAACCTGTGGGGTGGAGAATTTTTAATATGTGATAACAAAGAATTTGTCAGGGGTGCACATATTAACTATATTCCTATGCCAGGTGGAGATGGAGCTGTAAAATCTCCTTGGAAAATGGGGATATCACTTCTATATAAAGCTCTAAAGGAAGATTCACTAGTAGATAATACGCAGTTGAAAAAATCTTCCATGGATTGTGTTTTGGGAAAGTGCTTTAAGGGTAGGGTTGTCAATATTATAGTTAATATGATTGAAAAGAAATTTAATTCGCCTCTGTCCTCTAGTATGGGAAGATTATTTGATGGAGTGGCTAGTATTTTAGGATTTGATGAAGATATATCCTATGAAGGAGAAGCAGCTTTATATTTACAAAATCTATCAGAGGATTTTACAGATTCTTTTAGTGTTTTAAAGAAAAGTTATTCCTATGAAATCCAGTGTGAAAGTTCACCATATGTTGTAAACACAAACAAAATAGTCATGGAGATTTTAAAGGACTTAGAAAACTCAATTAGTAAAGGTGAAATAGCTTTTAAATTCCATAATACTATAATAGAGTTTTCCCATGAGATTTCCTTAAAATTAAGAGAAGCGTATAATATAAACACAGTTGCTTTAAGTGGTGGAGTGTTTCAAAATCCAATACTCCTAGTAGGAATAAAGAAAAGACTGGAGCAAAGTGGATTTAATGTAATAACTCATAAGCTTATACCCTGTAATGATGGGGGATTATCAATAGGACAAGTAATTATTGCCAATGAATTGTGTAAGGAGTAAAAATATATGTGTGTAGCAATTCCAGGAAAGGTCGTAGAAATCTGCGGTAAGGATTCTTTAGTGGAGTTTGGAAGAATAAAGAAGCGTGTGAATACAAGTTTAATAGAGGATTTAAAGATTGGAGATTATGTTCTAATTCATGCAGGGTGTGCCATAGAAAAGATAGAGGAGCAGGAAGCATTGGAAACCTTGAATATATTTAAGAGTTTAATAGAGGAGCTATAGGTAATGTATTATAAAGAAAGTAAAGATTCGAACCAGATTGAATTGGCTATGAACTTATTAAAATCTATAGAGAACCGGGGGACAATGGAAATAAGTATAATGGAGGTTTGTGGCACCCATACTAGAAGTATTTATAACCATGGTATAGATAAGATGTTGCCTCCCAATATAAGAATATTATCAGGGCCTGGTTGTCCTGTATGTGTAACTGCACAAAGTTATATAGATGATGCAATAAGTCTGAGCAAAAATGAAAACATAATAATTGCCACATTTGGAGATATGATTAAAATTCCAGGTAGTAAAACATCTTTAAGAGAAGAGAAAGCTAGAGGCAGAGATATTAGGATGGTTTATTCACCATTAGATGCCTTGAAGATAGCTATGAATAATCCAATTAGAGAAGTTATATTTTTAGCTATAGGATTTGAAACTACAGCCCCTATAATAGCTTTAACATTAAAAGAAGCAAGGGAGAATAACATAAATAATTTTTCTGTTTTACATTCCTTAAAAACTATGCCAAACACCATGGTAGCCTTAGTTTTAGATGAGTCCATTAATATAGATGGGTTTATATGTCCAGGCCACGTGGCAACAATAATTGGCAATGATGTTTTTGATAATTTATCAAGGGGGTATAAAATACCTATGGCTGTATGTGGATTTAAAGGAATAGATATATTAGCAGGGATACTTTCAATTATCGACATGAAGGAAAGTAAGGAGTATGGATGTAAGAATCTTTATAAAGGCTTTGTGAAAAGTGGTGGAAATGGTAAAGCACAAAATCTATTGGAGGAAGTATTTATCACCTCAGATAGTGTTTGGAGAGGTCTTGGGACCTTGAAGAATACAGGGTATGAACTTAAAGATGAATATAGATTCTTCGATGCTAAGGTTAGATTTTCTATAAAAACTAAAGCTGAAAGTGAAAATAAAGAATGCATATGCGGTGACATATTAAAGGGAATTAAATCACCAAAGAATTGTAAACTCTTTGGGAGAAGTTGTACTCCAAGTAATCCAATAGGGCCATGTATGGTGTCACAGGAGGGCACTTGCGGAATAGTGTATAGTAGCATGTAGGTCAAAAATTTTATCAACGTCATTGTATGATATTTTCAGTGTGATATGAAATGAAATTTTAGGGGATGATAGTTATATATAGCATATTATTAAATCTAACATACAAGGAGGGGTTATGGACATTGTAACATTGGCCCACGGTAGCGGGGGAGAAGAAAGCTTTAAATTGATAGAAAATGTGTTTTTAAAGCACTTTCATAATGAAGAGTTATTAGAACAAAATGATTCAGCCATATTAAAGGAGATTAAGGGGAACATTGCAGTAACTACAGATAGTTTTGTGGTGGACCCTATATTTTTCAGCGGTGGAGATATAGGTAAGTTAAGTATCTGTGGCACTGTCAATGACTTAGCAGTAAGCGGTGCAACCCCATTATATATCACAGCTGGATTTATTATTGAAGAGGGCTTTGAAATAGAAAATCTGGAAAGGATAGCAGAATCCATGGGAAGTGAAGCTAAGAAGTCTGGGGTAAAAATTATCGCTGGAGACACTAAGGTAGTAGAAAGAGGACGAGGACATAAAGTATATATAAATACCACAGGTATAGGGGTAATTGGTGAAGATAGCTATATATTAAAGGGAAGCAATATAAGGGTAGGAGATAAAATAATACTAAGCGGAACTATTGGAGAACATGGTATGTGTATCATCAATGAAAGAGAAAATCTAGAAGTAGAATCAAATATCAAAAGTGACTGTGCATCTTTAAATGAATTAACTAAGGAAATAATGAACTGTAGCAGTGAAGTTAGGATAATGAGAGACCCCACAAGAGGAGGACTTGCAAACACTTTAAAGGAGCTAGTAAATTTAAGTGAAAAAACTATGGAGATATGGGAAGAACACATACCCGTAAATGAGGAAGTTAGAAGTTTTTGTGAAATTCTAGGCTTTGATCCCCTCTATGTAGCAAATGAAGGAAAGCTAATTTGTATAGTTAGTGATAAAGATGCACCTAAGGTACTAAAGGCTATGAAATCAAATCAGCTTGGAAAGAATGCAGTTATAATTGGTGAAGTCATTGAAGGCAATAAAAATAATCTTTATCTTAAGACTTATTTAGGAGCAAGGAAAATCTTGAGAATGGCTCAAGGGGAATTGTTACCTAGGATATGTTAAAGGTGATATTAATAAGAATATATTAAATCTATTAAGAAATAAAACATACGGAATAAATAGTTTAACACAACTATTTATTCTGTATATTTTCATATTAGCTATAGGGATTTTTCTTATTTTTTTGTCTTTCATTCTTTAGTTTTCCATTGCATATATACCCATTTATATAAAAAAGTAATGCAATAAATAGTTGATACCAACAAAGGGAAGAACCTTCTCGGTAGTAATAAGCAAAGGAAAATACAAAGCATATACTACCTAAAAGCCATAAGTTTCTCTGGGTTTTTACTCTTATAATAAACACCTCTTTTAAGATTGTTAGAAAATCTTAATGAATTTTTTTTGCACCTTGTTATTAGTGTAACCATGATTCTCATAGAATCTATGAGCGTTAACTCTATTGTACCCAGATAATAATCTGATTCCAGAAAATCCTTTTTTCTTTATCTGTGATTCTAAGCTCTCTATAAGTATATTGCCAACACCATTATTTCTATACCTTTCTTTAACAACAAATCCTAAAAGGTTTATAAGAGAATCGAAGCGAAGAGATTCATAAGGGGTTCCATGGATATATCCAATGACTTCATCATTATACTCTGCTACTAAAATAATATCCTTTGTATTTTCTAAGATATGTTTAATTCTTCCTGATACATTTTCAAGTTCATATTCATATCCAAGTTCTTTATTTAACAAATATATGTGCTTAAAGTCTCTTAGTTCAATTTCTCTAATCAGCATATTCTTCATTATAGTAACCTCACTTTTGAATTTCTACTTATTATATTTTTAAATAGAGATTTTACTTATTTATTAATAGAAGGTTTGCTCAATTAAACGTTCTCAATATAAATAACTCCTAAGTAAAATCTATGTAATCCTTAACATACATATTTTATCACAAATAAAAGTTAAAAGAATAACTTTGTACAAAAATCTAGACGAATATAGCTACTATGTGTTACTATGTAGTTATAGTACTATGTAGAACAAGGTAGGTGAAAAGATGGTTGATAAATCACAACTTATGCGTGGAACTTTAGAAGGATGTATTCTTAAAATTATAAGTTTAGAGGTAACCTATGGTTATGAAATCATGGAAAAATTAACTGAGTATGGATTTAAAGATGTTAAAGAGGGAACAATTTATCCACTATTAATACGTCTTGAAAAAAAGAAGTTAATTTCATCTGAATTTAAAGCTTCACCATTAGGTCCAAGCAGAAAGTATTATACTATTACGGATGATGGAGAAGAAACACTGAAATCCTTTGAAGAATATTGGAAAACTGTATCAAGGACAGTTAATAGTATTTTAAATCTTCAAGGAGAATAGTTATTTTCATTTCAATATAAATTTTGAATGGATTAAACATTGACGGCAGATGATAATATTTTTAATTTTGGAGGAGAAATAAATGAATGCATTAAATAGAATTAGGAAAGAAAATAATACAGCAGAGAAACAATTATCGGATGATAACAATGTTGTACTTACAGATATGGTGGTATATTTGCACTCATCAAATCTAAATGAGTATGATATTGAAGCTATCCGTAAAGATCTTATAGGGATGGCTTTGGAGTCACAACTTAGATTAGAAGATTTTAAGGAGAGCATAGGAGAAGATTATAAGTCATTTTGTGATAAGTTAATAAAAAATGGGCGAAAAAAAACTAAGTATGAGATAATTTTAGAAAATTTGTTCATATTCATTGTGGGTGCTGGCATATTATTTATACTAGAAATACTTTCTTCATCAGTAATTAATGATATATTTACTAAAAAATCATTACATATAAGTATAAATATAGGATTTATATTATCAACTCTAGGTGCATTAGTTGGTGCATACGGGATTTATTGGTATGTAACGAGTAAATCTTTTGAATTAACAGGAAAAGAATCTTTAAAAAATAATATGGGTTTTATTATAGTCTACATTATTGTTTTTGTAGCTATGATATTTTGCAAAGTAAAACTAAAAGATAATGTGCTATTTACAGTAAATGTGTTGTATCCATTGGTGTTTTTTATTGGAGGATTCCTTATTGTTAATACATTAAATAATAAAAATATAAATGGTTATGCTAAAGAAATTAGGGGAAAAACTATGAATTAATCAAGAGTTTTATATAGAGTATTAACTGATTATATTGGATGAACCTACTGGGGTGATTCACAACCCCAGTATTATACTGAATCTGATACATCAATATAGTATAAGGAATTATTTTAAATTACAATCCCATTCTTTATAAAACTCACTAAGGAAATTTTCCATAAATTCATGTCTTTTTAAAGCTAATTTTTTACCTGTGTCAGTATTCATATATACACCTCCATAAAATTATTTTAACATAGTTTTGTAAAGGTATAAATTGATTTAAATAAGCCTACACAAATTATATATTATCTAATATTTTGTGTAGGCTATATTTAATAAATCTACTTAATTACATCCCAGCTTATTTTAAAGCCTCCGCTATGGTCCCCTTGAACTTGTATTTTATATTTTCCACTCTTAGGTATTAGTATAGTTTGAGATACTGAATTCTCAAGGCTTCCAGTCTTGTAGAGTTCTTTATCAGATTTATCAATTAGTGATACAGTTAGATCTCCACTGTCATTATTTAGTTTAATGTTTAAGGTTAATTTATCTCCTTTTTTAAGCTTAAGGATTTTATATTTATATCCATTAAAGTTATCATAGGACATTTCCATAGAAGTCTTAGAATTATGAGATTTAGATCTAGTCGCCGTGTAATTGCCATCATTGTTTGAACACCTAGATAATAATAGTATTAGGATAGCTAGGCCACCGAGAAGAATAAGGAGTTTGATTTTATTAGGCATAAAGTAACCTCCAAGTGCAATAATATATCTACTATTATTTATATAGCGTTTTTAAATAAGTTATAACTAAATATAGTTTATCTTGACTAGAGTATTATATTAATCAAAAGAGGTATCTATGTAATACACCTCTTATTTTCAGCTATAGACATAAAATGAAAATTCTAACTTATAATAAATTGAAAACCTACTTCATAACCTAGTGTGAATACAAGAATTACCGAAGTTATAGCAATGGATATTGATTTTCCAGCTTTGGCACCAAAGTGATTATTATATTTATAACCTAGAAGAATTGCCGGAATTGTAAATATTAATGAGTAAAGCATAGTGTAAGGGCTACGGATATCCCATTCTACCCAAGGGCCTAAGCCAAGGAATCCTAAAATTTCACCACCTATAGAAAAGTAAATATATGAAAATATAAAGACAATACTTACTAAGAGCAAGAGAAAGGATAGAGAACCAAGACCGACTTTCTTTTTAAATAGCTTCATTAGATCACTCCTTTTATAAATTTACTACGGAAAGTAGGTATAACTATTAATTTATTAGGTTATGTTAAATTTATAACTATATTTTACCATATGTTTTCAGATTATGTAATAAATTTACATAAAAGATATGAAAAAGACCTAAGATATATTAGATGAATCTTAGGTCTTTTTATCTGTTGCTTATATTTAATTAGTATTTAGTTCTCTTTTGCTTAATAACCACTAGTGCTATACCTAGAAAGGCTGCAGCAAAGGCTAGTAAAATGATCATCTCAAATAATATTGGAGCTATAGTTTCCTTGTTGAAAACTGATAAAGTACCAATTTTGTCATTTACTTTTATAAACCAATAAACTGGATTTACTATTGCAATATTTTTTACGGTTTCACTGAGTAGACTTTGAGGAACAAAGGCACCACCAAGAAAACAACCACCAAGGGCAACACAGTTTGAAATTGGCTTTATTGAAGTTTTAGATGCTAAGTTTCCTATTAAAAAACTTAGAGATAAGCACGTTATAGTAAATACTAGGGAATTTATGCTATAAAGTAATCCACTTACAGTAAACATATCTCCTTTATACATTATTATTGAGAGAGCAATGAACAAGGCCCAAGTTATAAGAGATAATGAGATATTCCCAAGAAATATTTGCATGCTAAATCTATTTGGTTTTATAGGTGAGCATAGGTTTATTCTTTTAATATCTGAAGAATTAAATATATTTGAAGTTATTGAAATTCCAAGTATTAATATACTAATTAAAGCATATGAAAGATAATTAAAATAATAATTAATTTTACTTTTATAATTATTTTTACCTTCACCGGTTAGGTTAACTTTGGTATTAATAGATAAATCATCATTAACAAGGTTATTAATTTCTTCCCAGTTTGTATATTGCATACTATCCGAATACAACTTTGAGGTAGTTAGATAGTTATTTACCATATTTTTTACAAAGATTCCACTTGAGGAATCAGGAATATTTTGAGTTTTTAAATTAAGAGGGGTTTCCGTTATAAACATATTTCCAAAACCTTCTGGAATAGTTATAATAACTTCTGCTTGCCTAAAGAATAAAGCGTCCTTTATTCCTTCCTCGTCAGTTTGTATTTCTACAAGTTTTGAATTTTCTCCAATGTATTTTTCGAGGTTTTGAGAAAGGGGTGAAGTATCCTTATTTATAACTACTACCCTACATTTTGAAGTTTCAAAGGAAGGCTCCATTGCAGCTCCACCCATATTTGAGAATAGTACCGTTATAACTGTAAAGATTGCTACATAAATTAATAATGATGCAAGGGCACTTTTTCGTACAATCTTAAAATACTGTTTAAATACTTGCATATTTTTGCCTCCTTAATACAACATAGGTAATAATTCCAAATGTAACTCCCAAGAAAGCTAATATACTTAAATTTATAAAATATCTATTAAAGGTATCATAATAATATAGGGAATAGAATCCATCTGTAATTAGGTTTGCTGGATTTATATATGCCATAATAGGAAACTTACTTTGTATGATGTATTTAACATCAGTGGACATCATTCCAGAGAAAAAGCATCCAATCATTATGATTCCATTTAAAATAGCATCTTTAGTACTTGCCTTTTTATTTACAAGAGAACTTATCATAGTACCAAGGGTAAGGCCTGTAAAGCAGCTGACAAAGCAAAGTAGAATTACAAATCCAAGTGAATTACCAAAGTCAACCTTTAATATCTGAGATATATACAATATAACTAATAGTGTGTTTGTAAAATGAAGTAATAGGCTGGCACTTATTGTAGCTAAAAAAACTTTTATTTTATTTGCTGGTGCCACGTTGATTCTAGCTGCTCTTTGTGATTGATTTGCCTGTATATTTATAACGTCGGTGCAACCTAGATTAGCGCTAAGAAGACAAGTCATTGAGAGGAGAGCATAGAAGAAAATTACAACTGCATTTGTTGAGGTGCCTATGTCCTCATCTTTAGTATAGTCCTTATAGATTTCCATGTTTTCTATAAAATCACCAGTGATTAAATTTGGATTTTTACTCATTATATTTGTGATAGTAGCATTTTTTTCACTGAAGCTATCCACAAAAGTTTTAATTATTGATTCATTGATACCAGATTTTGTAACGGTTATATCAATTTTATTTCCAAAGGTTATATAACCTGAAATTTCACCCTTTGCAAGTAGGTCTTCTGCCTTAGATTTTTCTGTGTTCTTTATAATAAATAGGTCACTTTCATTTATTGCTGTACTAAATTCTTCAGTCATATTACTAGTGTTTACAAGAGCAATATTAACTTTTTCAAATGATTCTCCAGAAAGAACATTTGTGAAGGCTAGATAAAAAAATGTGGCAAGGATTATTGGAAACATTAAAGACCAAAAGAAACCTTCTTTATCCTTAAACTTACACTTTAATTGATATTTGAAAATATGCCAAAACATACTATACTCCTCCTTTACTAATCTCTAAGCTTCTTACCGGTAATTTCCAAAAATACGTCGTTTAAAGTAGGTAGCTCTGAATAAATCTTTCCATAGCTTATTTTATTTTCTCCCACATAGTTAATAACTTCTCCAAGACTGCTATGTCCACTTTTTGTTCTAACAGTTAGCAGATTTTCCTTATAGTCTATGTCAGTCACATTAGGAAATGATTTAATACTTTCAAGGTGAGTATTACTTAAGTTGTAGGCTTCAACAACTATTTTTTCACCAAGAGAAATCATAGATTTAAGTTCTTCTTTAGTACCCCTTGCAATAATTTTACCATTGTCCATGATAGCTATTGAAGTACAAAGCTGCTCAATCTCTTCCATATAGTGAGATGTGTAAATAATAGTTGATCCTTCTTGGTTTAATTTTTTAATTCCTTCTAAAATGTGGTTTCTACTTTGTGGGTCTACAGCAACTGTTGGTTCATCAAGAATAATTAACTTTGGTTTATGAGCAATTCCACAAGCTATATTTAATCTTCTAAGAAGTCCACCACTTAATTTCTTTGGTGTAAACTTTTTATAATCGGAAAGTCCAACAAAGTCTATTGCTTCTTCTACAAGGGCCCTTCTCTTACTTTTATTTGTTATATATAAACCACAGAAATAATCAACATTTTCATATACTGTAAGGTCATCGAAAACAGCTACATTTTGCATTACTATACCAATGTCCTTTTTAACATTGTAGGTTGTAGGTGTCATTTCTTGTCCAAAAATTTCAATGGTTCCTTTATCATATTTAAGTAATGATAACATGCAATTTATTGTGGTAGTTTTTCCAGAGCCATTAGGACCTAGAAGCCCAAATATTTCTCCTTGCTTAATATTTAAATTTAGATGATCTATAGCGATTAAATCTCCATATCTTTTTACTAAGTTCTCTATTTTAACAACCATGATAATACCTCTCTTTTTTTTTATTCTATATTTATATTATAGTGGAAGAATTTCTCATATGTAAGTGTTAGATGTCATAACTTAAATATGACATTTGTCAGGTTATAATTTATTCATTAAATATCAATGTATTTTCGTTTTAACATAGCTAGAAATTTATGAAACTTCATCTCTGCATTCCAAGGCGTAAATTACACTGATTAATTCATAGAATTGGAGTATCACTTATGATAGTATATATCTATAATATTAGATGAAAGGAGATATAAATGAATAATATTTTAAATAAAGTTATACTCCTAGTAGGATCTACAACTATGGTTTTAACAAATAATTCTATTGAGAAAGCTATTATACCTACTTTAATAGCAGTGGCAATGACTAGCTTTCTAGAGTATTTTAATAGAGATAAGCTAAACGTCACTGCTTTTTTGATATACTGTATAATTTGCGTATTTTATCCTGAGTTTCTCATTATGATACCAGTTATAATATATGATATAAGCTTTTCAAAAAACAAATACATAGGGACTATAACTTTAATTCCCTATGTAATAAATGTAAGTTTATATTCCCTTGAAATAAGTCTTATTATTGCTGCTTTAATTATTGTGGGAATCATATTAAAGTTTAAAGCGATTCAATATGAAAGGCTACATAGTGATTTTATAAAGAAGAGGGATGACTTAACAGAGCTTTCCATGGTTCTTGAGGAAAAGATTAAAGAGCTAGTAGATAAACAGGATTCTGAGGTTAGTTTAGCTACATTAGATGAAAGAAATCGGATTGCCCGTGAAATTCACGATAGTGTAGGCCATCTTTTAACGAGTTCAATTTTGCAAATTGGAGCAACCATGGCGTTGACCAAAGAGGAAACTACAAAAGAGTTACTTGGAAATATTAAAACCACTTTAGATGAAGGAATGAACTCTATTAGAAGCAGTATTCACAACATTCATGAAGACTCAATTGATTTATATATGCAACTTTCAAATCTAATTCAGGAATTTACCTTTTGCCAAGGAACACTAAACTATGAGTTTTCTTCAAATCTTGATATAAAGGTTAAGTATTCTATTATTGCCATTGTTAAAGAGGCACTATCAAATGTGATAAAGCATTCAAATGCAACAGCACTATCTATTAGTCTGTATGAGCATCCTAAGTTATATCAGGTAATTATTATGGACAACGGAACAAAGAAAAGTATGAGCATAGATAATGGAATGGGTCTTGAAAATATTCGAAATCGTGTAGATAGTTTAAATGGAATTGTAAATTTCAATAATAGTAATGGATTTAAAATATTTATATCTTTTATGAAGTGATGATAAGGAATCAGTCTTGCCAATATTAAACACGTTGTAAATCTTAAGTGAAACTTATTCCAGCGAATGTGGTTTATTTAATCATTGAAGGTTCTATTTACAAAAAATGCTGAAATAAAATATATTAATACTACATTAACTTATATAAAGATAATAATTTTTAGGTAAAGGTAGGGATTATAGATATGAAAATAATTATTATAGATGATGATAAACTTATTGCAACATCCCTTAAAACTATAATAGAGATGTCTAGCGATATAAAGGTGTTGGCACTAGGATATAGTGGGGAAGAGGCAATAAAGCTTTATGATGAATATAAGCCAGACATAATACTTATGGATATTCGTATGGGTGGAATCACAGGAATGGAAGCGGCAAAGGAAATTTTGAAATCTCATAAAGAAGGGAAAATATTATTTCTTACTACATTTGAGGATGATGAGTATATAATAACTGCACTAAAAATTGGAGCCAAGGGATATATTCTAAAACAACATTTTGAAGGAATTGTTCCAGCTTTGAAGGCAGTAAAACTTGGACAAAGTGTTTTTGGTGAGGAAATTGTATCAAAGATACCAACAATACTAAGTATGAACAGGGATAAGAAGGATTTATCAAAATATGATTTAATAGGTAAGGAAATCGAAATAATTACACTAGTTTCTCAGGGGCTTTCAAATAAGGAAATAGCATCAAATTTGTTTCTAAGTGAAGGTACTATTAGAAATTATGTAAGTGTTATTTTAGAAAAACTAAGACTTAGAGATCGAACACAGCTAGCAATATTTTATTTCAATAACATGAAAGGCAAGAATTAGAACTTAAACTGAATAGTTAAAATCAGAAAAGTTTATTTAGTAGAAATTATAGGCATAAGACTTTGAAATAATTTCAAAATTTACATGTAATTTATAAGCGATTTGTATGTGCAAAATAAAGGTAGGTATTAGGAGTAAAATATGTTGTTTAATATATATGATTGAAGGGAAAAATAAGTTGTTGAAAAAACATAAATTATATGATTTAATATCATATGTATTGTTTGAATAATAAAGTGCATCCTAATAGGAAATAAGCAATTAAAAGAAATTTTAATCTAATTTTAGAAGTTATTCTAGTAATCATTTTAATGCTTTTTATATAGGAAACAGGATAAAACCCTATAAGTATAGGTTAATAAATATATTATTGGAATAAGTAATTTAAATGGTACAAAGAGAATAGTGTGTAAATTAGAAGGAGAAGTCTTATGGAAAAGTATGTGCCAGAATTTAAAGGCCTATTAAGAAGTCATATGATCGAATTACCTAAAGTTATTAGGGATGCCAGTGGAATTATTATTTTTGGGAAAAGGATTAAATCATTAGTATTTACAACAGATGTAGCAGTAATAAGAAATACTAATGCTGATGCAGTTATTGCAGTATATCCATTCACTCCTCAACCAAGAATAACTGAAGCTTTATTATTAGCATCTGACATTCCAGTATTTTGTGGTGTTGGAGGTTCGATTACTACAGGAAAAAGAGTTATTAATTTAGCTTTGGATGCTGAATTTAAAGGTGCTATGGGAGTTGTAGTTAATGCATCTATAGCAAATGAAGTAATTAAAGGTATGAGAAAAACAATAGATTTGCCAATAGTAGTTACAGTTGTTTCAAAACATGATGATATAGATGGAAGAATAGAATCAGGTGCTACAATACTAAATGTATCTGGCGGAAAAGAAACAGCAAATATTGTGAGAACTATAAGAATGAAATACCCACAAGTTCCAATCATAGCAACGGGAGGACCTACCACAGAAAGCATACGTGAAACTATAGCAGCAGGTGCTAATGCTATTACATATACACCACAAAGTACTAGTGAAATATTGAATGAAATAATGATTAGTCATAGAAGTAAATATTAGCAATATATTTTCAGTTATTTAAATCATATAAAAATATTAATTATGACCGCTCAGTTTATGGGTGATCATAATTTTTTTATATATTAGATTTAATAATAAACTAGCTAAAATCTTGAGAAGTTAAAGCTATTTCTAAATCACTGGAATATAGTTTCTGTTTATTGAAATTAGATGGAGAGAGAATAATGAGGGAGTTAAATATAAAGGTAAGGGTAACATAAACAATAATTGCATATGGGTAATAGGATGAACTTAAGGTATAAGTATGATAAAATAAAATAAGTTTTAATAAAATACAATTAATCTACTACTAAAATTTAATAAAGTCAGCATGGAGGCATAAATATGATAAGTCCTAAAAGAGAATGGATAACATTCCAGTCAATAGAATACAAATTAGAAAAGTTAAGGGAATGGAAGCTAATATCTTCAAAAGCAGTTGAAATAAAAACACTATATTATAAAGGGAATTACATAGACAAGCATATAGAATGTGATGTAGTTGGATTTGTTGATGACAATGAAATAATTTTACATATAAATGGAGAACTGCATAGCATACACCCAGATTATTTATTAGATATGCAAAACAAGAGTTTTTCAAGATATTTAGATCACAGTGAAGAAACTACTGAAATAACCTTACCTAAGGCAAATAAGGAATCTAAGAAGCAGCATAAAAAAACAGATAAGAAAGAAAATTTTATTATAATTGATATAGAAACTCCACATAGCTTCATGGCTCAAGATGGAATAAGGGAAGTAGCAGCTGTGGTTGTGGAAGATTATAAAGTTGTAGACAGCTTACATTTAGCTATTATTAATAATAAAGAAAAATATAAGAGTGGATATGGATCTGGACTCGAAGCTATAGAAGAGAATGCTGAATTAAAGAACCAGTTTAAGGAGCTAATAGCTAAATATAAATACCCACTAGTTGCACATAATGCTAGTTTCGATAAAAAATTTTTAGTATATTGGAATTGGGTGGATGATAGCACGAAATTTTATTGCAGCATGAATACTATTAAATCAAAGGTTAAGCTTGATAGTTATAAGCTAGTAGAACTTCTAAAATACTATGATATAAAGGGAGATCAAACCCATACAGCAATGCAAGATGTACTGGACTTATTAGAATTGTTAAAGGTTGTAAAACCCGAAAAGTGGAGTGCTTTAGGAGCAACTTCTAGTAGTAATATTAGAAAAACAAGAAACTATGAGGTAGATAAGGAAAAACGTGCAGAGGAAAAATTAAGATTAGAGGCTGCAAAAGGTAATATAATAGAGAACATATTTGAAAGTAAAAAGTTAGTATTTACAGGAGATATGTCAAGAAGTAGATGTGAAATGATGGAGATGGCTATACATTATGGTGCAGTTATAGCTAGTAGTGTAAGTAAGAAGACGGATATGATTATTGTGGGTACCGAGCCTGGAAAAAGTAAACTTGCTAAGGCTGAAGAGTTAGGAATAAAAACACTTATGGAGAAGGAATTCTTGGATTTAATAAATAAGAGATAAGTGTAATCTTAAATGCTATGTTCTAATAAACTGTTGAAGTTCTTATCAACACTCACTTAGAACATAGCATTAACTTTAAAACCTACTTTATTTCAGTTAAATGTTTCCAGTATCTAGTAGGCATCATTCTATTTCTTAGTTTGGGGTTTTCTCTTTCCTTAATATTAACTGATTCATAAAATTGTTTCCATAAATCTTCAAAGTTATCATCTATAGAAGAGGTTTCAAGGGCTTCTCCTTGTTCCTTAGAAAGGGGAGATATAACACTTTCACTTTTGTTGTAGATAATAGCTAACTCTCTTTTAATATCATGGATTATAAAGTTTTGGTCAGAAAATCTCATAGTAAAATGTGAAGATATTACAGGTAGGATGTTATGGTCAGGCTCTATAGCGCCATAGAAAGTAAAGGGTGCAATTTCCTTAAATCTTACAAAGCCTGTGAACCTATGACCTTCTAGTGACACCCTTCTACAATATTTATCCACTAGAATGATTAAGTCATTATTTTTGGCTAGGTTTATGTCATCACCATACTTATAGCAGAGTTTTATATATTTAAGGATTAAATCCTCACAGTTATATAAGTCACTTAAATAAATATAGTATACATTTCTTAAGGTGCTATGGCTCAGTTTATCTTTTATGCTATAATACACCCTATTGAATTTATCCTCTTCAGTTGTTATTTCTTTAACTTGGGTAATTAAGCTAGGTATATAATTGGATATCTTTGTGATTATAGTATCTTCCTTAGAACCATAGCAATAAAAAATAGTAGTTAAAAGTCCTTCAAAAGACCCATCATATAAATATTCTTTCATGGTTACATCCTCCTAAGTAAGAATCCTAATTTTTTTGATTTGTTGTAGGAACTTGCTTCTTCAAATAAAATAACAAGGCATTTCAATAGATTGATTTTTACAATTCCCCAGTAAAAGAGGTACCTTTATCATTTAATAATAGGGTTTTATCTAAAGAGTTAAAATCATCCTTAGAAGCACTGAGTAAAAGTTTTTTATTAGGTGAAGTTGGGAATAAGTCTAGAGATTTATTAAGATTTAGGGAATCAAAGAAGCTAAGCTGCTCATTGCCATCATCAAGATAGTTTAAATCAATTTTAGGCTTTAGGGCTGATCTTACTTTATCTTCATCTAAATCTACAGAACCATAATACTTTCCTTTACACACTACAAAATACTGAGCTCTCTTTAAAACTACCCCTAGCTTTTTTAAGTCATTAAAATCTAGAAAGCTAACTTTTCTTGCACTCATGATTTTTTTTGCTCCTTGAACTCCAATGCCAGGTATTCTAATCAAGGTTTCATAGGGAGCTATATTAATCTCCACAGGGAAGAGATTAATATTATTTAAAGCCCAATTGGTTTTTGGATCAAAGTTAATATCAAAATTAGGGCTTTTGTCATTAAGCAACTCCTCAGACCTAAATCCATAGACACGAAGGAGCCAATCTCCTTGGTAAAGTCTATGTTCCCGTAAAGTTGGTGGGGATTTAAGGTCGGGAAGATTCTTTCCACTATTCACAGGTACATAAGCTGAGTAATAAACTCTTTTTAAAGAAAAGTTATCATAAAGGTTCTCACTAAGGGTTAGTATATTAAGGTCACTTTCTTTAGTTGCTCCAACAATTAGCTGAGTACTTTGACCGCCAGGCACGAAGATGGGAGCTGTTTTAGAAAGTCTTCTTTCAGAATTACTAACTATAATATTGTTTTTTATGGACTTCATAGGAGAAAATATATCAGTTTTATTTTTCTCGGGAGCTAAAAGTTTAAGGGATTCATCAGAGGGAAGTTCTAGATTTACACTCATTCTATCTACCAGATTACCTGCTCTTTGGATTAAAGCATCATCAGCTCCAGGAATTGCTTTAAGATGAATATAACCATGGAAATTGTGCTTAGTTCTAAGATTTTCAACAACAGAGGTCAACATTTCCATGGTGTGGTTTGGATTTTTTATAACAGCAGAGCTCAAGAATAATCCCTCTATATAATTTCTTCTATAAAAATTCATGGTTAAGTTTACTACTTCATCCACGGTAAAGGCAGCCCTTTCCACATCATTTGATCTTCTATTAATACAATAGGCACAATCGTATATACAATAATTTGTAAGTAAAATCTTTAGTAGGGATATACATCTTCCATCTGGAGTAAAGGAGTGGCAGATACCACTAGAAGCAGCAGAACCTAAGGAACCTTTAACAGCCTTTCGATTTGAACCAGAGGAAGAACAAGACACATCATATTTAGCAGCTCCACTCAATATCCTTAATTTTTCACTTAATTCCAATTTAATCACCTTCTATTTTAGATGTTTTTTAGTATATATAGAATGAATATAAAGATAGGAAACTTATCACAATTAATAAAAGACACCAATAGTAATTTATTTTATCTTATGAATACCTTCTCTAACAATCATACTAGAACTTATGTTCGTAGTCAATGAAAATGAAGATTAAAGTTGTTAATTATAAAGAAATAACTGGTATACATAATAAATCATAAATTATTTCAATAATATAATGATTCATGGAGTAGTTTACAGTAGGAAATATATCTTAGAGAGGATTACTATATAGTACAAAAATAAACTTTTATTTGCATAAGGATTTAAGTGTGACCAATATATAATGAATTACATAGTATATAAAATATAGTAATAATATATGAGGTACACATGTCAAATTGTGATTGGGAAAGGTTCACTGGTAATTGTGATTGGGAAACAGATTCAGAACATTGCTGCAATGAAGAAAATGTAATCGCGGATAGGTGTGATTCTGATAGAAGAGGTATAAGGCTTTTAGTTTTAATATTAATACTTTTATATTGTCAAAGCAATCAATCAAATTCAGAATACTTAAAGTGTACAAATAGTCAATTAATAAATCATATACTATGTATTAATAACCAATTGTTGTGTAACATTTTATGTATTGCAAATAATTTGGTGTGCAGTCAAATGGAGTGTTGTAAAACAGGGTATACGAGGAGCAGATAGGAACAGTTTTAAAAGCTGTTCTTTTTTCTATAGGTTATTAAAAATTTAGTACTATGTTGCCTTTGTATTTACCATAGGATATAGTATAATGGGATAACATATAGGAATGTACTTATGAGGAGGATTTCAATGAAGTATAATGAAACAGAAATTAAAGATAATATATTAAACTACCTTTATGAATGTAGAGAGTCATCACCACAAAGTATGACAAAAATAAGACTTGCAGTTAACCTAAGGGATACTAGCAAGGGAGATATGAGAACATTAAAATCTTGTCTTGAAGGGTTACATAAAAAGGGCTTTATAAACAAGCAAGTTGATAGAGGAAACTATAAGATTGAACAAAAGGGAATAGAGCATATAGAAGGATAATACTTATATGAGAGTAAAGCATCAGGGCTTCCTGGTGCTTTGTTTTTATGTATAGGAATATTAAAAGTTGCAAAAACATAATTATTAATTATATAAAACTTTATCGTATAAGATGGTTTGTTACAATAAGCATAGATTTAAAGGGGGATGCCTATGTCTTTAAAGAGAACTGTAGAAGTTACTTGCCCAATAGGTATTTAAATTGAAAGCAATGGTATTGAGATTTTAATTTATATAATTATAATGATAGATATAAGATAAAAATAGGAGAGGAAAACCTTTGATTTTATATTCCTATTAATAACGTCTTAAATTAGGAGGACATTTATAATGACCATACGACATTTAGAGATTTTTATAACTGTTGCTAATTGTGGAAAAATGAGGCTTGCAGCAGAACAATTATTTATATCCCAGCCTTCCGTTAGCCAAGCAATCCGTGATATTGAAAGTTACTACGGTATTAAGGTGTTTGAGAGGCTGTCTAAAAAGCTATATATCACTGAAAATGGCGAGCGACTTCTGAAATACGCCCGTCATATTGTAGATTTGTTTAAAGCAATGGAAATTGACATAAAGAATGCAGGTGAGAATGTCTGCCTACGCATTGGTGGCACTGTAACGGTTGGTACCTGTCTTTTATGCCCTATTATTGAGCAGTTTGAGAAGGAGAACCCTGGTGCTTCTGCAAAGGCTATAGTTAACAATACTACTATTATTGAGAATATGTTACTAAACAGCACCTTGGATTTGGCAATTATAGAGGGAGAAACACTGAGTTCGGATATAATAAAAATACCAATTTACCAAGATGAACTGGTGCTAGTCTGTGGATCAAACCACCCATTTGCTTCAGCAAAAGAAATTTCTATTGAAAAATTAGAGGGTCAAGACGTTATTGCTCGTGAACAGGGAAGTCGTGACCGTAATATTTTTGAACAATTGTTAAAAGAACAGGAAATTTCCGTTAATATGAAGTGGAGCTGTACAAATACTGAGGCTATCAAGAATGCGGTAATGGCTGGACAAGGTCTAGCTATAATATCTAATCTTATGATTACAGAGGAGTTAAAGTCCGGCAAATTGAACATAGTTGATATTCAAGGTATTAACACTACTCGTGATATTTGTCTGGTGTACCATAAAAATAAGTTTATATCCGAATATATGAATAGATTTTTAGAAATTTGCCAGAATTTTAAATTATCCTTTTAAAGTTTCTGTATTTATAATAGAAGTGAGCTAAAGAAAGACAGATAATAAAAGTGGTGAAAATACAACAAAATGTACAAATAATTGAAATAGGTAGTCCTTCAATTTCATGATGGTCTACCTTATTTTTAGTGGTAAAATATATAATATAGTTTTAAATTAATCATAGACACTATATTCATTAGTATTGTGGCACAATTTGTATGTAAAAATGGGTAATGAAAGTATTGAGTAGGACTTTTTAAATGATATAATAAAGTTAGTAATTATAGGTGATTTTAGAGTTTAGAAAACCTCTGTAACTTTAGAGAGTTAAAGTGGCAGAGATAGCTAGCTTATAAAGTGGAGGAATATAAAAATGGTAAATAAAGAGAAGATAATTGAAGGAGTTAAGCTTATATTAGAGGCTATAGGCGAGGATCAAAATAGAGAAGGGCTTCTTGAAACTCCAGAAAGAATTGCAAGAATGTATGAGGAAATATTTTCAGGTATAGGAAAAACAGCAGAGGAGCATTTGTCTAAGACTTTTCAAGTAGACAGAAATGATTTAGTTTTAGAAAAGGATATAACCTTTTTCTCAATGTGTGAACATCATCTAGTACCTTTCTATGGTAAAGTACACATTGCATATATACCAAATGGAAGAGTAGCTGGTCTTTCAAAACTTGCAAGAACTGTGGAGATTTATGCAAAGAAGCCACAACTTCAAGAAAAATTAACTGCAGAGATTGCAGATTCAATGATGGGATACTTGCATCCAGAAGGAGTCATGGTACTTATAGAGGCAGAGCATATGTGTATGACTATGAGAGGCGTTAAAAAACCAGGGACAAAGACATTAACTACTACATATAGAGGGGTTTTTGAAAAAGATTATGAACTAAGAAGAGAAGTTCTAACCTTAATTAATCAGTAGAGGAGTGTTATCCTTGGAGAAGGTTAATGGTATACTAAATAACAAAACTTATAGAGAGTATTTAAATATATTGAAGGATTTAGAGGAAGATAGAGTTTTTTGTAAACATAATATGGAACACTTTCTTGATGTTGCAAGAATAGCTTACATAAAAGTATTGGAAGAGGGGTTAGATTACTCAAAGGATATCATATATGGAACTGCTTTATTACATGATATAGGAAGAGTTTTAGAATATAAAGAGAAAATACCTCATCATAAGGGAAGTGTAATTTTATCTAAAGAAATTTTAGCTGAAACAGATTACTCAAAGAAAGATGTAGAAATTATTTTAAGAGCTATAGAAAATCATAGGGGAGAAGCCCAGGATGAACTTTCTAAAATAATTTGTAAAAGTGATAAACTTTCTAGAAACTGTTTTAATTGTAACTCAGAAAAGGATTGTTACTGGAGCAAAGAGAAAAAGAATTTTATTATTAATTATTAAATGGAGGTTGTGTGTAATGAGAATAGGGAACAAAGAGTTTATTATGGGTGAAAGAACTTATGTTATGGGAATACTTAATGTAACTCCTGATTCATTTTCGGACGGTGGGAAATTTGATAGAGTTGAATTAGCACTAAAGCATGCAGAAGAGCTAATTAATGCTGGGGCAGATATAATTGATGTTGGAGGAGAATCCACTAGACCTAGTTCTGAACCAGTTGAGGTAGATGAGGAAATTAATAGAGTTATACCTGTAATTAAGGCTATAAAAGAGAAATTTCATATTCCAGTTTCTATTGATACATATAAGGCAAGAACTGCTGAAGAAGCTATAAAGGTAGGAGCAGATATTATAAATGATGTATGGGGATTTAAGAAGGACAAGGCTATGGCTAAGGTTGCAGCAAAGTATGGTGTTCCATGTATTTTAATGCATAACAGAGAAAATATTCCTTACAATAATTTAATGGAAGATGTTTTAGGGGATTTAGTGGAAAGTATAAACTTAGCACTAGATGCAGGGGTTAAAGAAGAAAATATTGTCTTAGATCCAGGTATAGGTTTCGCTAAAACTTACGAAGAAAACTTAATTGTAATGAATAATCTAGAAAAAATTAGAAATTTAGGATATCCAGTTTTATTAGGTACTTCAAAAAAATCTATGATAGGTCTTACTTTAGATTTGCCTGTTAATGCAAGAGTTGAAGGAACATTAGCAACAACTGTTGTTGGAATAATGAAGGGCTGTGAATTTATAAGAGTTCATGATGTTTTAGAAAATAAGAGAGTATGCTTAATGACAGATAAAATATTAAAAGCAAAATAGGAGAGTAATATGGATAAAATATATCTAAAGAACGTAGAAATATTTGCAAATCATGGTGTGTTTACAGAAGAAAAAACACTAGGTCAAAAGTTTATTTTAGACCTAGAATTAACTTTAAGCCTTGAAGAAGCAGGAAAAACAGGTGATTTAAATAAATCAGTTCATTATGGTGAGCTTTGTCATGGAATAGAGAAGGTCTTTACAGAAAAGTCCTATGATTTAATAGAAATGGCAGCGGAAAAAGTTGCAGAGTTTACATTAGTTAATTATCCAATAGTTGAAAATGTTAAGGTAACTCTTAAAAAGCCTTGGGCACCTATAGGAAGACATTTAGATTATGCAGCTGTTGAAATAGAAAGAGGTTGGCATGAAGCTTTTATTGCTATAGGAAGTAACATAGGAAATAAGGAGAAGAATCTTAATGAGGCAATTGAGAAAATTGGTAACTACAAAGAAATAAATGTAGAGAGGATATCTTCATTCATTGTAACAGAGCCTTGGGGATATACAGATCAAGAAGAGTTTTTAAATGGAGTGTTAAAGGTAACAACCTTGCTTTCACCAAAGGATTTAATAAGAAAATTATTAACTATTGAGGCGGATATGAAAAGAGAAAGAGTAATTAGATGGGGTCCTAGAATAATTGATCTAGATGTGATTTTTTATGATGATTTAATATCTGAGGATGAAGAGATTGTATTACCTCATCCAAGAATGGAGGAGAGGGATTTTGTATTGAAACCCCTTAATGAAATTGCGCCTAATAAGATACATCCTTTACTTAAAAAGAGAGTATTTACATTGTTTCAAGAAAGTCAGTTGAAAAAATAAATATGGACAAAATGTTAAATGTGTACTATTATATATTTAATTTGATTAAACATAATTTAATAAGTAATTGAACTATCGTATAGAGTTGATAATATGGATCAACAGTTTCTACCAAATCGCCTTAAATGATTTGACTACGATAATTAAGGAATTATTCTCATTTATTTTATTTTCCTATGCGATAAGTATTAATTACAAAGACAACATAGGAGGATATACATATGAAATTCATTTCAAATTATTTTCAATTTGAAGATAATAATACCAATTTTAAAACAGAGATAGCAGGTGGATTAACCACATTTTTAACTATGGCATACGTTTTATTCGTTATTCCAGAGGTTTTATCACAAGTAGGAATGCCTCAGGGCAGCGTGTTTGTTGCCACAGCGTTGGCATCATCAATAGGAACCTTCATCATGGGTGCACTAGCTAAATTCCCAATGGTTTTAGCTCCAGGTATGGGTCTTAATGCCTTTTTTGCCTTTGGAGTATGCATAGGTATGGACATTCCTTGGGAAGTTGCTTTAGCTGGGGTTTTAGTATCCGGTATAGCTTTTGTATTAATTTCAGTTACTGGAATAAGAGAGATGGTTATAAAAGCCATACCTAATAATTTGAAATTTGCAGTAACAGCAGGAATAGGTTTATTTATAGCGTTTATAGGACTAAAAAATGCAGGAATCGTTGTGGCAGATGAGGCAACCTTTGTTGCATTGGGTAATTTAACAGATAAAACAGTATTACTTTCAATATTTGGACTAGCTGCCATTGCTATATTAATGGCAAGGGGAGTAAAGACAGCAATATTTTTAGGAATAGTATCAACAGTTGCTGTGGGAATGGTCTTTGGAATTGTAGATGTACCAACAGCAGTTATTTCAATGCCTCCATCAGTTGCACCAACCTTAGGAGTAGCTATTAAACACTTAAAGGATGTATTTACTCCACAAATGATTATGGTTATATTTACCTTTCTTTTCATGGATTTCTTTGATACAGCAGGAACTTTAGTTGCAGTAGGATCTAAGGTGGGATTATTAAGGGAAGATGGTTCAGTTAAAAATGGTTCTAAGGCTCTACTGGCAGACTCCGTTGCAACTTGTGTAGGCGCAGTATTTGGAACAACAAACACTACATCTTGCATGGAGTCTTTATCAGGAATATCTGTTGGAGCTAAAACAGGATTTTCAAGCGTGGTAGTAGCAGGATTGTTTTTAGTATCATTATTCTTCTCACCATTATTATCAGTAATAACTTCACAGGTAACTGCCCCAGCTTTAGTAATTGTAGGATCTTTACTATGTAGTTCCCTGGCTGAAATAGATTGGAATTTAGTGGAATATGCAATTCCAAGCTTTTTAATAATGATATTAATGCCTTTAACCTATAGCATAGGAGAAGGAATAGCCTTTGGATTTATAGCTTATGTAATATTAATGTTTTGCAAAGGAAAACGTAAGGAAGTACATCCTGTTATGTATGGATTAGGCGTATTATTTTTATCTTATTTTATAATGTAGATAGTAAAGACTTCATATATATAAAGCATTAGTATTTGCTAAAATATACCCTATAGAGTAGACAGTTTTAAAAATCTATTCTATAGGGTATTTTTATATTAGGCATTATTTAAAGGTACAGCTAATAGATTTATACTATAGAGTTCTATTAAATAAGCAAAGGCTATATTTTAGTATATTGTTGGAATTGGATTATACATAACCAACATCTATTTGAAATAGAACCTAAGTGAGAATAAGGGGGAAATAGTATGGATGATAGATTAATAAGGGTTAATGGACAGGGAAATATATCAGTACCACCAGACACAATTCAAGTTGACATGGTACTTATAACAGTAAAACCTACTTATGAAGAAGCTATAAAGGCTGCAGGTATGGCACTAGAACAGTTGAGAAATTGTTTAAAGGAAGTAGGTTTTGAGAAGGAAGACATGAAGACTGCTGACTTTAGAGTTAACACCAAGTATGAAACTGTAAAAGATATGAATGATAACTATAAGAGAGTATTTGTTGGGTATGAAGTTACTAATCACTTAAAAATTGAGTTTGAACAAAATAGTATTAAACTAGGAAGGGTACTTAATGCACTTTCTAATTGCGATGCAACACCTGAGTTCTCAATTCGTTATATGCTTAAGGATGACACTGAAGTTAATGATATTCTTTTGAGATATGCAATAAACGATGCAAAGGAAAAGGCAAAGGTTATGGCAGAAGCGGCAGGAGTGAGATTGGGGAAGGTGATTAACATAGATTATAGTGGGAGTGAATTTCCACTTTACAAGAATAGTGGGATGTTTGTCATGGCAGATAGCTCAAAGATTGATTTAGAGCCAGCAAATTTAGAATTGAAAGCTACGGTTACCGTTGTTTGGAGAATTGAAAGTTAACCTATAAATATATGGACTGAAGTGTTGTTATTAACCTGTTTTACAATATAAGTATAGAAATTAATTCATGTAGGAAAAGCATTAGTATTGAGCTTACTAATGCTTTTTTATGTGCGCCCAGCATGGGTGCAATGAGGGCACTGAAAAAGTAGTCTTAAACTAAATTTATACAATGAAACCATTAAAAA
>NZ_JAVXMF010000021.1:0-52795 GCF_036646415.1 Clostridium sp. | reverse complement strand
AGATATGAAAGCTTCGCTTTCATATCCCGTTACGCCCTTGCTTGGCGTACTCAGGAGTTTTTTGCTCTGTCTAATACTTTTTCTCCTACATTATTTATAATTAGTGCTCTATCCTTATTATTACTTCTATATCCTGTTATAATAATTTTACTATATTTTTTAGCAATTTCACATGCAGCTAGTAATGCCCCTTCATCTGCTAAATATCCTTCTGGGTATATAATCACATCAACACTAAGATTATTCTTTATTTCTTTTTCAAGTTGCTCAATAGTGTTTTCATGAATAGGTTGTCCTGTTAAAATTTTCATAATTGTCACATCCCTTATATATCTATGAAACTCCCAAAACCATTTTAGCACTTTCATATTTTTCCTTCATAATCTCTTTTGCTTCTGGACACAATTTAATCCAACTTCTTTCAATTTTTCTGCTTACCCAGTCTGCACCTTCTTTTATATTCATGTTTCTATTATGATAAGCAAGATGTAATAATGATGGTACTTGATCTATATGTGCCATGGCATCCGCACTTGCTACACATACTGCTTCTTTAGTTTTTTGTTCCTTCCTTACGCTACCTCTGTGACATATAATACAATCTTTTATTATTCCTATTTTTTCTTCTGGACACTCTAGTTTTCTAAGAATTTTCTCTGCTTCTATTGCTCCATATATATGATGTTCTTCATACATGTTTTTATCTTTTATACTTGCATAATCATGTAGTAATGCTGCCATTTCAACTATTTCTTCGTTAGCACCTAATCTTTTCGCTAAAACTTTAGCATATTTAACTACACTAATAATGTGACATGTCCATATTCCATAACCAAATACATTATCATTACTTTTACACTGTTCCTCTACTATTGTTGAAATGGTATTTATTAATTCTGTTGATTTCATTCTCATTACTACCTCATTAAGCAAAATTGGTTGAATTTGTGGGTATGTTAAATTCTCTGGCATATCCTCAAATAATGTAATTTCTCCAATCTCTAAATTAGGTAATTCTCCTAACTCCTGAATTTCAGCATAATATAATCTCCCATAACTTTTATCTTCATGTTCTCTTTCTAAGGAATAATCGCATAAGTAATCACATATAGGCTTTATATTAAATTTAATTGCTCCTGTTTCCTCTTTTAATTCTCTTGTAGCAGTATCATTAATATCTTCATTTAACTCCCTATGTCCACCTGGAACTTCCCATGTTTCCCGTTCTTTATGCATTACATATACAAATTTACCATTAAACCTTGAAACTATAACAGCAAATTTTAATTCTTCATCACTAACTATTCCTAAATCATATACTTTAGTTTTCATATAAATCCTCCAAAACTATTCTCACCATTATTTTTTGTTGCAATAAATATAGGACAATTCAAATTAATCCACAAAATGCAATTGTTTTTCCATCTCATTATCCCTTCATTAAAATTTTATAAGTATTAATCTTTACCATTTAAAACCCTAAATCCTCATTCACAATAAACACCTTAATTCTGCCTTTTACAGATTGTCCTTCTATGACTGAAAGGCTATTACACACCCTTTCAGTTGAAGTACAGTCCACACATTTATTTAACTCTACACAAGGTGGATTAAACCCTGCTCGTTTTGCATTTAATGGGCATGCAACATTTTTAACTCTTTTTATTCCTTCTTCCCATGTATCAACAATTTTATTTATTCCAACAACTATTATTACATTATCAGGTCCAAAAGTAATTGCAGCAACTCTATTACCACTATGATCTACATTAACTATACGTCCATCTACTGATATTGCATTAGACCCTGTAACATACCAATCTGCTAGCAATGCCTTCTTTTTTAAGATTTTACCCTCTTCTTTATCTTTAGCAAGTTCTTTATCATATACAATATTACCTCTTTCACTAAAGATTTTAGTAATATCCATTTCTTTAAGTGTTGCTGAATGACCTATACCAACAATCACATCTGTTGGTATCAAATTTAAAATTTTATTTTTTGCACACTCAAGAGTTTCAACACAAATTACCTCTATATTTCTTAATTCAAAGTTAGCAATTAATTTTTCAATTTTATCTATCATTTTCTTTTACCTCATTAATTTCTTATACAATCATAGTACTTCTACAAATATTACCAAGTTCCTTCAACCAAAGTATATTTTTATATGTGAAAAAGATTGATTCAAATAATCATCTGAATCAATCTTTTTTAGCATTTTGAGTTACAATGTCAGACTCCGACCACACTATCAGTGTTTTCTTTTCAAATAATAAAATATCGGAAGACCAAGAAGAGCTATACCGATTCCTATTATAGAAATGAACTTCTCCACTCATTAAACCAAATACAATAATAGCAACTATTGGGATAAGCTTACCTACTGTTGAAATGGTTTGAATAATTCCTCCATATTTAGTGCTAATTATATTCATAATAATTACAAATACCAATATTCCCACCGATAGTAGTTTCTGTTGAAAATTACTCATTGGAATAAAAAAGGTAGCAAAAGTAGAAACAGCTATTGCCAATGCTGCTCCCTATGCAGGATAGGATATTACTGTTTGCACCCATCCCAATAGAAAACCCCAAACCTCTCCATATAACTCTTCAAGATAAACATATAACCCGCCGGTTTTTGGTATAGATGAAGCTACCTCTGCAATGGTAAGAGCAGATGCTAAAGTTATAATGCCTCCAACTACCCAAGCTAGTATACCCATTATAGGAGAGCCTGCATCATTAAATACAATACCTGGTTTTAGAAATATTCCAGATCCTATTATCATTCCAACTACTATTGCCATTGCTTCAATAAATGTTACTGATTTCTTTAGTGTATTTTGCGTCATGACTGCCTCCTTAATAATTTTTTATAGGTTTATTATTTCTTATAGTTCATTCTTTATGCTTACCTTTCAGAAGTATAAAGAGTTATTCCTCCGTGCAGAACAAATTGAAAAAAGTTTTTTTCTAGTTAGTCCAACTTAAAACCACTTAAAGTGAGCAAAAGTTGAGAAGGAAGATAAAAGATCCATATTAAAAAACCTAGAAAAAATTTAACATTACCTTCTGCCACTATATTGTAAAGTCCCACATTTAAATCGCACATAAAAAATAAAAACATTCCTAAAGCAATTATCCATGAACTGTTTTTAGAATACTTACCTCTGCTTATGGTACTTACTGCACAGTAAAGGCTAGTAATTAATAGAGAAGCGTATATAAGTGCTAAAACAATTAAATTTTTCTCTATTGATGGTATTTTTATTTTTAATAATGTTATTAAAGCTATAATTAATGATAATATGAAAAACATTAAATTTTTATATTTCTCATTTTCCATTATGCTATGCCTTATTATGTAAGTTATTTGAACTAAGGAAAAGAAAAAAATACCCATAGTAAAATTACTAGAAATCACAAGAAAATAATCAGCGATTAAGGTAAATAATCGTGCAAGCTGAACTAAAAGTTTATCTTCTTTTCTGTAGCCATGAGCTCCAATTAGTAATGATATGATAAAGCAAAGTACTATAGTTGAATATTTTAATTTTACTGAATATATATTTTCTAAACTTTTAGATACAAAATCAATGTATAAAAAAACTAGGTAAATAACAATGATTATCATAGAACTAATTTTTATAAAGTGTTTCTTGTTTATAAGTTTATACATTTATATCACCTAAGTATATTTATTCCCTTTACTTAAGTTTTATATTATTTATATAAAACATCACTTTTTAGTTTTAAATTTTATTTGCTTTATATAAAAAAACTACACACCCTCACTTCATATGAGAATACGTAGTTTTAAAATTACAATATGTTTATATATATCATTATGATGCTTGTTCAATAGCTTCCTCATCAATTTCTTTTTCTTTCTTTTTTTCAATTGCTCCAAATATTTTTGATCCTACATATCCTGCTAATGTTCCTCCTATTGCTGAACATATAAGTGCTAATATAACATTTATAGGATTATTGAAGGCAAAAGGAGCTAATAATCCTGGAATTGGTGATGCTGTTCCAGGTGCATTATTTATTATTCTAAAGTAAGCTGCTGCTATTCCCGCTAAGCCTCCGCCAAAAAAGTTAGAACAATAAATGGGAACAGGATTTTTAGTTATTATATCTGCTTGTGTCAATGGTTCTAACATAACAGCTATCACATTACTTGTATTTCCAAGTTTTAAATTTTTAAATATCATTCCATTAGTGAAAGACCCTCCTACACACGCTATTGATGCTATCCCCATAGCTAAGCCTTGTAATCCTAACATAGCTGTTATTGCCATAGAACTTAGAGGGGATGTACAAATCATTTTTATTATTCCACCAAGTAAGAATCCCATTACAAGGGGAGATTGTACTGATGCTACTGATATCATATTACCTATATTAAGTAATGTAGCATCAACAACTGGATTTATCATCATAGCTAAAAATCTAGCAAATGGTGCTATTAATATTGCTCCTACAACCATATCCAATCCTTCTGGCAATTTCTTTTCTAATATTGGAGCTACTAATCCTATTATATACCCTGCAAAAAAACCAGGAAGTATACCATATCCACCTAATGCTACTCCTCCTACTACTGCATAAACCGGGTTAACGCCCATTGAAATAGGTACTAAAATTGCCGCTGCAACTCCACCCATTGTTCCAGATATTGTTCCAACTTCACTCAAAAAACTAAAACCTAAGAAATTTCCGCTTATATACTTATGTATCGCTTCTACTAAAAATGTTGCTACCGCAGCATTAGCTAACCCCGACATAGCTTTACTACCTTTAGGTGCTTTCATACTAAAAACTGAAAAAAATACTAAAGTTATTAATAATAATCCAATACCAGTAATAACATTTAACAAAATAAACACATCCTTTCAAAAACTATATTCTAAATTTTTAGAATTTTCTAACCTAATTTTAAACCTATCGTTTTTGAAAGTTTCAGAAAGTTTCGAAAAATAATATTTGCTTTGTTATTTTTTTATCTAATCTCTATTTGTTCTAATACTACAGCATCTACAAGTTGAAGATAAGACTATCCTTTACCCTTTTCTTCCTTGAATTAACTTTATATTGCAAAGAATTTACTAAATTTAATTACCTTTCTTTATCACAATATATTATTAATCCCTCTAAGAATTTTTTCACATTAACCTTTCCACCTTCACAGCTCTTTCCTCTAATAAAATCCATCTGTCTTTTTACCTCTTCAAAATTATATAAACTAGTAGAGTATTCTAAAAATGTTTCATTCATATAATCTTCTATACCTAAATTAGCTAAATTTTTCATCCCAATTAATGCTGTTCTTCTTATTCTCTGCTCTATAGATTTGTAGTTTTTATTAAACATAATTAATAATTCTTTTAATGTAAACTCTTCCACATTTATATCTTCTTTCATTGAATATAACAATATATTTTTAATATCCCTACATCCCACTTCACCTATAATTCCTATTCTTTTCATTACATAATTAATATTTTTTTCGCTATCTTTTATTTTACCTCTACCATCTACATCCTCACAGCACTCCAAGTTATTAATGTTAAACACTTTCTCTATTTTGCTTAACTTTTGTTCAATCTTAATTTTATCACTAACTTTTTTTATAACATTTTCTACTTCAATGGCATTTATGGGTTTATTAATATAAAATTCTACACCACTTTCATAAGCTTTCCCAATAATATCTTTAGTGACAACTTGAGAAATCATAATAAACTTTGATTTAACAAAATTCTTTTTACAATCATTTACTAAGGTTATTCCATCTCTTAATGGCATTAATAAATCAACTAAAACTATCTCTGGATTTATTTTTAATATTAGTTCTTCACCTTCCATAGGGTTTGTGCAAATTTCAACAACTTGGCCTAATTGTCTATCTTCTATAATTCGCTTTAGAATTATACCAATATTAATATCATCCTCTACAATTATTATGTCCATCATTTAAATTCTCCAACTCCTTTTGAGGTATGTATATAGTAAATTTAGTTCCTTGGTTTTCCCTTGATTCTACTTCAATAAAACCATTTAAACTCTTATATGTTAACTCTTTAACTATACTTAAACCTAATCCCCTATTTATATTACCTGTTTTATAATTTATCTTAGTAGAAAAACCTGGTGAAAATATATGCTTTATTTCACTTTCTTTTATACCCGTCCCTTCATCTTCAACAGTAAATATATAATATAGAATATTTTTTATTGAATGCTGAGATTGATGCACATAAATATTTCCCTTATCTTTAATTGCATCAATAGCATTCATTATTAAATTTCTTAATATTGACATAATGCAATAGTGATTTTTTGTATAAATGTCACTTTTGTATTTTAAAAATATCTTAACTTTTTTATTATCTCTATTAATTTGTACTTTCAAAGAGCTTTGTAATATATCATATATCTCACTTAAATAAAGACCTTTCTCTTCTTTATCATTTTCTAATACCTCTTCAAGTCCTCTTAACGCTAAAAGATTATCCTTCTTTATTTCATGAATATTTTTTGCTATATCTAAGGATTCCTTTGCCCATGTGTTACTATTTATATCACTACTTATATTAGTATATAAATTATATGCATCACCCATTAAATTCTCAGTACTTTTCATGCTTTTTTCCATCCAGTACAGCTCAGTTTTCAACTTAGATGTAGTATATAATAGCCTTTTATATCTATTATCATGCTCTTTTCTTAATATGAATACTTTATATTTGGATGTTATCTTAAGGCAGATCCATATAATTATGGACCTTAATAGTGCAATTAAGATTAATCCTAATATTAATCCTGTATTAATTTTTTCTTCATTCATAAAATGTCTAAATAATATTTCTATAAAATTCCCTAAAAAATCGGCACCTAGGCATATTATAAATATTTTATTTATTTTCTTATCGTACATCTTACTTGTAAACAATTTGAAGATTACGAAATATGTAAGGTAAAAAAATATCTCTGGGAAAAAAATTTTCATTCCATCACTTAAAGCCTCTAGCTCTAACCCTAAACTAAAAAAATATGTGCAAGCCCTTATAAAGTAAACAAACATGGCAGATAAAAATCCAACTTTCATTATATTTATGTTTTCTAATATATAGAAACATATTGGTAATATTATAATTGCCAAAGATATTCTAAAGTTCGATATTACTGGTTCAAAAAATACTTGTGATATCAATCCTATTATGATTGATATTAATACTGAATTTTCATAAGAACTATCCTTTATATTATAATTTAAATTCATAAGCCCCCCCTTTAAACCTTTACATTAATCCGTGTTAATTAATCATTTTTAACTCTTTTTTTATTATCTATCTAATTATAACATCATCTGTAATAAATTAATTGATTTATTATTCTAATAATACCTCTTTATATATGTATCTTAAAATCAACAAACTCAAATACTCCATTGCCCTGCTTTAGCATGTCTTTATCCTCTATATTTTTAGACGCATTCTTAATGCTATTTATTAAATTCACTTGTACATTCAACTCATTATGTGCTGGTAATATCTTTGTTATTCCTTTTAAATTACTAATTTTATCAATGGATTGCTTAAAAAGAATAGGATCTGTACTTGGGTAGAATGCATATAAAGTTCCTTTATAAATCAAATCCCCTGTATTTTAATATTTACTATACCTAAACCTGTATCAATTAAAAGAGCAAATGTCTTGCCCATTAATAAATAGGAGTGCACTTTTTCCCAATGTCCATATTCACTTATTGTATAGGTTTCATCATCAATCTTTTCAATTTCAAACCATTCATCCATATTCAAATCTCCTTTATCAAATTCTATGCTAAATATCTATGTCCTCCTGGAACTTCCCAAGTTTCTCTTTTCTTATGCTTAACATATATAAATTTTTATATATTTTTATATGAAAAACATCAATTCAAAAACGAACAATATCTTACTACTATTTCCTTGAGTTTTGCATAATTAATTTATAATTCCTTCATAATACCATTGTAATCGATTAAACAATAACCCTCCATACCGCAATATACTTATATTAATTTTCCAACAATTGAAGTTTGACTTTTTATTTTATTCACGATATAATCTTATAACTACAGTACAAAATTTAATTTACTCAATATACAAAAGAAAATTAGAAGGGATTGATATAATGAAAAAAGCAAAAATTAGTTTATCAACAAAAATATTTATCGGATTAATCCTAGGTTTAATAACAGGTATTATGTTTAATTTTATCCCAGAGAGTTTTATACGAGATCAATTATTAATTGATGGAGTTTTCTATTTAGTTGGACAGGCATTTTTAAAAGCTATTATGATGCTTGTAGTACCTTTAGTTTTTATTTCTCTAGTTAATGGAGCTGCCAGCATGGGTGATATTAAAAAGCTAGGTAGAATTGGAGTGAAAACAGTATTATTTTACTTAGCTACTACCGCTATTGCTATTTCAATTTCATTATCACTATCTACCATATTTAAACCAGGTGTTGGATTAAATTTATCAAATTCTAATTTAACTGAAGTTACTATCAAAGAAGCTACACCATTAGTTGAAGTGCTCCTTGATATGATACCCAACAACCCTATTGCATCCATGGCAAATGGAAACATGCTACAAATTATTGTATTTGCAATATTGATAGGTGTAGGGTTATCTGTTCTAGGTGAAAAAACTAAAATGGTAACAAACCTTTTTCAACAACTAAATGATCTTATTATGAAAATTGTAGATTTTGTAATGTTACTTGCACCTTTTGGAGTATTTGGTTTAATCGCTCGTACCTTTGCTACCCAAGGCTTTGATGCAATGCTACCATTAATGAAATATATGGCATTAGTACTAATCTGCTTGCTTATCCATGCCACTATTATCTATGGCGGTATGTTAAAGTTATTCACAGGATTGAATCCTATAAGATTCTTCAAGAAATTCTTCCCTGCCATTTCAGTAGGTTTTTCTACTTCAAGTAGTAACGCAACCCTACCCGTGTCCATGGAAGTTGCAGAAGAAAATTTAGGAATTTCAAAGGATGTTGCTTCATTTACATTACCACTAGGCGCAACCATAAATATGGATGGTACAGCTATTATGCAAGGTGTAGCTACTATATTTATTGCTCAAGTTTATGGAATTGATTTAACTTTCAGTGCTTACTTAACTGTCATTTTAACAGCAACATTAGCTTCAATTGGAACAGCTGGAGTACCTGGTGTAGGAATGATTATGTTATCTATGGTATTACAATCAGTAGGTTTGCCAGTAGAAGGTATTGCTCTAATTATGGGTATCGATAGAATCCTAGACATGTCAAGAACTGCAGTTAACATTACCGGTGATGCAGTATGTACACTGATTGTAGCAAAAGCTGAAGGCGAATTTAATGAGGATATTTTTTACTCTGAAAATGTAAAAATTAAATAATTTAAAAGAGCATTTTTGCTAATCCATCCTATTCCTACTCTATATATTTTACACAGGATATAGGAATATCTAAAATTTATTTTATAGTGTAGACAATGACATGCTCCCCTTAAAGTATACAGATCAAATAATAAAAATCTGTTACTAGAAAGGGGAGCATTTTTGTATATGCCAGTATTAATTATTAAAACTTAACCACAATTCCATAACTTCATCTAGTTCTTTACTTAATTCCTCTTTCCTGCAGTACAGCTTGTTAAGCTCCTCATAATCTAACTCGTGGTCAGCCATAGCTAAATCAATGTCTCTTATTTCATTTTCAAGACTCTCAACATTTGTTTCAACTTTAGTTTTTTCTGATTCCTTCTTTTTACCTTCATCAATATTGCTTGATTTCTTAACTTTTTTAGTCTTCACCACTGTCTCTTTAGGAGCTTTCAGACTCAGCTCATCTTTTACACTTTTATAATAATCATAATTACCGGGATAACTATTGAAGATATTGTCTTCAATTGCAATGACTCTTTCACCGATTTTATTGATAAAATATCTATCGTGAGAGATAAATAATATAGTTCCTTTAAACTCCTCCAGAGCTTCTTCAAAGGTTTCTATAGAATCAATATCAAGATGATTAGTTGGCTCATCCAGTATTAACAAATTTACATCTTTATATAACAGTTTACCGAGCTTTAGCCTGATCTTCTCTCCCCCTGACAAGTGCTTTACTTTTTTAAATACACTATTACCATAAAACATGAATTTAGACAGGTATTCCCGTGCTTTTCCCTCCAATATAGAAATATCTCCCCTAAAGCACTCCAGCACAGTGAGTTCCTCATTTTCGAAAGTAATTTTCTGTGGTAAATATGCCGCCATCACATTGGCACCTAATTCCACTACGCCAGCATCCGGATGTTCTTCACCTAAGAGCATTTTTAAGAAGGTGGTTTTTCCGCTGCCATTTGGACCGATTATCGCCGCTCTTTCACCAAAATTGATCAATAAATTTGCATCCTTAAAAATAACTTTATCCTCAAAGCTTTTAGAGAGCCCTATGGCCTTGATTGTCTCATTGCCTGATCGCTGCGTAGCCTTTAAATTTAGTTTCATATTTTGTTTTTCAAATTTCGGTTTTTCAGTTCTTACATATTGACCTCTTGTTCGATAATATTTATTACTTTCAATGTCACTGTTTTTCATTTTATCAAGCTTTTTTTGTAGGCTGGTAGCTCTTTTAAAGAATTTATTATTATCCACCCTAGTTGCCCAATCCCTTAGCTCCTTTATAGCATTCTGTATATTCTTAATCTCCTTTTGCTGTTCCTTATATTGATGAAGTTGTTCAAGCATATTCTCTTCTTTTTGCTTGGCAAAATCAGAGTAATTTCCTTTATAAGTCTCACATTCCATATCTTCTATTTCTACAATCTTTGTTACTACGTTATCTAGAAAATATCTATCATGGGATACAATAATTACAATTCCTTTATAACCTTTAAGATAGCTTTCAAGCCATTCAATTGAATCCATATCCAGATGATTTGTAGGTTCATCTAGTAGTAATATATCTGGATTATCAATCAAGAGCTTCCCTAGTACTACTGTAGTTTTTTCCCCACCACTTAACAAACTAAAGTCTTTGTTTAAAAAGCTATCATCAAATTTCAATCCCGTGCAAACCTTGCCTAACTTTTCCTCTATCTGGTATCCTCCCTTAACTTCATATAATTGAACCAAATCACTGTACTGCTTCAACGCTTTTTCCAATGCAGCATCTTCTAAAACTTTCATTTTATCTTCTAATTTACGCATTTCATTTTCTATACCGTGAATTTCCTCAAAAGCTAAGTCTAAAACATCAATAACCTTTAAACTGTCAGGATACTCCGGTATTTGTTCAAGGTAAGCCTTAGTGGCTTCTCCTGGAATGGAAATAAAACCTTCATCATACCCTGAGCTTGTGGCACCTGGATAACCAATGCAATAATTCATTGGTTCTATTCCCGCTATTAATTTAAGAACCGTACTCTTTCCACTTCCATTTGCACCTACTATACCAACCTTTTCTCCTGCATAAACTTGAAAGGTTATATTTTTCAGAACAAGTGTCGCATCCATATATTTTTTTATACCATTTAATAATAATTCAAACATAAAAATCCCTTCTTTCATCCATCTTTTAAATTAAGCCTTTTATGGACAGGCAGAAAAAATCTTAACTACTATAATTTAAAAAGGAATTTTAAAAATAAAAAAAACCATAAGAAGATGGCATCTTCCTACAGTCTAAAATACTCTAACTACTATAATTTATTTAAATCAGTATAAGCAAAATTATGCATATCAATAAACTCATTTCATTATGCTTATATGTCCAATTACAGAATTTTTCAGAAAAATTCTGACTCAATATTTCAAAATAACTATTTGAAACACTCTATAAATTATAATATTGAATTCCAGTAAAGTAAGTTACCTTCTAAATGCCTTATTCCATAAAGAGCACAACAATAAAACCTAAATATAATTAGGCAAATTGAAATTCATTACAAAATATATATTAATTAAAAATTAATATTAACAATTAGTTGGTGTCATAACTTACTTCCCCCTTTAAGGTTTTTCTTTATTATATCATCTTTTGCATTTTATGTAAATAATATTTCCTTTAAACTTTACTCTTTTATGTCTTCCGTTAATGGTCTATTCAAAATTTAAGAGTATACCTTTTAGGTGCAATAAAGTAATGGTATACTATTATAAACAAGAATTATAATTTATTTTATAAAATATTTAATTTTAGGAGGGTTACATATGGACTATCAAAATAAAGAAAACCTCAATGCTAATGCTATACGTCTAATTGAAATCGGCTCTATCTTTGATAGCATAGGTGTTACTACTGTAGAACTTGCTCAACACCTTAGAGACCACCTACAAAATTGTCCTGGAGGTAAGGATTGTATTGAGACTCTTTTAGCTAAAAAAATATAATCCATGTAATTTGTAAACAAACTGCTATCATTCCTATATAATAGAAATGTCTAAAATTAAAATAACGTCATAGGAAATAGGAGCAAGAATTATATTTTATATCATTTTTGCTCCCGTTCCTTTTCAAAATTACAAAGAGTATAACTTCTTTGTCACCTAAGTTTTGTATAAACAAACTAATAGTATTTTTGAAATTGTAATTTTCCAAAATACAAATTATTTTTATTTAAATTCACCGGTAACTAGCATAGAAGTATATAATGCCAATGGAAAACAGTTAACCATTCATTTTACTTCTTAATAGGAATCCAAATCTCACATTTGTAATCCGAAGAGTGTATATCACCTTCATGATAAACCTCAAGCTCTGGTGCACAATCATGCTGATATCCTGTAGATGGCATCCATTCTGTAAATATCCTTCTATTAAGGTCTTGTATAGCTTCTGGAAGCGCTCCAACTGATTCAAATACAGCCCAGGTTGCTGCCGGTATAGTTGCCGAAACATATCCTTTCGGAATGGTGTCTTTGATTTCCTCAACTCCTATCATATAATTAAATTCATCTTCACCGAAATCCTTACATATACCTAAGACACCAAGCTTGCCTGCATTAGATTCAATCCACTGGTATGAACCATCCTTCATGCAATCATCCCAAAATTCAGGTATCTGTTTAAAGTTTTCTCCGTCCACCATAGTTATCCTGCCTTGCTTACCTACTACTGTAAAGCTTCCTTTATCAACAATCTTATAATTCATATCTTTATCTCCTTTTATTGAAATGTGAAAGGATAGCTTTGGATATGCCTTGAGATTTGCTCCTAGCTCGCGTGCAGCCGAGGGGCTCATTCCATACATTTTACCAAAAGCTTTTGTAAATGCTTCTGGTGTTTCATAGCAATATTTATAAGCTACATTAATAATCTTTTCACCAGATATAATATCTTGTGCAGCGAGTGTAAGTCTTCTTCTGCGTATATATTCAGCTATTGTAACACCGGTTATCATATGATACATACGTTGAAAGTGAAACGTGGATGATAATGCAATTTTCGCCACCTTTTCAATATCAATCTTTTCAGTAATGTTAGCCTCCATGTATTCTACTGCCTTGTTCATCGAATCGAGCCAATCCATAAACCCACTCCTCTCTATTTCTATATTAAATGTTTTCTACTTATTTGTCCTGTCTTTAAATGCTACCCTATGATAGGTTTAAATTATGTAGTTTTCATCTACATTAATTCCCCATATTAAATATATTTCTTTTATTTATAAAAGTTTATAGTATATAACAGCAATGTCGGTATTCATATTATATAAGTTTTAAACTAAAATATAGTTCAAATATAATTTAATACCTAAGTTTATATTTTCTAATTTGTAACATAAGTACAAAAATGCCATGTATCTCACATGGCATTTTCCTAGAACTATTTTGATTTTAGAATTATTAAATTATGTTTGACGAAAGAAATAAGCATTTATGTTTTGAGATTATTGTTTTACCTTAATTTTTCTAAAATAATTCTTATTAAATTTTGTAAAGTGCAATAAATTTATTAATATTTTTCAATATCTTTATCTCTATAGTTCTTTCTTTTTTCTTTCTCCAAATAAAAAAATCATGAATGGCTTCAGGATTTTCCCCTCATTCCACTCATGATTTGCAATTATATTTTACTAATTAATATTTGTGTCAATATAACTTATAATAAGTGTCATTACTAATGATAACTCACATTTAAAATCCACAACAATATATAATTTATTCAACCGTTACTGATTTTGCAAGGTTTCTTGGCTTATCTACGTCACAACCTTTTTCGATTGCCATGTAGTAAGAGAATAACTGCATTGGTATAACTGATATTACAGGTGATAGTAAATCCATTACCTTTGGAATATAAGTTACCGAATGAACTGATTTCTCTATTTCAGTGTGTCCCTTTTGAGCAAAGGCATATACCCTAGCTCCTCTTGCTATAACTTCTTTCATATTACTTATAGTTTTATCATATAAGTCTTCTTGAGTTGCAAGAGTTATTACTACTGTTCCCTCTTCTATTAAAGCTATCGGGCCGTGTTTTAACTCTCCTGCAGCATAAGCTTCTGAATGAATGTAAGATATCTCTTTTAATTTTAAAGATGCTTCCATACATACTGCATAGTCAAGACCTCTTCCTAGGAAGAACATGTCGTTGTGCTTGCAAGTTTTGTTTGTGAATTTTTGAATAGTTTCTTTACAATCAAGAGCTTCTTGAGCCTTCTCTGGAAGTGCTAACATTTCAGCTTTTATTGCTTCTATTTCTTCTGTAGATAAAGTTTCCTTCTGCTCTGCAAAGAATAGAGCTATTATATACATAGCTATTAATTGAGTTACATATGCTTTTGTTGAAGCAACTGCAATCTCTGGTCCTGCCCATGTATATAGTATATCATCAGCTTCTCTTGATGCTGAACTACCAACTACATTTGTAACAGCTATTACTCTAGCACCCTTAGATTTTGCAAGTCTTAGAGCTGACATTGTATCTGCTGTTTCTCCTGATTGGCTAACAACTATCATTAATGTATTTTCATCTATTATTGGATCTCTATATTTAAATTCTGATGCTATATCTACCTCTACTGGTATTCTAGCTAATTTTTCTATTACATACTTTCCTACTACACCTGCGTGATATGCAGTTCCGCATGCAACTATATATATTCTATTTAAATTCTTAATTTGTTCTGCAGTTATATGAATATCATCAAGAGTTATTGGCTGTCCAAGTGCTATTCTTGAAGTAAGTGTATCTCTAATAGCCTTTGGTTGCTCATGAATCTCTTTTATCATAAAGTGCTCATATCCACCTTTTTCAGCAGCATCTGCATCCCAAGTTACATTGAATACTTCTTTCTTAACTTCTTTATCATACTCATCATAAATCTTAACACCATCTTTAGTAACTACAACAAACTCATTATCTTCTAAAAGGTAAACTTTTCTTGTTTGATTTAGTACTGCTGGTATATCAGATGCAATAAATATTTCATCTTCTCCAAGTCCAACTATAAGTGGGCTCTCATGTCTTACTGCAACTAATTTATCTGGCTCATGAGTTGTTATAACTCCAATTGCATAACTTCCTTGCATTTTTTCAGCAGCCTTCATTACAGCTTTTAATAAGTCTCCCTCATAGTAATAGTCTACAAGGTTTGGAATGACTTCTGTATCTGTTTCTGATAGAAACTCATAACCTTTACTTGTAAGCCATTCTCTAATTGCTATATAGTTCTCTATAATTCCGTTATGAACTACTGATATAGTGTTATCCGCATTACAATGTGGATGTGAGTTAACATCTGACGGTTTACCATGAGTAGCCCATCTAGTATGACCTATACCAATGAATCCATGAACTGGATTTTCCTCTAATTTTCCTTCTAAGTTAGCAAGTCTTCCTTTACACTTTGTAAGGTTTATTCCATCCTCATTTAGTATAGAAACTCCTGCTGAGTCATATCCTCTATACTCAAGTTTACTTAAACCCTCAATAAGTAGAGGCGCTGCCTCTCTTCTTCCAAAATAACCTACTATTCCGCACATAAAAAATCTTCCTCCCTAAATGTCTTTTATTCTATAATTTAGATACAACTCTACATGAATAAGAAAAACCTTTGATTTAGTATGCCCTTTTAATGTAATAATTAATAAGATCTCTCTTAAAATATCCACAACTAAAGAAACTATACTTAAACTTATCCACATTTAGTTAAGGTTTTACACCAGATTGTTTTGTCACAAAAATCACTTCTTGCTTTTATCAATCGTTAACGGTAGTGCGATACCGTGGGGCACCCGCCGAAGATCGATACTCCCCATCCTCGTCAACTTAAGTGAACTCCTAAATCTATGATTTAGTTGAGTGAACTTACTCATTCGAATACATATGAGAATGAGTTTCCTTTCAAACTAAAAATCTTTGATTTAGTTACGGGAACTTGCTCATTTGCATGAATATAAAAATGAGCTTCTTTTCACTTAAGTCCTGGCGCTAAGTTAATTTTTCTAGAATGACTTTATTCAAACCACTTCTTAATTCATACTCCACATATACGATAAAAAAAGTAATTAAGTTTGTAAAATAAATATTAATATTAAATATTAATCTATTATTAATATTTAACTACTTTGAAATCTAAAACCCATTAACCTCATTATATTATATTCATTTAATAAGTTTTGGTCAATGATATTCACTCAAATTTGTTTTTTAGAATCAGTTCATTACAAATACTTTATAAATCTATGTATAGTACGCTTGACATCAAAAGTAAAGCGTACTATACATATATGTAACTCTCACTTCTTCTAACTCTTAAAATATTTCCCCAAGAACTCATATACAACAGCTTCATATTCCTTTGGATTCTTACACTGCGAATCTGCATGGGCTGCATTAGGTGCAATAAAAAGTTCCTTCTTGTCCTTCTTTACTTCATACATAGCCTTTCCCATATAGGTAGGCACATAATCATCATTTTCACCGTGAATAAATAATATTGGTACATCAGTTTTTTCCACTACTTTAATTGGACTTACCTGGTAAATATTAAACCCTGCTCTTAGCCTAATCAACATAGCTGATAGTGGTACAAAAGGAAAGTTAGGTAAATTATAACGATCTTTGAGCTGATACTTAAGTAACTCATATAAATCTGAATACCCACAGTCTGCTATAACAAAGGCTGGTCTTTCATCAATCTCTAGGTGGGCAAGTACTGTGGCTGACCCCATAGACTCACCATGGGTAGCAACTGTGATATCATTTCCATAGGTATTGTAGCACCAGTCTATAACAGTTTTTAGATCAAACTTCTCATAATATCCCATAGTGGTAGGTGCCTTTCCACTTAAGCCATGATTTCTATGATCATATATTAATACCTTAAAACCCTTCTTAATAAACATATTAGTATACTTTACCTCTCCATATTTACTCCAGGTAATACCATGTACTAACACCATTATTTTAATCTGCTCTTCTTCTTTCTCATATTTATTATCTTCAATAAGCTCGCAGGATAGGTTGTACCCATAATTAGATTTTATAAAGAAATCATTTTTATTCCAGCTATTATATAGATCCTCATCAAATCTTCCCCCAGCTACCTCAAGGCTGTAGGTATGTTTATATCCTTTAATTACAGGATGAATAACCATAGTTGATAATTTCCATGAAAAGCAAAACAATATAATTAAAAGAACTACTATAATTCCTACACTTACATAATATATCATATAAACTCCTCCATATATTTACAATACTTTCTTTAAGTAAGTATATCATAGATGCTGTAACATTCTCAATGGCACAAAAATAAAGCAAGAAGAAAATCTCTCCCAGCTTTATTTATTAACAATATAAAACTTATACAACTAGTCTTTTTCTTTACCTATAGTTAGTTGTTAGCTTTTTCTTCTATTTTCTTAGCAAGGTCATGAGCCATTTTATCTATCGCTACTTGATTTTCGCCCTCTAACATTACTCTTACTAGTGGTTCTGTACCTGAAGGTCTAATTAATACTCTACCTGATCCATTCATCTTCTCTTCCATAACTTTTATATCAGCCATGATTTCTTCATCTTTTTCATGAATATCTTTCATGTTGTTTGGTACTTTAGCATTTACTAAAACCTGTGGTAATTCCTTCATTACTGATGCAAGCTCACTTACAGTTTTTCCGCTACATTTTACTGTTGATGCAAGCTGAATTCCTGAAACTAATCCATCTCCAGTAGTATTAAAATCTAGGAATATAACATGGCCTGATTGTTCTCCTCCAATAGAGTACCCCCCTCTTGCCATTTCTTCTAGAACATATCTGTCCCCAACTTTAGTTTTTATAGTTTTGATTCCTTCTTCTTTTAATGCAATATCAAGACCTAAGTTACTCATAACTGTTACTACAACAGTATTATGATTTAACTTTCCAATAGATTTTAAGTGCTTAGCAGCAATAACCATCATAAAGTCGCCGTTAACTAAATTACCATTTTCATCTATTGCAAGGCATCTATCTGCATCTCCATCAAAAGCAAGTCCTAAATTACAGTTGTTTTCTACAACGAATTTCATTAAGTCTTCTGGATGAGTAGATCCACAACGTCTATTTATGTTTATTCCATCAGGTGTGTTGTGTATTGCAAGAACTTCTGCCCCTAACTTTTCAAGTGCTAATTCTGAAGTTTTATAAGCTGCACCATTAGCACAATCTATAGCTATTTTCAAACCGGTTAAATCTCCTTCAATAGTTGAAACTGCAAAATCTACATACTCTTCAATTCCTGTAGTTAAAATAACTTTTCTACCTATTTTTTCTCCCACTGGAGTTTCAATACCTTTAAAATCATTTTCTATTAGCTCTTGAATTTTATCTTCAAGCTCATCAGTTAATTTAAATCCTTCTCCATTGAAAAATTTTATTCCATTATACTCTACTGGGTTATGTGATGCTGATATTACAACTCCTGCATCAGCGTTATATTTTCTTGTAAGGTATGATACTGCTGGTGTTGGTACAACGCCTACTGAAATAGCTTCTGCTCCTACGGATAAGATTCCCGCTATTAATGCATTTTCAAGCATATCTCCTGAAATTCTTGTATCCATACCTACTAATATTTTAGCCTTATGTGTTCCTTCTGTTAATACATAAGCTCCAGCTTTTCCAAGTTTATAAGCAAGTTCTACAGTTAACTCACTATTTGCAATACCTCTTACTCCATCAGTCCCAAATATTCTACTCATATATATCTCTTCTCCTCTTATTTTCATTTTTCATCTATAATAATTGTTTCTTTCCTTCTGTTACTGCTATTATGACTTAAATTTGTATAATAACATACAGACTAATTATAATACAAATTATGTATCATAACAATAAAAGTTTCTTTTCATAAAATTTTCCTATTGTTTTATTTATATTTTCACTTGATTATTTTTCTATTTATTCACATTGAAATATCATTAATATTTTCATTTTTAACGAAAATAAACCTTCATCCCAGGGAATGAAGGCTTATATATTTTACCTTGATATTCGTTTCTATTATAAACCTATATATATAGGTTTAAACCCTTTATTCTATACATAAATTTCATTAGTTTTTTCAATTAATTCTTCCACAGTTCCATCCGTACTATCATACTCTACTAAAGATCTTGTGCCTTTAATTATTATTAATCCCAATCCAATTATAAAAGCAACACCAAGAAGTGATATAATTGCTAATCGTATTGGTATAACCTGCCCTAAAACTCCTCCAATTAAAGCTCCTATTGGTTGTAAACTACCACTTACGGTATTCATAAGAGCTCCAATCTTGCCTCTTTTATTTGGTGGTACTACTAACATAATTACAGAGTTAAATATTGTATTAAAAATTACATTTGCTAAAAATGACATAAATCCCACAACTAGTATAATGTAAAAATTCTCTATCAAAAATGCAAAGGGTAGTGTTACTAGACATATTAGTACTCCTGATACATATAATTTGAACTTATATCTCTTCTTAATATTAATTATAGATAATAATATACTTCCTGTTAACATTCCAAGTGGAATCACTGCCATAAATACTCCATACTTTTCTGGTCCCAAAAATGGCATAGCTCTAAAGTATGGCAATATTAATATGAATGCCGCATTGGCAAAAAGATTTAGTATTGATGCAAGTATAAATAACTTCCTTAAAACTTTAAAATTCCAAAGAAACTTAAATCCATCCTTAAAATCTTCTATAAATGTCATCTTTTCAACTTTATGCTCTCTCCTTGGAGGTGTTATAAACATTTCTGAGAATGCTGACAATAAATATGATATCCCATTAAACAAAAACATATATGGAGCTCCTATAGCTACATATATAACCCCTCCAACAGCACTTCCTATCATATCCATACCAGAAGTTGCAACGCTAGTAACTGAGTTTGCCTTCATAAATTTTGATTCATGAACTAATTCAGGCTTTAATGCATTAACTGCAGGTCCAAAGAATGCAGAGCATAGTCCACTTACTATACCAGTTACAAATACCATCCACACCTGTATAAATCCAAAGATACCCGCAATACCAACAAAGGTTACAAATATACCCCTTATAAAATCAGTTATAACTATTATATTTTTTCTATTCCACTTATCCACAAATACCCCTGCAAATGGTCCAAGTATTATTCTTGGTAACATTGTAAGAGCACTTAAAAGCCCCATAAGTGCTGTAGAACCTGTCATGTCTAATATCCAAAAGTCCAAGGCTATAATATATAGCACATCTCCTAATACTGATACCATTTGCCCTTGCCAAAGCAAGAAAAAATTCTTATTCCAAAGTTTTATTTTTTTATCCCCTATTTTTGTTTCCTTCTCCATATTTTCCCCCAATTACTTTGTTCTATTTTTATCTAATTGACATATATCCTTCAATTGTTTTTCTCTATATTATATCTTTATCGATTGGTTAACGATTCCACCTTCTTCAAGCTTTAACTCTCCAGTATACTCCACTTTATTTATTATTGACCCTTTACCAATAATAATATTTTTTCCTCTAACCACATCTACTGTGGAGTTTTCAAGAAGGATTTCATCCCCCTCAATACACTTACAATGTAATCCCTTTTTACTTTTAGGAGTAAATGAAAATAATGATATTGTCATTCCAAACTTATTCATGTCATCTGATACCCTAACTACTTTTCCACCAATCTCCTTGATTTCATGATTTCCAGACATACTAATGTATATTTCATCTCCATTTATAAGGCCATCACAATTTGTATCTCCGCTTAAAACTATTTTTTCTCCCTCTATTCCTTCTTTTGCATATACATCTCCTGATATTACTATCTCTCCCCCAGTAATCTTCATAACCTGTTCAATATCCCCAGAAACTTTTATGGCATCACCTTTAAGATTTCCTCCAAAGGTTCCATCTCCACTTAAATGAAATATTCCCTCACATACCAAGTCTTTTTTTATATCAATGTCACCACTTACTCTAAGAGTTCCACAGTTAACACTTCCATCTACATCCATATCCCCACTGACTTTTAACTCACCTTTTACCAAAAGATTATCGTGAAATTCAGCATCTCCACTAATTTTCATTATTCCACAGGTTAGAGTATTTTTAATATCTAAATCTCCACTAACTTTAAATAGATCCTGACAGAATACATTTCCATTGATATCTGCATCTCCATTAATACTAAATGATCTACAAGTTACATCCCCATTTATAGTTCCATCTCCACTAATTTTTATATCTCTATATTTACCACCATTTGAGACTAAATCATCGTTTATTTTTAAATCACTATAATCCTTTAAATCCACAATTTCACCCCTTCTTTTAAACTTAAATTTTTATGCTACTTCATTTATATTATACATCTAATTTTACATTTAATTCAAGTAATGTTAATTTATTAAATGTAATGCTTTTATACTATTTTTATCTTATGTCATTAATATTTTTAAAACTTATTATAATGCTAATTTCATTTTCAACTTTTCTATGGCATTTTTTATATTTATTTCCCCTATAATTTTGCTACCACTATCTATCACAATTCTTTCCTCAAAGGCTATTACACAAATTCCTATTCCTAATCTTCTTATAATATATATACTGCCATCTTTTTCTTCTAATTTTATATACTCATCATCTATCATTTTAAGCATAGTTTCTATTTCATTAATTGTCAGCTGAGCTAAATCAAACTGCTCTTGAAGAATATACATTATTAAAACTTCTTTAAATTCATAGGAATCTTTTGATTGAAAAATGTCCTTATATATAGGTAAAGTTTCCTCTTCAATTATCCCCTTTTCTATAATATATTGCTCCTCAACATCATTAACCTTAGGTTTATTTGAAAACATAGCCGCTAAATCATCTAGTGGCATATCATCTTTTAGCTCTAGAATTTTATTTATTCTATTTACAATTTTTTCTTTAGGGAAAAAGGTTTCTTGTCCAGTATAACTGGATTTCTTAATAAACCACTCTTCAGGAATTAATTCTTTCCTCTTCCATCTGTAGAGCTGACCATAAGATATTCCTGTTATGTCTAATATTTCTTTTTTAGAAATCAATTCTTCCATGTTTTAAATACCTCCTTATCAAGTTTTCTATTTTTTATTTAAACTTGAACTTTTCATCGCTTTGTCTAACAACATCTTAAATTAGTCAGAATTTATAATTTGAACTCTTCTTCAATAATAGATTCAGTATTAACTCTTTCTAAGCTTTCACTATACTCTATCCTCTTTATTTTACACCCTTCTCCTATGGTGACTTTTCCACCACGTACAACATCTGCAATAGTGTTCTCTAAATAAATTTCATCAGCTTCAATAGTTCTAACAGTTAAGTATCCATGGTTTTTACTAAAAAGGCTACAAATAAATCTTCCGATAATATTCATACTACTACATTCCTTTGAAACCTTTACCTTGGTAGCTCCTATTTCTTCAATTTCACAACCACCATTTAATTCAATATTTATATCATCCCCATTTACCATTCCTAAAGTTTTAACTGCACCTTTTATACTGATGCTTTCTCCCTCAATGCCTTGACCCACAGAAATCGATCCAAGAAGCTTCACTATAGTTGCATTTATTCTTCCCTCTACTTTTCCAGCACCTACCATAATAAATTCTTCACCCTTGAAATTTCCTCCTATTTTTCCACTTCCACTTATATTAAATTTATTTGCATGAATAGAACCAAGGACAGATCCACTACCACATATACCACCTTTAACACACTTTAAATCTCCTGTTACCTTTCCACTTCCACTGATACTAAAACCACTAGTTGTAACTGCACCTTCTACTTTACCACTACCACTTATATTGAAACTTTCACAATTTACATCTCCATTAATTTTACCACTGCCACTTATAGATACACCTTTATACCTTCCACCATTAGCACTTCCACTACCTGATATTGTTAAATCTCCAAACTGTTGGTTATTTTCCATACTATACTCCTCCAATTTAATTATTAATATATTTTTAAATTTTTACTTTATATAATTTATATTTTATGTTTTTCTTCATCATCCATATTTAATCCCCACTTTCACGTAATAATGTTATATTTATCAAATATACTCTTTTAGATTATAACTATATAACCCCTTTAAATAGCCTTGCTTAGTATCTTTATTACTATAATACCATAGTAACATAACATTGTTACATTGTAAATATGTATTTACATTTTTTTCTTTATTAAAATGCATCTTCTTACCAATTCACTATTACCAGTAATAGAATTAATTTTTAATAAGAAGATAATTCTATTACAAATAAAAAAATCCTTAAGTATCTAAAATGATACCTAAGGATTTTAAACTAAACTATTTTACGTAGCTCGCTCCAATTTCAAGAGCTTTTTTATTGATTTCAAAGAATTTTTCTTTTCCATGATCTCTTAAAGATTGTAATAATGTATCCATGGAAACTATTTGAGTTTTTGCAACTAATGCTCCTAAAAGTACCATGTTAGCAATCTGTTTGCTTCCTAGATTTGCAGCTTCTGTTTGAGCTGGTACTTTTATTACGTCTACATCTTCTCTTTCAACTTCTCTATCTACTAGGTCGCTATCTATTATTAATAAGCCACCCTTTTCAATTTCAACTTCGAACTTATCTAAAGATGGTCTGTTCATAACAACTAATGATGTAGGCTTTGTTACTATTGGAGAACCAACCGCTTCATCAGAAACAATAACAGAACAGTTAGCAGTACCTCCACGCATTTCTGGTCCATAGGAAGGTAACCATGAAACATTCATGTTTGCATCCATTCCTGCATAAGCTAAGAATTTACCCATTGATAATATTCCTTGTCCACCAAATCCAGCAAATATTATTTCTTGTGATGCCATGTTATTTCACCTCCACAGTTGTATCTTTTTTTACACCTAAAGTGTAGAATGGCATCATATTTTCTCTTAGCCATCCTAATGATTCTTCTGTTGATAGTCCCCAGTTTGTTGGACAAATTGATAAAACTTCAACCATTGAGAATCCTTTTCCATCTATAGCATTTTGGAATGCTTTTTTAATAGCTTTCTTAGCTTTTATTACATTTGGTACGCTATCTGAAGATACTCTTTCTACATAGCAAACCCCATCTAAAGTAGAGATCATTTCTGATACTCTAATTGGGTGTCCTTGAACCTTAACATCTCTTCCATATGGAGAAGTCTCTGTAACTTGTCCTGGTAAAGTTGTAGGAGCCATTTGACCACCTGTCATTCCGTAAATACAGTTATTTACGAAGATTGTAACCATGTTTTCTCCTCTAGTTGCAGCATGTACTATTTCTGCTGTTCCTATAGCAGCTAGATCTCCATCTCCTTGGTATGTGAATACAACTTTATCTGGATTAGACCTTTTTATTCCTGTTGCAACTGCTGGTGCTCTTCCATGTGCTGCTTCAAACATATCACATGCAAAATAATCATATGCCAAAACTGAACATCCTACTGGAGCAACTCCAATAGTTTTATCTATAATATTTAATTCTTCAAGTACTTCTCCCACTAATCTGTGAATTGTTCCATGAGTACATCCTGGGCAGTAATGGGTAGGTACGTCTAATAATGCTTTTGTTGGTTGAAATACTATTGCCATTACTTAGCACCTCCTATGAATTTTTTCACATTTTCTAATACTTCTGCTGGACTAGGAACCATTCCACCTGATCTTCCAAAGAAGTTTACTGGTTTCCTGCCTTCAACTGAAAGTCTAACATCTTCTACCATTTGACCACAGCTAAGTTCTATAGCCGCATATCCAAATTTAGTATTATCTATAGTCTTATTAAAAGCTTCTACTGGGAATGGCCATAATGTTATAGGCCTAATTAAACCTAATTTTATTCCTTCTTCTTTAGCTAATTTAATAACCGTTTTGCATATTCTTGAAGTTGTTCCGTATGCAACCATAATTAAATCAACTTCATTTTCACAGTTATATAACTCATATTTGGTTTCATTTTCTTTTATTGCCTTATATTTAGCTTGAAGTTTTTTATTATGATCTTCTAGCCCTTCTGGTTTTAAATATAATGAATTTATTACATTATGATGTTTTCTACCATTTAAACCATTTGCAGCCCAAGTTTTTTCTGGAAGCTCTCTTTTTTCTCTTTCCTTAAACTCAACTGGCTCCATCATTTGTCCAAGCATACCATCTCCCATAACCATAACTGGAGTTCTATATATGTCAGCCACATCAAAAGCATCTTGCACTAAATCAACCATTTCTTGAATTGAACATGGTGCATAAACTGGCATGTTAAAGTCTCCATGAGCTCCACCTTTTGTAGCTTGGAAATAATCTGATTGAGCTGGTTGAATTCCACCTAAGCCTGGACCACCTCTAACTATATCTACTATTACGCAAGGAAGCTCAGCTCCTGCTATATATGATATTCCTTCTGCTTTTAAACTTATTCCAGGTGAACTTGAAGATGTCATACATCTTACTCCTGTTCCCGCTGCTCCATATACCATGTTTATTGCTGCAACTTCGCTCTCAGCTTGTAGAAAAACCCTCCCTATTTTAGGCATTTTTCTTGAAAGATATGCTGATATTTCTGTTTGTGGTGTTATAGGGTATCCAAAGAAACATTGACAACCAGCTTGAATAGCTGCTTCTCCTATAGCTTCATTACCCTTCATTAAAACTTTTTCTGACATGAATCTTCCCCCCTTATTTTTCTACAGTAATTACAAGATCTGGACACATTCTTCCACAAGATGCACATCCAATACACTTGGACATATTTTCTTCTGTAACTACTGCTGGATGATATCCTTTTACATTTAGTTCCTCTGAGTAAGTTATAATGTTTTTAGGACATGCAATTATACATTGCCCACATCCTTTACATCTTTCTTCTCTAAAAGTTACCTTTGCCATAATACTTACCTCCTTGTGCAAAATTTAAATTATTTATTTAGTATTTTTTAGTTTTTAGTTTCAAGTTTTTACAGTGTAATACGTTTACATTTTGACTTATCATAATCTTCTATAAAATATATTTACACAATTATAATTTAACACCTTTCTCTATAGGATGTCAATTTAGCACATGATAGTGCTAAATTAAATCCTTCTTCCATGGTGGCAACATATATATATGAAGCGGTAATATCTCACCTTGAACTTGTCCTTCAACCTCTTTAACCATATCTTCCGAACATGCTGTGTAAGCATGAGGTATGTTTAAATCCTTTGAAAGCTTAGCTATTTCTATGTCACCTTTAATTATATGTTCTTTATTAGTTTCATAGGATAGGTTAGTATTTGAAATAAGCTGTGTTACCTTTAATCTTGAAGATCTTTCTATATCCGATAAGAATTCCATTGTATCTTTATCATTTGAAGTAAATGGTCTGTTGCCATTTACTACAAAATACATATCATAAGGTTCTTCTTTAAAATATCTATTATACTGACCAAGGGCTATAGCCCCTGCATCATCTCCACCAATATCAAATACTACTTCATAACTCTTATCATTAAATACAGCCCTAACTTCTCCAGGAACTACCATCAATTCTGCATTAACATAATCTGGATTTGAAGATATAACTCTTATGTTATACTCATTAGTTAACTGCTTAGTAAGATCTCTAACACAGAAATATGGATTTACTATGTCTAAATCTACAATTGCTACCTTTTTACCTTGCTTTGCTAAGTTAATTGCATAATTTATTGCTATTTCTGTTTTTCCACTTCCAAAATGACCTGTAAAAATCCTTATTCTGCTCATTTTCATTCACCCTACTTATATTCTTTAGCAGTTTCTTGACCTTTTAATACTCTAAGTCCACCCTCTGCTAATGCTAATAATTCATCTTCTCCTGGATAAACTACTACCTCAGATATAAATTCTACTCTCTCTTTAATATAATCAACTATATATTTTGAATATGCAATTCCACCAGTAAGTATTATTGCATCAACTTTTCCTTGAAGAACAGCTGCACATCTTCCTATCTCTTTTGCTACTTGATACCCCATTGCATCGAAAATAAGTTTAGCTTGCTTGTCACCTGCAATAGCTCTATCTCCAACTTCTTTTGCATCATTAGTATGTAGATATCCTACAATTCCGCCTTTTCCATTGATCTTCTTTTTAATTTCGTCCATTGTATATTTTCCACTGAAGCAAAGCTTAACTAAATCACCAACCGGAAGTCCGCCACTTCTCTCTGGTGAGAATGGACCTTCACCATCTAGTGCATTGTTTACATCTACAACTCTTCCAAGTTTATGAGCTCCAACAGATATTCCTCCACCCATATGAGCCACAATAAGATTTAATTCTTCATAAGAAATTTCTTTTTCTTTAGAATATCTCTTTGCAACTGCCTTTTGATTAAGTGCATGGAATATACTTTTTCTCTCAATTTCTGACATACCAGATACTCTAGCTATATCTTCCATTTCATCAACAACAACAGGATCTACTATAAATGATGGAATCTTCAAACCTAAAGCTATCTCATGTGCAATTATTCCACCTAAATTTGAAGCATGTTGTCCTTGAACTCCATTCTTTAAATCTTTAATCATTACATCATTTACACTATATGTTCCACCCTCTATAGATTTTAATAGTCCACCTCTACCTATTACTCCAGATAGCTCATTTATATCAAATCCTTTTTCTCTTAAAACCTCTAGTATTACATCTTTTCTAAAATTTAATTGATCATATATTTCTTTGTATCTTCCTATCTCCTCTGATGAATGTCTTAAAGTTTCAACTAATATAGGGTTTTCATCATCATAAACTCCTATTTTTGTAGATGTTGATCCTGGATTTATTATTAATTGCTTATATCCCATAATTCTTATCCTCCTTAATTATCTTCCTGCTACTAATGATGCAAGTGCTATTGAATTCATTTTTGTCTCTGGTGAATCCGCTCTTGAAGTAACTATAACAGGTGCTGCCGCCCCCATTAATAACCCACCATTTTTAGATTTTGTAGTATATGTTAAACATTTATAGACTGCATTACCAGCTTCTATATTTGCCATTAATAGTACGTCTGCCGCCCCTGCCACAGGACCTGATATTTTCTTATGAGCAGCTGCCTCTTTTGAAAGCGCATTATCAAGAGCAAGTGGACCATCAATTATACAGCCCTTGATTTGTCCTCTTTCACTCATTTTGGAAAGGTTTGCAGCATCTAATGTAGCTGGCATACTTGGATTTACAACTTCTACAGCACAAATTGGTGCAACCTTTGGTACATCTATTTCAAGAGCATGTGCTACCTGAACTGCATTCTTTATTATATCAACCTTTTCCTTTAACTCTGGGTACATGTTAAAAGCAGCATCAGTTACAAATAATAATCTATCATATCCTGGTACTTCAAATACTGCTATATGAGACATTTGCTTTCCTGTTCTAAGTCCTACTTCTTTATTAAGTACAGCTCTTAAAAATGTTGCTGTATCTACAAGACCCTTCATCATCATATCTGCTTTTCCTGATGATACAAGTTTAACTGTTTCTATAGCAGCCTTATTTGGATCTTTTTCATCTACTATTTCATAATCTTCAATATTCATTCCAATTTTCGTTGCAATGGCAATTATTTCTTCTTTATCTCCAACTAATATAGCCTCTGCAATACCGTTCTTTTTAGCATCTCTTACTGCTTCAAGAACTGGCTCGTCTTGTGCCACCGCTACTGCTACCTTTTTCATAGGTTGAGACTTAACCTTTGAGATTACCTCATCAAATGTTTTAATCATTTTGATTTCCCCCTTGATTAATTAAATCTTACTTCATCATCATATATCTTTGGTGTTTCTTCACCATTTATTACTCTTAAAGCTCCTTGTGCAAGTGCTAACATTTCATCTTCACCTGGTACAATCTCTACTGGTGCAATGAATTTAACGTTTTCAATAATCCACTCAGTAACTCTCTTGTTATAAGCTATTCCACCAGTTAGAATTATAGCATCTACTTTTCCACATAGTGCTGTTGCCATTCCACTTATTTCTTTACTAATTTGATAAGCCATTGCTTTTAATATAAATTCAGCTCTTTCATCACCTTTGTCGATAAGTCTATCCACTTCTCTTCCATCGTTAGTTCCTAAATAAGCTACAAGTCCACCTTCTCTTGTAATCTTATTTTTTAAATCTTGTAAAGTGTACTTTTGGCTAAAAGCAAGATTTACTAAATCTCCAATTGGAAGCCCTCCAGATCTTTCTGGTGAGAATGGCCCATCCTCATTAGCGTTATTACAATCTATAATTCTACCACCTTTTACAGGTGATACTGTTATTCCTCCACCAATATGTGCTACTACAAAATTACTTTTTTCAAAGTCTAAATTATTCTTCCCACACACTCTTCTTGTTACTGCTTTAATATTTAAAGCATGAACTAAAGAACGTCTAGATATATCTTCCATACCTGATATTCTTGTAACATCATCCACTTCGTCTACTGCAACAGGATCAACTATGTAAGAAGATACTCCTGCTTTTTGTGCAATTTCAAAGGCAATAACTCCACCTAAATTAGACGCATGTTGTCCTTGAAATCCTACTATAAGGTCATCTAACATCTTATAAGTTATTTTATAAGTTCCACCTGGCATAGGTCTTAAAAGTCCACCTCTACCTACTACTGCTGCTAAATCTTCAAGTGAAAAATTATTTTCAGCTAACCAATTGTAAATAACATCAGTTCTCATATCTTTTTGCTGACATATATGAGAATACTGTTTCACCTCTTCTGCACTGTGAGATAAATTTTCTGTGGCTATACACTTTTCCCCTAAATACATAGCTATTTTCGTAGATGTCGACCCTGGATTAATTACCAATACATACTTATTTTCACTCATACCCATACCTCCACACTTAAAAATAGAACAAAAATTTTATATCTTGTGAAAATTCTTCTTAAAAATATTTGCTAAAACATTCTTAAATAATATTTTAGCAAATGTTGTATATAAATATCAAGATGTTAGTTCACTTATTTCGGTGAATATTCTGTTATGATTTTCTCAGCTACATGAAGTCCATCTACTGCAGCGGATATAATTCCACCTGCATAACCAGCACCTTCTCCTGTTGGATATAATCCCTCTACATTAATACTTTCGTGATTTTCATTTCTATTTATCTTTACAGGTGCTGATGTTCTAGTCTCAACTCCAGTAAGTAGTGCATCATTACCTGTATATCCAGGTATCTTTCTATTAAACACTGGTAGAGCTTCCTTTATTGATTCTACCACAAACTTAGGAGCACACTCTCTTAAATCTGAAAGTCTAGTTCCTGGAGTATACGTTGGTTTCACTTTTCTAAACCCTTTAGATCCTTCATCATTTAAAAAGTCTTTAACTAATTGTACTGGTGCATTATAATTTCCTCCACCTAATTTATAAGCCAATGACTCATAATGTCTTTGAAACTCAATTCCACCTAGTGGAGTTGTGTCGCTAAAGTCCTTAGGATCTATAGATACAACTATTGCTGAGTTGGCGTTTTTACCGTCTCTTTTGTAGTTGCTCATTCCATTTACTACTATGGTATTTTCCTCTGATGCCGATGCTACTACATGACCACCTGGACACATACAGAAACTGTATACCCCTCTACCTGATTGCTTACTTGTATGTGCTAACTTATAATCAGCAGCTCTAAGTTTTGGATGAGTTGCAAACTTACCATATTGATTTTCATCTATCATCTGTTGCAAATGCTCAATTCTAAATCCTATAGCGAATGGCTTTGGTGACATAGATACCCCTCTTTTAAATAACATTTCATAGGTATCTCTAGCACTGTGTCCTGTAGCTAATATTAGATTATCACAAGGAATTTTTTCTCCATTTACAGTTATCTCATATATTTTATTATTTCTTATTTCAATATCCTCAAGTTTAGAAGAAAATCTAACTTCTCCACCCTTTGCCTTGATTTTTTCTCTAATGTTCTTTACAACATCCTTTAATATATCCGTACCAATATGAGGTTTTCCCATATACGTAATTTCTTCTGGTGCGCCTGCTAAAACAAGTTCTTCTAATACATATCCACATCTATGGTCCTTAATTCTAGTAGTAAGTTTTCCATCTGAAAAGGTTCCTGCTCCCCCTTCTCCAAACTGTACATTACTATTTGTATTCAGTACTCTGTTACTCCAAAAACCTTCTATAGATTTAGTTCTGTTATCTACATCTTCACCTCTTTCAATTATAAGTGGTGAATATCCCTTTTCTGCTAAAAGTAACCCTGCAAATAATCCTGCTGGTCCCATACCAATTATCACAGGCCTGCTTTGCATTTTCTTTTTTCCTAAATTAAAGTCTGTATTATATTCACTTGCTCCTGCTTTAACTTCATTGCTATTTGCTCTAGCAATTACCTTTTCTTCATTGTCACAAGTTATTTCTACTGCGTAATTAATTTTTATAGCTGATTTTTTTCTAGCATCTATGGACTCTTTAATTATTTTAAAGGAGTTAAAATCCCCTTCTTCAATTCCAAGTTTAGTAGCTACCTTTGATTTTAAATTTTCTAAATTATCTTCTTTTATTTCTAATACTAAATTGCTTACTTTAAGTGCCATTATTACCCGTCTCCTCCGGCTTTGCCTTTATATTTATCTTTAGTGTTACTTTATCTGGTGTTTTAGCTTTTATCTGAACTGTAGATGGTACACCAGTTAGCTGTAATTCAACCTCATGGGATCCTTCTTTTAAATCCTTTAATTCTGCAGTTACTGAGAAGTTATCTGCTGTAAGTTTATTTATTTCACTTTCTTCTCCTAAAATCGTTAACTTCATCTCAGGAATATTCTGTTCAAGTGATAGTCCTTCACCTAAATTAATATACTTTATCGGTATACTAAAAGCCTTCTCAATATTTTTTTTCACTGTAATTTTCACCTTTACAGTCTTTTCATTATTTACAGCATGAATCTCTGATGGGAAAATCAAATTCGCATCTAAGGTTACATTGCCAGTTATTGTACTTAAATCAATTTCTTCCGTATCTATAGTTTTAATTCCATCTACTATTTCACTTCCACCAACGACCTCAATACTCTTAGGTGTTACTTCAATACTTTCTATAGATACTTCAGCCTTTGGTGTTCCTTTTGTTCGTGGATTTACACTTAGAACTTTACCCTTTTTCACCTTAATCTGTACTTGTGAATATTCTGGGTACACAGATACCCCTGTAACTTCTTTTCCATCCGAATCTATAGCCCTGAGTTTATAGTTTTCATCTATGTCTGCACTAGCATTAGTTATATCTACCTGCGCTACTGCACTAACTACTTGATCTAGGTATCTCTGAGGACCAGAAATTTTCACCGAATTTGGTGAAGCTACAGAATCGCCGTTATAAAATCCTTCTGCCACCTCTCCAGTTATATCAGTTGATACATTAACATACTTCTCCGCTAAAACATCAACATCAACCTTCATTAAAAGTCCTTCTGCATTCACAACTGATACCCCTGTAGCAACTTCTTTAACTTTCACTTGCACCTTGTTTTCTCCTGGGGTAAGTGCATATCCTTGAAGATCTGCTATAAGTTTAAAATCCTTATTTTTATCTAAGTCTTTTATTATTGATGCAGTAGCTTTGACTGTTAAATTAACATAAAACTCTTGATTTGATATTAATGTAAGGTCTCTTTCTATGAGAGTATCTTCATTAACAATTTGTACTGGTACATATTTAATTACACTAGTAATAACAGGGTTTTCACTACTACGAATATATATCCATAATATTAATGCTGCTATTACACAACAAACTCTTATTATGAGATCTTGTCTTTTTTGCTTATCCATAGTCTTACCCTTTCTTTAACTGATTCTTTTTTACCATTTCTACTCTTCATAATCTTTAATAATACGTTTCTTAATTTTTCTTTATCATAATTTCTAAGAAGTCTTCCATTTATAGCTAGTGAAATTACTCCTGTTTCTTCTGAAACTATTATTGTTATACAGTCCGTAATTTCCGTAACTCCAATTCCAGCCCTATGTCTAGTACCTAATTGTTTATTTAACTTATCGTCATTTGTCAGTGGTAAAAAACATCCTGATGCTATAATCTTATCATTTCTTATAACTGTAGCACCATCATGTAACGGTGTATTCACAACAAATATATTTTGAAGAAGCGCTGATGACACATCACCATTTATCTTAGTACCTGTATTTATAATGTCACCTAATCCCGTTTTTTGCTCAATTATTATAAGTGCTCCAACTCTTTCTTCTGCTAAGACTTCAACTGCATCAACAATTTCACCAACTACGCTTTTCATAACTTCTTCATCCTCATATATAATTTTATCTACAAAAGAAGTTCTTCCTATATGCTCTAGTGCCTTTCTTATCTCTGGTTGAAATATTATTATAATAGAAATAACACTAATTGTTAAAGTATTCTCAAGTATCCAATTCAAAGTTCTAAGATTTAGAACATCACTAACTGGTATTAACAAGAATATAAGTACAATTCCTTTTAATAATTGTTCTGCTCTTGTTTCCTTTATTAGTGTATATCCTTTATAAAATATGTAGGAAACAACGATTATATCAATTATCGAAAATATTGAAAATCCCTTAAAAATATTTATTAGTGAATTAAAACTTTCCATAAAGTCACCACCTAACGCCAATCTATTCTAATTATACACCAATACTGTTGTTTGTAATATAAAAAATACATTTTAAAACAAAAATATTTTCAAATATTAAATATCATTAAACCATGAATATTTTAGTATTTACTTTAATATAAACAATTATAATATTTATTTATAATTACAAAGGGGGATGCTGTAAGTGAGTGGAGAAAACTTTAAAATTAATAATATGATGATTAAATATTTATATTTTTTTATAATTGGCATATGTTTATTTTTTATTAGCTATAGTTTATTTAGTAAATTCCCATCTAACAAGGAGGAAAAATATCTTTATAATACTATAAATTCAATTTCTAAAGTTAATAATAAAGCTAAAACATTTTTAGATAACAATTCTTTAAATATTGATAAAGCTCTAAAAATCTTACCTGAAATGAAGACAGATTTAACTGACATATCATCTCATCTAAATTCTAGTATCTACATTAAAGACAATGATAGCTCAGATAATTATTCTAACTTAATAAAGGGACTAAACGAAAATATTCTTATAATAGAACAACTAGAAGCAATGCTTCAAAACCCATATGGTAGCGACATTGAACTAGCTGCTAATAACTTGAAAACTTTTAGAGATACATCTGAGAATTATTATAGTTTAATCTCCTATAAAGATTCTACTTACAATTTAGGAGTATCACTTCATTCTGTTATAAATCTTACTATAGATTATTGTATATCCTCAAATAATTTAAAGAAAATTTCAGAGTTAAAAATAGCTGAATCTATCAAGTTTATGGATACTCTAAATGAACTAGTTATATCTCTTGATAGTTTAAAATGTGACTACTATGAAAAGGTACTTGAATGTCGTAGTGGAAAGATTACCTATGAGCTACTTATTTCTAACATTAATGATACCAGCCTTAAACTTAACGCTGTTAAAAATGTGCTATCTCAAATGTCCATACCTAATAATTTCTCATCTATATATAATAATTTTTCAGAAACAGTAAATCTTTATAATGACTATATCTTTGAAATTAAATATGCAATAGTAACTGAAAAAGTCCGTAGAGAAAATGAAGATATCAAGGATGATTTTATGGATTCTTTATATATTTCCAGTAATAAAACCTACAGTGATATGGAAGTTAAGTATAAAAAATTTATTAAGGAGTATAATAATTTAAATAACAATTACTGAAAGAGGAGATGAATTATATGAAAAAATTCATTTTGATTCTTTTACTTTTCTGTAACATCATTGCTATAACTCCATACAGTATAGATACTCTTAATCGAATAAACATCACTAGAATAGAAGTTTAAATACAGTTTCAAATAAAATAGAGGAAATAGCTAGGCAATACCTTGTTATTTCCTCCTTCATATTTATTTTATACGTGTTTTTTCAAAAACCCTTCTAGCTCTTCTTCTGATGTAAATCCAACAAGTTTATCTATTTCTAGTCCATTTTTATATATGATTGTAGTTGGTATATTTACAACATTGTTTTTCCTTGAAAAATCCGGATTTTCTTCAATGTTTACATTTGCGCATATATATTCATCGTTAATTTCTAATGCGATTTTTTGAAATGATGGAACAAGCATCTTGCAAGGTCCACACCAAGGTGCTCCAAAAGCTAATGCAACTAACTTGTCTGCCTGCTCTATCATTTCTTCAAAATAACTTTGTTTCATTTCTGACATTCTACGTCCCCCAATTTTATATTAAACACCTATAAAAAGTTATAACTTAACCTTTTAACCTCTTGATTTACTCTAATATTTCTTTAATTTTAGTATTATTATACTCAGAAGAGTTAAATTTATCTTCAATAATTTCAGCATATGTTCTAGCTTTTTCTACATTTACTATAGCGTTACTTACAGCTAAAGAATAAAGACATTGTTCAGTATAAGATCCTGTATCTAAATATTTTTCCACATAAAGCTCATAGTACTTATTTGAATTTTCTATATTTCCTATATTCTCATAAGAAACCCCTATCATAAATAAAATATGCTCATTTAGATAGCTTCCATCACTATACTCATATGCTAGTTTAAGTGAATCTATAGCCTCTTCATACTTCTCGTTTTCAATAAGATTACTGCCTTTTTCATATAAGTATGGTACACCCTTAGTTTTTATTAAATCTATTCCACTTTGAACTACAATTTTATCATTTATATGTAAATCATCTTCCTTGTATAGTTCTATATAATTAATTATATTTTCATATTCTTCACTATCTATGTATGATTTCAACTCTTTTTCTTTAAATGAAGCCTTACCTTCTTTTATTTCTTCACTTTCTACATTTTCCTTTGTATTATCATTCACATTATTGTTACTTTCTTCAATATTTCCTTGGAAATTGTCTGAATTTGAATTAATATTGTCTTGGGATTTATTTTCATTTCCTCCCTTCAATATGCTTCTTTCTTCCAATAGTTTATATCCTTTAAATATTCCAACACTCAATAATACTATGACAATTATCGTTATAAATCCTAAAGTAAACTTCTTTTTAATTTGTTCACTTATATTTTTGCTTATAATTCCCAACTCAACCAATTGAGATTTAATCTTTAAAGCCTCTTCATTATGCCTATCTAGTTCTAAAACATCATTAACATATTTTATGCTTTTATTATGTTGACCTAACTTCATATAACATTTAGAAATGTAATTCCATAAGTTTATGCTATTAAAATTAGATTCTTCACATTTTATAAAGCATTTTAAAGCCTCTCTTACCTTAACTTCATTAAATAGTAGTACACCTTGACTAAATATGTATTTGTTACCTTCATCAGTTCTAGAATCCTCTAAATATTTTTTAGATACCATATCTCTATTTAACTTGTAGCTTAACTTCCAAAAAAACTTAGCTTGTTCTAAATCCCCACGGACATAATATATTAATCCCTTTAAATTTAATGTAGGCGAATGGCTTCTATCTATAGACAATATCTTGTCACAACAACTTAATGACTTGTCCAAATTTCCCTCACAGTAATAATTCATAGCTTTTTTATAGGATTTATTTATATTAATCATTTATTCCCCACTTATGTTTTTATTTTTAGTAGTTATTGTATAATCTAAGTATTTATAATTTTACCCTAATTTCCTCTCATATATTTATGTAATATCTATATAATCATTTTCTTACTATATTTTATCATGATATTTGTTTTTTTATCAACATAATAGTAACAAATTTATCTCTATTTCAACATTCACATTTACATTAAACTATGTTACATATATACTTTTTAAATATCTACTTAACTTAACTGTAATACTATAAACTTTAGCAACTATAAAAAAACGTATTACAAGCTTATTTGCAATACGCTTCTAACATCTATTCTATTACATCGCCTAAGTTATAATTTTGTATTATCTTTTCTACATCTTCATATTCATTTAGAGCATCATCTAAATATTTTATACATTTTATTTTCAGATCATTTCCAACCTTTTCAATAGAAACAAACCCTTCTCTATCTACCGCTGTACTTACTAACCTCTGCTGACCTGTAGTTACATCCATGATAATAATCTCTGATCCATTAACTAATGTCCCATAGCCTTTGCCTTGAACTATCATAATATTAGTATTGTCATACCAGTTAATTGATAGTGGAGATAATTGATTACCTTCCAGGTTATTAAGATCTGCTACTTCATACTTATACATCTTATTATTTACTGTATCTTTTATATAAATTTTCCCTATACCTTCTTCGTTGGCTGTTTCACCTTTACCTTCTATAGTTGCTTTATACTTCTCATCAGCTGTTGCTATAAACGGTGTATTAAAGGTTAATTCTTGTGTAGTTGGAACTTCTACCTTTGAATAAACTTCAACTACATTTTCATCTACTGCGCCTACTGTTGCCTTATCACTAGCTCCATCACCATTCTTAGATAATATATCTGGTACAGCTTCTAAACTCTCCCCTGCATTGCCATCAGCATCATTATTTTCTATTGCTATTCTGGACTTATCTTCACGTCCAGTTGAAGCTGATGAAAGTTCAATATTTTTATCATTATTAATTAATTTCATAGTTATTGGTGTAACTACAACTCCAAGTAAAAAAGCTGCTGCTATTGCTAATACCCCTTTATATTTCTTTTTCATCTTAATTCCTCCTTTTGTATACTTATTCTTATCAATGCTATTCATTATCGTATCTGTAGAAAACTTAAATCCCACATTATCTGATAAAAAAGCAGCTTTAAAAGCTTTATATTTCATAAGTTCTTTTTTATAGGATTCTTTGCAACTATCACAAGTTAAAAGGTGACTTTTTATATCTTCATCCAATTCAGCTGACAAATTCCCTTCAATATACTCTGTTAACTTATCTTTACACTGACTACATTTCATCCTGGTTCCTCCTACCTCTACTTGTAAAAGACCTTAAATCCATCTCTTACTTTATAGTATCTTCTTTTTACTGTGGTTTCTGTAACCTCTAAAACCTGTCCTATATCTCTGAACGTCAAATCTTGTGAATACCTTAGAGCTAAAATTTGTCTATCTAATTCATCTAATGTACCTATATATTCACTTACCTTTGCCTTAATTTCTGAGTAATCTGCGGCCTCTTCTGGACTCATATATGAAGATGATATGTTATATGCCTCGTCAATATCACTCTCATAAACTTTTCTATATTTCCTAGTATAATCTATAGTTTTATTTTTTGCTATCTGCAATATCCAATTATAAAAACTATACTTGCTATTATACATATTAAGCTTATTATATATTGTTATGAATACTTCCTGAGTAATATCTTCACTAGCTTCCTTTTGTTTGATCATTGCATAAACAAATTTTAAAATGTTTAGTTGATATTTTTCTACTATTAACTCAAAACTTTCTATATCCCCTTTTAATACATTATTTACAAGAATAACATCTTCTATAGGTACTTTTTTTTGTGAACCAATCATCTTCTTCCCTCTCTTTATATAAATAATACGATACGGATTTTCTAAAGTTTCTTTTATAAATAAATTAATTTAAGTTTTTATCATATTTCTTTTCTTATATTCGAAATTGTTTTTTATTTATCCTATAATAATTATACTACAGTTTGTACATAGAATAGTTAATATTTAATTACAAATATTATAAAAATAACACCTATATTTGAATTTCTTATGAATTCAAACATAGGTGTTAATATTAAAAATTTTAATTAATTAAATGTCTATAATGGTTTCTTCACTACATCTATCACCGTTCCATCCCTATACTCTACAACAGCAACTATTTCATCTGATAGTTCTATTGGTTTTGGTGTTCCTGTAATTTTTTCTGCTATAGCCTTTAATTCTTCTATAGTAACCACATTAAGGTTCGCTGCTTTTAATTCTTTGATTAAGTCTGTTCTTCTTGGATTAACAGCAATCCCTCTCTCTGTAACTATTACATCAATAGTTTCTCCTGGAGTTGTTATTGTAGTTAATTTATCTTTTATAATTGGTAATCTTGCTTTAGTAAGCTTTGTTACTATTATTGTAAGCTTAGAACCTGCGGCAGTGTCAGCATGACCACCTGAACCACCCATTATAGTTCCATCTGAACCCGTAGTAACATTAACATTAAAGTTTGTATCAATCTCCGTAGCTCCTAGTATTACTATATCCAGATTATTTACTACGGCTCCTTTATTATGAGGATTTCCATACATTGATGCAGACATAGCCATATGCCTTGGATTAACCGCACAAGATTTTACAGCTTTTAAATCAAAGCATTGTACGTCAAGTAAGCTCTCAAATAACCCTTCCTCAAACATATCTACAATATATCCAGTTATACCACCTGATGCAAAACTCCCTTTAATTTCATTCTTATTCATGTATTCTCTAAGTTCTGATGCAACTGCTAATGATATTCCTCCTGCTCCCGTTTGGAATGACATTCCATTCTTAACAAGTCCTGATGATATCATAGCATCTAAGGCTGTCTTTGCAATCTTGAGTCCAATTGGATCCTTAGTTATTTGAGTAGTTCCAGAAACTATACCTGCTGGGTTTCCTATAGAATCTACCTTAACTACATAATCTACATGAACTTGACTTATTTCTATAGGGGAATTTGGATATGATACTAAGTTATCTGTTATTGCAACAACGGTATCTGCATATTCTGCATCAGACACTGCATAACCTAATGCACCACAAGCAGACTTACCATAAAGTCCATTAATATTACCATAAATATCACTAGCTGGAGCTCCTATAAATGCAACATCAATATGTAAATCACCACTTTCAATGGCTCTTGATCTACCTCCATGAGTATGCATTATTGCTGGATATTTTAATTTTCCTGATGAAATAGCTTCTGCCACAGGTCCTGAAATATAGTTTGCATATATTTTGCTCACTGTACCATTTTGTATATGTGCAACTAGTGGCTTATGATTTGGAAATATTGAACTTGCAGCTATTGTTATACCTTTTATTCCTCTTTTTGCAATGGCTTCTACCACCATATTAAGAATGTAATCACCATTTCTTAAGTGATGATGAAAGGATATACACATACCGTCTTTAAGTTCTAATTTATTTAAAGCTTCATCTATAGAATTTATTAATTTACTATCCATTGGCGCTACTGGCTTAACATTTACTGACACACTTTTTAATGGCTCCATATTTTTAAAGGCACCTTCAAACGGAACTACTTTTCCATAGCCATCTATATAATCTGGAAGTTCTCTTCCTAATATATTTTTCATCCTTATCACCTCGTAATCCTCATTTAAATAAGGCCCAATTTTTTACTTAAATCTACAGTAGTTTTTGCTCTATTTATAACTGGTGCATCAACCATTTTACCATCTAGAGAAAATACACCCTTACCTTCTCTTTCTGCTTCTTCCATAGCATCTAGCACTCTTTGTGCATGTAGTATTTCTTCTTTAGTAGGAGCATATACATCATGTATTGTATCTATTTGCCTTGGATTAATTGATGCTTTTCCTGTCATGCCAAGAGATTTTGCTAGAAATATATCCTTCTCTAGTCCTACAAAATCATTTGTGTCTGTAAATGGTGTATCTATTGAATCCACTCTCATAGCTTTGCAAGCTATAGCAACTCTATTTCTAGCATATAATATTTCATTACCTTCTTTAGTTCTTTTTATTCCTAAGTCAGAAGTTAAATCCTCTGCTCCTAAGAGAACTGCAACAACTCTATCAGATGACTTAATTATGCTATATACATTTTCAACCCCATAAGCACTTTCAACTATAGGCACTAGTTTAATACTCTTATTTTCAAAGCCTTCTTCAGCCTCTATTTCATCTAAAATGCTACTAATTTCTATTAACTCTTCTTCAGTTGCTTTTGGAATCATTAACGCATCAGGTTTAACTCTTCCAATAACATCAATATCCTCTTTAGAGAATTCAGTAGTTAACGGGTTAATTCTAACAACAACTTCAACACCACTATAGTCCACATTCTTAATAGCTTCTCTAACAAGTATTCTTGCACTATCTTTTTCAGTAAGACTTACCGCATCTTCAAGATCAAGAATTACTGAATCTGCACCTAATATGGATGCATCTTGAAGCATTCCTGGATTGTTTCCTGGCATGAAAAGCATAGTTCTTCTTAATTTCATATTTACACCTCCTACTGTGCTCTTTTTACTGCAGTTTCAACTCTTGCTCTTATTGTATAATCAAGAGCACCTTTATCTTGTGCTTTTACAACTGCATCTTTAACGTCTAATGCTTCTAATGTTTCTCTTATAGCTCTCTCTATTTCTGTACCAAACTGTTTTATAACTAAGCTCTCAAGTTCAATATTTATACCATTTTCTTCACTTGGCATAATCACAATATATATATCATTTGATTCAAGAGTTCCAGCCTTTGAAATTCTATTGATTTCCATATAAATCACCTCTATATGTGGATTATACCACTATTTTTTGCTATTTAAGTAAGCTTCCCTACCCATTTCATATAGGTTATTTCCTTCTGAGTCTATAATTACAACTACAGGTAAATCTTCTACCTCTAATCTTCTTATTGCTTCAGCTCCTAAATCCTCATAAGTTACTATTTCTGCTTTTTTTACACACTTTCCAATAAGGGCAGCTGCACCACCTATTGCACCAAAGTATACTGCTTTATTTTTCTTCATTGACTCAATAACTTCGCTATTTCTTAAACCTTTCCCAATCATTCCTCTTAAACCGTGGTCTAAAAGTGCTGGTGTATAAGCATCCATTCTGTAGCTAGTTGTAGGACCTGCAGAACCTATAGCTCTACCTTCTTTTGCTGGTGTTGGTCCTACATAATATATTATACTATCTTTTACATCTATAGGAAGCTCTTCTCCCTTTTCTAATAGGTCTGCAAGCCTCTTATGAGCTGCATCTCTTCCTGTATATATAACTCCACTTAATAAAACGCTATCGCCTGCTCTTAACCCCTTTACCTTCTCCTCTGTAAGTGGTGTAGTTATTCTCTTTTCCATAAATTTTCCCCCTTAATTATAGCTCCACTTCTGCATGTCTTGTAGCATGACAATTAATGTTAACAGCTACTGGAAGCCCTGCAATATGTGTTGGATATGTTTCAATATTTACTGCTAAAGCTGTAGTTTTCCCACCAAAGCCCTGTGGTCCTATTCCTAATTCATTTATCATAGTTAATAGTTCTTCTTCCAAATTTGCATAGAATGGATTTGCATTTCTAACGTCCACCGATCTTATAAGAGCTTTTTTTGCAATAGTAGCAGCCTTGTCAAAAGTTCCACCTATTCCAACTCCAAGAATAATTGGTGGGCATGGATTGGGTCCAGCTTCTTTAACAACCTTTATTACAAAGTCCTTAACACCTTGAATTCCATCAGAGGGTTTTAACATTTTTATTTGACTCATATTTTCAGATCCAAATCCTTTAGGAGCTACAGTTATCTTAAGCTTATCTCCTGATACGATATTATAGTAGATCATAGCTGGTGTATTATCCTTTGTGTTCACTCTATCTAAAGGGTCTTTAACTACTGATTTTCTTAAATATCCATCTTTGTATCCTTGTCTTACACCTTCATTAATAGCATCTTCTAAAGCTCCACCAACAACGTGAACTTCTTGACCTATTTCTATAAAAACACAAGCAACTCCTGTATCTTGACACATTGGCATATCTTCATTTTTAGCTATATCAGCATTTATTAATATCTTATTTAAAATTCCCTTTGCAATATCCCAATCTTCCTCTTCATGAGATTTCTTAAGTTTATTCTTAACATCATCACCTAAGTAATAGTTCGCATGTATACATAGTTTTTTTATAGCTTCCGTTATCTCTGAAACCTTTATTTCTCTCATATATAATCCTCCTAAAATAACAATGATTAATACATTATCCTCAAAATTAATTTTATTAAGCTATAGCCTCATATAGTGATATGTATTGTTTAATAAAATGCAGTTATACTTAACCCCTATATCTTTATTATAAGCAAAAAGGCAGTTTAATCAAACTGCCTTTTTACTATACAATGAATTTTCTATTTATTTCTTCTGTTTACTAAGGCAACAACCCTATTCATTTCATTGTTTACTATCATATAACCTTCATCAACACCCATTCCTGGTTTAGCAAGACATTGGTCTGCTCCACAAGCAATAGCAATATTTGTGCAAATCTCTGCTGATCTATTTGTTTCGTTACATGTTCCTCCACAATAAGCTCCAACATTCATTTTCTTACAATATAATATTGCTTCTATTGTATTATTTACTCCTCCAAGATCTGGAGTTTTTATTTGAAGCATATGTCCTGAATTGTGATCTGCAAAGAATACTACATCTTCATAAGTATTGCACCATTCGTCTGCAACTAATTCAACATTTATATCTCTGTTATCCAACTCAGCTGTTAATTCTCTTAACGCTTCCATTTGTTTTTCTCTGTGTTCTACATCCATTGGTCCTTCTATTCTTAATTTAAAAGGTTTTGCTGCTTCTTCTAAGGTTGCTATATAGTCTGCCATAGCTTTTATATCATTATTAAAAGCAACTCCTATAGTTCCATAAACATCTATGTGGAATATTGGATTATAATCTTCACTAGTTCTTAATTTTAATACTCTAGCACTTAACCACGTAACATATTCAAGAAGTTTTTCCCCTTTTAATCCTAATTTATCTTCTACATGGTTTATTAAAGCATGCGGCATTACATCTGCACCTTTAATAATCATTTTGTCTGCATTATTGTATCTGTCATCTCCAGATTGAGTGAATATTGGAATTCTCTTTATTGATACTCCTGTATCATATTCATCTCTTACAACTTCAGCCATAGTAACTTTTTTAGCTTTTGAAACTGCATCAAGAATTGCTTGAGTTACTCCATATCTTATAGCAGTGTGAAGTCTTTTGCCATTAACTGTCATTTTATCAAATTCTTCTGCTAAAAACTTAAAGCTACTTAATTCTCTACCTATAAGTTTTGGTGCTATTTCATTTTCTATAACTGGTATAAAGTCTTTTGCCAAGAATAATGGATCACGTCCACCGGCTCCTGAGTATTGTACAGCTGCACAATCTCCAACAGCTACTTGACCATCTTCAAGTATTAACATTACAGATATAGATTCTCCCGCTTGTCTTATTGAAGTAAATCCTTCAGTTACTGGCTCTCCTACATAAGTAAATCCATCATGACCAGCACCAGCTTTTATAGCTCTTTGGTCATCAAAGTAAAACCCAGTTCTTCCTGCAGAACATACAACATCAACAATTTTCATTTAAATACACCTTACTTTCTATAATTTAAAAGTTTTTTCATTACTAGCTTATAATAAGTATATAATTCTAAGATTATTTCTCTGGTCTTCCTACAAGTTTTCCTTTTCCTACAGCAAAAATATCATCTATAGTCATTTGGAATCCAACTGGACGGTTTTCATATCTTGATCTTTCGTCTAGTTTCTTCATGTTGAAAGCTTTAAGCTCTGCATTGAATGGAACATTACCAAATTTAAGGTATCTAACAGCTCCATTGTTATCTCTTGCAGGCATCATTTTACCAGCATTATATTTACTTGGTGCAAATGGAATATCTATAATTCCCATATCAAAACCTTTTACGGCTCCAGTAGCTAAGTCACCATTTCCAACTTCATATAACTTATCTACCATGCATCTTGTTTCAGCCTTAATTATTGTAATTTCAGTTCTTAGCTCATCTGATAAGTGCATTTTTTGACCACCTAATAGATTAAGAGTCATTTTTGTTGCTCTTATTCCTTGAGCATTAGCTTCTTTTGTAGGAATTCCTATAGCTTCATGTGGTGTTTTAACTATAACTTTTGTAGCTCCTGCAAGTGCAGCTGCTGCAGCTCCTGTAGATATAACTCCAAAGGCTTTAGCTTCATCAGCTGGGAATCCTCCCATCCATTGGTGGAATACAGTTGTTAAGTAAACATCTCCATATCCATAAGCTCTTAGGTAATCACTACATTGTTCTTCAAGTGCTCTAATAGCCGCAACATCTTGTATTAAGTTACCACATTGTCCGTATCCAACAGTAATGTTTTTAACACCTTGCTCTGCTGCAAGTAATGCTTCTACTATAGCAACTGCATTAGATGTACTTGGTGGAACTAAAGTTCCTGTTAATGGACCAAATGGCTCTCTATTAATAGATATCCCTTGCTCTTCATAGAAACCTACTAATCTATCGCAGTACTGCCAATCAAGAATAGTTTTTTCTAATGTAACACTTTTAGCATATGGTATATTGTAAGATATACCACCACCTTCATTTGATGTCCAACCAGATGCATGAGTAATCTCTGCAAGTAGCCTTCCATCTGGAGTACCATGCCTTGACTCTAGTGGTAAATTTACTGATTCAAATACTTTTCTACATCCTTCAACTCCGTGATTAACTCCAGGGAATCCATTAAGAAGTGATCTTCTAGCTTTTATACTTTCTTGTATACCGACTTCACACTCTTCATATCTATTTTGTCTTGTATAACTGTCTATTGTAGATGGTAATAGGTCAGCTCCACCCTCTTTATCTAAATAGTTCAGTAATTCTATGTGGCTATCTATTAAAGCTACACCGGCCCTTGGTTGAGCTAAGGTTATGCCCGCTTCCTTTGCTTCAACTAATTTCTTTGCAAAGTTTTTATTTGCTGGAATTTTTTTATTGTAGTCTATAGCTTCCTGTAAATCAATACCTTTACCTGTTGGCCATTGTGCTAAAACCTCTTCCCTTGTCTTAAAGAACTCTTCCTCGGTCCACTTCTTGTTTTTTAGTTCCACTTTAATTTACCTCCTAGTAATTTACACTTCAACTAAATATTTTTTCATTATTCTTACAGCTTTATCTGGATAATCTTGTGCAAGTAATCCCATTGATGATAATATATAAGTCTTGTCCACTAAGGTTTTTGGCATTTTAGGTCTTAAGGATACTGCATTTTCTTTATTAAATGTTCCTGCGTTCAGGATTTCTCCTGGATTCTTGCTATGTACTAAAACTCCACCAGTCCCTATCATGTACTTCACATCCATTAAATCTTTTCCCAGTTGATTATATACAGCTCCCATTGGAGTGTATATGCATTCAACGGTTCCACAATGTCTTTCCATAGAAAGTTCTGTAGCACACTTTGCCATAGCTTCATCAAATATTATATCTTCTTCTGTCTGTGGTACCATCCTAATGTTAGTATTTCTATACTTACAGCTTGCTTCAATATCTATTTTCCTATCATAATCATTTAAGTATCCACGAAGTTTTCTACTTCCAGCAGCTTCCCAAAGTGATACTGATGAATATCTCATTCCAAGGTCGCCCTCTACTGTCCTCTTTGCAAAAGGTTCTTCTAAACCTTTCATATTTACTCCACCTTTAGTTGGTTCCCCACTTCCAATAGAGTGAACATCTGTAGTTGCACCACCTATGTCAATTATAACTAGATCTCCAATACCTTCTTCTTCATCACTACCTTCACCTAATACCCTGGCAGCTTTAAGTACTGCTGCAGGCGTAGGCATAAGTATCCCATTTATAAAACTTTCTGCATTGGATAATCCCTTTGCATCAGTTATTTTTTCCATAAATACTTTTCTTATTTCTTCTCTAGCTGGTTCTACATTTAATGCATTTAATTGTGGCATAACATTTTCTGTTATACTGAAATAAAATCCTGCTTCCTTAAAAGTTTCTCTTATCTCATCATTTGCACTTTTGTTTCCTGCAACAACTATTGGAATATTAACTCCGCCTTCTACAAGCATTTTTGCATTGTGCAGAATACATTGTTTATTTCCTCCGTTTGTTCCTCCAGCTAAAAGAATTATATCTAAATCTAAATTTTTTATTTCCTTTATTTCATCTCTTGTTAACTCGTAGCTGTATACCTTTATTACTCTAGCTCCAGCTCCCAATGCAGCTCTTTTTGCAGCTTCTGCAGTAAGGTCTGGAACAAGTCCAATAGCAACCATTTTCAGCCCACCAGCAGCAGATGAACAAGCAAGCTTTTTAATAAAATTTACTTCTTTTCCTTCTAGCTGATTCATAAGTTTCTCATAGGCTTTGTTGAATCCGATCATTATATCGTCTTCAATAGTTGTTATATCTTTTGCTGTAGCTAAGATTTTTTCATTTTCTATATCTACTGCAGTCAATTTGGTATATGTGCTACCAAAATCTAAAAGTAAATAAGCATTCACTTCAATCACTCCAGCTTTCTATTATAACTTTAAATAAATTTTACATTACTTAATACGCTATTTATATTCTATATTTTTATGCTAGTCCTAAGTCTTCGTTTAGATCATGGATAGTAGTGTCTATACTTGTTCCTGGTGGATAAACCCTATTGAACCCCATAGCTCTGAATCTTGAGTAAACTTCATTCCAATCTTGTTTACCAACAACAATATTTCCACCAACATAAATTAGGATTCCTTTTAGTCCTGCTTCATCACATTTTTCTCTTAATCCTCTACAGTCTATTTCACCATGTCCATAAAGTGAAGAAACTACAATTGCATCTGCATTTGTTTCAACTGCTGCATTGATAAAATCTTCTTGTGGCGATAATACTCCAATGTTAATAACTTTAAACCCTGCTTCTGTCAATGCATAATCTAAGATTTTGTTACCAACAGCATGACAATCTGCTCCAATAACCCCAAGAACTAATGTCTTCTTTTCCATTTTTAATTCCTCCCGAATTAACTTTTTTGATACTTTAATTCTACAATTTTTGACTTAAGCGCCTTCACTGATGTTGCATCTAAGCTATAAGAAAATTCTATAAGTTCTTTGTTTTTATCATTAAACTTACATATATCCTTATATCTACCTGGTGTAACTATTAAAACCTCTGCCCTATCAATTATTCCTTTAAGACCATCTTCATTTGTGCCGTTAAAGTACTCTACTGATAAGTCTCCAAGCCCTGCATTTTCAAGTGCTGACTTAATTTTAAATATAAACTCTTCAGATAAGCAAACAAATGAAAATTTCGTATCTGAAGGATGTCTAGCAATTCTTACGATGGATTCTAGATTAGGATTTATTGCAACTCCTAATATTTCTTTCTTCCATCCTTTCAAAAATCCATTTACGTCATTTACATGATTAAATGGTGAGATAATTACTTCACATTTAGAAAGCTTGTCCTTTGTGTCATTACTCATTTCTTGTAAATCTTCTAATGTAAATGGCATAGTATTCATACTTGTTAATGATGTTATTTCTTTACTAAACATTCTTGATTGTTCAATGTTACACTCTACAAATGCTGAAGTTATTTTGTCCATAACATCTTTTTTTTCACTAACCCTATTAGTTACTATTTCTAAAAAATCATCGGTATCTATCCCGCATTCTAATGCTTCCTCTAGTGCTAAATCTACAAATTTATTTATCTTTCTTCTACTATCTTCATTCTTCCAAGAAACTGCTTCTTCTGCTACGAATGTACCTTTTCCTCTAATAGATTTTAATACACCCTTAGATTCTAATTCATTATAGGCAGCACTAATGGTATTTCTACTTACTACTAGTTCTTGAGACAATTCTCTCTCCGTAGGCATCTTGTTTCCAACTCTTAATGTACCATCTTTTATAAGATACATTATTTGTTTTTTAACTTGGATATAAAGAGGTATCCCATTTTTCTTGTCAATTGTAATGTTCAAAATCTCATCTCCTGACCCATTGGATTAATGGATTAATCCAATTACTTAATCATATTAACATATGGACTAATCATTTGCAATTTCATATAATGTGATATTATACTTAGAGCCTACTTTTAGCTAAAAAAGTAGGCTCTTACCTTTAATTTTCTCTGTTTTCCAAGTAAATGCTTATAGATTCAGATAACACATTGGCAATTTGCTGTTGATAGTCTTCAGTCTTTAATTTCTCACATTCTTCACTATTACTAAGAAATCCACACTCAACTATAACTCCAGGCATAGTGTCATTGCCCCTTAACACTTTGTATTGGGTTCCCGCAGCCTTAGCTTCTCTCTTATTTGATGGGTCCAATTTAGTCTTTAAGTTATTTTGTATAATTGTTGCAAGCTCAGCACTGCCCTCATGATTGGAATACCAAACCTGTGCCCCCTTACAACTAGCTTGTGGAAATGTATTTAAATGTATGCTCACAAATATATCGCACTTGGTTTCTTCTTTTAAGCTAACTCTTTTATTTAAATCCTCATATTTCTTTTCTTTAACAGATTTACCTTCTGTGTACAATCCTATGTCATCAGTTCTAGTTATTTCTACTTTATACCCTTGACTCTTTAAATTTGCCCCTAATAGCAGTCCAATATTTAAATTTATGTTCTTTTCTGTAGTTCCATCCTTTGATGAAGCCCCTCCATCTATACCTCCATGTCCTGGATCAATAAGTATTATTTTATCAGTTGCTTGTTCAGATTCATTATTCTTATAAGTAGTAACTATATTATTTAAGTTAATTACAGATATACAAATGAATCCTAATATAATCACAGTAAGTATTGATATTAATTTAGTATTTTTTATGTTACTCCCATCCTTTTACATTGCTATGTAATTATATCTATTCATGTTAGGATAGCATTATTATCGTTTTCTTATACTATTTTATAATTATTTATTTAGCTAATTATATATCATGAAATAAATAATTATAATGTAATTTAAAAAATATAAAAACCTTCTAGAATTATTTAATTCTAGAAGGTTATATTTTAACATCATAGGTTTTCTAATTAGTATTTATTAGTTCTCCGATATTATTTCTGCAATATTAACTGAGTGGTCACCAATTCTTTCCAGATTACTTATTAAGTCTAGAAATATTGTACCTACCACTGCATTGCATACACCATTGTTTAATCTCCTAATATGAGATTCACGTAACTCTTTTTCAAGTGAATCTATTCTAGCCTCTATACCTCTTATGCTTGCTGCTTTTTCTTTATTGTAGTTCTTGAAACAGTCAATACTCATTTCTAAAGAACTAACAGTGTAGTCAAACATACCTTTAATTTCATTCATTGCATCTGGTGAAAATTTTGCACCCTTAGCTATTCTTTCACTTGCAAGATCCGCTATATTTTCTGCATGATCTCCTATACGCTCAACGTCATTAACCACATGAAAATATGCTGCAAGTTCAGCTCTTTGTTCATCACCTAAGTCTGAGTTTGAAAGTTTAACTAAGTATCTTGTTATATCATGCTCTAATAAATTTATTATTTTTTCATTACTGTATACAGTTTTAACTATTTCTTCATCACCTTCAACAAAAGCCTTCATAGCTATCTTAAAGTTTTCTTTGGCTTTTTCAGCCATTCTTACAACTTCATTAGTTGTTTGTCCAAAAGCTATTGCAGGAGTTTCTAGCAATCTCTCATCCACATATTTAAGTCCAGCTATATCCTTTTCATCTTCACCTGGTATTAACTTGTTAACAAAAGCTATAAGATATTTTATAAAGGGTATTAATAAAATAGTATTAACTACATTAAATAATGTATGCGCATTTGCTATTTGTTTTGGAATAGCTTCTGCACCTACTGTTGGGCTTATTCTAAGTATTACATCTGTTAAGAAACCTAGTGGTATTATTAAGAATATAATAGCACCAATAACGTTAAACAGTAAGTGGAATACCGCAGCTTTCTTAGCTGTTTTTGATGTACCAATACTTGAAATTAATGCTGTTACACAAGTACCAATGTTATTACCAAGTAATATTGGAATTGCAACCATTAGTGGAAGACTTCCTGTAGCTGCTAATGCAACTAATATACCTGTTGATGCAGATGAACTTTGAAGCACTGCTGTCATCATTAACCCTATTAATACGCCAAGTACTTTGTGTCCTTGTAATTTCATTATAAGTTCTTTAAAGAATATTGAGTCTTTAAGTGGAGACATAGCTCCTGACATAAGTTTTAACCCTAAAAACAATATACCAAATCCAAGTATAATTTGACCTACTTCTCTTACTTTTCTCTTCTTGCTGAAAAGTATCATAACTGCACCAATTGCTAAAAATATAGGTGCAAATGTATCAAATTTAAAAGTTATTAATTGAGCTGTTATTGTAGTTCCTATGTTTGCTCCCATTATTACAGCCGCTGCTTGATAAAGGTTCATAAGCCCAGCATTAACAAATCCAACTACCATAACAGTAGTTGCACTACTACTTTGTATAATTGCTGTAACAATAGTTCCAGTTAAAACGCCTTTAATCGGATTTGATGTGATTTTATCAAAAATACCTTTAAGCTTATCACCTGCAGCATTCTCTAGACCATCTCCCATCATCTTCATTCCATACAAGAAAAGTCCTAGTCCCCCAAAAAGGTTAATAATTAATAATATGGTATCCATATCTTACCTCCTAAAATATTATCCTATAAAGCTATGTACAATTTTATATAATCCATCAAAATTTCATTTTAATAATACACTATATTTAACACCACGTTAATATTTATTCGATAATTTAACATGAATTTAACATTAGCGTAATAATGTACTAAAGTTAGTTTATTCTTTATATAAAAACTTATTTATAAGTAAATTAATTAATTTATAGTAATTTGAACCATGAATATATTTTTCTAGGTGAACATTCACTACCACTTATTCTGAATAGTTTATGGTTTTAGTTTATTAAGCAACCTTACATACAAAGTATGTGACTTATATGTAGTTTCGGTTCGTCAGACAAGAGTTTTTCCATCGACTTACTTATAAGATTTCACGTAACAATGGACACACTTGTCTTAATCTATGTACTTTGCACTATTAACCCGAGCCCTCGCCCCTTAGATTACGATAATGCCGAGCTGCACAAAAAAAATAAGAGAGTATATGCAATACTCCCTTATCTTTATATAACATACATATGTATGTACAAATACTATCTTTTTGAGAACTGAGAAGCTCTTCTTGCTTTTTTAAGACCGTATTTCTTTCTTTCTTTCATTCTTGGGTCTCTTGTTAAGAA
>NZ_JAVXMF010000020.1:0-54258 GCF_036646415.1 Clostridium sp. | reverse complement strand
CAGCTGACTCATACTAATAAGTCGAGGGCTTGATCTAAAAATGACGAAGAAAATCTTAAATTCAAATTTAATAAAATCAAGTAGTTCAAGGAAGTGAAGAAGTGAGGAACGGAGTTTATTGAAATAAATGAGTACCGTAGCGACTGAAACTGACGAAGAAATACGTAGATTATATTAAATTTAGTTCACTGTGTAATTTTGAGAGAATATCTCATTGGGCGATGATATTGAAGACTTTTTTTATAGGACTAGTATCCGTATAATCAACAACTAAAGTCATCAATATTATGGTAAAGCTAATGAAAATTTGTAGATTTAATTTATATATTTTCATTAAAGACAAACTAATATAGTTTGTGTAAACACATATATATATATTTAATTGTGTTTATCTGGTAACTATGTCTTGAAGGTAACACCCGTTCCCATGCCGAACACGAAGGTTAAGCTTCAAAGAGCCAAAAGTACTGCACGGGCAGCTGTGTGGGAGGATAGGTTATTGCCAGGTAGTTCGGTTCACTAGCTCAGTCGGTAGAGCACATGACTTTTAATCATGGTGTCCGGGGTTCGATCCCCCGGTGAGCCACCAAAAACACCTTATTTATAAGGTGTTTTTTCATGTGAAATTATATATTTAAAATAGAATATCTTTAAATTTCAAAATTTATTTATATAAATTAATTATTATTAAGTAGAGGGGGTAGTTTATTATGCTGTTAACAATTTTTGAAGTTATGGGAACTGTTGCTTTTGCAATTTCAGGTGCTTTAGTAGGAATGCAAAAGAAATTAGATTTATTTGGTGTTATATTTCTAGGAATTATTACAGCTGTCGGTGGAGGAATATTTAGAGATGTTATTTTAGGGCAAATACCTCCAGCAGCATTTATAAAGCCTACGTATTGTATTATTAGTATTACTGTTGCCATATCAGCATTTTATAGATATCCTAAAATATCAAATATGTATACTAAGGTTAAGAAAAAGAAAATAAATGCAAATGCTAAAAATGGTAATAAATATATGAGCGAAGAGCAAATTTTCAAAATAGCTAATAGAAGAAATCAAATAGCAATTTTAAAAAAAATAATATTGGTTTTTGATGCAATTGGACTTGCAACTTTTACTATATCAGGAGCTAATCTTGCTTATAATCAATCAAATAGCAATTTATTTTTAGTTGTATGTATGGGATTAATTACAGGAGTCGGTGGTGGAATTCTAAGAGATACTTTTGTTCAAGACACTCCAATGATATTTAAAAAAGAGATTTATGCAGTAGCATCAATTTTGGGAGCTATGGCGTTTTATTTCTGTAATTTATATGGTGTAAATTATGACATAACATTTTGGATATGTTTTATATTAATTTTATCGTGCAGAACAATATCTATAAAATTGAATTTGAATTTACCAAGCTTTAATTCTGACAAATATAATATAAGTTTATAACTTTTAAAATAGTAGTGTATAAATATGAAATATATGATATAAACATCCTGACTTATTTAGTTAAACTAGGTTTAACTAAATAAGTCATTTTATTAGTTTAATGATATACTAATTGCTATAATTCTAACTTTTATGTTGGAAGTATTAACAATAATCTTATAACTATCATAGTATATGGTATAAGGCTTAGGAGTTATAAATAAACTCCAGCTTTAAAAATTACCGATATGAAAATTGATAAAAAGTAAATTGATGACATGAGAGTTTCTATGATTAAAAAAAGCTTAATAAGTGATGTCCTTGGTAATCTAGATAGTTTAATATGTTTTTAAGATTTATATGTGAAGGGTGAATTATTCAAAATGACAGATAATAGAGAAGTTTCATATTTCGATTATAGTAACTTTGGAGAAGATTTAAGCGAAGAATACTTTAGAGAAGATGAATCAGAATGTAATTTCTGTTCAAGTAGGCCAACATTTAGAGATTGTGATGATAGATCAGAAAAAATATATAGAGAAGGATGTGACTATACCGATATGTCAGAAATAGAATTTTCAAACAGTGAAATGGAAAGAGAATTTACACAATTTATGGAGGAAAGATCAAGAAAAAATAAATATTGTCAACCACATTGTCAACCACATTGTCCACCACAATGTTGTAGACGTGATGATGATGGCTTATTGATTATCATATTATTATTTTTCTTCTGTGGCGGAGGGTTCTTCTGCTTTTAATAGATTAAAATAATTTTATGAAGTTCAAATAGATTTTAAAGATAAATAATATATAATAATGGTCATAACTATATATTTTAATATAGTTATGACCATGTATTTTTCTTATATCTATAGATTAATATTATAAGTTATTGTAAATACTAACAATATACATGTAAGATAATTAATTAAAAGATTTAGATATCTGGTGATTATACTATTAGAGGATACACTCGTTACCATACCGAACACGTAAGTTAAGTTCTAATAGGCTAAGGGTACTACACAATAGTTAAGTGTGGGAAAGTTAGTTGTTGCCGGGTATAATACAAAAGTAGAAAATAAAATCCTAAAATGCTAATTGATAAAGGATTAATGATAAGTTTTCATATTACTATTTTTATAATAGTAGTGAATTTCTAAATGAATTATTATTAGGTAATTTTAAAAAACTTAAGATGAAAAGAGTATAAGAAAAAGAAGTCGGTTAATTAATAACGACTTCTTCTTTTTTTGATATATACTTCTTAAGAATTATGAATGAAATCAGAGTTAAGATTTCTGTAACTGGTACAGTTGCCCATACTCCATTAATATGAAAAAACTTAGGTAGAATAGAAACTAGTATAGTTATGAAAACCATACCTCTTAAAAGCGATAGACATAATGAAACTTTGGATTTTTCAATAGCCTGCAGATATCCTATATTTATTATATTTACACCTATTAAAAGTAAACCAAAGAAATAAATTTTAGTACCTTGTATTGTAATTTTAAGAAGTTCACCCTTATCTTTACTAAACATACCAATAAGCTTTTCAGGGAAAAGTAGCCCTAGGATTAAGAAGATTGCTCCTAATGTAAAGGCAATAATTATTGAGAGGTTATAGAAGTTAGTAACTCTATCATGCTTTTTAGCACCATAGTTAATACTGATAAGTGGCTGAATTCCTTGAGAAATTCCATTAAATACAGCTGTAAAAATCAATATAATATTGGTTATAATTCCATAGGCTGATACACCTATATCTCCAAGCAGATTAAATACAGAAAGATTGAATATAAAGATAATAAATCCCGATGAGAGTTCTGTAATAAAGCTAGTAGCACCAGTACGCAACACTCTTCCAAGGGTTTTGAATGAGAATGTTTTAAATTTAAAACTCATAGTATTATTTCTTTTTATAAAGTGAAGTAGTAGTATAGCAATACCTACAACTTGAGCTAATGCGGTTGCTAGAGCTGCACCACCCATTCCCATGTTCATAGGGAAAATAAATATGTAATCTAAGATTATATTGGTCATATTTGAACTTATCATAGCTACCATAGCTAACTTTGGAGCCTTATCACATCGCACAAATACATTTAAAATACATATCAAAATAAATGCCCAATTAAAAAATAATATAACTTCTACATATTTTTTCACTAGTGGAAATGTAACTGATGAAGCTCCTAGAGCATAACAAATTTTATCAATAAATAGAATGTTCATTAAACTAATGAATAAAGATATACAGATAGATCCCACCATAGCGGTAGTAAAGATTTCATTAACTTTATCAAGTTTTTTTTCTCCCATGGATATTGCAAGGACAGTTGCACCACCCACACCAAAGGTAAGAGCTATGGCATTAAAAACATTATAGGTTGGTAATGCAATATTTAGGGCAGCAAGACCTAAATCACCAAGACTTCTTCCAATAAATATAGTATCTACAAGTATACATAATGATAGTCCAAGCATTCCTAGGACACAAGGTACCATGTACTTAATTATGAGTTTGAATTCCTTATCTTTTAATAAGTCTATTTTTTTGCTCATGTGAAATCCTCCTCTTTAGTTTGTTTATATAAATTTAAATTAAGGGTATACGTGAAATTTAAGTATAGTATTTAAATTTTATGTAGTTTTTTTATTAAACCTATATATTATAAATAAAAATAATTAATACAAAGTTTCTTTTGAATATTTTCAAAGGTAATATATGTATAATTCCAGTAGGAATATATGTTAATATTCTATTGAGAATATTGTAGAAAGGTGTAATAATATGCTTCTTCATTGTATCAGAAATAAAGAAGATTAGCCATATGAAGAAGAATATTTAAGTTCTATTTGTTTTCAACTTTAAATTTACAATGAAAATTTTAAAATAATATTAAATTTTATTTTAAAGTTTTCTGTTTAAAATACTTAAAAATTGAAATAATAATGTTATATGGATTTGATTCTTATTGATAATATTAATTATCCATTGCTAGTGGAGGTTTAATGGAAATCGAAGTAAGTAAACATATTAATCTTAAATTTTTTAGAGTAGTAACTATGGTAGTTATAATAATGGGATTTACTAATTTATATTTGCTACGTACAGAAGAAATTGAAAAGAAAGTAGCTATAGAATTAATAACTGAAGAGGTTGAAGAGGAATATTTGTCTGTACCATATAGTAATCAGATAATAAAGTATAGTGAAATGTATGATTTAGATCCTTATTTAGTTGCAGCAATTATAAAAACAGAGAGTAGCTTTAACAAAGATATAAGTTCACATATGGGTGCTATAGGATTAATGCAAATTATGCCTAGTACTGGAGAGTGGATAGCTAAAAATCTAGGTATAGATGATTTCTCACAAGGAATGTTACAGGATGCGGATTTAAATATACAGATGGGATGTTGGTATTTAAATTATCTAGAGAAACAATTCAAATATAAAAATGAAGTTTTAGCTGCTTATAATGGAGGTATGGGTAATGTCTTTAATTGGCTTAATGATCAAAGATACTCAGCAGATGGAGAAATAATTCATACCATACCATTTAAAGAAACCTTAGCCTATATAGAAAAGGTAGAGGTAGTATATAACGAGTATATAGAATTATATGATAAGGAAGAAAAATAGCAATAGATTACTTATAAAGAATTAATTAGAATATATATTCTTATATTATCTTGCGTAGATGGTTACATAGAGGATAGAGATAATATTATTTTAATATACTTTATAAAAAGCTCTACAGAAATTACTTGAAAATAATTTTTATAGAGCTTTTTATTTTTTTTGGTTATAATATTTTTAAAATTTGTATAGACTTACAATATACAATTGTAAAAATATTCTATATGAGGTGAGGAAATGAGTGATGATTTATTTTTACTTAATAAAAGAATAAGTAGAAAAAAGTATATGACTTATGTATTAAGTTTTATAATAGGATTCTTAGTATTAGAATTAATAGGAGCATACTTAACATTACAATCAGAGAAAATAAGCTATGAGTTGATTACAGCTAGTTTATTAGCATTTCAAATTACATTGATAGTTTTTGTAAACATAATGTTATTTATATTAAGCTATAAAAGATTTAAAGATTTAAATTTATCTGGATTTTGGGGAATATTAGGTGGAATTATGTTTATACAAATACCAGTAGTAATTGCACTTATGTGTATTAAAAGTAGAAAAATAATAGGAAAAGAAGCAGTTGAGGAAATTATTAATCCAGCAAACAATAGAAATACTATTTTTGATGATGCTACAATTACTTTATACAATTCAGAGGGGAATTAACCTATATTCTCTAATATTAAATAATAAAAAAGTTAAAAATAATAGAGTAATAGAAAAAAATAATTAGTGATTGAATTATGTAATTATATTCAATCACTTTTATTTTATGGTGAAATACAACATGCATACTTTACTAAGGCGTTTCATAATAGATTAAGGTAAGGACAATAAAGCTAATTTTCAAAAAAATGTAGCGTGAACGCCCGGGGGGTGGGATTCACGCTACTTCAACTATTTATTTAAGAGGCATACAATATGGCTCAAACCATCCTTGTGGAAATTTGCAGAGCGGACATAAAATTGGAGCCATAGACCCTTCATGAATATATCCACAATTAGTACATTGCCATAAAGAATCAGAATCTCCCTTATACAATGTATTGCTAAGTAATTTATTATAAATAGTACGGAATCTTACATCGTGGTAAGCTTCTACTTCAGCAACTTCTTTATAGAAATCTGCAATTTCATCAAAACCTTCCATTCTTGCAACTTCTTCGTATTCTTTATAAAGTTTTGTTGCCTCGGCAGTTTCACCCATGAATGCATTCATAAGATTTTCTTCCGTAGACTTAACTTGATTTAAAAACCCTCCATAAACTTTTCTAGCATGAGCAAGTTCATTATATGAAGTTTCATCAAAAACTTGAGCTATATAGTGGTAGCCTTGTTGTCTTGCTTTTTCAGCATATAGTGTATATTTTGTATTTGCTTTACTTTCACCAGTAAAGGTTTTTTTTAAGTTTTTCTCAGTTTGACTTCCTTGAAAATTCATTATAATCTCCTATAAATTACTACCTAATTATAATATATTAAATATACTAATAAAGGTTACAAAAAAAGATCAACAAACTAAATTTTAAGCTTGTTGATCAATTAACTATAATTTATACATTCATCACTATCCATAATTATTCCTTACATTAAATATTTAATCTTCGTAATAACTAAAACAATAGAATAAGCAGTTTTTATAGTGAGGTAGGTCACTTTCTAAAATAACATGACCGTTATCAGGCATTTTATTATAGAACTTTTTAGTTCCATCCTCAAATCTAATTTCGATAGTTCTTAGCCTTTTGAAAAGTTCATTTGCGAATTCATAAGTGATTGGTTTAATAATTCTCCATTGATCACTAAGACTAACATGCTTATCCTTAGCAAGTTTTACACGTCTATGAATGATAAACTTTTCAGGACCTCTAAGTTCAAGAGTATGGCCTTCGGGATTAACAGCTCTATAGGTTGGGTTAAGATCTAAAACTTGAAATGCTTCAAGTGTTGATAAGTTGTATTCTGCCATAGAAACAACCTCCTTTTCAATTATTATTCTTAAATAAGTTATAACTTGGAGAAAAACATATAGTAACATTTTTCTTCTGAAGTTATTTGTAATATTATAATTATATTATAACATATAATTCAACAAAAGGAAAAGAGTTACATGAACAATTAACGAATGGTTCAAAATATTCAACTTATTAAAATGTTGCTTTATGATATGATTTAAATGGGTCACTTATTAATAAAAGAATTAAGTAAAATTATATTTTATTTTCAGAAAATTCCTACTCAAATTATATAAGAATAAACTTTCGAATTATGGTTATTCTAAATTTAAAGAGGAGGGATACTATGAATAGTAATATGAAGCATACTCAAAATAATAAAAAACAAGACGGAAGATTTAAAAAGAAGAATATAAATCATAATCCTCAAGTGGAAAGTGCAAAAGCTGTATATGCAGAGCCTAAAGCCAAGGATCATGATCCAAAAGATTTTCTTATCTAAGTAAAATTAATATTAAGGAGTTAATTACTATATTTTATTAACATAGTAATTAACTCCCTTTTAATTTTTAAAACTTTAATGAATTATAGTAATGAAATAATTGTTAATAAAAGTGTAATTTATATATTTATAAATTATACATTTGTTCTTTACAAAGAATTATAATGTGAAAATTCTACAAAGTTCTTGTACTAAGCATTAAAATTTAAAGGAAATAACAACTTTATGTAGAAATACATAGTATTAGTTATAACTTCTGCTATTAATCTATGATATAGTAGTATTTAGGAGTTACTCTTTTTTATGTGTATAAGAAGGAGTTTTAATATCAAAAAAATAAATGTATAACAAGGGGAGGAAAAGAAGGGTGAAGAAAAACAAAAACGTGATTAATAAGATTTTATGTTTAATTATATTAGTGTTCACTATAACAGTGGTAGCACCAATAAATAACATAGCCATGGCCAATGATGGGACTACTAATGAGGAAGAGATTGAACTTAATACTATGATTGAGGAGTATAGTGACTCAAATCTACAAGTAAAGAATGGATTATCTATTGATGTGGGACAAACTATTCAATATAAAAGTCTTTTACATGAAGAAGAAACTTCCATTCCTTTTGAATTAGTTACACAAGATGAGAATATAGTAGCTATAAATGAGAATAAGGAATTTGTAGGAATAGCACCAGGTGAAACTTATATTACATTACAAAGTGATGCAGGTACATACCTTTATCAAGTTCAGGTAACATCACCTAGTGAAAATAATAATAAATTAGATTTACAATCAGGATATACAATGAATAATAACACCGCTAAATATAAACTTAGTCCTTTAAGTTATAGTAGTGGTATAATGGCAAAAAATACAAATTACAGGGTGTTTATAGATCCCGGACATGGTGGAACTGACCCTGGTGCCACTGGAAATGGATTAAAAGAAAAAGATTTAAACTTATCTATAGCACTTAAGGTTCAAAGAATTTTACAAGCTCAAGGCATAGAGGTGGTTATGAGTAGAACCACAGATAAGTTATTACAACTTTCTCAGATTAGTTCTCTTGTCAATAATTAAGGGTCGGATGCTTTTACTTCTATCCACATTAACTCAGCTGTTACAACGGCTGCCTATGGAATTGAAACTTTCTATTATCCTAATAGAATGGATTCAAAACCTTTAGCAGATTCAACACAAGGACAAATAGTTAGCTCTACAGGTGCATATAATAGAGGTGTTAAAACTCAGGATTTCCATGTGGTTAGAGAAACTACTATGCCATCAATTCTAGTGGAGTGTGGATTTATTAGTAATGCAAGTGAAGCTACTAGGATGAAGACTAATAGTTATCAAGAACTGTTAGCTAGTGGAATTTCAAATGGTATAACTAAATATTTAGAGGCTAACATAGTATTAGATTCAACACCAGCTCAGAGAATAAGTGGAGTTACAAGATATGAAACTTCTTATGCAGTTGCAAAATCAGGTTGGTCATCAGCTGATACAGTAGTAATAGCTGATGGTGCGAACTATCCAGATGCACTATGTGCAGGGCCTCTAGCTGCAAAATATAATGCTCCAATCTTACTATCAGATAATATAAGCTTAAACAAACAAGTGGATTTTAAAGCTTTACTATCAAGTTTGAAGGTGAAAAATGCATTTATAGTTGGAGGAACTGGTGTAATTTCACCCTCCCTTGAAAATGAAATAAAAGCCATGGGTATTACTACAGAGAGATTAGGTGGAATCGATAGATATGAAACCTCTGTTAAAATTTCAGAAAAGGTTGGAAATAATGGCGAATTTGTAGTTGCAACTGGTGAAGGATTTGCAGATAGTCTTTCAATATCATCTGTAGCTGCAAAAAAAGGAATGCCTATACTTTTAACTAGTAATAGTGGATTATCTGATCATGTAAAATCTTATTTATCTAAGCAAACTGTTAGCAAGACTTATGTAATAGGTGGAACTGGCGTTATATCTAATCAAATAATGCAGCAATTAAGGAATGCAGAAACATTAGGCGGAATAGATATGTAACCAATGAAGTAATATTTAACAGATTTAAAGGGCAGATAAATACAAGCCAAATGTATATGGCACTAGGCACAAATTTCCCGGATGCTCTTTCTGTTTCTGGGTTAGCAGCTAAAAATAGTTCTTTTGTGTTATTATCTAAAGAAGATATGATGACACAGTCAATTAAAAATATATTATCTCAATATAGAAGTAACATTAATAAGTTTTTTATATTAGGTGGACCTACACTTATAAGTGATAGCCTTTTAAGAAGTGTAAGAATTAGTATTAAATAAGTTTAATAATCAATAGTTTTGAAACACCATAACACGAAGTTATGGTGTTTTTTTAGGTCATTCATAACTATAAATTAATTTTAAAAAAGTAGTAATAGAAAACTAACATTAACAATAAAAAATTTTTTTGTTAAAAATTAATAGGTGTATAGACAAGTTCACGGGGCAAACTAATATAAATAAATTCATTAGTTTCTTATAATATAATTAATTTTAAAACTTCTTAAGTGAAAATTTAAATTTTATAGTTAGTTACTAAGAATTAAAAAAGTGTAAAGAATGATATTAATTTTATGAAATTGGAAGGGAGATATGTTATGAAAAAAATTATCTGTATTGTTTTAATTGTATTATTAAATTTTAATTTCACAAAAGCTTTTGCAATAGATAACAAAGACCCTAATTCAGTAGAAATAACATTACCTAAAATGGTAAATAGTGAAATTAAAGAAGACAAGATGGGAGCCATAGTAGAAAATGAAGAAATAATATATTCTAATGAATATGTATCTGTTGATATTAATAAACCTATAGTAAGGCTACCTAATAAAGAAATAGAAGGAATTATAAATAGTAAGATATCAAAAAAAGTTAGTGAATTTGAGAATTATATTGTTGATTTATCAAAAAAAGATAACATGCAATATAAGAAAGATGGATTACCATTAAAGCAATATGTAGTAAATATAAACAATACAGTTAATTATAATAAAGATAACATACTTTCCCTGACCTTACACTTTTATAGTTATACTGGAGGAGCTCACGGCTCATCAGTAGATGTATCCTATAACTTTGATGTAAACACAGGAAATAATGGTGTTCTTGAGGATTTTCTAGGTAAAGATAAAAAGTATAATAAAATTATACTTAATAATATGAAAGAAATCATAGATAAAAATCCTAATATGTATTTTAAAGAAGTAACTGATAATATTAACGAAATCCCTTATAATCAAAAATTTTTCTTAGTTAATGATTATGTAATTATATACTTTGATGAATATGAAATAGCACCCTATGCTGCAGGGATAGTGCAGTTCAAAATTCCGTTAAAGAGTTTTAAAGCTCCATTAGTTGATGTAAATATTAAAGTAGAAGCACCTAGTATAAAAACTATAACCTATGAAAATAATAGTGAAGTATTGAATGAATATCTAGGTTATCCAATGATTGAGAATATGGAAAACAAAGAAGTTGAGCAGAAAATTAATAAATATTTTAAAGACCAAGTATTTAATTTTCAAAAAGACATAATAGCTAGGAATCAAGTAAATGAAGGAACACCTAAATATGTAAGAGCTATAACTACATATTTCAGATATATGTTTAAGGATAAAAATTCTATAATATTAGATATAACTTATTGTGGTAATAATAACAATGAAGAAACTATAGTATTTTATAATAGAAAGTATAATGTTAATTTAAATAATGGTAAGATTTTAATGATAAGTGAAGATAAAGAAGTTTCATAGCTTCAGCAGGAGTTTTTACTCCTGCTGAAGTCTTTTATTGTTACATTCTAGAATAAATTTAACATAAAAACAATTTAAAATCTGTAACACATTGTTAGTGTGGCTAGTAATATAATAAGTGAAGCATTCAATTTTGGAGGGGAGTATGCAGAATAAAACTAGTCAAAACATAATAGGTCCTGACTTAAATGAATATAGGGGCGAGGTAAATTATAGTTTGCTTGCCACAAAAACTCCTTATTCTTATCTACGTGGATCTGGTTATGGTTCAGGTAGGTTTAGAGTGGATAGAAAGTTTATAGAGTACGTACAAGGATTAAAAAATGTAGGGATTAAGACTGGTGCATATCACTATGCGGTTCCATCCTATGACTTAAATACTGCAGATATACAATGTGATGGATTTATAGACACATTACAACAAGCTTATGGTCCAGGAAATTATGGAGATTTATTCCCAGTAATTGATATAGAAGCACCACTAGACAAATCCATATCAACAGATGCACTATTAGACTGGGTAGATAGATTTAGGAAGAGATTTGAAAGAAGAACAAGAAGAAAAATGATGATCTATACTGGAGCATTCTTTATTGAGCTTTACAATAATTTTTATCATACAAAAAAAGGCTTTATTTTATCGGATATGCCATTATGGATTGCAATGTATCCTGAAATTCAGCCGAATCCACCATATCCTAAAGATCAAGGTGGCTGGACAAGATGGAGAATGTGGCAATTTACTGAAAATGGAACAATAGCAGGAGTTAATCCACCAGTAGACTTAAACTATGGACCAACTAATTTAGATTTATTAACTCAACCAAGAAAGGTTAGTAATTTTAGAGCAGTGACAAGTGGTCAGAGTATAATGGCAAATTGGAATGCTAACACAGATGTAGATTTAGCAGGATATAATATATTTTTAAATTCAAACTATGTAACAACTTTAGGTAAAAATGCTACATCTTACAACTTGCCACTTGCAAGTAAACCAGTACAGGTGGAAAGATATGAAATTTCTATTGAAGCTTTTGATACTGATGGAGATTTTTCACAGGAAAGGGCAAAAGCAATTGTTACGTTTAATAGATCGGATTTAAATTGTATTAATGATAATAATCAATTTGAATATACAAGAGAAAAATGTGAATGTAAAGAACAGGCTAATCCACCAATACCAAAAAAGAGATTTATAGATCCAGTTGATTTATTAGAAAAGAGATTTACAGAGCCTTATATAGAAGGATACTATAAAGAAAATTCACAAGAAAGTTATGGGGATAGAGAAAATGGTAGAAAACTATACGGAGATTTTGTAGAATCTGAAAATGAATTTGATGATGTTTTGTATATGAAAATTATAGAAAATGAAAAAGCCTATAGAAGATATTATAATGAAGATAAAGAATATAGATGTAATTTCTACGACACAAATGAAGATGATGACTGTGATAAACGAGATAATCCTAATGATGAAAAATGCTATAATTGTCCTAAGTGTAACAACTACGAGAAGGAATGGCATAAGGTTAATGATGAGAATGATCATGATCACAATGATGATCATGAATGCGATAAAGATCATGACCATCATAAATTTGATAAAGAACATGACCACCATGATAATTATCACCACAATGATAATCATGAATGCGATAAAGATCATGACCACCATAAATTTGATAAAGAACATGACCATCATGATGATGATAAATGCGATAAAGATTATGACTATGATGATGATGATAAGTGGGATAAAGACAAAGATAAGGATAATAAATATGAGTATAAGCCTTATGAAAATAAATGTAATCCAGTGTATAAGGAAAAATGTAGAGAAGAGTATGAAGGTGACCGTCGTAGACTGGAGAATCATGAAAGTAGAAAATTAAAAAAATGTGAGGATTGTGTCCAAGATAAAATGAATTGTATAAAATGTGAGTATTTATTAGAGGATATGTATTTAAATAACTGTGATTATGGACATAAGAAATCTAAAGATAAAAAGAAATATAATAAGCAAAACGATACTCATAAATGTGGTAAAAAGAAAAGTAAAAAGCATCATCACCATTAGAGAAAAACCCACTTTCTTAAATTGAAAGTGTGTTATTGGTCGTAACCCTTGTAAAATCAAGGGTTATTTTTATTTCGTCAAAAGTTCGTCAAAAATAAGTTAAAGATTATTAATTAAATCAAAAGCTCTTTTCAACATTTCATCAGTTACATGGGAGTAAGTTTTAATTGTTTGTTCTACATTATGACCCATTAATTTAGCTATAGTTTTAAAGTCTAAGCCATTAGCAATTAAATTAGTTGCATAAGTATGCCTTAATTCATGTACACTTATGTCATATCCTAATTTCATGTAAAGTTTTCTTAAATCACTAGTGGTAGCATTAGTATTTTTATAATTTAATATTCTACCATTTAAATTTCTGACCTTATAATTGTTCAAAGTTGTATAAATATTTTTGCTCATAGGAACTATGCGATTAGAATTTTTACTTTTAGGGCTACCAAATCCGTAACTGCCATTATCATCAATAACCTTCCATTGTTTATTTATTTTTATAGTTTTATTGGTTAAATTAATATCGTTCCATGTTAAACCCATAATTTCACCTATTCTTAGTCCACATTCTAATGCAATTAGACTAATTAAATAGTAATTTTTGTTATCTATTCTAGATAATAGATTAATAGATTCTTTATTATTTAAAGCGGTACGTTCTTCTATAATTTTATTACTTTTAAGTCTTATATTCTGTACTGGGTTAGATGAAATTATATTATATTGTTCTACTGCAGCTTTAAACATTGTCTTAAGCTTTTGCAAATATGCTTTTATTGTAGTTTCTTTATTTACGCTCACCATGCTATCAACAATATTCTGTATATGCATAGGTTTAATTTTATCTATTTCCATATTGTTAAGTCCTTTAAATTTAAGCAACATAGCATCATATACATTTATTGTTGTATATTCAAGTGAGAGTTTAAGATGATCCATGTGCAAATTAGAAAACGCTTTAAATGTAATGTCTTTAAATTCTTCGGGAGTACATAGAGCTATTTTATTTTTAATTTCTTCAAGCATTTTATCAGCAACAGGTTTAGAGTCTTTTTTAGTTTTAAAACCCTGTTTACTTTTCTGTTTCCATCTTCCAGATTCATCTTTATAACTTATTATTACTTGCCAACCTTTATCTTTTTGTCTATAAGTAATGTTGTAATCCATATAAAAGACCTCCTTTAAATTAATCATCAAGACTTGATAAAAGTTCATCAGCATATATAGCTTCATCCATAGTAATTATATGGTTGTATCCAAAATTAATATGGAAATATCCATGCTTTTTATAAAGACCTAAATATAATTCTTCTACTTCTTTATTCTCAAATTCCATAAAAACACCTCCTTTCACGAATGTATGTTCATTTAAAGCTAAAAAATATAAGAGCTTAGAATTTTTCAAATATATGCAAGCCACTATTGAAATTAATCCAATAGTTATCAATTTCACAACCATTTTCATATTTGCAATTATAATAATCTATAGTTTCTTCAAGAAAAGACTCAGTAATACCTAAATACTCCGCAATTTCATATCTATACATACATCCATGCCTGTGGGCATTAATTAAATCAACGATACCGATAATATATTTGTAACCCCAACGCCTAGCAATTAATTCTTGTTTTCTATTTGTTGTTTTATTTTGATTAGTTATATCACCAGTACTTGTATAGTAGTGTCCAAGCTCCTCTATTAGTACACAGTATTTTTGTTTAGTATTAAGATTTTTATTAATAAAAATCATATTACCAATACATTTTCCGCATTCTTTATTAGTGCCGAGGTCTAGTTCAATAACCTCGACACCTTTATTTTCAAAATTTATTAGTACTTCCTCATATGTACTCATGTAATAACCCCCAACCCCGATTATTTACGTTTTTTTAATGCTTCTAAAATTCGTCTATCCATATCTTCTTTTTCATCTTCATTTAAATCATCATCATGCGCTGCGATATTAGTAAACATTTCACTTAAAATTTCATTAGGTTTTTTATTTTCGCTAAGTTTTAAATTAATAATATTATTCTCTTTTTCATTTCTTGAAATCCAATTTGGAAGATTCTCTAGCCATACACTAACAGAATTTAATTTGTTATATAGTTCTTGTTTTAGAAAAAGTTCTCTAATTTCAGATAGATTAAATCTATCTTCGTATAATTTTTCAAAGTTATGTTTAGAAGATTCCCAAAGAAATTTTGAGTCTACATACGATTCTAAAACCTCTTTATATTTTAATAATAGTTCTGAAAAATGCCCTCTTAATATGATAGTTTCAAATTCGTTTAAAAGTTTATCTTCTGAACAGTTCATAACACTTTTAAAATATAAATTTGATAGGTATGTTACTTTTTCAAACTCTTCACTTTTACTTTTATAATCACTTTTTCCGATTAACCACATAGGGTCTACGTTTAACGATTTACCTATAGATTCAATAACAGGGATTTTAATATCCTTTATATTTCCTGACTCATATCTTTGAATGGTAGATTTATTTAAGTTAACTTCATTAGCTACCACTTGCATTGTTAATCCTAGCTCTTCTCTTCTACTTCTAATTCGCTTTCCAATTTCAAAATTATCAATCATTATTTAATACCTCCTAGTATATATAGATTATAAACAAAATATTTGCGTAACGCAACAATAAAATAATAAAACAATAAAATAAGTTGCATTTAAGCATTGACATTATTCGATTTGTAATTTATTATTAAGACATAAGTTGCATAAAGCAACGAAAAGAGGAGGTTGAAAATGATAAATACATTGAAGATAAAAGCTAGAATTGTCGAATTAGGGTTAACTCAAAAATCAATTGCATTAGAAGTTGGAATTGCTGCACCTACAGTATCACAAAAGATAAACAATGTAAGACCTATGATGCTTGATGAAGTAGAAAAGTTTTCAGAAATACTTAAAATTAGTCAAGAACAATTCAGAGAATATTTTTTTTATACCCCTGTTGCGTAACGCAACAAAAAACGATGGGGTAATCCAATCTGATAATTAATCTTAGAGGAAGGATGGTATGAAATGCAAAAACAAATAGGAAGTAAATTATCAAGTAGAGAAGTTACAGGAATGATGGAAGTTGCACATGGGGATTTATTAAAAAAAATTGATGGGATTAATGAAGATTTGAAGAAGGAAAAAATCCCTTGTTCAAAATATTGGACAGAAGGAACTTATAAACAAACTGGAAATGGTAAGGAAAATAGAGAATTTCAAATAACTAAAAGAGGGTGCGAGTTTCTAGCACATAAAACCACTGGAACTAAAGGAAATTTATTTACGGATAAGTACATGGATAGATTTGAGCAGATGAAAGAGGTTGTTAAAGAAGATAAGGTTCAAGCAAAACAAGTTGATACAAAATTAAAAGAAAAAGAAATTGAAGCAAGGCTTAAAAATGCGAAAGCAAGAGAGGCTAATATTTACTTAAAGATAGCTGATAGAGTGAATGTAGAAACATATAAACAGATTTGTTATAGCAAAGCTACAGAGATTTTAAACGATGGACAAGCGCTATTACCATTGCCTATAGCAGAAAGGAAAACTTATTCAGCTACAGAGATAGGTAAAGAATTAGGTATAAGTGCTAATAAAGTAGGGTCTTTAGCAAAGGCTAATAATTTTAAAACAGAAGAGTACGGGAAATGGTTTCATGATAAATCGAAATATTCTTCTAAAGAGGTAGAAAGCTTTAGATATTACGACAATGTAATTCCAGTGTTGAAGAATTTTATATAGGGGAGGAGTAAAGGATATGGAAATTGTAACATTGTTAACAGTTAAGGATTTGGCTCAAAGATGGCAGAAAGATGAAAAGAGTATAAGGAAATATGTTACAGAGGGTGCTGTAAAGATTTGCAAAGGAGTTCCAGGAGTAATGTTCCATCCGAAGCATATATCAGAACTAGAGGGTGTAGAACTGGATAGATTTTCACCATTAGAAAGAAGACGGATGGAAAGAGAGATTTATGAACTTCAACAACTTGTAAAGCTACAAAATGAACAACTAAGGAAAGTAGCAATGCTAGGTACAGAAAGTATGGGTTTACTACAAAGAATAATGTAGACGAACAGTTTAATATGAAACTAATAAACATCGCTTATGAAAGAATGTATACGAATAAAGAAAAATGAGTAAATTAGGAAATATTAAGGCGGTGAATCACAAATGATAAAAAAAGAAAAAGAAAAACAGTTTGAAAAACAATTTATGGAAAATATGAAGAAATTCTTAGAAGAGCATAATTTAAAAACTATTGAAGATGTTGAAATTCATCTTGATGAAAATCCATTAAACATTGGAATGTTTACGAAATAAAATTTAAAACTTATTCAAGCGGCTCTTCGGAGGGTAAATTATTCAAGTTGGATAGAAAATTGTGAGGGAGGAAGAGGAAGTATGAAAATGAGTGATAATGAATTAAAAAAGGTTTTTAAAGATAGCAAAGTAATAGCAAATTTCAATTTTGATTCTGAAAATGGAGTCATAACAGTCAATGGAAGTAAACCGTTAATATCAGTTACGGATATTAAGATTGAAAAAAAAGCACAAGAAAAATATTCACAGGTAACTCTTAAATTTGATGCAAATGTAACCGTGAATGGAAAAATGTTAATTGAAAGTATGATTTCTGGAGAGAAAATGGAGAAGATCGAGAACCTCCTCCAAGGAAAATATTAATCATTTACACTTTCAACAGATGGCCGTATATAATTTCTTTCAGTTAAGTTTATACGTCCGTTGTTATCGAGTATCTCAATTGCTTTATCTATATCATTTAAATTTAAGCCATTTATATTGATATCTAAAGCAGTTACAGGCTTATCACTTGTTTGGAAATGATTCTTAAGATAAGCCAAAATGATTAATGAATTATTGTCTAGCATAATATTCACCCCCTTTCGGTAATATTTTAGCATTTATTGGGGTAAAAAACAAAATAAAGGAGGGAAAAGGAATTGGACAAACTAATACCAATCGAATTTAAAAATCAAAGAATAATTACTACTAAAACATTAGCAGAACAATATGGAACTAATGAACAAAACATAAGTAAAAACTTCACTAGAAATTCAGATAGATTCATTGAAGGCAAACATTATTTTAAGCTAGAGGGTGATGTTTTAAAAGAATTTAAAGGGTATGTACTAAATGACGAAAGCCTTAAATTCGTATCAATACTTTATCTTTGGACAGAAAAAGGAGCGGCTAGACATGCAAAAATACTAGATACAGATGAAGCTTGGGAAGTGTATGAAGAATTAGAGGAAACTTATTTCCAAGTGAGAGAAAATGTACAAACTCTAAATACTTCGCAATTATCACCGGAGTTACAGATGTTTAATAAATTATTCCAAGCTATAGCATGTCAAGAGATTGAGAATAAGCAAATTAAAGAAGAGATAAAAGAAACTAAAGAAGAAATACAAGGAATACGTGATGTAGTTGCATTAACTCCCAATGCATGGAGGAAAGATACAACAAGTCTTATAAGCAAGATAGCAATGAAGTTAGGTGGATTCGATCATATTAAAGATGTTAGGGAAGAAAGCTATAAGCTGCTTAATGACACTTACAAGGTTGATGTTAAACGTAGGGTATTAAATAAGAAAAAGAATATGGCTTTGGAAGGTGTGTCTAAAAGTAAGATGGACAAACTTAATCCACTAGATGTAATAGCGGAAGATGAAAAACTTATCAATGGGTATCTAAGCATTATAAGTAAGATGGCAATTAAATATGGAGCAGTTTAGGAGGGAATAAATTTAAGGAGGATATTTAATTATGGCTAAATTTTTCAGAAATAATATAGGAATAGGTTACTTGAAAATCAGTTTTATGGAGCTTGTAAAATACTCACAGAATGGTTTTCCAATATGTGATGAATGTAGCAAAGACCTAATAGGGTATGAAGATATTATTTTAATACCTATTTTAAATCAAGCTTATTGTAGCGAGTGTGGTAAAAGTGTATTAAAGAGGACTAAAGATTATCCAGAGGATAGAGATTACAGAAGACATAAAGAAGAATTTTGGAAATCATATTTTAATATTAAGGAGGAAATGCAAGATGTCATTTGATTTTTTAAAAGAATTAAGGGCAACAACTACCAAAGAAGAATTTGAGGAAGTGCTTAAGATAGTAACCCAGGACATTATGTTTAACAACGTTAGCTTTAATAGATTAACAAAGGCTGAGGATTTAATGAATGTATGTAGATGTAGTTTAAGTTTAATAAGAGGTGTACAAGCATATGGGAATGACTAAAAGTGAATTTATGACTAGGTACATTAATGATTACTATAACAAAAGACTTAATAAAAACGAGGGTGAGAAATATGAAGCATCATGTTGTAGAGAATATGCAAGGCTTGGAGCAATGCACAGGAAAAGAAGCGGAAGATAAAAAGAGCCTATCTGTAACCGACCAAAGTAAACAGATAGACACTAATGTAATTATTCTTGAAAAAATTATACCATCTGGAACCGATTTAGACAATGGAGAAATTTACAACATAAAGACAGGTGAGACTATAAGGAGGATAGATGATGTTCCATATTAAGGACAAGGTAAGAGTCAAAGGGACAGATATAGAAGGCATTATAATTCGCAAGGGACAAACAGGACTATACATGATAGATATAACAACACCTCACAGTGCATTTGATAGGAATGTATTTGGAGAATGGGAATTAGAGAAAATAAGGGGGAATAAAGATGAAGATTAGATGTATTGATGTAGGATGTAACGGATTTTATATAACTCTTGGGATGATATATGAAGTTGTTGGAATAAGCGAGAACGATTTGTCTTACAGAATAATAAATGACCGCGGCAATGTATATTATGCACCTAAATTTTTATTTCAAGTAGTTAAGGAGGATTTAATAATGAAATTTAAAGTTGGAGATAAGGTAAAGGTTATAGATGGTGGGGTAGCATATACAACAGATGTAAGTACGGCTAACGAGTTGATTCGTAAAAGCAACGGTAAAGCTTTTAAGTGGGAGAAAGGGTTCGGAAGTGAAATTGGACCTAACTGGAGGTCATTTAATGGAATAGTTGGTGAAATAATAGCTTTAGAAGATGATTATGCTTTGGTTAATTTAATTATTAATAATGTTAAAAGAAGTGTAATCTTTAGAACAGCTGGTTTGGAATATTTAGAACCTCAAACAGAATTAACATTTAAAGAAGTAATCGCAAGGATAAAACCAGGAGAAACTTATGTATGTACTTACTATAGTAATACACAAGAAATTAGAAGAGATAAGAAAGGCAAAATAATTCTAAAACTATCTCAAAGTATGCACATTAAAGATGAAGTTCATATAACTTCAAAAAATAAATTCAAACTTCAAGAACCTAAAAAGCAAGTAAAAATATATAAAGTAGAACACAAACAGGGTGGTAAGAAATATGACTTTATAAGTTCACAATTATTGCAAGAAGGAATGTTTGTAGTTTGTGATACTAGCCAAGGCAAAAGCTACGGAAGAATTGTGGATATAGGGGATAGAGAACTTACTGAGCAAGAAATTAAACAATATAAAGAATGTTGGAGGGCATAAGAATGAGCAAAGAATTTATAAAAGGTAATACTTATGTATTTACTAAGAAGAAGTTTCTAAAAACAGAAGGCCGAAAAACATACAAGATCAGTAAAGATTGGGTTGATGGATGTAATGGAAGTGAGGTTGTTGTTTTAAATGAATCAAATTCAATAACAAGAGGATATTTTATATCCCCGGAATGGTGTAAGTGCATAAAGGTAAATTAAATATAAGGGGTGTTAAGTAAATGAATATCATATTAAATAAACTTGCATTAAAAAATTTTAAAGGTGTTAAAGATTTAAGTATAGATTTTGGAAAGGTAACTTCTATCAGCGGACAAAATGCCACAGGGAAAACAACTATAGTAGATGCTTTTACATGGTTATTGTTTGGAAAGGATTCTAAAGATAGAACTACATTTAACATTAAGACTTTAGACGAGAATGGTGAGGAACTCCATGGTTTAGAGCATAGTGTAACCGGTGTGTTAGAAGTAGATGGACAAGCCATTACTTTGGAAAGACTTTATAAAGAAAAATGGACTAAGCAAAAAGGACACGCTCAGTCGGAACTAAAAGGTCATACAACTGAGTATTACATCAATGAAGTTCCATCAAGCCAAAAGGAATACCAAGCTAAGGTAAATGCAATTTTCGAAGAGAGTAAATTCAAATTGGTTACAAGTCCACTTTATTTCACAAACCTTAAGTGGCAAGAGCAGAGGACCATATTGTTAGAAATTATTGGAGATATAGACGAGGAGTCAGTAATTAATTACAACTCTAAATTAGAACCGTTAAGAACTCTAATAACAGATGGTATAGACAACTTAGTTAAGGTGGTTAAAGGTAAAATAAGCAAGCTTAAGAAGGATGTGGAGTCTATTCCTTTTAGGGTAGATGAATGTAATAACTCTATAGTTGATGTTGACTTTGATGCATTAGAGTTCAGAAAAAGAACTATTCAAGGTGGCATTAATTCAATAGATGAAACCATTGCAGATAAGTCGAAAGCTAATGAACAGAAACTTGAACTTAGCAATAAAATCTATGAAATAAAGCGAGAGTACCAAGAGGAATATAATCAAGCTAAAAGTAAAATCAATGAGCCTAAGATGAAGTTACAGAACCAACTTGGCGATTTAGAGTATAAATTACAAAATCAAGAACGTGAAGTTAGAAACCTAGAGAGAACTAGAGGTCAATTAGAACAATCTATTACTACTAGTGAAAACTCTATAGCCAACTACGAGAAACAAACTGCAGCACTTAGAGAAAGTTTCACAAATGAGAAAGTAAAAACTTTAGAGATAGATGAAACTCAATTTATGTGTCCTATGTGCAAACGTGAATTTGAAGCAGAGGACATTGAAACAAAGAAAGCTGAATTACTCTCCAATTTCGAGGGTAGCAAGAAGAAAAATCTATTAGATATACAAACTAGGGGAAAGGGAATAAATAAGTTTGTAGAGGAAATGAGAGCCACGCAGATACAGGAAAAAGAAAAGTTAGAGAAAGTTGGACAAGATTTAACTGAAGCAGTGATGAAAGTTAAAGAAATAAAAGAAGAAATCAATCAAGTTTCTATAATGTTATCAACCTATACTACTCCAGAGCCAAGTTTTGAAGGTATGGAAGAGTTAAAAATAGAGATTAAAAAACTAGAAGAAGAAATGGCAGCTATTTCAGTAGATAATAATTTAGAGCTTAAAGCTAAAAAGGAAAGTATGCAAAGAGAACTGGATCAAGTTAATAGAGATTTAGGTGGTAGAGAAAATAATAATAAGTTAATTCTTCGAATTAAAGAACTTCAAGCAGAAGAAAAGGGTTTAGCAATAAAGATAGCACAATTTGAAGGACAACAATTTTTATGTGAAGAGTTCATAAGAACTAAAGTGGAGTTGCTAGAGGAAGGAATAAATAAGAAGTTCCAAGGTACAGTTAATTTCAAATTGTTTAATCAACAAATCAATGGAGGACTTTCAGAATGTTGTGAAGCATTAATCGAAGGAGTACCGTTCAGCAATGCAAACACTGCAAGTCAAATGAATGCTGGATTAAGTGTTGTAAATACCTTGTGTGAACACTTTGATGTACAGGCTCCTATATTTATAGATAATGCAGAGAGTGTAAATAAAATAGGCAATACAGAGAGTCAATTAATAAAGCTAATAGTTAGTAAAGACAAGAAACTTAAAATTGATGTGATTGAAATTGCTACAAAAGATGAAAATATATATTTTTATGAGAAATTAAAACAAATACAAGACAATATAGGTGAATATTCTAATGGGTGTGTTGTAGAAGAGTTTTTCCCAGAAGCACAATTTGTAAAAGAAAATATGCTTGACCAAAGTAGATGGAGTATTTGTAAGGAACAAATTTATAAATACAAGAACTTATATTTAAGAGTTGTTTGGGATGATCCAGCAACAGAAATGCAAGAGGGTCAAGAAACTAATTGTAAAGTAATGGAGGTTGAGGAATAATGAGTGAAAATAAATCAGTATCAGTACAGGAGAAAAGTATAGCGGACACAGTTCAAAACAGAATTAAAGAGTTAGAGAGTGCTGGGGATATGACATTCCCTAAAAACTACAACTACTCAAATGCTTTGAAATCAGCACATTTAATCTTAAGTGAAACAGTAGATAAGAATAAGGTGAGTGTACTTCAAAGTTGTAGTAAGGCTAGTATTATAAATACTTTACTAGATATGACTATCCAAGGTTTAAGTCCAGCTAAAAAGCAATGCTATTTTGTAGCCTTTGGTGGTAAATTGCAACTTATGAAATCTTATCTAGGTAATATAGCAGCAACTAAGAGATTAAAAGGTGTAAAGGATGTATTTGCAAATGTAATCTACGAGAAAGATGAATTTGCTTATGAATTAGATCTAGAAACTGGACTAAAAAAAATAACTAAGCATAATCAAGGCTTTGAGAATATAGACATTACAAAAATAAAAGGTGCTTATGCAGTAGTTACTAGAGAAGATGGTCCAAGCTATGTAGAGGTTATGAATATTAATCAGATTAAAAAAGCTTGGCAACAAGGTGCAGCAAAAGGAACTTCTGGAGCTCATACAAATTTCACAGATGAAATGGCTAAGAAAACAGTAATCAATAGAGCTTGTAAAAACTTTGTATGTACTAGTGATGATAGCGATCTTCTCATAGATAGCATTAACAGAAGCAATGAGTATAGAGAAGAGGATATTATTGAGAATGTACAAGCAGAAGTAAAGGAAGAAATCAAGGAAAATGCCAATAAGGAAACCTTAGATATTCCGTTTTCAGAGGAACCTCCAACGGTTGAAACTGTAGAGCATGTTGAAGCCGAGGTAGTAAGTGAAAAAGAATTTGAAGATGCTGGGTTTTAATAATGATTAAGGTTATTGCAACAGGAAGTAAAGGTAATGCCTATGTTCTACAAGCTGGGGGAGAAATCCTCCTCCTAGAACTAGGAATAAAGTTTAATGATATAAAAAAAGCTTTGGATTTCAACTTGAGTAATGTGGTGGGAGCCTTGCTAACTCATGAACATAAGGACCATTGCAAAGCCTTTAGAGATGTATTGAAATCTGGAATAGATATTTATACAAGCATTGGCACATCAAGGGGCATAGCAGAAAAATCATACATTGAAACTTATCATAGGCTTCATTTTGTAAAGTCAAAGGAAAAGTTTAAGGTTGGAGGATTCACAATACTTCCTTTTACAACAGAGCATGACACATTAGAACCGTTAGGTTTTTTAATACATCATCCTGCAATAGGGAAAGTACTTTTTGCAACAGATACTTATTATCTTAAATATGTATTTAATAATGTGGATCACATCCTTATTGAATGTAATTATTCTGAAAATGTTCTAACCGATTTACCACCATATAGATCAAGATTATTAAAATCTCATATGAGCTTAGAAACACTAAAAGATACTCTTAAGACGTGGGATTTAAAAGGAACTAAAGATATTACATTAATCCATATGTCGGAAAATCATGGAGAACCAGACCATTTTCGTGAAGAAGTGGAAAAGGTTACTGGAGTTAAAACAATGGTGGCAGTACCAGGGTTAGAAATTAATTAAAAGAAGGTGATAACAAGTGAGTGACAATAAAAAGTACTACTATCTAAAAATTAAAGATAATTTCTACGAAACAGAAGATATAAAAATACTACAAGCTATGGATAATGGATATTTATTCAGTGATATTTTAATGAAATTGTATCTAAAATCCTTAAAAACAGATGGTAAGTTAATGTTTAAAGAACATATACCTTACAATGCAAAAATGATTGCAACTATTACAGACCATAATGTTGCAATAGTAGAAAAATCCTTAGGTGTATTTAGTCAATTGGGTTTAATAGAAATTCTAGATAATGGCGCTATATTTATGCTAGATATTCAGAATTTCATAGGTCAAAGTAGTACTGAGGCTGATAGGAAGAGAGAATATAGAAGCAAGATAGAATATGAACGAAATATGAACTTGCTAGAAGAAAAAGTAGGACAAATGTCGGAGAAATGTCCCACCGAAATCTCTGAAACCATTGAAACTACACAACCAAATGGACAAATGTCGGACATTTCTCCACCAGAGTTAGAGAAAGAGATAGAGTTAGAGAAAGATATAGAGATAGATAATAGTATATCTAAAGATATACTTGTACCAAAAGATTTGGTACGAATACAAGAAACATGGAATTCGTTAGGCTTATCTCAAATTAAATCAATACAAGGTAATAGGAGTAAGTTGCTTAGAACTAGATTAAAAGAATATGGAATGGAGTCAGTTTTACAAGCTATAGAAAATGTTAGGCAAAGCAGTTTCCTAAAAGGTCAAAATAAAACTAGCTGGACAATAGCATTTGATTGGTTTATAAAGCCTAATAACTTTCCTAAGGTCCTGGAAGGTAACTATGATGATAAAAACAATAAAGGACCTTCCGGATCATCAAGTAGCATAGACAACCTAAAAGAATTGTGGGAGGAAAGTGACAATGACTAAAAACGAAACAATTAAGCTTTTAACACTATTATCAAGTAACTATAAAAGCATAGATGATAAATTGAAAGATAGAGACAAAGCTAAGATGTTACTTGAAACATGGTTCGAGTGTCTAGAGGATTTAGATTTCAACTTATGCATGATAGCAGCAAAGAAAGCAATAATGTCTAGTAGTTATCCTCCGACCATTCATGAAATCCGAAAGGCTGCAACTGAAATAGTTACTCCAGCGAGTGAGAATACATCTGCAATTGAACTTTGGAACGAAGCTTACAAGATGATTACTCGAGGAAGTTACATGACAGAGGACGATTTTGAAAAGCATAGTGAGGTTGTTAAAAGGTTCTTTGGGAGTGTCGGTCAAGTTAAAGAGCTAGCTAGAAGTGAACTAAGTATCGTAAATACAGTAACTAAAGGGCAGTTCCTTAAGCAGATAGAGGTGCTACAGACTAGAAAGAAAGAACAGGATCTATTGCCAGCTAGCATGAGGGAAACTATTAATCAGATTGCTAACAATGTACAAGCCAAACAAATAGAGGGGGAGTAGAATTGAAAATGCATGAATTGAAGATATTACCACAGTATTTTAAAGATGTTCAGAATGGGATTAAACCCTTTGAACTAAGGAAAAATGATAGAGATTTTAAAGTTGGTGACATATTAATTCTCAAAGAATATAAACAAGGATTAACAGATTCGACTGGACCAGAGAAAGTTACAGTACAAAAACAAGGATATACAGGGAGAAAAATAGAGAAAAGAATAACCTACATTTTAAAAGGCAGAGAATATGGTTTAAGCAAAGATTATGTAATTCTTGGGTTAGAAAACAACGTGATAAATTGCGGTGATAGCGAGTGTATATATAACAAGGGTTTGGAGTGCGTTAGAGGAGAAATACATGTACACGGAACGATGTGCGAAGATTATACAGAGGAAGGTGAATTTTAATTATGAAAAATCCAAAGAAACTAAAAAGGAGACATAAGGAGTTCTTAGCAGCACAGGGTTTTAAAAGTAATGATTTCTTAATTGAACGTGAAGATGCATGGAGTTATGTGTTTTATAACATTCATACAAAACAATTAATGGATATGAGGAGGTAGAAAGATGATTGATTTAAATAAAATAGTAAATGATACTTTAGTTCAAATGGAAGAAGAAAACTATGTTGAGAAGGTTGTTAAGTCTACATTAGAAAAAACTATAGCTAGTTTAGTTGAGGATGTATTTAGAAGTTATAGTGATTTTGGAAAAAATCTTAAAACTCACATAGAAGAAAATCTAAACATCAATTTTAGAAACTTAGGAATAGAAGGATATAACGGGCTAGTATTAGCAGCAGTACAGGAGCAACTAGATAAAGCAATAACTATTCAAGGGATAGACAAAATAAAAGAAAGCATGAATGACATGCTAAAGGATACTAAAGATGAGTATACACTTACAGAAATAATAGAAAAACTAAAAGGGGGATGTCTAAAGGAAGAATATGAATTTGATTATGATGAAAAAATTGAATTAATAATTGAGGATGGTGGTCATGGGTATAAACATATTTACATGGACGAAGAAGAAAAAGACGGAAAATATGAATGTGATTATCAAATTAGCTTAGACAAGGAAGGGAAGCCATATAGCATAAAGCTTAAAGGTGATGAGATAAATACTAAAAAAATAATGGGTGGTCTATATGGACTAGATAAACTCTTATTTAAGATATATTCTTCAGGAGCAAAGATTGTATTAGAGCAAGGAGAAAATTCAGAGGACTATGAGTATGAAACATATTATACTCATGAAGATTAGGAGGAGGTAATAAGTATGAATATATTATTAGGCTTAGGATTAGCCATTGTAGGGGTTTTAGTTCTCATGGGACACATAACACTTAAAAGCAAATTAAAGAGCGTAGAGGGGCAAATGGACAAGCAGAAAGACTATTGGAAGAGTGTCGAGTATAGTGTGGAGATTCAAAGTAATCAAATAACAAAGAAAATTGAAGAAAAAGCACAATTTGAAGAAAAGGCAATAGGTCAGTTAGCTCAGAATGTAGCTGCTTGTGGGTATGAGATAAAAGAAGCTAATTGGCAAGGGAAAGTAATAAATAATAATGTGTTGCAGTTAAGACAAAGTGATTTTGATATAGATGTAAATACAGAAGAAATTAAAAATCAAATAGAAGAAAGCACCAAGGAGATTAAGGCAGACATTAAGAGGAGTACACACACTATAGCAGTAACCCCATTGAAAATTCAGATTTAGGAGGTTGGGGAAATGACTAAGTGGGAAGAAATTAAGAAAACTCACAAAGGTGTAGAACTAGCAAGAATCATAGCTGAGGGATATGTAGAACTTGGGAATTATAAGTGCGTAGAAGAAAAATATGAAATAAGCCGTAAAAGATTAAGTAGCCAGGTAAGCAAGTATAAAGATGAACTTCAAGAAAAGTATCCGGAGCTTATGCAAAAATTTCACGAGGTAACTAAGAGCAACAATGGTATTAACCAGTACACAAAAGGCGAGAAAAGTAAACTGACAGAAAAAGAGAAAAAATGGGAACACATTAAGAACACATACGAAGGTATGGAGTTGTCCAAATACTTAATGGAGCAATACATCCTAGTTGGTAACGCAATGGCACTAGAGGGCATATATGGAGTTAAAAAGGCACATATATTGCTTACAATAAGAAAATATTCAAAGGAACTAGCTGAAGCAGAACCACACTTGACTAAGATGTTTGAAGATAAAGTTGAGTATAACAGGATATATGGCAACCGTATTGCAGCAGAAAAAAACAGTGGGGAGAGGGGTTTAACAACTTTCAAGCCGGAGTTTTTAGACAAGCTACCTAGGAAGATTGAATGTAGAAAATTTATAGACTACGTATTGGAGTTCAACACTGGATTTTCAACTGGGGAAAGATTGGTGAAATTAGCTAATCAAAGAGGTATACAAGTCTATGACATTATAAAGGGCAAAGAAAAAATAATTAAATTTTAGGAGGAACACAATGGAATATATAAACGAAATTAATATAAATCAAGCTATTATTCATATTCTGGATAATAATGCAGATGAACCGGTACTGAACGAATATCCTTTAGAATTAACAGAAAAGGTATACACATTTGTTTTTAAACACATACAGAAATGTTTAAAGGATGAAGAACTTAAGTATGCTATTTTCAATAAAGAAAGAAATATAGTGAAGGAAGTATCGAAAGAGTATTTAAATGGTGAGAATACCTTGATAAATGTATCAAAAGAGCTTGCGAGTCAAATGTTTAGATTAATGAGAAGTAAAGGAAACATTCCTTCTTGCGATTTGCTTACAGTAGCATTTACAACAGAGTGTGGTGCATTTTTAGGTATATTCAAGATGGACTATATTAAAAGCTATATGCATAATGTAGAGTTTATTGAAGGGCAAATAGGAATAGATATAATTCCTCAATTCAGAGGATTACCGTCTGGTGGTTCCAAAATACAAAAGTGTGCATTTATTAAAACTGTAGCTAGTGATAATGAGTATGATCTATTAGTTATAGATAAGCAAAGCAAGAAGGTTACAGAAGATAAAGATTATGGAGCTAACTATTTCATGGATAACTATTTAGGGTGCAAGATAATTGCTAACGACAGAGATAATACTAAAAACTTCATGAGAGGTACTGAAAATTTCATACAAAGGTTTGTAATTGAAGATGCAACTGCAGCTGAAAATATCAGAGGAAGAGTTAGAGAAAAATTAGCTAAAGATGATGAAATAAAGCTTGAAGATATAGCAAGTATGATGTGTGAAGGAAAAGAAAGTTATTTGTTGGATATGGCTAAGACTTGTGATAGTGAGTTTAAAATAGATAAGAAATATGTTGAAAAGAAACTTAAGAGGATAAGGCTTAAGGTTGATAGAGATATAGATATTTACATTAGCCAAGAAGCATATGAAGATTTTAACAAGTTTCAAATAGTTAAGAATGGTGATGGCAGTATTAATATGGTAATTAAACACATTATGGATTATGCAGAAAAGTAGGAAGTAACCATATATGAGGGCACAGTATTACTTTTGTGTTCTCATATGGGAATCAAATAATAATGAAAGAGGTGGAAACATGGGAAAAGTTATGATAAATATACCGCTAACAAAATATCTTAGTGAATTAACTAGAGAGTTTGGTGGAATAAAAAAATGTTATATAACTAAAACGAAGGGTGGACAAGTGTGGTTAAGTAGTGATGCTCCTGGTGATATATCCGAGGAGGACAGCGGAGAATTTAAAAATGAGATTGATTTTAGTGATTCTGATTTTTATATGAAACTTCCTAGATATGTATATATAAACTTCAACATTAAAAATGGTGAGATAAAGTCCTTGGAAGAGATTGTTAAAGATATTAAAAAATTAGAGAAGGAGAATGAAAGTAATGAATAAGACGATGTTATTAGGACGTGTAACTAAAGATATAGAATTGAGATTTGGAAAAGATGGTATGGCAATAGCTAAATTCAGTGTGGCAGTTAACAGAATGAAGAAAGGTGAAACTGATTTTATTAACTGTATAGCTTTCGGTAAAACTGCTGAAACCATAGCCAACTACATGAAAAAAGGTAGTCAAATAGGCATTGAAGGTCATATTCAAACTGGAAGTTACACCAATAAAGAAGGTAACAGGGTATATACAACAGATGTTATCGTGGACAGAATGGACTTTGTAGGTGGAGGAAATAACAATAATACCAATAACCAAAGCGGAGGACAACAAGGAATACCTTCGGATTATTTTGGTGGGGGAGATATGAGTCCAGTGGACGATGGTGAGATGCCATTTTAATTAAGGGGTGATTAGATGAAAGTAGATATAAAGAAGATTAAAACATCTATAACAATACTGACTTATCTAGTTACTTTTGAGTATGAGACTGCAAAGGGTTATAGACGAGAACAACAAAGATTAGTAAGCGTTATGGAAAGAAATGATCCTAAAGAAGTATTTGAAAGCTGGGTAAATAAAATAAGGACTATATTTAATGCAGAAATCCTAGGTATAGTTGAATTAAAAGAGCTAAAGAAAATAATTGAAATATAGCTTAATATTAATTATTCCATTAAGCCCTCTGTACACAGAGGTTGCATAGGTTAGGGGAAACTAGTCATTTCCTCTAACTACAAAAAGTGATGAGGTAAAGCATAAAATCCCCTCGCCAATGTGCTATACGGTTTAGACTATGGCAAAGGAACTCCCTATTATAGGTAAGCCTTAATAACGGTTTCCTTAACAACTTAGACAATTTGAGTTGTTAGGGTGATGGAATTGTTAATAGAAAATACATTATTAGGAGAAATAAACAAAGAAGAAAAAGCTATACAAAGAATAGTTGAATTTCAAAATAAGCAAGCAGATAAAAGGAATATTATAGCCTTTAGTGGTGGTAAGGATAGTATAGTTCTTAAGCACTTAATACAACGTGCTGGAATAGAGTGTGAGTTTATTTATAGCCAAACTAGCGTAGATCCACCAGAGTTGATTTATTACATTAGGGAACATCATAAAGATGTTAAATTTCAATCTTATGGAAAGTTTAAGGATACTCAGCAGACAATAACAATGTGGAACTTGATACCTAGAAAATTAATGCCACCAAGCAGAATGGTTAGATATTGTTGTGACTTCATGAAGGAGAGAACAGGAGAAGAAGGAGACACTGTTTTCTTAGGAGTTAGGTGGGCAGAAGGTAGCAAGAGAAGTAAGCAAAGTATGGTTGGCTTTTGGAAAGGGAAAACAGTAGTAAGACCAATGATTGAATGGACAGATGAAGATATTTGGGAATATATCCATAAGTATAATTTGCCTTATTGTAAGTTATATGATCAAGGATTTAAGCGGATTGGTTGCATTGGATGTCCTTTAAGTTCTAATCAAAAACGAGAATTAGAATTATATCCTAAGATTAAGGCTAATTACATTAGAGCTTTTGACAAAATGTTAGTAGAGAGACATAGGAAAGGTAAAGTATGCAAGTGGGAAACTGGTGAAGAGGTAATGAAATGGTGGATAGGTGAAGCAACTAAGACGAAGCAAATAGAGGGTCAGTGTTCATTCATGGGAGATTAATTCATAAGAGGTGTAAAAATGAGAAGGCTTAGTAATATGGGCGGAGGACAGTTTGAATATGATCCTTTACTCTTAGATAAGAAAAACAACAAAAGAGAAATGTATTTTGAAAAGTGCTTGGAAGGTTTAGAAAATTTAATTGATGTACTAGGAACTGAGTATGTAAAAGAAGGTTTAGGAATTAAGGAAAACTTTGAAAAAGACATAATAAGAAAGATGATGCTTAAGAGAATATAGAGAATAGTCTGTAGAAATTATGAAATAGATGGAGGGGTGAGAAAATGGCTATAGGATTGATTGATGTTGATAGTAAAATACCGAATTTGGCATTAATGAAAATATCTAGTTACTATAAAAACTTAGGAGAAGAAGTAGAATTTGTAAAAGATCATAAAGAATATGAAAAAATATATGCTTCAGCAATATTTACTAAATCAAAGGGAAAATGTTTAGAACTCCAGGAGCAACATGGCAAAAAACTCGAGTTAGGTGGCACTGGCTGGAATTACAATAGTCAACTTAAAGAAGAAATAGAAAATATAGTACCAGACTATGATCTTTATAGTGCAGAAGAAATCGCAAGTAGAATGAAAGGTATAGGAACCAAGAAGCATAAGCTTAAAAAGGCTACAGAGATAGTTAACGCAGGCATGGGATTTACTTCAAGAGGTTGCGTGAGAGAGTGTGGATTTTGTTTTGTACCTAAAAAAGAGGGAACATTTCATCATGTGGCAGAAATTAAGGATTTAATCAATCCTAAAAGCAATATTTTAATACTTCATGATAACAACCTTACTGCAGATCCTAATTGTATAAAGAAGCTGCATGAGATAAGGGACAGAAAACTAATTGTAGACATAAATCAAGGGTGTGACGTAAGGCTAATAAATGAAGATATAGCCAAAGCTTTAGGGGAAGTTAAACACCTTAGGAGCTTACATTATGCATGGGATCTAATGGGATTTGAAAATCAAGTTATGGAAGGAATAAAAACTCTTAGTAAATATATAAAACCTTATAAACACATGTGTTTTATGTTGGTGGGATACAATACGACCTTTGAAGAGGATATGTATAGATTCACAAAATTAAGAGAAATGAAAGTAGACCCTTTTGTGATGGTGTACAATCAGATTCCAGATAAAAGGCTAAAGCATTTTGCTAGGTGGGTAAATTCAAGAATTTATAAGAGTTGTGCATGGGAAGAGTATGAACCTTGGATAAAAGCTCAACTTGATTATTTTCAAATGAAATTTATATAAGAGGTGAGATTATGATAAAACTTAAAAATATAAACCTAGAAAATATAACAATAGTGGAACAAATTAAGAAGGTTGGAGAAGAACACTGTGAGTTTGTTACTGCAATTGTAAGCGGTGACAGTAGCAATGCTATAGAAGAGTTCTTTGACCTTGTACAAGCTAGTTTGGGAGCATTAGACAAGATGGGGTTATCAGCAGAATATGTAATGCAGCAGTATCCAAAGCATTTGGAGAAGTTAAAGAGTAGACCGAGGGTTAAAGAATAGTCTGTATATATTGCGAAGGAAATTGGAGGGGTTAAATATGAATAAAGATTATATTGAAAAGTTTATAGACATTGTAGAAAACTATTCGCCTAAATGTTTTATAAATAGAAATAATGAATTGATTGTTGAACCAAAAAACAATATTTATTTTAGGTTAGAAGATATAGAAACTGAATTAGAATTGAAATGTAAGGTTCTTGCTTGGTTATCAAGACCGAGTTGTAAAGGGGTTAGTAGATATTGGCAAAAGAGAATTAGAACTATTATAAATGAGTTTCTATGTACTGAATTTACAGTTGATGAAATGGAATTGATTTATACTTATTTAGGGAATGATTGCAATAGAAATAAATCAATCGAGTTCATTAAAGCTAATTATGATTTAAAGATACTCAATGCGTAATTCAATTATAACATGAATTAGTAAGGGTTTAGGACAACTCTATATCCTTACTAATTGTATACAATAAAATTGAGTAAAATTGAAGGGGCGAGAACATGAAATTTAAATGGTTTAAGAAAAAAGAAGAAACGCCAGTTCATAAATGCAAATATGGTAAATCTTTAGGAAAGTATTACAAGTTATATAGAACGCAATATGTTAATTGCTTTGATGAGGTTATCGTATTTGATAGAAAGCAATGTGAATGTGGTAATTATTTAGATGTACCAATTAGCAAAGAAGAATTTAAACCCACTATTGCAAGAAGTTCTTACGATAAAGAAATAAATGATTATATAAATAAGTTAAGAAAACTCGGAATAAAAGATGAAATAGAATTGAATTTACAGACAGGATTGATATCTGATAGAAGATGGATGAGGTGATTATATGAGAATAAAGTTTGCAGATGCAGAGCTGAAAAATGTGCTTAAGAATCTAACGATATTGATAGATACACGTGAACAGGCTAATGAGCACGTGATAGAGTTTTTCGATAAAAAGAAAATCCCATACAAGGTTAAGAAATTGGACTTCGGGGACTATGGATGCATGATACCAGCTGGAAGTTTTGAAGGACAAGAGAGAGAAATTTACTTTGATAGAGATGTAGTAATTGAGAGAAAGAACGGAATAGATGAACTCTGTGGCAACTTAAAAGATGATACAAGGATATTAAAGGAGTTAGCACATCTAAATAAATATGATATTAAATATTATGTGTTTTTAGAAGATGGTAATTTTGATAACAACGTAAGGAATGGCAATTATAGAAGTGAGTATCAGCCTAAGAGTCTATATGCAAGATTAAAGACTATCGAAGCAAGGTATAACACGATTATTCGACCTATTGACAAGCAATTCATGGGTAGTGAGATATATAACACCTTTTACTATTATGTGCGTGAGGTTCTTAAGAATAAGGGGTTTATTGAAGAGGAGGAGATGCAACATGAAAGCAGCAATTAGAGATAATAAAGCACATTGTCCAATATGCGGTGAACATGATTATAAGATAGCTAGTTACAAAGAAGTCTATGCAGAAGATGAAAAAGTTGTTGAGTTTAGCTGCAGATGTGTGAAATGTGATAGTAGATTTACTTATTTGTGTAAGTTGGGTATGGAAAGTGATAAAAGATTTGTAGTTGATGAAGATGTTGTGGAGGTAGCTGATGAGTAGAGAGATTAAGTTTAGAGCTTGGGACAATGTAGAAAACAAAATGTATTACACAGGTGAAGAAGATAGTACATTCTTTGCATTTGACAGTAATGGTATAGTTGCAACCAAATTATCAGATGAACCATTAGAGGAGTGCGATTCGTTGGATCACCTTATATATATGCAATACACAGGCTTGAAGGATAAGAATGGGAAAGTGATTTATGAGGGTGATATATTAAAAGATGATAAAGGCCTTGTTTATGAAATAGTGTGGGGAAATGATTTGTTATGGTTAGCGAAGACTAAGGAAATACATTGCAATTGTTATTGTCCTAGAGGTGTTTCAAAAAGAGCTGAAGTAATAGGCAACATCTACGAGGATAAGGAATTATTGGAGGGGTAAAGATGGAAAATATAGCTGGGATATTACTTATACTTCTGATCATATTCATAATATATTGCATCATTGAATGGCTTACACTACCGAGTAAAGTTAAAGGAATAGAAGAACAACTTAAAAGAATAGCTGATAAATTGGAGGGGTAAGGAATGAGTAAATTTCAATTGGATTTAAGTTATAAAAATTGTTGTATTTTAAAACATTCTTTAAGAGATAAAGTACAAATGAAAGAAGAAAATATCAGAGTTTCAGATGCAAATTATGTTTCCTATACAGAGGATTTAACAAATGAAGAGTATCTCAAGGAACTAGAAGAAGAAAAAAGAGCTTTAGCAGCAATAACAGAGGAAATTGACATGGAAAAAGCAAGAAAGTGGCATATGCATTAAGGAGTTGATTATATGAATAGGCTCGATAGAATCAAAGACATTGAATATAAAATCATTGATATTAAAAAGCAACTAAAGGATTTAGAAGAAACATATATCAAAGCTTATGCTCCAAAGGAATATAGTAGTGGTACAAGCTATAATGATTATGACACGATCCATGGTGGTAAAAAGGAATTTTATATAGAAAGTTATTATGATGAAAAGAAGAGGTTGGAAACACTTTTAGGATTAACAGAAGAAGTTTTACTAAGTCTTAAGAGGAAAATTGATACTAATGAGTACTTAAACCTATTAACTACTAATGCTCAGAAGGTTAAGTTTCTAAGGGTGGTAAAAGGGTTTACACAGGTTAAAACTGCGGAATTGATAGGAATAAGTGAAAGAACAGTACAAAATATAGAGAGCAAATATAAATAATTTTAAGACTAGGGAAACCTAGTCTTTTTTTATGTATGACATCATGAAGAATGTTTGCTAAAAAGTGTTACCACATTACTAATGAATATTAGTAGTATGACATTTGATTACTCTCCCAATTTGTCACCTTCATTCTCCCAATCTTTCACCCATGACTCCCAATTTGTCACCTTTACTCCCAATCGTTCACCTTTGAGTGCTTGTACATTAGTAAAATCAAGGGGTTTCAGCTTCCTAAAATAACTATTATAATAAATATATATAATAATAGTATATATATAATAAGTTTCATTCGTGGGCGTATGAAACTAGCTCTTCATTTTTCACTTCTTTTTAAATTTATAGGTGAATTATATACAGAGTTATTCACATGTTAAAACAGAAGATGTATAATTATATTAAGGAAGTGGTAGTGGGTGGATGATTCAAGTAGAAATACTCAATTAGCGAATGAAATATTAATGGAATTAATTACAACATATAAAGAAAATCAAATAAGAATATTCTTAGCAACTATAAATAAAGCATTAGTACAACATTATGCAATCAAAAGAGATACAGATTCCGAAGATGATATAGATACCATGGAAAGTTATTGCACTTTAGAAGTGGACATACCTTTAGGGTTCTATAAAGAGTATGGAGCGAGAAAAAACTATACTAGACAAGAATGGAATGAATTGATAAGAAGTATTATGTTACCTATTACAATAAAAGAAGAAGGTAGAGAAAGAATAATTAATCTTATAGATGAAATTGATTTTGATTATGAAACAAATAATTTTCATATATTATTTGATGAAAATTATTTTGAATATGTTTTACTATTTAGAGAAAGCAGCTATACAGTTATAGATCTGGGCGAAATAAAACAATTAAGTGGCAAATTTGAAATAGGGTTATATTTAGCTATGTGGCAATTTATACAAACAGGTAAGCGACTATTCACAACAGATAGTTGCAAAAGATATTTTAATTGTAGAGCATTTGAAAATAAAACACTTATGAAAGAATTAAGAAAAGCTGTTAAAAATATAAATGCTAAAATGGGGTACAAAATTGAACTTAGCACAATTATAAATAACAAAACTATAACAAATATAATGTTAGAATTCCACATAGGTAAAAGAAAAGTATAATAATTTAAAACTTGCGTCTAAAGTTGCGTGTTCAATTCGTGGTAATGCAATTTCATCCATGTTATTATGTTATTAAGCAATAGACCGTTAGTAGTAAATTACTAGCGGTTTTATTATTTCGTGGAGATATAACCCTAAGTGGTAAGGGAGCAACTTGCTAAGTTGTTAGTAGTCAAGTTAATAGCTTGGTGTGTAGGTTCAAGTCCTATTATCTCCGCCATTTTCCCCTTTAGTGGAGCTGGTCATAGGGTGTTCCAGCAAGAGTAGATACGGGACAGGGCAAGGCTACTCAGTAAGCATTTAGTTTAATAGCTAGGTGCTTATTTTATTATATAAATACTAAGTGAGGTGAGTATAGTGATTAAGTTAGATTTACTAATAAGTCCTAATAAAGATATTAAGAAAACTTGTATATGTAACTATAATAATCCAAGTTGTGATAAAGGTTATAAGGGAGAATGTGAAAGACTTAATGTGTTATATGATCCTTATAGTAACATAGAAGAATGTATGAACCATGATAGTCATAAGAGAGTACATGGTAGATTAAGACAACGGTAAGTATATATAATTAATTAGTATTGGAGGTGTAGATATATGAGTAATAAGAATAAAGGTGGTAGACCATTAAAGTTTAAATCACCAGAGGAGTTAGAATCTAGAATAGAAGAGTACTTTATATATGCTAAAGATAATAAAGAAGTACCTACTGTTAGTGGGTTAGCTTGGTATTTAGATACTAATAGACAAACACTGTTAAAGTATGGTGAAGCTGATTGTGATTTATTTAAGAATATTATTGATGATGATGTGAAGGTAATGTTTGCTGACACGATAAAAAGAGCCAAGGCTAGGATTGAAGCTGGGTATGAACAAACCTTATTCAATAAGAACAGTGCGGTAGGTGGTATATTTACTCTCAAGAACAACTACAACTGGGTAGATAAGACCGAGCAAGTGGTTGAGAATAAGACCATTGAGGTTACACTAGAGGATTAGTAGGTGTTTAAAAGTATACTTAATAGAACTTTAATGATAGCACCTATAATAGCCATTGCAAGCTATTAGAAATAAGTATAAAGGTACTTAAAGTATTTGTGTACATTTTAGAACTACAGTGATATAATTAATATTAGGAAGTGGATATAGGGTAGGGGTACCATTCTAAATTTAAACTTAAATATGGGGTGGTGCCTTACATAAATATTTTTTCAAAACAAAGGTCAAATTCCACTTTACTATAATTATAAGGGGATACAACAATGAGGTATTATGCATATCATAGGACTTCAACCAAAGAACAACATCTTGATAGAGGTATAAAAGCTATAGAGGACTTCACTAAAGATAAAAATATAAACTTAGAGTACTTATTCACAGACCAGCAGACAGGCAAGAACTTTGATAGACCACAATACTTGCTGATGAAGAAACAAATGCTTAAGAGTATACAGAATGGTAATAGCGTAACTTTGATAGTATCTGAACTTGATAGGCTTGGTAGGAATAAAGAACTTACCTTGAAGGAAATTAGAGAACTTAAGGACCGTGGTGTAAGACTAATGGTGATTGAAATACCTACTACTCTTCAAGAACTTCCACAGAGTGATACAATGGCTAAAATGATGATGGAAACTATAAATAATATGCTTATCGAGATGTATGCTTCATTCGCTCATGCTGAAATGGAGAAAAGGGCAAAGAGACAGCGTGAAGGTATAGCAGCTAAAAAGACTAGAGGAGAATGGACTGATTACGGTAGACCTAGAGTATTAGATTTAGATACATTTTCTAAATACTATAAAAGGGTATTAGATGGTGAGTTAAAGCCTACTGAGGTTATGGAATTATTAAGTATTAATAAAAGTGCTTATTATAGATATAGGAATGAATATGAAACAAATGAATAACCAATCAATAAAGGGAATTGCTTAATTGCAGTTCCTTTTTAGTTTGGTTAATCATGGTAAAGGGGGTTAACCAATGAGTAATACACAATTTAAGATAAGTAAAAAATGCTTTAATGATGTTTATTTACCTCAGTTAGAAAACTATAATAGTAGATTCAATGTATTTTTTGGTGGTGCCGGCTCGGGTAAATCTCACTTCGTAATTCAGAAGATGATTTTTAAATACCTTAAGTACCCTAACCGTAAATGTTTAGTTACTAGAAAAGTAAATAATACATTAAAGGATTCAGTATTTGCTTTGTTTAAATCAATATTATCTGATTGGCATTTATATGAGCAATGTAAGATAAATAAAACAGATCTAACTATAGAATTACCTAATCGTAGTAATTTTATATTTAAAGGCCTTGATGATAGTGAAAGAATTAAATCAATAGCGAACATTGATGATATTATTGTAGAAGAATGTACAGAAATAGATGATTTTACGTTTGACCAACTATGCTTAAGACTTAGAAGTAAAAATCCTTATAACCAAGTCCATGTAATGTTTAACCCGGTGAGTAAAGAAAATTGGGTTTACAAAAGATGGTTTAAGGATGGATATAATAAAATTAATACAGTAGTTTTACATACTACTTACCTAAATAATAAATTTCTACCTAAAGAATATGTGGACAACTTGCTAGAAATGAAGAAAACTAATCCAGCTTATTATAGTATTTATGCCTTAGGCGAATTTGCGACACTTTCTAAGTTAGTTTATACAAATTGGAGAGTGGATTTATTTGATTATAGGCAGATATTAAAAGAGGTTAAGGATAGTAAAGCTATTTTCAATCTTGACTTTGGTTTTACTAATGATCCTACTGCTTTTGGGTGTGAAATTCTTGATAATATAAATAAAAGGATATGGTGCTTTGATGAATTCCAAGAAAAGGGCCTACTGAATGATGAAATTGCAACTAAAATTATAGATATGGGATTTCGTAAAGAAGTTATTATTTGCGATAGTGCTGAACCTAAAAGTATAGAAGAATTAAGGCGAAATGGACTTGATAGAGTTAAGGGTGCAGTAAAGGGCAGAGATTCTATTTTGAATGGAATTAATCTACTGCAACAATATGAAATAATTGTACATCCTAAATGTACTTATCTCCAGGAAGAGTTAAAAAACTATACTTGGGTGAAAGATAAGACTACAGGAGAGTACTTGAATAGACCTATAGATAAATATAACCATGGACTAGATAGTTTAAGATATGGCATTTCTACAGAAGTGGGAGCCATATCAAATAAGGTAACCCTTATTGATAGAAAATTATTAGGATTATAGGAGGTGAGAATGTGAAAAAAGAACTGATTCAAAAATATTACAGCTTATTTTTATCTAACAAATTAATATATGGCAAGATGGAAGATTATTACAATGGTATAACTGATGCAATGCTAGATTATAAGATGGTTACTGAGAGATCTAATCTTAAGGTCAATTGTAATTTTCTCAAGAAATTTATAAAAGAAGAAACAAGCTATAGTGTTGGTAATGATATAACTTATATATCAAAATCGAGCAATGAGAATATAATTAACACTATAGACTGGAATTTTCAAACTTTATCTAATCAACATGATATCGAATTAATGAAAACTATGCTTAAATTTAATATCGCCTATGAATTATATTATATAGAGACTAATGAATTTAAATCTAAAGTAATCTCTCCGTTAGAAGGATTTTTAATTAAAGAAAATAATTCAGTTATAGGATTTGGTAGAGAATATGTGGTAGAAGGCTTAAATGATAAATGCTATTTAGATCTATATACTAAAGATAAGATTTACCATTATGAAGTTGTTGGAGAAGATTATTCAGAAACTAGAGATGCAACTCCTAACATATTTGGATTTGTTCCAGTTGGAATTGCCAAATTAGGCAAAGAAGGTATTTATGAAACTCTTTATAATGATATTAAGGGACTTCAAGATGCTTATGAAACTAATTTAAGCGACCTAACAAATGAAATTTCGGACTTTAGAAATGCCTATTTAGTACTAACTGGAGCTCAATTAGATGTGGAGCAAGCTAAAGAAATGAAAAAGATGGGAATTCTTCAATCTGATACTCCGGGTGCAAAGTTTGAGTGGTTAATTAAAAATTTAAATGATACATTTATTCAAAATACATTATCTACATTAGAAGATAAGATGTATCAATTATCTCAACATATAAATCACAATGAACAAATGCAAAGTAATTTAAGCGGTGTCGCATTGAGATCACGTCTTATATCACTTGAAGAAAGATGCAAATTAAATCAAAGAGCTTTAACTGATTGTGTAAAGACGAGGTTAAGTGCTCTTTTTTCATGGGTCAATAAATTACAAGGTTCTAATTATGATTGGAGAGATATTAAAATCAAATACACACCTAATATTCCTCAAGATGATGTTACAGCTGCTCAAATTATTGCTCAACTTGGTGATAAATTATCAACCGAAACTGGATTATCATTACTAAGCTTTGTTGAAAATCCAAGGAATGAAGCTGAGAAAGTTAAAAAGGAAAGAGAAGATGATTTGCCAGAAATAGATTTAAATAGGCTAGGTGATGACTAATGACCGAAGAAGAAAAGTTTGTTGAAAGTATTTATGATGAAGCTGAAAAACAAATAAAGGGAGTCTATAAGGAACAGAAAAAAAATCGTGATGAATTATTACAAGAACTAGCAAGTATAATGCTAACCTATACAATTTCAGAGGGTTTAATGAGCATTACAAGCAAAGATAAAAAGAAAGAGTATAATAGGTTATCTAATACAATTCTAAACTCTGCAAAGGAACAAGGGGCAATACAAGTAAGGGTTATTAATGATATATTAACTAGTACAGTAAATAAGACTTTTGATTTCTATTCTTATAACGCAAAGTTAAAAGATGTTATGCAAATTGTACAAAATAATTTTAAAGGGAAACATTTCTCCAGCAGAGTTTGGGAGAATGAGGAAGAAGTAGCAAAACATCTTAAAAGGCAAGTTGAGAATTTCCTTAATGGCAAGATAAATGTTAATCAAATTAAGAAGGATATTGAGAAAACATATAATTCTAGTGCATACAATGCTAAAAGATTAACTGAAACAGAAGTAAGTCGTTGTTCTAGTAATGCGTTTGATAGATTTTGCATAGAAACAGGAGTTAAAAAAGTTAAGTACAATGCAACTTTAGATAGTGGAACATGTCCTAAATGTTCGCCGCATGATGGAAAACCATTTGATTTTGATAAAAAAATAGAATTACCTCAACATGCTTTATGCAGATGTTTTTATACTATAGAAGATTAATAAGCACTTACTTAAATAAATAGTAGGTGCTTTTATTGTGCCTAAAATTAAGGAGTGATAATAAATTATGGGTATTTTTATTAATTTAGTTTTGACAATAATAGGGATAACGTACATTGCAGTTGAAATTAAAAAGATTAAAAGTAATAAGGAAGTTATTAAAACCTATAGTGAAATAAATAAAGAGCAAAGGAAAGCTAATGAGATACTAGAAAAAGACATTACATTACGTAAAGAACATATGAAAGAACATAAACTATTGAAAAAGAAACTAGATGCAGTAAATAGAAAATTAACTATAGCAAATAAATATAATTTCAAAAGTATTAGGAGGTAGAGATAATGGAGTTACAATTAGATTTTAAAGAAGCATATATTAATGATTCGGGAGAAGAGTTGGTGTGTTATGAAAAAACAGAAAAATTTGCTTTCTTGTGTCCATACACAGAAAATGAAAATGGTTCATTAAAATTAGAAGTATCAAAAACATATGTATATTCATTAGAGCTTGGAGAAACTCCGGTCGAGGCAATTGATGATTTTATTGTAGAAGAAGTAATTAAGTCTTAGGAAACTAAGGCTTTTTATTATGCTCCGAAATGAGCCTAAACTAACGTCTTGTGGGTGTTTTACGTGCAAGGGGTAAATACACTATTTAAAACTAAAATTTGTGTCTTAAGGCTCTTGCGAGGTTTAAGGGATAGGAGGATTATACATGTTAAAGAAAGATTTATTAAAATTAATAGAAAGTATCGAAGATGAGGGTTCAATAGATGAAGTCTTATCCCAAAGTGATTTTGCAAAGTCACTTGTAACTAGTGGCTTAACTTTAGATGCATTTAAAGGAAAATTAACCGAACCAGAATTTAAGTCTTTTGTTGATTCTGTAAAAGATACCCATTTTAACACTGCGTTAGATACTTGGAAAACAAACAATTTACAAAAACTAATAGATGCTGAATTGATAAAAAAGAATCCCAGTTTAACTCCAGAACAATTAAAAATTGAGGAGCTAACAAAACAATTTGAAGAAGAAAAAATTCAAAGGCAACTTAGTGAACAAAAGTCTAGATTAAAAGACGAAATGAGAGAACAAAATGTAGATCCTAGAATTATTGATTTGTTAATCAATAAGGATGCGGATGTTACAAAGGCAAATCTTCAATTATATGTTGAAGCGAATAAAAATTACATTCAAAAGGAAGTCGAAAATAGACTTAAAGATGGTCAATACACACCTCCAGGTAGTGAAGCCGATAAAGCTAAACAGGCTGAGGTAGATGTAATGAAAGCTTTTGGTCTTTAATTTTTAAAATTTTAAGGAGGAATAAAAGTTATGTCAAATACAATTAGTTATGCTCAAATATTTCAAAAGGCTTTAGATAAACAAATGGTGGCTGCTGCTACATCGGGATGGATGGAAACAAATGCAGGACAAGTAATTTATAATGGAGGTAACACTGTAAAAGTTCCTAAGTTATCAACCGATGGATTAGGTGACTATGATAGAGCTTGCGGATACAAAGGCGGTGCTATCACATTTGAATATGAAACTAAGACTTTAACTCAAGATAGATCAAGAAGTTTCTTATTAGATGCAATGGACGTTGATGAAACTAATTTCGTAGCAAGTGCATCTATGGTAATGAGTGAGTTCCAAAGAACAAAAGTTATACCTGAGATAGATGCTTATAGATATTCATCATTGGCTACTCAATTTATAACTGCTGGAAAAGTTACTTACGGATATAATCCAACTGCTGATACCATACTAAAAACTCTTAAGAGTCAAATTGATGCTGTAAAAGATGCTATTGGTGATACTGAATTAGTAGTTAGTATTTCAAGAGTAGTTTTAGGTTTGTTAGAACAAGGAACTAGACTTGAAAAAGTAAACTTTACTTCGGGAGATATTCAAACAGAGGTAAGTTCAATTGATGGAGTTCCTCTATTACCAGTACCAAGTGCTAGAATGAAGACTGCTTATGTTTTCAATGATGGTTCTACAGTTGGACAAGAAGTTGGTGGATTTGTTGCCGCGGGAGCTGCTAAAGATGTAAACTGGATAATTACTCCGAGAACTGCACCAATTGCAATCAGTAAGCAAGAAGCACCAAAGATTATTAATCCAGCTATTAACCAAGATGCTGATGCATGGAAAATAGCATATAGAAAATATCATGATGTTTGGATATTAGATAACAAGCTTGCAGCATGTCATGTTTGTGTAAAACAAGCTCAAGTATAGAACAGGAAGAGGTGACGTTAAATGATAGAGTTACAAAGATTTAACGTCCATAAAATAGTTGATTCTAAGGAGAAAGCCAATAAGCTTATCTCCTTAGGTTTTTCTGTTTTAAAGGACGAGGAAAATGTTGAGGAAAATATTAAAGAATTTGAAAATATGACTACAGAGAAACTTAAAAAGCTATGTAAAGAAAATGAGCTAGAAGGCTATAGCAATCTTGCAAAAGAAGATTTAATTGCATTTGTGAAGGAAAATCTTGAAAAATAGAGGTGATCTAATGTGACATATACAGATAAAGAATATGAACTAATGGCTATACAAGTTATTAGAAAATATTTGAATAAGGATTTTACTAATGATGAAATTAAATATAACTATAGTCTAGCTTTAATGAAATTGATAAATAATTCTAAAGAAATAGAAACATATAAGAAGGTTGGAGTAAAATCAGTGTCTGAGGGTAATCAATCTATGAGCTTTGAAACTAATGTTGAAGCATGGACCATAACCGCAGATGTAAAAGCATTTCTACCTACACCGTTTATAAGGATGTATTAATTATGGGAGTGTTATTTAAAAACACAGATATAACAATTTACAACAGATACTATGATATTGGACTAGATATTGATAAATATCAAAGGAGTGTTATTAAAGGTGTGAATTGGCAAGGTAAAAGAAATGGAACTGTAAGTGATAAAGGTTTGCTATTAGCTGATAGTGTTCTTATTTTCGTGGATAAGCTAGATAATTATATATCTCCAAAGAAATTTGCTAAATTGCAGCCGTTAGAAAGACCCAATTATTTTACTTTTTCTCCAGGAGATAAAATTGTAAAAGGTGAAGTTGATTTTGAGGTGGTAGGAATATCTCCCTATAGGCTATCGGATTTAGAGAACATCTTTGATAATGTAATAGACATTAAGTCAGTGAATGATACCCTACCAACCCATATGGAAGTTGAGGGGGTATAATATGGCTACCAATATAAAAGTTGAAATGAATAATACTCAGAAGATACTCCTTAAAAGATACCTAAACAAAGATGGAGGAGCACAGGTTAAATTTACTAAGGAATGTGCTAAAGCCATGAATAACTATACACCATATTTACATGGTAGGCTTAAAGATATGATGATTGAATTACAAGCAGATAAAGTAATATACAATGCTCCTTATGCAGCAAGACAATATTACACTAATAAGGGTATGGGGAAACAAGGTGAGAACCAAGGTGGCTTAAGAGGTAAGATGTGGGATAAAAGAATGTGGATAGATAAAGGTGATGGGATAGTAAAAACAATAGCTGAATTTGTAGGGGGTAAGAGTAAATGATTATAGATAGATTTATACATTTTTATAGATATAAATCTCCTGGTATATCAGGTTCTGTAATAAAAAATTTGATATATAAAATATCATGGAGATTAAATTTAGTTGAATCTCCTAGCATGGGAAAATATAAAACATATCGAAAATAAGTTGGTGATGAAATGATAATAAATAGTTTGCGAGATTATATAAGACAATGTCCTTACTTAGACACCTTCAACAATGCTATAAGGGTTAATGTAAATTATCTTGAACCTTCTCCAGATACCTATTCTATAGAAGAAATTCCAATAGAACCTATTCTAAAGAAATATGTTAACGGAGATAGTATAAGGCAATATGCTTTTATATTTACAAGTAGAGAACCTTATGGAGTTGATGTATTACAGAATATAGATAATAGTGGATTCTATGAGAAATTTGCAGAGTGGATTGAAACTCAAAACGATAATGAGATATTTCCTACATTAGATACAAGTTTAGAACCATTAGAAATTAAGGTTACTAGCACTGGGTATGCCTTTGGAGTTACAGAATCAACGGCTCAATTTCAAATTCAGCTTAGATTAAAATATTTAAAAAAGAAATAGGAGTGATATAAATGAGCGTACGTAAAAGAAAAATACAAGCTAACTATTTAAAAGTAACAGAGTTTGAGTTATTAGGCACAGGATTTACGGAACTTAATGAGTCACCATCAGCACAGACTACATCTAAAAGATATATAAATCAATCTAGTGCTAGTCAATCTATTACAGGTTATGAATGGTCAACTAGCTTCAATGCCGACCAGATAGCAAGTGAAAAAGCTATTGAACATATAAGATCAATTGGAGAAATGCAGAAAACTGGTGCAGACACAGAAACAGAATATATAATTGTAGATCTCGATAAAGCTGCAACTACTGCTGGATTTAGGGCAAGAAAATTCATGGTAGCTATAGCGGTAGATTCATTTGAGGACAATGATGGAGAATTAGGAATAAGCGGAAGTTTCCTAGGTATTTCCGACCCAGTTGAAGGTACTTTTGACACTGCTACAAAAACATTTACCGAAGGCTTTACCGCTAAAACAGTATAGGAGGAATTATTAGATGAAAATTAACAATGTGGAATTAGAAGATATAGATATACTAGATTTGGATGTAGCTGAAAAGTGGGAAAAAGCACTAGAACATGTTGAGGGAGTGGCTAAAACTACAGAGGGTATGAAAGTATCAGAAATGATAAAAACTCAATGTAACGCTATTTTTGATGTATTTAATACATTGTTTGGTGAGGGTACAGACAAGAAAGTATTCGGTGATAGAGTTAATCTTATGAGTTGTCTAAAAGCTTTTGAAGAGTTGGTTACACATGTGAGTGCTAAAAATGCTGAAGTCGAGAGAATGGCAAGTAAATATTCTCCTAATCGCGCTAATCGCAGAAATAAAAAGTAATGAATATCTTAATAGACTTAATGCCAACTACAGTAAACATAGAGGGTGAAGATTATGAGATTAACTCAGATTTTCGTACCTCTATTTTATTTGAACTTTTGATGCAAGATAACTCTATAAGCGAAGAGGATAAGCTTATACAAGCCTTAGAACTATATTATCCTAAACTGCCTAAAGACTTAAATGAGGCTATAGAGGGCATACTGTGGTTCTATAGATGTGGGAAAGATGAAATCAAAACTAAAAGTAAAGGAACAGGCAAGAGTGCTACACAGATATATTCTTTTGAATATGATGATGATTATATTTACAGTGCATTTCTAGACCAGTACGGAGTCGATTTGCAAGATGTAGAGTACTTGCATTGGTGGAAATTTAAAGCTATGTTTAAGGCTCTCAAAGAGGATAATGAGATAGTTAAAATTATGGGTTATCGTGCTATGGATTTAGGTAAGATTAAGGATAAAGAACAGAAGGTTTATTATAAAAACATGAAAGAACTTTATAAAATCCCTTCTAGTATAAGTAAAGATGAAAAGGAAAAACTTAGCGAGATAGAAGAAATATTACTAAATGGTGGGGATTTAAGCAAAGTATTGTAAATTATACCCTATATATGATATATTGTATATGTTATGAATTGGAGGGGTATTTATGAAAAGAATATTTAGTATTCTACTTTGCTTAGTATTTTCATTTAGCTTGGTAGCTTGTGGCAAAGAAGAAAAGAAAGATACAACTATAAAAGACGTTGTTAATGCTGAAAATCCTAAGGAAGCGGAAAAGAAACTAGAGGATATAAGAGAAGAGCAGAAAGATGATAAATGTGATATAGTTTTAGCTGATACAGATAATATTACTATTACTTGTAAAGGCAAGGGCAAAAGTGCTTTTGGTGGTATTTATATAACATTAGAAATTGTAAATAAAACAGATGTGGATATTCTTGTTGGTGCTGATAAATGCAGCAATGATGGAACTATGGCAGATGCTTTATTTGGTGAAACTATAACTGCTAAAATGAAAAGTGAAAGTGATTTATCGGTTATGGATAAGAATTTAACAGAGGTAAAAAATTTCAAGGGAATATTTAGAGTTATGGATGACTCTACCGGAGAAATGATAGAAGATAATATAGAATTTAATATAGAATAATATATGAAGCACTTACTTAATTTGTAGGTGCTTTTTTAATACCCAAAATGAGGTGATTAATATTGAAGAAGTAAGATGTCCTAAGTGTAATCAGTTGCTCTTAAGAGCGGATTATATTAAAGGTGAAATAAAATGTCCTAGATGCAAGAAAATAATTAAATTAGATATTAAGCAAAGAACAGAGCCTAGAGCCACACCATAGAGTAGTGAGCCGGTGCCTGTCTTTTTTATTTTATAGAAAAGGTAGGTGAGAAAATGGCAGATGGAAGTATAGTAATTGATACCAAGTTAGATAGTGCTGGTGTAGAAAAAGGGGTAAAAGGTTTAGGAGGTAAATTAGGCGGCATTGCTAAAACAGGATTAACCGCATTTACCGGACTTATTGCTGCTACTGGTGTAGCATTAGGTGGCTTAGGTGCTATAGGTGTTAAATACAATAGCGAAATGGAACAATATATGTCTAGTTTTACAACTATGCTAGGCAGTGCAGAGAAAGCCACTAAGCACTTAGATGATTTAAAGCAATTTGCAGCAAAAACACCTTTTGAGCTTGGAGATTTAGCTAAAGCGAGTACTACCTTACAAGCATTTGGAACTGAAGTTGATGATATAACACCAACTTTGAAAATGCTCGGGGATATATCTTTAGGCAATAAAGAGAAATTCAATGGTTTAGCACTAGTATTCGGACAAGTTCAATCCCAAGGTAAGTTAATGGGGCAAGATTTATTACAAATGATAAATGCTGGATTCAATCCATTACAAGTTATATCTGAAAAGACTGGTAAATCAATGTCTGAATTAAAAGATGAAATGTCAAAAGGATTAATAACTTTTGACATGGTTGAACAGGCAATGACGGATGCAACTAGTGCTGGTGGTAAATTTGATGGAGCAATGGAAAAACAAAGTCAAACTGCAAAAGGTTTATTTTCTACATTAAAAGATAACTTTAAAGCTTTAGCTGGTGAGGTTTTTGTGCCACTGTCTGATACATTGAAAAATAATATATTACCTACTGCGTTAGGATATATAGAAACGCTAACAAAAGAGTTTAGGGAAAAGGGTATTACGGGACTCGTTGGAGCAGTTGGAGAAATTGTAGCAGAGATGATAACAAGTGCTGCAAGTAATTTGCCACAAATAATTAATTTAGCAGTACAAGTGATACAAAGTTTTATAACAGGTATTCAAAGTAATCTACCACAGATAGTAATTGCTACTATAGCCATTATAACAAGCTTAGTTAATGGATTTATAACATTGTTACCGCAGATATTACAATTGGGGATACAACTAATAATAGAACTTGCAAGAGGAATAGCGGAGTCTATACCTACCATGTTACCAACATTGATAAATGTTATTATTGGTATTTGCGATATGATAATAGCTAATATAGGTACTATTATAGGTGTGGGTATACAAATATTATTAGCATTAGTACAGGGATTAATGGACTCATTACCTACGCTTATAGAAAATATTCCAAGGATAATAAATAGTTTTGCAGAGGCTATATACTCTAATCTCCCCACGATACTGAAGGCTGGTATAGATATATTATTAATGCTTATAAAAGGATTAATTGATAGTATTCCAACTTTAATTGCTAATATACCACAAATAATAATGGCTATAGTAAATGCAATTACATTATTCAACTGGAGTCAGTTAGGTAAGAATTTAATTACATGGCTAGGTGATGGTATTTCTGCAATGAGGGGTAATATAGGTAATATTGCATCGGGAATAGCTGAGTGGGTAGGAAATGTAATAACAAGTATATTTAAAGGTGGACTTAGTTGGGGTAAAAATTTGATTTCTAGTATAGGACAAGGTTTTTCTTCAATGGTTAGTTTTCTTGGGAATTCAGCTAGTTCGATTGCAAGTGGTGCATTAAATGCTATAGGAAATATATTTAGTGGCGGTGTTAGTATAGGTAAAAACTTAATTGAAGGAATTTGGAATGGTATTAGTAGTATGGGTGATTGGATTATGAGATTAATCGGTGGATTTGCTGGTAATATTGTACAGGGTATTAAGAATTTCTTTGATATAAATTCACCATCAAGGGTTATGCGCGATGAAGTAGGTAAATATCTTGTACAAGGTATTGGAGTAGGATTTGAAGATGAAACTCCAAGCCTAGAAAAATCTATGGAAAAAGATTTGTCTAGTATAGTTGGTAAAATGCAAGCTACAGTAGATTATAACGTAGCTAGTACCACGGCTGGGGTAGTGGCTAGAAATGGATTTAATACTCCTTCTGTAATTACCAATCATAATGATAATGGTATAACTCAAAATGTTACTATAGTTAATCCGGAGAGAACTCCATCCGAAAATGCTAGAGCACTTAAAAAAGTTGGGAGGGATTTAGGTTTTGGATACTAAATTTTTAAATTTAAAATTAGCAAGTAATAATGAAGTTTTAAATATAGAAAAAGATAGCGATTATAAATTAGTGAAACTTGAGGGGATAGACAGCTCTGATTATGAAGTAAATATAGAACAATACATGCAGTATGATGGTGGATATACTAATAAAAAAAGAGTATTGCCTAGGGATATATCTATTGTAGTGGATTATAGAAATATTGATAATGCAAGCATTGAAAGACAACGTCTAATTAGATTTTTTAATCCTAAACAACAAGGAATTTTAACTGTTAATTACTGTGACGTAGAGCGCTATATATTATATGAAGTAGAAGGGTTTAAAGATTTAAGAGAAAACCTATATGAACCTTTAACTTTTAAAGTAGATTTAATTTGTCCAGACCCATATTTTAAGGATATTATTTTAGGGGAACAAATTTCAACATGGATAGGTGGATGGAAATTTAAATTTAAATTACCTTTTAGATTTAAGCAAAAAGGAGAGCCTAAGAAAAATATATATAATAGTGGACATGTAGAGACGCCTGTAGAAATAATATTTAAGGGACCAGCGGTTAATCCAAGTGTAAAAAATAATACTACAGGAGAATTTATTAAAGTTGAAAGAACTTTAACTGCTGATGATACTTTATACATTACAACTGAATTTGGAAATAAGAAGGTAGAAATTGAGCGTAATGGAGTTAGGGCAAATGCTTTTAACTATATAGACTTAGATTCTACTTTTTTTCAGCTGCAAACAGGTGATAATATGATTGAGTATACTACTGAAAATGACTTAGATCCCCAGAGTGTAGAGGTTAGATATAGAAACAGATATTTAGGCGTTTAGGAGGTGATAACTTGGAGCATAGTGGATTTTTTAATGGAGACCAGGAATATGGACAAGAAGAATTTAGCCGCTATTTTGATAATGGTTTTGAAAGTGGAGTAAGTGTAGAAAATGATCTCATGACTTTAGGAGTAGCTAAAACTTCTACAGGAGTTACAGTTGATAAAGGATTTTCTATTATAAAAGGATTTTACTTATATAATGACAGCATAAAATCTATTAATATAACTAGAGATGCTAACTATGATAGATTAGATAGAGTTGTAATAAGACTTAACTTGAGTAATAGAAAGGTATCTACAGAACTTAAGCAAGGTATAGCAGGAAGCAAGCCAGTCGCTCCGAATTTGCAAAGAGATAATTTAGTTTATGAATTATCATTAGCACAAGTATTAACTCCTAAGAGTGGAGATTATATAGTGACGGATGAAAGATTTAGACAAGAGTTATGCGGAGCCATAAGACCAAAGAATTTAAGTGAGTTCAATCAAATGGTTAATGGCCTACAAAAACAATTTGATGATTGGTTTAATTCACAACAAGCAAAAGGATGGAGGAACATATATATTCAAAATGGAACTCCTGTGGGGAGTGTGAGTGGTTCAATATGGATACAAACGTTAGTATAAGAATATTTGATAAAAGTTTAAATTTCTTAGGGGAGATAGATAGCTATACTTCCCTTTTTTATATCCGAAAATGGGAAAATTATGGTGAATTTGAATTTCATATGTCTGAAGTAGATATTAGTTTAATAAAAAAAGGTAATATCATAATGCTTAATAAAGATGGATATAGAACCGGTGTTATAGAGCATATAGAAATTAAACAAGAGAGCAAAGAAGATATTACAGTCAAAGGGTTTTCATTATTATATTGGTTTACTCAAAGGATTACAGTTCCACCAGTTGGATATGCATACCATGAGTTTAATACTAATGTAGAGGACATAATGATAGCTTTAGTAAAATCAAATGCAGCAGATCCTATTGATGTAAAAAGAAAAATTCCATATTTGCAAGTTGAACTATCACAAGGTAGGGGTGAAATACTTCAATTTCAAACAAGATATAAAACCTTATCAGATGAATTGACTAAGCTTTCTAAAACTAGTGGTTTAGGATTTGCTATTTTTCTGGATTATAAAAACAAAAGGTTATTATTCAAAGTTTTGTCAGGAAGAGATTTATCATATAATCAAAGAATTAATCCACCAGCTATATTTTCAATTGCATATGATAACATAATTAATCAAAATTATATTGAGTCCTATATTGGATATAAGAATGTTGGATATGTTGCAGGTCAAGGTGAAGGAGCTAATAGACAAATTGAGGTTATTAGCAATGAACTAACTGGGTTTGATAGGCGAGAAACCTTTATTGATGCCAGAGATATTACAGAAGGAGTAAGTCTTGCTGATAGAGGTAAATTAAAATTAGCTGAAAATGTAGCTATACAAAGCTTTGAATGTGAAGTTAATACAAAAGATTATAAAATAGATTGGGATTTAGGAGACATAGTTACAACAGTAAGTAAAAAATATAATTTTAAGATTAATAATAGAGTTACAGAAGTTAAAGAAATATATGAGTCAAATGGATTTAAAGTTGAGCCAACCTTTGGCGTATCAATTCCTCTAGTAGGCGAAAAAATAAAGCAAATGACAGATACACCACTTCAAGAAGGAGTACAAGGCGCAGATGGTCCTGAAGGTGAAAGAGGCCCCCAAGGATACAGTATTAATTATTTATGGAATGGTACAAGTCTTGGAGTAAAAAGAGAAGATGAAGGTAGTTATATTTACAGAAACTTAATAGGACCTCAAGGTATTCAAGGAATAAAAGGAGACAAGGGTGATACTGGAGCACAAGGAATACAAGGTATTCAAGGCGTAAAAGGTAACGATGGAACACAAATAATAACATCGTCTGCTAGACCTTTAGGTCAAATTAATGGTCGAGTATGGA
>NZ_JAVXMF010000019.1:0-57365 GCF_036646415.1 Clostridium sp. | reverse complement strand
AAATGCCCCCTTTATAGAAACAGTTTTATTATTTTAACTGTCTACTATAAAGGGAGCATATCATAATGCAAAGGTCCTAGGAAACTTGCCTACTTTAAACCTAAAATATGTCGGTTGCACATTATTTCTTAAATGCATTGTAACAATTTAAGAACTTATCTCTATTAGTATTATCACCCATGCCTTCATAACATTCTGAAAGTAGCTTATATACTTCTGAATTCGTTGCCTCTATTGATAATGCTTTATTTAATAGAAGTATTGAATCCTCATATTTCTTTAGGTACATCAGCTTTGATACTCCCTTTATTATATTTTCAAGTACTTTGTTGTCTTCATTAAAGTTATTTAATCTATATACTAGGGAATTAATTTTGTCTATAGTAAATGGCTTAAGTAAATATTCAACAGCGCCTAATTTAGTGCAGTCCACAGCATTTTTAACTGTTGGAAAAGCTGTCATAATTATCACTGTAGAAAATATTCCATCTTCTCGAATTCTTTTTAACACTTCTGTGCCACTTAATGTTGGCATTTTAACATCTAAAAAAATCAAATCAAAGTTTTCCCTAGATAATATTTCTATTGCAGCTACTCCATTTTGAGCCTCAGTAACAAGATATTCATTTAATTCTAAAGATGTTTTCAATAATTTCCTTATATTTTTAGTATCATCAACTACAAGTGCTTTTTTCATAGTACCTCCTAATTATATGGAATAATAATTGTAAATGTTGCCCCTTCACCTAAATCACTTTCGCATGATATTTGTCCATCATGAGCAGTTATTATGTCTTTGCATATCCAAAGTCCAAGACCAGAGTTATTTTTAATATCCTTATTAGTTAATTGAGTATATTTATCAAATATTTTTTCAGTATTATCTTTTAAGATTCCAACACCGGTATCAGTTACTGTTATATTTAATATATTATCTTTTAAGAAGCCTCTTATAGAAATTAAATCTCCATCTTTACAGTGTCTAATAGCGTTTATTATCAAATTGTTAAGCACCCATACTAATTTCTCACCATCACAAGATATCGGTTTTACATTTACATCTACATGGTATTCAAGAATAATTCCACTATAATCTGCAATCCCCTTATTGCTAGATACTGAAGTTTCTATTAAATCTTCAACAGAGTTATACTCTTTTTTATAAATTTCAGTTGAAGATTCCAGTTTTGATAACAAAAGCATATTTGAAACAAGTAAGTTTAGCCTTTCTCCATCCTCTTTAATTGTATTTAATATTTTTCTTTGTTCCTCACTTAAATTACCCATTTTACTACTTTCTAACAGACCGGTACCAATCATAATCGAAGTTAATGGAGTTTTAAATTCGTGTGAAATTGTTGCAAAGAAATCTTTACTAATTTGTTCTATTTCCTTTAAATGAGTTACATCCTTTAATAAAATTACATAACCAGCTTGAAGATCTTCCTCTTTAATTTCTCTAATTGATATATTGTAATATAGTATGTCTCCATTTTGATTTTTCAAAGTAATAATATTCAAGAAATCACCTTGACAGTTATTCAATGTAATATCGTATATAATGGAAAAAAAACTTCTATCATTAACTAAATGCGTTAAATATCGTCCTTCAGGTTTCTCATCATTAATGTCAAAGGCTTCAATAAAATTTTCATTAACCATAGTAACTTTATAATACTTGTCAATAACCACCATTGGTGAATCTATACTTTTTAATATGGAATTTGAATTATTTCTTTCCTTTAATATTTGACCTAATGTACTTTTTTCAAAGCTTTCAATTCTTTTTGCCATTAGGTTAAATTGATTAGTTAATTCCCCAAGTTCATCTTTGGTTGTTATTTCTAGTTCTTTATATGTGGAGTTAGTTTTTATATCCTTTATAGCATCAATGATGTTATTTAATGGATATAATATCATTTTAAGAAAATGCCTTGATAAGAAGAATGAAATTAATATTGAAATTAGAGTAAAAATTATTGTTGTATTTATTATAATCTCTGTTTTATTCTCAACTCTAGTTTTTGAATTAATCATCATTGTTTCATTTAAGTTACTTATGTTATCTAGATTTTTTATAATCACATCATAACTAACTTTAATTTCATTAAAGAAAAATTTATATGCAAATTCTTTATCATTACTTTGAATAATTTCTGTTAAGGTGAAAAAATTCTGTGTATATTGAAAATATGATGTATCGAGGCTAGTTACATATTCAATTTCACCATCTTCAGTTATATTGTTTTTTTCAAAGTAAAAATTGTCTAAAAATAAAGAATTATTTTTAGAATATTCTTCTATTCCTAGTTCTTTATCTCCTGATAAGTAAAGAACTAAGCCCTGTTGTTGATTATGCAATGCATCTTTCATATTTTCAACAGCTTGAATACTTTTATAATTATTAGTTAAAAGCCCGTTTATATCATTTGAAATTGTAATTAAGTTTCTAACTGAAACTACTCCTAGAAATGCCATTGCTAGGATTATAACAATATAAATAAGCGAGAGTTTTCCATTTAAAGTTTTAATCATAGTTTTCCCTCCGATTTTAATTGTCACCGTAAAACTTAGTAATTTATAGTAAAGCTAAGATTTAGCAATCTAATTTTTAAATTTGAATTTCTGAAGTATGGAGAATTCTTAATAGTACTTTAATCCAACTTTGATATTTATATCAAATGGTATTAAACTTAGTAAGTAATAAAATTTGCGTAGGAAGGTAATATTATGTATAGCTTAATTATAGGTTACAATAACTCAAGTATCAACTTAATTAAATCACTTATATTTAAAGAGAAGATAGTCTTTTTAATTGATAGTAAGTCTCCAGAACAAATTGAAATAAAAAATAAATTTCTCTATTACTATCAAGTTGATATAACTAATATGAAACAGATATTAGACAAGGCCTCTAAATCTATGTTGTTAAATGTTTTTATAATAACAGAGGATGATTATTTAAATTTAATGATTGAAGAAACTTTGAAATCTTTAGATAATGTACAAGTTGTGTATAATTCTAAATCATTAAAAAAATTATCCAATCATGGAGATAGAAATTTATATATTCAAGATTTTTTTGAAACACTATCTAAGGAGGGTAACTGATTTGTTTGTTGTTTTTATTAGTGAATATAAATTTATTAATTTGTATAAAGAGTATTTAGAAGATTTAAATTTGGATTTTTCCAATGTAATTTCCCCAAAGGATCTTTCACCATTATTTTCAGATGTTTTTAATAATTATTTACTTAAACGGGCAGATGTAGTAGTGATTCTTACGCCAAAAGATCAGTTTAATTTCTATATGGCAAAGATTTGTAAGACTTTTTACCATACAAAAAAAATCATTACATCAATTAACAATTCCAATAACCTGAATATTTTCACTTCCATTGGAATTTCTGATGTAATAGATATTAATTGCTATGCTAAAGAAACTCTATATAAATTTTTAGAAAGGGGTGTAATTTAAAATGTATATAATTATTATTGGATGTGGAAAAATGGGAAGTAGATTAGCTCAAGATTTAGCTGAAACATCTCATGATATATGTGTAATAGATAGAAATAAAGAAAAAACAGACAACCTAGGTTCAGGGTTTAACGGAAAAATATTAAATGGAGTTGAAATTGATATTGACTTGTTAGAAGAAGCTGGTATTAATGAAGCAGACACACTACTTGCACTGACTCAAAATGATAATATAAATATTGTTGCTTGTGAAATAGCACAAAATATTTATAATGTTCCAACTGTAATTGGACGGGTATTTAATGATGACAGAGCTCACATTTATGATTCCTTAGGTATTAAAACTATTAACCCAGTAAAGTTAGCTATTGGAAATCTAAAGGAGGATATAAGATGCGAGCAGTTGTAATTGGTGGCGGTAAGGTTGGTTATTATTTAATAAAAAATCTTTTAGATATTGGATGTTCAATAACTTTAATAGAAAAGGACTACGATATATGCGAGAAAATATCTAATGAATTAGACATTGATGTAATATGTGGTGATGGTTCAAATCTAGAAGATTTAGCAGAAGCAATTGAAGGCTCAAATACTGTTGTTGCCGCAGTTACAGGTAAGGATGAGGAGAATTTGATTATTTGTCAAATGACCAAACTTAATTTCTCTATTAAAAGTGCTATTGCAAGAATTAATAATCCTAAAAATAGGCAATTGTTTAATAAGCTTGGTATAACATCTACTGTTTGTAGTACAGAGGTTATTTCAACATTAATTGAGAATGAACTTGTAGACGATGACTTTAAAATTGTAAAAACCTTGGATAGAGGTGAAATGGTAATAATTGAAGCATATATAGATAAAAAGTCCTATTGGACAAATACTTATATAAATAAATTGATTTTACCCAAGGATTGTATAATTGCTTCAGTTTTACGGGGAAATGAGATTATCTACCCTAGGGGAAATACTAAAATCTTAGTTGAAGATACTGTGGTATTAATGACAAATATCAGTGAATCTCATATATTGAGGAAATCTATTTATGGAGATGGTAATAATGGTAAAATATTCGGAATTTTTTAAAGGTATATTATTTGAAATGCTAGTTGTGTGTGGGTATATTATAGTAATTTTTCTTTTAAGCTTTTTAGGTTGATAAAATGAGCGAGAAATATTTAAAGGATTTTAAAGTTATAAACTATTATGCTGGAATTATTATATTAGGAACAATTACATTGATGATTATACCCATTATTGTGACTGTTTTTTATAAGGAGTGGAGTTCACTTGTAGATTTTATTCTAGCTTTATTTATTGGATTATTTATTGCCTTTACTCTTATTCTTTTAGGTAAAAGTGAAAAGGCAAACACTAAAATCGAATGGAAACATGGGCTTATTATTGCCTCTTATTCCTGGCTACTTTTAATGCTTTTATGTGCTCTTCCATTTGTTTTCAGTGGACATGCAAAGTCTTATTTAGATGCATGTTTTGACGTAATGAGTGGCTTCACTACAACTGGAGTTCTTCTTATGCAAGATTTAGATCATATGCCTTTTGGAATTAATATGTGGAGACATATATTAACATTTGTCGGTGGACAAGGTATGGTAGTATTAGCACTGTCTATATTAATTAAGAATTTTTCAGGTGGATATAAGATGTATGTAGGGGAAGGAAAGGACATCGGACTTTTACCTAATATTAAGGGAACAACAAAGGCCATTTGGAAAATTAGTATGATATATTTAATAATTGGTACATTAGCCCTTACAATTAATGGTGTAATTATAGGGCTATCTCCTTCTAATTCATTTATGCATGGATTATTTATATTTGCATCAAGTTGGAGTACAGGTGGTTTTGCACCAATGTCACAAAATATATTGTACTATCATAGTTTTTCATATGAAATAATTACAATGGTATTTTTCATTATAGGTTCATTAAATTTCGGACTTCACTTTACTGTTATAAAGGGAAATAAAAAGGAAATGTTTAAGAATATTGAGGTTCAAAGTTTCTTTATAACATCTTTTATTCTTACAGCACTATTAGTAATGTTTTTATCAAAATCTGGTGTATATGGAGATGCAGTTTCTTTATTTAGAAAAGGAGCTTATCAACTTTTATCTGCACATACAACTACTGGATTTGGTAACCTATATGCTAGACAATTACTATTTGAGTGGGGAGATTTTGCAATTTTAATTATGATAATTGCAATGCTTATTGGAGGTAGTGCATGCTCCACTGCTGGTGGCTTTAAGGGTCTAAGGGTTGGAATTGTTTTTAAAGGAATAATTGCAGATATGAAAAGAACTCTTAGTTCTGATAAAAAGCTATTAACTACAAAGGTTCATCATATTAAGGATATAATTTTGGATAATTCCTTAGTAAAATCTTCAATGCTAATAATACTTTGTTATATTACAATGTTTATCGTTGCAACTCTACTTGGGACATATTATGGATACACACTTATAGAGTCAGCCTTTGAGGCAGCTTCTGTAGCTGGAAACGTTGGTTTATCTATCGGGGTAACTTCTATAACAATGCCTATACCATTAAAAATTTGTTATATTATTGTTATGTATCTAGGTAGATTAGAGTTTATTTCTATATTTGCATTAATAGGATATTTTATAGGAGGAATTAAAAAGTTATGTGTAAGATATATAAGATAATATTATTTACAATTATTGCAGTGCTTTTTTCTTCATTAACTGCACTGGCTAGTGAAGTTATAACTCCTGTTAATGAACTTATTGATAATGCTAAGGAATATAACTCTAAAGTTGTAATCATTCAAGGTGAAGCTATTGGTGAACTTTTAGAAAGAGGTGAGCATTCTTTTGTTAATATAAACGATGGGACCTCCGCCATGGGAATTTATTTGAAAACTACGTATGGAGAAATCATTAAATATTATGGAGATTATCATAACATTGGAGATACGGTAAGGATTAAAGGAGTTTTTAATAGAGCTTGCAAAGATCACGGTGGAGATATGGATATTCACAGTGATTCAATAGAAGTAGTTTCTACTGGTTATGAAAGAACACATGATATTAGTAAGTTGAAGTTAATTTTAATAATTTTATTAACACCTTTTGTAATATATGGATCAATAAATGTTTATAGCATAATTAGAAAAAAATGATATCAATAATATTTTATTAATGTTAGTCAACAATAAAAGGTGGCTCTTAAGAGTCACCTTTTATTGTTTGCTATATATGAACTTACTTTCTAACTAACCTCTTCTTTATTTTCAAATTGGCTATTATATAATGATGCATAGAATCCATCTGCTTTTAATAATTCCTTATGGTTTCCTTGTTCTACAATATCTCCATCCTTCATTACAAGGATTAGGTCAGCATCTCTTATTGTAGATAGTCTATGTGCTATGATAAAACTAGTTCTGCCCTGCATAAGATTCTCCATAGCCTTTTGAATTAACACTTCTGTACGAGTATCAACGGAGCTAGTAGCCTCATCTAGAATTAAAATCTTAGGATCTGCAAGGATTGCACGAGCTATTGTTAATAGTTGTTTTTGCCCTGCTGATACATTGTTGGCTTCCTCATTAAGAACCATATTATAACCATCTGGAAGAGTTTTCACAAAGTGGTCTACGTGAGCTGCCTTTGCAGCTTTTATAACATCTTCATCACTGGCACCTAGTTTTCCATATCTTATATTTTCCCTAATAGAACCATTGAATAGCCAAGTATCTTGAAGTACCATTCCAAAAATACTACGAAGATCTTCACGATTAAAGTCTTCCACATTGTGACCATCAATTAAAATCTCTCCACTATTTACATCATAGAATCTCATTAGAAGCTTAATCATAGTGGTCTTTCCGGCTCCAGTAGGTCCAACTATGGCAACCTTTTGTCCTGGTTTAACCTTAGCTGTGAAATCATTTATGATAATTTTATCTTCACTATATCCGAAATGAACATTTTCAAATGCTACCTCACCCTGGATTTCTTCGCCATCTTCATTAGCTTCATTTCTTCCTCTTGAAAGAGTAGTATCCTCTTTTATATCTTTATATTCTGATTGAATAAAATCTCTCTTAATCCTTACAGGGTTCTCTGCAAATTGCACTTCTTCTTCCTCTGCTAAGAACTCAAATACTCTCTCCGCTGCAGCTACAGTGGATTGCATAAGGTTTGCAACCTGAGCTGATTGTGCAATAGGTTGGGAAAATGATCTTACATACTGAATGAAAGATTGAATATCTCCAACCTTAATAGTTCCTTTAATAGCAAGCCATCCGCCTAGTATCGATACCACAACATAACCTAAGTTTCCTATAAAAGTCATAATAGGCATCATCATTCCTGATAAAAATTGAGATTTCCAAGCAGAATCATATAATTTATCATTTAGCTTATTAAACTCAGATATAGCATCTTCTTCTCCATTGAATGCCTTTACTATATTATGTCCTCCATAAACCTCTTCAACTTCACCATTAACATGACCTAAATACTCTTGTTGAGATTTAAAATGTTTTTGAGATTTCTTTACCACTAAAGATATCATTAATATAGATAATGGAAGTATTAGTAAGGCTGCAAGAGTCATTGCCCAGCTAATAGATATCATCATTATAAGTACTCCAATTAAAGTCGTAATTGAAGTAATAACTTGAGTCATGCTTTGATTTAAGTTTTGACTCACTGTGTCTACATCATTAGTTACCCTTGATAAAACCTCTCCATGAGTTTTGCTATCAAAGTATTTAAGTGGCATACGATTAATCTTTTCTGAAATTTCTTTTCTAAGATTATAAGAAACCTTTTGAGAAACTCCTGACATTATAAACCCTTGAACAAAGGAGAATAATGTACTAATTATATATAGAACTAAAAGGATTATTAGAATTCTACCAATATAAGTGAAATCTATCCCTACTCCCTCTCCTGTAATCTTGCTAACTAAACCTTCAAAGATATTTGTAGTTGCCTTTCCCAAAATCTTAGGTCCCACTATAGAGAAAGCTGCACTTCCAATGGCAAATATTACAACAATTATAATAGCTAAAGTAAAAGGTTTTAGATAATTCCCAAGTTTTTTAATAGTTTCTTTAAAGTTTTTAGGCTTTTCTCCACCACCCATCATCGGTCCGCCGCCCATAGGTCCTCTTCCAGGTCCTTTTTTCATAGTTTGATCTTTACTCATGAGCTAACTCCTCCTTTGAAAGTTGTGATAGAGCTATTTGTTTATACACATCACAGGTTTCCATAAGCTCATTATGAGTTCCAATACCTGCAATCTTACCTTCCTCAAGAACTACAATTTGATCTGCATGTAAAATTGTACTTATTCTTTGAGCTACTATTAGAACTGTACTATCTAAAATATCATGTTTTAAAGCCTTACGTAGTGCAGCATCTGTTTTAAAATCTAAAGCAGAGAAGCTATCATCAAAAATATAAACCTCTGGATCCTTAGCTATTGCCCTTGCAATAGAAAGTCTTTGCTTTTGTCCACCAGATACATTTGTTCCACCTTGAGATATATCTGTCTTAAAACCTTCTACACTTGAAGATATAAATTCTTTAGCTTGAGCAATTTCCGCTGCCTTTTCCATTTCTTCTACTGAAAGATCATTTTTCCCATACTTTAAATTACTTTCAATAGTTCCTGCGAATAATACACCCTTTTGAGGTACATATCCTATTTTTTCTCTAAGTTCATGTTGAGTTACATCCTTTATATTTACTCCATCTAGTAGTACTTCACCCTGAGTTACATCGTAAAATCTTGGAATCAAGTTAATAAGTGTGGTTTTTCCACTTCCTGTACTACCTATAAAAGCTGTTGTTTTACCTGGGCTTGCAGTAAATGTAATATTGCTTAGTACATCCTCTTCTGCATTTGGATATCTAAATGCAACATTTTTAAATTGAAGTACTCCTTTTTTATCGTCTTTAAATTTTACAGGTTCCTTAGGATCATTAACCATAAAATCTGTAGATAGCACCTCATCTATACGCCCTGCTGAAACTGCAGCTCTAGGAAGCATTACAGATACCATTGAAATCATTAGGAAAGACATGATAATTTGCATTGCATATTGTATAAATGCCATCATATCTCCAACTTGCATAGTTCCCGCATCAATACTGTGTGCTCCATTCCATACTATTAATATAGTAATTCCATTCATCACCAACATCATAGTTGGCATCATTAATGCCATGGTACGATTTACGAAAAGATTTGTTTTTGTTAAATCTTTATTTGCATTATCGAATCTCTTCTCCTCGTGTCTTTCTGTTCCAAATGCACGAATTACCATCATTCCAGTAAGTATTTCACGAGTTACTAGATTCACCTTATCTACAAGGTTTTGAACTCTTTTAAATTTAGGAATTACAACTGAGAATAATGAAATTACAATACCTAGGATAATTACAACTGCTAATCCTATAATCCAAGCCATTGAAGTTTCTGTATTAAGAACCTTTATAACTCCACCAATTCCTAAGATTGGTGCATAGAATACAATTCTAAGTAGCATTACCATAAGCATCTGAATTTGTTGTATATCATTAGTACTACGAGTTATTAAGGATGCTGTTGAAAACTTATCTAACTCTGTATTCGAAAACCCAACAACCTTAGTAAATACTCGACTTCTAAGATTTCTTCCAAGGGATGCTGCAACTCTTGCACCTAAATATCCTACAGTAACTGCAGCTGCCATGCTTACAAGTGCTATAAGTATCATTAATCCACCTGAGTACAAAATATAATTTGTTTGCATTCTATCAGTATTTATACCAATTTCCTTATATTCACCTTTCACATACGACATAGCTGCTTGATTTATCATAGTGTTAGGTAGCTCTTTAAAATTCTCCTCAAACTTATCAGTAATACCATCTAGTTCGTCTTTGGGCATTTGTGCAAATACAGCTAAAAGATCTGTATTCTCATCTATCCCCATATTAGGTGGAAACTGTGCCACAATTCCGGCTTTCATTTCCTTAGAGGTATCACTATTACCCTCAAAAGTTTCTACCATTACCATAGGCTTACTAAATATATTATTTAATTTTTCGATAACTTCGTTATCCTTTTTCTTAACCGTTATCTTATAAATTTTGTCTGTTTCAAGAGCTGGATATTTTTTTACATATTTATCGAACTCCTCTTCACTAAGAGTATCCTTAGAAAGTAGGGTATAATTACTCTTTATCTGAAGTTTATCCTCCTCACTTATAAATAGCTCTAGCTTATCTAGCTCACTCTCTCTAATTACCTCTGGTGCTACATTCTCAACACCACCTTGCTGAATTCCAACATTGACTATGTTAGATGTATAATCTGGCAAAGAAAGATCACAGACTGCCTGAACAATTAAAAGTCCAATTATCATTATAATTGGTACTACTGAATTCTTTAAGTATTTAATCAACTTAAACATTTTTCCCTCACTCCCCTTAATAAAATAAATTTGCTTCTACAACTAAAAATAATTTCAATAATAAATTTTATTTCTCTGTATTATAATTGCAACTATCAATAGTATGTTCAATTTCCTATGATATTTGCAATTGTTCCTATAATTAATTATAATAATATTGTAAGAAAAATTTATGAATTTATATTAATTTTATTTTTATATTATTTATTATAATATAATTATTATAAATTTATAACTATTATAAGTCAATATATTTTGTTTCATATGAATTAAAAGTAACAAAGAGTTCACATATTAAATTTAGTTCCAGTATAAATTCTATAAAAATAATATTAAATTTGACTTGTGTTTAATTGTAAAATACTGTTTAATATATGTTGTGTGAAAATACTTATAGATAGCTGTTTATGCTAAATTTAAAATATTATAAAATGAAAAAATGAAAATTTAAATATACAAATTAAGGAGAATGGAAATGGATAATAAAAATCTAACTAAAATATCAGATGATCTATTTACCCTAATAGTACAATTTCATAAAAAGGTAATTAAGCCTGAGGAGTTTATTAAAAGTTTACCTATCCCACCTTCTCATGTTAAGGTTATTTGTTATTTATCCCACACTGGTTCATCACCAGTTTCTCAAATAGCTAAGGATTTATCAATTTCAAAACCAAACATGACTCCTATAATTGATAAACTTATTGAAGAGGGATATGTTATTAGATATGAAGATCCAAATGATAGAAGAGTTCTTAGAGTAGACATTACAGATAAAGCTCAAGAACTATTTGAATCTAGAAAGCAATTAGCTAAGCGTTTGTTAGAAGAAAAAATGTCAACTCTATCCCCGGAAGATTTAGAATCTTTAGGATCTATAGTTAAACAATTTTCAAATATAATTAATAAATTAAATTAAAAATATATAACACATAAACTGAACTACCATATATAAAAAGGTATGAAATAAAGATTAACTCTAAATTTCATACCTCTTTTAAATATTCTTTTCAAACTACGTCCTTATATAAATAAAATATACCATATTTATCTATCTACTTTTAATTTTGAAGCAACTAAGGTAAAGTCTCCTGGAATATTCTTATGAGAATCAAACCTTGGTCCTTCCACTAGTTTTTCTATAACAAAACCAACAGCTGCAAAAGAAGTTATAATTTCTCCCATAGTATAGTAGCGTAGGAGACAATCTAAGGTATCTTCTTCCCCTATGGAATTAAGTATGTTTTTATAAGCCACATCACCTACTTCTAATTCACTTTGAAAATAATCTCCTGTAATTTCTAAGGCATCAGCACTTTCATCAAAAATATTTCTACATTTAAATATCTTTCTTATGGGATGAAAATCATTTAATACTAACTTTCCTCCAAATTTAAGCAACTCATATATCTTCCCTGCAAATACATTTAAATCAGAAAAATAATGAAGTATACCACCTTCTAAAAAAGCTATATCAAAACTTTGCCTCATATTCTCAATATCTAGTTCTATAAAGTCTGATACTATATAATTTAAATCTACCTTTGCGCTGTTGGCTACCTCCGTTGCATATCTTTTATTATCATCTGAAATATCCACCACCGTTACCTCAGCTCCAAGTATTGACAGTGGAATAGCTTTTTTACCACTAGATCCAAGTAAATTTACTATTTTCTTTTCTCTAACATCTCCTAAAAACTCTAAATATCTACGTAAATAAGTCTGTGGGTTATTTATCATATCCTTGGCAACAATACTAGGCTCTCCAATGCAAGTAACCCAGGCTTTATAAGCATTCTGATTCCAAGCTTTCTTATTTATTTCACTTTGATTGTTCATGATTATTAACCTCCAATTAATATGAATTACAATAGTCTTCTAACCACACCTTAGATTCCATAAGCCATTTATGAGGATACAAAATTAAATTATTATCTATGCATCCCCATTTCTTTCCTATTTATTCATATACTTATTATACCTATATTTACATTATTTTTATACGGTAATATCACATTACAAACATAAATATTATTGTAGCAAAGCCTCCTAAGAATATTAAAATTCTTAGGAGGCTTTATTATATATATATATATATATATATATATATATTATTATGTTAATCTTATTGCCTACTTATACTTGATTTTATGCTAAGTTAAATTGTTCTTCATCGTAGCCAGCAAATACTACTAAAATTATAACATTAATTACCTTAAATACCTTTTTCATAATCTTCCTCTATCTTTTGTTGCACAAGTTTGCTTCCATCTATTATTACAGAGACACCATTTCCTGGATGCGTTGATGATCCTATAAAATATAATCCATCTACATTTTTAGATTTAATATGGGGTCTAAAATAAATGGTTTGGCTTAACTTATGACTTAGTCCAAATGCAGTTCCATTATAAGAATTAAATCTTTCTTTTAAATCAATTGGCGTTAAATAATCTTCATATTCTATATTTTCTTCTATATCTCCTAGGTCTTTTATTGATTTTAGTTCATTAATTGCAATATCTCTAAATTTTGATATAGTATCTTTATCCCATATAACATCTTTAAATGTTAGATTGGGTACTCTTACAACTACATTCAAAATTTGTTTATATTCTCCACATACATCATCATCTTGAACACTTGGAGAATATAAATATAATGATGGATTTTCAGGCAACTTTCCTTTGAATGGAGCCTCTATACTTTCTCTAAAGCTTTTACTTATATAAATGTTATGCACCTTCAAGTCTTCATATTTTTTCTTAAGTCCTAAATAAATAATAAATATGGAACATGAGTAATCTTCCTTATCTATATCTTCTGTTTTATATAGTCCTTCATCTATATCATTTTTAAATAAATTTTTAGTAGCGTATGGAAAATCAGCATTACAAATCACTATATCAGAAGTGTAAATTTTATTATCTACTACTATTCCTTTAGCAATATTTTTCTCTACTATTATCTCCTGAACTTCTTTTCCTACTTCAATCCTTCCGCCTAAATCATATATTAATTTCTCTAAAGCAATAATATATTTATAAAATCCTCCTTTAATATACCAAAGTCCATAAGTATGTGATATTGCTGGTATTAATGTATATAAATTAGCTGTAGTAAATGGATTAGAGCCTATGTACATAGATTGAAATATTAGATATTCTCTTAGTTTTTGGTTGCTTATTTTACTTGAAATATACTTATCTACATTAGTAATGGGACTTATATTCAATAACCTTTTTATACTTTTTAGGTTTATAATTTCACCTTTATTTATCATTGGTTTATTCAAGAAATATTCTTTACTTAGTAAATACTTTTTATATGAATTGTATAAAAAGTCTAGATATTCTATAGATAATCCCTTCTGCATATCTTCTAAAACATTTATCATATCTCTTAAATCATTGTAAAAATTATATGTGGTACCATCATAATAATCTACTCTATATATTGGATCTAACTTTTCTAATTCTATATAATCTTTATAGTTTTTTCCTACTGATTGAAAAATTTCAGTATATATATCGGGTGTCATTAATATTGAAGCTGTTAGGTCAAAGGATGCTCCTTTGTTACTCTTTATATTAACTTTACCACCTATAGTATTTTCTTTTTCAAATATAGTTACTTTATAACCTTTATTTAATAATCTTATAGCCGTACAAAGTCCCCCTATACCAGCACCAACTACTATGACTTCTTTCATCAACTCAACTCCCTTTAGTACCAAATCTTTTTATATTATATTTATTATTCTCCCATTGCTGTTAAAGAATACTATATTTTAGTCGAATGGGCTATGTCAAAATGATTAACTTATGTTTTATATGAATGTTAAAAGTAGACTTAAATATTATTGATAGCAAAGCCATTTGAAGGGATCTTAAATTTACTTAAGTTATATGAATGGTTAATCCATATTACCTAGAATTAAATTTAAATTATATTATTAATTTCCTTTTAATTTTTTACAAAATATGGTATAATAGTTTTATTTAATATAATTTTGCGAGGTGGAGAGTGTGATGAAATCTAAATTTATAAACAAGTTCGTACTTGGTTGTTTTTTAGCAATTTTAGTACGTATCTTAACATTTTCATTTAATAACGAATACTCTATAGACTTCCAAGATGAACTTTCAAAAATCAATTATAAAAATACTAATATAAGCATACCTGATGTAAACATAAAGGATTATACTTTTTCTATTTCTGATGATGACATGATAACCTACGAAGATTATTCAAATATTTTTCTTCCTAAAGAAGTTAAATCTATAAGCACAGTAATAAAGAATGATGCTATTGAAGACATTAATTTATATTTTAAAATTCTTAAGAGTACTTATGCCCCTTATAAATACTATGGTGGTGACGAAGCTTTTCTCCAAGCTAAAGAAAAAATATTAGATTATATTTATAAATATGAAGGTGATACAGTAAACGTAAATTCACTAGAAGATTTTATGAAAGAATCACTAAACTTCATAAAGGATAGACATTTTTACGTAGGTGACAATTTAAATTCTGATTCTATTTTAGGGACAAGCACCTATTATTATAATGATAACTTTCCTATTCTTAAAAACACCCTTGGATATTACGTATATTATGGTGGAGTAAACTATTATATTAAAAGCATAAATTCTGAGGATAATATAGAAAAATATCTAAAAACATCTATAAATAATAATGGTGAGTTAGTTCAAAATATAGGAATGTTAGAGGTTTATAATGGTGAAGACCATCTTAATATTAATGTAGTCTTTTATAGAGGCGAAAGTGAATATCCAAAAGAAATTGAGTTAAGACTTGCAAGTAATTTCAATGAAACTACATCTTCTAACTTCGATTATACTGAAGTTGATAATATACCTGTCACATCAATAAGACGTATGCCCTACCACATTTCTGTGGATGGTATTGACTTAACAGAAACTTCACTTAAAACTAAAAATGAAAAGATAAGTATCCTTGATTTACGTAGTAATAGTGGAGGTGACATATTAGTAGCCTTAGATTGGATAAATACACATTTTGGTGTTGTTCCCGAAGGTAATAGCCTTTATTTACTTCTGTATGGAAGGGTGAATGACTATCTAACTTATGCCAATGACATCTACTTTAATGATGATATTAACCTATTAAACTTAGAAAAACTTGATGACTACTATTACGCTAATACTCCTAAAACGAATACTGAACTCCATGAAAATGAAAACATAATATTTGCACTTACTGATAAAAACACTTCAGCTGCTGCAGAGTTTTTCATTGAAAACTTAAAAGATTTTAATAATGTTGTTGTAGTTGGAACCAATACAAATGGTACTCTTCAAAGCTCAAATATAGAATTAGGCTACCTACCTAATTCGCAAATCGAATTTTCCTATGGCAATTGGTTAAAGATATTTGATGATGAATTCTTTAAAGAAGGTGAAGGCATTAAGCCAGATCTTTGGGTTGATGGGGATGATGCTCTAGATTTAGTTTTAAAGCTTATCTCTAATTATGAGTTAATAGATGATTACAACATAAAATAAATGTACTTAAGTCTTTATAATTATAAACAAACCTAAAAACCTTAGAGCTAGCTTAACTCTAAGGTTTTTTATATTAGTATTATATTTATTAAGTCTTAAATCCTCACATCTTCCTAAGACTATAATTTAAATTATCCTTTAAAGCTTATATTCTTAATTAAGATTTAGATTGTGACTTAAAGCTTATTTACTTCTCTCTCAATTCTTTCAAGTGCTTCTGTCAAAACTCCCCTACTTGTTCCTATATTAATTCTTTGGAACATATCACCTGCTTTTCCAAACATGCTACCTTCATTTAACCAAACCTTACATTTCTTAAGAAAGAAATTCTTTAGTTCTTCTTTTGACATATTTAAGTCTGTACAATTAAGCCATAACAAGTAAGTTCCTTCTGGTCTTTGAATCTTTATTTTAGGGATTCTTCTTTCAAAAAAATCTAAAGTGTACTCAATATTATCAGCTAAATACTTCATCAATTCTTGGTACCAGTCTTCTCCCTTTGTATAAGCAGCTTCCTGTGCCACCGCACCAAGCGTCGTTGGCCCATCTATACAGTGCTTATCCATCTGAATTACATACTGATTTCTCAGTTTCTCATTCTTTATAATTATATTAGCAGTTTTAAATCCTGCAATATTAAAGGTTTTATTTGGTGCTGTACAAATAATAGAGTGGTCTGCAAATTCTTCACTAATATCAGCAAACACTGTATGAGTATTTGGTTTAAATACTATATCTCCATGAATTTCATCTACTACTATAAGTACATCATGTTTAATACATATTTCTCCTAACCTTATTAACTCTTCTTTTGTCCATACTCTTCCTACTGGATTATGAGGGCTACAGAGTATTATCATTTTAGTTCTTTTAGTTATTATTCTCTTCAAATTTTCAAAGTCCATCTCGTATCTACCATGATTGCAAATCAGTGGATTTTCAAGAACTTGACAACCATTATTTTTTATTATGGTGTAGAATGGATGATAAACCGGAGTTTGGATTATAACCTCATCACCTGGTTGTGTAAAGGCTGCAACTAAGGTATTTAACCCTGGTACCACACCTGGCGCAAACTTTATCCATTCCTTCTTGATTTTCCAACCAAATCTTTTTTCAAACCACTCCATAACCGCCTTATAGTATGAAGGTGGTCTAAGTGAATATCCAAAAATCGGGTGCTGCAATCTCTTTGTTATTGCCTTTGCAATTTCCTCTGGTACCTTAAAATCCATATCCGCAACCCATAATGGCAAGATCTCATTATCTCCATGTGACCGCTCTACAAGATCCCATTTTAAACAATTACTGTTTATTCTATCTACTCTTTCATCAAAATTATATTGCATTTCTATACCTCCTATTTTAAAATTTTTATAATTTTAATTTACAACTTTTAATTAAAAACTTGTACTTTCAAACCCAATATTGTTTATATAATTTTATATATTACTATAATTATATGAAATTATATATTCAAATCATTATTTCATATATATTCTTTATTTTATCATCATTAAATCAATTGAAATAGTATTTAAAATAAGTTTTACATATGTATATGGATAAATAGTAAGTAGGGTTTATCTATCACATTTACAAATAGTTGGAAAACAATATATTAAAAAATGCTATAATGCATAATATTCACCAAATTCTATGTATAATCTTATATAGAAAGGTTTGAACATACTAAATATATTTTTCTAATCTTTCATATACGAAGATATAGTAATTTGTATATGTAGTATTAACACTACCTTATAACAAAATAATTTGATAGGAGAATTAATATGGAATTAAGAAAAGATTTACCTGAAATATTCGATGAATTTGCAGAGGCTAGAAGAAATTCTTTCATAAAAGTAAAAGAATTAAAGGATAATAATATTCCTGTTATCGGAGTTTTCTGTACATACATGCCACAAGAACTTCCTCTTGCTATGGGAGCTACTGTTGTATCTCTTTGCTCAACTTCAGATGAAACTATTTCTGAAGCTGAAAAGGATTTGCCTCGTAATCTATGTCCACTAATAAAATCAAGCTATGGTTTTGCTAAGACAGATAAATGTCCCTTCTTCTATTTTTCTGATTTAGTAGTTGGTGAGACAACCTGTGATGGTAAGAAAAAAATGTATGAGTACCTAAGTGAATTTAAACCTGTACATGTTATGGAACTTCCAAATTCACAAAGTGAAGAAGGATTAAAACTTTGGAAAAGCGAAGTTATAAAATTTAAAGAGGTTCTTGAAGAGAAATTTGAAACTACCATAACTGATGATAAAATTAAGGAAGCTATTAAAATTAAGAATGCTGAAAGAAAAGCACTTAAAGATTTCTATGAACTTGGAAAATTAGACCCACCTCCAATGTTAGGACAAGATATGTTTAAGGTTCTTTATGGAGCTACTTTTAAATTTGATAAAGGTGAAATCCCAAATGAAATTTACTCGTTAATAGAGAAAATTAAGGGTGAATATGAAGTTGAAAAGAAATGCGATAAAAAACCTCGTATACTTATAACCGGATGTCCAATTGGTGGAGCAACTGAAAAAGTTATAAAAGCTATAGAAGATAATGGCGCTAATGTAGTTGCTTTTGAAAACTGCACTGGTGCAAAAGCTATTGATGAATTAGTAGATGAAACTAATCCTGATATCTATGATGCAATCGCTCGTAAATATCTAAATATTGGTTGCTCTTGCATGACTCCAAACCCTAATCGTTTTGATTTGCTAGATAGAATGATAGATGAATATAAAATTGATGCTGTTGTAGATGTAGTTCTGCAAGCATGTCATACCTATGCAGTAGAAACCCTTCAAATAAAAAGATTTACAAATACTAAGAAAAGTATTCCTTACATCAGCATAGAAACAGACTATTCTACAGCTGATATTGGACAACTTAACACAAGAATGGCTGCCTTTGTAGAAATGCTATAATGGATATTCCTTAAGATAACTTACAAAAATCATCCTATAAATATTAAGTTTTAAGTTTAGAATTGAACTAAAAATAATTACTTTAAAATGTTTAATTTAAGATATTAAAGTCAAGATTTAATAATATACTAAAGCTCCAAGGTATTGTGCCTTGGAGCTTTAGGTTTTATTTTAAATTAAAATTATCCCAAATACTAGCTTTTAATTTACACTTTATGAACTATGATTTTTTTTCTAAATAGTGCTATAATACTAATAATATTAAATGTTAGCTAAGTTTTTTAATTAACTATAGAAATTTGACTTCAATAATATTAAGTCATAATTAAGGTTAGTTTAAAGCATAGCCTATTAGAAATTTTTAAGGAGAGTTTATAATGCATAAACAATATGTTAATTACTCAGCCAATATGCCTGTGTCCATATCCTATGAAACCATCAAAAATTATCCTATTCACTGGCACTATTGTATTGAAATTCTATATGTAATAAAAGGTACTATTAACCTTTACATAAATACAGAAAAATACGTTATAAATGAAAATCAGGTAGAGATTATTAATATAGATGAGGTTCACAGTCTTGAAAGTGATGATGAAGATAATAAAGTAATTATATTTCAAATAGACCCCTATTTTTTTCAAAAGTACTATAATGACATAGAAAACATGTTTTTTTATACTAAATCCATTGCTGAAGACTCTCAGTATGGAGAAGAATATGAAGATCTTAGGATATTTTTATCCCAGATTCTTTGTGAAACAGTTCAAAAGCAAGATAACTACGATGAAGAGATTGAGGCTATTCTAGTAAAACTCCTTTATCATCTTATAAATAATTTTAACTATCTAATTTATGAGAAAGAAGAACTTAAGGATAATAAAGATCAATTACAAAGATACCACAGTATTTCAAAATATATCTATAATAATTATCAAAATAATATTACTTTAAAGGATATATCTAGTAATGAATATCTAAGTACCCATTATCTATCTCGTGAGATAAAGTATGCTACTGGTTATTCCTTTACAGACTTTTTAAATCTAATAAGGGTTGAGGAATCTATAAAGTTAATTTTAGATACAGATATGACCCTTTCTGAAATCTCAGAGGAAATAGGCTTTTCCCACACTCGTTATTTTAATAAACACTTTAAGCTCCACTATAAGCTTACACCCCTTCAATTTAGGAAAAAGTATAAATCTACATCCAAGGAATTAGAAAGAGCTACTAAATTTGAAACCTTCCCTTTAAATGATAGCATTGAATCTCTAATATATTATCTTGAGGATTATGATAGATTCAATTATGAAGATAAAATCCATCAGCTTAACTTTAACATGGAAGAGTATATTGGAGACTTCAATAAGGATTTCAAGAAAATTATTACTATTGGAGATGCATTTGACCTATTAATTGAAGATAATAAGGATACTTTAGAAGATCTTCAAGGGGAGATGGATTTTGAATTTGGAAGAGTTATAAACCTCTTTAGCACAGATATGGCAATATTTCCTGGCTCAAAATTTCATAACTGGAATAGAGCAAAGGATGTACTAGAATTTATAGAGTTCCTTGATATAATTCCTATTATTGTTTTAGATTTAAATAACCAAGGCTTAAATAAAGATGATGAAACCAACTCTACATTTGAAAGCATTCATCCTCCGAAATGTAGTAGTAATTTGTTTGAAAATATAGATTCTATATATGAAGATTTTAAAAATATTCTTCTATCTTTTACGGAATATTTCAGTGCTATTGAAACTCTTAACTATAAAAACTTTAGGTTTCAATTTGCTTCTACCTTCCCTACAGATTTAAGAGAGGACATTATAAACCTATTCAAGGATAATAATCTTAAAATGGAAGACGAAACCTTTACTATTAATAATGAAATAAATAATATTTATGATACAGCTTATATGATTCCATTTATTGTGGATAACGTAGTTAATACCCAAGGAGATTTAAGTTTTATAAGAGCCTTTGATGTACTAGATAAGCAAGTTAATATCACTAATGAGCTATTTTTTGGTTATCCTGGACTTATAAATGATAAGGGTATAAAAAAACCTGCCTTCTATGCTTATTCTCTTCTTAACAAATTAGGAGATAACTTAGTAACTAAAGGCGAAGGGTATGTTGTAACTAAAAGTGATAACCAATACCAAATCTTACTTTATACATATCATGACAAGATCAGTAATCTAATATCTACAAGTAGTTTTTCAAAGCTTAGAGGTCTAAAGAATGCTACTTCTAAAAAGTTATCTCTAAACGTTACTAATATCCATTCTGATATAAATGTAACTACCTATGAAATTAATGAGAAAATCGGTTCTTCATATAACTATTGGGTTGATATGGGTAGACCAACAAGGCTTAATAAAGAGGAAAATGGAATTCTTCATAAAGCATCCTATCCTGATATTAAATTTAAGTACTCTAAAAAAAGTACGGTAATAAATATTTTAACTACACTTAAAACCTATGGAGCTATATTAATTATAATAAACGAAGTTCAAAAGCCTCGTAAATGATTTTAAAATCTATAATATTACTATACTTACCTTCAAAACCCAGTATATCTTAACCTAATATTTAAACATAGACTTTTATTTTAATAAAATAGCCATAAAATATTTATATTTTGAATAGGAACTTAAAAAAATCTATGAAAAATTGCAGGTTCCACTGAAAATGCTTAAATTAAAGTACAAAAACATCTTATTTAAGGTGCTTTTGTGCTTTTTTATGTTTTCTGAAAACTTGCAAATTAGTTGATTAGTACTTTTTGCTGGGCACTTAAGTGAATGCGTGTCAATTTTTTTTAACGTATAATAATATTATAAGATAGATAGTTTAAGATATATTTTTATATGATATTATACTTACTTACAAAAGTTACTGTATATTTCTATGAACTATAAACACTTAACTAAATTGGATAAATAACTAAAGTATTTGTACTGTTAAATACTTTATGTAGTAATAATAAATTTATAAAATTGAATTGTAAATCCAATTTTATAAAAAGAAACAGTTTTTGTAAAACTAATCTAACAAAAACATACAGAATATTCAAACAATAGAGGTGGAACTTATGGGAATTAACCCAAATATTTTTTCAGACAATAAACCTTATAGGGTTTTACTTAAATTCGCAATACCAGCAATATTTTCATTACTTGTTGCAGAACTTTATAATATGGTAGACACAGTCTTCGTTGGAAGATTCATCGGCCCTAATGCCATTGGAGCACTAACTGTAGCCTTTCCAATCCAACGTTTTCTTATAGCAATTTCCTTTTTAATAGCAATAGGTTGTTCAACCTATGTTTCAAGATTTTCCGGAGAAAATGAACCTAAAAAGGTTAAGAAAACAATCATAAACGCTATAGTTCTAACTTTAATAGCACAAACTATAATTCCATTTGTATTATTCTTCTTTAGAGGAACTATACTTTATAAATTAGGAGCTAGTGAAGTTACCTATGGATTAACAAATGATTATGTATCAATAATTTTTATAGGTGCGCTCTTCCAGGGACTTACCATTGTTTGTTCATACATAATGACGGCCCTTGGTAATTCAAAGATTGGACTTTATGCAAACAGTATTGGTGCAGTACTAAATATTATAATTGACTATATACTAGTAGCTCATTTTCCAATAGGGATAGCGGGAGCAGCTATAGCAACTGTATTTTCTCAATTTGTAGGACTATTATTTGTACTTTATAAATTTAAAGATGTAGTTAAGCACTTTGAAATTAAATTTTCACTTAAACACATTATATCTAATATGGATATATCAATACTTAAAGGTCTCGTTGCAGTTGGATTTTCAACCTTCGTTATTGAAATTTCAGATGCTGTTGTGGCAGTAGTTTTAAACAACTTGTTAATTGCCGAAGGTGGAGATGCTGCAATAATAATTGTAGGTGTTATAACTAAAATATCCATGTTCATGTTTATAGCTATAATTGGTATAAGTTCAGCTATGCAACCAATAGTTGCCTTTAACTTTGGAGCTGGTAACTATACTAGGATGAAAACTACAGTTAAGGCATCAATAAAAACTGTAACTGTAATATCCTTAGCCTTCGGAGCAGTGCTAATGTACTTTGCTCCTCAAATGATAAGTTTATTCTTAACTGATGCAAAATTACTATCAGAGGCAGTTACTGCCCTTAGAATATGCATATGTTTTCTTCCTCTAGTTGGATTCTATTATGTAGGAATTTACTACTATCAAGCTATTGGGGAAGCAAAAAAAGGATTTAGACTATCTCTATTTAGACAATTAATAGTTTTTATACCTCTAGCTGTAGTTTTCGTAAATATTTTTGGTATTGTAGGTGCTTGGATTGCATACCCAGTATCAGACTTAATATCAGCAGTGGCATCATTCTACTTGTTAAATAGCACTTGGAGAAAAGATACAAATATAGAAATAATACCAGTTTAAAATAAAAACTCTCTAGAAAATTTTTTCTAGAGAGTTTTTTTAATTATTATAAATAACTATTACAGCTCTATTCTTTCAAAACAGCAGAGATGCTAAATTAAATTCACTTCAAACTTTATAATATTTTTTAAAATTATGTTCTTAATGTGGTTATCTATATAATATTTCCCCTTTAATGCAATAGCTGAAATCTCCCCTATTTCATTAACTACCTTAGGAATTTGAATTTCCTGATTTAAATTATCCCTTGTTTCCACAAATTCAATTTGCTTAGTTTTCACATTAATATATGCAGCTATAGTGCGTATTTCTCCGTAAATCAAGGCCTTAGTTATGCCTTCTTCCTTAATGTATTTGTAATTAAGGATATCTACCTTCATGTTTATACCCTTAACATCAATATCTTCTCCTGGGTTTCTAATTCTTAAATTTGTATAAAAGTCTGTCTCCATATAGTATTTTTCCATTACAGTTAAAATTCTCACAGCTAAATTTGAAGTTTTATTCTCATTACTTACTACATGGTTACTTTTAGATGATATATTATATTCCGCAAAGGCCATGTGTTTAATTTGACCCTTTGCATATTTGCTAATCACTACCTGATACTCTATACTATGATATTCCCTTGGCTCTAAATCACCTAAAGCTATGCCTTCATAAAAATCAACTTTTTCTATTTTTATTCCATCTATACTTACACTATTAGGATTAGCTTTTATATCCTTAGAATTACCAATAAACAATCTAATATCTTGAGATTTAATATTTACTAAATTTTCAACCATCATTTTACAGTGTACATTTCCTTCAGTCTTCACCACTGTTGTATCACTATCCAAGGTTATTTTAATATCTCCTGAAATTATATTAACTACTACAGAATTGCTTTCAATAATACTATAATTGACTTCACCTTCTTGCTTATCCTTAATCCCCTCTGAAATATACAGCGCCTTACCTTTATTAAATATTTTTCTTTCTATTGGCACACCTATAATATTAACCTTAAATGAAACTTTCACCACATCTCCCGGTAAAATCTCTCCAATATCCACTCCATAGGTTATATCAACATCACCATTTATACAGTTATTAACCTTAACACTTCCATATATAAATTTAATATTTGGTCCTAAACTATCCTGAATAATAACATTTTTTAAAATAACCTCTCCTGAATTTATAGCTATAAAAGTATATTCATATATCTCTTTAGTGGATACATAATTCACATTAACTGTATTAATTAATTTTAGTTCTTCTTTATAAATTGATACATCTGTAACACTAGACGTAATAGTGGAACTTTGTACCCTTCCATTACTCCCCTCATAATCATAATCAATTATAATAAAACTATTTAATTCACTTCCTTTGTTATCCACCTATATCACCGCCTAACGTAATTTTCACATAAATAATACTCTATTAATTTTATGAAATATAATTCACATTATTACTTTGATATATAAATAGAATAAAGAGATATTTAAAATTTAATTTAACTAAATATCTCTTTAATATATCAATATTTTCTCTTACTAAATTCTATAATAAATTTTCATTCATTATTAAAGTGTGTTAATGGTTATATTATCTGATGTTTGAACAGTAACGCCACCCGTATATTCTACATGCGGAATAGGTGGGTTATACACTTTACCTGACATTTTCACATAAAGTTTACCCGGAGTGATCGTTCTTGATTCAACACTTGCCACTCCAATAGATAATCCATTTATAATAAGTATATTTGTATTTATATCTAGCTTTACATTTTTATCAGTCATTGATATCCAATTGACTCCATCAGTACTGGTTTGAATAAGCCCTTCATTACCTCCTATATGAACTTCTTCTGGTAATAAATCTGTTATTCTCACTCCTGTAGCCTGTACATTGCCCCAATTTTCTAAGGTTATAAGATAATTTATAGCCTCTCCATTTTGTTTTGGCTTTATCCCTACCACTGACTTTGTTACAGTAACATTTGCATAGCTTATTTCAGTTGTAACAACTTCTTCTTTACTCAGTTCATTATCAACTTGGTCTCTACCATCTAACGGAGTATAACTAAAGGTGCCATATACTTTATTAGAAATAGTATTATCAATATCGCTAAATTGAGTTTCTGATTTTACCTTTACTGATAACTTGACAGTAACAACATCTCCTTGATTTAAACTATCAGTTGGAAATAAAGTTATTGTTACCATTCCTTTATTAGGTGATATAGCTGGTACATAGACAACTTCACAGTGTCCTGTAGTATGCATAGCTGGAACTACTTCATAGTTTACTCCATTTACCTCAACCTTTGCACTATCTTCAATATAGATTACATTATCATCTAATTCATCTACTATTACTAGATTAGTTTGAGCTACGTTTCCTTGATTTACACCTACTATAGTATAAGTTAAAATTTCTCCTGGGCCTATTACATTAGTACAACAAATATTCTGAAATGCTAAAACTGGTGTTGACGTTTCAGCAATGATAATAGGATCTGTTAATGTTGTTATTTTAATGCCTATTTTAGTTACATTTAAAGCCGTATCTGGCTTATATTCATATTCAACACTAGCTATATTCTTTAATTTTCTCACATCTTCACTGACCATATATCTTCTCCTAAATTAATAATTCTCTACTCTAATATACTATTACTATCAAGTTTATATGTTACATAAAACCTTACTTTTGTGATTATAACAATATTATTATATAAATCTTCTATTTTACTCTTGATAATAATATTGCTTCTTTAACTAATTATAGATTTATGTCAATTGTTTAATTTATTAATCTAGTAAATTCCCCATAAAAATAAGACCCATATAAAGTCGTTTTCATCGCTTTATACTGGTCTTATTTATTATCAATGTTTCCCCTATTATATTTATTAAGCTAAATCCTTCTTATTATATATAATATAAGTTGTTGAAATACATATAACTATTATACCTAATCCAAGAAGCACATACTTCATGTCAAAACCATTCTTTATGAGATTTGATGGTACCACATAATCAAATGGTGATAGATATAAAAAGCCTTCTAGCCCATCCTTCATTTTACCAAGTATGCCCAAAACATAAGTTGTAAAGAATACTCCTAAAGAAATAGATGTTGCTTGTTTACCACTCTTTATTAGAACAGATATCAAGAATCCTATTGCCATAAATATATAGCCAAGAAAAGCCATGCCTATAAACAAAATCTTCATGTCCATAAGTAATGTCATAGTATTAATATCCGCTGGCTTAACAACCATAGCAACACCCATGGTAGCAACTCCAACTATAAGGATGAATAGATAAAATATAGCTGCTGAAGAAAGTAATTTTGAAGTTACTATCTTACTTCTTGTAATTGGTTTAGAATATAAAAACTCAATAGTTCCTTCACTTTCTTCTTTAATTAAAGCAGATACTCCAAGAATTGATCCATAGATTCCAGCAGCCATTGCTATATATTGAATTACATAGGCTGTATACTCTGAAATATTGCTAAAATCCACAACACCTTCAATATTGAAAGCTTCTAATAGTGCTGGTGGTAATGCATCTAACTTTGTAGCAACCAATTCCTGCATTCCACTATCCTTCATGCTAGGAAACAATGCCATAAACATTATTATCAATGCTACACACACCATTGACCATATAATTGATGATTTTAAAAGTCTTCTAAACTCATACTTAAATACATTCATACTATTTATCCCCCTCATTACTGTAGTAATCCATAAAGGTATCCTCTAAGGTGTGCTCCCCTATTAATAAAGTTTCTATTTTAAACTTAGCTACGCCCTTAATTATTTCATCAATATTCCCCATAAAACTAAAGGTAATCTCACCTTTATTATTTTTTATAATTTCACCTTTAAGTTCATGAATTTTTTTCTCATCTATGCCCTCAGCCTTTATGGTAATCTTCAATCCTGCCTTTTTAGAAATCTTACTAACATCAAGGACATCAATAATTTTTCCATCTTTAATAACTGCCACTCTATCACATAGATTCTCCACCTCAACTAAGTTATGAGATGATAAAAATACTGTAGTTCCCTTAGCTTTCTGAACTTGTAATATATCAAAAAGTTTCTTTTGAATAAGTGGATCTAGCCCATTTGTAGGCTCATCTAAAATAAGTAATTTGGGATTATGAATAATAGCTTGCACTATAGCAACTTTCTTCTTATTTCCAAGGCTTAGTTCACTCATTTTCTTATCTAGCTCAACATCTAAATCTTCACAAAGTCTATCTATTTCTTCCTTGCTACATCCATCATAGAATGTAGAAGCATACTTTATAATATCCTTAACCTTAGACTCATCATAAAACTTTACTTCACTTGGTACATATCCAATGTACTTTTTAATTTCACTACTATCCTTAACAATATCCTTCCCAAAAATTTTTCCATGCCCATCCGTTGGGAAAATGAAGTTTAAAAGAGTGCGTATTGTGGTAGATTTTCCCGATCCATTTGGTCCTACAAAACCAAATATTTCACCTTTTTTTACCTGTAGATTTACATCTATTATCCCCCTACTTTTCCCATATGTTTTTGTTAAGTTATTTGTTTCAATTATATACATTTACCTTACCCCCTTTTATCATTTAACTATATTAAAAAGTAGAATCTATTATGATTTATGTTAATTTCATAATCTTAATTGTATATGACTAGGTGTTAAACCAATCCTAATTTCATTTCCATTTATATCTTTAATAATATATAAATTATTATTTCTCCTTTAAATTTTTATATAATTTAAGCTTTTCATTAAATTGTTCGCCAGTAGATTTGTTGTATATTGCAATAGATCCTGTAAACGCTAAAAACCATGCTGTAAATACTAATAAAGCAACGAATACATTTTTGATATTATCTATGTCAAACCACTTAAAAACCTTTATCCATAGATATCCTATTATAACCAGTGATGCATAATGAAAAAGTATCTTTACCCATGTTTTTATATGTGACAAAAGATTTGATGTATATATAATGTATTGAATTGCAGTTAAAATTACAGATATAAATGCCATTTGCCATATTAATCCTAATGATATACTATAGATCCCTAAGAATGGAGCCATTATTGCATACATCATAGCTTCTCCTGTAAAGAATACACTTGCTATTATCTTTATTTCCGTTGTGTTTTTAATTAAATCTCTCATAAATATATCCTCCTTTAGAAGTTAAGCTTACTTTTAAGTGTAGGCACATACTGCCTGGATATAACTAGCTTCTCATTGTTTTCTAAGACAATCTCTATCCTTCCTCCAAACATGGGAGTTATATTTTTCACCTTAGCTAAATTTACTATAGTCGATTTTGATCCTCTAAAAAAATCAGTATTCTGAAGTTTTTCCTCCAGCTCATATAGTCTAAGAGTAGTTTCATAAACTTCCTTATCCATATAGATAAAAGTCTTTTTATCCACTGACTCAAAATAAAATATTTTATCTATATCCAATATAAATACCTGTCCGTCTTTTATTCCTTTTATCTTTCTATCTAAGGCCTTAATTTCAGATATAATTCTAGATATCTTATCATCCACGCCACTACAATTTATAATAATTTCAACCTCTTGAAATTCATCAGATTCATTTATTATAATCTTCATTTAAAGCCTCCATTCTTCTCTTTACTTAAGTATATGACTTGAATTTTACTAACACAACTAATTTATACTAAGTTGCATAAATCCATTACCAAGTTGCACTTTAAAAATAAAATTCACCACAAGAGTCACATTACTGTTACCCTTGTGGTGAATTTTTACTTATGCTTAGTACTATTACTAGATTCAAAACCTTTAATCTATCATATATCTTGATTTTCTATCATTTTTTTAGTCATATTATCCATATTCTCACTATAGGTGGAAACTCCTGCATTATATATAATTATATTGTTATCCTTTAAACTAACAAAACTTTCAACCACACCTATTACCTGTTCATTAGCTATATCTATAATTTTTTGTCTTAAAAATAAATTATAACACCCTTGATGTATATCATTAATTGGATATGCACTATTTATTGGTGATACCGCTGGTATTCCTTCACCTGTAACCTTTCCTTTGTCGTCGTAAGTAAGTTTTAAATAATTTTTAGACTTGTATGATATATCTATACTCCACTTTTTCTTTAATGGTATTGAGTCTACTCCTACCTTATAATTATCTAAATATCTTGACTTAAATTCATACTTCTCCATAAAAATATTTTGATTAAACATTTCTTTTAGTTCACCATTTTTATAATCATAAATAGAAAAAATCTCAAATCCATCTGCTCCACCAAATCTTCCTCTTAACATTATCTCCGCTTTACCATCACCGTTAAAATCCCCTAAAAATAACTTCTGAAAACAGCCACAATAATTAACTGGAATTACAATTTCCTTACCACCTTGTAACGGTACAATAGAAATCTCTAAATTATTTGAATAACTACTATCTAGACTTAAATATTCCCCCCGCAGTGTAACCATATATAATGATAATTTGTCTGTTATATTTCCTATCTTTGAATCAAGGGCTACTTTCTCTCTACTATTTATCATATTCCCTCACAAAAAAATCACTCTACAATATAATATTAAAATGTATCATGTATGTTACATTTAACCCACTTATTCAAAATTAATTGTTTTTAAAAATTAGTTAACTTTCCCAGTGGGAATATAATATTAATCTTAGTTCCCATGTCTATTTTTGATTGAATATTAATTGATAATCCTAGCTTATTACAAAGTTTTTCACATAAATATAATCCCATTCCAGTGGCCTTACCAAACCTTCTTCCATTTTCACCAGTAAAACCCTTCTCAAAAACTCTATTTATATCTTTATTTACTATACCTATCCCATTATCTTCTACGGTTAGTATTATGGAATTTTTATTTTTAATTGAATATATGCTTATTTGGTCATCCTTACCCTTTGAGTATTTAATTGAATTGCCTATTATCTGATTTAATATAAATTCAATCCATTTAACATCACTATGTACAATTTCCTCTACATCTTTTATATCCAATTTTATTTTTTTGCTAATGAAATCTCTAGAATTTCTTTTTATTACATTCATAACTACAGTATTTAGCTGAATTTTTTGTACAATATAATCTTTATTTACATCATTGCTTCTTGAATAATATAGTGCTTGCTCTATAAACCCATCAATTCTGTTAATTTGAAAATTTATTTTATCTGTTACTGGATTATTATTGTTTTCTATAATTAATTTTGTTGATGCTATTGGAGTTTTTATTTCATGTACCCAAGTTTCAATATATTCCCTGTATTCATCTTGCATATTTTTATAATATTTAACATTTTCATTCATATCTCTACTTGTTTCTTTAAGGATATTGTAAACAGCTTTTCCAGAAATAAAATTAGGTTCATTTATAACTTCTGGTAATAAATACTTTCTCTCTAAATTTTCTAATACACTACCAATTTCATCAAAGAATTTTTTGTTTTTAATTAATTCCATTATAATATATGATACTAGTGGTAAAAACCAAATGCAAAAAACTAAAAAAACTATAACTATGGGAACTTTTATTACAACCATTACTCCTGAAATAATAAGAAATAATACTAAATTAAAAAATAGAAATGGAAGCTTCTCTTTTAAAAATTCTCCTACACTCATTGCATTATATATCCTAGCCCTCTCTTAGTTTCTATTGCATTTTCCATTCCTATATCCCCAAGCTTTTTTCTTAATCTAGTAATATTTACAGAAAGAGTATTATCATCTATAAAACAATCAGAGTTCCACATATAATTCATAAGTAATTCTCTAGATACTATATTCCCCTTATTTTTTACTAAGTGAGTGAGTATTTTAAACTCATTTTTTGTTAACTCTAAGGATTTTTCTCCAGATGTAACAGTTGCATTAGACATATTTACACTCAAATTTTTATAGGTTAAAACGTCTTGTACTAACTGATTACCATAGGATCTTTTCAAAATAGAAGCTATACGTGCCAATAATATTTCAGTATTATATGGTTTAGTTATAAAATCATCAGCTCCAAGATTCATACTCATAAGCTCATCCACTTGGCTATCTCTACTAGTTACTATAATTATAGGTATATGTGATTTTTTTCTTATCTCTCTACATATGTAATAGCCATCAAAAAAGGGAAGATTTATATCCAATAATATAATATTTGCATTTGCATTTTCTACATATTCTATAATATTGCTAAAATCAGTTGGTGCTTTAACCTCATACCCATACCTGTTTAACAGATTTTCAAGTTCTTCTCTTATTGATTCATCATCCTCAATAATAATTATTTTCATAAATTTACTCACCACTCCTCTTTTACTTAAATATATTATATCTTATTTTAATAAGTAATAACTTTATATTTTACTGAAAATTTAAGGTTATTAAAATAGATTTTATATCATTTCTATTTTAATAACCTCTTAATTAAGAATTTTAACTATTCAATTATTGATTATTTCTAACTATATTTTTATATCCTGTATATGTAGCATAGAAATATCCAACATATACTATCATAAATATTGAGGCTGTAATTAATGAAGATCCTACTATATTTGGCTTGTTAAATATAGATATAAATTCATTTGCTACTTTTATTCCAATAACTGAATGTATAAAAGCAAGAATAACTGGAAGGCTAAAATATATTAATGTTTGGACAAATATAGTTTTATTTATCATTTTATCATTTGCACCAATTTTCTTTAATGATTTATATCTATCTATACTATCACTAGCTTCTGATAATTGTTGAAGGGCAAGTACTGCCATACTAGCAATTAAAAATATTATTCCTAAATATATTCCCACAAATAATATTGTGGTTGTCATTCCTTTAGTTTCAGAATATACTTGTTCTCTAGTCATTCCAATAACAAATCCGGATTTGTCATAATCAAATTTGCCATCCTTAAATTCTTTAAATATATTTGCAAATTTATCTTCAGATTTCTTCTTATCTCCTTCAAAATTCACATTAATATATGAAACTTCTGGATTTAACTCTTTAGTTAACTCATCATTTACCACTAATGTAAATATATTATCACTAAATCCACTTGTATGAATTGCATCCTCTATAACTTTTTCGTTTTTAACATTATAATCTTTGCTATTAATTTCTATAGAATTATTCTTGTTCAAAAATACATTTACTGATTTTACCAAGTCAGTAAAATTTGATGTAATAAGAACTTCATCTTCTTTTAGTTCTATTGACTCCTTGTTTTGTAATTTTCTTATGTCATTGTATTCAGATATTTTAATAACGGAAACTCTAATTTTACCAAATTTATCTACAATATCCTTGTTTGATTTATCAAGTCCAGAGTCTAGTAAATCATTTATTGTAGCATCAGTACCATACTCAGTATAGTATGCATATTTTTCTGATTCATCAAATTTGAAATTAATGTTTTCAAAAGATTCCTTTATGCTTTTTATTTTATCATCGTTATATATATATATAGTTGCACTTGCATCAAATGGAGTTGTATTTTCCAACCCTGATTCTAATGCATTTTTAAAGCTAATTCCAGTTGATAATATGCTCATAGTTAAAAATAACATTAAACATATTATAGTCATAGATATAAAATTTGTATTTACCTTACTATTTATCTGTTTTGCTATAAATATATTTAGCCCTTTAAAATATACTTTTTTATTTTTCTTTAATAAATATAATCCAAATCCTGCTAAACTAAAGAAAAACAATGATGTACCTAATATTCCAAGTAGAATTGAAATCATAAACCTAGGATTTATTACGTTTAACCCTACCTTTAATACTAGCTTATATGCAACACCAAGTGATACTACACATAATACAAAAGTTATTAAGTATATAATTGGATTTTTAAACTTAACATCTTCATTTTTTCTACCTGCTGTCAGTAAATCTATTATCTTATATTTAGATATAATAACTGTATTAAATATCATAACAAGTAAAAAGATTATTCCAAAGTATAATATAGTCTTCCCTATTGCAACGGTGGAAATTATAAACTTGTATTCAGTCATCGATATATCAAATAATTTTGAAGTAAATACAGATAATCCTTGTGATGCTACAAGTCCTAATAAGAGTCCACTAATTAAGGATATAGCTCCAACAACAAGTGTTTCTATTACTAATATCTTAGATATTTTATTTTTCCCCATACCTAGTGTCATATATATTCCTAGTTCTTTCTTCCGCTTTTTCACTAGAAAATTATTAGCATATAATATTAAGCATCCTAATATTATTGATACAAATACTGATACATATGATATGACTGAAGTTATAGTTTCTACAGCGTTTTTACTTGATGCTTGCATTTCCACAAGTGCCTTTTGAGATTCTATTGAGTTAAAACTATAGAATATACAAACTGCCAATGTAAGGGTTAAAAAGTATATGTTATAATCCTTGAAACTCTTTTTTACATTACCTACCGCAATTTTAGAATACATTGTCATCACCTCCAAGAAGAGTTATAACTTCTATAATTCTATTGAAGAATTCTTTTCTACTATCATTGCCTCTTACTAGTTCAGTAAATATTTTACCATCTTTAATAAATAAAATTCTATGTGCATAACTAGCTGTAAATGCATCGTGAGTAACCATAAGTATTGTAGCCTTTAAATCCTCATTTAAACTTTCAAATCTTTCAAGTAATAATCTTGCTGATTTTGAATCAAGTGCTCCTGTTGGTTCATCTGCAAGAACTAATGATGGATTTGTTACTATTGCTCTAGCTGATGCTACTCTTTGTTTTTGTCCCCCTGACATTTGATATGGATACTTACATAAAACATCTTCAATTTCTAAATATTTTGATACATCTTTTATTTTTTTATCTATATTAGAAGTATTCTCCCCTTTTATAGTTAAAGCTAATGCTATATTTTCATAGGCTGTTAAAGTATCTAATAAATTAAAATCTTGAAATATAAAACCAAGTTCATTTTGTCTAAACTTATCTAGTGATTTTGATTTTAACTTTGTAACATCATTACCATTTATTATTATGTTACCCGTAGTAACACTATCTATTGTTGATATACAGTTAAGTAATGTTGTCTTACCACTTCCTGATGGTCCCATTATCCCAACAAATTCCCCTTCACCTACTTTAAAACTAATATTATCAATTGCCTTTGTGACACTTTCTTTATTCCCATAATACTTTTCTATTTTTTCTACACTTAATATATTTTTCATCATAAATCTCTCCTTACATTTTTATAATTTTCATCTTACAAAATACAGCAATATAATTTATCTAATAGAATAAAAATAATTACCCTTTGTGTTGTCTTGTTTTAAATTTCAATTATAGATACTAATTGTTATTATTATCATCTATACCTGTAAATACCATTCTTTGTATGTTTGCCTAAATCCTTAGCACATTTATAATTTTACTATATTAAATTATTAATACATATTTATTTATCTTTCAGCTAAGTTACATTTTTGTAAGATTCATTTTAAAATATGAAAGATTATAATTAAAATATCTTCACATATAAAAAGAAATTCTTAAAGTTTTAGTTACTTTAAGAATTTCTTTATTAATTTAACATATAAGAATTATCTATATGTATATAATTCTTAATAATTTTCAGCTTTACGCTCAAAATATGCTTTAGGATGAGCACATACAGGACAACCTGCTGGTGCATCTTCACCTTCGTATATATATCCACAATTACGACATTTCCAACCTAGAGGTGCATCACCTTTAAAAGTCTTTTCTTCACGTAAACTCTCAAGTAATTTTAAATAACGTTTTTCATGAGAGGCTTCAACATCTGCAACAAGTTCAAACTTTTTAGCTAAAGCTTCAAAGCCTTCCTCACGAGCCTCTGCTGCCATACGCTTGTACATATTTGTCCATTCATCATTTTCACCTGCTGCTGCAGCTTCAAGATTTTCTTCTGTATTTCCAATTCCATGAAATTCTTTAAACCACATTTTAGCATGTTCCTTTTCTTGATTAGCTGTTTCCAAGAAAAGTTCTGCAATTTGTTCGAATCCAGCTTTTTTAGCTACTGAAGCGAAATAAGTATACTTATTTCTAGCTTGTGATTCACCACTGAAAGCCTCCATTAAGTTCTTTTCTGTTTTTGTGCCAGTATATTTTGACATATGATCCCCTCCATTAACATTTTTATTTCTTGATTACACATTATCATTTCATACAATTAGTGTCAACTAATTGTTTCCATATGTTCCAATCATGCTATTCTTTATCTATTACACTTATTCCCTTATCATTTGCCTTTTGTATAAATTCTTCTTTATCCTTTAGTGTGCAATTATTTAATTCTATAATACTTAAAGATTCACATTTTAAAATTTCATCTATATCTTCAATATATATTTCCTTTAGATTTAAGGTAGTTAATTTCGGAAATTCATCCAGACCCTTAAAACTCATATTCTTTGTAGAAGATATACCTATCTTTTCTATATTCTTAGACCCTTGTAAATTAGATAGTTCTATATCTCCACCTTTAATTTCTAGCACCTTTAAATTAGGAAAAGCTTGTAACCCTTGAAGCTTGCCTTTATTAGGGTATATAATTCCTAGATTTTTCACAGAATTCATGGTGTCTAAATTTGAAAGTTTATCCAAATCTCCATACCATATGGTTATTGTATTTAAATTATTTAATTTGCTTATGTATGAGTAATCTTTAATTCTCCTAGCATCCCATATACATATGCTTTCTAGGTTTTTCATCTGTTCTATACCCTGCAATGTATTTACATCTCTTTCATATGGTGTGGATAATTCTTTTATATTATCTAAATCTGATTCCATTATTTTTCCTTTAATAGAATTTTCCTTTTTTATGTGTATACATAATCCTTCATCCTTTATTAGATTATCTACATGAATATAATAATTCCAAGATAAAAATCCTAATACCACTATCAAAACGTATCCCATACTAACTTTTTTCTTAATACTATTTCCTTTGTAAATATGCCATAAAGCAACTATTGTTATTGAAATAATTACCATAATGTTAATCTCAATATCAACTCCTATGCCAATTAGCATATAGCTGATTACTATTGTTGCTGGTATTATAGATATTATTTTCCATGTCATATTTCTTCTTATACAGAAAATCGCTATTGCTAATGATAAATAAAAGATTGAAATAAATACAACTTTCATCCATAGTGTAGTAGAAAATCCAGTAACCCCCGCTAAGATTAGACCACTTATAATTACCATTAAAGCTATTTCACTAATTTTATTTCCATGAACCTTTACATATTTATTAATATCCATCTTTTGTAACGACCCCCTGTTACTTATGTCATTATTACATTTTGTAAACACCTATTTAAATTGAACTAATAATTTAACTAAAATATATCGATATTATACCATATATTTACTTGGCATCATACCAATATATTGAATATATTGAATTTAAAATCTAATTTAAAAATAGTCAGTATATAGTATTAAATTAAAAAAACTACTATAAATCCTAAGTTTTATAGTAGTTTTTATTTGTATATTAATGTCATATATTCATAGTCAAAATATACTCCTAATATTAATAGATTAATCTTATAATATATTATTTACCTTCTGTGACTCCATTGAAATCAACTTTAAAGCATTCACCTGGTGATTTTAATATATGCCCTGAGCTATAAGCTTTGTTATCTATTGTTATATACACCTGATCAACACCATAATAATTACCAAAAGTATTAACTATGCTTTGAAGTATCATGAGCTCTGTGCTTGAACCTGAATTCATTTCTTTTACAAAGTTACTTGTAAAATCTACATATAACTTACCATCATCATTTAAATATAAACTATTAATGGTTACATTCTTCCCTAGTAATGATCCTTTATCATTTCCTGGGAATTCCTTTAATATATTTTGAAGTGTCATCTTAGTTATATCATTGGTACTAAACGAAAGTTCCTTATCTTCATAATAGATTTTATCTACATTAATGTCTGGATAATAGAATCTTACTGTTTGAGTTAGCTGAATATTATCCTCAATTCCTTGTAATGTTGAAGTTATTTTCATATTTTCTGAATCACCAACGTATTTTACTAGACCATTGTTCAGTGCATAATAATGTAGACTTTTCTCTCCGTTATTTCTTTCTGTAGTTACTTCAATAGCACTATAGTTTCCACTTGGAGTTTCTACCTGCACATTTACATTTGAAATGTATCTTTTACTACCATCTGATAATGTCCAACTGGTTCCCTTTACTAAGGGTTCTTTTAATAGTATTTCACTAGATGTTGATTGTTTGGTAGTAAAATTTTCTCTATAGTAACATACACCTCTTCTAAATGTTTGTCTAAGTTCTCCATCTTTAATCTGTAAAACCATTACTGTTTCACTTCCACCATTATTAGTTCTTATTTGAAATTTATCGCCACTTATATAATCTACATAAGCTACAAACTCTGCGTATTCAGAGTTTTCTCCTTTATAGCTATACTTTGCATTTTCATTAATAGTGATATAATCATTTATTTTATATTTAGAAGTTACTTTCACATCATTATTACTATCTACCGCCTTATTACTATTCACTTCTGAATTATTATTTACCTCATTGTCATTAGTAGCAACATTGTTACTTATCTCTACGCTATTGCTTAAATTAATATTTGCATCTTCTTTATTATTTTTCTCACTACAACCAGTTATAAAAACTGCTATGAATAATATAATTATATATAATCGTTTCTTATTCATAAAATTCACTCCTTAAAACTCTTATCTATAATTATATACGCAACAGAATACAATTAAATACAATTATTTTTATTTAATTTTCAATTTCACATTAATCCAACTTCAAGTTCTATACTTTTAGTTCCTCTACTTATACTACCCTATAATCATAATTGTCCCCAATGATTTTATAGCCTATCTTTTTATAACTTCTACTGATGCTCTATTCACCTCTTAACACATCTAATAAATTTATATTAATGTCATCTGTTAAATCTTCTAGTTTAGATACTTGTCCCTGTGCAATTTCACCTAAAGCATATCCTCTACAAGCAAGAATAACTCCATCAAGGCTACTTATATATTTATTATGAATAAAATTAGCTTCTTCACTATGTTCTAAAGCCTCTGCTTGATTTTTCAAATGAACTAATTTATCTATACCTTCTTCTGTAATTGTGTCTTCTTTCATATCATCAATAATCTTATATGCTTCCGCTGATATATCTTTTATATCCATTGTGTATGCAAAATCTGTTTTGTACCTATTTATCTCATAGGTTATAGACTTCTTTGCTACAAATATATTGTAGCAAGATACTCCCACCGTTAACAAAAGAATTATTGCTATTATAGTTTTAAGAACACCCTTAAAAACTTTAATAACTAGTATTAATAATACTATTGCAACTAATAGTAAAACGATATTGTCTGTGGTAAATCCATTCATATAAATTACTCCTTTATATATCTCGTGCTCCATACACAAAACCTGTTTATTTTTGTCTTTTAATTTTCAGTCTAGTTATCTATGTTAATTCTTAATGCTTGACTATGTTTAAATCAGTATGAATCCTCAAAAACATAGTTTTATATCTTCTTCTACTGGTTATTTAATAAAATAAAATTATTCAATTAAACTTCTTTTATTAAAGGCAGATGCCATAAATCTTTGAGTGGACTTAATCTTTGTTAACCATTGAATATGGACATTATTTTTTGTATTTTTTAATATTCTAGGTATAAAGAATTCTGCTACAGTTTCTGGTTTATCTCCAAGTATATTAAATATCTTTTTGAAACTACCTTCCTCTATTGCCTTTGATTTTTCCCCTTCTGGTGACTTGGTTATAAAATCTGTTAGCATCATTCCTGGAGATAATCTTCCCACCTTTACAGATGTAGCTGCCAATTCCTTGGCTAAAGCCTTTGTAAAATAAGTAAGTGCTCTCTTAGATGTACCATAGAGGATTGTCTTTTCTACTATCATATCATCAGAACCTAATCCCTCCATATTCCATATCTGTCCATTACCTTGCTTAATCATATACTTAGCGGCTAATTTAGAACCATAGATTATGCCTTTTATATTAGTGTCTATGACCTTATCAACATAGTTGTCCTCTGTATCCCACACAAATTCATAGGGACAGTTTTGCCCTGCATTATTAATCCAGATATCTATATTTCCCCACTTTTCCTTAGCTTCAAACCAAAGTCTTTCAATATCAGCCTTATCTGTCACGTCACATTGTACAAATTGAGTTTTACTATTATATTCCTTTAACTTTTCTTTGCACTTTTCTAATGATTCTCTAGTTCTCCCACATACTGTAACATTACAACCTGACTTTAAAAATTCTTTTGCCATAGCAAACCCTACTCCTCTTGTACTACCAGTAATAATAACATTCTTCAATACAATCATTTCTATCTGCCCCTTTGTCTTTATTATTTATATTGTGATTTTTATTATTGTTCATATTAACAACTTGTTAACTGGAAATATTTGTACACTTTAAATTATAATATATTTTCTCCAAATTAATAAGATGTTTCTTAATTAAATTTTTTCAATTTTATGCTTTTAAAACTTAACACTAAATAAGGTTAAATTCATATTATATATAAACTAAGATAAAATTAGCAGGAGGCTACAAATGATTGGTTTAACTTTAATACATTATGTTTACTTAATATTTATATTAATAATATTAATAGCTATGATTAAAAAAAGAGATGTATCACTAATTTGTATTATAGGAGTATTCTTAATTGCATTAATTAGTACTAAATCAGTTCCTCTATCAGTGGTTAGCATATTTAATAGTTTTATATATGCCATAACGGAACTACTACCCACAATTCTTATTATTTCTATAATAGCAGCTTTGAGTAAAATTTTACGGTATACAGGCATTAATAAGTCAATGATAAGTCCATTCACTAAACTTATTAAAAATGATTTTATGGCATTTTGGATAATTGGTTTAATTATGATGGTTATTTCCTACTTCTTCTGGCCATCACCTGCCGTAGCACTAGTTGGTGCGGTGCTTGTACCTGTAGCTATAAAAGCTGGACTTCCAGCTATTGGTGCTGCCATAGCAATGAATTTATTTGGTCATGGTATTGCACTTTCCACTGATTTCATTATCCAAGCAGCTCCTAAGCTAACAGCTGATGCTGCAGGAGTTCCCGTTGAAGCTGTTGTTAAAGCAAGTATTCCTCTAATAATAATCATGGGGCTTGTAACTACCATTACAGCTTTTATAATGTTAAAGAGAGATATGAAAAATGGTACTCTTGAAAATATGGTTTATGATGAAAAACTAGACGAAGATGAAGAAATAAATGAAACTGTTTTATCTAAGGGGTGGAAAACTATATTCGCAATCCTAGTTCCAGCATTATTTATTATTGATGTGTTTATTATGATATCACTTGGATTAAAAGGTGGAGATGCTACAGCATTAATTGGTGGTACAACACTATTTTTATTAATTGCTATAGCTATGAAAACCTACAAGAATGGTTGTCTAGAAGAATTAACAACTCACTTTGTATCAGGATTACAATTTGCCTTTAAAGTTTTTGGTATAGTAATACCAATTGCAGCCTTCTTCTATATAGGTGATAGTGGCTTTTTAAATATCATCGGTGAATTTTTACCTGAAGGCTCCTTAGGTATAGTAAATGACTTAGGTTTCGCTTTATCTCAATTAGTTCCTATGAATAATATCTTCAGTGCCTTTACCGTAACTGGTATTGGTGCAATTACTGGACTTGATGGATCTGGATTCTCTGGAATATCCCTTGCAGGCTCAACTGCAAAACTATTTGGAACTGCCACAGGTGCAAGTGTACCAACTTTAACAGCACTAGGACAAATCGCTGCAATCTGGGTTGGTGGTGGAACTATAATTCCTTGGGCAATTATTCCAGTATCTGCAATCTGTAAGGTATCTCCTTTTGAACTGGCAAAACGAAACTTTAAACCAGTAGTGTTCGGCTTGATTGTTACATCATTATTTGCACTATTTTTACTATAAGTATATGTTTTAAATAACGTCTTAAATTAAGCAAAAGGATGTCTTAGGACATCCTTTTAATTTACATATTATTGAAGTGTGAAATTAGATTTATGCACAACATATGCTAAATATATATTGCTCAGCACCAAACCTATGAACTGATTGTTCTAATTCCATTCCTACTTTCTTTAGAAGTTTACAAGAATACTCATTTGCTGACTGTGTCTCAGCTACAAGTTTCTGTAACTTTAGTTCTTCAAATGCATATTTTATAATTCTTTTAACTACTTCTTCTGCATACCCAAGTCCCCACCACTCTGATAAAAACTGGTATGATATTTCTCTACTTATACCATCATGATGTAAATCAATAGAAACTAACCCGAGAAACTTATTATTATCCTTATGTCTCACAACCCAATATAATGAGCTATTATCCGAAATATTCATTTCTGAAAATATACTATTATATGTAGTCTTATCTATTGTTCCCCCAAGAAATCTTCTTACTTTTTCATCAATATATAATTTTTCTACATCTTTATAGTCATTATCTTGCAAATTAATAATTTTACATCTCATTGTCTCTAACATAACCGTCTCCTTCTAATGTTTAATACATGACTTAATACTTTAAGATTAACTATTTTAACTTATGCCATTCCCTTTTTAATAAATCCATATATACAACATCTGAAAATTCTCCAGCTCTACTATCAAAGTACCCCTCTCTAACTATGCCAATTGTCTTAAATCCTAATAACTCATATAACTTTTGAGCCCTATAGTTGTCTTTCATTGTTGTAAGTTCTATCTTATTTAGATTTAAGAATTTAAACATAAAATCAATGAAAAGACTTAAAGATTCCTTTCCATATCCCTTTCCTTGCTCTGAAGTTTCGCAAACTTTTATTCCGAGCTCACATTTTTGATTCCTAGAATCCCAATCGCAATAATTCATCTCTCCTATAGGAACCATTCCATTCTTTTTACATATAATAAATCTTTTATTCCTTGGATATAACTCTGAATTTGATATTTCCCTTTCAATACCTGCTTTTATGGTATCCTTGCTTTGAAGCGTTCCATAAGACAAAGTAGCATGTCCCATAAATTCTCCATCATTCCACCACTTATAAAGATATTCTTCATCCCCTAATTCTATTTGTCTTATAACTATATCTCTTCCCACTATCATGATTATCCCCCTTGTATAATGAAATATGTTGTTACTTACTTATTCTTTAGTGGAGTGCTTAATTCCTTCACACTCCACTAAAGTATATAATCTAGTTATAAGCCATATATCTACTCATATCTAAAGCATAGTGTCATTTTCATTCTATCTTCACCTATTAAGGTATTTTCAAATACATCTTTAGCATTATTTATAAATTCATTAGGCTCTAACATAGCTGGACTAAAGTGAGTTAATAATAGTGCTCTAACCCTTCCCTCTTTTGCTAATCCTGCTGCTTCTCTATATGTCATATGTTTGTTTTTTATTGCCTTATCTACATCTTCACCCTTACCATAGGTTCCTTCGCATATGAATAGCTCGCTGTCCTCTATAAATTTAGGTATTATATCTAAAGGTCTACTATCAGTTACTAAGCTAACTTTTATTCCTCTTCTTTCGTCTCCTAAAACCATATCCCCATTATATTCTTTTCCTTCAAATGTTGCTCTTTCTTCTTTCTGTAGTCTGCTCCATAGAACTTTAGGTACATTATTTTCCACTGCCTTTTTCACATTAAACTTTCTTTCTCTTTTAAAGTTCAAACTATATCCAAGGCATGGTGATGAGTGATCTAACTCTAAGGTATTTATAGTTAATTGACCATTTCTTCCCCTTATTTGTCCCATTTTATATTCTTCTATACTGTTATTACCAACTTTATCATTGCTAAAATTATCCTTAAGTTTTCTTACTTTATCTTTCCCAACTTCTTCTAAGCATACTTTCTCTTCATAAAACATTTGTCCACTCACATAAAGTCCATCATCTGAAATATCAAACTCAACTAATGATGGATTCTCTATGATATTAACCTCATAAGGTAGGTACTGTGCTATTACTCTCAGACCATTCACTATATCTGTAATTCCTTCAGGCCCTATAATTGTTAAGGGCGCAGTTCTTCCGCTATTCCCTATGGTAGAAAGTAATCCTGGTAATCCGACAATATGATCTCCATGTCCATGAGTTATACATATCACATCTATAGATTTAAACCCACAGCAAATTATCCTCATGGATACTTGAGTTCCTTCGCCACAATCTATTAATATCTTTCGTCCCTTATAATTTATTAAGGTAGCTGAAAGATTTCTAAAAGGCATAGGCATTCCACCACCACAACCTAACAAACAAATATCAACCATATTAATCACCTAACCCTTTCTATATATAATCACTTAATATGTTTCCCTGTGGATTTTTACTTAAACATATTTACTAAGGTGATATAAATTTAAAATAAAAAATATCATCTTCATAAATAGTTCTTAATATCTTAATAACCTTTTGTTAATATTTACTTTTTATAGTGCAAATATTCTCAAAATGTTATAAAATTACTATGGATATAAAGATAAAATTAAATTTTATAACTGATACTCTAAATTTTTGATTTAGCCAGTAAAAGTTACTTATTGAAATTAAAATGGATATTAGAAGAAATTTACTAATACTTTATATTCACTTAATTTATTATAATCTAATTTACATACGGGAGGTTTAATTATGGATTTTCTATTGAATGGATTAAGAGCCATGACTTGGCAACAAGGGGTAATGTGGTTTATAGGTGCAGGATTAATATGGCTTGCTATTAAAAAAGGATTTGAACCAGCACTTTTATTACCAATGGGTTTTGGTGCTATACTTGTAAACATACCACTATCAGGAGCTGTTACCCAATTAATCAATGGTCATTCAGAAATAGGTATAATTGATAACTTATTTAACATGGGTATAGCCAATGAACTATTTCCTCTAATATTATTTATTGGTATTGGAGCTATGATTGATTTTGGTCCACTACTTACAAACCCAAAAATGCTTTTATTTGGAGCTGCCGCACAATTTGGTATTTTCTTCACAATAAGTTTAGCAGCATTGTTAGGTTTCTCCTTAAAGGATGCTGCATCTATAGGTATTATTGGAGCTGCCGATGGACCAACATCAATCTTTGTTGCTAACTTCTTTAAGAGTAACTATATTGGTCCCATAACTGTAGCGGCCTACTCTTATATGTCCTTAGTACCTATTATTCAACCCTTTGCAATAAAGCTAGTAACTACTAAAAAAGAAAGACAAATAAAAATGAAATATAACCCTGCTTCAGTATCTAAGACAACTAAGATACTATTTCCAATAATAGTTACTGTAATTTCAGGCCTTATAGCACCTACTTCTGTAGCTCTCATAGGCTTCTTAATGTTTGGTAACCTAATTAGAGAATGTGGTGTGTTAGAAAGATTATCTTCAACTGCACAAAATGAGTTAGCAAACTTAGTAACATTACTTTTGGGTATTACTATAGCCTCTAAAATGAAGGCTGAATTCTTTGTTACCTCGGATACCTTTATGATTATTGGACTTGGACTTATTGCCTTCATATTTGATACCATTGGTGGAGTACTGTTTGCAAAGTTTATTAACCTTTTTGCCAAAGAAAAAATCAATCCAATGGTTGGTGCTGCCGGTATCTCAGCATTCCCTATGTCAGCTAGAGTAATTCAGAAAATGGGACAAAAAGAAGATCCTCAAAACTTCTTGTTAATGCATGCAGTAGCTGCAAACGTATCTGGACAAATAGGTTCAGTAATAGCCGGTGGATTAATTTTATTCTTAGTCGGAGGTGGAATGTAATGCATATTGAAGCATTTAAACAGAGTTTAGAAATAATGTGGAAAGGTATGGGCGGAATATTTGTAGTAATGCTCATAGTATTTGTATTCATTAAAGGCCTAACTTACTTATTTCCAGGAGAAGAATAAATAATATTTCTCTATTTTTATAAATTAAATAGACTAGGTATAAGTTAATTTCATATATCTAGTCTATTTTTAACAATATAAATTTTTCAACTGATTAAATACAACACAACTTCTTAAATAATTTTAAAAAGCCTTATTCCCTAGTTAATAATTACCTTTACTATATGTCTTCCCGTTGCAAGTCCTAATACCATAGCTAGTCTAAAAAATCCTATGGTAGCAATACCTGCAATAATACCTGTTACAAATCTTCTTGTATTATTACTCTCCCAATGACCATATAATTGACCTAGTCCATCAATAGCTATAGGAATCATCATTAAAGCCTCCAATATAATATGAGGCCTCTTTGATATTACAATATATATAATTCCAAATATGTATCCTACAAGTATTCCTGTGCATCTTGCACATATAGGAAATTGTTTTCCCCTATAAAAAAAAGATCTTTCAGGTATCTTATGACATAAAAACATATAGTTCAATATTTTATCTGTAACCTTCATTTAATTTTAATAATACATTGAATCTGAAATACCTATAAAGATACAAACAATGTAAAATACTACCCAAGCAGCAATTCCGCCTAACATCCAATAACAAACGACTTTAGCTGATTTTGGTTTTTCTCCTCTCCAAATAAAGTATAAAATTAAACCCACTATTGGAAAGCAACATGATGCAACTCCCGCAAAATGTGATGGGTTGTCCACAACTGTTGATTCAGCCTCTTTTACTCTTACTCCACATAATGGACATATTTCTGCATTACTATCAATTTGTCGTCCGCAATTTTTACAATACATATTATTCTCCTTTTTATTACACAAAATTCTTATTTATTACATTTTATATTAATATTATATAAAATTTTTGTTAACTTTGCAATAATAGTTTAATATGTAATATATAAACTACTTACTTGTTCATTGTATTTCCACTTTGGTTACATTGTAATATTAGTTAAAATCTTAGCTTTATTTACCTCACCCTTTCGTATGTTCAACATTCCTATACAAATCTCCTATATTATTTATGAGATTCTCCATATTTTTAACATCTTCCTCTAAAAATAACGGAAATTTTATTCTATAGGTATCATCCTTAACTTCTATTGCATTAATCAATTTAAGATCATTAATAATGCCAGGAATTATTTCATCATCTTCTCTATTTAAAGCTTTTGCAATTTCATAATTTGATATTGAAAATGGTTCATTTACTGCAATTAAATATAATAGTTCAGTTACATATTCCTTACTCGTTACATATGTAGGATTGTAACAATCATACTAACCTACCTCTCCAAAGAAATAAAAATTTAGTTTACTATTATTCATATTAATTTTCTCCCATATTTTATGTTTCTGATATCATAGTCCACTTATCTATATCTTCAAACCCTAATTTTTTATATATTCTTCCGGCTAAAGGATTATCATAAAATAAGCATAATGTTTTCCCTTCACTTAATAGGTCATAACATAATTTAGATAAACACTTTGATGTTAATCCTTTATTTCTATTTTCCTTATCAGTGGCAACACCTACAACCATGGCTGACTTAGAGTTTTCAGCAGTGGTTTGAGAACTTGAAATTATCTTTCCATGTTCATCTTCAATATAATATATTCTTCCAAGGTTACTTTCCATAGTTTTAGAAATTTTATCTTCAGTACTATCTTTATCTGTGCTAAATTCATTAATACTATTAATAAAATCATTTAATCTTTTTGCATCTTCAACTTTTGCAAGTTTTACACTACTATCAAAATCACATAACAATTTATCATTTTTCAACTCACAAAAGTAAGTTTCTCTTTCCTTGTAATCCTGAAAAACATCTTTAAAATCTTTCATTATACTTCTTTTCCCTGAAATCATTTTCTTACCTTCAGCTTTTTTAATCATACACTTAAATTCATCTATATCACTATGGTACTTCTTATAATAAGGAATATAACTCTCATAAAACCTTAGCAGAATTCCTGTAATCTTATTGTTATCATCAAAACTTCCCCAAGTCTCCATAAACTCAGTTTCAAAACCAAAATTTTCCACATCTCCAATTATAAATAAATTGATTGCAACTTCCTCACTCAAAAATTCAATTACCGTCTCTTTATCCTCTTCCCTTAACTTTCTTATCATACCTTTCACCTCTTCTTTCTTAATATTATTTCGATTTTTATCTGGCTTATAATTCTTCCATGAAAATCTATGTTGTTTTTGTTTTCAATAATTATTTACACTCAACAACTATGAGTGGCACCATCATTTCCCACTCTGTTAACCCAGCATGAACCCCAATAAATTTCTTATACGCTGCTTCATTATTAAATATAGAAGTTTCAGCAATTGCTATTGCTAAATAATCTCCTAGAAAATCTTGAAATCTAGTGTGTTCTTCACCATATCCAAAAAGTTTCTTTTTCAATACCTCTTCTCTAGATAAAAGTAAAAAATCATCTCCAAACTCTTTTAAAAATACATCTTTAAACTTTTGCTTCATTCCTTCTTTTACATGAAATGCAAGAGAACGTGGTTCTATGGAAGGTGGCCACTTTAAGCAGCTAGTAATTTCTTTATAATTTACTATTAATTCATTTCTCCCATCTATGTGTCCATGATCTGCCGTAATAATTAAAAGTGTATCTTTTAATTTTCCACTTAACTCTTCTAACATATTATTTATTTTTTTTATCCAATAAATGCTATCTTCGCTTGAAATTCCTTTAGTATGCATAGATGAATCTGGTTCTGGCCAGTATGTGTAAATATAATGTTTTTCCTGTTTATTACAAAGCATTTCAACTGATGACATAAGCTCATATATATCGTTAATAGGATAAGTTCCAAATGGAGACACGGAATAAGCCTTTGAATTTCCTGTATCTTTAATTTTATCAATTACATTCTTATATGGAATGTAACGTCTTGCCACATGATAATCAGCAACATTTTCGCCTTTATCATTAGTGTTAATGAAAATATTTACATTGTCATTAACTTCATCAAAATGTAGACTCCATCCTAGCCATGAATGTTCCATAGGTGCAAGTCCACTTTCAAGAGTCATTGTAGCGGCTGTTGTGGTAGGTGGATATACTGATGTTATTTCATCTATCATATGTTTTCTAAGAAAACTATCTTCCGGCAAAATGCTTTCAATATTTTTACTTCCCATAGCATCAAAAACCATAACAACTACATTTTTATAGTTTTTATTCAAAATACAATCAAGCTTTGGTAATGTAGTATGAGTATACTTTGCTCCAAAATGATTTAAAACTGAATTTATTAGATTTAAAATACTGTGATCATAATCTGGATATGTTAATTTCATAATTTACTCCTCAATTCCTTCATAGTCTATCTCACTTCAAAAACCCCAAGCTCTTTCATAGGGTAAAACTCACATACAGAAAGCTTAATAATTTTGCCCTTAAATGGTTGAAAGTTTTCATTAACAATAGGCAAAGCTTTTAAAAATAAGAATAACCATTTTAAATTTCTTTATACCTTTACTACCAAGTCCTTTATACTTTTAAGAAATGCTTCCACCTCTGATGGACTTTTAAGAATTATGACCTTTTTTTCACCCTCATACCTCTCAATCTTTTCTAAAATTCCTGGTGCTCTCTTTCTATTAAAACTCCACACCCAATTAACAAACTCTAAATCTAATTTTTCTTCACATCCAGCATTCATATCAGGTCTTGTTTTCCCTTGATACATAAATCTTCTCTTTATAATTCTATAAAGACAAAGATATGTTGGCATTTTAAGAAATATAATAGTATCTGCAGCTTTAAGCCTAATATCTAATGTATTTCCGTAATTACCATCAATAACCCACTCCTCTTTTTTTGCAAGACCTTCTACTATAGGTTCCCATTTATCCTTAGGAGTTTCAATCCAACCTGGACTCCAATATAAGGAATCTAAATGATATACAGGTATACTTATTAGCTCTCCAAGTTTCCTTGAAAATGTGGATTTTCCTGCTCCACCACTTCCTATTACAGCGATTTTATTCATATCCATTAATGTCCTCCTATAAATTCTTAATCATTAATAAGTTCCAGCATATTTATTACTAATTTAGCAGAGTTGTTTGCAGCTATACTTTCAAAATTCTCATAGCTCTCAGTAGCATCCTGATCTGCATTATCTGAAATACTTCTAATAATTAGAAAAGGTATGTTATTTATATGAGCTACATGCCCTATAGCTCCACCCTCCATCTCCACACAAAGAGGATTATATTCTTCAATTATTACCTTCTTCAGAGCATTATCCGATACAAAACTTTCCCCTGTTACAATCCTTCCAAGGTGATAATTATGCTTCTTTAAATCACTAATCTCATAGGCCCTTACTGCTATATCCTTTAAACTTTCACAGGACTTAAAATCTTCTTGAAATGGAAACAAAGATTCCATCTGTCGCTTTCTTACATCGTGATAGGTAACATTATCTGAGATAACCACATCACATATCTGTACATTTGTATTTAAGCTTCCTGCAATTCCTGTATTTATTATCTCAGTTACATTAAATTTAGTAATTAATACTTGTGTACAACTTGCTGCATTTACCTTTCCAACACCACAAGAACATAGTACTATACTTAAATCCTTATACTTTCCAATATAAAACTTAACACCTGAATAGGTTATTTCTTCTATTATATTTATTTTAGATTTTATAAGATCTATCTCAACATCCATAGCTCCGATTATGCCTATAGTTCTTATAATGCACATCCAATTTCAAAGGCAATCATCATATATTTCTCTCTTTCACTTATATCCAAATTACCAAGTATCCTTTTTTCCCACTTGGAGCTATCTAAATTGTCAGCTGAATATAGAAATTGAAGAAATTCAACATTTCTAAACTTACATACTGCTGCTAAGGATGCACATTCCATTTCTACAGATATACAACCTTCCGCTTTTCTTTTATTCATATTTCCTATGGTTTCTCTATAAATAGCATCCGTTGTCCATGTTTTTCCCTTTACGTAGGGAACTTCTAACTCCTCTAAAATACTAGCTAGCTTATCTGAACTTTCAATAAAAATGTAATCACTTGGCTTCATATAATGATAACTTACACCTTCATCTCTATAAGCATGTGTAGGAACTATGACATGCCCAGCAGTAATATTTCTATCTAATGAACCGCAAGAACCATAAATAACAACTTTTTCTGCCCCCATAGCAATTATTTCTTCAAGAGTTCCTGCTGCAAATGAACCACCCACAGGAGTCATATAAAATCCAATTTCCTTATTCTTATAATTCATTTTATAAATTACTACATCCCCATTTACAGATTTGGTGCATCCTGCTCTTTCTACACCTTGAAGCTTTGAAAAAATCTCCATTATTTTATAGGAAAATGTAGCTATTACTACCTTTGGAAATCCCTCAATCTTTTCCATAACCTCATTTGGATTAATAATTGCATTCATACTTTCATCAAAACTATTAATTATACTCATTTAAACATACCCCCATATTTTTCATTATCCTCTAATAATCCAACCTCATAATATGTTCACTACCAAACACCTGTCCATCAAATTCAAAGCCACAGTTTCTATAAAGTTTTACAGCATACTCACTATCCTTATGAACACCAAGAAAAACCTTATTGTGAGATTTGTCCTGTTGCATAATTTCTAAAAGTTTCTTCAATGCTTTCTTCCCATATCCTTTTGACTGATGATTTTTATCAATCATCATACGATAAATCCAATACTCATCATCATCTTCATCAACACAATACATTACAAATCCCACTATTGTGTCATCATGATATATCGCTAATGGTATACATTCTGGTTGCACCTTGGATTGTGCTATGGAAACTGCATTGGATGTAACAAAATCAACTTGTCCATTCTCAACCTCTAGACTAATACAATCCCAAAAGTTTTCTTTATCAATTTCTTTAAATAATATCAATATTTCTTCCCCCTATTTATTGTAGTTTTCTAAATCTCCAAAACATAAGAATAACCATTCTTATTTACTTGAATAACGAAACAAAAATACCGCATATTCACTTCTGAATAATACGGTATTTAAAGAAATTATTTAATAATCTATGGAATAGTAATTTTTACTTAACTTTTACATACTCTTTTTAAATATTTTCAATAAGCGCAAATAATGATTAGCTTCACGTAAAGTATGATCTCCCAATAAAGGTATTATTATGGACTTGATCTTACATTCTAATATTCCTTGTGTACCTTGTGCTTTGAATTTACTAATATCTATAGTTGCTTTTAGGCTTTCGTCTGTAACTTCAGAAATTGGCATTGACTTGTTCATAGCCTGCTTTGATTCTATTAGCAATTTATCAAACTCATTTCCAAAATTATTTGCTATACTTATAAGTTCGTCTTCAGTTGGGTCAAGCAGTCCACGAATAAACTTTGAATGTTCAGCCATAATTCTATTCCAAAACATTTCTTGCTCATAAGCTTCTCTTTCCATGTCTATTTCATCACCATTTTGTAATCTTTGTATCATTTTAAAATAAAAATTTGCTTCCCTTAAAATGTGATCAATAAGTAAAGGATAATTAACTGTGAATATTTTACACTCTAAAACATCTGATAACAATCTCTTTTTAAACTGTGTTAAATCTCTAACTAATTCCATTGCACTCTCATTAATCCTACGCACCCTATTTTCTAGCCTTTGGTTACCTTTCATCAACGGAGTTCCCATCAACTTTTTCTCTGCCTCAGTCAAACTGATAGGAATATCTACTCCTGTAAAATATGATGATGCCATTTCAGCATTTAATGTAAATGGTGTTACCACCTCACCAGACTGTAATACACTTGAACTAACAACACCGTTTGAAAGTGATATAACATCACATAAAAGTTTGTCAAACTCCCTTCTGAATCTGTCTGCTTGATCTATAAGTTTTGAGTTCTTTTGTGTAAAACCTACTTGCAAAAAAAATGAATGTTCTTTCATAATCCTAGCAAAAAAAAGATGTAACTCCAATGATTGTTGTATAAATTGGGTGTTAGATAGCATCGCTTACCTCTCTTAATATAAAATACTTGTCGCTATCATTGTATTAACTATATATATGAAATGTTACTCTTTATTATAATACTTCCTTATACTTCATATAAATAATTGTTGTTTTAAATACCGTACTATTCAATTTTCAAAGATCATATTCTATTATCTAATTCGCCATATCTACAGAATGCATATTAAATGTAAATAACTAAATAATAATTTAGAGCCAGTATCTTTACGGCTTTTTTGCAAGATATAATTCTACTGTATCATTAATAATTATTTCATTTCCAAAGTCTTCGATCGCTGTCCTAATACTATCGAAAAGAAGTGATTTTATTGATTTTTCCAAGGCTATATGATCTGAATAAGTATTCAGCAATTCTACATATTCAATGCCGGTCATTTTCCTTATATTTTGGTATTCCTTAAACTGAGCATTTACAAACCCATATTGCTCTATTTTATTTACGCTTGAATATTTTGGTCTGTCTTGGTAATTAGTTACCTCATTACCCCACTGTGGTACTAGCTCTCTATAAATAGATTGAATTTTTTGATGTACTGGATTATCGTTTGGTGATGGCCTATTCCAAAATAAAGCAAGTGTGCCACCACTCCTTATTATCCTATATGCCTTTTTATATCCAATTTCATCTGGTATCCAGTGGAAGGCAGTAGCAGAATATAACATATCAAACTTATTATCATCACAATCATAATCTTCAAAAGCGCACCGAACAACGTTGAAATTTTTATAAACCTTGAACTTTTCTCTTGTATATGAAGCAAGATTTTCACCTAATTCAACCGCTGTTACTTTACATTTTGCTTTTAAAAACGGTTCTGTAGCTTGGCCTGTCCCGCAACCTACCTCTAGCAAATACTTGTCCATAGTGATTTCTGCATATTCTATTACATCTTTAAATAGTTCAGTTCCATAATTCGGACGCCTCTTTTCATAATTTAAAACTGCCTCATCAAATAAGTATTTTAAATCCAAGTTATCATCTCCATTCTCAATATATATTCTATCGATAGTTTAGTCATAATCTACAACTACGCTTGAATTTTATCCATATTATAGCATATTTTCAAATACCGTACTATTCAATTTTCAAAGTTCATTTTTTATTTGTTAATTCCAATTTATACATACTATGCAATAAATTAATTACATAGTATGCTTATAATCTGCATATCTTTATATAATTAACAAGTGTCATTCTTTCATTTATCGGTCTTAGCTCACCGACTTTTACATATCCCAATTTTTCATACAGGTGACAGTTTCCATTTTCCTGAATTATTGTATCCAAAATCCATTTGCGTGCATTTGGATAATAACTTTCTATTTGTTTCAATGCTTCTTGTGCAATTCCCCTATTTTGATATTCAGGAAGAATACATAAAACCGAAATCTTATATGTCATTTCCTCCAATTCCATTACTCTAACCCATCCAACATTAATGTCGTTAAGTTGAAAAATATATGCTGTAGTATTAGCTCTATCAATCTTCTCTTTAATTCGCTCAACACTTTCCATTGCAGGATTCACATCATAGTCATGGTATTTGTAAAGCAATGGTTCAAATGATTTTTTCTGTATATCATGAACAATATGTGCAATATCGCTTGAAATCTGTATTACCTTTAGCATTTTTTCTCCTCCATATATGATTCTTTATCTTCTAAAATTTAAATTCTTCTTTAAGCAATCCATAAATATACATATCATTACATTGCCCTGTTACAGAATGTGTTTCATATTGACGTAAATATCCTTCTTCTTCAAATCCAAACTTCATTAAAATTTCTTTAGACCCAATATTTTCTGCACAAACAAATGCTTGAATTCTTTTCAATTGCAATTTATCAAATCCTAAAGTCAATACTGCCTTCATTGCCTCTGACATAATACCTTTTCTCCAAAATTCTTCCGATAATTCATACCCAATTTCTGCTCTTTTACCATCAAAGCTATTTAGAAAAATAGTTCCAATAATCTTATCCGTATTTTTATCAGCTATTGCAAATCGCATTATCCAATTTTCTTCAAAGCCTTTATTCCATATATCTATTATTTCTTCTGCATGTTTTATAGAATTAGGACCATTCCAATCAAGATATTGATATACATTTTTGTTATTATAATATTGAAATAGGTCAGTTGCATCACTATTTCTCATTCTTCTTAAATTAATCTTCTCTAACTCAATTGTTGGTATTTCTCGTATCATTTCTGATAGAATCATATTATTCACTCCTACCAATTTAATTAACCTTCTTAAACAATTCTATAATCAAAATTATCTTTCAATATCTTATAACCTATTTTTGAATATACTCCATTGGAAGTTGGATTATGCTTATCTACAAAGAGACTACAAAACTTATTTCCCCTTTCTAGATATAGCTTACTTAAATAATAAACCACAGCTAGTCCATATCCCTTGCCTCTTTCTTGACTATTAGAATAAACTAGACTAACAGAAACGCCATTAACTAATTGTCTTGTGGTCGCCGCCATAGAAACAGGGGTATGATTTTCATCTTCAAATAGATAAATGCATTTATTCTCAATCCTCATTGCTATCTTGTCTTTGAAATCCCCATAGGTCATATCCTCATTTAATGCTTCCTTAACAAATTTAATGTACCAATCTGCTATTATATTTAAGTCATTCCAAGTTGCTTCACGAAAGCTTCCTTTGGGTAATGAAATATCCTTATTTATCTCTCTTAACTCCATAACATCCATAGCTAAGTATTCCTTAAACTCACAACCACTTATTACGCTATAACATGATATAAATTCATCACAAATCTTTTTATTAGCATTAACCCCTTTAATACTAATTTCACTGTCTAGTAGATAGTCAGCCAAAACTTTAACTGCTTCACCTGTATTCTCCTTTAGATCACATATTAATAAGTTGTGTGGAGTTACATTACAGAAAATAATATTTAGGTCACCATTATCATCTTCAACTCTTCCAAATAACATCTCTTTACTTACAGTTTTATCTTTATTTATAAAACTATTAAATAGAATCAATTGAGTTATAGCTTCTCTTTCTAATAGAATATTCTCATTACTTTCTATAAACTCCTTCACTGTATTGTATATAACTATCTTCATACTAACCCTCCTCCAAATTTTCATCCCTATGACTAAATATTCCATGAATGAAGCCATTAATGTTTGTTATACCTTACATAACTCCAGACTCAACTATACTGAATTTATTTTCATCACAATTTATTTCCCCAACTGCTCCATAAGGAATAATCATCATTGGAGCTGTATGTCCAAAGTTCATATTAATCATAATAGGTAATTCTGTTAATCCTAGTTCTTCTCTAACCACCTTTAAAATAACACTTTTGTATTCTTCATAATACATATTGTCATAAGGCTTCCCAAAGATTATTCCATTAATATTATTCAAGATTCCTTGAGAACCATAATTTCGTAACCAATACTCAAAATACTTAGGGCTTGGTTTATCTTCGCTAGTTTCTAAAAATAATATGGTATTATTCCACACTTCCTTCTCTGGCCAAAGTTCTGTTCCTTTAACCATCTCTAGGACTTCTATGCATCCACCTATAAGTTGACCTGTTACACAACCGTTCCCCTGTAAAACTTCATATCCACTACTTGGATAAATATTTCTTTTTATATCTTTATTACACTCATCCCAAGGCAAATATTCACTTGTCCAATTATCAGAAGGAAAAATATTTCCTATGGTATCATTATCAAACAAAACCTTATTGACCCAATGGGTCGTGTAATCATGCATCTTCACATTTTCAGCAAACTCAGCTAGCACTGAAGGACCATAAAAGCTAGAAATTCCTGCCTTTAAACAAATCATATGAGTTACTGTAGTGTCTGAATATCCCATGAAAATCTTAGGATTACTCCTTATGGTTTCAAAATTAATATATGGTAGCATTCTAATGCTTTCCTCTCCACCAATACATGAAAAAATAGCTTTTATGGACTTATCCTCAAATGCCATCATAAGGTCCCTTGCTCTACTTTCTGGATTGTTGTATATATACTCAGTGCCCTTTAAAGTGTTTGGCATCTCCACCACCTGAAATCCAAATTCCTCTACTAACCTTTTCTTTCCTTGATTATATCTCCACAATATTTCCTTATCTCCAGCACCACCCCAAGATAAACTTATAGTAGCTACCTTGTCTCCTTTTTTTAGCCCTAAAGGCTTTATTAAATTCATTTAATCCCCTCC
>NZ_JAVXMF010000018.1:23787-57457 GCF_036646415.1 Clostridium sp. | reverse complement strand
TTATATAGGTATATTTTGAAAAAGAAGACTTGCCAACTTTTACTTGACTCAAACACAATGTTACAAACACTTTCATAATATGTAACAATATGGTATGATATATAAGCATTTCACCTAATTTTATATAGGAGGTGTTATTTATTGATAGAAGTTAAAAATTTATCTAAAACTTTTAAGGTTTTTAAAAGAGATCCAGGATTTGGAGAAGCTGTAAAGTCACTATTTAATAGACAGTATGAATTAGTACATGCACTTAGTAATGTATCTTTTAATATTGATGAAGGAGAGATGGTAGGGTATATTGGACCTAATGGTGCGGGGAAAAGTACTACGATAAAGATTATGAGTGGTATTTTAAATCCGGATGATGGGCAATGTATCATCAATGGAAGGACTCCTTGGGAAGACAGGATAAATCATGTGAAGGATATAGGGGTAGTTTTTGGTCAAAGATCTCAGCTTTGGTGGGATGTGCCTGTAGTAGATTCCTTTGAGCTTATAAAAGACATTTATAAAGTGCCACAAATTCAATATGAAAAGAACATTAAAGAACTTGTAGATTTACTTAATATTGGAGATATAATTAAAACTCCAACACGTCAGCTAAGCCTAGGTCAAAGAATGAGATGTGAGATAGCAGCTTCATTAATTCATAACCCTAAAATTTTATTTCTAGATGAACCTACCATAGGGCTAGATTCTGTATCTAAAATTGCAGTAAGAGAATTTATAAAAGATGTTAATAAAGAACGAAAAACAACGGTTATTCTTACAACCCATGATACTCAAGATATAGAAGCATTAACAAAAAGAATAATTTTAATTGGCAAGGGAAGAGTTCTTCTAGATGGACAGTTAGATGATTTAAAAGAAAGATTTAATAAAGAGAGAACTATAAGCCTTGATTATTACGGAGAGTTAGATCAGGTTTGTACTGGTTTAAGAATTGCTGAAAAATATAAGGGAAGAGCAGTTATTGAAGTAGATACAACGAAAATTTCTGTGTCAGAGGGTATTTCTTATTTATCATCAAAGGTAAATGTTAATGATATTCAAGTAAGTTCCACTACTGTAGATGATGTAGTAATTGGACTTTATAGGGAGTTCAAAATATGAGGGCATATTGGAGTTTTTTTAAGATAAGATTTATAAATGGACTTCAATATAGGACAGCAGCCTATGCAGGTGTAGCTACACAACTTGCTTGGGGCTTTATGTATATAATGTTATATCACAGCTTTTATAGAAGTAATCCCGCAGCAATTCCAATGGAAATTTCAGAACTTTCAACTTATATATGGTTACAACAGAGTTTTTTAGCACTATTTATGACTTGGTTTTTAGATAATGAAATATTCGAATTAATTTCTAGTGGGAATGTTGCTTATGAGTTTTGTAGGCCTTTAGATATTTATAATATGTGGTTTGCAAAAAATCTAGCTATTAGGATATCTAAAACATTACTAAGATGTTTTCCAATACTTATAATTGCATCTTTTTTACCAGGGACATATAGGTTTAATGGGCCAGCTACATTATATTCATTCATATTATTCTTAATATCAATGGTTGTTGGGGCTATAGTGGTCATTGCTTATTGTATGCTTATTTATATATTCACATTTTATACTGTATCACCAATGGGGATTAGAATGACCATGGTTATGATAGCAGATTTTTTTTCAGGTGGACTCGTTCCACTACCATTACTTCCTGAATATTTAACTAAATACATTTATCTTACGCCTTTTGCCGCTATGCAAAATACACCTTTTAGAATATATACAGGTGGTATTCTAGTTAATGAGGCGGTAATATCAATAATTCTTCAAGTATTTTGGGCTGGAGTATTAATTGTAATTGGTAGATTTGCTATGAGTAAAGCAATAAAGAAAGTTACAGTGCAGGGAGGATAAATTATGAGGTTATATTTAAAGTATTTTTCAATTCACCTAAGATCAGCTATGGAGTATAAAACTTCCTTTTTCTTAACTGCTATAGGACAAGGTATGACAACCATATTTTCATTTCTATCTATGTACTTTTTATTTAATAGATTTGGAAGTATTGAGGGGTACAGCTTTAATGAGGTTTTATTATGCTTTAGTACTATATTTATCTCCTTTGCACTAGCTGAATGTTTTGGAAGGGGATTTGATAGGTTTTCGGTAATAATATCAAATGGAGAGTTTGATAGAATAATGTTAAGACCACAAAATGAAATTATACAAGTGTTAGGAAGTAAAATTGAGTTTTCTAGAGTTGGAAGACTACTTCAAGCCATGGTTATCTTCATATACGGAATAAGCACATGTGGAGTACAGTGGACATTAGGAAAAATGTTTACACTAACACTTATGATAATAGGCGGAGTATGCTTATTTTTTGGGTTGTTTATGATATATGCTGCTATATGTTTTTTTACAATAGAGGGATTGGAATTTATGAATATTTTCACAGATGGGGGGAGAGAAATAGCTCAGTATCCTTTAAATATTTATAAAGATTGGGTTATGAAGTTTTTTACTTTTGTAGTTCCACTAGCCTTTGTAAATTATTATCCTTTTCTTTATCTTATAGATAGAGTACAAAAGAATAAGGTGTTATATATGATATCACCACTTTGTGCAATACTTTTTCTTGTGCCATCATATATTTTATGGAGAATTGGGGTAAGACATTATAAGTCTACAGGATCATAGAATAGTAAAATTCAACTAAACAAGATAGGGATAAACATCTATTATAAAGGTGCTTATCCCTATCTTGTTTTTTATAATGATTTCTAAAAATTCCTTGATGAAAAATACTTAAGTTTACAGTTTAACAGAAATTATAAAAACTATTATATTTAAATATCTAGATATAGAAGTTTAGCAAGAAGAGGATGAAGCAGCCGCCGCTGCAGCTCCAGCACTTGCACTTGCTGCGGCAATTTCCATAGCAATAACAATTGTTAATACTGCATTAGTGGTTGTATTAATTAAAGTATCTTTAGATTCACTTGTAAGAGCGTCAATATAATTCATACAAACTAATGATGCAGAAATCATATTTCTTACAGTAGTTCCAAGGGAGAAGGAACCAAATCTCTTTTGTGTTTTAAGAAATTCAGAAGTTTCTTTGATGTTTTTAGCTAATGCTTCATAATCATCAGTAACCATTGAAGCTACTCCTAAAATAGGTAATGCATAACTTTTTAAAGGTATAGAATTATTTTTCAGAGCATTGTTAAGTGATATTACACGTGTACACTTATGTTCAGAAGAATCTTCACTTAAGGATAATATATGAGATAATCCTTGAAGCTTATTTCCAGCCCAGAATCCTTGATTTTTTAGAATGGTATAGCATTCCTCAATATCTGAGAAGGTTTTTTCTAAGTTTGTTGATGTAACTGCAATCATGGCAGCTGCTGATACATCATCAGCTCCAGTTAAAAACCAATGATTGCCTTTCATGAAATCATAAGCTTTTCTTGTATCACTAATAACTCCATCTATATTAAACTTATTTCTTGATTTATAAAGTACCCATGCAGCTAAAACTAGATATTGGCTATTCATAAATACATCTTTTAGTTTGTTGTAGATATCAATAACTTCTTTCAAGCTTTCTTCAGGATTTTCTTCAAGTGATAAATTTACAGCAGTTGTTAGTAAATTATTACCTCTGAAATTTGAGAACATTGAGGTATTACTTTTAATAATATCTCTACATAAGTTTACTTTAGATACATCAATAGTAGTGTTTTTTAAGGTTAGAGTTAGAGCATTACACTTCTTGAATATACTCATACCAAAGGTACCATTTACATTATCTATTTCCTCGCTATTTGAAATCATTAAATTAATTTTATCATTAACCATATTAATACACCTCTCATAAAAAAAGTAATTATAAATATATTATACCTAAGATTGTTTTAAATTAGAATAATGTATAGTGTGACCCCTTGTAGGTTACAATAGCGATCATACTCAAGATCCTATGGCGCTGTTGCTTAAAACTGATGGACAAACAAGTTTTGGCCCATTATGGGAAGGTGCAATGAATTTAAGTATACCAGGCAATCTAGATGTTGCTTTGTTCACTAAATGTTATACTAAGTATAAGTAGTGTATAAAAAACAGCAGGAGATTTATCTTGTTAAGGGTAGTTCTCGATAAATGTGAAAAACACGTTAATACATTTTTGTAATAACACATTTTTACACTATTTCTGGGAGTAATATAGATGTAAACACTTGTTTTAATGTATAATATATTTTAAAGAAAAGAATGAAAGTAGGTAGATTAAAAGATGGGAAAATATTTAATATCTTTAATTTCAATTGTTGTAAGTGTTATATGCATAGTTTCCTATAATATTATATGTTATAGAACTTTACTGGATCCATTCTTCTTAATGCCAGTTGCTTGGTTATTTTTTAAAATTGGAATTATCACTGCATTTGCAGTTTTTGTAATCTCTTGTGTTCAAAAATTAAAAAAATACAATAATTCAATTGATGAAATAAATTAACCATAAAAAATTATAGGTTATAGTACATCATATCAGAATGAATATACGCTATTTGGGATTATGAACCATAATCCTGATTTGGTTTTATATAAATGCATTCCTGAAATAGAATTATCACCCGATGATATGCGAATTGATACGTTTCTTTTATCATCGGAAGTATATTCTAACTCTGCAGTTTCTTTTAACGTATAAACAAACTCTTGACACAAAATGTAACGTCTTGCAACCCTTACTGGATCTGCATGTATAAATATAAATGATGATAATAAATAAATAGTAATAATTAAAGAACAAATAGTAGTTAGTTTTAGCTTTTTCATACTTAGTTTTGGTTTTTCCATGATAAATATCTCCTTTCTTGAGCATATTCATAGTACATTGATAACATAAAGATATAATGCACATATAGTATATGATAACATATTTGGGAAATAATTATATTTAATTTGTAGGTATAAGATATTATTCAAGGTCTTTGAAATTCTTGATTACGTTGAATCATATTCAGCAACTTTTCAAAATTCATTTTTATTTATATTATTAAATATTTTACAATTTAAATTAAGGGTTTTGAATTATTATTCAGTAACCTTTTAATGGTGTCTCTATTTTACTTATCTTTTTTTATATTAATTATTATCGATGCCAATGCTAGTATTTTAGATAAATTGATTTGAACCCAAAAATAATTGAAGTAAATTGTAAAATATAGTATATTAAAGTAAGTAGAGGAGAGGATAAAATATGCTGTACTATGCTACTATTATTTTTGCATTAATAATAATACCATATTGGGTTATATCACTATTTTTAATATTTAAAAATAAATTTAATAATAAATTTATACATTTCTTACTAAAAGATGAGGCTTTCAATTTAATTATATCAAATAAATATACATTTAAAACATATATAAAGATAAGAATTACAGTATTAATACAGCTTACATCATATATTCTTATGCTTATTTTTTTCATAACTATTTTAAAATCATCTAATAAGTATGCTTTGTCAATGAAATGCGTTTCTATTACAGTGACTCTATTCCTTATATGTAATATTGGTAATAATTTAATCATAAAGTATTTAAAAAATAAAGATGAAATTTTATAGCATTATAAGATTGTTATTTTAAACATTTATTTTCAAAAAAAATTACAATTTAAGTCCCTCAATGAGATGCATACCATAAAGGTGGTATACCACATCTTTAAATAGATTATACTTTATTCATAGGGTGTAGCCAACAAAACTCAAGTTGAAATCTCTACAACCCCTAGGGGGTGTAGTATTTTCCAATGAAAATACTTGCTTTTGAAATTGTACAAAATAACTTAGAGGATTTTGTAAGGTTTATAAACAATATAATTAAAGCTATAGAATAGGGAAAATCAAATTAAGACAGTTTAAAGTAAAGGAGTTGACATAGTAAATATGAAAAATCCAATAGCAACTATGGCTATAAAAAATGGGAGTAAAATAATGATAGAACTTATGCCTAAGGAAGCTCCAAATGCAGTAAATTGCTTTATCTATTTAGCACAAAAAGGATTATTTGATAACAGGGAAATAAAAAGAATTGCTCCAAATTTTGTGCTACAACCAACATATGATTCTTTTGGAAGAGATCCTGAATGCAATGTAGCATTGAATGGTGAATTTAGAGAAAATGGAATAAATAATAATTTAAAAATTGAAAAAGGAATAGTAGCATTAGGTGGAGATGGAGAAAAAATGTCAGCGGGGAGTTGTTTCTTTATTACATTAAGTGATGAAGCCGGTAAAAAATTGAACGGCAAATTTACTGGATTCGGTAAAATCATAGAAGGCTTTGCAGAGGTTGAACGTATAGTATCTGTAGAAACAAAATCTATTGATGTAGGCATAGAAGGTGTTATAGTTAATGAACCTGTAATACCTGAAATAATTGAAAGCATAACAATTGAAACTTTTGGTGAAGAATATGATGAGCCAATCATAATAGGTATAGCTGACTGATAACTTGAAAATATATTAAAAGCCATAAATTTATTAGCGGATAACTTACCCTTTCTTTTAATAAATCATATTGTGAATCAAATAAAAATTTAGAAGTTTATATTTGGGAGTAAAAGTATGTAATAAATATATTGTATGAGTATATATATTACACCCACAAATTAACAAAAGGAGGTGATAATATGCAATCAAAAGAAGGGATATAAGAACCCTCATTCTTAATATCCCTTAAATTATTTAATGTTATTTATCATCTGGATTATGTTCTTTAATAAATCTAATAATCAATTTTACAATCCATATAGTTCCTGGAATTAGCAGTATATAAAAAGCTATACTTAAAAATCCGAATATCTCCTCCATATTAATTCCCCTTTATATACTAGACGCCCAAAAATACTGTTCACCATTAAGATTTTGGCAAGAAACTCTAACACCTATTACTTTACTTGTGCCAGGTATTTTAACCCCTATATAATGCCCTAATCGAATGGAATAAGAGCGTGTTATTTTTTTACTATCACTGGATTTACTCCCTATTTTTTTAGATACATATTCAACTTTTGTAAATGGACCATTTGAAGGCTTAATATCAGTACCTGTAACATTAACCCATTGTTTAACACCACTAACAGTTTTATAAGTTCCACTTACACTGTAATTTATAGTCAAACCTCCAGTGTATGAACTTCGGCGTATTAAAGTGGCAATAGGATAACTTATTAATGAATAGTTTGTTAAGCTATTTTTAGCTGTAACACTCCCACTATTTTCATCTGTAACAACTCCACTCCCTTGAATTGATATTATTGGATCTTCAACGTCAGAGCTCTGTTCTCGTCCTGTAATTATAGCATTTTGTAATTGTTTCAAACTAATTATATCGGTAATTTCAACATCTGAATCAGACTCATCATAAATTTTATATTCTAAATTGTATTGGTTAGCTATTGCTATAACCCCCCCTTCAGTAATATCTGATTCTTCTCCTTCAAGTGTTAGTGTATCAGCATAGCATGTTCCAACACTTAAGCATGCAAATATTAATGTCAATAATAAACTAAAAACCTTTTTTTCATATTTTAAAAGCCTCCTCAGTATTTATACATAAAATGTAAAGTTGCGTATTAAATTACATTTATTAACTGTTATAACATTTATTTTAATAAAATAAAGCAATGAAAATCATTCCAATAAATATATTTTTCTACATATAAAGTCTATTTTGTCGTAACTTTGTAACTACTCTTTTGACTCTATGTTTCAAATGCCAATCAATTCTTAATACCTCTTAGTTATACTTCATTTAATTACTCTTGTTTCTATATAAAACTCTCTAAAATCCTCTAAGCTTTCACTTTTTTTATAATTAGAATTTTAAACAAATACTTTACATATCGTATTTGGTTCGATAAACCGCTCGTTAAATTAATTTATTATTCGACCAAACCACTAATAGTGTAAATTATATAATGGAAATGTGTAATAGTTCCAACATGGAGTATATTTGTTACAACAATGTAAAACTAAGGCCTATCGGCACTACAACTAGAAAATCAAGGGGTACAAGAGCTAATGGAAACCGTAAAATGCAGGCATCTAAGGTGTTCTTAAATAAACGACTAACTTCTCTAGGAAATATAACAAGTCCCGAAGGTATTTTTCTTAGAATGAACAGATAACAATTCAAGTTGAAGGTGCCTTTGGTGTTCTAAAGGAAGACTATGGATTCAATAGATTTTTAACTCGAGGTAAAAAGAATGTAAAAATTGAATTTACCCTATTAAGTTTTGGATTTAATATTAATAAACTACATAACAAGATTCAAAATAATAGGTGCGGACAAGCACTTCACAGCATAAAAGCTGCTTAATGTTCATAACTATAATATTTTTTAAAATGAATATGATAGAGTGATAACATACTATTGGAGGTGTTATCACATGGTAAATAAAGATGATTATATAAGAATTAGGGTAAGCAAAGAATAGAAGGAGCTATTTAAAAGTGTTGCTGGAGAGAAAGGTATTATATTTATTAAAAATTAATTAGTATTGTGATACAAATCATATGGGACACTTCAAAGTGCTGATTTCACTAGAGTTAAGGAATGTATCAATAGAGTCTACCCTATTGATACATTCCTTAGCATTGTAACTCCGCATAAATATGACGATACACCTAGTGCAGTTAAAGATAGAGCTGTATTCAATAAACTGCTGGAGGATATATCACTTGGAGATACTTTAGTTGTAACTAAGTTAGATAGATTCTGCAGAACAACAAAAGAAGGATTACAGTACATAGATAAGCTAATGGGTAAAGGGGTTAAGATCCATATTCTTAATATGGGGTTAATTGAAGATACCCCTATGGGAAGATTAATAGTAACTAATTTTACCATACTTTAAATCTGCAAAAACACCCCAAATAATAGGCGCTATGGCTATTCCAAATACTCTTCTAATATTTGTTTTTATAATAAATACCATCTTTTACTGTTATTAACACTTATACCTAATGTAATATTCTACATGAAAATCCCCCCACTTTTTTTACCTCTTATTTATAAAATTCATCCTAAGTGATAATGAAACATGAAGTCACTTAGAAAGTCTTAAACTAAAATCTTTAGTTAATCTAAATCATGTTTATTTGTAGTTCGTATGGGGAGCCGTACCCCTACAACTACTGAAAAATGACTACGGAATGATAGAAGAACATAAATAATTTTTACTTTAATCGATTTAATAAGAAATAGATATAAAATATATAAATAGTGAGATATACCAATGCTAAACCCCTGATATAGCCTTTTGTTATATCATCTACTTCAATAAAGCATTTTGCTAAGTTTAAGAAACTATTAATAATAGAATTAGTCATATTAAGATAAACTTTTTAATATTTATTAATTAAGAAATAAATATTGGAGGATATATTAGGTAAATATACAGTGATAAATTTATATTGTTGATGAAGAATTTCAAGGAGATGAGGGCGTAGAGAGTATTTCTTCTAAAAATTAAAAAATATTCGAATAAATTTTAGGGAGAGAATTATGAATAGAAAAATTAGAGTAGGTCAATATGGATGTGGAAAAATGTCTATATATACTATGAGGTATGTTTATGAAAAGGGAGCAGAAATTGTAGTTGCTTTTGATCTAAATCCTCAGGTTATTGGTAAAGATATTGGAGAGATTATTGGAACAGAGCCTAAGGGTGTGGTAGTACAAGATGCTAAGGATGCAGATAGAATTTTAGCACAGATAAAACCGGATGTATGTATAGTAACTACAAGAAGCTTACTTAGTGAACTAGAAGAGCCTTTTATGATATGCGCTAAAAATGGAATAAATGTTATCAGTACATGTGAAGAAGCTATATATCCATGGAACTCTTCTTATAAGATTACTGATAAAATTGATAAGTTAGCAAAAGATAATAATTGCACTATATGTGGATCAGGATATCAAGATGTATTTTGGGGAAATCTTATTACAACTTTAGCTGGAGCTACTCATAATATTACTAAGATAAAGGGAGTTTCAAGCTATAATGTAGAGGATTATGGTATTGCTCTAGCTCAAGTTCATGGAGCAGGTCTTGACCTTGAAGGATTTAATAGAGAAATAGCTGCTGCTGATAACATTTCAGATGAGGATAGACAAGAACTTATCAATAAGGGAGAATTTTTGCCTTCTTATATGTGGAATGTTAATGGTTGGTTATGTTCTCAACTAGGACTTACAGTGAAGAGACAAGTGCAAAAATGCATACCTCATGTGTATAAAGAGGAATTACGCTCAGAAACTTTAAATATGGTTATCCCAGCAGGTTATGCTACAGGCATGTCTGCTATAGTAGTTACTGAAACAGAGGAAGGAATTACTATAGAAACTGAATGTATAGGTAAGGTTTATGCACCAGATGAGTATGATAAGAATGATTGGATAATTTATGGAGAACCAGATACTCAAGTAGTTATTAATAGGCCTGCTACTGTAGAATTAACCTGTGCAACTATAGTTAACAGACTTCCAGACGTAATAAATTCAGAACCAGGATATACAACTACTGAAAAAATGCCTACTAACAGATTTAGAGTTAAACCACTTGATGTATATGTAGATTAATGTTTTAAATTTCAAACTACAAAAAAATTATAATGAAAAAAGGCTATAGCCAGATCTATAGCCTTTTAAATTGTTTGTTATACTCTTCATGTTTTTTTATTAATTTATCTAGAGGTTTTCCTTTTAACATATCTATTATTATTGGTGCTAAAATGGTTAATGCATCTCTATAGCCAAGTTCTACATGTTGATTCAATGTACTTGTCATTAAATTTACTGTACCAATTCCATTTATTGTTTCAAGGGGTATAGACGGATATATTTCTATAATATGAGTATCTTCAAATCCACTTTTATCTATGGGTTGCTTATATGATAAATGGACAACAATAATAACATCACAATTGTGATGTTTTAGAGGGTTTATTGGTACATTATCTGCATTTTGACATGAATATTTAGGATTATTTATTCCACCATCTGCATATCTATATTCATTTATCTTAATAGGTTTAAAAACAAATGGTATTGCACATGAAGCAAGAGCAATATCTATTATTTCATCTTCTTCAAATTCATTTAACCTAAAATATTCTGTTTTTTTAAAATCTATATTATATGCACAGGCATAAAGTGTTTTCTTCGACTCTTTAATAACCTTTAAATCAACATATTCTTCAATAAAACGTCGAACTCCACTTTGAGAAATTAAACCAATATCACTTTCTCTAATTAATTCAATAGCTGATTTATCTCTCTGTTTAGCTCTCCTTATAAGATTTGAAAACTTTAGGTCTCTAACATTAATTTCATTTGTAATAAATCTAGAATAGCTTAAACTAGACCAGCTTTCATCCATAATTTTATTATCATTCATGGAAAGCATAAGTGCATTAACTGTACCAATAGATGTACCAGAAACCACTGAAATTCTTCTTATTATATCTAACTCCCAAAGTGCTTTGAAAACTCCAGCTTCATAAGCACCCTTAGCACCACCTCCTGCTAATACTAGTCCTAAATTTAAATCAAAAAGTCTTTTCACTTCTTCCATATTTAAATACCCTTCCATTTTATCCATGTTTATAATACTTAATTTAAATTATACCCATATTTTTCAAATTGGCAAGGTTCTTTTAGTGGTATAGGCATGTTCAGAGGTTAAGTGATTCCAGGGAACAGAAGTATAAAGGTTAATATTTTTAATAGGAAATCAACTTTCTAATAGAAAAATGATGCGGTTTTTATGAAAAACCTATATAATTTATAAAGAACTAAATATTAGGAATTAAAGAATAATGACCATTAAAGGAGAAAAAATGTTATTTGAGAATTTAGATATAATTAGACCAATACAAAAGGCTTTAAAGGATGAGGGTTATAGTAGTCCTACCCCAATCCAAGAAAAGGCTATACCACCAATACTTCAGGGGAGAGATTTACTTGGATGTGCACAGACTGGTACTGGAAAGACTGCTGCATTTGCTCTTCCAGTGTTACAAAACATATTCAAGGATAAAGATAATAATAAGGGTGTAAAGGGACCAAGAATAATTAGTGCTGTGGTACTTGCACCAACTAGGGAGCTAGCAATTCAGATAGGTGAAAGCTTTAAAGCTTATTCTTGTTATATGAATATGAAAAATACGGTTATCTTTGGTGGAGTACCACAGGGACCTCAAGTAAGAGCTCTAAAAGATGGAGTAGATGTATTAGTTGCAACTCCAGGTAGACTCCTTGACTTAATTAATCAAGAGATTGTGGAGTTAAGTGAGGTAAAATATTTTGTTCTCGATGAGGCAGATCGTATGCTAGATATGGGAATGATTATTGATGTAAAGAAGATAATAGCTAAACTACCAAGGGAAAGACAGAATATGTTATTCTCCGCTACAATGCCAAGGGAGATTTCAAATTTAGTTAATACTATTCTTAAAAAACCAATAAGGATAGAAGTTACACCAGTTTCATCTACTACAGAAACCATCACTCAAGGAGTATACTTTGTAGATAAGAATAACAAGACGAATCTACTTATTGAGCTTTTAAAGGATGAGGATATTGCAACAGCTTTAGTATTCTCAAGAACAAAGCATGGAGCAGATAAGATTACTATGGATCTTAAGAAGGCAGGAATTGATGCTAAGGCAATCCATGGTAATAAGTCACAAAATGCAAGACAGTTAGCTCTTAATAACTTTAAGGAAGGTAAAACAAGAGTGTTAGTAGCTACGGACATAGCAGCTAGGGGTATTGATGTAGATGAGTTATCCCATGTAGTTAACTACGACTTTCCAGAGATACCGGAAACCTATGTTCATAGAATTGGACGTACTGGAAGAGCTGGATATACTGGAACTGCATATTCCTTCTGCGATATAGAAGAGAGAGAGATCCTAGGTGATATAGAAAAATTAATTGGAAAGAAAATACCTACTATGTCCGATAACCCTTATCCAGCTGTGAATTTTACTATTACTGAGAAGCCTAAAAGAAATAGTGGTAGAAGTAGAAATAACAGCAGCGGTAGTAAGGCTGAGGGGGATGGAAAATCAGCACTCCCTAAAAAGCTAAACCAAAGTGGTAATGCTGTTAAGAAGTCTAAGAAAAGCTGGAATTATAGTAGTGGTGGTGGAAAAGGCAAGAGCCAAGGGAAATCACAAGGTAAGAAGAAAAGCTAAGCAAACTAAATTCCCAGTGTGAGTAATTACACTAGGAATTTAATTATTTATAAAAATATCTCTGGATTCTTTCGAGAAGCATATTCAATTTCAAGATCCTCTTTATGTCTTAGTTTATATTATTTACACGTATTTCACCATAAAAATAGTGAGAAATTTTATCTGTTAGCCCACATATTACTTTTTTAGTGGTGCTTGTACCACTAAAATACATTGCATTAATTTTTTCAATCATAATAAAACCTCCATGTACATTAAACATCTATATTAATAAAATTCTATTTATTTGTGTAATTCTTTATGGGTATAAACAATATTAATTATTTAATTATAAATATGATATTGTTACAAATAAAAATAAAATAGTTAACAGTTATAATTAGTTATATTAATTGTTGAATAAATGTATTTTAATTGAGCTATAACACATAATAAATGAGAAGCTAAATCTTAAGTGGTAATTTTAATTTACAGTTTAATTATTGAAATTTAGCTAAAGTTTTAAATCTAATATTAATAAGATTAAATTAGTAGGAAGTGTTCCTTTGAACAAACAAAAAGTGGATTTTAACTACTAATATATATATGAAAATTAATCTCCAAATTAATTGATAAAGCAAAGGAAGGGATTTTGTGGAAGAAACAAAATGTGTTAAAGTAATACCTTTAGGTGGTTTGGGTGAAATTGGTAAAAATATTACCGCCTTTGAATATGATGAAGAGATTATTGTTATAGACTGTGGAATAGCATTTCCAGATGAAGAAATGTATGGAGTTGATTTAATAATTCCAGATATAACATATTTAATAGATAATAAAGAAAAGGTGAAAGGTTTCTTTTTAACCCATGGACATGAAGATCATATTGGTTCATTACCATATATTTTAAAGCAGTTAAATGTGCCTGTTTATGGTACTCGATTAACCTTAGGTATATTAGAAAATAAGCTTAAGGAGCATTCTATACAAAGAGAATGTACTCTAAATAAAGTAGAAGCTGGAGATATAGTTGAGTTAGAACATATTAAGGTTGAATTTATAAGAAATACCCATAGTATAGCTGATTCATGCTCTATTGCTATTCACACTCCAGTAGGTATTATATTGCATACAGGAGATTTTAAGATTGATTATACACCTATCGATGGTTTAGTTATGGATTTAGAAAGGATTTCAGCATTGGGAAGAGAGGGCGTATTACTACTAATGGCTGATAGTACAAATGTAGAAAGGCCGGGACATAGCCTATCAGAAAAATCTATAGGCCAAACCTTAAATAAGATTTTTTCTACAGCTAAGGGAAGGGTGCTAGTTGCTACCTTTGCATCTAACATACATAGGATGCAGCAAATAGCTAATTCATCAATTGCATTTAAAAGAAAAGTTGCGTTTAGTGGAAGAAGTATGGAAAATATATCAAAGGTTGCTATGGAACTGGGATATCTACATATACCGGAAGATTCAATTATAAGTGTAGATGACATAGGTAATTATAATAATGAGGAAATAACAATAATAACCACAGGTAGCCAAGGAGAACCTATGGCAGCACTTTCAAGAATAGCCTTTTCAAATCATAGAAAAATAAAATTGGAACCAGATGATTTAGTTATTATTTCTGCATCACCAATTCCAGGGAATGATAAACTTATAGGTAAGGTTATAAATGAACTTTTTAAAAAAGGAGCAGATGTTATCTATAAGGCATTAGATGATATTCATGTGTCTGGGCATGCATGTCAAGAGGAATTAAAGTTAATGCATACTTTGGTGCACCCAAAATATTTTATGCCAGCCCATGGTGAATTTAGGCATTTAAAACATCATAAGGATTTAGCAATAGGTTTAGGTATGGAAGAAAAAGATATATTTGTAATGGATACAGGAGATGTGTTACAACTTTCAGAGGAAGAAGCTAAGGTGGTTGGAAGAGTACGTACAGGTAGAGTGTTTGTTGATGGTATTGGCGTGGGAGATGTAGGAAACATAGTATTAAGAGATAGAAAATATCTAGCTCAAGAGGGCATGGTTACAGTGGTAATAGCAATAGACAAAGAAACCTACAGCATTATAGCAGGACCAGATATTATAACCAGGGGATTTGTTTATGCTAAAGAGGCTGAAGAGATGATTAACCAGGCAAAAGAAATAGCGAGAAGAGAAATTGAAAACTCTTTAGAAAATAAAGTTGTAGAATGGTATGTCCTAAAATTAAATGTGAAGAGAGCATTAGAAAGATTCTTATATGATAAAACCAAAAGAAGACCAACTATATTTCCAATAATTGTTGAGATATAAGATTTAAAATCACAGTGATTACATGTGGATTATAGTTTTGAGAAAATACTTGAAATAGAAATTTAAATAAGAATAATAGGGATACAAAGCTCTGTGTATAATTAATTACATAGGGCTTTTTGCAATAATAAATATATGTAAAATTCTATTGAAGTATATGTAAATTTATTGATACAATTACCTATATAAATAACACGAGGGGAGGAAGAAGATTTCTCACAGGTAGTGGACGATCATAATTATTTTTGGGAGAAGCTCGGAGGAACCATTGGAAGAGCTATAGGAATTAGATTATAATAATACCTTACTATACTTAGATGACAGTTCTATAAATTATTTTGTATATAATGTTTAAGATTCACATTTTTGAGGAAAAATATCAGGGTGGAACTAATGAAAAAATAAAGTTGATTTGCTATAATAAGTAAGTGTTCTTTAATGACAATAGAGTATGGAAAAGAGTGAAGATAAAATGAATAAAAAAAATCAACATACAAAGTGGAGGGGCTTAGATAATACGGCAAAAATATTTCCGGTCATTACAAATGAGAGATTAAGTAATGTTTTTAGAGTGTCTGCTACCTTAAAACAGGAAGTTGTACCACAGCTTTTACAACAAGCTTTAGAGGATATAATACCTTGGTTTGATGGATTTAATGTAAGACTTAGAAGAGGTTTTTTTTGGTATTATTTTGAAACAAATAAGAAGGTTCCTGTTATAGAAAAAGAAACAACATACCCTTGTAAATATATAGATCCTAATAGTAATCGTCATTTTTTATTTCGTGTATCCTACTATGAGAAAAGAATTAATTTAGAAGTATTTCATGCTATTACAGATGGAATGGGTGCTATTAATTTTTTAAAGGAGCTCACGTATCATTATCTTGATTTAATAAAATCAAGTGATTCTATAGAAAAGGGATATATACGACCAAGTAGGGAATGCATTCTTAATGTGGAAGATAGCTACTTGAAAAATTATAAAAAACTTCCTAAGAAGACCTATAGTACAAAGAAAGCATATCAGCTAAAAGGTGAACTATTGTATTTAGATACTGTAAGTGTCATCCATGGGTATGTTGATTTGCCTGAGCTTAAGAAGGTGTGTAAGGGAAGGGGGGTAAGTATTACTAAATATTTAGTAGCTGTACTAATCTGGTGCATTTATGAAGAATATATAAATAAACAAGAAAATACTAATCCTATTTCTATTAATCTACCTATAAATTTAAGATCCTTCTTTGAATCTACAACCACCATGAATTTTTTTGCAGTAACAGCAATTGAATTTTTATCGGATGGAAATGAACATACTTTTGAAGAGGTTCTTTCTATTGTAAGTAATCAAATGGATGAAAATATTACAAAGGAAAAATTACAGAAGACTATTTCCTATAATGTTTCTAATGAGAAAAAGTTATTAATACGATTTATTCCACTGGCATTTAAATATATTGCGTTGCAATTTATTTATGGGAGAATCAGTAAATCTAATACCACAACTTTATCAAATCTAGGGGGGATTACTGTTCTTCCAAAGTTTCAGAATGATATAGAGAATTTTCATTTCCTAATAGGTGTTTCTAAAAAGCAGAAAATGAAATGTGGTGTATGCTCATATAAAGATAAATTAGTGGTGAATTTCACTACGGTGTTAGCAGATACATATTTACAAAGAGCTTTTTTTCGTACTTTAACAAAAGAAGGGATTTCAGTAACAATAGAAAGTAATGGTGTATTAAATGAAAAGATGTGAAAAGTGTAACGTCAACGTATTGGGTGAAACCCATACATGTCCACTATGTGTAGGAGTATTAGAACAGGATGAAACAGAAGAAAAAGTAACTAAAATGTATCCAGAAATTGATTTTGATATAGATAAATTTAATAAAATAAAGAAGATATTTTTATTTATACTTACTATAGTTGCAGCAGTTTTAGGATTTATAAACTACATTACTTACTCAGGTGTTATTTGGTCAGTAATTGCAGTGGTTGGTATTATTTATTTTGGGATTACAGTTACTTATTCTATTATGAACAATGCCAATTTAGCTTCTAAAATTTTAGTGCAAACAATAGGTGGAGGAATATTATTGGTGGTAATTGATAATGTCATTGGATACATAGGGTGGTCTGTGAATTATGCAATACCTGGTATAATATTATTTGCTAATCTAGCAATTGTACTGCTTATGATTGTAAATCCTATGAATTGGCAAAGTTACTTTATGTATCAGATTGCTATTACTATATTTAGTTTTATACCATTAATTTTATTTTGGGTAGGATTAATCAATCGTCCGGCACTAGCTATTTTAACAAGTGGAATTTCTATCAGTATTTTAATTGGAACCATAGTTTTTGGAGACAGAAGTGTAAAGAATGAACTGATTAGAAGATTCTACACCTAGGAGAGAGAAGATGAAAGCAAAAAAGACCAGTATTCGAGGTAATTTGTTACGTGAATTGATAGGTAATATTATAGAGACTTCTTTAGGAGAACCAATTCAAACAGGAAAATTTAGAAAACATCCAGTGGAGCCACCATGGAAATGCCCTAATGGGTATTTATATAAAAAAATAGAAATGGAACACTTCATAATGGAATATTTAAAACCTGAAGAACCATGCAATGGAAAGGTAACTTTACAGCTTCATGGAGGTGGTTATATTGGTCCTATGAAAAATGCATATCGAAGATTTGCAGTAAATTATTCAGAAAGAACCAAAGGTGGAGATGTACTTACAATTGATTATAGAGTGGCTCCGGAAGCTCCATACCCAGCAGCACTAGAAGACTCAGTAGCTGCTTATAAATGGCTTATAGAAGAGCAAAAATATAAACCGGAAAATATAATTGTGGTAGGTGATTCAGCAGGGGGCGGATTAGCTATAGCTCTGTGTCTTTATTTAAGAGACCATGGTATGCCACTTCCTGCTGGGATTATTGTCATGTCACCTTGGAATGATTTAACAAATAGTGGTGCAAGCTATAAAGATAACTATGAAATTGATCCATTGTTTGGTCATTCTACCAATAATATGTTATACAATTCTACTTATATTGGAGAAAATGATCCACACTGTCCCTATATTTCACCTGTCTATGGTGAGTTCCACGGATTTCCACCTATGCTGATGCAGGTAGGAACCCATGAGGTTATTTTAAGCGACACTTTAACGGTTGCACAAAAGGCAAAGGAACAGGATGTGGAAGTAAAACTATCTGTTTATGAAGGCATGTTTCATGTATTTCAGGTGGCAGGGGACTTGATTCCTGAAAGTAAGGAAGCTTGGAATGAAGTAGGTGATTTTATAGACAAGATTTTTAAATTAAAGTAAAAGTTCCAATTTTATGTTTGGATACTTAAATTTTAATAAAAAAATTGGTAGTTATTTTAGATTTATATCTATAAATTAAAAGGATATTTAATGGAATATGTTGAATATTATGTTTAATAATCCTAAAGGTAGATTTTAAAATATGCTATTTAAAATAGATTTAAAAATCATAGAAAGTTACCTGAAGGAATAAGTTTATCTTTAATAGTTTTATTACAGATAAACTATTTTAGTATTAATAATATACAACTGGGGGAATGAATAATGTCAATTAGAAAGAGTGGGAAAATAACTTGTCCAAAATGTTCATGTAAGTATGAGGTTAATATATGGGATAGCGTTAATGTATCCGTAGATAAAGGGGCAAAGGAGGATATACTATCTCAGAAACTGTTTAATCACTGTTGTCCAGAGTGTGGGGAAGTAACTCATCTATTATGTGATTGTTTATACCATGACATGGATAAACAACTACTTATATATTTATTACCTAATTATGATGAGAAGAATGAAATTCTAATAGAAAATTTAAAAGAACTGACGAGTAATTTCACTTCTAAGTTTAGTGAGAGCTATAGACTACGAGTGGTGAAAACAGCTAATGAACTTAGAGAAAAGATTAAAATATTTGACGGTGGTCTTGAAGATACCATTGTAGAAATGTGCAAGGTATTTTATGTTTCTGATATAGAGGAGAAAAAGCCGGAGTTTATATTGTCAAATGTGTATTTTGATTATGATAAAATCAATGAATCTAAGATTTTTGTATGCTTAGATATTGAAGGGAAAGCATTATCTTGTGAATTTAATAGTAAATTATATAATTCGCTTAAAGAGCGATATGGCAGTGAAGTAGCAATTAAAAGAAGTAAGACCTTTGAAGTAATTGATAAGGATTGGATTAATAAGATTTTAAGTTAACTTGAAAATAAATTTAAAGCACCTATTAAGTTGAATAGCGCCCTGTTAAGTAGACAGGGCGCTGTTCATATAATGGGTGCTTTTATGATTTAAAAGGATGTTACAGCCCTACATATTACAATAATTATAATTAGAAAGATAAATATGACAGTAAGATAAAAGTGTTAAAAATGTGAATTTAATGGAGATATGTTTTGATTTATCCAATATCTCCACTGACATATTCCTTCGTAAGTTGTTTCTTAGGAATTGAGAATAAATTCTTTGTAGAGTCATCTTCTATAACTTCACCATCGTACATAAATATAGTTCTATCAGAGATTCTTTTAGCTTGAGCTAGGTTGTGAGTTACAATAATTATGGTGTAGGTTTCTTTTAAGCATATTAAAAGTTCCTCTATTTTTTTTGTGTTAATCACATCTAAAGCAGAACAAGGTTCATCAAGGAGAAGAATTTTAGGGCTGATGGTAAGAGCTCTAGCAATGCAGAGGCGTTGTGCTTGACCACCAGATAATTTAAGAGCACTTTTATTCATTAGAGGTGAGATTTCTTCGTATAAACCAGTGAGTTTTAAAGTGGTTTCTATTAAGACTTTTCTTTCTTTTTTACTAATTCCATGATATTTTAAAGCATATTCAAGATTTTTATAGATACTTAGAGGAAAAGGGGTAGACTGCTGGAATACCATACCTATGTTCTTTCTTAGGTCCTCTAGATTATAATCTTGTATGTTTTTATCATTAAAGTATATACTCCCACTCATGGACATGTCAGTGCTTTCATCTATTATTCTATTTATACATTTTAGTAGAGTGGATTTTCCACAACCTGAGGGTCCAATTATTGAAGTTATTTTATTTTCATAAATGTTTAATTCAATATTTTTTAATATTTCTTGATTTCCGTAATTTAATTTAAGGTTTTCTATTTTAATAATTGAGTTCATGTCATTATCTCCAATCTATAACTACTCATGTTTTTTAGAAAATATAAAGGGAATAGAATTTAATATAAGTAGAATTATTATAATAACAAAGGCAGTGGCATAAGCATTTTTGGTAGATACTCCTTCTCCAATTAAATAGTAAAGATGTACTGGTAGTGCCATGGCGGGGGAGAATACACTCTTAGGAATTTTAGTGTAGGATACAGCACCAGTTATCAAGAGTGGAGCTGAAGCACTGAGAGCTAAGCTAAGACCTAAGCAGAGAGTGCTAAGTATTTGCCTATAAGTCATTGGTATTACTATTTTTAAAAGAGTATAACTTCTATTTACCCCTAGAGCATAGGAGGCGGTAATAAGATTTTTATCTACCTCAAGAAAAATTTTTTCTAGATTTACCTCCATGTAAGGGAATATCATAATGCCCAAAACCAGGCCTCCTGATAATATGGATATTCCATAATTAAGCTTAACTACGAAAAAACTATATCCAAACAAACCCAAAACGATAGATGGTATGCCAGCAATTATTCCTATTATAGTTCTCATAAAGCCTTTAAAGTAATTATTTTTACAGTAGTAACTTAAGTAAATAGACATAGATAATGATAATAAAGAGGAAGAACCTAGGGCAATTAATCCAAAATACAAGGAGCCTATTAAAGCAGGTAAAATACCACCTTCACTTCCTATAGGCATACCCTTAGGAGATTCAGTAAGAAAATCTATGGATATGTTTAATCCACCCTTAATAAAAATAAATCCAAGCAAGTAAAGAATTATAAATCCAACTATAATACTACTTAAAATTAAATATATATTTATATCTAAATTTCTTCTTTTCACAATATCAACTCACTTACTATAAATATTTTTTTTCAAGTAGATTTTTAATAAAAGAAAATATCAAATTAATTATAAGCAGAATAAGTATTAATACAAATCCTGCTCCATATAAAGCATGGTAGTGTACACTTCCAATTTCAGCTCCACTCATTTCAAGAGCAATTAATCCAGATAGTGTTTCGCCTCTAGAAAATAGCTTTGGAATAATAGGAGAATTACCTATAACCATCATTACTGCCATGGTTTCACCGATGGCTCTGCTAAGGGCAAGAGCTCCTGAGGTGAATATTGGTATCTTAGATCCAGGAAGAATTAAGTTTCTAATCATATACCATTTAGAGGTTACAAGGGAAGTAGAAACTTCATAGTACCCATCTCTTATTTTAATCATGGATTCATGACAAGTTGAAATTATGTAGGGAAGTATCATTACAGATAACACAATTCCACCAGCAAAAATACTTTCACCGCTAGAAAAGCTAAATTTAGCTTCAAAGAATTTCACCACTATTAGTAGACCAAAGAAGCCATAAACCACAGAGGGTATACCTGCTAGTAGATTAAAAAATGGAAGAATATATCTGTGGCTTTTTTTACTTAGAACACAACTAGTAAGTAGCGCCGTACCAACTCCAAGCGGTAGTGCTATAATTAGTGCTACTATAGATACATAGAGGGTACTGAGTATCATTGGTAAAATACCAAAGGAAGGATTTTTGCTTAGTGGATTCCAACTCTGAGTAGTAATGAAATCCATAAAGGAGTAGTCTTTAAATAAAAGTAAACTTTCCTTTGATATGAAAAATATAATTAATATTAGAATTAATAGGGTTATTATACAGGTTAGTCTTAGAAAATTAGAAAATATATAGTCAAGTGATTTGTAAAATCTACACATTTTATTTACCTCCACTTAGATAAATCATGAATTTAGAGTATCAATTAACGATGAAAGCCCAGGATAATCCTGGGTTTAATTAATCTATTTAGCTGGAACGAAACCTAAGTCTTCTACAATTTTCATACCTTCTGCTGAAGTACACATATCTATAAATCCTTTTTCAGCTTCTGATAATTCACCTTTTGTAATTACAAGTAGTGGTCTTGAAATCTTGTAATCACCACTTAAAATGTTTGCTGCAGTTGGCTCTATACCATCTATGTTTAATGGAATTACTTTTCCTTGATTTTGATTTACAACTCCAAATGAAGCATATCCAATAGAGTTCTTGTTCTCAATAATCTTAGTAACTAATGCACCCATTGAAGGAGCTTGTATTACATCTTTGCTTACTTCTTTGTCTCCCATAACTTTTTCTTGGAAAACTTGATGAGCACCACCACTAATATCTCTTGTAATAACAACTATTTCTTCATGAGGAAGATTGCTATCAACTTCATCCCAATATTTAAATTCTCCAGAGAAGATTTTTGAGAGTTCTTCAGTTGTTAATCCATCTTTTTTATATTCTAATAATTTATTTTCTGGATTAATAGAGATTGTCAAAGCGTCAGTTCCTAGGTTAAATTCATTATAATTCTCTATTTTTGATTTTTCCTCATCAGTCACTGGTCTTGAAACTAATCCAAAGTTTGCAGTATCATCAAGTAATGCTTTTATAGCAGCACCTGAACCACCTTCAGATACAACAATATCTATATCTTCATTACCATATTTTTCATTAATAGTATTCCAAGTCTTATTTTTTTCAGTAAACTTAATTATAGCTTCATTCATTACTGGAGCTAAGGTTGAAGAACCAGATAGGATAATTTGTCCAACTTCTTCTTTCTTTTGACTTGACTCATTTGATTCTACATTAGTAGAAGTATTTGCACCCTTGTTAGCATCCTCATTATTTTTACTACATCCTACCGCTAAAGTAGCAATAGATATAGCCATAAATAAAGCAAGTGATTTTTTCTTGTTCATAAAATTAATCCCCCTAAAAAATGATCTGTCCTTTAATTAATTAATACCCTTGATTAAAGAACCATATTTATCTTATTATAAAAGAAGGAAAAAATGTAGAACTATTTGAAAATTCTATAGATACTAATCTATTTATTGGAATATATTATAGAATGTAGTAAATGATAATATATTTTTAGAAATGATATAGTTGTAGTTAAGGGGGACATATTTTGGAAATTAAAATACCAGGAAGAGAAGAGTTAAATATTGAAAATATTTTATTGGATTATAATGGGACTATAGCTCTAGATGGGATTATATTAAGTGAAGTAAAGGCGAGAATTATAAAAATTAGTAATCTTGGGTTTAATATATATGTACTTACTGCTGATACCCATGGTACAGTAAAAAATCAATGTGAGGGGTTACCTCTAGAAATAAAAATATTTGATAATTCTAGTGCTAGAAAAAACAAAGAAGCAATTGTAGAAGAATTAGGTGGAAGTAGTTGTATAGCAATAGGAAATGGTTTTAATGACGGACTAATGTTTGAAAAAAGTGCCTTGGGAATAATAGTCTTAGGAAATGAGGGATGTTCTGCTAAATCTCTTATGAAAGCGGAAATAGTGTGTAAATCTATAGAAGATGCCCTAGACCTAATTTTGAAAAAGGATAGGTTAGTAGCCACGTTAAGAGGTTAGATTTATAGCTTTCATGAGGTGGAAAACCGAGAGTGCATAAGATATAATAGCGTAAATTATGTAAATGAAATAAAGTGATGTAATCAATGCTATGAATTATAGTATTAATAATTAAAGTTTATATTTAAAGAGAAACTGTCTCAAAATAGTTTAATTACTTTGAGACAGTCATTTTAGTTTTTTATTTTGTTTGTTAAATATAATTTCTTACATTAACTACTTTCCCATTTTTAATATAGACTCTAGGAATTCTATGCTTAAGCATACAAAGTATCTCATAATTGATTGTACCTAAGGTTTCTGCCAGGTCATCTGCATTTAATCTTAAATGTCCTTGTTCACCTAGGATTATAACTTCATCACCAGGTTTAACATTTCCTACATCTGTTACATCAATCATGCATTGATCCATGCAAATTCTTCCAACTACCTTGGCAAACTTTCCATTTATAATTACCTTAGCATCATGACCTAGTAGCCTAGAGTATCCATCTCCATAGCCAATTGGAAGGGTGGCTATGACGGTTTTTCTGTCTGTTTTAAAGCTTTTACCATAACTAATATACATATCTTCATCCAATTCCTTTACATGAGCTACCTTTCCCTTTAAGGTTAGAGCTGGTTTCAATGAAAGCGTATCCTTATGAACCTCATTAGAAGGATAATATCCATAGAGTATGATCCCAGGTCTTACTGCATTGAAGTAGGTTTCTGGCATATCAATAATTGCTCCACTATTTGAAAAGTGTTTTAAAGGAATATTTATTCCAATAGATTTTACATCTTCAAGAAGGTTTGTAAATTTTAATAATTGCTCCTGAGCATAGGATTTATCTTTTTCGTCAGAAGTGGAAAAATGAGAAAAAATACCAACTACCTTCAAACCTTTCAAGGAGCATATTTTAGATATTTCTTCTATGGTTTTTTTATTAGGAAGGAATCCAATTCGACCCATTCCGGTATCTATAGCAATGTGAACTTTGGCTTTTTTATTAAGAGTCAATGCAAGATTAGACAATTCTTTTGCATATTCAAAATCGTATACAGTTTGATCTATGTCATTGTTTATTAACTCTTCGCCTAAGTATAAAGGTGTATATCCAAGAACTATTATAGGTGCATTAATATTATTTCTTCTAAGCTCAATTCCTTCACTAATCATGGCTACAGCAAGTATTGAAGCTCCATTTTCAAGAAGGGTAGGAACTACATCTATAACTCCATGGCCATAGCAATTAGCCTTTACAATTGCTATTAATTCTTTATCCTTGATTAGATTTTTTATATTTCTTGTATTATATGCTATTGCATCTAAATCTATTTCAGCCCATACAGGTCTCATTATCTTTTCCAATTTTATACCTCATAATTTCTTTCATTAGTTTTATAGTAAGTTGTTTTAGCAGTGTTTAGGTGAATTATTTTAATCTTTGTGTAAAGGGAGAAAATTACTTGCTTCATAATATAATTTTATTACTTAGAATAAAAAAATCAAGTACCAGCAGAAGGCGAATTTTTAGAGATCGTGGTTTATGAATTATTAATTGTATTTTTAACATGGAAGATTTATAGTTTACTCAATAACTTTACATTATCTCCAATTATCCTAATACCTTTTTCTATATCTTCATCGTTTACTCTTCCAAAGCCTATTCTAAAGGTATCTAGATTGCTATTGTCTTCATAGAAAATATCTCCAGGCATGAAGATTACATTATCTTCATAGCATAGGTTAAGAAGTTTTCTTGCATTTAGATTATTTCGAAGCTTTATAAAAATATGGAGCCCACCTTCACCAGTTACATATTCATAGGGAATGTATTTATTCACCATATCCATAACTAGGTTATATTTGTCTCTATAGTATTTTCGTACGTTCTTTACATATCGATTAAAAGCACCACTTTTCAAATAATAATGGAAGGCACTTTGATCTAAAAAGGAGGAGTGAATGGTTCTTCCTCTTTTTACACTTTCTAAAATATCTATGAGTTTTTCATCTCCAAGAATCCATCCAATTCTAAGACCAGGGAATAATATTTTTGAAAGACTCCCTATATATATAACTCCATTACCTCTACCACATAGGGAAGCTATAGGTTCAATAGGGGAGCTGGAGTAGAGTAACTCCTCGTTAAATCCATCTTCAATTATAGGCACAGAATACTTTCTAAACAAATTATAGATTTCTTTTCTTCGCTTAGTTTTAGTTACTATGCCTGTGGGATTATTGTAGGAGGGAATTAAATATCCAAACTTAGGATGAAAGTATTCTAAATCGCTTTCTAGCTCTTTTAAGTTTATACCTTCATTATCCATTTTTACTTGCACAATCTTAAGGCCATGAGCCTTCATAATCTTTAGAGCAGTATTATGGGTTGGTTCTTCGCATATAATCACATCACCGGGCTTAGTTAGTGAACTCATAATTATATCAAAGGCTTCAGTAAAGCCATTAGTTATCAAAATATCTTTACCTACAGTATTTACACTTTTTTCTTCCATATACTGAAAAAAGTAATCTATTAGTGGAGCATATCCTTTAGCATATCCATAGTTTAAAAGATTTGCACCTTCAAAGGTCCAAGCATCTAGAAGAGATCTTTTAAAATCATCAAGATTAAAGAGTTCATTTTTAGGTGAGATAGACTTGAAGGATATCATTTCTTTTTTATAACTCAGCTCACTTTTTACAATATCAAGATTCCAAAGGGTAGAGCCATAACTGTTGATTTCTGATAAAAAGTCCACGTTATATTCCTGACACTGACTTTCACCCTCCATCAAGATGAAGGTGCCAATGCCGCGTTTTGTGATTATTATTCCCTTGCTTTCTAACTCTTCATAGGCAGAAATAACAGAATTCCTACTTATATTTAGAAGCTTGCTTGCCTCTCTTGTAGAAGGAAGTTTACTATCCTTTTTTAATTCACCTTTTTTAATTCCAAGAGTAATGTGTCGCTCTATTTGTATATAAATTGGTTCTTCATTATTTATAGTAAGAGAAGAAAATATCAATGTTAATCACCGTCCATTTATATGTGTATTTCAAGTTTTTATTTATTACGGAAAGAAATTTTATATCATTTTAAAGAATACTGGATAATTTTATCAAGTAATTCTGAATAATTCATGTTTGCAGCCTTTGCACTTTTAGGAAATAAGGAATTATTAGTCATTCCAGGTAGGGTGTTTAACTCAAGGACATAAGGCTTACCATTGCTTACTATTATATCAACTCTTGCATATGCTTTACAATCAAATATTTTAAAGCATTTTTCACCTATTTTTCGTATTTCATTATCTAACTTTTGGGGAAGATTTGCAACCTTTTCTTCAGTTTTAGAATCTAAATACTTGCATTTATAGTCAAAGAAATTTCCCTGATGAGAGATTGAGAGAATAGGTAAGGTGTCTCCATTTAAAATAGGAACAGTATATTCTAGCCCATTTAAATATTCTTCAACAAGTACTTCATCACTATATATAAAACCTTCTTTAATAGCAGATGTTAACTCTTCTCTACAATAAACTAAAGATACTCCAATACTTGATCCACCATTATTAGGTTTCACCACCATAGGATATTTTATTTTCTCAATGTTATCCCAATTTAATACATCATACTTATCCAAGCTAACACCATCTGCAATATTAATATTTTCAGCTTTCAATATTTCTTTTGTTTGTTTTTTATTCATACAGATGGCACTAGTTAATGGATTGCTTCCTGAATAAGATATTCCTACGCTTTCTAATATACATTGAATTGATCCATCTTCTCCAAATTCCCCATGAAAAGCTAAGAAAGCAAAATCTAAATTTAAATCCTTAACTTTATCAATAACTTCTTCTCTTGAATCTATAATCAATGATACAACTTCATATTTGTTTTTATCTAAGTTTTTAACTATTTCTTCACCAGATAAAAGTGATATATCTCTTTCAGAAGATATTCCACCCATTAATACTCCAACTTTCATTTTTATCTCTCCTTTAACTGACACTCCCAATCTTACATTTGACAAGTGGAAGATGATTCTAATCTATAATATAATTCTATTCCAATGGAGAAAAAAGGGAAGTACCAGTTATGGGGGAATTTTTAGTAAGGGTGGTTCGGTAAAAATAAAAATCATTTAGAGTAGCACTTTTTCTTTACATATAGTTAAGTGTTACAACAATTAGTTAAAATATCTTTGGGTGTGTTTTTCTGTAAATTTAGAGATTACCATGGTGCAAACAGTGTTTCCAGTTGAGTTTAGTAGAGTAGCGGGAGCATCGATAATTGTTGCTATTACTAGCATTATGGCTAAGGCTTCTGGAGGAAATCCAAATATACTTAAGATGAGCATTTCACCTATGGCACCGCCACCTGGTATGGCTGCAACTACAGCTCCAATTAATAATCCACTAACTAATATAATTAGAAGAGAACTTAAGCTATTCATGTCTTTACCGAAGAGTGCAAATAGAAACATTATTTTAAATATACCGCCTATGACAGAACCATCCTTATGAATATTAACTCCTAAAGGCATAATTATTTTAGATAGAGTATCAGATACTCCCATTCTTCTAGACGCTTCAATATTAACAGGAATACAAGCGGCACTAGAACAGGTTGCCATAGCTGTTATTGATGGAATAGTAGCATTCTTCCAAAATGTTTTTACACCTTTTTTTCTTCCTGCTACATAGGCGTATAGGGTAAAGAATACTGTGAAGTATACTATGGAAACACCTAGATATAGTGTGAAGACCTTTGCATATCCGCTTAATATTTGTCCACCTAACTGTCCAACCACATTGGCAAAGTACGCTCCAATTCCAATAGGAGCATACAGCATAATTATATTAATAACCTTCATAGTTACGGCTGTACCACTATTTAAAAAAGTAGCGAAGGCTTTTCCTTCTTCATTGCAAAGCATAGTACTTAAACCTATAAGCATAGAGAATAATATTAGGGCAAATAAATTATTTTTAGATAGTATATCTGAAAAATTTCCAACTGTAATGCTAGATACTATTTTATCTAAGATGCTCATACTTTCTCCAACTTGTGTTTCATTACCAATAGTTAAGTTAGCAAACATGGATGACTTTAGTCCAGTAGTGGGATCGAAGAGTTTAAAACTAATTATTCCTATTATTCCAGAAATAATAACAGTTACTCCAAAAACTATTATTGATACCACAAGGATTTTTCCTAGTTTTCTTGAACTACCCATGTTTGCAATGGAAGAGGAGATACTAAAGAATACTAGTGGTACTAAGATGGTAAATATTAAATTTAAAAATATATCTCCAAGAGGTGCTAATATACTTGCTTCTTCACCAATAATAAGGCCTATACATCCACCTAGTATAGTTGCAAATAATAAGATTAATGATGACTTATAATTTTTAATAAAATTCATGTTTAATCCTCCTTACTAAATTTATAATTGATCTTCCTATTTCCATTATATGCAATATACTTGCTGTAAGTAGTGTATATATTGCTTGATATATTGTAAAAAGTGCTTTAAAATTTAATTATAAATGCAAAATGTGGAATTGGGTTTGGTGGGCTTATAGCTATAACAATAGGTATCACTAAGAGAAATATGATGGATGTAGATGCTAACAGTAACCTAAATAATTCAAATAATGTGAACTTAAATAGAAAATTAGGGTATTTTTCATGGGAGAGGAGTATATGAGAAAATGGTTGATTTTAGTAGTGAACTGAATTGTATAAATAAGGATAAATCTAGTAATAAATTAGGATACCTACATGAAGATTTTCAACTATTTCATATAAAGGATAAGACAAATCAAGAGTTTGAGTTTCACTATCATGACTTTAATAAAATAATTATATTTTTGTCAGGAAAGGTGACCTATTTAATTGAGGGAAAGGCCTATTACCTAAAGCCTTGGGATATATTGCTGGTAAATAACCACGATGTTCATAGGCCTATTATTGATTCTTCAGAAGTTTATGAGAGAATAGTTATTTGGGCTAACTATGACTTTATCAAGAAACATAATTATGAGGGATGTGACCTTTCAACTTGTTTTAAATTAGCTAATGAAAAAAGCTTCAATTTAGTTAGACTTGAAGCCAAGTTTCAAAATACATTAAAGTCAATAATAGGTTCACTAGAAGAATCTTTAGTTTCTACAGATTTTGGGAGTAAGCTTTTAAGTAATTCTCTATTTGTACAGATAATGGTGTATTTAAATAGGATTTATCTTGGGAATGTGTATATAACTGATAAAGATTCACTCAGGTATGATAAACAAATTGAAGAAATTTTAAAGTATATAAACAGTAATTTAGATAAGGTACTTTCTATAGAGTTTCTGTCAGAAAGGTTCTATATTAGCAGGTATTATCTTATGCATAAATTTAAGAAGGAAACGGGGTATACACTACATAACTATGTACTTCAGAAAAGACTAATAATGGCAAGGCACCTTATAAAGGGTGGAGAGCAAATTACTAAAGCAGCACTACAATGTGGGTTTAATGATTATTCTAGCTTTCTTCGAGCCTTTAGGAAGATGTTTAATAAATCACCTAGGGAAGTTCTAAGAGATATTCAGTAAGATGTTTTTTAGGTCACATCAATAAATGAGTCTATAACATAGTGAGTTTTTCATAGGAATTAAATATGGGACTGTGTGAAAAAAATGAACGGTGTTTCAACATGAGTTCAAAACATATTCAATTTTAAGGTAGCCCCATAAATAGATTTATTGGTTATTAAGCTAATCTAACACTGAGTGCACATGTATTATCATTCTTAGAACAGATTTTAATTAAACCTATATCAGTTAATGTAACATTTAAGGGCTTGAACTTATCTAGTACAAAACTAAATACTTTTTTTAGTTTATCATTGTTTAAGTTTATAGCTAAGGTGCAATGAGGAGTCCAGCGATCGGGTAAATAGTAGGGGCTTGCTGTTTCATTAAAAGCTTTAAGCTGTTGATGATATTTGCTGTGAATATTTAGCAATTCCTGAGTTACCGTAGGTTTTATAAGGCAGATTCCTGTTATAGGAAATGTTCCAAGGATATCAAAGCTAGTATTGATAGTCTTAAAGTTAGACTTAAAAACTTTAAAATCTTTAATAAAGGCTTCTTCATCGATATTTTCATATACTGCCAAAGTTATATGAGGGCTGATTTCCTCAATATCATTTAAACTTGAATCAATATTGTTATCACTTAATTCATTCCAAATACTTCTTATATATGAATCTGCTTCTTCATTAAAAAACAATTCTACTGCATACATAAAGTTACCTCCTATAATTATATACATTAATTAGATGTAATTAGCATATGAAAGGTACATGACTATAAATCCAATTATAAATAGATTATACTTCATATTATTGTACAAATAAACTTAATTATAAACATATGTAATAATGTGAATTAATTTCATACAAAGTTATATTTAAATCAGTTTTTAATTTTGATATCATATAAAGTTAGGGTAAAAGGTGGCAAGAAAATGAATGAAACTTAGAATATAGGAGATAATCACATATGCCTACACTTCAAGTTTGAATATTAAGAAAATTTCGACTTTATTAATGGGTAAATTGTGTTACAATTGTAAGTGAAATAACTTTATACATTTAAGGAGGAGATTGTAATATGAAGAAGAAAAAAACCATCCTCATTACGCTGGGAATTATAGCACTAGTGGTAATGCATATTTTTTATCCTAAAACTGGTTCCTTTGATAAGTTAGTTCTAAGTGAGTTTCCAAAGGCAAATATCAATAGCATTGAGATTTCCAAAGGAAATGGATCCATAGTAAATGAATATATTAATTGTGATAACAATGATAAACTCAATGAATTTATAGCTTACATAGGAGACTTAAACATTGTGGAGTATGTAGGTAGAAGATCGGTTAGTGACTTAGAAGGTTATTCTATACTTCTAGATGGAATATATAATGAAGAAGGGACGTCTAAATCTATGTCTTTGAAAGTTACAATATATAATCATGATGTAATTCAGATATCAAATGGTGATGAAGAAGAAAGATATTATAAAATTTATAATGAACATGGTTTTGATATAGGACATGCCATGGCTATTTTAGGAAACTAAACATGTAAAATTAATTGAATATTTCAAATAAGTAAATGTTTTCATTATGCATTGTTATAAAAATTAAAGGATGTCTTAAGCTAGATATCCTTTAATTTTTTCCATATGATTCATAACAATTAAGTATAAGTAATACATAGTTAATTATTATTGTTTAAAGTTACAATAACAAGCTCTGGTCTGTTAAATACTCTTAGTGGAAAGAGGCTATTGCCAAGACCTCTGCTAATGACTATAGAAGTTGTACCTTCTTTATGAATTCCACTGGTGTGCTTAGGAAAGAATCCTTGGTCAGGTGCAATGAGTCCTGGAATAAAAGGTAATCTTACTTGGCCGCCATGAGCATGTCCAGAGAATATTAAATCTATGTCATGGTCGGAGTAGATACTAATTAATTCTGGTCTATGGGATAATAGAATAGTAAAGTCATGGTTAACTTCCGCTCTAATATTTTCTAGCCTTTCATTAAAGTCATACTGACTTACATTACCCATATAATCAACTGGAGTGAAAGAAATGTCAGCAATGCCAAGTAAATTAATATTTTCCCCATTTAATTCTATAATTGTAGAATTATCATCAAGGTTAATTACTCCACACTTTTCTAACTCAATCTTCAATTCTTCATATATACCTGAACGTTCTTCATGATTCCCAGATACATAATAAATTGGTGCTATATGAATAGCTTGTTTTACAAATGAAATAGCCACATCCATTTCATTAACAGTAGTTCTTCTACTATCTATTAAGTCACCGGTAATGACAATTATATCTGGTTTAATTTCCTTGATTTCCTTTATTAAATTTTTTTGGTTATTTCCAAACTCTTTATTATGCAGATCTGAAACATGTAGTATCTTATATCCATTAAAGTTATTAGGTATCTTTGAGTTTATATATTTAATGTCAGTTAAAACAATAGCATTGTTTTGCAAATAACAAAATATTATAACGCAGATTAGAATTGTCATTAGTAACAATAGTTTATGAGAACGTTTTAACTTTAAATATTTCATTTTATTCTCCTCGTATACAAGATAATAATTATATAATCTAAATTATACAATTATATAACATTTATAACAATAAATAGATTAATATATTATTTAGTTTAGGCTAATAGAAACCTTGCCTAATTTACATTGGTGCATACTGGATATATATACTTATAATGAAGAACTAATAATATTATATTTAAATAAACTTTAAATTAATGCTATAATTGGATATGGATATGGATATGGATATGGATATGGATATGGATATGGATATGGATATGGATAT
>NZ_JAVXMF010000018.1:0-23687 GCF_036646415.1 Clostridium sp. | reverse complement strand
GGAAACTAATTCTATATACATTGAAGAAAATAGAACTTAAGATGGAGGGTTTAACATGTATAGTTTTAAAAATGACTATAGCGAAGGGGCACATCCAAGAATATTAAATGCTCTTATAGAATCAAATTTTGAACAGGCTGAGGGGTATGGTGATGATTGTTATACAAAGAAGGCAATTGAATCTATAAAAGAAAAAATAAATCGTGAAGATGTGGATGTTCATCTATTTGTAGGCGGAACTCAAACCAACCTTACTTCAATTTCAGCTTTTTTAAGACCTCATGAGGCAGTAATTGCTCCTTGCAGTGGTCATGTATTAGTCCATGAGACTGGAGCTATTGAGGCTACAGGACACAAGGTTATTTCAATTCAGGTTAATGATGGTAAGTTAAAAGCAGAGCATATTAAAGCGGTGGTAGATGGACACACAGACGAGCATATGGTAAAGCCTAAGATGGTTTATTTATCTAACCCTACAGAGATTGGAACAATATATAAAAAAAGTGAACTTCAAGAAATAAGTAAGGTTTGCAAGTCAAAGAATTTGTTTTTATATGTAGATGGAGCAAGGCTAGGATCTGCATTATGCAGCAAGGAAAATGATATTGAGATCCATGAATTAGCTTCACTAGTGGATGTGTTCTATATTGGTGGGACTAAAGGTGGGGCTTTAATGGGAGAGGCTTTAGTAATTTGCAGAGATTCTCTTAAGGATGAATTTAGATTTCATATTAAGCAAAAGGGTGGACTACTTGCAAAAGGAAGGGTTTTAGGGATACAGTTTATGGAGCTTTTTAAAGATAATCTATACTTTGAGCTAGCATCCCATGCAAATAATATGGCAGATTTACTTAAGGCAGATATTATTAAGTGTGGGCATAAATTTATGATTGATTCACCGACTAATCAGATATTTCCCATCCTTCCGAATGAATTAATTAAAAAGCTAGAAGAAAAGTATTTATTCTATGTTTGGGAAAAGGTTGATGCAGATAATTCGGCTGTTCGACTTGTAACATCTTGGGCTACAAAGAAGGAAATGGTCTTAGATTTTATTGCTGATTTGAATAAGTAAATTTAATCATTAAGGAGGCTATAGCACCTCTAAAACCTTATACAATATAGAAAATTAATTATATTATAATTTGTATTTAATTGAATAGACTTTGGAGGTGTAAAATAGTGAAGGGAATTAAAGGCATATTAATAGATTCAGGGAAAGTTTTAAATGAACCAGTAAGAGGACATTGGTTTATAACACCCAATTTCTTTGATTTTATAGATGAAAGTGCATTTGAATCTATATCTGAGAATAAGAGATCAGAAGCATTTTCAAAAGCTGGACAGTATATGGAAAAACAGAAATTAATTTTAACACAAGAGGAAGAGTACAAGCATTTTTTAGAATTCTATAGGATATTTTCTGAGAATTTACCTGAGTTAAATTTAGAACATGAAGATATAGTTTTAATTACAAAAGATCTAGTATTTAACGATGAGAAATATAGGTTCTTTGAAGAGGTAAAGGAAATAATTCCTTACTTAAGTAAAAAATATAAGCTGGCAGTAGTATCAGACGCTTGGCCCACACTGGAAAATGTGTTTATTAAAGCTAATATGAGAAAGTATTTTTCTTCCTTTATAATCTCATCTAAGTTAGGGATTACAAAACCTAACGAAATCATGTATAGCACAGCTCTAAGGGAATTAAATATAAAGCCTGAGGAAACGATATTTATTGATGATAATATTGGGAATTGTCATGGAGCTAAGGCCTTAGGAATAGAGTCTTTCTTATTATGCAGAGATGAAGAGGAATATGAATATAATAGGTTGATTTGTAAAGAACATAAGGTAATTAAGGATATTAAAAGCATTCTAGAATTTATTGAGTAAATTGAAATAGTGATTCTATAATATAAAAATAGGTTTAATACATGATTGGGAGGAAGATGTATGATTATAATAGTAGCAAAAAATGTAGTTAAAAAAGAGGAAGTAGAAAATTTCAAAGATTTAGCTAAAAAGCTTATAGTTGAAAGCAGGAAAGAAGATGGTTGCATTGAGTATGGTTTATATGAGGACATAAAGCAGGGCAATATTCTTACATTCATTGAGAAATGGGAAAGCCAGGATGCAATAAAGATTCATAATAATACAAAGCACTTTACAACAATAGTGCCACAATTTAGAGAATTACAGGAAAAGGATAGTGAAGTGACACTGTATTCAGGTATATAACATATATTTATTTCTATATTTAACAAGAATTAAGGATTAAATAAAAAATTAATGCTATTTTTGAAAAAGTGGTGTATAATGATTAGAAGAGACACTCGTTATATGTTTGGTTTCGTCGCTTAACATATTATTTGAAGGAGTCTCTTTTTCTATTTATCTCACAAATTGAAAAAGAGGATGATTTTCATATAATATATAGGTGACAATAAAGTTTGGAAATTTAGTTCAAGTGTAGTGTGGAGTTTGTATGAATTTTATTTATTACAAATTATATAAGAAATAAATTTTAGAAATAAGAATAATAATGAAGTTAAAGTAAAGTTAAAAATAAATGGTGGACAGTTAGATGTAACATAATAATGACAAAATTTGAAGTATACAATTTTAGAAATAAATTGGGCAACATCAGATAGTTAATTTAGGTATTTTAAATTTATAATGCCCACTTTCGAAGGAGAAAAAAATGTTATTTGAAGATTTAGATATAATTCAGCCTATTAAGAAGGCTTTAAAAGAAGAGGGATATACAAAACCAACTCCAATACAAGAGAAATCTATTCCACCTATATTAAAAGGTAGAGATTTTCTTGGGTGTGCTCAGACTGGCACAGGAAAAACCGCGGCTTTTGCTATTCCTGTATTACAGAACCTATCTAATAATAAAAAAACAACTAAAGGTCCAAGATCAATTAGAGCATTGATATTAGCACCTACTAGGGAGTTAGCAATTCAGATTGGAGAAAGTTTTACTGCTTATGGAAAGTATACAGGACTAAAGAATATAGTTATTTTTGGTGGAGTATCACAAAATCCTCAAACAGCTGCACTAAAAGCTGGAGTGGATATATTAGTAGCAACTCCAGGAAGATTACTTGATCTAGTCAATCAAAAGTATATAGATTTACGTAATGTAGAGTATTTTGTACTTGATGAAGCAGATCGTATGTTAGATATGGGTATGATTCATGATGTGAAAAGAATAATAGCACAGTTACAAAAGGAGAGACAGAATATGTTATTCTCTGCAACTATGCCATCAGAAATTTCAAAATTAGTGAATTCTATTCTTAAAGATCCAGTAAAAGTAGAAGTAACTCCGGTTTCATCTACTATAGATACTATTACACAGGGTTTATATTTTGTTGGTAAAAAACAGAAAAAATCTTTACTTATTCATATATTAAAGGATGAATCAATACCTTCTGTTTTAGTATTTTCAAGAACAAAACATGGTGCAAATGCTATTACCAAAGAACTTATTAAAGTAGGAATAGAGGCTCAAGCTATTCATGGTAATAAATCACAAAGTGCACGACAACTAGCCTTAAGTAATTTTAAGGAAGGTAAAATAAGAGTTTTAGTGGCTACGGATATAGCAGCAAGAGGTATTGATGTAGACGAATTATCGCATGTAATTAACTTTGATTTGCCAGAAGTACCAGAAACCTATGTTCATAGAATTGGACGTACAGGAAGAGCAGGTCAGACTGGAGTTGCACTTTCATTCTGTGATGGGGAAGAAAAGACCTACTTAAAGTCTATTGAAAAACTTATACGCAAAACAATACCAGTAGTAAAAGAAAATCCATACCCATTGAGTGCTAGTGATATTGAAGTAAATAGTGATAGTAATAGTAACAGAAATAAGAATAAATCAGCATTACCGAAGGATATTACAAAAAATGGTGTTGCTAAACAATCCAGATCAAATTGGAATTCTAGAAGAAGAAACCCAGTTAAGAAAGTAGCAAATTAATTTATATTTTGAAATGAATTAAAAATATTGATAGCTGTAGAATGAGTATTCATTCTATTTTAAGACGTTACTTAGTTAACGTCTTTTTTTATGTCCAATTACTAGATTTAACTAGATTTATAAGCAATTTATATCTTTTTAAAATCAAAGAAAAGGTAGATGCATAATACTAATGATTTATTGGGTAAATTATATTCATAAATATAATAAAGAGGAGTGTTAAAATGAATTATAATTTTCCAACAGGATTTAAACCACAGCATCAAAATGTGCAGCCTGGCATAGAGAGTGAAATGGAGCCAAAGCCTATTTATGAAATAGAGGGATATCACAAGACTTCAGAAAGATTAAAAGGAAAGATAGCTTTAATCACTGGAGGTGATAGTGGAATCGGTAGAGCTGTGTCTCTTTTATATGCTAAAGAGGGAGCAAAGGTATGTATTATTTATCTTAATGAGGATAAGGATGCAAACTTTACAAAAGAGCTTATTGAAAAGATTGGTGGAGAATGCCTATTGATTCGTGGTGACATCGGAGATGAAAACTTCTGCAAGGAAGCAGTAAAAACTGTGATTCAAAAGTATAGTGTGATAAACATATTTGTTTCAAATTCAGCAGAACAACATGAATGTAAGACAATTACAGAAATAACTAAAGAACAGCTGCATAAAACCTTTGACACAAATTTCTTTGGAGCTTTTTATTTAACTAAAGAAGTGTTAGGGCATATGAAGCGAGGAGATTCAATTATATATACAACATCTATAACTGCCTATGAGGGCAATGAAACACTAATTGATTATTCATGTACTAAGGGCGCTTTAACTACACTTACAAGAAGTCTTGCTAAGAGCTTAGCACCTCAAGGCATAAGAGTGAATGCTGTGGCACCTGGACCAATTTGGACTCCACTTATCACTGCTTCCTTTGATGGGAATAAAGTTGCAACCTTTGGTAGCAATACTTTATATAAAAGAGCTGGTCAGCCGGTAGAAGTAGCAGAGAGCTATGTGTTCTTGGCAGGATGTGGAGCTTCATTTATAACAGGAGAAACCATACATATAAATGGAGGACAATTTATAACAAGTTAAAATTAGTATAAATTGAAACTTCTTAAATAATTTAAATCTATGGATAAAAACCATTCTATTAAAAGATAATATACTTAGAAAGGAAATTATCTAAGGAGGCTAAAAAATGAAAACAGTACATTATGATGTTTTAGGTCTTGTAAACTCAGAAAGTAGAACAAAGCTTAATAATTCTTTAGACAAAATAGAAGGTGTACAAAAGGTTTGTGTTGATGTAGCAAGAGGTACAGTGGAAGTTGAATACAACAAACCAGCAAGTCCAGAAGCAATTAAAAATTGTATATGTCATACTGGATATTCTGTACAATAATATTAGTATAATAAAAAGAAGGATTCATTTTATTTGGTGAAGACTTCTTTTTATTTGGATTAAATTATATGATATTTAGATGTAGTTTAATATGTTAGTTATGAAATCAGGCATATATTCAAACGCTTTTTCCTAGAGTTTTGGGTGAAACTATTTATATTTTGAGTATGAAAAACTTTAATAGAGATGATGTAATAAAAAATATAATATATATGCTACTTATTGCTGGAGGTACATTTGTTACTACTTATACTTGGAGAAACTTAATTATAGGAAATGGTAGAAAGCTTGAATGTACCATTAGAGAAGCATTGTTTCATCACTTGCAAGTAATGTCTCCTGAATTTTATAATAGAAGGAAGACCGGTAACCTTATTGCTTATGCTATTAATGATATTAATGCTGTTAGAATGACCTTTGGGCCAGCAACAGCTATGAGCATCAATGGAATTACTATTAGTTTAGTTGCAGTTTGTTCTATGATTAGGACTATTGACTTAAGACTTACGGTGATGTGTCTTGTACCAATTCCAATAATAGTAATGATTATATTGAAAATAGGAAATTTAGTTCAAAATCTTTCTAGTGGATTTGATACTATTTTGGGAGAACGTGGAGTAAATCTTTCTGGAAGACAAAAACAAAGAACTTCCATGGCTAGAGCTATTATTAAGAATCCTGCAATACTAATACTAGATGATTCACTTTCTGATGTAGATACAATTACAGAGGGGCGATACTAAATAATTTTAAATCATTGAGAATAGATAAGTCTACTATTATAATTTCTCACAAAATATCTTCAGTTAAAGCTGCAGATCATATTATGGTATTAGATCAGGGAAAGATTTGTGAAGAAGGAACCCATGAGAATTTACTTCAAAAAAGGGGGATATATTCAATTACATCATTTGGTATATTATACTTTGTAGTTGTAACTATAAGTGGGTTCTTATCTGTAGTCCAAGCTAACATAATGAATAAAGTTGGACAGGAGATAATGCGAGGACTTAGGGCAAGGGTGTTTAAAATAATACAGTATCTACCTTTATCCTATTTAGATAACATATCATCAGGGAGACTTATAACTAGAGCAACTAATGATGTGGAAGCTTTAAGTGAGATGTATACTAATGTACTAATTAATCTTTTTAAGGATGTATTTTTATTAATTGGTATTGTTTATGTAATGATAATGTTAAATATTAAATTAGCGATGATATCATTTTGTGTGGTTCCTATAATGTTTTTAATGGTTTTTATGTTAAAGAACTAAATAAAAAATATTTTAAAACTATATCCTTCCAAGTATGGCTAAATAGCATTTTAAAGCCAGCATCTGATGTTTTTCAAAGTTTTGCAATAGCAATTCTAATATTGTATGCCATGGGATATATAGGGAGTAGTACATTGGAGATAGGTGTGCTTTATGCATTTACAACCTATACAAAGCAATTCTTTAATCCAATTGCAGAGTTGGCTGACAATTATACTACTATACGAAATGCAGATAAAATAATAGTTTTAAAACATGGTGAGGTTGTGGAAAAAGGGAATCATAGAGGGCTTATGGGCATAGATGGATACTATAAGAATTTAATAATTAATAATAAAGCTTTGGATGAAAGCATTGATGTGGTAGTCAATGAAAAATTTACAGCCGTTTAAAGGAAAGATTGTGTTTTAAATAATTGTTGGTTATTAATGCTAAATTTAATATTAAAGAATTAATGGAAATTCCTAATGTATAAATAATATACTTTAGGAATTTTCTATATATAGGTAAGAATAGAAATTAAGGAATAAAAGACGGCAATAGGTAAAAGAATATAAACATAGTAATTTCAGTTGTAACACATAGGAAGGGAAATATTATGGCTAAATTTAAATGGAATCAAATCTTAAATAGAAAGAGAATTAAAGATTATAAATTATCTAAAAAAAATTTTGATGTGAGAGATGAATTTGAAAATGATTATGATAGAATTTTGTTTAGTGCCTCATTTAGAAGACTTCAGGATAAAGCACAGGTATTCCCACTAGAGAAGTTAGATTTTGTTAGAACAAGATTAACTCATTCACTGGAGGTTTCTTCTATAGCAAAGTCCTTAGGGAGGAGCATTGGAATTAAACTTATTAAGGAAACAGAAAATCATGAGGATAAGGTAACTTTGGAAGAAGTAGATGATATGTGTAATATTCTTTCATGTGCAGGTCTAGTTCATGATCTTGGGAATCCTCCCTTTGGACACTTTGGAGAGGAAGCAATAAGAGCTTGGTTTGAGGAAAAATTATTTAAAAATGAAGATGAAACATACACATTTAACTTCGATAAATATAAATTTAAACTAGAAAAGCAAGAAGCATTAGATCTTTTGAATTTCGAAGGTAATGCGCAGGGATTTAGGATTTTAACAAAACTTCATTTTGTTATTGATAAATATGGGATGAATTTAACTATGGGAGTTCTTAGTTCAATTGTAAAATATCCCATGTCATCAATGAATTTAGACAATGTGAAGAACAACTTAAAGAAAATTGGGTACTATAAGGCAGAGGAAACTGCATTTAAGGAGATTATGGAAGCTACACAGTTGGGTGAATGTAGAAATCCATTAGTATATGTTTTAGAGGCTGCAGATGACATCGCATATTTATTAGGAGATCTAGAAGATGCATTTAATAAAGGAATAGTATCTCATGATATTTTCAAGGTTATGTACGAAGAGTTTCTAGAGGAAGAAGGTTTTGAAGAAAAGACTTTAGAGGAAAGTTTATCTTATTATTTATCAAAGAACTATGCTACAGCAAAAAAAGAATATGGCTATGAAGATCCAGGGGAATACGCACTAAAATCCTTTATTATTAAACTAAATAAATATTTAAGGGACTCTGTAGTTAAAGAGTTTATGGATTCATATGAGGACATTATGAATGGCAAGTATGAGGGGAATTTAATTGGAAACTCCAAGGCTAAGAAGATTTCAATATTCCTAAGGAAGATTTCTAGAGAGTATGTGTACAACAATGAGAGAGTAGTATCTAATGAAATAGTAGGTTATAATATAATTCATAGATTGCTAGATACTTTTGTACCAGTTGCACTTAATAAAGAAGTAAAGCCATATAAAGGCTATGACGGTAAGCTGTATTCTCTTATTTCAAAAAATTATAGATTTATATGTGAAAATAAGATTGAACAGGAAGAGTGTGGAGAAGAATATTGTAGGCTCCTATTAGTAACAGATTTTATATGTGGAATGACAGATTCTTATGCAGCATATCTTTATCAAGAATTATTGGCAATGAAGGCATAATGTAGATAGTGATAAAATGAATATAATAATAAAGGAAGGTACATTTGTAAAAAATATTACAATGAAATATTAGATGGAAAAAGCTATTTATTAATGATATAAAAGTCGTTGATAAATAGCTTTCTTAATGTTACTAGTATAGGGGTAAATTAATATGCTTAATTGTGAAAAAATACAAGTGAATGTATTAATAGTTACATATGTGTTGCATTTAAATTTGGTTTAGCAACAATATATTATATAATTTTAAAAAGTGGAATATAAGTTTACATTTATAGATATACATATTATATGAAAATATTAGGGGGTGAAAATTTGATTAAGTACATTCTAAAAAGACTAGGTATAAGTGTAATAACTGTATTTATAGTTATTACTGCTACATTTTTCTTAATGAGGTTAATGCCAGGTGGTCCGTTTGATGGTGAAAAGCCATTACCACCAGAAATAAAAGCAAGTTTAGAGGCTAAGTATGGTTTAGATAAGTCTTTAGGTGAACAATACGGTATGTATTTAAAAGATTTGATTAAAGGTGATTTAGGACCAAGCATGAAGTACAAAGGAAGAGATGTTCAAGAGATAATAGGTTATTCCTTTCCTGCATCGGCTAAACTTGGTGGAGTAGCTATAGCAATGTCATTAATTTTGGGAGTTTTCCTAGGTATAATTGCTGCACTAAAATACAATAAGTGGCCAGATTCTTTGTGTATGGTATTAGCAACGTTAGGAGTAACAGTACCAGGTTTCGTTATAGCAACATTACTTATGTATGTTTTTGGGGTTAAGTTAAGCTTAGTTCCTATTACAGGACTAGATAATTGGAGAAGTTATTTATTACCTTCTATAGCTTTAGCCGGATATTCTATAGCCTTTATATCTAGACTTACAAGATCAAAGCTTTTAGATGTTCTCAAATCCGATTATATCAGAACTGCAAGATCAAAAGGCGTTAATGGCAGAAGAATTATGTTTAAACATGCACTTAGAAATACTTTAATTCCAATAGTAACATATGTAGGTCCATTAATTGCAGGTATACTTACAGGTAGTTTTGTTGTAGAAAAAATATTTGCAATACCAGGTCTTGGTAGAGAATTTGTACAAACAATAACAAATAGAGATTATACAACCATATTAGGAGTAACTATTTTCTATAGCACACTTCTTATATTATGTAATTTGATTGTGGATATTCTATATGTAATTATAGATCCAAGAATTAAATTAGAAAACGTTGATGTGTAGGGGGTGAGGATATGGAGATAAATGAAAATATCAATAAGAATGGGTTCGTCTTTGATGCTGAAGTAAAAAAGCAAAAGGATACTATAAATAGGCCAAGTGTTACTTACTGGCAAGATTCATGGAGAAAGCTTAAAAAGAATAAATTAGCAATAGTGGGGCTTATCTTTGTAATTCTCATAACTCTTTGTGCAATATTGATACCTTGGGTTTCTAAACACGATTATACTACTAATAACCTTAAATTTACAAATCAATGGCCTTCAGCAGAACATTGGTTTGGAACTGATAATTTGGGAAGAGACCTATTTGTTAGAGTTATGTATGGAGCTAGATATTCATTGATAATTGGTTTTGTAGCATCCTTTTTAAATTTAATTATCGGTATAGTATACGGTGGAATTGCAGGTCTTGCAGGTGGCTGGATAGATAATATAATGATGAGAATTGTTGATATTATATCATCAATACCGATGACAATATATGTAATTCTATTGATGGTTGTTCTAGAGAAAGGCGGGTTATTTAACATCATAATAGCATTGGCAATATCATTCTGGATACCAATGGCAAGAATTGTTAGAGGTGAAATACTTCAACTTAAGCAGCAAGAATTTATTTTGGCAGCAAGAACTTTAGGGGCACAAGGGAGAAGAATACTATTTAAGCATTTAATTCCTAACTGTGTAGGTCCAATTATTGTAACTCTAACCCTTCAAATCCCGGCTGCAATATTTACAGAATCTTTCTTAAGTTTTATCGGACTAGGACTCGTACCACCATTGGCATCTTGGGGAACTTTAGCAAATGATGCTCTATCAACTTTGAGATTATTCCCTTATCAGCTTTTATTCCCAACTTTGGCGATATGTATAACAATATTCTCATTTAATATGCTTGGTGATGGACTTAGAGATGCCCTAGATCCAAAAGTTAAAAAGTAGGAGGTGGAAGGATGAACAATTTATTAGAAGTAAGTAATTTAAAAACGTCTTTCTATACTCAATTTGGAGAAGTTCAGGCAGTAGGAGGAGTTTCTTTTAATTTAGGATATGGAGAAGTTGTTGGGATAGTAGGGGAGTCAGGTAGTGGTAAAAGTGTTACTATGATGTCAATAATGAAACTTTTAGATGATAATGGAAAGGCAAAAGAAGGAGAAGTAAAATTTGAAGATAAAAATATATTATCTTTAAATGATGATCAAATGTCAAAGATAAGAGGAAATGAAATTTCTATGATTTTTCAAGACCCTATGACATCATTAAATCCGCTCATGAATATAGGTAATCAAATTATGGAGCCACTTAGAATTCATAAGAAAATGTCCCAGGATGAAGCCTATAAAAAGTCAATAGAATTATTACATCTAGTTGGAATACCAAGTCCAGAAAGCAGAATGAAACAGTATCCCCATGAGTTTTCAGGGGGAATGAGGCAAAGAGTTATGATAGCTATGGCACTTACATGTAATCCTAAGCTACTCATTGCAGATGAGCCTACAACTGCTTTAGATGTTACAATTCAAGCACAAATATTAGAGATAATGAAGGATATAAAACAAAAATTAAATACATCTATAATACTAATTACCCATGATTTAGGGGTAGTTGCAGATATTTGCGATAAAGTCAATGTAATGTATGGTGGACTTATCATAGAGCAGGGAGATGTAAGAGATATATTTTATAGTTCAAGGCATCCATACACATGGGGTCTTTTGGAAAGTGTTCCGAACCCAAATACCTTGGTTAAAGAAAGATTAAAGCCAATAGATGGTCAACCTCCAGATTTATTTAAACCACCAACAGGATGTCCATTTTATGTTAGATGCAAATATTCAATGGATGTATGCAAGAACAATAGACCGAATTTTTATGAAATTTCTAAAGGACATAAATCTGCTTGCTGGTTAAATGATGAGAGAGCTCCTAAGGTTGCAACTCCAATACAAAGGAGGCAGAGTAATGAATAGTACAGAAAATTTAGTGGAAATTAAAAATCTATGTAAATATTTTCATACCAAGAAATCAATATTTAATAAAAATAAAGGTGTATTAAAGGCAGTAGATGGAGTGTCTCTTTCTATTAAAAAAGGAGAAACTCTAGGACTGGTTGGAGAGTCTGGGTGTGGTAAGACTACATTGGGTAGAACACTTCTAAAACTATACAATCCAACTGCTGGAGAAATAATTTACAATGAGGATAAACTTGAAAAATTGTCCAGCAAACAAATGTTACCTTATAGAAAAAAGATGCAGATGATATTTCAAGACCCTTATGCTTCATTAAATCCAAGGCTAACTGTAGGTGATATAATTGGTGAACCTTTAGATATATATAAATTATGTAAAGGTAAGGAGAGAGAAGAGAAAATTAAGTATTTTTTAGATAAGGTTGGTCTTGATCCAAATCACATTAATCGTTATCCTCATGAGTTTTCAGGTGGTCAAAGACAAAGAATTGGAATTGCGAGATCTCTTGCAGTTAATCCTGAGTTTATAGTTTGTGATGAACCTATATCAGCACTAGATGTATCTATACAGGCTCAAATAATTAATATGATCGAAGACTTACAAAACGATTTTGGATTAACATACCTATTTATAGCTCATGATTTGTCAATGGTTAAGCATATATCTAATAGAGTTGGGATAATGTATTTAGGAAAATTAGTTGAAATTGCAGAGAGCAATGAAGTATACAGTAGACCTATTCATCCATATACAAATGCACTATTATCTGCAATTCCAATTCCAAATCCTGATGAAGCTAAGAAAAGACAGAGGATAATTTTAGAGGGAGATATTCCTTCACCAATTGATCCACCACCAGGATGCAGATTCAAGTCTAGGTGTAAGTATGCCCAAAAAATTTGTGGAGAAGAGGAACCTATATTAAAAGAAGTATCTCCAGGTCATAGTGTAGCTTGTCATTTATTTAAATAAATAATTTAATTTATAAGGAGGCAATGTAATGAAAAAAACCAAACTAATGGCGTTGTTAATGACTGCGGTAATGACATGTACTTTATTTTCAGGATGTGGAAAAGATGACAAAAATGTTGACAAAAACGAACCAGGAAAAACAGTAGAACAAACAGTGGAACAAAAGATAGTTTATAATCTTGGAGCAGATCCAAAAACAATTGATCCTCAATTAAATTCAGCTGTAGATGGATCAACTGTAATACACAATGCTTTTGAGGGGCTAATGAGAGAAGATGCAGATGGTAAGATAATACCTGCAGTTGCTGAAGAGTACGAGTTATCAGATGACGGAACTGTGTATACCTTCCACTTAAGAGATAATGCAAAATGGTCAGATGGCAAACCTGTAGTTGCAGGAGATTTTGAGTATGCATGGAAAAGAGCATTGAATCCTGCAGTAGCAGCAGAATATGGATATCAACTTTTCTATATAAAGAATGGTGCAGCTTATTATAATAAGGAAAAGATAGGGGATAAAGAAGCTACAGCAGAAGACGTAGGAGTAAAAGCTCTAGATGATAAAACTTTAGAAGTAACTCTTGAATCTCCAGTACCTTATTTCTTATCATTAGCAGCATTTCCAACTTACTTCCCAGTTAGAGAAGATATAGTAGAAGGAAATCAGGAAAAATGGACATTAAGTCCAGAAACTTATATTTCCAATGGACCATTCAAAATGTCAGAATGGAAACAAAAGGAAAGTATTACTTTTGTTAAAAATGAAAACTATTGGAATGCAGAAAGAGTAAAACTTGAAACTTTAGAAATGAAATTAATTGATGATGAAGTAACTTACTTAAATGCATTTAAGAGTGGAGAAATTGATGTTATTGAAGCCCCACCACAAGCAGAAATACCTACACTTTTAGCTGAAGGTACTGCAAAAATATATCCTTATTTAGGAACCTACTTCTACTGTATAAATTTAACAGAAGAAGGTGAGAAAGTTGATCCAGCAGCAGCTGAAGCATTAAGTAAACCTGAGTTTAGAGAAGCATTATCACTAGCTATAGATAGACAATTAATAGTTGATAAGGTTACTCAAGGTGGGCAAGTACCTGCACAAAGTTATGTTCCAGCAGGAATCGTAGACTCAGCAGGAATAGAATTCCAAAAAAAATACTTTGAACCTACAGCAGATGTTGAAAAGGCTAAAGCATTACTTGCAGAAGCAGGATATCCAAATGGTGAAGGTGCTCCAACAATTACATTTACATTTAACACCAGTGCTGGACATCAAAATATCGCTCAAGCAATTCAAGATATGTGGAAAACAGAACTAGGAATAAATGTAGAGCTTAAAAATGAAGAGTGGGCAGTATTCCAGGAAACTAGAAATAAATTCCAATTCTCTATGGCTAGACATGGTTGGATAGCAGATTACAATGACCCTATGACATTCTTAGACATGTGGGTAACTGGAAATCCACAAAATAATGCTGGATATTCAAATGCAGAATATGATAAGTTAATAACAGCTGCAAAAGTAGAGTTAGATGATGCTAAGAGAACAGAATTATTACACAAGGCTGAAGATATCTTTATTAAAGATATGCCAGTAATTCCTTTATATTCTTACACTAACGTATTATGTGTAGACCCAAGTGTTAAAGGAACTGTTAAATCTGCACTAGGACAAATGAATTTTATAGAGGCTTATGTAGAGTAAGTTTATTACTTCATAAGTTAAGTTAGACTATAGATGAAAATAAAAGGTTTGCTTAAAAGCAAACCTTTTATTTTCATCTATAAGTTGTAATGTAAAAGATTTATAGTTGATTTTTGTTATTTAGATATTATATATTAAAGTATATTTATAAAGAATATATATTTAGTATGAAGTAATAAACCTTTTAGCAAAGATTATACATCATCATCGCCTATACCAGCAGATTTTCTTAAATTATCTACAACTTTATTATCTTTATTTTTTTGTAGTAGCATATATACATATATAGGAATTCCAACTAGCATAAGAATAAATCCATACATAACACATTCAGCACCTGTACCATAGATTGCATAAATGGAATATCCAAATGCAAGTAGGGAGAAGAATGAATTTTTTAAGAATCTAAATATGTTAAAATCTTTTCCACCCTTAAATAAAAGTACTATTTCTGCGGCTGCACAGAAGGAGTAAGCTGGTAGGAAAGCTAAGGTTGAAAGTAATATCATGAAGTCAAAGGCACCTTGTAGAGTACCTACATAATTCATAATTAAAAGTAGATTAGTACATACGCCACTTACAACTAGGCCTATAACTGGAGTGTTATATTTTGGACTAATACGTTTCATTGATTCAGGAAATAGTCCATCCTCTGCTGCACCCATGGCACCTCTTGCAGTTGTTAATAACCATCCAGATGTGGCTCCTAGTGTTGATATTAAGGCTCCAATAGCAATAAAAGTTCCACCCCAAGTACCACCTGTAGCTACATTAATTATATCAGAAAGAGGAGCTTGAGAATTTGCTAAATCTACTTGATCCATAGCACCCATGGCAACAACACTCATAATAATATACACTACAGAAACTATAATTATTCCATAAATAGTACTTTTTCTTATGTTCTTTTCAGGATTTTTAATTTCGCCACCAGCGACAGTGGCACTTTCAAGACCAATGAATGACCACAGAGCTATGGCTATAGCAGCGGGTAGTGTTGATATTCCTGAAACTGCTGGACTTGAAATAGTATTTAAATAAGATGGGTCGAAGTTCAATCCAGCGATGATAATAAATACTAAAAGAACACCTATTTTTAGTACTGTGGAAATAATACCTATTTTACCTACGTGTTTTACTCCAAAAATATTAATAGTAGTAAGTATCCATAATACTGAAGAAGAGGTTACGAATGCTATTAGTGGATTAGTAGCAACAGGGAAAAAATATGTAAAGTAGCTCATAAATGCTGTAATTATTGCAGCGTTTCCTACCCATGAACCAATCCAATAAGACCAAGCGATTAGAAATCCAGCAAAATCACCAAATGCAGCCCTAGCATAAACAATTGGGCCTCCAGTTTTAGGTATTTTAGAACCAAGATTAGCAAAACTTAGAGCAATTAGTAAAGAACCTAAAGTCGTTATAATCCAAGCAATTATAGCTACTTTAGGGTTTGTAACTCTGGCAAAGCTTGAGGGTGACATAAATATTCCAGACCCAATTATGTTTCCAACTACTATTGCAGTTGCAGCACCTAGACCAAGATCTCTTTTTAATTTTACGTTATTATTTAAAAGATTACTCTTATTACTCATTAATTTCCTCCTTAGTTTATGTAAAATAGCAAATATAATTATTATGTAAATTATATTAATAATGTTTTGTAAATTAAGGTAAATTTATATATAAAAATATATAAACAAGTCTATAAATTAAGAAAACATAGTCGGATTAACTATGTTTTCTTAATTTATGAATTACTTAAAAATGTTAAATACATATAATATTTATATATTAAAACTATAGAAGACACTTAAGTATTATCCAACTTTTACTTAAATGCAATAAAATTTAAAATATAGATTTTGAATTTCTTGTAAATTTATTATAACCAGCTTTAATTAAATTTATGCTAATTAATCTAACATATACATAATATATGAAATAAAAGCCTAGCTATTCAATAAAATAGTTAGGCTTTAGTTTGTTAATATTTTTATATATTTAGTTTTTAATTATAAGATTAAAAGAAAGTTTTATTTATCATTATGGAATGGAAGTCTGATTATTACCTTAAATAAATCACCGTCACATTTTACTTTTAAGGTTCCACCATGAAGTTCTACTATGGTGTTTGTAATAGCAAGACCAAGTCCGGAACCTTCAATGTTGGAATTTCTAGATTTATCTCCGCGAACAAATCTTTCAAGGATTTCTTCTTCGTTAAAATCTAAATCATATTTGGAAATATTTTTAACTACTATTTCACAATATTCATTAGTTTTTGATACCTGTAAATATACTCTAGAGTTTTCTAAGGAGTATTTAATTGCATTACAAATTAGATTATCCATTACTCTTGACATCCTGGCACCATCTACGTTAGCGAGACAGGAACTTTCTCCAATTACCTTAAAGGTGAGATTACTATCTTCTCCAAGAAAAGTAAGTTCTCCAAGGCTTTGATGAATAAGTTCTACAATATCTATATCTGTTCTATTTAAAATAATCTGACCAGAGTTCATCTTTGACATTTCAAATAAATCTTCAACTAGTTTTTTTAGTTTGTTAGACTTATTATCTAGAATAGTTACATAATCTTTAATCTCATCTTTTTCAAGGGTTTCATCCTTGAGAATATCAACATAATTTACTATGGAAGTTAGGGGCGTTTTTAAATCATGAGATACATTGGTAATAAGTTCTGTTTTTAACCTCTCATTTTTTAGACCATCTTCAATCTTCTTTTTATAGCTGATCTTTAGTGTGTTAATTTCAGAAGCTAGGTCTGAAAGGGTTCCTAATTTTTTGGAATTTATATCTATATCAATATCCCCGTCTTCAATTTTCTGAAGATATTTAATCAATTTTTGCTTGTTATTTATATTTTCTAAGTAACGTACATTAGTGTTTGTAATTATAATAAATATTGTGCCTACAATTAATAAAAAAGCTGTCCTATCATTCAAATTGAAATCATAATTATTTAAATTAAAGATAAAACATAAGGGTAGGTATACTATCCAGAATATTAATAGCATTATTAATGTGGAATCAAAAAACAGATTTTTGAAAATATATTTTGCATTTGTGAAAAATATATTTATACCTTTAATAGCTCTTACTGGAAGTAAAGTGTTGAATTTTCTAAGATAACAATGAATAGAAATAGTTTTTATGCATAAAATCTGCTTCATAATAAGCATTATAAATATAATTAATAAGGGAACTGATAAGTAAAATTTATATTTTATGAACTTTGCCATATTACTATATTCAGTTCCTCGTATAAAATAAATTTCTTCCAAGTCTGCAATTGGTGGAGTATAAGCACCATTGTAGTAACCATATGGGGTAGAGTAGTGAGATAAGTTATTAGAATTATAGATTAATACATCATCTTCTTTGGAAAGTTTAATTAAAGCTTCATCAGGAGGTAATTGGTTGAAAGGATAATCATTAAACCAATTTCTATTTGAAAACCATCGATTGTTGACTTTATCAATTAAAAGAACTCCTACCTTACCAGATAGAGATGTAATCATATAGTTTTGAAAAGTTTTTGCACTCTCATCATTTTCACAGTGAATTATTTTGGAGAATCCGTCAGTGAAACTTAGTAGAGATTCTCTAAATTCAATAGTATCATTTTGAAGCATTTCATTCTTAAATTTACTCTCATTTAATATAGACAGTCCATAGACACTACGCTTATTTGTATAACCATCATAATCTATTAAAGTTGTATTAATAAATTCAGGTAGTGCTGTTATGCCTATTATAAAGATAAGTAGGAACTCGACTAGAATAAAACTTTCATTGAAGTTGTGCAACCATTTATTTAGTATATTTTTAAAAGATGTTATCAATGTTTCACACCACTTTCACATTTTTAAATTTGTTGTAATTTTAATAAATTCATTTAATAATTTAAACTAAAAGTTTAGATTATTAAATAAATAAGTAATGTACTGTTTTATATGAGTTAACTATTGGTTTTTTCTAGTTTATATCCAACACCCCATACCACCTTAATATATTCTGGATCTTTTGAGTTGATCTCAATCTTTTCTCTCATTCTTCGAATATGAACTGTTACTGTATTTTCACTATGATAGAATGGTGACTTCCACACTTTTTCATAAATCTCCTTTATTGAAAATATCCTACCAATATTTGATGCGAGAAGCAGAAGTATTCCATACTCTGTAGCGGTAAATTTTATATGGTCTCCACGAAGAATTACAGATTTTAAAGTAGTATCAATTATTAAATCTTTAATTATAATCTTATCCTTTATATTAACCTTTTCAATATTTAAAGGTTTTTCATAGCGTCTAAGTTGAGACTTAACTCTAGCGATAAGTTCTAAATGATTAAAAGGCTTTGTTATGTAATCATCAGCACCGTTATTTAATCCCATGATTTTATCAATGTTTTCAGATTTAGCAGACAGAATTATTATGGGAATATTTAGTGTTTCTCTAATTTTCAAACAGGTTTTAAGACCATCAAGATGAGGCATCATAACATCTAGAATAATTAAATGAATTTTTTTATCTTCTAAAACTTCTAGAGCTTCAATACCATTGTAGGCTTTATATACCTGTAGGTCCTCTCGTTTTAAATATATTTCTATAGCATTGCAGATTTCAACTTCATCATCTACAACCAATATGTTAAAATTTGACATATTATATAATACCCCCTCATTCAGTATACTGTATGTATAAAATATAATTTAATTAATATGTTACACCATATTAATTGAAAAAATATTAAAAAATTCTTACTAATTATTAAAATAAAACTTTGTATTAAGAAAAAGTAGTAAATAACTAAAAACTTTATTTATATTTATTCAATACTACTAAATAAATTATGACAGGTATGAAATTTAAGATTTAATCTTTTAATTTCATACCTGATATACATTAAACTTATAAAGCTTTTATAAGTTTCTTATGGATTTATTATTTTTAATATCTAGAATGCCCAGTTTCCATTTATAAACACGGGAGTTTTAGAGTCATCAAACGCTATACCTGTAATTGATAAATCAGATGTACCTATCATAAAGTCAACATGAGTTAAAGAATCATTACCACCAGCTAATAAAATTTCTTCACTAGTCATTTCCACACCGTCTTTTAAGCATAAATTATAAGCTTTACCAAAGGCAAGGTGACAAGATGCATTTTCGTCATATAAGGTATTGAAGAATATAATCTCTGAATTTGAAATAGGAGAGTCAAATGGTACTAAAGCAACTTCTCCTAAATAGTGAGATCCTTCATCGGTTTCAATTAAGGTTTTTAAGGATTCGTATCCTGTTTCTGCTTCAAAATCGACAACTCTGCCATCATTGAAGGTTATTGAGAAGTTATTAATTAGGTTACCACCATAATTCAGGGGTTTTGAGCTAACTACTTTTCCATTGACACCAGTTTTTTTAGGCATAGAGAAAATTTCCTCTGTTGGCATATTTGCAATGAACTCTACGCCATCAGGTGTGTATTCTGCTCCACCAATCCATAGATGATTTTCAACTAGTTCTAAAGTGAAATCTGTACCTATAGAATTAGTAAAATGAAGAGCCTTAAAGTTTTTATCATTGAGATATTTCATCTTTTCAACAAGGGTATTTTTATGAATTTCCCATGCTTTAATTGGATTTTCATTATCTACACGTACTATTTTAAATATATTTCCCCAAAGTTTTTTTACAGCTTCTTCTTCACTTAGGGTAGGGAACACTTTAGTTGCCCAGGAATTAGTTGGAAGTGCAATAATTGACCAGGAATTTTTATTACTCATAAGTCTTTCACTAAAGCTTCTTGTAGCAAGGCTAGAAGATTTTTGAGATGCGGAGATTTTTTTAGGATCTACATCTTTCAAAAGTTCAGGATTGGAAGCACTTATACTTAAAAAGCAAGCACCTTTTTCGGCATAGGAAAGCATAGATTCCTTCATCCAGTTAGGATATGACTCAAATACTTCCATTGGAGAATTAAGATATTTAAGTTTACCACATTCTTCATCGTTCCAGTGAACAATAACTTCACTAGCTCCTAGTTTATAGGCTTCTTCAACAATGATTCTTGTAAAATTAACACATTCTACGGGTGATTTTATAACAAGAATCTGTCCAGGTTGAACATTTACACCTATGGATACACTTAGGCTAGCATACTTTTTTAACATTTCATTGTTTATTTCCATTTAACATCCACATTCCTTTCAATTATGTTTATATAAGTAGAGTTTTTATTAATAGTACTTCAATTATATATGTAAATTCATTATAATTCCATATAGTTTATTTCAATATTAGTAATATTCATAATACATATACAGTATATATTAATAAATATACAATTCAGAATGAAGTATTAACAAGTATTATGCATTTAAAATGTTGTATTTCATCTCCATGTAAGAAGTATTATATATCAATGTAAATAGAATCGTATTTATAGAAGGAGTGATTTCATGGATAAATCTAGATATATAGATTATTTGCAATCAATATTTTCAAAATACTTTGATATAGAAGAGAATAAATATTTAATTGATAGAAATTTAGAGTTGTATGGAAGTTGGGACATGAAATTTGGACGAACTTTTTTAAGTAAAGACAAAATAGTTGATAAGTACGAGTGTAATGAACATTGTTTGGTAATAAACATGGATATTCTTACAGAAAGTGATTTGAATGAATTTACAGATTATATGAAAAAATGTGCTGTAACCATTGTAAAGCCACATAAAGAGCACAAGACAACTTATATTACAGGAATTATTGTAACGGATTGTATAGAGAGAGATAGCATAATTAAAAGTGTTGAAAAGTTTAACTATACAAAGAATTATAAGTTATCTTTTCATGGCTGGAGCATATTAAGGATTGTAGTTGCAGATTTAAATAAAAATGAAATATATAGTAATAGAGCTTCTAGAGATTTAATAGATAATCTTAGTTTTAAAAAAGTAAAGTAAATGGTTTAATATTAAACCTTTGTTATAAGAAAATAATCACTTTTATTTTTAAAATACTCTAGTAATGTTTTAGGCTATCAAAAGGTGTTAGACAAATTTAGAATAATTAATTACAATACTCAAAAGCAAGGTTATTTTAAACCTTGCTTTTTATTTGATTTGAATAAAAATTTAGAATTATCAGTTATAATTCTAAATTTGGCATAGAAATTGCTTTGAATTATATACGTACGAATATCTTATTAAAGGGGTGAAAAAATGGAATATAATAATTTAACTTATAAAAAGGAAAATGGAATAGGATTTGTTACTATTAACAGACCTAAATTTCTCAACTGTCTTAATACCGATACTTTTAATGATATGTATAGTGTGCTTGATCTTATCGAAGAGGATGATGAAGTAAATGTAGTTATTCTTAGAGGTGAAGGTAAGGCTTTTATAGCAGGTGCTGATATAAAAGAAATGAGAGATAAGGATACAGAAGAAGGAAGAGCTTTTGCAAAACTTAGTCTTAAAGTATGTAGAAGAATTGAACTTATGGAAAAACCGGTAATTGCTGCTGTTCATGGATTTGTTCTAGGTGGTGGATGTGAAGTAGCTATGTGTTGCGACTTCATAATTGCAGAAGAGGGTACGAGATTTGGACAACCAGAAATTACTCTTGGAATAATTCCGGGTACTGCTGGAACTCAAAGATTACCAAGACTTGTAGGACGTAATAGAGCTAAAGAAATCATACTTACAGGAGATTTATTTAAAGCTGACGAGGCTTATAGAATTGGTCTTGTAAATAGAGTAGTACCAAAAGGCGAAGGTTTAGAAGAAGCAATAAAAATGGCTACAAAGATAGTGTCAAGACCACAAAGAGCTGTTAGATATGCTAAAACTGCAATCAATAGAGGTATAGAAACTGACATTGAAACAGGAATGGCTATAGAAAGAGAACTTTTTGCGCTATGCTTTGCTACACAAGATCAAAAAGAAGGTATGACTGCTTTTATTGAGAAAAGAGAACCTGAATTTAAAAATAAATAGAGTCTAGGAGGAAATATTATGAACTTTAATTTGACTAAAGAACAAGAAATGGTTAGACAGCTTGCTAGAGAGTTTGCACAAACTGAGGTTAAACCTTTAGCTGCATCAATAGATGAGGAATGTAGATTTCCAAGAGAAACAGTAGATAAAATGGTTAAATACCATATGCTTGGAATACCATTTCCAACTGAGCTTGGTGGAGCTGGTGGGGATGCAGTATCTTATGCTATGGTAGTTGAAGAACTTTCTAAAGTATGTGGAACTACAGGTATAATAGTAGCTACACATACATCTCTTGGTGCAAATCCTGTTTTCCAATTTGGTACAGCAGAACAAAAAGAAAAGTACTTAATACCACTTGCTAAAGGTGAAAAACTAGGAGCATTTGGGTTAACAGAGCCAAACGCAGGAACTGATGCAGCTGGACAACAAACTACAGCAGTACTTGAAGGCGACAATTATATATTGAATGGTTCTAAAATATTTATCACAAATGGTGGAGAAGCTGATATATACATTATATTTGCTATGACTGATAAATCAAAAGGAACTAAAGGAATAACTGCTTTCATAGTTGAAAAAGAGTTCCCAGGATTTAAAATTGGAAAAAAAGAACATAAGTTGGGTATTTGTGCTTCTTCAACTACTGAATTAATATTTGAAAACTGTATAGTACCAAAAGAAAACCTACTTGGAAAAGAAGGAAAAGGATTTGGAATTGCTATGGCTACTCTTGATGGAGGAAGAATTGGAGTTGCATCTCAAGCACTAGGAATTGCTCAGGGAGCTTTAGATGAAGCAGTTGCTTATATGAAAGAAAGAAAGCAGTTTGGAAAATCAATAGCAGCATTCCAAGGACTTCAATGGATGGTTGCAGATATGGAAGTTAAGATTCAAGCAGCTAGACATTTAGTATATAATGCTGCATTTAGAAAAGGAGCAGGACTTTCTTTCACTAAAGAAGCTGCAATGGCTAAACTATATGCTTCAGAAGTAGCTATGGAAGTTACAACTAAAGCAGTTCAATTATTTGG
>NZ_JAVXMF010000017.1:0-62345 GCF_036646415.1 Clostridium sp. | reverse complement strand
CGAAACGTAACAGATTTACAGTCTGCCCCCTTTGGCCACTCGGGAACTCCTCCACTTTATGGAGCTGGCAATAGGAATCGAACCTACAACCTGCTGATTACAAATCAGCTGCTCTACCGTTGAGCCATGCCAGCATATTATACTTAAAAACTAAAGTTTAAATGGTGGTCGCAACAGGGATCGAACCTGTGACCCTCTGCTTGTAAGGCAGATGCTCTCCCAGCTGAGCTATGCGACCGTGTGGTGGAGGAGGACGGATTCGAACCATCGAAACGAAACGTAACAGATTTACAGTCTGCCCCCTTTGGCCACTCGGGAACTCCTCCACAATTTAAATATTGAAATTAATACATTAATTTTATTATAAACATTTACTAATCTCTCTATTTATCCGTGCCAATTAAAATGTCATTAAACTGACAAGACTTAGTATACAATTATATTGGTTTTTTTTCAACCCCTAATTTGATTTTTTTTTATTTTTTTTTATTTCTTTTATCATTAACTATCTTTTTTTAATTTAATTAAGATATTTTATACTAATCTTTACCTTCAACCTTACTCATATCAATATATTTAGAAAATATTTCCTTTATCTGGTCTACCTTTTTCTTCTCCACTTTACTCTCTAGTACATCTAACGTCCTCATCACTGCTAATCTTTCATTATTATAACTAAGATACTCCGTTATATCTTCGTAATCTTCTTCAGTTAACTCTTTGCATATAAGCATTATTTTGCCCTTTTCTACTGCACTCAAATCCTTAATCATTTCATCCGTAGATGTCTTCATCACCTTATTCTTCTCACAAATTTCTTTATTATACTTATCAAGTTGCAAATCATCTATTTTAACTATTTCACTATCACTTTTATATAAAGACTTTAACTGTTCTTGATTTTTACTGGTTGCCTCTATTGATTTCTTATTATAGTTATCATTAATACTTGATTCTCTAGGCTGAATTTCTTCTTCATTGGAGCCTTCTACTCCTTTACTTTCTTTAAGTCTAGCCTCCTCACTTATTCTTTCTAATTTCAATTCATCTTTATATGTATATTGATTGTTGTTTTTTTCCTCCAAATCATTCTCTTGATACTCATTAAAATTAATTAATAATATTATATTTAATATTGTATAAATTACTACTATCATAGAGTATGTATTTCTTTTCAATTCCTTCTCCTCCTTTTGTAGATAAAACTATCTAAATTATTCCACATTTTTTAGAATTTATACCACTGTAACTTCATATAAATTCATATGGAGGTGTTTCTGTGAGTAAAGTTAAGATTCATTATAAAGATCAATTAGGTTATTACTCCTTGTCAAACTTTTTAAAAGATGAATTAGATGCAAACACTATTATTGTTTGTATTGGAACTGATAGATGCATTGGTGACTGTCTAGGGCCGCTTATCGGTAGTATGCTTCAAGAAAAATTTTTTCCTCTTCCTGTATACGGCACAGTTTCCAACCCTATACACGCCCTAAATTTAGATACTAAACTATCCGATATAAAATTAAAGCATCCAAACTCTAAAATCATTGGTATCGATGCTTGTTTAGGTCCACCTAGCAAAATTGGTGAAATACAAGTTAGAAATTTCCCTATAAATCCAGGTAAGGGTGTTGGAAAATCCCTTTCACCTGTTGGAGATATATCAATAATTGGTATTGTTGATTCTAGTGATATAGATGAACCTTTTACAAGTAGAAACATTCGCTTAAGTCTAATTTTAGAACTATCAAAGGTTATCATAAACGGGTTAGTTCACGGCTATTATTTAAGTACTTTATCTAATTGATATATAAGTTGCAATAAATAAACTACACTACTTTAAATACTTAACTTAGATTTTAATCATAAATTTAAGTTAAGCTTATACATTATAAACCAATACAAAATACCTAGTATATAATTACTTTTATATACTAGGTACCTAATAATACTTTTAATTTTTACCCTCTTAATAAATATTGCTATTAACTACTAATTAAAAGAGTAATCTTATTATATGTAACCCATCATAACTTAGGTTTAATATTCAAACTTGTACATTTTATTCCTACATGGTAACATCATATCCATTGAAGGAATCATCTAATTTATCTACAAAGTCAAGCATCTTTCCTGTTCCAACTGCAACACATGATACTGAATCCTCTGCAACATATACTGGTACGTGTGTAACTTCTTCAATCAACTTGTCTAGGCCATCTAACAGTCCGCCTCCACCAGTAATTATTATTCCTTTATCTGCTATATCAGCAGCAAGTTCAGGTGGAGTCTTCTCCAGTACAGAATGTGCACACTCTGCAATTTCATACGCTTGATCTTTAAGCGCTTCTTGCATTTCACTAGAATAAACCGTAATGTTTTTAGGAAGTCCTGTTATAAGATCTCTTCCTCTTATTTCTGCTTTAATATCTTCTTTCTTTGGATAAGCACAACCTATACTTATCTTTAAATCTTCAGCTGTTCTTTCTCCAATCATTAGTTTATGTTTTTTTCTTATGTAACGAATTATAGCATCATCAAAATTATCTCCAGCAGTTTTAATTGATTCCCTAACTACCATTCCACCTAGAGAAATTACCGCTATATCCGTTGTGCCTCCTCCTATGTCAATAACCATGTTTCCACTAGCCTTAGTAATGTCTAATCCTGCCCCTATAGCAGCAGCTAAAGGTTCTTCTATTAACAGTACCTTTTTAGCACCTGCATTTCTTGCCGCATCCTCAACAGCTCTTCTTTCCACTTCTGTAGCTTCACAAGGAACACACATTACAACTCTAGGAGTTGACATCTTACGTTTCCCACAAGCCTTTTTTATAAAGTGTTCAAGCATTTTTTCTGTAACATCATAGTCTGATATTACCCCATCTCTAAGTGGTCGAATGGCAACAATGTTTCCTGGTGTTCTCCCAATCATCTTTCTCGCTTCTTCACCTACTGCCAAAACCTTGTTTACATTTTTATCAATAGCCACAACTGAAGGTTCTTTTAATATTATCCCCTTCCCTTTCATGTAAACGAGTACCGTGGCAGTACCTAAGTCTATCCCCATATCTGTTCCTATCCCAAAAAAAAACATCTTAAAATTCACTCCTGCTCTATAGTATTTTCTTCTTTTTAAAATACTATACAATATTTACTAAAATCGTATATAACTATTATATTACTATTCTAATTAACCTTCAATTGTTTTATACTTCATTTTAGTAGCTTTTCCACCTCTTATATGTCTTTCAGCTTTATTTAGGTCTAAGATATTTTTAGCTTCTTCTGCTATCTGAGCATTTATTTTAGGTAATCTCTCTGTCATATCCTTATGAATTGTACTTTTACTTACTCCGAAAACCGATGCTGTTTTTCTTATTGTCGCCTCGGACTCTATTATATATTTTGCTACTTCTAATACTCTATCTTCAATATAGTCTTTCAAAGTGTTACCTCCTTAACCCTTCTATAATTATAAATATGCTAGCTTCTTCTTTTAAATTACCTTCTTACTAGCCCTTTTCCCATAAAGTTCAAAAAGCCAGTAAGAAAGTTAATTTTTATTTAGTTATTTTTTATAACTAACATATTTAGCTGGATCTACTTCTTTTCCATCTTGTAATACTTGGAAATGAAGATAAGTTCCATAATCTTCATATGCAAGATTTGTAGTATTACCTACAGCTCCTAATTCTTGACCAGCTGTTACTGCGTCTCCCTTTTTAACTGCAACTTTTTCTTGAAGATTTCCATATATTGTAGTTAGTCCATTTTGGTGGTCTATTTCCACATAAACACCCTCAGTATTAACTCCTACATTTTTAACAACTCCAGCACTTACAGCCTTAACAGCAGCTCCTTCTTCAGCTTTAACATCAATAGCTGAATGATTTTTATAGCTTTTTGTTGTTGACCAATATACAGGATCTTCAGAATAAGCTCTTCCCAAAGTACCTTCTACAGGATTATTAAAACTAATTTCACCTTTAGTTGAAACAGCCTGTGTTTCATTTTTATCATTTTTTTGAACCATTGGTACTTCTTCAAGCTCATCTTTGACCTGTAATGCATTTTCAGGTTTTTCTGGTTGAGTTACTACTTCTTTTTCTCCTTGTTCCATTGCTATATTGCCATCGTCTTTGGAATCTTTAGAATTATTTTTTCCAGTAGTTACAACTGCAACTGTAGCAACAGCACATAAACAAACAAATAGAATTACATAGAAACCTTCTTTTTTAAAGAATTGCTTCACTTTGCTAAGTTTATTGTTCATAAAAACACCTCCATCAGTATTGTGGACGTATATTGGGAAATTAATACACTACAAGAAAATTTTTTTCTTGTTTTTTCTAAATTTTTATAATTGAAACAAAAAAATAAGGCCTAAGCCTTATTGAATATGTTTCTATTTATCATTTATATTTTTTATTTCCACCCCAGTATAGTAATGTTTTAAAATTTCCTCACAAGTTTTTCCTTCTCCAGCCATAACATTAGCACCCCATTGGCTCATTCCTACTCCATGTCCAAAACCAGTACAATTTATAACTACTTGGTTACTCAAAAACTCTATCGAAAAATTGGCTGAATTTAGTCCAAATAACTGTCTAAACTTAACTCCTGTTATAGTAACATCCCCAATGGATATATCTTTTATACACCCTCCATCTGTGTAACCATTTATTGTAATTTGATTTTCTAAATTAACTGCTGAAACATTGGCATTCTTATAATTCTCATTTATAATTTGAGCAAATCGATTTATATCAACAGTTTCTGTACTCTCGTATCTTGGTGCCACTTCTTCTCCAAGACTTTCTACGCTTCTTAAGTACGGTAATGCAGTAGTAAACACATCTTCTACATTTTCCGTTTTACCACTACTAGTAGAAAAATAATAAGCGCCTTTTACTATTTCATTATTATATGTAAGCACCATTCCCTGTGTTTCATTCACTATAGTTTCTACTAGATTCCACTTGTTTTCTCCCTCTGAACCAAACTGTTTTATCTTCTCATCCTTTTGGGTATATACCTGACAATGAACTGTATCACATAAGTCTGCTCCTTTACCATTAGCACATCCTCTTGAAAATTCTTTTGTATGGGCTATAGTATATGTCCTTGCAGCTATTGCTTGTGCCTTCAATGCTTCTTTATTAAAATTTAATGGCATTTCACTACACACAACCCCTTTGATATACTCTTCTAAAGGTATACTAATAACTTTATTCTCCTTTGTTATATATACTTCTACCTCTTCTATATTTATTTTTAAAGGTATATTATCCCCTGACTTTTCCACTTCATTATTTGTATTTATAGTTGTTATCGTTTCATGTACTTCATTACTTTCAACAATCTCTTTATTACCTCCCAATATTAACTTATATGATAAAATAAGAAACCCCATTAATAATATTGAATATATAGCTACACTCATAATTGGCCTTAGCACTTTGACTACTTTGTCATAATTAATATTCATTCTAACATTTCTATAGTATTTCACTTTACTTCCTCCTTAATAAAATTAACTTATCTATAGTATTTAACATAGTTATATCTATTAGATTAAATACCATAATATTCCTATAATAAAAATAGAAAACTCAGCCCTTTACTTTAGAGCCGAGTTTTCTTATTACCCCTTGTTATATTTAAAATTATATTCTAATTATATCTGCACCTAATGCAGTAAGTTTATCTTCTATTGAAACATATCCTCTATCGATATGGTATATCTCATCTATTATTGTGTCCCCTTTAGCTCCTAATCCTGCTAAAACTAGACCTGCACCTGCTCTTAAATCTGGAGCTATAACCTCCGCACCTGTTAATTGTCCAACCCCATCAATCGTAGCTACTTTTCCATTTATTGAAATATTTGCTCCCATTCTTCTAAGTTGTGATACTTGCATAAATCTATTTTCGAAGACTGTTTCCTTTACGCTACTTTGTCCTTGAGCAATACATAACAAACTTAACATTTGAGATTGCATATCTGTTGGAAATCCTGGATGTGGTAATGTTATAATATTTATTGGTTTCAAATCTACATCTCCATCTACAATAACTTTGTTTCCTATAACCTCTATTTTTACACCCATTTCTCTTAACTTAAATATTGCTGGCCTTAAGTAATTTTCATCTACTCCATTTATTATTATCTTCCCTTTAGTAATAGGTGCTGCAACCATCATAGTTCCAGCTTCTATCCTATCAAATATAGGGCTATGATTTGCTCCATTTAATTTATTTACACCCTTTATACATATAGTGCTAGTACCTGCTCCTATAATTTCAGCTCCCATCTTATTTAAAAAGTTAGCTAAATCTACTATTTCAGGTTCTCTTGCAGCATTTTCTATATAGGTATTTCCTTCCGCAAGCGTGGCTGACATCATTAAATTCTCCGTAGCACCTACTGATGGATAATCTAAGAAAACTGCACTTCCAATAAATTTTTTTGTACTAACTTCTACATATCCACTCTCTTCTTTTATTGTTGCTCCTAATGCCTTTAATCCTTTTAAATATAAATCTATAGGTCTAGCCCCAATCTTACATCCTCCAGGAAGGGAGATTCTTGCTTTTCCAAATCGAGCTACTAAAGGTCCTATAATTAAAAAAGCTGCTCTCATCTTGCCTATTAAATTATTATCTATCCCTTTATCATCTAAGTTCTTAGCATCAATTCTTATTTTGTTATTATCTTTATCTATATTTACCTCTGCCGAAATTGATTTCAATACATCACATAATACATATACATCTTCTAGCATTGGTACATTATTTATTATTGATTCACTATCTGCTAATATAGTTGAAGCGAGTATAGGTAATACAGCATTCTTAGCTGAACTTATGTTTACATCACCTACTAATCTATTGTTACCCTTTATATAAAACTTACACATGTTAATCCTCCATTTAAAATGCTACTGGTTTAGTACGTTACTGTTATTTCAGGGGTTCCCATTATTAAATAGCATCCAGAAGAATATTTAACTATAGCACAGTTAAAATCTATAGCTTTTCCTAATATTATTTTTTCATCATATATATTTGTATTGCTTATAATACTATACCCATTACTAATTTTTACTTTATCAATATTTTGTGCTTTATATAATTTTAGTTGATTTAAAACAGTATCTTTTACTTCTTCTATAGTATTACTTAAGATTTTACTTTTTACACATAGCGAATACTCTACACTACTATTAATCGGAGATAAAATTTCTGAAATTCTACCACTTAACTGTTCTTCTTCATCAATATCTAAATTTAGTCCACAAATAGAAATACTTAATACAACCTCATATCCTTGCTTATATGGAAGTATTATGATTTTACCGTTATAATCTTTATTATTAAAGCTTATTTTAAAGCTATTACTGTCTTCATTTTTAAATTCAACTTGTCCCATAATATTTTCTATATTTTTAATTATATTATTATATATATTCTCTGGCTTTTCCTCACTATAGAAGCTTCCTTCAACCATATATTCTTCAGTAGAAACATCTACATTCTTCAAGACTTCTTTAAACATATCAACATTATCATTCCCATAGGAAATTTTATTATTAAAATTTATAACAGTTAGTGCTAACATAGTGATAATTAATAACTTCTTATATAATTTCATATATACCCCACCTCATTAAAGAATAAATTCAACTATCCTAAATTATTGACTTAATAATTGTTTTTATTCCCTTTTCCCATATTTTGTATTGAGGTTTTGTATACTTATCTTTATCTATATTACTAATATATATTTTTTCCCAAAATATGTTCACGAAAGTGTTATACGAAATTTAAAAAGATGATTTATATATTTCATAAATCACCTTTTTCTTATTATCATATTTAAACTTTATCTTTAAATCCTATATTCCTAGTATCATTAAAGCCCAACAATGATAAAATCTTTATCTTTATATATAATTTCAAACTTATTACAATGATTTATAAGCCACTTTCCATGATCATCTGAGAGATACATATCTTTATCCATTAATTCCTCCTTCACTATTTCTCCTTGTTCATTTTTTATAATCCAATTAAATTTAATATTAAAACATCTCATATCTTCTGATTTTTCTTTTTCAGTTATAGTTATATCCTTTACTTCAGCTCTGCAATTTTCATCACAAAGATATTTTATTCTAGCCCCAAAAGTTCTATTGATTTCATATAAATTATATGCCTCACCTGTCATAAGTTCTGCAATAGTCTTAGCCTTCTTTGAGAGCTTACTTTTGGGATTAACTCCATTAGCATTGTATTCATTCCACATTTCTAAATCTTCAGTATCCACTACATAATGCTTTTCAACAAACCTCTTTATAGTCTCCTCTGCATTATCTTTTGGAGAACTGCACCCACCTAGAACTAATGTAACTAAAATAATACACATAATCAAATAAATCCTATATAATCTTCTATTCATAATTAACCCCTCCTGAATTATTAAAATTTAAAAACTTTTCTTGTATATATTAAGAAGTACAGTGCTAAATCCATCGTAAATATTCCCCAAAAAATTTCATATGATAAATATGACATTGATCCGTAAGCTTGGCTCCTTAATATAACTAAACATATAACGAAATTTAATATGGTAATGATTATAGCTTGAATTTTAAATTTAATTGTTCTAGGAATTAAAATTAAGTTTATAAATGTCCATATAAAAAATATGATGGATGATATAAAGAATATCATATAACTAAATTTAGACATAATTCTAACGTTATACCAATCAATATTTATAATACCTTTATATGAAAGTCTTATTACTATTTCTAAAATAATAAATATTAAATTACATACATAAGTAAGTTTAAGTAAAAATAAATATCTAGTGTTGCTAAAAATACTCGAAAGCTCCTCTTTAAAATCAGAATTATTTCCAACCTCATTTCTTACTATTTCAAAAGCCCTATCTTCTGATTCCCCATTTTCTATTAAGGTGATAACTTCTGTTACAATGTAGTTTTTTAATTCTTCTTTTAACTCCTTAACATCTTTCGTATTTTCAAATGCAGAACTAAAAAGTTTTCTAAGGTGTCTATTTATTCTCCTATTTATTTTAGGGCTTAAACTATTCATCTTTCATCCACCCCTCTCTAAACTTTAAACTAAGCTGAGTTATTTTATCAAAATCACCGTTTAATTTATCTAATTTACTCTTTCCTTCATCAGTAATTGAGTAATGTCTTCTTTTGATACCATTTTCACCTTCAATTACATTTGATAAAATAAGTTTTTGTTTTTCTAATCGTTTTAAAGCAATATACATGGTTCCCGTTTGAAGTTCAAAATCATCTTTAGCAGCTGTATTAACTAGTTTCATAATATTATAACCATAGATATTATTGTTAAATTTAATTATAGATAAAATTAATATATCTATGAAGCCCTTTAACAGCTCTTTATCCATCTCCATTTTTAACCTCCATTTACTTTATATGTATTTTATTATTATATGTAGTATTACTATATGTTGCAACACTATATATGAAATTTCATTGTAACTTTATCCATTTTTTAATTTAATTCCAAATAAACTTCTGTAAAATAAAAAAGCATAGAAAAATGGCCTTGTAAACCATTCTTCTATACTTTTTAAAACTTGTATGTATATTTTTATTCTTACTATGACCACTCTACCGTATCACAAAGTATACTTACATTATTTTTTCTTACTTTTAGTACCCCATTTGAAGTCTTTATCTCATGTTTTTTTCCATCAACTTCTTCAAACATTGTTATAGTTGGTACGAGCCCAGCAATAACAGCACAATGATCTGGAAGAATTCCCATTCTGCCCTCTGTAGTTTCACAATTTAAGCTAACTACATCACCCTTAAAAACTTCACTTTCAGGGGTAATAATTATAAGGTTAAATGTTTTTTTCATAATCTATCACATCCAACTTAGCATTATTTAATAGCCTTAGATTTTTCTATTACGTCTTCTATTGATCCTGCAAATAAAAATGCTGACTCTGGCAATTCGTCATGCTTTCCTTCTAAAATCTCTTTAAAACCTCTTACTGTATCTTTAATTGGTACATATCTACCTTTAAATCCAGTAAACTGCTCTCCAACGGTAAAAGGTTGTGATAAGAATCTTTGCACTCTTCTCGCTCTTTTAACTAATACTTTATCCTCATCTGATAATTCATCTACCCCAAGTATAGCTATTATATCCTGAAGTTCTTTATATCTTTCAAGAATGTATTTTACTTGAGTCGCTACCTGATAATGCTCTTCTCCTACAATTCTAGGGTCAAGCATTCTAGATGATGATTCTAATGGATCTACCGCTGGGTATATACCAAGTTCAACTATAGATCTTGATAGAACTGTAGTTGCATCAAGATGTGAGAATGTAGTAGCTGGTGCTGGGTCTGTAAGATCATCTGCAGGCACATATACGGCCTGAACTGAAGTAATTGATCCACTTCTTGTTGATGTTATACGTTCCTGTAAAGCACCCATTTCTGTTGCTAACGTTGGCTGATATCCTACTGCACTTGGTATTCTTCCAAGTAAAGCTGACACCTCTGAACCCGCCTGAGTAAATCTAAATATATTATCTATAAATAATAATACATCTTGACCTTGATCTCTAAAATACTCAGACATTGTAAGTCCCGTTAACGCAACTCTCATTCTCGCACCTGGAGATTCATTCATCTGCCCAAAAACTAAAGCAGTCTTATTTATAACTCCAGATTCTATCATTTCATTATATAAATCATTTCCTTCTCTTGTACGTTCTCCAACTCCAGTAAATACAGATAATCCACCATGCTCTCTAGCTATATTATTAATAAGCTCTTGTATTAGCACAGTTTTTCCAACTCCTGCTCCCCCAAAAAGACCAATTTTACCACCTTTTTGGTATGGGGCTATTAAATCTATTACCTTTATTCCTGTTTCAAACATCTCAGGTTCTACAGACTGCTCTTCAAAAGTTGGAGCAGATCTATGTATGGTATAATATTTATCTGTTTCAACAGGCCCTTTTTCATCCTTAGTTTGGCCTAACACATTAAAAAGTCTTCCAAGAACTTCTTGTCCTACAGGCACCTCAATAGGTCTACCTGTATCTATAGCCTTAACTCCACGTTTAAGACCTTCTGTAGATTCCATAGATATAGTTCTAACTATGTCATCTCCTATGTGTTGTTCAACTTCAGCTATTATAACTCTTCCATCCATCTTAATTTGAATAGCATTGTAGATATTCGGTAATGAATCTCCATCAAACTTTATATCTATTACGGGTCCAATAATTTGAACTACTTTACCAATACGTTGTGACATATTAACTAGCTACATTAAATTGTACATTTATACAAATTAAATGTAACGCCTCCCCTCTATATATATTTTTATAATATAACCTTTGCGTTGGACATTAGAGACTTTACATTATCTCTGAGCCTCAGATCCTCCAACAATTTCAGAAATTTCTTGTGTGATAGCACCCTGTCTAATCCTATTATATCTCAATTTTAAACCAGCTATTAAATCATCCGCATTTCGAGTTGCACTATTCATAGTTTCCATTCTATTGCTTTGTTCTGATGCTTTAGAATTCATCATTGCATTTAGTATCATTGCATTACAATAAGACGGCACTATGGATTCTATTAACTCTTCTTTATTTCCTTCTATATCAAACTCATCTTCGCTGATACTATTTTCGTTACTAGAACTAAACTCTAGGGGTAGTATTTTATATTCTCTAGGCTCTTTAATTATAGGATTCTTTAACCAGGTATACACTATACTTACTTCTCCAAACTCACCCTTAGAAAACATATCAAATCCATATTGAAATATTTTCTTTGCTTCACTTGTAGTTGGCAAGTCAGATAACTTCACATTGTAATCTACAATGTCAAAACCATACCTTTTACATAATGCCTTACCTTTTTCTCCTAGAACCAATAATTTATAATCACTTAAATTATTCTTAGTTATATCTTTCAACTTACTTATAACATTATTATTATAGGCACCACACATACCCATATCTGAGGTTATAACTATAATTAGCTTTTGTTTGCTTCCATTGACTTGCATATACCTATTTTCTTTGGGTAGCGCTGGGATTATTTCATCCATAATATCTTTATAGCTTTTAAAATAAGTCTTATTTGTATATAGTGCTACCCTTATTTTCTTTAATTTTGATGTTGCTACTAAGGCCATAGCCTTGGTAAGTTTTTTTGTACTTTCTATAGATTTTATTCTCTTCTTAAGTACAACTAATCCTGCAACGCCCATATTTTCACCTCCTATAATTTTAGGTGATTTTCTTAAATCTCAGCTAAAAATACTTTCTTAAATTCATCTATAGCAATATTTAATTTTTCTTCTATTTCTGAATCTAACGCTTCTCGTTCTTTTATTAGATTAGGAATTTCTCTACTATGAGTATATACAAAATCTAAAAACTCTTTTTCAAAAGTTCTAATTTTATTAACTGGGATATCACTTAAGAAATTATTTACTGCACAGTATATTATTATTACCTGTCTATCTACATCCATAGGGACATATTGATCTTGCTTTAATATTTCTATAAGTCTTTTTCCCTTTTCAAGTCTCTTTATAGTTTCCTTATCAAGATCTGACCCAAACTGAGTAAAGTTTACAAGTTCTCTATACTGAGCAAGTTCTATTCTTAGTGTTGAAGCTACTTGTTTCATAGCTTTGATTTGTGCATTTCCACCAACCCTTGATACTGATATTCCTGCATTTACCGCTGGTCTTTGCCCTGCATGGAATAAATCTGCCTCTAAGAAAATTTGACCATCTGTTATAGATATTACATTAGTAGGAATATATGCTGTAACATCGCCTGCCAAAGTTTCTATTATCGGAAGTGCAGTAAGTGATCCTCCACCTAAAGTATCCGAAAGTTTTGCAGCTCTTTCTAAAAGTCTTGAGTGAAGATAGAAAACATCACCTGGATACGCTTCTCTTCCTGGTGGTCTTCGAAGTAATAATGACATTGTTCTATAAGCAACTGCGTGCTTCGACAAGTCATCATACACTATTAATGTATCTCCACCCTTATACATGAAATATTCAGCCATAGAACATCCTGAGAAAGGTGCCAAATACTGAAGTGATGCTGATTGTGATGCTGTTGCAGCTACAACTATTGTATAATCCATAGCTCCTGCTGATGTTAATGTATTAACTATATTCGCAACAGTAGACTGTTTTTGTCCTATAGCTACATAAATACATGTTACATTTTTACCCTTTTGGTTTATAATTGCATCTATGGCTAGGGCACTCTTCCCTGTTTGTCTATCTCCTACAATTAACTCTCTTTGTCCTTTTCCAATTGGTATCATTGAATCTATAGATTTTATACCTGTTTGCATTGGAGTCTTCACCGATTGTCTTTCTATAACACCGGGTGCTTCTACTTCTACAGGTCTATATTCAGATGCAGTTATAACACCTTTTCCATCAATAGGATTCCCTAATGAATCTACAACTCTTCCTATAAGTTCCTCACCAACTGGTACTTCTACAACTCTTCCTGTTCTTTTTACTAAATCGCCTTCTCTTATTCCTTCTTCGGAACCCAGTAGCACACATCCAACATTATCTTGTTCTAGATTTAGAGCGATTCCATATACATTTTTAGGGAACTCTAAAAGTTCTCCTTCTAGACAATTATCTAACCCATAAATTCTAGCTATACCATCACCTATTTGGATAATAGTTCCTGAATCTATTGTGTTGATGTGGCTTTCGTACCTATCTAACTCTCTTTTTATAATAGACGTTATTTCACCTGGTTTAATATGCATGATTCCACCTCTATTTCTATGACAATTTATAGCATATTATTGCATATCGCTTCTAACATATCTTAATTTACCTTTTACTGTTCCATCAGTAATATCATTTCCTATTTGAACTAATACTCCACCTATTATATTTTTATTTATTTCTTCTTTTATTACTATTTTTCTGTTATAGAATTTTTCAAGCCCCTTAATCAATTTAACCTTTTCTTCTTCAGTTAATGGAACTACTGTAGTAATTTTAGCTTCTAAAATCTTATCTTTTTCTTGTAACTCTAAAATATAATTTTCTTGTTTTTTAGATTCACCCACCATTATATAGTCATTTATAAGCTTATCTATAACACTTTTCCCCATTACATCATTTCCTATAGCAATTGTTATATCATCCTTAGCATCAGCTGCTATAACTTGCTTTATAACAATATCTCTATCATAGAAATCCTGTAACCAAACTCTTAATCTTTCTCTTTCTTTTTCTTCTAGTGGCTTATCTACAGTAAGCGTTGCAACTAACTCTTTATTAAGTTCTTTGAAATTGTATCGATTCACAACGTTACCTTCCGATATATCTTTAAACTCCATTAGTTTATTTTTGATACTACCATCAATGACTTCATTCCCAACAGTTAATAGAATTCCACCTAATAAGGACTCATCAATCTGCTCTTCTAAAATTATTGTTTTCTCATATCTTTTTTCTAGTTTCTGCTTTATACCCACTCTTTGATTTTCATCAAGCGGAATTACAGATTTTATTTTAGCTATAACGGTATTATTATTTTCTAAATATATTAACCTGAACTGGGTATATTTTTCTTTCAGATAAAGAATTCTCCCTTTTTCAATGAGCAATAATAAAAAATTTAATAGTTCATCTTCTATACTTCCCTTGAATAGTTCCTTGAAAATTCTCTTTTTATTATACTTATTGATTTGTGGGTTTTTAATGATTTTAATAAGACCTTCATTACTCTCTATCTCATTAACTATTTCTTTTAAATCTTCTAACACAAGTTCTACATTTCCCGCTTCAACACATGTATTGTAAAGAGCAAGAGCATACCGCCTATCTAAAAATTCATACATTTTTAAATACCTACCTTAGTTATAAATTCATCTATTAATTCTTTATGCTTACTTTCATTAATTTCATTTTCCAAGGTTTTCTCTGCAAGTTTCATTGATAAATCTATAATTTCTTGTTTAATTTCTTGACTAGCCTTAGCTCTTTCTCTTGATATGTCTTTCATAGCCTTTTCTTTAATAGTATTTGCTTCTTTATGTGATTCCTCAATTACTTCTGCATAGACCTTATCAGCCTTCTGCTTAAAGTTTTCTACTAATTTCAAGCCATCATTTCTATACCTTATTACATCCTCTTTATATTGCTCTTTTAATAACTTGGCACGCTCTTCTTGTTCCCTAGCCATATTAAAAGATTTTTCAACCTCTTCTTTTCTAGAGTTTATAACTGCTAAAGTTTTATTAAACACAAATTTTCTTAGTATAAAATAAAATATAAAGAAATTGATGGTCGCTGCCAAAATCATAACTGGATTAATATTCATACATTACGTCCCATCCTTCACCTTTTAACTTAATTAATAAATATGAATTTATACTTTTCTTCATAATACCTTTACTAATCAATTAAGATACGGAACTACACCTTCCTTCTCTTATTTTCTACTAAGTAAACTAACCCTTTACTCCAAATAATATTAATAATAGACCTAGTAAAAATCCATAGATAGCTGTAGCCTCTGATAAAGCTCCACCCACTATTAAAGCACTCATTATTTTACTACTAGCCTCTGGTTGTTTTGCTATACCCTCTACTGCCTTTCCTGTGGCATTTCCTGTTCCAATTCCTCCACCTATAACGCCGATAGCTGCAATCCCCGCTCCAATTGCTGACATTCCTGCTACAAAAGCTGCTGAATCCATTTATAATTCCTCCTTATTTTTTTATTTAACTGATTCTTTTATATACTATCTCACTGTTTCCTATATACATCTGTACATCTTACTTTAATATTTCTGTTATTGTTATAACCTTTTTTCAAATGCAAATAACTTTTAATGTTCTGCTGTAATTTTAATATTTATCATAGTTAACATTACAAAAATAACCATCTGTATTGTTCCATCAAATATATCAAAATACAAGTGGAATGGTATTGGTAGCCCTATTGCTGCAATAAAATTAAGTCCAGTAAGCGCCTCATATAAAAGTTCCATAATGATTGTTGCCGCAAATATATTTCCAAAAAGTCTTAGACTTAATGATATTGGAAGCATAACTCTTTCCATTATATTTATAGGAAGTAGTATGGCCACCGGAGATGCATACCCCTTAAAGTAACCCCAGACACCTAATTTCTTAATTGTATATCCTTGAACTACTAAGAAGGTTGTAATTGCAATTCCTAAAGTCACATTGTAATCAGATGTAGGTGGCTTTATTCCAAATAGCCCTACCATGTTTAATAGAAACAGATAAACTGCTAATGACCCAATATAAGGAATAAACCCATTTGTTCCTTTACCCATATTGTCTTCTACTATACGAGTTAAAAACTCTATTCCCAATTCTATGACACTTTGCACTTTCCCTGGTATTTTTTTAACTTTCTTACTGTACAGAAGCGATAATCCTAATGTAATAACTATCAGTACCCATTGAATTAATATACTTGATGTAATATGAAGTTCATATCCAAAAATATTAAGAGCAAACAAAGGTACTAATTCTTCCATATAATCACACCCTTTCATGCTTTCCTAAACTAACCCCGTAGCATAAAACAGCTAATATCTGTGCTGTATATCCTGAAATAAAAATAAAAAAACTCACCTCACTTTTAACAATGATAGCGAGAGATGTTCCACATACAATTACCATCTTACATATATATGATAGAATAACTAGTAACCCTTTAAAACTATTGTCTCTCATGAGTTGCATCTCTATTGTATATGAGTTTATTATAAGGTTAATAAAACCACATATTATTCCCAATAGAAAAAACAATGAACTCACTCCAAATGGCCATAATAAAATTAAAGAAATTATAATACCAATAACTAAATCATAAAAGCCAATAGTTTTTATAAGATTTACACATTCTTTGTTCATCTATACACCCCTCTTTATTTACATATCAGTATTATACTCCTCTAACTAAATCTTCTAAAACTTAATTTTAACCTAAATTTGGGCAAATAAGTTCTAAAAAGATTACTATGAAATATTAGTACAACCTACCTTCGCTTTGCTACATTTTCCTCACAATTATAACAAAAGGAATAATTCCTAAAAGAATTATTCAATTTTCGATTAAAACTGAAAATTTACAATTAATTGTTAAAAGATTTTTAAATTCCTTTTTATAGTGTATCTTAAAAGATTTCTTAGCAGAACAGACTTTAGCAGATGTTATATACCCATTAAATACCTCAAGTTACATTTAATGTGTAAATATGTATATACATACACACCTTTAGACATATTTTTTTTAATTAATTTATGCAAGTAAAACTTACTATGTTATCCAACATTGTCTAATATTGATTAACCTTTTAATCAGTTATTCAAAAGTCTAACTAATAAGAGCCATCACCCTCTATTGAATCATCATTTTTTATCCAATAATCTACGTATACCTCTCTAAACTCAGTCTTAGTATCTCTTATTACAACTTTTTCTATACCAGAATTTATTATGAACCTTTTGCATAATGAACATGGTGCTGTATTCTTAACATATTCACCATTAGTCATTTCCTTTCCTACTAAATATAATGTACTTCCTATCATATCCTGTCTCCTTGCTGATATGATAGCATTTTGCTCAGCATGAACTGATCGACATAATTCATATCTAGTTCCCCTTGGAACATTTAATGTTTCTCTTCTGCAGTTTCCAATATCTGAACAGTTAACTCTTCCTCTAGGTGCTCCAGTATATCCAGTTGCTATAATTTCATCATTTTTAACAATAATAGCAGCAAAATTTCTTCTTAGACATGTACCTCGCCCTAAAACTGTTTCACAAATATCGAGATAATAATTATTTTTATTTATTCTATCCATAATGTATTCCACTCCTTCATTTTTGATACACAATAACTTTATATGTAATTGTAATAAATAATCACTAAAAGTTTTAAGTGTAAACTTAAATATAACTCATATATATAATATATCAACAAGTATTGTTATTTTATATAAACTAGGTTAACTCTGAGCAACTCTTCTATAAATATTATAATATCTTAATTAATCCCGTATTTAAATAGCATATAATTAAGAATGAGTTCTTATTTAATAATTTTTATACAAAATAGTAATTATCTATTGATAATTATTATTTTGTAGTGTATAATAAGTTCATAAGATAAATACAACAAAGACAAAATAAAATAAATATATAAAAGAATATAGGAGGATTTAATTATGAAAAAATTTGTATGTACAGTTTGCGGTTATATTCACGAGGGAGATGCTGCTCCAAATGCTTGCCCAGTATGTAAGGCCGGTGCAGATAAGTTCGTAGAAAAATCAGATGAAAACTTAGCTTGGGCTGATGAACACAGAATAGGTATTGCTAAAGATATTGATGCTGAAGTAATCGAAGGATTAAGAGCTAATTTTACTGGAGAATGTACAGAAGTTGGAATGTACTTAGCGATGAGCCGACAAGCTGACAGAGAAGGATTCCCAGAAATTGCTGAAGCTTACAAGAGAATAGCATTTGAAGAAGCAGAACACGCTGCTAAATTTGCTGAATTATTAGGGGAAGTGGTTTGTGCAGATACAAAAACTAACCTACAAATGAGAGTTGATGCTGAGCATGGTGCTTGTCAAGGTAAAAAAGATCTTGCTACATTAGCTAAAAAATTAAACCTAGATGCAATCCATGATACAGTTCATGAAATGTGCAAAGATGAAGCTAGACACGGCGCTGCTTTTAACGGTTTATTAAAAAGATACTTCACTAAATAATTAATCATAAATATAATAAGTTTTTGCTATACTTATTAAAAAAGGGTCTTAGTTTACACTAAGGCTCTTTTATTTGTTAATTCTTCAATTTATATACATTATAAATTGAAAAAGGTTATGACCGAGATAGTTTACTCAGTCATAACCTAAATATATTTTATATTATACTACTTAGTTCCAAATAAACGATCTCCAGCATCTCCAAGACCAGGAACTATATACCCACTTTCATTTAACTTCTCATCTATTGATGCTAAATATATATCTACATCTGAATGAGCTTCCATAACAGCTTTTATTCCTTCTGGCGCTCCTACAAGACACATAAGTCTTATATTTTTAGCTCCTCTTTTCTTAAGAGCGTTAATTGCATCTATAGCTGAACCTCCAGTTGCAAGCATTGGGTCAGTTACTATAATATCTCTCTCTTCTATATCTTGAGGTAATTTACAGAAATATTCTACCGGCATTAAAGTTTCTTCATCTCTATACATACCGATATGACCAACTTTAGCTGCTGGTATAAGTTTAAGTATTCCATCAACCATTCCAAGTCCAGCTCTTAGTATTGGAACTATAGCTACCTTTTTACCTGCAAGCATCTTGCATTTTGTAACGCATATCGGAGTTTCAATTTCTACATCTTCTACCTGCATATTTCTTGTAACTTCATATGCCATTAACATTGCAACTTCTTCAACTAACTCTCTAAAATATTTAGACCCTGTGTTTTTATCTCTCATGAACGCTAACTTATGTAATATTAATGGATGATTGATTTCTGTAACTTTACTCATATATTTTTCTCCTCCTAAGATTATCTACTATATTTTTCTTCTATTTGTATAATTTTGTTAACTCTATTTTCATGTCTTCCACCTTCAAAGTTTGCCCCTAAAAATGCATCAACTATATCTAATGCAAGTCCTGGCCCCACAACTCTTTCTCCCATAGCTAGGATGTTTGCATCGTTGTGTTCTCTAGTCGCATGTGCACTGAAGGTATCACTACAAAGTGCAGCTCTAACCCCTGGTATTTTATTTGCAGCTATACTGATTCCAATTCCTGTGCCACATATTAAAATCCCAAGATCACATTCTTTAGCAACTACTGCCTCTCCTACCTTTTGTCCATATTCTGGATAATCGCAAGACTCCTCTGTGTATGTACCATAATCTTTAACTTCGATGTTTTTTCCTTCTAAGTGTCTAATTACATCCTTCTTTAATCTTAATCCACCATGGTCGCTTCCTATTGCTATTCTCATTTTTATCCCTCCTGATTATACTTCTAGGATATCAAATCCTGCACTCTTTTTTAATCTATTCATTATTGCCATTCCAACTCCGATTTCTTCGAAGGCCTCACAAAGTATTACGTCAACATCTAAAGTATCAAAACTTCTTAGCACTCTAAATAGATTTTTTCCTACATCATCCATATGACATCTTTCTCCAAGTGAAACTACAGTTCCATCTTTATAGCATTCTTTAGTTTCATCTGTAGCAATAATACCAACATGTTTACCTTGTTTAATATAATTTAATACTATTTCATTAATTTTTGCAACAACTTTATTTATATCACCTTGAACTATTTTCACTGGTGACTTAGGTGCATAGTGTCTATATTTCATACCCGGAGCCTTAGGTTTAAAGTCATCCTTTGGTTTAGATAATATACATGGGTCTATATAAACCTCTTTATCTATTTCTTTTAACATTTCAAGAGTTATTGCTCCCGGTCTTAATATACAAATCGGAGTTGTAGTACAATCTACTATTGTAGATTCCATACCAACCATACTATTTTCTCCCCCTAGTATACAATCAATCTTCCCATACAAATCCTCAACACAACTATCCATATCTGTAGGACTAGGTCTGCCTGAAATATTTGCTGAAGGTGCAGCTATGGGTACTCCTGCAGCTTTTATAAGACTTATTGCAATATTATTTTGTGGCATCCTTATTCCCACCGTATCTAAATTTGCACTAGTTACATCTGGAACTAAATCTGTCTTCTCAAGTATTATTGTTATCGGCCCTGGCCAGAACTTCTTCATTACTTTCCGTGCTACTGATGATACATTTTTAACATAACAATCTATGTCATAATCAGCAACGTGAATTATAAGTGGATTATCTTGAGGTCTACCCTTTGCTATAAATATCTTAGTTACAGCCTTTGAATCTAAAGCATTTGCCCCTAATCCATATACTGTTTCTGTAGGAAATGCTACAAGACCACCCTTTTTTATAATACAGCCTGCTTCATTAATAACATTTTCATCTAAAGTTTTCTCACTTAACATCACAACTTTTGTTTCCATATTGTTCTTCCACCTACTTTAATACTATCTTAAAATAAATTTATCATTACAAATCCAAATATAATCCCAAGTATAATCCACATTGCATTTGTATAACTACTATGCAATTCATTGCTTTCAGGAAGCATTTGTCCAAAGGCTACATAAATCATGATTCCACTAGCAAAAGCAATACTATATCCTAAAAATACTCCAGATATAGAATTAAGAAGTATACCTATCCACGCTCCTATTACTGTAGGAAATGCAACTAAAAAGCTATACCATAAAATCTTTAATGGTTTTTTACCCGCTGCTATTAATGGTGCTGCCATAGCTATTCCTTCCGGAATATCATGAATTGATATAAGTACACTCATCTTTATTCCCAGTCCTGAGCCCTTTACAAATCCAAAACCCATTATAATTCCCTCTGGGAAATTATGCATCATAAGTCCTAACGCCATTAAAATAGCTACTTTTGTATGATTTGCCATACCTGAACTTATACCATTATTATTACCAACTTTAATCATACAATCTATGAAATATATAACCAGTATTCCAACAATTATAACTAAGAGACTTCTAACAAAACCTATCTTATTAATTGATTCCGGTATAAGTTCTAAGAAAATTATAGATATAATTATACCTGTAGCTATAGATAATAAGATTCCTAGTAATCTGTTTGTAGGATTTCTCAATGATACACCAATAAAAGCTCCTACCATAGTTCCTATAAGAGATACCACAGCAGAAAATATCCCTATTACAAATATTGTACTATTCATAACTCCTCCATAAAAATATTACTTCATAGAAATATATTTATGAATTATGTATTTTATTCGATTTTCTATACTCTTTTATATTCTCTATAGCATTTTCTGTAAACACAGCTCCTACACAGTATTTAAAAAGCATATCAAGTAAAAGATACTTTTTAACTCCGCCTCTTTTTACTATAAAATAATAGCAATCTCCATCATTAGGCATTTTTATTTTTGCATAATGTCTACCTATTCCTTGATACTTTTCTATTACTTTATTGGTAACAACCCTCATTCTCTTATTTCTAAACCGAGACTTTGTTATAATAAGTATTTCAAAATATCTTTCTTGTAGTATTGTGTGAACCATTGCTACATTATTATAGGAAATATTATATCTAATTCTTCCACCAACAGTAGCTATGGTTATCTTGTTTTCATTTAGTTCAAACTTAAGATACTCTTCATTATATCTTATCAACACTGCTGATAATATTAATATCTCTATAACACAAAGATATCCAATAAAAAATACATTAAATTTTTTAGTTAAAGATAATACTATGGGCAATAACAGAAAAATAAAGCCCATAGATAGCATAAACCTTTTATAAGATTTTCTCTGCTTCTTTAAGACTTTATCTATATCCATGTAATACCCCTCCACCTTACAACATTTTAACCTTAAATACCATTACCCATTGCCTTCATCTTCTCAGCTTGGTCTGTAGTTATTAATCCATCTAGCATTTCATCTATATCTCCATCTAAAAATGCTTCTAGCTTATAAAGAGTTAATCCTATTCTATGGTCTGAAACTCTTCCTTGTGGATAGTTATATGTTCTTATTCTTTCACTTCTATCTCCAGTACCTACTTGGCTTTTTCTATCGTCAGCTATCCCTTTAGCTCTCTCCGCCTCTGCAGCTTCAAATAGTCTTGATCTTAATATTTTTAGAGCCTTTTCTTTATTTTTAAGCTGTGATTTCTCATCTTGGCATGATACTACAAGTCCTGATGGTAAATGAGTCATTCTTACTGCAGAATCCGTTGTATTAACGCATTGTCCACCGTTTCCTGAAGCTCTAAATACATCTACCTTTATATCATTCATATTTATATCTAAGTCTACATCTTCAACTTCTGGAAGTACTGCAACTGTAGCTGTTGATGTATGAATTCTACCACTAGATTCTGTATCTGGAACTCTTTGAACTCTATGTACACCACTCTCATATTTAAGCTTACTATATGCTTTATCACCTTTAACCATGAATACAACTTCTTTAAATCCACCGATATCAGTTTCATTAGAGCTCATCATTTCAACTTTCCATCTATTACGTTCTGCATATCTTGTATACATTCTAAATAAGTTAGCTGCAAACAGAGCTGCTTCGTCTCCACCTGCTCCACCTCTTATTTCTATAAATACGTTTTTATCATCATTAGGATCTTTCGGTAATAATAATATCCTTATTTCCTCTTTAGCTCTTTCACAAGTTTCTGTTAATGCCTTAATATCTTCTTGAATCATCTCTCTCATTTCTCTATCTGATTCATCATTTAACATTTCTTTATTTTCTGCAAGTGAGTTTTCTGCATCTCTATATTCTCTGTATTTATTAACTATTATCTCAAGTTCAGCATGCTCTTTACAAAGCTTTTGCCATTCTTTCTGATTAGTCATTACACTTGGGTCACCAATCATATTTGATAATTCATCATATTTGTTTTCTAAAAAATCTAATCTCTCTAACATATATATAACACTCTCCGTAATTTAATCGTAAATCTCTATTTTTTAACATCATTCAATTATACCATAAAAATATGATTTATGGTAACTTTCCTATAACTACACGATGATTTTCACTCAAATCTTTTAAGCTGTATATATCTTGAAATCCTTGTTCTTTCATAATAATTTTTACCTCACGCTCTTGGTCATGTCCTATTTCAAAGCACATATAACCATTTTCATTTAGTAATACTTTCCCATCTCTACATATTCTTCTATAAAAATTTAGTCCATCATTTCCACCCGATAGAGCAATGTGTGGTTCATAATCCTTTACATCATCCATGAGAGTTGGAATCACCACTTCCCTAATATATGGTGGATTGGACACTATCATATTAAACTTTAATCCTTCTTGCTTAGCTTTTATAAATAAATCGCTTTTATTTATTTTTACTCTTTCATGTAAACCTAAAGTTTTAGTATTCTTCTCTGTAACTTCTAGTGCTACTGAACTTATATCATATAGCCATAACTTACTATCCTTAACATAACTAGCAATTGAAAGTCCTATGGCTCCACTTCCACAGCACATATCACATATATCACTTAAATTATTTTCTTTTATAATAGAAATGCATTCTTCTACTAAAATTTCTGTATCTGGACGTGGTATTAATACACCTGATTTTACATAAAAATTAATACCCATGAACTCTACTTGATTTAAAATATATGCCATAGGCATTTTCTCTTTTCTTTTACTTATAAGCCAAAAAAACTTTTCTTCAGTTTCTTCATGTAAAACTTCTGTTCTATTCATAATTATATACAATTTTTCTACTTTTAAAACTTTACATAATAATAGTTGTGTATCTATAATGTATGACTCTATATTTGAATTTTTTAATATTTGATAGCCTTTAATTAATGCTTCGTTTATATTCATATTATTCCTCTTTTACTTTAATTCATTCTATACCTTCCGCAGCCTTCAATGATGTTATAGCTACTTCTAGCATAGATTCATCCGGCTCATTAGTAGTTATCTTTTGCAAAAGTAATCCTGGCCATGCAATAAATCTAGATATCTTACTATCACTTTTCCCAAGCCACTTTATAACTTCATATGTTATTCCAGAAACTAATGGTAATAATAGTATTCTTGATATTATTCTCTGTCCTATTGACTGCCACCCTGTAAAAGAAAATATAATTATACTTATAACCATAACTAGGAAAAGAAAATTAGTTCCACACCTTGGATGAAATCTTCCAAATTTCTGTGCATTTTCAGGTGTTAATTCAACTCCACTTTCATAACAAAATATGGTTTTATGTTCAGCTCCATGATATTGATAAACTCTTTTAATATCTTCAAGTTTTCCTACAAAGAAAATGTATGATAAGAATATTATAACCCTTATTACACCTTCTATTATATTTAAAATTAAAGGATTTGAGGTCACAACTTTTTTCATTATACTAGTTAATACTGTTGGTAAAATAAAAAATAGTAATACCGAAAACACTAGGGAAATTACTAATGATATTCCCATTAGTACGCTACTTCCTTTATCTTTAAATTTCTTATCAAACCATTTATCAAATTTAGACTCAGGCTCATCTTCATCTTCAAAAAATGACGCAGAATACTCTAAGCTCTTCATACCTATTATTAAAGATTCTATCAAAGATATAAATCCTCTTATAATAGGAAGTCCCAAAAATTTGTTCTTCTTTACTAAACTTATACTCGCTTCTTTTTTTACCTCAATCACTCCATTTGGCAGTCTCACGGCAGTTGCAAGCCCTTTAGAGCCCCTCATCATTACTCCTTCAATGACCGCCTGACCCCCTACTGTTGTATTTTTTTTCATTTCATCACCTACTTCTCATTTTATTTTTAAAGTCACCACTTCATTACTATCTATTTATCACATATTTCAATTTTTACAGATTACCAAATCCTCGTTCCTTCTATTACAATTTAATTCTTTACCTTTAAATTAAACAATAACTTTAAATACATATACACCCTACATTATGTATGAATTAAAACTCATATTATAATAAAAAATCCCCTTTATATTTAAAGTAACATTGAGGACAAAGTGATTCATACTCCACATTATCTTCTTTATCAATAGCTACTTGATCTCCCTCAAATACAAACTCTCCATTAATTTTTCTTCCATTTAATATAGCCTTTTTACCACATTTACAAATTGTTTTAAGTTCTTCTAAGCTATGAGCTATTAGAAGAAGTCTTTTACTACCTTCAAACCCCTCCATTTGAAAATCTGTTCTTAGTCCATAGCATATTACTGGTATATCTAATATTACTGCAATCTTAAACATTTCATCAATCTGCTGCTTTGTAAAAAATTGAACCTCATCTGCCAATATGCAGTGAACATAACCATTATCTTTTATGAAATCTTGCACAGAAGTAAATATATTTTCACTTTTACCAAAACTTAAATCTACTTCTTTTGTAAATCCTAATCTAGATACAATTTTATTTCCACCTTTTGTATCTGTTTTAGGCTTTATAATTATAGTCTTCATTCCTCTTTCTTCATAATTATAAGCCACTTGAAGAAGATTTGTAGACTTTCCACAATTCATTGCTCCGTATCTAAAATATAATTTACTCATAGTAATATTCCTCCAAAGTCTATTGATTAATTATATACTCCTATTTTATTAGAAAATCTATGATTAATCAAATTAATATTATGTGTAATTTCTTATTTTCTTTATCTAGTCTATTTATATTTAAAATACTAAAGCATCTTCTATTAAAGACTTTTTACATTGACAATTAACTTTACATATTGTATTTATTAAAACTTAATTTTTTTCATTTATATTCCTATTGATTAATATAGATTTTATTATTGACCCATATTATCAACTATGCTATAATCTAGTAGTTGATAATACGGGTATATATGTAATATCGAAAGAGGTGAAATGTAATGCAAGAAGGAATACATCCAAACTTTAACAATGAAGCTGTTGTTAAATGTGCATGTGGAAATACTTTTGTAACTGGTTCTGTTAAATCAGAATTAAAAGTTGATATTTGTTCAAAATGTCATCCATTCTTCACAGGTAAGCAAAAGAATGTTGATGTTGGTGGAAGAGTTGATAAGTTCATGAAAAAATTCAACCTTAAAAGCGAATAATCATATATATTTTTACTTAGGAGAAGTTTACTTCTCCTATTTTTTATGTTAAACATTAGCTTTATAAAAAAGGAAGTACCAGATTAAAATGGTACTTCCTTTTTTATATTCATTTTAACTATAGGGTAGTTTATATATCATATATGCCTACCTTAATAATTCTTGATTCTTTGATACAACCGCATAAAACTCATCATTATTTTCTGTTTTAGATAATAATCCTAAAAGCTTTTCTGTAACTACTTGAGGATTGCCCGCCTTATACATAGTCTTTCTTATGTTGTAACTAACTTCTAACTGAGATTTTGTAATCAATAAATCTTCCCTACGAGTTCCAGATTTATAAATATCTATTGCTGGGAATATCCTTCTCTCTTGTAGTAATCTATCAAGATGAACTTCCATATTACCAGTACCCTTAAATTCTTCAAAAATCATGTCATCCATTCTACTCCCAGTCTCAACTAGTGCTGTAGCAAGAATAGTTAAACTTCCACCCTCTTCAACATTCCTAGCTGCACCAAAGAATTTCTTAGGCATAAGTAATGCACCAGTATCTAATCCTCCTGATAAGGTTCTACCAGTTCTTGTTATTGTTAAATTATACGCCCTTGCAAGTCTTGTCAAACTATCTAAAAGTATTATAACATCTTGTCCTTGTTCCACCATTCTCTTAGCTCTCTCAAGTACCATATAAGCAACCTTAGCATGGTGTTCTGGTTCTTCATCAAAGGTAGAGTAAATCACATCGCCCTCTATAGATCTCTGCATATCAGTAACTTCCTCTGGTCTTTCATCGATTAGAAGTACTATAACCTTAACTTCAGGATGATTTGCCGCAATGCTATGAGCAATTTTTTTTAGGATAGATGTCTTTCCAGCCTTTGGAGGTGCAACTATTACTCCTCTTTGACCCTTACCAATTGGCACTAATATATCCATTATACGAGTTGATAGATCCTTAGAATTCTCAGTTTCAAGCTTTAATCTTTCTGTAGGATATATAGGTGTTAACCTTTCAAAAGGAACTCTTCCTACAGCCTTTTCAGGATTTTCTCCATTAATCTTTATAACCTGTAGTAGAGCTTTATACTTCTCCCCATCCTTAGACATTCTCACTCTACCTTCAACCTCATCACCAGTCTTAAGATTAAATCTCCTAACCTGAGATATAGAAACATATATATCATCATTACCACTCAAGTAATTATTCATTCTCAGTAGTCCAAAATTTGCATTATCACTAAGTTCAAATACACCTTTTGCCGTTTCAGATTCACTTATTAAACTCTTTAACCTTTCACGCTTCTCTTCCATGGCTTCAATTCTTTCTTTCAATGTAAGTTCCTTGCTTACTTCTGTATCTGTAGGTTTATTATCAGATTCATCATATAAAGAATTCTCACGATCTACTATATTATCTTCATCTTTATCTTCATTCTCAGACCATACTACTGTATTCTCTGTTTCTTTCTTAGTAATTTTCTCTTGAAGTATAACCCCTGACTTTTCAATCTGAGCAGGCTCCATTCTCATATCTTTAGACTTCTTATCTATTTCATATGATTCTTCTTCAGTTTTTTCTAGTGATACCCTTTTAATTTCATCAATTAATTCGCTCTTTTTAAATTTTGTAACGTTTTTTATTCCTAATTCCTTTGCAATACCTTTCAATTCTATAACATTCATGCTATGTAAATCTTCATTATTCAAAGGATCACCTCCTAATCAATATCTATGTTGTATTTGTATTTATATATTATGGGAATATTTATAGATGTGTAATTTGACTTGCAATTTTACTATATGAAACTTTTAATGAAACTTTCAACTAAAAAACGACTTAATTCTTTTACATAAGTTACAGTACTTTAATTAGCTTAGGCGAGGATACTATCTTCTACCTTTTACTGATATAAGTATACACTAAATAATAGAAAAATCTATGATAAAGCTTAAAAATGTTTCGCTTACTCTAGTTAATGATATATAATATTCAAATGGTAAATTTAAATAACTTTTGTTATTATTACCATATTATTCGAATTATATACTAACCTATAAGGCTTTATCTAATTTATATTTACGTATTTTATATTGAAGAGTTTGTCTTGGTACATCTAAAAACCTACTTGCACTACTTACATTGTAATTATAAATTAATAATGCTTCCTTTATATATTCAATTTCCATCATTTCCATCTTTTTTCTTAAAGATGTATTTTCTTTCACACCATCTAAACCTAAATTATCTACTTCAACAAACCCTTCTCTTTTAAAGTTTAAAGCTCCTTCAATTATATGTTCAAGCTCTCTTACATTTCCATCGTAATTTTTTTTCATTAATACGTTAAGAGCTTCATTACTTATTCCTTTAACCATTGTCCCAAGTTTATAATTTAGCCTATCTATAAAACTTGTTATTAGCAATGGTATATCTTCCCTACGAGAATTTAACACAGGCATATTAACTCTTATTACATTAAGTCTATAATATAAATCCTTTCTTAATCTATTACTCTTCACTAAAAAATCTGGTTCTTCATTAACCGATGCTACTATCCTTACATCTGTTTTTCTAGTATTAGTTTCTCCAACCCGCCTAAATTCTCCTTCCTGAAGCACTCTAAGAATTTTACTTTGGAACGCTATGTCCATAGAATTAAGTTCATCTAAATAAAGAGTTCCACCCTTTGCAAGTTCAAACAATCCCTCTGATTCTATAGCTCCCGTAAATCCACCTTTTCCTACGCCAAAAAATATACTTTCCAATAGATTTTCAGGAATTGCAGCACAGTTTTGAGCTATAAAAGGTTTTTTTCTTCTTATGGACCCATTGTGTATCGATTGTACTACTAACTCCTTACCTGTACCTGTAGCTCCATATATAAAAATTGGAGATGCAGAGTTACAAATCTTCATTCCCAACTCTTTAACTCTCTTTATTTCGTCACTACACCCAATAATATCCTCAAAGCTATACACACATCTTCCCCTCCTAAACTTTAATAAAAGCTATGCACCATATAACTTGTGCATAGCTTTTATGTTAGCAATATATATTTTTACTTCATCTTATAATTTACTATACTAGTTAAAAACAAATCACTACTTATTATTATTCCTTTACCACTATATTGGCTATAAGTTTGGTATTTATAATATGATCTTTTGCTACAATCACATCATAATCAACATTTATTTTCCCACCATTATCATTTACATCTATATGCACCTTATTTGTTTTAACCCTAAGACACAATCCACCATGAGGTGTATTATACAGAATAGATGAACTACTTCCATTCTTAAACTCCATATTAGTATTTACGTCTCCCTCTCTAATAAGATTAAAATAATTTTTTCCTATTTTAAAAGTTGTTAATGTATCTCCCAATCCTGAAAGTTCTGTTTCTTCATATGTCGCAATATACTCATCATCTTCTTTAGAAAATGTTCCTGGACTAACAATTTCTATACACTCATTTTCATCATGATTTTGTATGCTACTTACACTAATTATAGCGTCTCGCTCCATAACACATACCCCTATTCCACCTTAAAATATATCATTAATTATATGTAACATTTATTATTTTAAGGTTATAATCTAAAAATTACATCCTATATGTAGGCTTAAACTTATCTCACATAAACCTTGTAGATTATATGACTCTATTATAAAGTTATCCTACAATATACTTATTTATTTCATCATCAGTTGCGCAAGTTTCTTCTATTACACCATGGTCTTGACTTCCAAATGTTGAGTACTTTACGATAGCCTTAGGTTCATCTTTTCCTTTGCTGTATCTTATAGCAATCTTCCCGGCAATAGAAATAACTTCATCTGTAGCTTCTCCTACAATTACAACCATAGATCCATTAAAGTCCTGCACTAAAAATATTGTATCGTTTTTTCTAAGAAGATCTTTAATTGTTTCTCCTTCATCTTGAGTTCTTGTAGAAATAACCTTAGCATTAGGAGTAACCCTAAAATGACGTCCAACTTTAAGTAATTCAAGTTCTCTCTCTTCTGGTTGTTGGTTATGGTCTAAAAGTTCCTTCAGTCTAATGGAGTAATTTGGTTCTGTTAATTTACATCCACCCGCTGGCGATGGATATTCTGTTATCCCCCATTCCTTAGCAAGTTCCATTTGAACCTTTCTAGATCTTCCTTGGATATTTAAAAGTTTTTCTCTGTCTACAAGTCCATTTTCCTCCATCTCTGTTGGAACAAGGTTCTTAGCACAAAGAGGACGAAGTACTTTATGTCCAATTCCACTTTCATTCTTCACTCTATCTAAAGCACTTCTATTCTGAGACATAGGTCTTTGATTTAAAACTTCTCCCGTAATTATAAAGTCTGCATTTAACTTCTCTAAAAGTTCTCCACAATATTTCATCATCATAGCGTGACAATCTATACATGGGTTCATATTCTTTCCATAACCATTTTTAGGATTCTTAACCATTTCAAAGTGGTCTATACTAAAATCTATAACCTCTAAAGGAACATCTATTTGTTTTGTCATTCTTTTTGCATTTTCTTCGTTAAAAAAGTGAGATTTAAAGCATATTGCAATAACCTCTATCCCTTGATCTTTAACTAACTTTGCTGCAAGAATACTATCTAATCCACCTGAAACCATGGCTAACGCTCTTGTCATAAAATTTCTCCACCTAACTTTTTAGTATTTATATTATAATCTTTTGTATACATGATCTAATTATATTCTCTTGATTCCATTATCCCGATTTTCAATATAACGCACACTTAATTTTACTCTTTTTTTGAATCAGTATCAACTTGTAATCAATGGTTAATAATAATCGTTATATACTAACCTCTCTCAATAGCAAACTCAATCAAGTTATCAATTAATTCATTATATGGTAGACCTGTAGCTTCCCACATCTTAGGATACATACTTATACTTGTAAATCCCGGAATAGTATTAACCTCATTTAAGTATACCTCACCAGTTTCCTTGTCTACAAGAAAATCTACTCTAGCCATGCCTGCACAATCTAATTTTTTATAAATCTTAACTGCTAGTTCTCTAATTGTATTCATTTCTTTGTCTCTTAGATTTGCTGGTATTAAAAGCTTAGATGTTGCATCTTTATATTTAGCTTCATAATCATAGAATTCTTTAGTCGGAATTATCTCCCCAGCAATAGAAGCCTTAGGATCATCATTTCCTAGTACTGCAACCTCAATCTCTCTAGCATTTAATCCTTCTTCTACAAGAACCTTTCTATCATGCTTTAATGCTTCTATGAGTCCATCTTTAAGATTCTGTCTATCATGAGCCTTTGTTATTCCGACAGATGAACCACTATTAGCTGGCTTTACAAAACAAGGATATCCAAGATTATCCTCAATTTCTTTTATAAATCCTTCTGGTTTTATACCATATTCAAAAGTGTTAACTACTACATAAGGAGCTTGCTTTATTCCCTCATGCTCAAGTAAATATTTTGTATATACCTTATCCATACAAACAGCTGAACTCATTACAGAAGGTCCAACGCATGGCAACTTTAAGAGTTTACAGAATCCTTGCATAGTTCCATCTTCACCATACATACCATGAAGAACCGGAAATACTACGTCTACCTGCTTGTTTAAAAGTATATCTATTCCACCATCTACTTTATTTTCAACATCTTGTTCCCATTTTCCACTAGCTATATTATCAAAGTTTCCCTTGTACTGAAACCAATTGCCATCCTTAGTTATCCCAATTGGAAATATATTGTATTTATCTTTGTTTATATGATTTAAAACAGATGTGGCAGATACCCTAGACACTTCATGTTCTGTTGATTGTCCACCAAATAGTATTGCTATATTCTTTTTCATTATTATCACTCCTAACAATAATTTTATCCTTTGTACAATCTATTCATCTTTAAAATGAATAGTGAACATAAATAAATTATACTCTTTATATTTTATCTATGTTCACTACTATATTCAATATTAATTTAATATTTTAAATAAATTTCATTATATCTATATCCATAACCATATTCTACCGTAGTTTTCAATAACTTAACACATCTACAAAAGTATATATTCCTATTTAAATAAAGTTTTTAATACATCTACTATTTTAAACTTAATAACTATATTGTCATCTTCGCTATTATCAACTATATTACTATCATCTTTTTTATCGACTTCTTTATTTGTATCATGTTCAATCTCTTCACTCTCTTCACTCTCTTCAACCTCTTCAACCTCTTCAACCTCATTATTTATATCATTATCAACCATATTATATTCGTCATCATCAAGCACTCTCTTCATTTCCTCTTCAGTCTCTTCATAGGCAACATCACCTCTAGTAATATCTACAAAACATATAGGTGGAAACATTACACACCACCAGTTTTGACCTTCTCCAGTTCCTATTATTATTCTATAAGCTTCATACTCACCTTGTGGTAATGTTATATTTCCATAAGTCTTAACGGGAAAATATTCTTTAGTTAAAGTAGACTCTATACAGTAATTATAACTATTGTCTTCTACAACTTTGTTTGCTATTTCTATAATTTTTTTATCTTCCCTTTTTAATATCCTTCTAGATTCTTCTATATCTTTACTATCCTTTAGTAAAGGTTGTACATACTTTAAAACAGCATCTCTCACCTTAAGCTTTAGGGCTTGATCCTCTTCACTATCACTGTTTGCAATGACATGAAATCTAATTAACTTACTTGAAATTTCTTCTATGGTAATTTCCTTTTCATTGCTCTGAGCGGTTGCAGTATTAGTCACTCCCACTACCCCTACTTCAAAAACAAGTATAAACATAATAAAAATGGTAACAACAATAGATATAAATCTCTTCATGTTTTCTTCCTCCTAAAACTTAAATTTGAATCATATCTTAATTGTTACCACTTGGACAAGTTCTATTCACTTTTTAAAATATATTTTTGTTAAATTTATATTATTAACATTTATCTAATATAAATTTAACTCCCACTCCTAATTTGTAATTCTGCACAATTTATGTTTAAATCCAAGATTACATAATTGCTAAATTGTTTTCAACCTACTAATTAGAGATTCCAACTGTTCTTATATTATTATTCACGCTAATAGATATTTCAGCATCATTAAGAACCTCCATCCAATTATCTTCTACCTCCTTCCATATTCCTCTATGGTATCTCCTAACATTACTCCCTACTTGTAATAAATCTATATTCAATTCATCTATAACAAACCTATATGTTTCCTCCAGCTCCTTCTCCATAGATATATTAAACTCTTCTTCAATTTTATTTATAGCATCACTATCTAACACCTCTGAATCTGTATAATACCCTTTTAAGGAACCTTCTGCATCTACTTTATAATTTAAGTGTAGCTTATTGTTTTCATAACTTATATCTAAATCTGTATTTACACTTTTTATATAATAGTCTACAGGATGACCATTTTCATTTATTGACTTTCTACAAGATCCAATATCTCCTTTTAATATTTGAATATCCGTAACCTGATTATTATTTAAATAATCCTTAATAGAAGAATCTTCAATTATTGCAACTCCTGTAAGCTCTATATCATCTTCACCCTTTAATGAAAACACTGGTAAAACACCTGCATTATATGTCTTTATCATATCAATATACTTAGTCAATGTTACCGGTGAAACAACTCCATTTTTACTACTATTACCCATAAGAGCCGTTATATAACTATCTATATTCGCTTCCATAGTAGGTTTTAACTGAATATAATCTTTTGATTTTCCTTTTACTACCGCCATTATAATAGTTCTATTGAGGTTTGGCTCTCTTTGAATATAATCAGTTATTTCCTGTATTAACGTTGGATACTTAAATAATTCCTCACTAAGAAGTAATAGCTTACTATGGCCAAAATGTAGGCTCCTACTACTTTTAGCTAAAGCCTTAAAGTAAGTATCTGTCATAGAATATCCATTAACAGTTATAGAAAGTTCTTCTGCTGAACCGTTTTGTTTTTCCATATTCCTTATATCCGGAAATCCATAGGTTACCTGTAGAATATTAAACTCTTTATAGTTTCCTTTTATATCAGAGTTTTCATTCTGTGAACCTATTAACTCATTCTTATGTTCAATATCAGCTCCTACATCTATCCCTATAGTTGATACAAAAGCCTTTCTATCAATCTCTACGTTATCCCAACATCCAGTAAGGAGTAATGAAAATAGTAATACTGGAATAAGTTTCACTATCTTATTCTTCATTCCTACCCCTCCTATTTCTTCTAATAAAACTTATGACTAAAGTCATTGCTATAACTACTATAATTGTTCCAATGAATCCACTCCTTAAATAGCTAAATTTTAAATTCCTAACCTCTAAAATATTCTCAGGAAACATAGTTGCTAAATATACTATAGGTACGTATATCATAGATGCTGTTCTAATGTCACCTATTTTAAATACATCCTTCAGTATAGAGGATGCAAAGTAATAAATATTTGCGAAGGATGTAAAGTAAAATATAACCCATAATGCCATAACAAGACTATCCCACTTTTCTAAAATTCCACTTCTTGAACTTATGGATTGAAGCATAGTTATTGTTGGAAATATACTATCTGAAGTTTGTGTTGGTGACAAGGTTGCAGATACTAAAACAAAAATTATACAATAAAATACCCCCACAAAACTGCTACTTATCTTTAATATTTTACCCACCTTATTTCTCTCTCTAACATAAGGAATTAATATAAAAGCAATTGAGAATCCATTAAATAAAAACAACATTTCAAAACTAGACATAACATAGTTTTTAAATGATGATGTACCTATTGGTAATAAATTTTTGAAATCTGCTTCTGGTAAAGTTAGTAATAGTATTATAGCTAGAGGTATAAACATTACCCAAAATGCAATTTCATTAAAATGTACTACATTAGCTAGACCGCCTCGACTTAGATACATTCCTATAAATATAAATGTTATTATAATAACTTCAGTTGGTGTATTCACCAAAAGATACATGGTTATAACTTCACAAAAAACCCTAAGTGAAAGGGAGAGTACAACTATTATAACCATTGAATATACGAAAGAAATCACTCTTCCTAGAATCCCTCCATAAATATCTGTAAGTATAAATGTTACATCTTTATAGTTATTCAATTTTATTAATTTGTGTATACAAAGAAGAATAATACAAATTGCAATGCCTGTAATAATCGCAGATATCCACCCATCTGGTCCAACATATGTGGATACTATAGCCGGTGCATAAAAAATCCCTACCCCGATCATTGAAACAGAAAGACTTGCAAACAATGCAAATTCTTCGATAAAACCTTTTTTTTCCATAATATACCCTCCGCTAGGATAATTCTTTCTACTTCTGTCTTACATTATTTCTTGGCTTTAAAAACTTAGGTCTTTCCTTGAAGTTCTTAAGAGGCATTCTCACATATAAATCTTTCAAGTCACTGGAAATTAAATCTACCGCAGGTGCAAGGTATGGTATTCCAAAGCTTTTTATTCTAGTTAAGTGAATTAATAAGAATATTACGCCTAACATTATTCCATATAACCCAAATACGGCAGAAAGAATAATAATCATTATTCTAAAGTAACTAAATGCCGATGTTATTGTATAGTTTGGCATTAAGAATGTAGTTATAGCTGTAACCCCTAAAACAATAATCATTATAGGACTTACAAGTCCCGCGGTAACTGCAGATTGCCCCATAATAAGACCTCCTACGATACCAATTGTCGAGCCTACAGGCTTAGGAAGTTTAATAATAGCTTCAATTAAAAATATTAAACTAGCCTCCATAAGCAATACTTCTACATAAGCAGCAAATGGTACACCTTCCCTAGATGCAGCTATAGCATATGCAAGCTTTGTCGGTATAAGATCCGAATGAAACGTAGTCACCGCCACATATAAAGCAGGTAAAATTAAAGATGTCATTACTCCAATCACTCTAATAAACCTTACAATTGTTCCACTTATCCAACTTGTATAATAATCATCTGGTGATTGAAAAAAGTCCACAAGTACTGATGGAACAATTAAAACAAAAGGTGATCCATCTACTATTATTCCTACTCTCCCCTCATATAAAGCTGCTGCTACTACATCTGGTCTTTCAGTGCTCTGAACCTGGGGAAATGGAGTTTTTTCATTATCTTCTATAAGCTGTTCTATATATCCACTATCTAAAATAGCATCTATATTTATTCTATCTAATCTAGTTTTAAGTTCTTCTAAAACATTAGTATTTACAATATCATCTATATAAACTATTGCCATATCAGTTTTTGACCTAACCCCACATTGTCTTGCTTCAATTTTTAGACCAACATCTCTAACTCTTCTTCTAATAAGAGCAGTATTAAACCTTATGGTCTCTGTAAACCCTTCTCTTGAACCTCTTATTACAGTCTCTCCTGAAGGTTCACTTACTCCACGATTTGGCCAGCTTCTATTTGCTACCGTTAACGCTCCTGATAGATTATCTATTAAAACCAAGCTTTCTCCAGACAAAATCGAGTTAACACCATCACTTAGCTTATCAATTTCTTTCATATCAGATATAGCTATAATCTTATCCTTTATTTCTTTAGGGTTAGTAACCTTTCCTCCCATATTCATCATAGGTTCAAGTAGGAAATCATTTAATAGTTCTTTATCTGCCATCCCATCTATATAAACTACACCACAAAGAATTTCACCAAATTTAAATTCTCTAAATACTATATCTGATGTGTCATTAAATAGTTCTTTAAGGTAATTCATGTTTTCTTTTGTGCTATGGGAAATATTTTCACGTACTTTTCCCTTCATATAATCAGCTCCTTCCCTCATATTTTCCACTAGGCTAAAGCCATATCCATCTTACAATATACATACCTACGGTAATTACCATCATAGCTATGCCTATACCTAAACTTTGCTTTTTCGCTTTTTTCTTATCTTCTCTTGAAAAATACCTAACATCTCCAATTACAAGCATATACCCTGTTATTAAAACTAGAATGATCAAGTAAATATCAAATCTCTCTATTAAAGTTTTTAGCATAATTATCCCCCTTAAATCTTAATTTAGAAATCAATGTAGCTTTTACACCTTAACTCCAATTTAGTTTTACCTTCTAATATGAATTATATGCATTGAAGAGTTTTGCCCATACAGATTAAATAAACCGACTTTATCAAAAAATAAGAACACGAACCAATTCGGCTCGTGCTCTTATTAAATATTTTAAATAGTCTTCGTAACAAAAACTTCTCTATAATTTGCCTTTAACTTTTCTGCACAACTTTCTGCTACATTTATATTTTGAAAGAAACCAAATACTGTAGGTCCACTTCCACTCATCATAGCTCCTATTGCACCCTCACTACGCATAAACTTCTTTATATCCTTAATTTCTTTATGCTCTTTTATTGTAACAAGTTCAAGTAAATTCATCATATTATTAGCTACATATTTTAAATCAGCCCTCTTCATTGCTTGTATAAGTTCATCGACATCAGGGTGTTCATCGACCTTATCTAACTTAAAGTTTTTATAAGTCTGAACTGTAGATACTCCAAAATTGGGTTTAACTACAACTAATATCTTATCATTAAAAGGCTCCAATGCAGTTATAACTTCTCCAATTCCTTCACAGAGAGCTGTTCCCCCCTTAATACAATAAGGTACATCTGCTCCAATTTTAACTCCTAATTCCATAAGCTCTTCATCTGCAACCTCTTTTTTGTATAAATCCCTCATAGCCTTTAGCGCTGCTGCTGCATCTGTACTTCCACCTGCCATACCAGCTTCTACAGGAATATTCTTTTCTATATGAACCCTTATAGCCTTCTCTACATTATAGGTATCACAAAATAAATCTATAGCTTTATAAACTAAATTCCTACTATCTGTTGGCACAAATTCCTTATTACTAGTAATATGTATACCCTGATCTTCAGGTTCAAAAGTCAACTCATCATATATATCAACGGTTTGCATAATCATTCTTAAAAGATGGTATCCATCTTCTCTTTTTCCTATTACATCAAGAGCTATATTTATCTTTCCATAAGCCTTTATCTTCATAATTCATACACCTCACTACAAATGAGAATAATCCTTTTAATAATCTTCGTCAAGAAATTTATCCTATCAATATTAAAAAATAATAAAAAGGACCGTCTCAAATTTGATTTAAAACATAACCAAATTTGAGACAATCCCATTAAACTACAGCTCTACCTGGTATAATTAATTTTTGTGATGGCTTAACATCTTCACCATCACTTAGTTCATTAATAGCCACAATTTCATCCATTGTGGTTAGATATTTCTTTGCAATACTCCAAAGTGTGTCCTCAGGTTGAACTGCATATATTATTATACTTGCTTTTTTAGCTGGTATTTGCCCTTCATTGATAGACATATTAACTACAAATTTATTTTTAATAGTATAATATACCTTGCAGTGAACTTTAACAACAGCCCTTATTGAAATATTTCCAGCCTCCAAGCTTCCTTCTATCATCTCCAAAGAAACACTAGTAGAAGCGTGCATATTTGGTTTTGTACCTGCTATATCAACTTTACAACTAAATGGAATATCTTCATCCAAAGTAACTAAATATCTTTCTTCATCCTCAGTTGAATATAATACACAAACCTTTAATAATCCTTCCACTTCTACTTTATCATCCTTAACACTCTTATCTGTTATACATACAGTTCCTGTAGTCATTATAACCTTACTAGCTTTTAATTCATCATCTTTAACATCTATATCACCTTTTACTAGACACTCATTATATCCATGACCTTGTATAACATTGATGTTATTTTCCTTAACATCCATATTTAATAATTTTGTAGGACAATAGCCATCTTGTATTACTTCTACTTCCTCTTTATACATTACATGAGTTGTAGCCTTTAAAATAAACTCTACATCTATTATTCTATTCTCACCCATATCATCTTGTCTAACATCATACTCAAAGGATTGAACACAAAAATCAGTAAAGTATTCCATGTTTGGCTTCAACTCATCAACAGTAACCTCTTTATATAGAGGTACATTTTCTGAAACACAGAATAAATCTCTTCCATTCTTACCCTTATATAAAATAGAAACATTAGCCATTGCCTCTATCTTAAGACCACCATCATATACTCTAACATCTTTTTTACCAATTGATATATTATATTTTACAACCTTTAAACATTCATTTTTATCCATATCAATTTTAACTTCAGTTTTTCCAAGTAACTCAGTCTCAATTGGCTCCATAACCTTATCTACGGTCATTGGATTTTTTAAGAATTGAATATCCTTACCTTCATGTACATCCTTAACTATCTCAAAAGAGTTTATGTTGTATCCATTACATTTACAAACAATAAACCCTTGAATAGCGATCTTCCTTTCATTGATAATAACACAATCCATATGTTCAATGCTTAATTCTACATCACAGTACATATTGGGTTGAGCACCAATCATATCAATAGACTCAGACATATTGCCATTATATATAACAGAATGGGCTTCAGTAGCTCCTCCATCCTTCGCCATATAAAGAATTGTATATTGAAGTTGACCTTCTAAATTAACTTTATCTGTTCCAACTTCTTTGTTAGTTATCATAGGTTTCACATCTAACATTAGTATATCATCAACATCCGGTAGCGTATCAGGTATAACATACTCTTCCTTTACAAACATCTTTGTGTCATTTTGAGCAATAGATTGTTCATATTCTATATAGTCCTTTATTAAATCCAAATCCATAACTTTCCCTCCTAAAAATACCTACTAATAATTTATATATGAGAAGGTCATGAAATATAACTATTTATTTTATTTTATTTTTATTTTTCTTTTATACTTTGTCATACTTGGCTACAACTTAAGATATCTAAATTAGAATTAAATATTAGTCTCACTTAACTCTAATCTAAGTTTTCTACTTTAAATAAAATAAAAGAGACATCCTTATTAAGAATGTCTCTTTATATTATCCGGCAAAAACTAGTTGCACAGTCTTTGTTAGTACATCACTATAGCTATAACTAACAGTCCGTTGCGAACTACTATCTAACCTAATCACAAATATGCTGTCATAAGTTTTTTCCAAAACTCCATCATTTACTACAATTTTACGTCTTCCACCATTTGCCTTTAATGTCACTTTTTCGCCAACATGACCTTCGATATCTTTTTTTATCGTCGTCAATACATTTCCTATTTTCACAGTAGACACCCTCTTTCTAATATTCCCATAAAGGCTTCCAACTATATTTTAACAGGAAGAAGCATTTATGTCAAGCAAACCAACTATTTTACAATATTTTATTAACCTTTGTCAATGTTAAATATTCATTAATTTTTTATGTATTTATTTGATTGAGTGATATTATGTCAGTTATTCGTATATAATGAATGTAACACAACTTGACATTAGTATGTGTATTAATTTTTAGAATATTCACATATACCCCCTAATTCTATAATTTTATTATAGCTTTTTCTTTAAACAACTAAAAAAGCTAAATAAACTTTATCTAGCCTTTTTATCTTACATTAAATTATTATTTTACATACTGTGACTTAGGATACCCCTTTCTATACTTACCTCTAGTTTGTAATCCTCCAACACCTTTTATTCCTGTAATTGTATTTTGTATTGCATCTTCTATATTTACTATATCATCTATATTTGTGTATGCTACCTTCTCACAAATCAAAACTGGATCTAAACAATGAATAAGTACTCTATTTGGAGAAGATGCAAAATTAGCACCCGCGTCTAGTAGTGCCTCATAATTAGATTGACATGCTCCAGCAAAAATAACTAAATCATCATAATTAGATTTATAATTTCTAAGCAAAGATACACACTCAACAAAATATTTTGAATTTCTATAATTATTTAAATCCATATAATTAGAAATATCTTTTGACATACCATCATGTCCTGTAATAACCACAATATCAGGATTAAGCTCCTTTACTAAATCCAAGATTACTAATGGTTGTTCTTTCTCAGCTACTACCCTTCCAACTGCTTCAATTGATAGTTGTTTATAAGTTTTTAAACATATTTCTAGGTATTGAGGATCTCCATCTATGTGAAGTATCTTACCTGGCCTACCAAAAAATAATTCATTGTTCTTTAAGGAATTGCCCTTTCTATCCTTTGGGGATATATCTATATCTACTAGCCTCAACGCTCCTGCACTAGATCCCACTGTCGTTCTAGATAAAAGAACCTTCTTTAGTGCTGTATTTACCTTCTTATTAAACACCTTATCTTTTTCACCTACAGAGCCTTCATCTATTATCTCTAAATCCTCTTCTACACTATCAGCTTCAATTCTTATATTTAAACCTTTCAATAAATATTTTTTAACACCATTCTCATCTATTTCTATTTGTGTAATTTTAAATATAATATCTTTATCGTATGACTTTCTAACTACTTTATCTCCTATATTCATTTTCTTCTCTCCTTAAAGACTTCGTATTATATACTATGAAGAAATATAAGTAATTGTGAAATGTACATAATAAATCTCATCATCGTAATTAGTAGATATTATTTAATCCCTCACTTAACACTTTGATTTTTATATTACATTTACATATTAAAACTAAAATAAATATTATTGATATTTTTTTAACAATTTCTATTGCATTTAATTAATATTGTACTATAATATAATTAGTTAAATAAATAACAAACTTTAGGGGGAGTATATACAATGACTATGAAAACTAATAATGTAGAAAATATGGATAAAACTAATACTACATCAGAATTAACCGAGGTTATTTACACACCTATTAAAGCAAATTCAATGGATACAGAAATTAACTGCCTAGTTGAAAACGCCAGAAAATCTTACGATAGTTTTATTATGTTTGATCAAAACTCCATAGACAATATCGTTAAAAAAATGACAATGTCAGCCTTAAATAACCATAGAGAGTTAGCAAAAATGGCTATAGAAGAAACCAACATGGGCGTATATGAAGATAAAATAACTAAAAACATCTTTGCTTCTGAATATGTATATAACAGCATTAAAGACTTAAAAACTGTTGGGATCATAAACGAAGAGGAAAATTACATGGAAGTTGCAGAGCCAATTGGTGTTGTTGCTGGAGTAACTCCAACTACAAACCCTACCTCTACTACAATATTTAAAGCATTAATTGCAATAAAAACAAAGAATCCTATAATATTTAGCTTTCATCCTAAAGCACAAAAATGTAGCATAGCTGCTGCAAAACTTCTTTTAGATGCAGCTATAGAAGCTGGAGCACCAAATCACTGCATACAATGGATAAGTAATCCATCTGTTGAAGCTTCTCAAAAGCTTATGTTCCACCCTGGAGTTGATATGATTCTCGCTACTGGTGGTCCTGGCATGGTAAAATCTGCTTACTCTACAGGTAAACCAGCTCTTGGAGTTGGTGCTGGTAATGTACCTTGTTACATTGAAAAAACTGCTAATATAAAAAGATCTGTAAATGATCTAGTACTTTCAAAATCCTTTGATAATGGAACCATATGTGCTTCTGAGCAAGCTGTAATCATTGACAAAGAAATCAGTGATGAAGTTATCTCTCTTTTAAAAATTCATAATTGCTACTTTTTAAATAAAGAGGAAATGACTAAACTTCAAAAAGTTGCCATAGATGAAAAAAGACAAACTATGAATCCAGAAATAGTTGGTCAAAATGCAGAAAAGATTGCTACTATGGCTGGAATTACTGTACCTAAAGGCACAAAAATTCTTATATGTGAGCCAGGTGGAATAGGTCCTAATTATCCCCTTTCAAGAGAAAAATTAAGTCCCATTCTTTCTATGTTCATAGTAGGTAGTACAGATGATGGAATTAAATGTGCAGAAAATATGATTTCTTTTGGAGGTCTTGGACATTCTGCAGTGCTTCACTCCACTGATGAAAATGTCATTAAAGAATTTTCTAAAAAAGTTAAGGTCGGTAGAATAATAATTAATTCCCCTTCCTCCCAAGGTGCTATAGGTGATATTTATAACGTTAATATGCCATCCCTAACCCTTGGTTGTGGAACTATGGGTAGAAACTCAACTACTCAAAATGTTAGTGCAAATAATTTAATAAATATAAAAAGAGTAGCCAAGAGGAGGGTTAATATGCAATGGTTTAGGGTTCCAGAAAGAATCTTTTTTGAACCAGGCTCCCTATGCTACCTTGAAAAACTTCACGGAAAAAAAGCCTTTATCGTAGCTGATAAGTTTATGGATAAACTCGGATATGTATCTAAGGTAATGAACTACCTTAAAAAAGCTAATTTTGACATCAATGTATTTCTTGATGTAGAACCAGATCCATCCACTGAAACTATTATGAATGGAACTGAACAAATGCGAAGATTTGAGCCTGATGTTATAATCGCTCTGGGTGGTGGTTCAGTCATTGACGCTGCTAAAGGAATGTGGCTCTTCTATGAAAATTCTGATATAGACTTCAATGGACTAAAACTAAGATTTATGGATATCAGAAAGAGAGCCTTTAAATTCCCTCACCTTGGAAAGAAATCTAAACTTGTAGCTATTCCAACTACATCAGGTACTGGTTCAGAGGTTACTGCCTTTGCAGTTATAACTGATAAGGAAAATAATATAAAGTATCCTCTAGCCGACTATGAACTAACACCAGACATCGCAATAATAGATCCTAATCTAGTAATGACAGTTCCACCATCTGTTACAGCAGATACAGGTCTTGATGTGTTAACTCACGCAATTGAAGCTTATGTGTCTGTAATGGCATCAGATTATACAGATGCTCTAGCTCTTAAATCTATGGAGCTTGTATTCAATTATCTCCCACTTGCCTACAAGGATGGAAGTAATTCCTTGGCAAGAGAAAAGATGCATAATGCCTCTTGCATGGCTGGTATGGCATTTACTAATGCTTTCTTAGGTATTAATCATAGTATAGCTCATAAACTGGGGTCAGAGTTTCACATTCCTCATGGAAGAGCAAATGCTATAATGCTACCACATGTCATAAAATATAATGGAAGCACTCCTAGCAAGCTAGTTGCCTTTCCTAAATATGACCATTATAAAGCACCTGAAAAATTCATGGAAATAGCTAAATTTTTAGGTTTAGATTACTCAAGCTGTGAGGCATCTGTAGATAGTCTAATTGAAGCTGTTAGAAATCTTATGGTTGAAGTTAATATTCCAACTACCCTAAGTGAGTGTGGTGTTACTAAGGATCATTTAGACTCTGTATTATACGAATTGGCTGATGAAGCATTTGAGGATCAATGTACCACTGCTAATCCACGCCTTCCACTGGTTTCTGAAATAGCTGACTTGATAAAAGGTGCATTCTAACATTTAAATAACTTCAAAATAAAAAGTTGTGGATAATAGTACTTCCACAACTTTTATTTAATGTATTCTTAATTTAATACATCCTCTCTTAAATCAATAACTTTTCTATAAAATAAGCATACCATTTATTAGAATTTATGTTTATTAAATATTGTAAAATTCCTTAAACTTATCCATAAACTCTTCAAACTTACGCTGTTCCTCTATTAGCTCTTCTATCTTCTTATTAAACGTATTTTGCAACCAATTAACCTCATTATAATAATACCTGTTGCATATTCTCCAATAGCGTTGAGGAAACATAAGAAATGCATATAATACGTTATACTCATCGTCTTTAAGATTAGAAACTTTATTATAATTATCAATAATAAGTTTAGCTACTTCAAAATTCCAATCCCGTCTTTTTAATACTTTTATCATAAAATTGGATAAATCAAAAGCTCTAACTTCTCGTTTACAATAATCGAAATCTATTACACTAACATTATCCTCATCTTCAATTATTATGTTGTGATAAGTAAAGTCATGGTGACAAAAGCTCTTTTCATCTTCTGTCTGCTTACAAATTTCATAGTAATTTGATTTATTTAATGTATCTAATGCCCTTTTCCCTAGTGTTTTATAATAATCCATAGATTTTATATAATTTAAATCAAACTCTGTTTTATGATTCTTCTTTTTTCTAACCATTTCTTTCATCTTATCAAACGACTTTATACGCTTCTCCATCAAATGTGGCCATCTTCCCAAATCTGACTTTAACTTGCTATTCTCAGATGGTTCATATCCCTTTGATGCAACATGGAACTTCGCTAATGTTTTAGCTGCTAGTATTAAATCATCGTCTTCATGAAAATCGCATTCTCTTCCATCTATCCATTCTGATAATGTATATATGTCCTCATTAACTAAAGCATACGGCTTTTCCTCTGTATTTAGATAATATCTATCTATATTCTCGAAGCCATTATTATACAGATGTTCTTTAGCCCCACACACAAAGAGTAACTTTTGAGTGCCATAGCTTATTTTTTTCAAACACCTAACGCCTTTATTTGTTTTCAACTGATATACACCTTTATTAGGTTTAATACTTTCAATTTTGATATCAAATTGGCGTTCAATTTCAAACTCTCTCATCATAATTTCGCACCCCCTCTATAACTTATATGTATTTACAGTATAATTTAGAATACTTCATAACATATTTGAGTTTAGCTGAATAGTATAAATTAGAATAATCTATTTAGAAGGAGTATTAATATGAAAATAGGTATTGATATTAGAGCGGCTAAATGGTATAGAGGTACTGGAATCGGCACCTATACCTATGAGCTCATAGATGCTATTAATAATCTCGATCAGCTTAATCAATATACTTTATTTAATGATGATAATCAAAGCAACATAAATTTTAACTCCAATTTTAAAATAAGTTATATAAACAGCAATCCCACTAATAACTTTTGGGAAAATGTGAATCTTCCTAATATATTACAGGATAAAAGCTTAGACATATACCACGTTCCTCAAAATGGTGTAGGCTTACCCACAAAGCATACTATGCCCTTTGTCATTACTCTTCATGATACCATTCCACTTCATATGCCTGAAACAGTAGGCGAAACTTATCTTAATATCTTTAATCATCAAATGGAATCTATTATAGATCGATGTGATGGTATAATTACAGTTTCCGAATTTTCAAAAAAAGATATTGCTAGAGATTTTAACTTTCCTGAAGAGAAAATATATGTTACTTATTTGGCTAGTGAAAGTATTTATAAGCCCTTAAATAAAATGTCCTGTAGTACTATATTAAAAAAATATTACTCATTACCTGATAATTATATTTTATATGTAGGAGGCTTTAGTCCTAGGAAAAATATCTCAGGTCTTATTCAAGCCTTTAGCAAAGTTCATACTAAACTACCTTCCGATATAAAACTAGTAATTGCAGGTACTAAAGGTAAATCATTCAGTATTTATAAATCTTTATCTGAAAAACTAAATATAGCTGAAAAAGTTATCTTTCCTGGATTTATATTAATGGAACACATGCCCTATTTATATAATAATGCTTCATTACTAGTTTACCCGTCATTTTATGAAGGTTTCGGACTACCACCTCTTGAAGCCATGGCCTGTGGTACTCCTGTAGTTTCATCTAATGCTACATCTATTCCTGAAATTTTAGGGGATAGCGCCTTGCTTTGTTCTCCATATAATATTGATGAACTTACTGAAAGCATCTTAACCGCCCTGTTAGATAGCAATGTTAGATCTACTCTTATAGAAAAAGGATTCGAAAAGTGCAATTCCTTGACATGGGAGAACACTGCAATAGAAACCTTAAAAAGTTACAATGATATTGTGTTATAAAAAGTTAAATCTTTATATCCTAAATAAAAAGGAAGATACTCAAAGCGACTTTAAGTATCTTCCTTTTGCTACTTACTAGGGGGGACTAGAAAATAGCACCTACATAAACGTTTCTGAAATTTTCTATCATTTCTTCTCTTTCTTCTATATCTTTAACCTTTTTCTCTATTTTATACAGGTAACTTTCATATTTCCAAAGTTTTTTTCTATAAAAATAATCTTTTGAAATAGAATAGAATCCTTCTGGAAAACATAACATACCGTAAAGTATTTTATACTCGTCCTGCGATAAAGGAATTTTCCTATTATACTCATCTACTATTCCCTTCAACACTTGAAAATCATAGCAACTATATTTTGTAACCTTATTTATAAAGTTGCAAATATCATGAACTCTTAAATCTATTATTGAATAATCAAAATCTATGAAATAAGAATTAGAGTCATTTATAATGATATTGTGATATGCTAAATCATGATGACAAAGAATAAAGTTATCTTTATCATTACATAACTGTAAATATGGAGATTTCTCTATTATACTTATACTCTTTTCCATAGCCTTAAGAAAATAATCTACATATTTAAGGAACACTTCCTGAAACTCACTTCTATTTTCATAGCTTAATGCTCTTTCTTTAAAGATTTCTAGTTCCTTTAGCTTACCTTTATAGTTATCAATAAGGCTAAACCCCTTATATCTTTCGCATTTATCTGAAAAACTTATACCCTTCGATGCTTTATGCATGTCTGCTAGCCCATTAACTGCTATAGCTATATCTAAAGAATTATTGTACTCACATTCTCGCCCTTCTATTAAGTCCATAACTACATAGGTACTTTTTTTCCACTGTGTTATGATATGTCCATCCTTATTCAAAACAAAATCCATTATTCTATTAAATCCATTATTTTTCAAATAATCTATTCCACTTCTTATAAAATTTATATCTTCATCGGTATAATTCACTTTCTTTAAAATCTTATTTCCCTTATCTGTTACTAGCACAAATACCTTTCTTAGAGGTATGACATCCATTACTATGAAATGATAATTATCCAATAAATTTATATCTAAATCATATCTACTTAGCCATTCTTTGTGAGAAAATCTTGTTTCCATACCAAGTCACCTCCTTATATCAAGGATTTCTCATCTTCTCTAATTCCGTTTAATAGTCTTCTTATATATTCTTCTTCATTCCAATTTTTTTTACTTTTCTTGTATTTGTCATATATCTTCATAAATTCATAAGGATATGATAAAAGTGCCTTAATGAATATTTTACTATTTTCACCTAAATTCTCTATACTACAAAATGTATCTATACATCTTTCAAAATCAACATAAAATCCCTTTCGCTTGAGCTTTGATAAGAAATGATAACAATCCATTTCAACCATGTTATAAGCTACATCGTCAAAATTTACAATCTCTATAGTTTCGCCTTTTCCTAAATTATCAAAATCTACATCAATTAAACATATCTCCACATTTCTCATACTTCTTGCAACTAAATCCATATATCCATTGCTCATTATTATATCAATAACTTTTTCTCCTCTAGCTAAGATTTCATCACCCTTTTCCAGAATAATTTCCTCCACTCTATCTACAGGTCCATTTTCTTTTATCTTTTCTAAACTTCTTTTAAATTTTTTTATTTGAATTTTATCATCTTCAACAATCTTACAGGTATGATTATTTATTCTTTTCCTCAAATACCCATTAAATCCACAAGACAATTCATGAACTTTTCTTATTGTATGAATCTGCTCTATAACTTTTTCTTCTAAAATCCTTCTGTTTAAAGTCTCATTGCTCTTTAACATAAAATCAACTTTCTTTACACCCATAGTACTTAAATACTGCTGAAAACTATCATAAAAAAATCTATTCATTTTTCCACCTCTACTTATGTTTGCTTTTTTCTGACTTATTCATTTTCTTAAGTATCTCTTCTCTCTCCATTTCTAATTCCATCATTTTTTTTCTTCTTTTTTTAATTTTCTTTAACTCTTTAATCTGAACCTCCATATCCTCAAGTTTTTTATCATAATCACCTAAAGTTTTTAAATCATCATTATTATCCATATAATCCATATCCTTTTGATTTTCATTCTTATTCACACAATCCCCTCCTTAGAGATTATTTAACTTAAAACTTCTAAATTTATTTATAAACTCTTGTCTATCATCTATGTCATCTGCATATAACTTTAACTTTTTAAGGAAAAATTCATCTCCCCATGATTTCTCTTCCCAATAATATTGAATACCCCGTTGCCAATAATCTTGAGGAAACTCCATAAACCCTGCCATAATTTCAATGTCATCTTGCTCTAGTTCATGAACTGAAATATATGACTTTAATATAATTCTCATCCTATCCTCACCCCATCTGCCATATTTCATAGACCTAACTAGTAGACTAGCTAAGTCATGCAAATGAGTATCTAATATGCAATAATCGAAATCAATAACATCAACAGTTTGATTATCACACATCAGAACATTATGATGAGCATAGTCATGGTGGCAAAAGCCTCCATGATTTATCTCTTTTAACATTTGATTTTCATAATTACTATTACAAAGATTTTCAATTGCTCTATCACATCTTTTAAGCTCTTCATCCATAAGCCCTAAATAATATATATCTACTTCATTCTTGTGAACCTTTATTGCTATTCTATCCTTAAAATCTAATATTTCACCTCGTCTAGTTCTATATACCTCTATCCATTTAAACCAACCTACCCTTGGCTTCATATCACCTGTTACTAGAAACCCTTCACTGGCTTTGTGAAGTTCCCCTAATTTTCTTGCTGCAATGGCTAGTTCAATTGGATTATCGTAAGAACACTCTCTACCTTTAATCCATAGTGTTAAATATCCAAAACATTTACCAATTTTTACATAATCTCTGCCCTCTGTTGTTTTTATTATGTTTAGTACATATTCAAATCCATTACTATTTAGATGCTTAATAGCTCCTAATATAAATAGGAAATGTGGAAGTTCATATTTAACTATTTTTAAACAATATATCTGTTCACTTGTCTCTATTCTGTAGACTCCTTTTATTTTTTCGACTGAAGTTGCTATAATATTATACTCTCGTCCTAAAATACCTATTATTTCTAAATCTTTCAAAAAAACCTCCTCCAAGAACCTTCTATATGTAATATATGATAATTACAATAAATGTGTGTTTAGTTTTCAACTATTTGTAACACTTATTTATCCGTTGATTAATATGTAATATATACCTTTTAAAGGAGTTGAAATTATGAATATTGCCATAGATGGTAGAGGTATAAATTGGTACAATGGGAGTGGCATTGGAACATATACAGAAAATCTTTTAAAAAACTTACTTAACATAGACAAAGATAATTTCTATCAATTATATTGGTCTGGTGAAAATTATCAAAACTACCAAAAAGAAAATACAAATATAGTTATGTGTTCAAAAAAATATCAAAGATTCTTTCAAGATAATTTCTTTCCTCAAAATCTAAAGGGTGAAAATATAGATTTATATCATATTCCTCAAAATGGTATAGGATTAAGCAATGAAATTACTTGTAAAACAGTAGTTACTATTCACGATTTAATCCCCTATATCATGCCTGAAACAGTAGGCCGTGGCTATCTTCTTAAATTTTTAAAAGAACTGCCAATTATAACTGAACTAAGCAGCGGTATACTTACAGTTTCTGAGTATTCTAAACAAGATATATTAAGATTTTTTCCTATGGATGAAAATAAAATTTTTGTAACTCCACTTGCCGCGGATAAAAAATATATGCCTCTAGACAAAGCGAAGTGCAAATCTATAATAAAAGAAAAGTATGGAATTGATAAACCTTTCATTTTGTATATTGGAGGCTTTAGTAAGCGTAAAAATGTTTATTCTTTAATAACTTCTTTCGCTAAGTTAAAAAATCATATGAACAAAGAATATAATCTAGTCATCGTCGGTTCCTATAGAGATGAGTCACAAGAACTAGTTAAACTAGTTGATAAATTAAATATGAATAAATATATAAAGTTCACAGGATTTGCTCCAGATGAAGATCTCCCAATATACTATAATGCCTGTGAATGCTTTGCATATCCTTCATTATATGAGGGTTTTGGCCTTCCACCTCTTGAAGCAATGAGTTGTGGAACACCTGTAATTTCATCCAATACAACATCTATACCGGAAGTTGTTGGAGATAGTGGTATACTAATCGACCCATATCAAGATAATTCATTATTAAAGGCTATGGAGCTTATGTTAGGAAGCGAAACTCTTCGTAATGAGTTAAGCAAACTATCCCTATCTAGATCAAAACTTTTTTCTTGGGAAAATACCGCAAGAAAAACTTTAGCAGCTTACAAAACTGTATATGAAACTGTAATAACAGAAGTCTAACTTAAAAAGAGTAGTTACCTCTCTAGTAACTACTCTATATTTATTTTATAAGAATTCTTCAAGTTCTTTTTCTTTCTTCATTTCATTAAGTAGATGTTTAATTTCTTGATCTTTGCTCTTATCCATAACAAGTATAACGTCTCCCGCATCTACAATTACTAAATCCTTAATGCCAAAACCTATGATGAGATTTTTCTTACCAAATACTGCACAGTTTTCGCTTGAGTCTAAGTATGCAGACCCTACTATTCTATTACCTTTAGATTCTTCTAAAAATCGTGTTAGAGATGCAAAGCTTCCGATGTCATCCCATTGAAATTCGCTCTTAATTACATATCCCTTTCTAGTCTTTTGCATTATTCCAAAATCTACAGATATGCCATCTATTATTTTATATTCATTTTCTATAACTTCCTCTTCATCCTCCTCTCCTACATGTTTATAAATCTCACTAATTGAGTTATGCATTTTAGGTAAATATTTTTGCATTTCTCTTAAGAAAACATCAGCTCTCCAAACAAACATACCTGAATTCCATAAATAAGTTCCCTTCAATATGAAGTCTTTAGCTACATCTATATTAGGCTTTTCAGTAAATCTCGCCACCCTATAGGTCTTCATTGAACTTACTATAGGATCTCCCATCTCAATATATCCATAGCCTGTTTCAGGTCTACTAGGTTCAATTCCGATAGTTATAAGCCCTCTCCTTTTCTCTGCTAACTCAACTGCATTTTTTAGAGTATCTAAAAAAGCCTTTTCACCTTCTATATAATGGTCAGATGGTAATACTATCATCACTGCATCCTTATCCTTCTTTAGAAGTTTAGCGGCTGCAAGACCTATACATGTAGCAGTCTCCTTATTGCTAGGCTCCACAAATATATTTTCTTTGCTTATTTGTGATAACTCATCTTGAATTTTATCTATATATTCCTTATTTGTAACTACAAATGTATTTTCTTTTTTTATTAATGGTTCAATTCTACGAACAGTATTTCTTAAAAAGCTTTCTTCATTAAAAACTTTTAGAAACTGTTTTGGATTATTAGATCGTGACAGTGGATAGAGTCTTGTACCTTTTCCGCCTGCCAAAATTAATGCATATAACACCCGCATCACCTTTTACATTGCTTATTTTTATAATATGATATTAAAAACAATTGTGTGAGGAATAAAAAAAGATTCTTTTACTAATACCCTTAAATAAAAATTTATCGTATAATTATAGAATAATCAATGTAGTAATTTTGTATGAATAATTATGATATTGGTAATACATTTAGAAAGGGTGATTTCATCTTGAGCACTAACCATAATAATAAAAACAATAAAACCTCTGTAAATAGAATGACTACAGATATAAAAACTAAACCCTCTGTTTCTAAAAAAAATGAGTTAAGAAGAAAAAAATTAAAACAGCGAAAGCGAAGGAGAATAATCTCAATTATAGTAATTTCATTATTCGTACTTGTAATTATTTTTTCAAGTTCTATTTTATTAACTATGGGTAAGGTAAAACGTACTGACCTTGATAATGACAATTTAGGAATTAGTGATAAATTTATAAATGACTTAAATTACTCAGATTCCTTCGGAGATATTGTTAATATAGCTATGTTTGGGGTTGACCAAGAGGTTGATAACATCCAACGTTCTGATGCTATAATGATTGGAACCTTGGATACCGTTAATAAAAAGATTAAAATAACCTCTATAATGAGAGATACATATGTTAACATTCCTGATTATGGTTATGACAAACTTAACCATGCTTATGCTTATGGTGGTCCAGAACTTGCTATTAAAACCATAAATAAAAACTTTGATCTTAACATTACTGATTATGTGGCTGTAGACTTTACAGAACTTGAAGATATTATTGATGCCATAGGGGGCATTGATATGGAAATGACTTCAACTGAATTAGAGCATGTAAATGCATATCTTGATACAGTATATATAGCTTCTAATAAAACTCCTAAGCATGTATCCTTTAACCATGATGGAAAAGTTCATATGACAGGCTATGAAGCCCTTGGATATACAAGAATAAGAGGAACTGCTGGTGGTGATTTTGATAGAACTGAAAGACAGAGAAAAATAACCAATGAAATGTTTAATAATATTTCAAGTGCTGGAGTTGGTAAACTAGCTCTTATGATGAACAAACTTCTCCCTTATGTAGAAACAAGTCTATCAAATACTGAAATCTTAAATTTAGGTACCCAAGTTGTATCCATGGGATCAAGTGATTTAGAACAAGCTAGATTTCCTAGAGATGAATATAGTGAAAATGCCTTAATTAATAGTATTTTCTATCTAACATATGATGAAGATATTGCTAGAGAAGAAATTCATGAATATCTATTTAAAGACATTAAATTATGGAATAACTCAATCGAAGAATAAATTATTAATTTACTAACATTCATGTAAACATAACTAATTGAGTAAATTTCACAATTATGTATTTTTGTTTCATAATCTTTTTGATCTTTCAAATGTTTTTTGCGTACATCAAAGCTAATCAATAAGGTTGCCTGTGGATAACTATACAATTTTTAAGAAAATGATATAACCTTAAGCCGAAGGCTTATTTAGAGAAAGTGTCCCAGAAATTAAAGCAATACATCTCAACAAACAGGTTGATATAACTTTTTTTATACCAACTGATCGCTGATTATTTATATTAAGATGTTCTTTTAGCTTAGAATTTGTTCTGTATATCAAAAGTGCGTTTGTTGTATAACTTTTGATATACAGAACTGTTTCTAGGAGGATATGAACAGAGCCTACTATTTTCCTTATAATTGAGTTTAAGAGTGTACCCATAACTAGAATTACTACACCAACAAGATCCTTGTGGGCAATTAACTTTGTTTCAAACATGAGGACATCTATATTTAAAGTAGTCGCCATCTTTGCCCCAATATACTAAAGTATAACCCATTGGGCAAATAGGATTTAGATTTTCATCAAAGCCTTGAGCTGGAGCATATTTACCTCTTTTGTTTAATGCAATAATTAGATTTGCTTGTAGTCGTTGAACTAATTGTTTCCTATACTTTATTTTTTTAACTTGCATAGCAACCAAAGCATAAAGCATAGGTAAAATATCATGACCTTTCGGTCCACGCGTAGTGTTTGGTTTAGATAACTTTATAACTAATGGAGAAAAATCAATTTCTGATAGTATTAATTCTAATCTAGTTTTAGGTTGAAATTTTATTATTTCATCAAAGGATAAAAGCATTCTTATCGAATACACATAGTGTTCACCTCGTTGATTTGTATTTGGACACACTGTATATATTCAACATTTGGGGTGAATTTTCATTTTCGGATTAATAGAATATAGAAAAATTAACGTTTGAAAAATATGCAATTTACTCAATTAATATACTATTTTCTTTTGTTGTGTTGTATAATGGATAAATGTGATATACCTCTTTTGGATGTTTTACTAGCTTAGTACTATATATCCAAAAATATTTATAGGGATGTGATTAAAAATTGGCAAACAAAAATGTAACAAGCAATCAAAGCATTAAAAAAAGGCGTATGATAAAAATTATTCTTATATGTTCTGTTGTTCTAGTTATGTTAATCTCCTCAGTTTTTCTCTTTACAAACAATTTATTATCTAAAATTAAAAGAGTTGAGTTAGATAATACCGACTTAGGAATTAGAGAAGATGTTACTGAAAAGATTGAGATGGATGAAATAACTAATATCGTGAATATAGCTATATTAGGTGTTGATGAGACCGGTAACGATGTTGGACGTTCTGATGCTATGATGATAGCAACTTTCGATCCCGTCCACAAAAAACTTAAAATTACATCTGTTATGAGAGACACCTATGTAGAAATCTCGGGGTATGGTAAAGATAAACTTAACCATTCCTTTGCCTATGGAGGTCCACAGCTTACTATTAAAACTTTAAACCAAAACTTTGGACTTAATATAACTGACTATGTGAAAATCAACTTTGAAGAATTAGAAGGTCTCATAGATGCAATTGGTGGTATTGATATGGAATTGTCTGATGAGGAAATTAAAGAACTTGATGATTACATAGAACTTGTTTCAACTGCATACAAGATTCCAGTAAACTTTCTTGTTAAAGATGAATCTGAAAAAGTACATTTAGACGGATTTCAAACTCTAGGATATTGTAGAATTAGAAGTACTGCAAATGGTGATTTTGACAGAACTGAAAGACATCGTAAAATCATGACTGAAATGTTCAATAAAATTTCAAGTGCAGGTACAGCAAAGTTGACATCAATGGCAGCTAAACTTTTACCTTATGTAGAAACCAGTCTATCTAATAAAGAAATAATAAATTTAGGAGCTAATGTCCTAAACTTAGGAACTGCTAACATAGAGCAAGAAAGATTTCCTAGAGATGAATATTCTCACAACTCAGAAATTTGGACTCCATCGGTTGGTCTTAATATATTCTATTTATGTTACGATGAAGCATATACTGAAAAACAAATGCATGAATATATTTTTAATGACCGAAAACTATGGCTAGAGGATAATCAAAAAGTTTACATTCATGACAACGAACATTATCATGAGAACTCAGAACCAAAAATGACTGTTCCAACCACAAATAACAATAATACCAATAATAATACCAATAATACCAATAATAATAACAATACTAAAGATGAAAACACTAAAAATAATGATACCAGTGGAGATAATACTCAAGATGACAATACTGGAAATGGTACCGGTGAAGACAATACTCAAACTCCGTCTACCGGAGAAGATACTAATGGAGATGTAGAAACACCTAATCCTAGTGTACCAAAACCACCAAATCCATAATTTTAGGAGGATTCTATGAGTAAAGATGTTAACCCAAATAAAAGGTCACAAAGTAAAAAAAAGAAATCCAAAGGTTTAAGTACCAGTAAAAAGATTCTCCTTGTAATTGCAACACTTTTAATATTTTGTATTGCAGCTGCAGGTAGTTATGGACTATCTATGATAGGTAAATTAAACACTGTAGACTTTGATGATAAAAATTTAGGTATTGATGAATCTATATCAAAATCAAAAAAAATAAAAAATATAGTACTCTTTGGAATAGATCAGAGTGAAGGTGATGTAGGTCGTTCTGATGCTATAGTTATTGCAACTTTAGATTCCGAACATAAAAAACTTAAATTAACTTCTATTTCAAGAGATAGCTATGTAAATATCGAAGATCATGGATACGATAAAATTAATCATGCCTATGCTTTTGGACAAGAGGAACTTGCCATAAAAACTATTAATCAAACCTTTGGCCTTGATATTACAGACTATGCTAAGGTTAACTTTACTAATCTTAAAGATATTATAGATACTATAGGTGGTATAGATCTTACTATAGAAGATTATGAGCTAAGTGATTTAAGCGGTACCATCTCAAGTTCTGGAAGGCAGCACGTTAACGGAGATCAAGCACTGGCATATTGTAGAATAAGATATAACAGTGGTGGAGATGATAAGAGAACTGAAAGACATAGAATCGTCCTTACTGAGATTTTTAATAAGATATCCACGGTAGGAACTCTTCAGCTACCATCTATGGTTAGCGATATTCTACCTCATGTTCAAACAAGTCTTTCAACCTCTGAAATACTAAGTCTAGGAACAAGTGTGTTAGGTTCTGGAATCACAAACATAGAACAACTAAAGTTTCCACTTCCTAGTTATAGTAAAGGCGATAAGATAGACGAAATTTGGTATACAATCTTCGATGAAGCTGTTACTAAAGAACAAATTCAAAAATATATATACGAGGATATAAAACCTGAATAATAAAAAACATGTTACAGTAATGTAACATGTTTTTTGTTATAATTAACTAGGTAAAAATTGCTTTACACTATTTAAAACTTGTTCTTCTAAATAAGCTATATTTCTTTCTGCATCTTTATTATTTTCTCCAGTAACACCTAGATATACCTTCATCTTTGGCTCTGTACCTGAAGGACGTACTACGAAATAGCACCCATTGGAGAAAATGAACTTAATAACATTAGATTTTGGAAGATTTATTACTTCTTCGCTAGAGTCTACAAAACTCTTTATAGTACTTAGCTTATAATCTTCTTTAAATTCAACATTATATTCTCCAAAGTTTCTTATATCTTCATTTCTAAAGTACTCTATTATCTCACCAATCTTTTCTTGACCATCTTTTCCTTTTAGTTCAATAGAGATTAGCTTCTCTTTATAATATCCATATTCATTATATAAATCAACTAACCCTTCATATAACGTCTTTCCTATAGACTTATAGTAAAGTGTCATCTCACATATTAAAGTAGCTGCTATGACTGCATCCTTATCTCTCACAAAGTCTCCTGCTAGATATCCATAGCTCTCTTCAAATCCAAGTAGAAATTGATTTTTCTCTTGATTCTCTTCAAAATTTCCAATCATCTCTCCAATATATTTGAATCCCGTTAAAACTTCTTTAAGCTCAACCCCAAAATTCTTGCAGATTGGCTTTATCATATCCGTTGATACTATAGTTTTTATTATAGTACCTTGGTCTGGAAGTTCATTAACCGCTTTCAAGGATGATACTATATAGTGTGATAATAAAACCCCAACTTGATTTCCTGTTAATACAGTATAGTCTCCTTTATCATCTTTAACCACAGCTCCTATTCTATCGCAATCTGGATCTGTTCCAAGAATAATATCTGGATTAAACTCCTTAGCCATTTCCAAGGCTAATTTAAACACCTTACTATCCTCTGGATTTGGATAAGGTGCTGTTGGAAAATCTCCATCAGGGAGTTCCTGTTCCTTAACAACTTCTAGATTCTTGTAAAAAAGTTCCCCTAGTACTCTTCTAACTGGAATATTTCCTGATCCATGAATAGGTGTATATATTATCTTTAAATCCTTAGATGAGTTTTTAACAAGGTCTTTTCTTATTGTAATTCCTTTAACCCTTTCGATATATGTAGAATATATCTCTTCACCTATATAATTAATAAGTCCCTTTGATATGGCTTCTTCCTTATCCATAACTAAGATTTCTTCAAAGGAACCTACCTTATTTACAAAGTTAATAATCTCATTAGCTGCAATATCTGTTACTTGACACCCATCACTTCCATAAACCTTATATCCATTATATTCTTTAGGATTGTGTGATGCTGTAAGCACAATTCCACCTTGACATTTTAACTCTCTAACTGCATATGAAAGCATTGGGGTTGGAGTAAGTCTATCATATAAATATACCTCTATACCATTCCCAGCTAAAACCCTTGATGTGTATTCTGAAAACTCCACAGACATATGTCTAGAATCATAAGCTATAGCAACTTTAGGATTATCATAATGACTATTTAAATAATTTGCAAAGCCCTGAGTAGCTTTTCCAACGGTGTATATATTAAGCCTATTACTTCCTGCTCCTATTACACCTCTAAGTCCACCTGTACCAAACTCTAAATCCTTATAGAATCTATCTTCTAAATCAGCCTCTTCTTTAATGTTTTTTAACTCTTCCTTTGTATCCACATCTATAAACGAAGAGTTAATCCATAAGTTATATTTATCTTTGTAGTTCATATTATCCCCCCCCATTTCAAGTACCTTATTACTTATTTCTATTATATTCTTATTGTACTAATAACAATTAAGACATCCTTCTGCCATATAATATTGATTAACAACTTATGTCTTTTATGATTATTATATATCATCCCTTGTTAAGTGTAAAATTTATACATTGGTTTTCAATACTTTATTTATTATATCCTTAATTGCATCTTTGTATAACAATAAAGTTATGACAATATTTATAACGGCTAATCCCACTGTAATTATTGAGAAATCATTAAAACTTGAGTATAAGGCAAGAACCGCCATAGATGCTATTATAATAGTTGTCCTACCTATATGATAATCTACATTGTAAAGTTTTCTAGATATTAAAGTTCTAGAATAGTAAAGTATCATATATGCAATTCCTGTAGAAATAGCTGCTCCCTTTGCTCCAAGCTTAGGTACTAGAATATAATTTCCAATAATGTTAAATACACATGCAATAGACGCTATTATTATATGATACTTAGGTTTTTTCTTGAAATTTATACCTACAACAGAGACTTCAGACATAGTATATAACACTGGCATAAATACTAAAAATGGCATAATATATGATGCCATTCTATACTTCTCACCTAATAATAATACAATTAAATCTTTAAATGTTATTAATCCAATACCTATTAAAAACATTGAAAAACTTAGTATATCATTCATATCAGAGAAAAACTTAGTATCCTCTGGATTTTCCTCATACTTTTCAAATGATACAGGTGTCCAAAATGTAACAAATGATGACTGAAGTATATTTAGTATTGCTATTATGTTCATTGCAGATCCATATATACCTACATCTGCATAACTTCCATATGCTTTAATTGCCACCTTGTCGGCAGATTGAAATACCCAAGCTACCATAAATGTAAATATTAATGGTACTCCATACTTTATAATATCCTTTTGGGAATTTTTTAATACCTTATGCTTAACCCCTTTAAACTTCCAAGTATCTCTTTCTGAAAATATAGATATTCCTACAATTGTTATATTCGATATCAACGTTGCATATGCAAGGGTCATAAAATCGCATTCAAACATCATTATAAATAGCCCTATAGATATCAAATAAGTAATTTTTTGTGCTACCTGTAAAAATGAATACAGCTTTCCTTTTTGCTTCATTCTTACGGTTAAAAGTGAAAATCTACTTATTGATGCTAATGTTATATTAATTAAAAGTAGTATTATGAAGCTAAAACTATATTCTCCTATGATGCTCTCAGATATAGGTACTTTAAATATAATTACTACAATTATTAGTGCTAAGTTAAGAATCATTGGAATCTTTATACTTTCAAATAAAAGCCTGTTTCTATTTGTTTCATCTTCCTCATAAAAGAACCTTACATAAGCTTGATCTAATCCACATGTTATAACCAACATAAATATATTGGCATACATTATAAACATGCTATATTTACCGTATTCTGTAGGCTCTATTATCCTAGTTATTAATGGTGTTGATATAAGCCCAATAATTAGAACTATCCAATTACCTATAGAAAATGACAAAAATTTTCTAAGAAGAACGTTATGTCCACTCCTTACTAGTACACTTTTAAGCCCCGACTTCAATCTCCTCATAATATTACACTAATCCTATTGATTTTCTAAAAGTTGATCTACTGGTACATCTCTTAGAACTTTAGCTGGACTTCCAATTGCAACCTTCTTACTTGGCACATCCTTTGTCACTAAAGCACCTGCTGCTGCAAATCCTTCTTCTTCTATAATTTTACCAGGAAGCACTACAGTACCTGCCCCAATTCTTCCACCTTTTTTAACAGTAATGCCCTTGAATTTTCCGAACCTTTCTTTTGAACGAGCTGCGTAGTTATCATTAGACGTAACAACACAAGGTGCAATAAACACATAGTCTTCTACCGTAGAATATGCAGTTAAGTATACATTTGTTTGTATCTTACAGTTAGAACCTACTGTGCAGAAATTCTCTATAGTAGAGCCTCTTCCTATAACTGTTCTATCTCCAATAGTAACATTTTCTCTAATAGTTGCCATATCAGCAATTAAAGTTTTATCTCCAATAGTTGCCCCTCTATAAATAATAGTAGTAGCACCAATTAGACAACCTTCTCCAATAGTACATGGTGGAAGTTTATCCTCGTCTTTAAATATACTATTTACCCCTCTCATAGGAGTTTTACCTACAACTGTATTGTCATCTATTCTTACATTTGATTTTATTACAGTATCCTCACGAATAACTACATTATGTCCTATAATACAATTGTCTCCTATAACTACATTATCCTCGATGACTGTGAATCTCCCAACCTTAACATTCTCTCCTATAGTTGATTTCTCTGATATATAATTCATATGTTACACTTCCTTATCATATTTAAATTAATACATCCTATAGGTTATTATTTCTTTATAAACTTATTTAAATAACAACCAGTAAGATATATATCAAATTACGGTACCCCAAATACCATTAATTCACTTTCAAACTATATTATATCTTATTTAAAGTTTATGTTCTACACAATGTATTCTTTATGTTTGAGTCAAGTAAAAGTTGGCAAGTCTTCTTTTTCAAAATATACCTATATAA
>NZ_JAVXMF010000016.1:0-71499 GCF_036646415.1 Clostridium sp. | reverse complement strand
ATAGTAGATATGAAAGCTTCGCTTTCATATCCCGTTACGCCCTTGCTTGGCGTACCCAGGGGTTTTAGTATTTTCCTTGGAAAATACTTGCTACAAGTGCCTAACCCATTTGTGAGGACATTTTTGTAGTTCCTTAATCTTTTCTTTTTGATAATCAGTCACTTGTACTACCTCTAATCCATTGATTGGTGTATATTAATACTCTAAATCCAAGAAAAAATCAAGTACATGCTTACTGATTCATAAATTGATATACACTAAATAATATTTTCATTTGATGTATTTCTAGAGATTTACTTGAAATGGCACTTTCAATTACCTCTTCAATAATCTGTTTTTGAATTTGATTCTTTTTTAAATACCCTAGCAATTCTAATGAATATGTAAACAGCCATTGGATTTTAAAGTTATTTTTATTAAATTTATTAGGAGATAGTAAAAAATCATACTGATCCCAATTGCCACTATAGTTATCTACTATTTCTGCTGAAAATTTATCGATCAACATGAATGTAGCTACCTGAGCAATATGATCCTCCGAACTAGGATATCCATATCGAATAATTCCATTGTTGCCATTTTGCACTTTCTTTTCAAGTTCATTCTCAAGATATGATTTCACTATTTTTTCTCTATCAATTTTATCTGGCAATTCACCAATCTGACTTCTCTCAATTAATTGAAACACATCTTCTATTTCATGAATATCATCTACACATTTCTTTGCAGCATCATTTAAGGTATTATATAGGCAACTTATCGATGAAGCTATTTTCTTAAGTAACGCTTCATTGTTCAGAATATATTCTGAGATTAAATTACATTTATATCCGCTTTCATATGAATAACTTTGTAAGGTATCTGCAATAATGCTAACATCATTTAAGTGATGTTCTAATTTAAATTCAGGTATAAAACCATTTTGCATTCCTTTAAGCTTTTCCAATATCCATTTTTCAAGATAAATTTCTACTCCTCGTGCTTTGGCACTCCAAATCCATTTGTTTAATAATTTGATTCTGTCATAAACAATATAACGGCCATCTTGTAAGTCAATAATGAACTTAACAACATTTTTTATGCAATCTTGGTTCTTTAAGAAATATGATGAAATTGTAAGTAAATTTTTGATTTCTTCATCATATAATTTCCATAAAAATATTTCTCCACCCTTTAATGTACCATTAAACTTTGCAGAATAAAAATTTATGCTAGCAGTGATATAATCTTCTAAGTTCTTACTCTCATCAAAGGGAACCTTTTTTAAATCTACTTTGTTAATTAAATAATCAATATCATCCATTTTAAAAGTTTTCGATATTAAAATAATATCATCCAAAGTAAACTTGCATCTAGAATTCGATATATAGCCAAAAATTTCTGATTCATCTTTGTTAGCTTCTTTGACATATGATTCAAGCCAAGTTATCATTGCATTTTTAACGTAAAGTTTATTTTCGTCAAATCCAGAAAATAACAGCATATTGTCATAAATAAATTTTGTTGTTTCAAGCATATCCAATTTCAATTTATCAAATTTTGATAATCCAAAATATGCGGTATCTTTAGTTAATGCTTTTTCCGATTCATACTTTTCCTTTAAAAGCTTTACGCTTTCATCTGTATAACAATTTCTTACAGAATATGCATCTAAGAAATGATACTTGCTTTTAAATATATAAGGTAATTCAAAAAACTGTTCTTCAAGCTGATGATTGTTCATCTCAAGATTAATCTTTTTAAGAAACTCGTCATCAAACAATCGTAATTCTTGTCCAAAATTAATTGCACCATGAAATCCTGTTGTATGTGCATTCATTTGTTTAATTATCGAAAATAAATAGCTTCTATTAATCTGGGAAAAGTAATATATATCCCATTGCTCGTTTTGCTTTGCAACTTCTAAAATTGATGTATATAATTCATAACTTGAAGCATATTCTCCAAGCTGTGCTAAATAATATGCTTTTTTGTAATTATCTTTTAATTCATTGTACTGAGTTTCACAAAACTCATATATTTCATTATATTTACAATAAAATGCTAAATTTTTAATTTCTACATTTGAAAATTTAAAGTATTGGTTATCATGTTGAATACCATTAATACCACTCTTATTAATGAAAAGATCTATTATATTGCATTGATGCCTATTTATTTTTTGATATTCTTCTTTGTTTTCATAATAATCTTCAAAATAATTTAGCTTTAATGAGGTTATATCCTTAAAATCTTTATCTAATTCTCGAACAATAGTCTTATTAACTATTTTCCATTCATCATTCAACTCATATTCTCCAGTAAAAATTCTATCAAAATCTTTTCGTCTAACATAAGATAAATTTTGAATTCCTGCAACTTTATCATACATATATTGTAACTTATTTTGTTTATCATCCAACTTTGCTGTAGCATTATATGATAAAATTCCCTCAAGGACTTTACTATATTTCACAACATATTCTTTGTCATCTGTATAATCATTACAGTCAAGTATTCTCAAGCCCCGACCCTTTTGATACTGTTTTTCAATATCACTCAATACGTCACCAGTATGTACAAATATCGGCATTACAAATGAATCTGATTGAACATTTTTAACCCAATTCAAGATCAGCTTGATATTATAATCATTAAGTCCATACCCAATAAAAACAACCAAACTAGTGGCAAATATAGTTTTTACAATATTGTCGATGAGTTCATACTTATTTTCATAATCTAAATAGTCTTGCTCCTTCAGCACAAATTCACTTGAAAAATCCCCATGAACTTTAACAATATAATTTGTATTTTCAGTTTCTGATACCACTTTATCAGAATTTATTACACTAAAGTTCCTTCCAAATTTGACAGCAGCCTCTTCAATTAATGTATCATAGTTCGTTGTTAATATATGTTTAGGATTTAATGACATAATTAAATCATGAATTTCATTATGTTTACAGTCATTGTTGAAGCATTCTTGTACTTTTTCACGATATTTAATCTCACCTAAGCAGATAAAATACATTTGTGGTACTTTCAATAATTCTTCTGAAGAAAAAATAGGATTTCCTTTTTTGTCATTATTATATTTATAACCAATTTCATCGGCCATTTCTTTAATTAACCCACTCCATGAAGGATAACCAGATAATTTTGAAACACCTGCGCCTACAAAAACTGATAACTTACCCATACCAGAAAATTTCTTTATTTCTTCAAATATTTCTATATTATTCAAATAACAAGCCCCCCTAAAAAAAGTAGGCACAGTAACAGTACTGTACCTTTTTCTAATGTTACTTATACTTTTACATATCTAATTCATTTAATATCTCTTTAAGCTTCTTTAGTTCTTCAATAGTAAATGTAACACCCTTACCCATCTTCTTATGTTCAGCATCCCATTCTCTAATGTCATACTTAGCTTCTTTGTCATTCCAGCTAATTAGATTTAATTCTTTCTTCCATCCTTTAGATGATTCATCTAAAATTCCCAATTCTTTCTTTATCTCAAATTTAATATCTGCCATATTATTTTCCTCCAGTATTATAACTTTTACTTGCTTCTCGTACAAAAACCTCATGCTTGTTTGCAAGAATATATCCTGCACCACCAACATCTTCGAATCTCTTTTTACCAAACTTAATTTTTAGTAGCTCTATACTTCTCAAATCATCTTCATCTATACTGCCCTTTGTCTCTACTACAAAATAAAGTTTTTGGCTATCATCCTTATTCATTACTATTGCCCAGTCAGGTGTGTATTCGCCCACTGGTGTAGGTATAACAAATTTCTTTGTAGGTAGTTTTGTATAAACAATAACCCTGTCGTCATCTTGTAATGCCTTTGCAAAATCACGTTCAACACTTGAATCATAACGATTATATTCATATACACTTCTATCACTTTTTACAAGTTCAGTAATTAAGCAGCCTTGCAATTCATCATCTGGAAATACCTCTTGCAAATAGAACTCTTGCCCTTCTAGTTTGGTATACTTAACACCACTTAGGATAAATCCAATTAATACTCGATTAATTATCTCAGCCACGTCCGACATATATCTCTGTGGGTTAATGTGGAACATATAAAGTGTTGAACTTTGTTTTAAAATTTCCACAATAGTACCTCTTGTTAAATTAGTTGCGTTCTGCAAGAAGGATATTATATCAGGTAAATATCTGTTTCTGCTTGCAACATAGTTAAATTCTGTATGAGTAATTTTTCCATCTATACCAGTTGTATTTTGCTTTATCTTGCTCTTTGTATATTCAATTTCTATACCATCTACTCTAAGTTCCTTTAGCTTGTTGGCACAGGTAGAAATAAGGCTACTTGTATCATACTCAACTGAATACCTTGTTTTATCCTTAATTCTATTCCAGAGCTCTATAAAATGTGGATTGTCAGAAATAACACGTTTGTTTTGCCTATACTTAACAGTGTTATCTTTATCCTTGATATTAAGATTACCACATACCTTTTTGAAGTATTCAATAACCTCATATTCATACTTCTTGAATTCTTCTGGTATTTCAACCGTGCTATTTCTAATATCTTTCTTTAATTCATCAGTAGTTTTTCCATCATAGTCAATATAGCCCTTGCTCTTACAAAATTCAAATAGTTTACTTGATTCTTGCTCTGTCATATTTATTATACCGCCATCAGTTGGTATTTCTATGGCAGCAAAAGAAATATGCTCTATACTACCAAATTTAAATCCACCATCTTGTTCTGTTTCTGTTTGCAGTTGCTTTGCAAAGTCCTCGTAACTTTGATTTGCCATTACTGTAAGTGTATTGGTTTCAAATCCATAAACACGTTCACCGTCTTGCTTAACGCATAGACGAAGTCCACGACCAATCTCCTGACGCTTCTTATCATTGCTCTTAGAATTTTCATTCAATGTACATATTTGGAACACATTAGGGTTATCCCAACCTTCACGAAGTGCAGAGTGGGAAAATATAAAACGTATTGAATTGCTAAAATTAAGCAAATATTCCTTATCTTTCATAATGGATTCGTATGCTTTAATATCGTCAGCAGAATCACCCTTAGTATTCTTAAAGTGTTTTTTATTATCCTCTGCAAAATACCCTTGATGTACTTTTTTCACATCATCCTTGATGCTAACAATATCAGTATCATCAATATATTTTTTTGCAACCTCTTTATACGCTTCCTCAAACCAGGTTAAAAACTTACCATCAATTTGCATTTCCTTATCCCAACTTCTATAATTGGCAACTTTATCAATAAAGAATAAGCTAAGAACCTTAATACCTTTTGGATTCAGTCTCTTTTCCTTTTCAAAATGCTCTTCAATAGTTTTTCTAATCTGTGTACGTTTTAAAAGATCTTCATCAAAATTATTAATGATTCCCTCGGTAAAAATAATTTTCCCATTTATCTCAATACTTTTATTGGGTTGAATTGTCATTTTATCTACACGCATATTTGAATAAATTTCTCTCTCACCAGACAAATCAAACAGATCATCATGTGGTGTAACTTTGACTACTTTACGCTCTACAACCGAGGTTTTCTTATCTCTAACATCAATTTCAATCTTTGCCGTTATTTTATTTTTTGTTGCGGTTACATCTAGTAGTTTTACATAAGCGTAGTTATGATCATTTTTAGGAATAACACTAGCAACCTCAATCTCTTTTACCAACTTTTTAATATAAGCATCTACAGCTGTTAGGCGATAAACTTTATGAACATCCTTATTTTCCTTATGTGTTGCTGAATACTGTAAAGTACATAACGGATTTAGCTTTTCAATGTACTTCTTTCTTTGTTCACTAGCAGAGGTAGTCTGTGGCTCATCAATAATAACAATAGGGCAAGTTCTATTTATGATGTCAATAGGTTTTACCCCATTTGTTTTTTCTAAGTGTTTTTGACTCTTTGAATTAAGAACTTTGTTATCACTATCAAAGGACTGGATAGTCATAATCATAATTTCAATTTTATCACTTCTGGCAAAACCCATTAGTTCATTAAGTCTATCAGAGGAATATTGAAAATCATGATAACTTTCACCATCATAATGATATTCAAAGTGTGATTTTAGCATTTTAAGTGAAGCTAATACCCCTTCTTTAATTGCAACACTTGGTACCAATATAATATATTTCTTAAACCCATATTTTTCATGCAGTTCCATTATGGTTTTTAAGTATACATATGTTTTACCTGTTCCTGTCTCCATCTCAATTGCAAAATTATATTTTCCATCTTTAAGAGCCTTTGTTTCCTTTAAATGATTTTCTTTTTGTACTGCTTTAAGATTATTTGAAATTTCGTCCACATCTAAAACTAATTTATTAGCAACACCTATTTCGTTATGTTCCGTTCCCCCTCCTGCTGTCATCTGTGTAGGATACTTAATTGGATCATAGATTGTAAAATTACTATATGTCTTATCTTGGCCTTCAAAAATTCCTACAACTGAACGTATAGCACCATTTTGATAATCTAAATCGGGGTTAAATTTAATAGCCATTCTTACCTCCCCCTTAAATAGTAATAAACTTAAATTGATTTTCTTTATTAGTCTTATCAGCCCTATTATCAAAATAAGCATATACACCATTTTTAAGTGTTTCTTTAAAATTTGTCTTAGCAGAGTCCATATTAAAACTTAAATCACGTACAGCTACACGTACCATACTTGGCTCAAGATCCTTAATTAAGTTAACAATCTTATCTGCAAGCTCTGGATTAATATCATTGTCAAGACAAATGATTAAGCCACCATACCCAATACTATATACGTTCTTCCCATCAAAGGTATATGTTTCAATAGGATAGTTAAGATCAAGGCCATATTTTATCATAATTTCAAATACTACATCAAGCTCACTTCTACCATCCACAAAGTTATTGACTTCAAATCCAAGCATTTCAGATAGAATTGCATTTTGCCCTTCTTTGCTTTCCTTATAGAAGTCTTCGCCAACATCAACCGACCATTTTTTCAGATTAGAATCATCTAATTTCAATACCTTAAACCCAATATCTAAATCATCTGGATTCATAGGTGCTTGCTCCTTATTAGTATCAAGTAGTGTTTCTTGCTTTTGCTGATATGCTTCATATTTTTGAGTAAGCTCTGCTTTAATGCTTTCACCAGCTCTGCGAATACGTTCCTTACCAAGTTCAGTAATATAATGAGGTTTATCAATGGAATCCAAAAATTTAATAGCTGCTTTTATTGTTTTCTTTGCAATAGAATCCGCCTTTTCCAACATAACATCTAAATTTTCAGGTAACTGTACCATAATGTATCTGCATTTAATAGTCTTTTCACTATTTAATTGCATTACTGCATGAGCCGTTGTAGCAGACCCTGAGAAAAAGTCTATTACTATATCATTATCTTGTATATGTAAATCTATCAATTGCCTTATCATCTCAATTGGTTTAGGATTTTCAAAAACTAAGTCACCAAAAACTGTTTTTAGCCACCTTGTATCTATTGAACTATCAAAATACCAAAAATTATCTGGCACAGACACATCATCCGTCGTAATGTAGTCTTTCATGCCTGGGGGTGTACTTTCATCTCCATACCATATTAAATTTTCTTTCTGTAATCTTAATAATTCATCATAAGATTTGCCCCAACCACGTTTAGGTATTACACATTCTTTTCCAGTTTCCGGATTAATTATTGTAAAGTGTTTATATCCATTTTCTCTTGATAAATCAGCATCTTTAAATACTCCATTTTCATCAACTTTATTCCAGCGACTTAAATGAGAATACTTCGGTCTTGTATACATCTCTTTAATCTCTATTTCTATTTCTTCTAATGATAATCCTTTGCCCTTCAGTTGTTTGAACTTAGTATCAATATCTTTAGCTCCTTTTTTAAATATTCTCCATTGAACATTTTTTAACTCATTTTTATCTTTGCTATAAACTAAGATATATTCTGTTGTAACACCAATAAGTTTAGTCTGGTTTTTCATAGAATTATTTTTGTGAACTATTTTTGCTATAAAATTCTCTTCTCCAAAGACTTCATTACAAAGCTTTTTTAAATTTTCAACTTCATCATCATCAACTGAAATAAATATAACACCATCATCTTTTAATAAATTATTTGCAAGACGTAATCTCGGGTACATCATATTAAGCCAATTGGTATGCTTTCCCCCTTCACCCTCAATATCCGAACTTATTACATTATCTTCTTCATCAACCTGCCCTGTAATTTTCTTATACGCCTTAATGGTATCACTCCATTTATCAGGATATATAAAGTCTTTATCTTTATTATATGGTGGGTCGATGTATATCATTTTAACCTGATTGTTATAACTTTTCTGTAGTAATTTCAATACTTCAAGGTTATCTCCCTCTATATAAAGGTTTTGTGTATTATCCCAATCCCTGCTGTCCTCAATACATGGTCGCAACGTACCAGTTGATGGGGTTTGTGATTTTCTAAAAGAATCACTTTTTCCATACCAAGTAAAACGATAGCTTTCATTATCCTTTTCTACATAATTGCCAAGCACCGCCTGCAACTTCTCAAAATCAACTTTATCTTCTGTCACTATCTCTGGAAAAAGTTGCTTTAGCTTTTTAATATTTTCTTGAACGATGTCAAGGCTTTGCCCATTTAGATTAACTTCTGTCATCTATTTTTCCTCCAACTAATTTGTTTTTTTGCTCTCCTAACTTCTTTATTTGAATATTGAGCTCCATTTTACGATTAAACTGTGTTTCTTTATTAAGTTTGCTCTTCAGTATAGATATTTTCTGTTCTAAGTCCTCTATTTGCTTGGTAATTTTTCGTGCCTCTTCACCTGTAACATCATCTTCTACTGATATTTTAGAATTTAGATTAAAAACACTAATGGCATCCACTATATCACTATATAGGGTGTAATAGTTAGAGCATCTCATATTTTTAATGTTTAACTTTTCAAATAATACACACTTCTCAGAAATCCACTCTGTTGAAATAAATTCTTCTATTGTATTCTTGCTACTATCATTCTTATTAATTCTTTGGTGTGCAGTATGCAATTGTAGTTTATTATCTAACCTAAAAATTAGTAGAATTGGGTATGGAATAGTACGCATAATAATTTCAGCGATTCTCTTTATACTTATATTCTCCGTTAATTCAACGTCTATAACTTCAATTTCTGAGTAATCATAATCTTCATCTTCATAAACTTGAATATTTATAGTTTCTGGTTTCATACAATAAACCCATGTAATTTTATTAATGTTATCTACAAACAAATTCTTATCTTTAGTTGATAGATCTGCATTATCATAAAAAAGCTTTTTATAGATTGTATTTTCAACACTGCATGAAGCAGGAATACTTAAATATTTTCCTATGTCCATAAATCCCCCACCTATTTTAAGATTAAAAAACTTACTAGTTCAAAATCTTCCATTCCATCAAAGAAACTTTTTTGCATAGTTGTACCACCCTTACTAAATAAACTGCCTACTCCTATTTCTTGTTTTTTCCCTATTAAATTTTCAATTGCAGTTTCTAGCAATCCAGAATACCGATTCATCTTACGACCATTTTCAGTTTGGCTATTAAATTCACTTACAAGATCTTGTATAACCTCATTTTGACCTGAACATAGCTTTTTATAATAATCTAGAATCTTTTTTGCATGCAAAAAGCTTAGTTTCACCTCTCCATCATCAGTTACATAAACAAGATAGTAAGGAAACAATGCATTCTGTTCTTTTGTTTGCTCAGTACCTTTAAGTTGTTTCAAAGTAAAGATTACTCCTGGTTTAACAGTATCACGCAGTATTTCATCTATTGTTGTAATAGCATACATACCATTAGGTGCATCTACTAGCTTATTTCTATTATTTTCCATATATACCATAAGATCAATTTTAAAATCATTAAATGTTAAATCTGTAATGGAAATGCCTCCTGAGATATCTTCAAGGTCTACAACCTCTGTCTGTAACCTTTGAAGCTGCTTTTTACGATATTCCAAATCTTTCATTTCACGCCCTTCATCAGCTTCAATAACATTTTCCTCACCCGTTGCTGAAACATCAAGAAGAACCATTCTTCCTTTAACACGCTGTTGCAAATTAATATACTCATCAAGATCTTTAGTAGCCCAAAAATTTACTAACTGTATAACCTCATTCGTTGAACCAATACGATCTATACGTCCAAATCTTTGAATAATGCGAACAGGATTCCAGTGTATATCATAATTAATCAAATAATCACAATCCTGTAAATTTTGGCCCTCTGAAATACAATCTGTAGCAATAAGAATATCTATTTCTTCTGTAACATCTGGAAATATCTTTGCACACTCTTTTGACTTAGGGGAAAATAGTGTTAATACCGTGTTTAAATCTGTTATTTTAATCTGCTTCTTCAATTCCTTAGTAAGTGGAAATGTAGATTGATTATCCCCTGAACCTGTTACCATAGCAGAATATATATGTTTCTTCTCTAACTTAACTGCAAGATTCTCATATAAATACTTTGCAGTATCTGCAAATGCTGTAAAAATAATAATCTTTCTGTTACCTTTATTAATTGGATTTTCTATTTTTTCTTTTATAAGTGAAGATAATTCTATAAGCTTTGCATCACGCTCTGGACTCACTTTCTTAGCTTCTTCCAAAATGCTATTAAGTTTATTCATATCGGAAATAAGATCTTCTCTCCACTTAATAATATCCATATCTTGCAATAAAACCTTAACGTTGTTACCAAACATTAAATTTTCAAATTCAGCATCATCAAGATCAATATCATTAATATTCATTTCTGGGTCATAGTCAAATTGCTTTTGTTCAATCATGTCTATAGTTTTATTTATCTTACAAAGAATTTTATCTACAGTTAGAGCAAATGAATAAATCGAACTTTCCATACGTTTTAGGATACCAACACGCATAAGACCAACTAAACTTTGCTCTCTATCAATCTGCTTAAAAACTGATTGGTTTTCACCAACAGCTACATCATATTTCTTTTCATATTCTCTTCGTTTCTCTGGCAATACATAGCCTAGGGGAGAATAAACACAAAGAGTTAATTTCTTAATTAGCCTATTAATATTCTCAATAGGTGGAAACTCATTATAGGCATCAATCTCTGGGTACTTATTTTGTGGTGGCAATCTTGATGGAAATTTGCCTATTTCACTTAGATTATAATACTTCTCGATATGCTTTCTAGAACGTGCTATGGTAATAGTATCAAGAAGTTTGAAATAATCAATATCCATCATTTCAACAAAACAGTCTGTGGTACGCTCTTCATCTGGGAGTAGTGACCATTTATTAAAGACCATTTGTGCTTTTCTTAATATCATCTCCACATTATTAAGTCCAACGCTTTCAAAAGCATTGTTGCGCCCCTCAGTGATAAAAGCAATCTGATTTTTAATATCATTCATTTTATTATTTACTGGAGTAGCAGATAGCATTAAAACCTTAGTTTTTACACCAGATTTAATAATATCATTCATCATACGCTCATAACGAGTAGTCCTGCCTTTAACAGGTGGATTATTTCTAAAGTTATGACTTTCATCTATTACCACTAAATCATAATTTGACCAGTTAATTGTTGCAAGATTAATTTCTCCTGAATAACCGCTATTTCTACTTAAATCAGTGTGATTAAGTACATCATAGTTAAATCTATCTCCATAAAAAATATTACGTTTGTCATTCTGAGTATAAATAGTCCAGTTATCACGAAGTTTCTTAGGTGCAAGGACCAGCACCCTATCATTTCTAAGTTCATAGTACTTAATAACCGCAAGAGCTGTAAAAGTTTTACCTAAACCTACACTGTCTGCAATAATACAGCCATTATATTTTTCAATCTTATCGATAGCTCCCATAACACCATCTTTTTGGAATTTATAAAGTTTGTTCCAAATAGCAGTATCCTTAAATCCAGTGCGGCTTTTCACAATCTTATTATCCGTTAGTTCATCAAGATACTCACTAAAAATATTATATAAAGTAACAAAATAAATAAACTCTGGTGTATTCTCCTTATATAATACTTGCATTTGTTCCAATACTTTTTGTTTTACATCTTCTACAGCATTTTCATCTTGCCATAATTCATTGAAAGACTTTAAAAAACTTACTGTGAATTCTTTACCATATATACACATATTGCTATCTAATCGATTAGAGCTTGTAATTCCTAATCCATCAGATGTAAAATCAACTGTACCATTAATAGACATATTATCTTCTTCATTTTCTATGTAAACAAGTCTTGGCTGTGCTGGATTGGCACATTTTAATGACTTAATTTCAACCTTTTCTTCAATCCATCTTGCACATTCTTTTGCTATAGCGGCTTGTTTCATTTCATTTCTCAATTTAATTTCAAATTCATTTCCTGAAACTTTCTTTTCATTATCATGCTCGATATAGTACTCTCGAATTAATTCTCTATCTTTCTTAACAAAAGTTGGTTCAGTAAATATAAATTTCATACTATCTATTTTTGCCAATTCTTTTTTCAGTTCAGCATAAGCATAAATAGTAAAGTAAGCAGATATTACTGAAAGCTTAGATCCTTTTTTAAAATTTTCCTTCAGTTCATCACAAACCTTTCCATTTAGCTTATTATCTAATACCTTTGGTGGCTTCAATTTTTTCTCCCCCTCTGTACCTATTCTAACTACTCATTGACACAATAACGTGTTTTTCTTTTATCTAATGGCTTTTCTACATTGATAGGGATCAACCATAAATTAGCCTTTTTTATTGCACCTTCCACTCTACCTTCAACACATAATATCTGTACTCTACGTCTTGTAATTTTCCATTTTTCCGCTGCCTCTTGAGCTGTAATATAATCCATAGCCATCCCCCCATCTTATATAATCAATATTTTTATTATATTCTTTATATCGAACAATAGCAATAAACTTGGACATCTTTTTATGATTTAAAACCTACCAAGTACGTTAACTATCATTAATAGTTTCCTAACCATATTTTCGGAAACATATTGATTTTTCCCATAAGAAAAAACCTTGATTTCTCAAGGTTCTAACTGTGTTTCCTTTGCAGCTTAACAACCGTCTCAGCAGTAGTCTCCTGCCAATCATCCGTCGCTTCGCTAGGATTCTTGGGGAGCCCTTGCATGGACATTCGTAAAGCTTACTTCATCGCTGCGCTCTTCGTAAGCTTAACGACTGTCTCAACGTGTGTTTTGATAGAAAGATGATACTAATACGCATTAATATTGGGATTAGACCCCCTACGCCACCCTTTGAATTTAGGGGTTGTTTTTATAGATGGGGTCTATGCATTATATATAATCTCCTGTTTTAAATTCTTTAAAAATCTTCTTTAATGCATTAATTATTACTAGTATCTATAATTTATTTAAATTGCCAAATTTCATTACCTTCTATACTGGTTTCTACATTATAAAAACCTACTTTATTAAGTACATTTTTAATTCTTTCCTTCTCTTTGTTTTCCTCTCTTACTACTGCTTCAAAACATAATCCAGATGTATGATGTTCTTCCAAAAATAACTTTATAGCCATATAAGCATAACTATTTCCAGCATACTCATCAAATATCAATATATCTATTTCATTATCCTCGTTAGTTATTATATCACCTAAATACAAATCATTTTCAAATATTTCATAACACCATTGGCTAGTACAGCATCTTGGACTTGGATTACCATTTATGATATTATTTAATTCTTCTTGATAAAGAGCTTCAGATATAGAAATACCATAGCTCTGTTCATATTTTCTGAAAAAATCCATATGTTTCTTAGTCCACTTTGGGGTTTCGTTTAAAATTAACTTCATGATCCACCTCTCACTCTACAATACCTTTACAGCCTTTACACTGAAAATTTTGATTGCTTAAATATTTTAATCTCAGATTGAATTGAAAACCGAACTTTATTTGAATTTTAATTCATTTGCAATATTCTTTTTATTTAAAGAGTTATGCGGTTTAAGTTTATCATTAATAATTTGAGATTCAATAAACTTGTCTTTATATTTTTCAATTATACCTTCATATATCTTAGAATTATTGTTCTTTTTAAGATAGTTTATCATAATATAACTTTCTCTTAGATATTTATTTTTCTCTATTAAGTTTGAAATAATATTTATAAACACATCATCAAACAATTGGTTTCTAAAGTATATTAAAGCTATATTATATAACTTTACTTCTGATTCGCTATCCTTCTGCTTAAATAGATTGTTAATTTCTTCTAATATTACTGTTCTTGCTTTAACCTCCGTTGTTTCCAAGTTTATTAAAGCATTAATTTCTCTAATGTAGTCTTCTTTCCATATCTCTGTAGATACTTTGTTAAACACCTGTTCTTCCCAGTACATTTTAGCATCATGAATAGCTGCTTTATCATTAGTTATATAAACTGATTCTCCTCTTGGTAAATAATCACCTCTGTATGAAAGCCAATTAAAGGAGCCTGCTAAGTGTGAGTTGTCATCCACTATGATTTCTTTGTTATGATGGTTACCTACCCAATAAATAAATACTCCAGGCATGCCATTAGGTCCTTTTATACTTCTTAATTGGTCTATTAACTCTTGTGCTGGTTTTCTATCCTCTTTATTTATATCCCTTGCAATTCCCCAGGATATAAATATCTTGCAATTTTTATTTACTAAATTTTTAAATACTTCTATCATCTTATTGTCAACAACATAGTCTGATATCCAGGGAGATTGTATGTATAAGTATTTTTTTACTGCATTCAAACACTTATCAAATTCTTTCTTTATCTCTCCACCTCTAACCATTCTTAAGGTTAGCTTAGATGATGTACCTTCACTTCTTTGAGCCTTAACTTCTTCCTTAAATATTTCCTCATATTTATTTGGTATAGTATCTTTTGTATCATATACTTCATTCTTGATTTCAAAATCATTCTTGGTTAAAGGTTTAGTTTTCATTAAGTATTCGCTAAGTTCATTGTTATATCTGCCTTGTTGACAATCCCAAACTCTACAGTATAGCTTATCTTCAATAATATCATATATCCAAAATTCTATGAAGTTTATTCCTACAGGATTACCTATAGGAATTACCGAATTAATCTTACTAACAAACTGATTTACACTTTCTCTATTTACAATTATTTTATCTTCTTTAGCTATATCTATTACTTGATTCATAAGCTTTGAATCATTTTCTATTGTTGTTGCTAATAGTGTTTCATTATCTTCCAGATGCATCAATGGATACACTGATTTTTGATCATGCACTTTGCTATAAAACAACTTAAATTTAGGTTGTATAAATGCAGTTATTGTTTCTTTTCTATCCTTAGTAAGAACTTGTCCTTTTTCAAATTGTTGTTTTCCCAATTTAGTTACATGTAGTTTAGGAAGTTCCTTTTTGTCAATAACTCCTGCATCAGCTAACCTATTAATATATTGGGATGTAAAAACCTCATCAAGTCCCAACATTGATTGGATTACCTCTTCTGTAACTTCATATCCCATGTTAGCTAAAGCTATCTTAATTATAAATTCCTCTATTATATTTAAGTTTTTTGCTTTACTAATTTCTAGTTCTAAATTGTACTTATTAATTGGTAATGCCCAATCTTTTACCTTGATTACTTGCACCCCTATTTGTTTCTCTTCTATTTCATTAATAAGCTCTTGTATTTCTTTAGAGTATTTACTTTCTATCTCAAACATCAATGCTTAACTCCCTTTAATTGAATATTTCTTTTGCATCTATTATTCCATTATAACTATCAACGACTCTTAACACGTTTTTATAATTTTCTCTTGCCTCTTTATGATAGTTTTTCTCACAGAATAATTCACTGCACCCTACAATAACAAGTAAATTTTGTGCTCTTGATAAAGCAACATTTATACGTTTCGGATCTTTTGCAAATCCTATGTCACCTTTATTATTATTTCTAACAAAGCTAACAATTACAATCTCTCTCTCCATCCCTTGGAATCTATCTACTGTACCAACTCTTAACTTTAGATTCCTATACTTGTTGCTTGACACTAATTCCTTTTGCAATAATCTAGCCTGAGCGCCATAAAAAGTTATTACAGCAACCTCTTTCTTTTGACCAAGTACCTCGCAACTCTCATTAATATCTTTAAGCATTTTATCTATAACTTCAATCTCTGTTTCATTATAGCAGCTATTTTGTCCATTCTTTTCTTCCTTGTAGTTGTTATGAAGTGGTATATCTACCCAAATCAAATTATTTTTCTCACTTAAATAATGCATATTTAACTTATGATTTTTTGTAATTTCTTCATTTTCTACTCCACAAATCAAACCTCTATTTTCAGAGTCAATATAGAATTGATTTATTGTATGCATTATAGAGCTATGCATTCTGTATTGAGTATTTAACATAACCTTATTTTTTTCACTTACATTAATAAACAATTCTTCAAATAAACTCTTTTTCATATACTCTAAATCATCTACTTCAGAATCTACTGCCACTTCTTGATTACTTAATACTTTTAATTCTTCAAATGTTTCTGATCCTATCATAGGGGGTAATTGTTTGTGGTCTCCAACAAGTACTAGTTTTTTACCCTTGAGCATCGGAAGTACCAGTTCTGGTGGTGTTGCTTTACTTACTTCATCTACTATTACAACATCAAAATCCGGATACTTTTCTGTAAAATCTCTATTCCCAGATTGCACACACGTTATACCTATTACATTTGCTGTATTTATATATAAATCCTTTAACTCATTTCTGTCTCCATACTTCTTTTGTTTTATACGACTAATCCATTCACCTACTATTTCAACATAATTAGCTATTATTTCCTTTTTAGGAACTAACATATCTAGATAGAAATTCCTTACATCCTTGAACTTAGCTGTTTCCTCCAGGTTCACTTTCTTATTAAATATTTGATTGATATCGCTATTAAAAGCTTGTATTTCATTTGTAATTGTGCTTTTTTCATTTACTTGTTTATCCATACTAGCTTTATATATTAATAAACTAAATTTATATATTAAACCTTTTGTTTTTATTTCAGTTAATATTTTCTCCTTATTTTCTTGATATTGTGTTTCAAATTTTAGTATTTTGTTAACATTTAAATCTATTTCATTTTCCACATAGCCTAATTTTTGTCTATAGCTAATATCAATTAGACTTAAAGAATTAACAAATTTACTAATGTGAGATTGAATGCTACCCTCACATATCTTCTTTTCTTCTTGCAATTTTTCTATCATGTTAGCTAATGAAGTTAGATATGATACTCCATTACTTAACTTTGTTATAACGTCTACTTTCCACTTTTTCTTAAATCCTAATAATAGAATAAACTTATTTGGTTTAAAATTATATAAACTTGCTACTTCACCTTCAAATTTATTAACAGTTTCCTGCTTAACATCTTGACTTAATTCTTGTTCTACTACAACTATATCTTTTATCTTATATTCAGCTTTTAATCTTTCTAAGATGCTAATATTCTTATTTATCTTGCTTTTTAGATCCTTTAATAAGGCTATTTTACTTACTATTATGTTTTTGTTTAACTCTTCTTCTTCTAGTAAAACTATATATTTAATAAGCTCATCATTATTTTTTAATATGCATTTATCTACTTCTTTTTTAATATCACTTATTTTTCCTTTATCTGTACACTTTTTAATTTTAGCAAGCCATTCTATATTTTTCACTACTTCTTTTTTATCAGCTTGTTTAGCTTCATTTATTGTTAAACCTTTTTCTATTTCTTCGTGTATTGTCTTAAATTCTTTCTGTAATGTATCTTGAACTAAATCTACATTACCTTTCATTGAATTGTCAGAAACCTGAATTTTTAATGTTTTTGCAATATTCTGCAATGTACTTAGAATAATACTGTTAGTATTTGAAAAACCGTAAATATTCTTAGCCGACCATATTTCCCCTTCCACATCAGAGAAATATTGATTAAGTACATCCTGTGATTCTAATATTTTCTCTAATTTTTGATTTTTACATTTCAAATTTCTGTCCATATCTAATATGCTATTTTCTAGCTTATTTTTTATTGAATATAGAGAACATATATTATCTAATCTACCCTCTAAATTATTTAGTTTATTAAGAAGTTCCTGTTTTGCTTCAAATTCAACTGTGCAAGAATCCGCTGTTTTATTTAACCATGTATCAACAACATTATTTTCTGTATACTTTTCGCCCTCTTTTTCAACCCTTGATAGATTACCTTTTCTTAACACCCTAATTTTGGGATTATGTATCAATCTACTTAGTGCATTGTCTACTGCAAGATTGGATTGAGATGATATAAGAGTTTTCTTTCCTCTTATTGCATTTTGATAGCAAATTTCTGCAATAACAGTAGTTTTACCTGTACCTGGTGGCCCTTGGATTAAAAATAAGTCCTTAGCATTCAATACACCTTCTACTGCTACTTTTTGTTTGTTATTTAATGTTTTAAGTAGCAAATTACTCTCTTCTAATATAATTTTATTTTCTATATTATCTCCAAGTGTTTTAGAGTTAAATAAAATAACATCTAAATCTGGATTATGAGCTTGTCCTATTCTCAGAAGATTTAATCCTCTCCTCAAATTACGTGCTTGAGCCAAATCACCCATTTTAGAAATTCTTAAGTTTCCTATCTGTGGAAAATCCAATTGTCCCTCTAAAGCAAATTCTTGAAACTCTGGCTCTAGTTCAACCTTCATTGTATTATTTTTAAAATTAATCTTATCTATTGTTCCTATAAAATCTTCTATATCTTCCCATTTTTCTTCATCTTCAAGCTGAAAACTTTCAGCATTATCAGTTGCATCATTTATCTTTTTTTTATAAAATAAAACTACTCTTTCATTTCTGAATTTTTTTAACTTTTCTATCTGTTCAGAGTTAAATTTATTAAAATGAAAAACACAGTGAGTTAATGAGTCTTCTTGTTTAAAGCCTGTATATTCTATTTCAATTTGGGAATTCTTAGCACCTTCTTCTATTATAGCTAGATAATTATCCCAGTCCTTAATATTCTTATCTACTTTTCTATATAATTCTTGTGCATTAGGCATTTCTCCTAATTGTGCTATTATATCCTCTGGTACTGCTGATGATTTAATACTATTATTGGAATAAAATTTTACTTTTGCAAAAATAGATTTATTTGAATCACTGCCAACATTTTTAGGGAGAAGCTTAACATTAATAATTAGGAAATTTTTATTATCTATGTTTACTCCTTCTAAAGCTAATATTTTATCATCGTTAGTACTTATAAAACTTAAGTTCAATCTATTGTCTGTATCACTAGCCATTAATATTCTTACTTTTGTTTCTTCATCTTCTCCTCTTGTTGCATTTTGTAGATAATAATCATAATATTCTTCTTCAAATATTTGTTCCAATATATCAGCCGTTCTATATGAATAATCATAGTCACTTACTATTCCAAGTACCTTTTCTATTTGATTTATTGCCGCATTCGTTAATTTTATACCAATATTTAACTCTCTACTCATATTATCAACTTTCCTAGCCTCTCTTATATTTTTTGTTTACATTTAATTAGTTATATAATAATTGTCATAAAAATACTTATCATTAATTAAAATATTTTACATTTTCCTACGATTTAGTAATACATAGAAAAACATAATTTAATCATACACCAATGCACATAATTTTTCCATTATTTAACCCCAAAATATTATTTGTTACATTTTATGAAACTTTTCGTAAAAAATAAAGAGCCAGTCAAAGTGACTATACCTATCACTCCAACTGGCTCCTTTAAAATTCTTTATTCAATTACAACTTCTATCTCAGTCCCATCAAGCAAGCTTACAATAATCTTTTCCCCTCCAAATATAGTCATCTTCTCTATTATCCTTAAAAATAAATTTACATCAAATGCCTTTATTGGCTCTGCATTTTCAATAATTTTTATAAACTGTTTTGCCCTATACCTTACTAAAACATTCTCACTTTTAAGTCCGTCCTTCCATTTCAACCTAAAGTAATCTTTATTTTCAATAATTGCATTGAAGGTATTTATAAAAGTCTTGTATAAAACCTTATCATCAATGTGTTTATTTTCGCAGCCTTTGTCACCTTTTATTTTATACCTATTGCTGCATATCCAAACTTTTCTTTTGAGATTTTCATTTGTGGAATGCCATGTTTTTCTTCCAAATGTACTACCACAACATCCACATATAACTCTTCCTGAAAAAGGATTATCTAATGTGGCATAGTCTAGTTTATATACACCATAGGTTTCAGCAAATTCCCGCCTTCTTTCCATTTCTAGCTGTACTGCCTCCCACATTTTTTTATCTATAATTGCTGGATGGCTTTCTTCTACATAATACATTGGAACTTCACCTTTATTATCTACTCTTTTCTTAGTGAGAAAATCTACTGTATAGGTCTTTTGGAGCAAGGCATCACCTTTATATTTTTCATTGGTTAGTATCCCTCTTATGGTGCTTTCATACCACTTAACTTTGCCATTCCACCCTTTAATACCGTCTTCTTCAAGTTCCCTTGCAATTCTATTTGAACCTTTTCCATCAAGGTAATCCTTATAAATTCTTCTAACTATCTTAGCTTGTTTTTCATTTATTATTAAGTTACCTTCTTCATCCTTATCATATCCTAAAAACTTTTTATGATTTACTGTCACCTTACCCTGTTCAAACCTTCTTCTAATACCCCATGTCGAATTTTCCGATATTGAGCGACTTTCATCTTGCGTTAAACTGGATAAAATTGTAAGTAAAACTTCACCTTTAGAATCTAAGGTATTAATATTTTCTTTCTCAAAAATTACTCCAATACCTAATTCTTTAAGGCTCCTTACATAGTTCAAAGTATCAAGAGTATTTCTTGCAAACCTTGATATGGACTTGGTTATTATCATATCTATATTTTCAGCCTTGCATGCCTGTATCATTTTATTGAACTGTTCTCTCTTTTTAGTGTTTGTACCGCTTATACCTTCATCTGCAAATATCCCGGCAAATTCATAGTCTGGATTACTGTTTATAAAAGTTGTATAGTAATTAACCTGTGCTTCATAGCTTGATAACTGTTCTAATTGGTCTGTTGATACTCTGCAGTAAGCTGCCATTTTCTTTTTCTGTGGTTCTAGGTTCTGTGCTAGATTGTTGCTGCTTGACCTTGCTGGTATAACTGTAATACTTCTTGCCATTTCTAATTTCCTCCTTCACAATAGTTTTTTCCTTTATATTAAGCTTGCTAACTACTTCATCTCCTACAACTGTTCCTACGCAAGCGCTCTTTCCATTTTTAATATAGTTGCTACATTGCCATACTATCTTTTTACTTTTATTATTACTGTTCCAAGTTCTTCTCTTTAATGTGGAGCCACACTTACTGCAGTATAGCATCCCTGTTAGTTGATACCTTTTTGTGTATTTATAAGTATCTCCCTCATTATTTCCTTTAGCTTTAGACCTTCTTTTAATTTCTTCTTGGACCTGCTGCCACATTTCTATTGAGATTATAGGTGAATGATTATCCTCAATATAATAGCTATCAATAACTCCATTGTTCCTTACTGAACCTTTTTTTAAGTGGTCTGGTGTATAGTATTTTTGAAGTATAGCATGACCTTTATATTTCTCATTTTTTAAGATTCCTAAGATTGTACTTTCCCTCCATGCTCTATTACCTACCGTTGGAATATCTTCTGAATTGAGTTCTTTAGCAATTGTAAATACACTTTTCCCCAAAAGGTATTGTTCAAAAATTCTTCTTACCACATTAGCCTGTTGTCGATTTATTACTAAATCTCCATATTCATCTTTGTCATACCCTAAGAACCTTGTGGTATTAATTATTAGTTCCCCTTGTTCAAACTTCTTTCTAGCTCTCCACTTCAGGTTATCACTTACGCTTTTGCTTTCTTCTTGTGCAAAAGAAGAGAGGACGGTAAGCATTAACTCACCGTCCCCACATAATGTATTTATATTTTCTTTTTCAAACCTAACCTCTACCCCTATGGCTTTTAATTCTCTTACTGTTTCAAGCACTAAAGCTGTATTCCTTGCAAACCTTGATATCGATTTAGTTATTATTAAATCTATTTTTCCTTCTCTACAAAACTCTAACATTCTTTGAAATTCTGGTCTATTTTCAGTAGTTCCAGTTATGCCTTTATCTGCAAAGACTCCTACAAACTCATACTCCGGATTATTTGAAATGATATTTTCATAGTAGTGTATTTGATTTTCTAGAGACTCTTCTTGGCTCTTATGATCCGTTGATACTCTAGCGTATGCACATACTTTTTTCTTTATATTTTGTATTTTCTGTATAGGCTCTATAATCCTTACACGCATTTATTTTTCTCCTTTCCATCAAATTGGTACTACTATATATCACTCTGAAGGTGATAAAAGTCAAGGTGTATAAAATTAAAACCGCTACCAAAACTCCTTAAGTAACGGTTATCTATTAACTACCATAATTGTTGCATCAAAGCCTGCTGCTTTAAGTTTCTCTATTTGTTTTTCTGCATTACTTCTAAGTGAATATGATCCTGCCATAGCTCGATATAATGTGGTTGATATGACTTCTGGATTTGATACTTCTTCCTTATAGGTTATTCCTAGTTGTGATAATATTGCCTTGGAAATGGCTTTTATTATTTCTCTTCTCTTACTATCAAATAGGTTGTTATCCTTTGTATTATCTATAAATCCCATCTCAATGAGAACTGCAGGAGCCTTAGTGTTTCTAAGCACATGAAGATCCTTTGTTTTTACACCTCGATTTACAAACCCTAAGCCTACCATTGAAGTTTGAATCTTTTCTCCCATTGCTTTTGCTGCTTGCCCTGGATTTAAATAAATATAAGTCTCTGCACCCGTTGCCTTTTCTGGACTATAAGCATTTCTATGGAATGCTATGAAGTAATCATAGTTGTTTCTATTTTCAAAATTACTTCTCTCTTCTAAGCTAGTAGTTACATCTTCTGTTCTGGTTTCATCAACTATAACTCCATGTCTTCTTACCTCTGCTGCTATTTCCCTTCCTATATCAAATACATCATTTAATTCTTTTCTGCCTTTGTAACATGCTCCTGGATCATTACCTCCATGGCCATAATCAAAACACAATCTAGCCATTAGTCTCATCCTCCTTCTTGAATTGATTTAAAACATCTTTTAGTTTTTTCGGTATTGGAAGTCCTATCTTAGCTGCATTTTCTACGATACTTATACCTTCATTGGAGATATAAAAAAAGATAACAGCCGTGCGAATTGCACTACCGCTACCTAAAAGTTTTGAGTCTATAATGTGAGCCGTTCCTACTAATATAAAAGTTAATACCTTTTTTAAAATCCCCCTAAATCCTAAGCTACTTGAAAGTCTCTTTTCTAATATTGCAGCCATAACTCCTGTAATGTAGTCTATAACTACAAAAACTATAAGTGCATAAAGAAATCCATCAACCCCTCCTAGAATTCCTCCTATAAATGCACCAACAACCGTAAACATTGTTTGAAACACATTGTATATCTCTTTCATTTAACCTCTCTCCCTTTAATTATATTTTACCCGTATAGCTTGTCCTTCATCTAGAATATACCGTCTAATAGATTATCAATTATAAAATCATATTGTATCTTCATGGTGTTAGTTGGTGTTTTAGTTACTGGTGCTGCAAGTAGTGTTTGTGCTCCTATTATGGATGGTCCAAATACATAATAAGAGTAATAGGGCGTACTTGAGCTACTAATTACAAAGCAGTATCCATAATTATGATTACGACTAAAAAAGTATCTTTTACTATTTGATGAAATTCCATCACTCATAGACACCTTCGATAAAATTACATTGAAGGAATTATCATAGAAAATAACCCCACTACTATCACTTAGAGCCCAATACTCTTTTGTTTTTCCAATTATACTTACTTCCCATGAAGTTCCTGCATAACTTGGTGTTTCTAATGTGTAATCTCTGTCTATAGCATAAGCACTATTTAGTTTCAGTAAGTGACATACGTTCTGACCATTTACTACATAATAAACTGACATGTAATGTACCCCATCAATAATTTTGAATGTTTTTATTGTCGGGGTTACACCTCCAATATTTTTATAACTAGTTGCAGCTAGTATGGTTTTACTTACCCAAGTACCATCAAGTGTGAATTTGTAAAGTTCAACACTACTACCTTTGTTATAATACAAATATATATTTTTATCATCAGCATCAATTTCATTAACATAGAAATCACCTTCACGCAACTTTGATCCATCCTCTTTGTAAAAATAACCTAAATCAGCTTGCTTGTTCTGTGATGTATCTAAATAAAAGCTTTTAAACACTCTATAATAAACAGAAGAAATATTTTTCGTATATAAATAGTAGCCCGTATTGTCGTAGTCTGAACAGTAATAACTACCGTAATCACGTATAACACTATATTCACTTCCTAAAGATGATGTATTGAATATATTTACATAGGTAGAATATATAGAATCTTTACCTTCTCCCTGGTACCAATATATTGTTTGAAATGTTCCATTTGCTGCATGAGTTGGGAAGTCAAATACGAAATGTAGTTTTATCTTTCCATCTGATGTAAACACACTATAGCTCTCAGATAAATTCACCGTACCTCTTAGTGTACTACTGCCTGAATATGTCTCATCTTTATCAGCATATCCAATAACCTCACCTTTAAAATATTTTTCTTCAGCATTTTCTAACCCTGTATGATTAGATAGATATATCCTTTTAAATGGAAATGTTACATATGATGTATCGACGCCCCCACCAACTCTAAGTTTTCTATAAAATGCTTCAAAAAACATAAGTCTACCTACTGCATTATTTATTAAATTTTCCGTTTCTGCCTTATAGATTTTTTCTCCTGTTTCAGCGTTAAATAATTCAATGGTAGCTATTCCTTTCATATCACTTAGAGGTTTTTTCTTTTTCAATACCTTAATACTGCTATCTAGTAAATCTTCATTGTAGGCTATAACCTCCCTATACTCCATGTTTCTCCTCCTATTCCTTATAGTTTGTCCATATTTTTTCTAATAACCTATCTACTTTTCTGCTTTTCTATTTAAGTTCAACAATAACATTTCCTTGAACACCTACATATAATTCATTATTTATTTCAACACTTTGGCTAATAGTTGATTGTATATTTTTCTCAAATACAACTACCGCTCCATTATTTTGTATTAGTGAAGATGGATAAATAACATCTATACTCTGTACTACTTCTGCATGTGGTGGTTCTGAACTCATTCCACCTTGTAGATTCCTACCATCTATCATGCACTGAAGATTGTATATTGGTATAGTCACTGTACCTGTGTCTGTCTTTAGATTTATTCCTATATAATGATTACCCGCGCCCACCTGTGGTATCCCTAGTGGAATTCCAATTACATTGTCACCTTGTTGCAATTTCTGTTTTGGTTTAAAAGGTATTGCTACATTATCAAGTAATATTTCTATGGTTAAAGTACATGATGTACTTGCTGTACAATACATAGCCATGTTTACACTTAAATTAGTGTTTGCTACTGCTGTAACCCCTACATATACCGGTTGGATTGCAGTGGTAGTTACTATTACCTCTTGAGGATTTGCATAATAAAGCATACTTGTAAGTGCTTGTGCCACCTTATTTCCTAGCTCATCTCTTACCGTATTGAGCATTGATGTAAAGTCATCTTTACTAGAAGTCTTAGGTTGTCCAAGTTCAACCTTTGTATTGTATCCTGTTAGTAAATCTCTTCTTGTTTTAATCACTTCTACTACCACATCTATGTTGAATTCCTTATGCCTAACAATAACTAGATCCCCCACCTTAACCTCTTGAAGATTTTTAAAGTTTTCATACTCCTTTGCTCTACTAAGCTCTATGAAATCAACTTCAATATTTACATTAGTAAGTCCCATGGTCTTTGCATATTCAGTAGCCATTATTCTTAAAGTTGGTTCATCTCCAGCATCACTAAATTCTACTTTTCTTATAATATGAAAGGGTGGATATTTATCACTATCTAATATTGGTACTGTAATATATTTTTCAGTTAAGGTTATTCCATTAGCACCCTTTGGATAAATTTTTGTGGCTACGGTGGTAGCATCCCTTGTTACCTTGATACCTTTAATATTTTTACCATACTTAATCAATACACCAGTTTCGCTTCCTAGCCTCTTTAAGATTTTAATATCATAGTTGTCTCTATAAAGTTCTCCAGTACCCCATCTCTCCATTATTTTAAATATGGCTTCTGCTGGATTTATCTCCACCATATATAATGTATTATTTATTATAATGTCACTGTCCACCTTATAGTATTTGGGAAGATCATCAACTAAACTCTTCTCCATTGCAGTTTTAATGCTACATTGTACCGCTCTGGCATCTTCTATAAAGTAAGAAGCTAAGTCATAAAAAATATGCTTAGCCCACACCATCATTACATAATTATTCTCTTGTTTTTTCTCAACCTTATATATTCTAAAAAGCTGACCATCAGCTTTAATGATGTTAAACTCTTCTAAGTACTTGCTTCTTTTAGAGTTTATTGGATACTCTAGATATAAACTATAATCTCCATTTAGCTGATGCTCTATCTCTATTTTGATACATTCATTTAACTTTCCTAATCCATTATTGTTAAATGCACCTTTTAATGTTCTTCTATCATAAATGTAAATCACTACAGCCACCGCCAATTAGGTGTTATATCAATTTTACTAACACTGCCTACCCACTTAATCGTATTTATTCCGGTTGTTAACTTAGGAAAATCGCCTTCCATCTTACTATTTAGATTTTCAATTAAACTACTATAGCAATCTTCAATAACACTATTTATGGTTATGCTATTAGATATTCCTTTTAAAATGATATCTTCACTGTTTAGTGTTAGTGTTATGTTTCCACTACCGTAGACAGTAATAATAGGTTCACTTTCTACTGTACCAATATTATCTATAGTACTTCCTAAGTTTTGAATAGTTATAACCTTATTTTCAACGTCATACTTAAATGGTCTACAGCTAAATAGTATGGGGAATACACCTAACACCCCATAGACTGGTTTAAAATCTATGGCATTTACTACCTGTGCTATATACTTTCTATTATTTTGAAAGCTAAATATAAGGTCACATTCTCCAGCACGTAATAACCAACCTTTAATCTCATCTAACTTATCACTAAGATTTATTTTATCCTTAACAGTACATTCAACTACTATATTGATGTCCTCATAGATTTCCTCATCAAACTTTATATTTGAATTTCTCCCTGGAATATTCACAAAGGATACTCTACGTTTTGGAGAAGGTATAGTTGGTCTTTTAGTGATTAATATTCCATAGTCCTTATAGCTGTCCTTATTATTAAAGGTGAAACTTAACATACTAAATACCTCCCTTTCCCATGGCTACCCTTTGTTTATAAAACTCAAGTTCATAGGCAAGCTGCTCTATATCTTTTTCAGTATTGTTTATGAAATTTTCTATGTGAAGTGTAAGTCCACCTCTGTTATTGTTGTTACTACTTCCTACCCCAACCTTCTCCATGGCCTTTGCTATTAAGTCATCCAATCTATCTATAGGAAGTACTGCTTCTTGTCCTGCTTCACCAACTCCTATTACACTTGGTCCGTTAAATATTCCACCCTTTGCATACCAACTAACATCTAGATATGGAACCTTTGGAGGTAATAAACTAAATTCACCTTTTATATTAAAGTGAGGTAGTTTTATATGTGGTAATTTTATACTTAGACCACTGAAGAAGTTCTTAATTTTGTCAATCTGCTCCTTAACAAAATTTACTGCAGCACCTATTGGTGACATTATTGCTGATTTAATTCCTCCCCAAACTGAGGTTGTTACTCCTAAAATTCCATTCCATACATTTGTTACAACATTCTTAATGCCATTCACTGTACTTGTAAACAAGGTAGTTACTCCACTCCACATATTTGTAAAGAAACTTGCTATAGCGTTCCAAATAAATTTTGTTGTAATCATTATTCCATTCCAAACAGCACTTATAAAACTAGTTATAGCATTCCATACTGTTGTTGTTATTGTTAAAATAAGCTGCCATGTAGTTGTAATTACAGCTGCAACTATATTTATAGAAGTTTGAACAATAGATGATATTATGGTCCAGGCACTAATGAAAATACTCTTTATTACTTCCCATATGAGAGCAAATGTTGTTTTTACACCTTCCCATATAGTTTTAATAACATTTGCTATACCTTCAACTATTGGAAGTACTACAGCTTTTATAGATTCCCATGTGGAAACCACTACTGTCTTTGTTGCTGTTACTGCACTTCCTATACTAGTTTTAAGCCCTTCCCATATTGCAATCATTGAAGCTTTTACTACATCCCAGTTTTTATATAAAGCTATCCCAACTGCAATAAGTCCTGCTATCACAGCTATTGTAATTCCAATAGGTCCAGTTAAAGCTGTAAATACTGAACCGAGTGCCGTAGACACACCTCCTGCCGTAGCTATAACTCCTGAAACTGTACTTATTGCTGATGCTATTGCACCTATAATAGTAATAACTTTTCCTATAACTAAAATAATAGGTCCAACTGCTGCTACAATTAAACCTATCTTAACTATTGTTTCTTGTTGCTCCTTAGATAACCCTTGGAATCTATCCATTAAAGGTTTTATAACCCCCATAAGATTTTCAAGTATTGGTATTAGTATTTGTCCAAACTGAATACCTATTTGCTGTGCCTGTTCTTTCATAATTCTTAACTTATTTGTTGGACTGTCCATGGTTCTTCCAAGATCTCCTTGAGCATTCTTTGTTGACTCCAAAATTGCTCCATATCTTGCCTGAACCTTCTGTGATTCTGTTAATGCTTCACCTTGTTTTGCTATTCCATTTGCATAAGCATATGTTTTTATTGTATTATCATTAACTAAAATCCCTAATGCTTTAAGTGGTTCTGCTTCACCTGAAATACCAGACTTTAATTTTTCAAAGGCCTCCTCTGGCTTGAGATTGTAAAAGGAAGCCATATCATATGAAAGCTGTGTTAATCCTTCTGACATCTTTAGTGATTCCTCACCTGTAAGCCCCATACTGGTAAGCATTGAGTTATATGTTGATACATTCTTTCTTACGTTATAGGCATTAAGTCCTAAAGACTTAGAAGTTTCCTCAGACCATTTTCTAGCATCTCCTGCCATATCGCCCATAGCTACTTCAAAGAGATTTTCTGACTCTATTGCATCCATAGCCATATTAGTAGCAGCAACGCCAACTCCTATTAGAGGTAAAGTAATATCCGTAGATAACTTAGTTCCAACTGAGGACATCTTATCGCCCACAGCCTTCATCTTTTCTCCAGCTTTATCCATGTTTTGTGAAAGTTTATACCATGCTGAGCTCTTAGTATTTAACTCAGTAGTTGTTGTTTTAAGTTCTCTCTGCATATTGTTAAGTTCTGCTATAGCATAATTTAGTTTAATTTTTAAGTTCTCAGTAGCCTTAGCATCTGCACCTTTCTTATCTACACTTTCCTGAAAGCTTCTATTTAAAGCTTCAACTTTATCCTTTTGAATTCCTATTTGTTTATTTAAGGTATCTGCTTTAAGTCTTAATCCATCTGTAGATTTCCCAAAGTCACCTAACTTTGAACTCGCTGCTGCAAATTCACTTTGGACTACCTTTAAACCCCTTTGAATTTTAACTACTCCGTCTTGAAAACCTCTATCATCAAGACCTATTCTTGCTACAACTGTACTTGTACCTACCGCCACTACATCACCTCCAGTCCTTAGAAAATAACATTGTCTATATAATCAAGTTCCTCCTCTTCTTCAATTCCATTTACCCTTTTGTATATATTAAATAGAGCTTGTAGCTTCTTAGGTGTACTTCTCCAGAATTGCTCTTCAGTCATTTTTAATAGGTTTGTTCCCAAATAAAAAAGCCACTCCCAATCCCATCCTTCAGAATTAGTGTGACTTTCTATTCCCCCATGTTTTCATTTATCTCCGGCATAGCAATAATCAAAGCTTCATTAATAGCAGTACCTAACCTCTCCATATCATCTAGTGTTAGCATTCTTCCTACTTCCTTAAGAGTAACACTTTCATCCTCAGCCTTAATAGCTGAATATATAAGCGCCCTTATAGCTTTGACCTTACTACTTTGTAAATCCTAAAAGGCCTGGTTAATATCCCCGTAAACCTCTTCAAGTTCACAAAATGTGTTCATATCAAATTTAAGTTCATAGTCTTTTTTTCCTATGGTAATTTTAATTCCTTTGTTTTTTAGTTCTGATGCTTTCAAATTATCAGCTCCTTTCTGAATTTTGAGTATAAAAAAAGGACTTACAATTAAGTAAATCCATATTTTTATATTTAGTTTCCATTCTACATTATATTATTTTCCCCAATTCAAATCCTTTGTTAATTCTTTAAACTTCATAATAATTTCAAGCTTTTCAATAAACCATTCTTCTATTTTTTTTAGTTGTTCATCATTACATATTAGATTTGATAGCGGTTCATCAAAGTATCCATCCACTCTGTTATTTTGAACGTCAGTCTTAGAAAACAAATTAGTTTTAGTGATATGCTTTGTAAAAACTGTGAATTTCTCATTGTTTTTTTTACTGTATATACCACATGATAAATAAGGTATTACTTCACTGCCATTGTTAAATAGACTAAATCCAATATACACTTCGGAATCTACATTTCCAAATGGATTTTCCTTGTATAACCAAAATCCATTATTATTCTCACACCTTTTTGTTTTCCCAAAATTACTTTCAAAGAATTCTTTTACACTATCTAAACATTCGTATATTTTAGATTTTGTAGAATAATAATTACTTAAGGTTATCATATCTTGAAAATTAAACTCATCTGCCATTGCCATTCCCTCACTTTTTAGAAATTCTAAATATTCATTTACAATATCATTCTGCTCTTGATTTTTTAAGAACTGATATATTTTTTTCCATCTTAATTGTTTGAAATCTATTCCTTCAATATATTTTTTATCATAATATTTTGTACAATATCTTAAATATATTTCTTTGCTATTATCAGCTTTTATCCCAGTTAGCACGTTAGTATATCTTTCTAGTTGTCTTTCACCCTCATTGGAATTTACTTTATTTTCTAAAAAACATATCATTTCTTCATTTTCAATAACAATATCAACTATACAATCCATATCATCTTCTAAATAATATTTCTCTTGAGATTCAATATTAAAATAATCTCCAGGTATAGCTAATATCTCATTGACAAACTTTTTTAACAAAAGCTGATCTTCTTCTAGTATTCCAACAAGAATTTCAGTCGTATAATCTTCAAGTGGCGTTTTATCAGATTCCCTGTGTTTCTTATAAAGTTTTATTAGCCTAGTGAACGTACTTATAATAATCCCTCTTTTCAACTTACCTACTATATCTATAGTTCAATTCTATACCCTACCACAAAAACTCATTTGTTAAGATTAATCTCTTTAAAAATGAGTTTTATATTCTTATTTACTTTTTATTACCATTTTATTCTACTAAACTCTCAAAGATATTTCAAGTCGTTATACTACAGTAGGCTCACTAGGCACTGCAGTAAACCACCCACCAATAATAGCTGCATCCACCCCTTCCATATCTTCATCAGCAATAAATCCATAGTTTCCATCAAAATCTCTTGAATAAAATTTACCCTTTAGCTTTGCACTTTGAGCCTTTGGTTTTTCTGCTTCAGTGTCATAAGTTGTTCCTGTGGCATCATCTGTTTTTAGTATTGTAATATGAACATCCTTAAGTCCTACTTGTCTAGCCATTTATATCACTCTCCCTTTCTTCTAAATAATAAAATTTAAGACCTTTATGATAGATTTTTGTATCTTCCTCATAAAGATCTATTTCATTTAATCTTTTGAACCCTACCTTAAGTAAGAGCTCTTTTACCTTTTTAACTATCTCGGTGTAATCAATTTTTGACCACACATCAATCTGAATATAATGTGCTGTTAGTATTTCTTCATCATCTTCATATTCTTCTCCTGAAGCTAAATATTCATGAAAAGTAATATAGGTTTCTGCTTTCCCTCTATATCTTTGAAAAGATACTGGAGCTTTAATTAGCTTTAAGCTGTCTATAATTAATTTATTTATCATTCCTCAAGTCCCTTTTGCAATTCTTTCATAATGCTTTGATTTATTTTTCTTTTATTCTCTAGAACTGAATTCTCTGCCCAATGTTGTGCTGGGATGTTTGAAGTTCCCCATTCAGTAAACTTACTATAGAAAAACTCTGAATTATCACCTTTATTTGGTCCAATATTAATAAAATCTACACCATTTTCTTTTTCTATATCTGATACTTTAATATGATCTGCCATGTGTTTTTTAGTTTCTTCAGACCTTGGTGCGTTTATCTCCATGCTATTTTTTACAAGTTCTCCCGCTTTATCTAATGCCTTCTTTTTAATAACTTCACCCTTTGCTCCAAGCTTATTAACTTTATCAATAAGTTCAGCCATACCTTTAAGTTCAATATTAGCCACTGCCCTCCACCTCCAAAGCCTTTATTTCAATATACTTTTTTGCATGCTTTATATTATCAATGGAAGTTATGTTATATTGCTTATCCCTAAATAAAATTCTCATAGTTGGGTCAACGCCTTCAATATATCTAATTGTAAACTTTACAGTTTTCTCTACCTGGATTGCTGCTGCTTGATAATATTCTTTCCCATATAAATTAGAAACTGATGTCCATACAGTTTTATAATCCTGCCAAATCTCAACCTCAAATCCATTTTAATTTACTGCTGTAGTAAATTTTTGAAAAGTAATTCTATGCCTTAAGTCTCCAATCTTCAAAATTCACCTCTAAATACAAAAAGAAAGGTTTAAAATAAACCGTTCTTTTTTATAATTCTCTATAAAATAATATTATGCTTTTTAAATAATTTATCGAAGAAAACTTTTAGGTATTCAGTTAACTCTTGGTCTGTTTTACTAGTAACATCCTTATTTAAAAATCTATAAATCTCATACCCTTCTAGAGTCAATTCCCTATCAATGCACCTTTCATTACCAATTACATCAAAATCAGCATTATAATACTCTCTGTAAGTGGTTCTATTTATAGTTGAATAATGCTCTGGACCGTCTATTTCTATTAATATTATCTTACCATTTAAAATCATTGCAAAATCTACCCTATGAAGTACTTTTCTTAGTCCACCATCTTCTTTTATAGTTTTAATCCTATTTTTCAGAGCATACTGTGGTAACAAACTAGGGTACTTGCCTTTATTAAATTCACTTTCATTAATATATAAATCATGTATGTGATTTATATATGCCTGATAAAACCTCTTTTCAATAACTTCAGAGTATTTTAATGTTCTATCAACTAAACTAGAATAATCGCTACCAAATTTTTTGTACAAGTCATCCCAAGTTACTGTTACATATGAATCATTTTGGTAAACTAAATACTTATTTGTATCCTCTTCTATCATAATCTCATTATAAGAAACATCTAAAGTGGTATCAATTTTATCACCTGCTCCAAATACAACTCTATTAATAGGTCTTTTATTTTCATTAACAAAACATTTAAATTCCTGAAAAGAATCTTCTGTTATCCCTCCCCAATTATAAAAATCATCAATAAACTTTTCAATAGATTTTGTCGAATTTTTAAAATCCATATTCTTACTAATTATATCTCTTACTACTTCCCCATTATTTTCTTTTTCAAAATATTGATTAAGCCTTGCCCTAATTCCGCTTTCCCTTTTATTTTGAAAGATTTCTATCATTTTATTATATAAATCAATATATTTCATCCAATAACTCCTTAAATTATTACTACATAATTTATATTATAATAATATAAGTTTTATCACCAACTATCTTTTCTACAAGAAAATAAAAGTCCTATCATGGTATTAATAATAGCCTTTACATCAAAGGTTTCTCGTTGTTCATACATATTAGCTACACAGTATAGAATTGACTGCTTTACTGTTTCTGGCACTGCAATAAACTCTGATAGAGGATATCTCAATATCCCTTCACATAATTCTTCTGCCATATTTATAAAATTTGTAATGAGTGTATTTTCCTCATCACCATCAACTCTTAGATACAATTTAGTTTCTTCCAATGAAATTACCATACACCCACCTCCAATATTTTATCTATACCTTTTGTTGTAAAACTTTAATAGCTTCAGGAATGATGATTAGCTTACCATCGACTCTTTGAGTTGCCATGAATCCAACTTGACCTGTTGCTGCATACAATTCATTCAGTCTCTTAAAGGCTCTGCCTTGTCTATCAGCTACCCAGTAGTATCCAAAATCACCAAAGGCAATACTCTTTACTCCTGAGGCAATGGTAGGAACATAGGAAGATGTCTTTACTGGTCTATTTAAAACTGTGTCGGGAGTACCTGCTGTAATCGATGGTTGCCAAATGTACTGTCCATTACCGTCTTTAAGCTTACTAATAGCTTTAACAGTGGCATCATTCATAGTGAATATAGCATTCTTCCTATAAGGTGATTTTAGAGAATAGAATAAATCCATAATCTCATCAATGGTTATAGCTGTGGCACTTGCCGCTGTAACTCCAAGTGTTGCCCCACCAGTAGCATTAAATACGCCTGTAGGCTTTCCAATACCATCACCTACAAAGAAAGCTTCTTCTTCTCTTGCTCCAATTCTCCTAGCAAACTCTTTAGCTATATAACCCTCCAAATTAAAAATACTATCATTAAGAAGCTCTTCCGAAACCTTAATCATAGTGGCTAATTTATATGCTCCTATAGATACTTGTCCAAATGAATCATCTGATTCTGGAATAACACCTTCTTCATCTACCCAAGATGCTGTACCTTTGGTTGCTACAACAGGTATTTTCTTATCTCCTGATGATGTAGTAATTATATTTGCAAGCTGTCTAAATATATTCTGTTCTTGTAGACTTTCCATTAATATTTTTTCAAACTCATCTGGTGCTAAAAATCCACCTTCGCTATCAGTACCAATTTGCAAAGCATTATGAACATCAAAGCTATTCTTATTTCTCATTACCTTCCAAAATGCATTATTGTACTCATTTGACGCTCTACCTGTTTTTTCATCACCGAAGTTAGCATTTGGATTATTTCTTATGGCACTAGAAGTTGCCTTTGAAAGTTCTAAATCAAGTGCTGATTGTCTTTCAAGTCTATCTATTTCTTTTCCTAAATTAACAACCTCTGTTTCCATTTTTTCATAGGTCTCAGTATCATCAGCTGATAATAACCCATTATCCTTCCTTTTACTATCTAAGAAAGCCTTTGTGCTGTCCAATAGTTTTGCTCTTTTTTCTCTAAGTTCTAATACTTTATTCATATACATTCCTCCAAATTTAATATTTTAAAAGTTCAAGCCTTTTAATTAGTTGTTCATGTGATGTTCCAATCTCTGCAACAGGCTGTGTTTGTTTTGCCTTTGGTAATTTTATCATTAAAGCATTAGTAACCGTTACCTTGTCAAAGATAAAACCTTCTGCTGATTGATCTTCTGCTTTTGATTCTTCATATAACACTTTATCTGCAAACCCAAGTTCCACAGCTTTTTTAGCACTAAACCAAGTTTCTGCATCCATCATTTTTGATATTTTATTTCTAGGAAGTCTAGTCTTTTGTTCATAGGAATTAATTATGCCTTCCTTAACTTCTGACAGCATATCAATTCCACTCTGTAGATCTTCAGCTTCTCCAAAAATAACTGTAGATGGATTATAAATCATCATCATTGCCACAGGTGACATTAATATTTCGCTTCCTGCCATAGCAATAACTGATGCTGCACTAGCTGCTATTCCATCAATCTTTACTGTTACTTTGCCTTTATACTCTTTTAACATGTTATAAATCTGACTTGCAGCAAAGACATCTCCCCCTGGAGAATTCAGCCATACTGATATATCTCCCTCGGTAGCTGTAAGTTCAGCCTTAAACTGCTTAGGAGTAATATCATCATCAAACCAACTATCCTGTGCAATGTACCCATCAAAATAAAGTGTTCTGCCTTCTTCATTCTTTACCCAGTTCCAAAACTTCATTTTCCTACCTCCAATCCTGTATTACTTTTATTAGCAAATGCTCCTGCATCAGCAAGCTTTGTCATGTTCCCATTAATTAAATACAAATCTCCACCAAGCTCCTCTGGTATTCTATTAAGATTTTCGAGTTCCCTTATATCATTGCTTGATAACCAACCATTTTGCCTTCCAACAGCATAGCCATTCATACGACTTTGGTAGTCACCTCTAAGTAATCCATCCACATTGAACTTAACAAAATACTGTTTCTTTTCACTTTCAGTAAACAAGGCTCTTTTAATAGCTTGCTCCCACCTAACAACCCAAGGGTCAAGTGTGTACATAACAAATTCCAATGATTGCTGTTCTATATTAGAAAAACTTGATTTATCAAGGTCTCCAATCATATGTGGTGGAATTCTAAATATCCTTGCTATCTCATTAATTTGAAACTTTCTAGTTTGTAGAAACTGTGCTTGTTCTGGTGGAATACCTATACTTTGAAACTTCATGCCTTCTTCTAAAACTGCAACCCTGTGTGCGTTGGAACTGCCTTGATACACACTGTTCCAACTCTCTCTAACTCTTGCGGGGTCTTTTACTACCCCTGGATGCTCAAGTACACCTCCAGGATTAGCTCCATTTGCAAAGAATTTAGAACCATATTCCTCAGTTGCTATTGCCATACCAATTGCATTTTTAGCCATAGCTATTGGAGAATAGCCAATTAAACCATCAAATCCAAGACCAGGAATGTGCAAAACTTCATCACTTCTAAGAGGATAACTCTGTCCTTCTTTGCTATAAACGTAGTAAATTTCACCGTTATCAGTTCTATTTACAGCCATTTTATCTGGCATTAACGGATATAAAGCCATCACATTGCCTCTTCCATCTCTTACAATTTGGGCATATGCATTTCCCCATAATAAAAGATGACCCATAAGTGTTTCTCTAAACACAAATGAGGTCATCTCAGGGTTTGGTTCATCTGCAAGAAGATGATATATTTGATGCTCTGAAGCTTTCTCCTTACCAGTTTCTGTGTATCTATAAGTATGAAGCGGCAATGAAGCTATTGTTTCAGCAAGTATTCTAACACAAGCATAAACTGCAGTAGTTTGCATTGCTGTTCTTTCATTTACTGTTTTACCACTAGTGGTACTACCAAAGAAAAAACTATAAGTGCTACCCCAAAAATTATTTTTAGGGCCTGCTCTAGGCTCCCAAAGTCTTGATATTATTGGTATTTTCATTATGTTTACCTCCTAAAAATGGGTATGAAAAAAGCACCTGTTATTAGCAGATGCTTTAATTAATTGTTAAATTTTGTATATTACTATATACTAATCCCACCAAAGGTATAAATAATCTTTATAGTTTTCAGTTCTCTTTTCTATACTATCTGCACAATACCCAATACTATTTAATATTTTGTTAAATTTATTATTATCATATTCAAGTGGAATATGAACTGCATCTATATCAATATAAAAGCTTCCATTATTCATTTCTACTCTGCCATCAAGGAATATTTGTTCTTTTATATTAATAAATTCTTTTATAGTAGGACTTTCATTATGCCTACTATTTAAAATATAATTTTCAGACTCACAAATTTTTTGCAAGTCACTTCGCTTCATAAAAGAAAATTCACTATGTGAAGTAGTATTCTCCCAATCAGAAAGTTCTTTAGAAAAATCATAACTTTTCTTAAATGCAAATCCCCCATTCTCCTTCTCAACAACTTCCATTCCATACTTTGTTAAAATTTTGTTTGTTTGTATTGATATCATTCAACACACTCCTCCTATATAAATTCTATTATTATATAGCTATTTGTGAAATAATTGTTTTATTACTACAATTAAAATTTTATATATTTATAATATTAAAATCCCTCTATCATCATAAACACTTCCACAACTACCTTGATTTCTTATTGCTCTATCTAATGCCATTATCAAAGCCACTGCCCCATCAATTTTCTCTGTACTTTTTTCTTTATCAGGCTTAATATTTCCAGCTGGGTCAGTTTTAACATAAATATTATCCATCATCCATCTAAGTACTGGATTCCCTCCATGTGCTATCTTCTTCTCAAGAGTTAGTTTCATTAATTCTTTTGATGATGGTGACATATCTTTATATCCTTGTCCAAAGGGTACTACTGTAAACCCCATACCATCAAGGTTCTGTACCATTTGAACTGCTCCCCATCTGTCAAAAGCTATTTCTTTTATATTATACTTAGTACCTAATTCTTCAATAAAAGCTTCTATGAATCCATAGTGGACCACATTGCCTTCAGTAGTTTTTACAAAACCTTGCTTCTCCCACACATCATAAGGTACATGGTCTCTTCTTACTCTTAGCTTTAGGTTATCATCTGGTATCCAAAAGTAAGGAATTATTATATATTTTTCATCTGATGTTCTTGGTGGAAATACTAAAACAAAAGCAGTAATATCTGTAGTACTTGAAAGATCAAGTCCTCCATAACATTCTCTGCCTCTTAATGAGTCTATATCTATATTAAAATCACATTCATCCCATACATGCATTGGCATCCAACGAGTGGATTGTTTTACCCATTGATTTAATCTTAGCTGTCTGAATATATTTTCTTCAGCTGGATTTTCTCTAGCACTATTATAAGCATTTCTAACCTTTTCTATATCAATAGTATGACCTAAGGACGGATTAGCTTTATACCAATTCTCCTCGCTCCCCCAATCAGCATTATCATCTATACCATAAATAACTAGGTAGAAAGTTTGATCTATTTTTCTCCCTTCAATTATATCTACTACCTTTTGGTGCTGTTCATAGCATATAGAATGCCTGTCAGTGCCGGCTGTTGTTATAAGAAAAAACAATGGTTGTAGTCTTGCATATCCAGAGCCTTTAGTCATTACATCAAATAAATCTCTATTTGGTTGGGCATGAAGTTCATCAAAAACAACAGAATGTACATTAAGTCCATGTTTTGTATACGCTTCAGCTGATAGCACCTGATAAAAACTGTTAGTAGGTTTATACACCAGTCTTTTCATTGACATTATAGGCTTAATTCTTTTCTTCAGTGCTGGGCATTGCTCCACCATTTCAACTGCAACATCAAATGCTATGGATGCTTGTTGTCTATCAGAAGCACAGCCATAAACCTCAGCTCCCCATTCACTATCACCACAAGTCATTAGTAGTGCTATTGCCGCTGCAAGTTCAGATTTTCCATTCTTCTTAGGAATTTCAACATAAGCAGTATTATACTGACGATATCCATTTTCTTTAACATTACCATATATATCTTTGATAATTTTATCTTGCCAAGGAAGTAAATCAAATGGAACACCTCTCCATTGACCTTTTGTATGCAAATTAACAGCTCGCTGTGCTTTTGCTTCATCATACATTATTTCATCTCTCCCCTTAGCATCATTTCCATAGGATCTAAATTATCATTAGAACCTTTATCAGCAACAATTCTACTTCTTGAGGATGGAGTAAGTCCAAACTGTTCACAGAATTTAATCATTATTTTAAGATAAGTTTGAGCAATGGATACCTGTGGCACTTGCTGCCAATAACCACTTGGTGTTTTTACAATAGTTCCATGCTTTGATATAAACTCTTCTGCATCCTTCCAACGTGCATAAGCTTCACAATATCCTGCAAAGGCTGCCATATCTACTTCTGTTAATATGCCAAGTTCCTCAAGCTGTTTTGCTATTCTTCTCCACTCCTTTTTAGCTTCTGCATCAAGCCAAGTCAGACATTTCGGAGCTTTTTTCTTAGGCTTTGGCTCTAATTCATTAAGTTGTCTTTTCCCTGGATTGCCCTCAAGTTCCTTTACTGCCGTTGGCTTTGGCTTTCTTCCTCTTTGTGCCATAGGTTTCACCCCCAATCTTTAAAATTTATCGCAAGAAAAGAGCCTACAATTTGTAGACCCTTAACATAACTTTCTATTTAACATCTAATGCCTTTGTAATTATAATTACCTTTCTTGATTTCTTCATGATCAGCCTTAACCACCTTCTCATAATCCTTATCCTTTTTCTCTTTTTCAGAGCAATCCATGCAAATACAATCCTTATTAAACATTGACATTATTCGGCCTTTCTCTAAAGAGCCACCACATCTATCACATGTTTTCTGAGTAAAAAATTTATCCATAATTACCTCCGCTACCTTAATTCAGATAAGCATTCTGAATATACAATCTGTAGTGGTTTTAAATCAATTCCGTTATCAGAATACCCTCTAGCAATTACGTTAAAATAATATTCTATAGGAGCTGCTACCATATTGGTACTGCTCTACCCTTACAAGGTTCAATATTTGCAACCCCTTTATATCCTCCTCTAAAAGTTAACTTATAATCTTCAAGTGTTCCATTTCCTACAACTTTAGCTTTAGGACACCTATGACTCATTTGCTCCAAATTCATATTTGAGCCATATGCACCATAAAGTTTTTTTATTTTTTCCACTCTTTCATTTCTCCTTTAATCCAATTTATTTTGTCATAACTTCCCCGCTGTGGGCCTTGACAAGATTGCTTTAATACTTAATTGGTCACCATTTACGCCTACATTCATCGAAGCAAAATCTCCTAGTTCTACCTTGTGGCTTTTGCTTAATAGGTTTTTCACACCAGCTACAAAGTATATTTTTCTGTATTTTTTCTTCAACATTTAAAGCAACAACACATGAACTACCATCTAAACCATTGCGCTTACAAAACCCTCTAACACTATCCCTGGATAATCCTATAAGGCTTGCAATGCCTTTTAATCTTAATTCTCTTATTTTCTCTTATTTTCTCTTTATCATAATCAGTCATATGAGTTGCTCATTTCAATGAACTTTTAGGCAATAAAAAAAGCAACCACAAACCCTTGTAGTTACTTAACTTCAACTTTCTATTTTGCAATTTTATAGTACCCCCCTTGCTTAACTTCCTAATAGCCTTCCATTATCTCCATATACCTTCTTGTAAATTCCACCTTAGCGAAAATTCTTTACTCTCAATTATAGAATCATAAATTGGCTTTAAAAATATCGTAAGCCTATCTATACACTGAAAAAACTCTAATTCTTCCTTAGACGAAATTCTCTTTTTGAATGCATTCCATTGCTGTTTCTTTTCCTTAGATTCTCTAAATTCATTTGTAAACACTGTAGGAACTAATTGAATGGGTGTTTGCCTGTGATTAAAAGTAGTCTGTATAGCTTCCTTAAGCACTTGACCTTCAAAATTGTATTTTTCTGATAAAATACAAATATCATAGAAGTCCTTCATCCTACTATTTGCTTCTGCTAAATATATCATTGCTTCAAATTTTTCTGCGATTACAGATTCCATTGAATAAGCTTTTAACAGCGGTTTTTTCATTTCTAAAAGAGATGGATACTCCATTTCAGTAGCACATGGTACTATAACGTCCCCAAAACCAATATCCATTTGCAATACTTTTTTAGTACGGTCAATAAAAGCTGTTACCTTTACCCTAACCCCCTCATAATCAGCATCTTCTTTAATTTTTTCTACTGTAAGTGTATCCAAATCAAATTCAATAGCATCATCTTCTTTAATTTCACACACAGATTTTAAAATTGCTTCTACGTTCTCTAATGAATTATTTAATTGTCTTGCAAGCATATCTATATCTTTAGTAGCTCTAGCCTTTTCCTCCAAGACTATATATAACAGCACTCCACCTTTTAATATAAATTTATCTGCATATTCTGATATTGATATTCTATATAGTAACCTTTCAATTAAATATAAAGTAAGAAGATAATCAAACTGTTTTCCCTCTTTTACTGCTATATTCTTTAATTTAGCCTTTATACTATCAGAGTTCATTACAAAAGCACCTCCACATATGGTTTTATATATTTTTTAACTCGAAGTTTTGTTGCATATTCAAAAAGGAGCTGTAAATTTTTATTTTTTCTAAGCATGTAATTTTTTATAACTTCCAATGCCACATCATTTCCAACTCTTGAGGAATATTTAAAAAAATCACATACCGTCCTTTCTGCATTATAAACCCTAACCTTCATATGCTCCATTATATGCTCTTCTATTCCCAAATCTAAATTTTCATTTGAGGTAAAAAAAAGTTCTACAGGTGGATAATCTGGTAGCTTCGGTTTAATCATTCTAGATGCAATGGTAATATTAATATCCATAGGATTAACTGTGGTCATTTCATGTATTACTGCCGCTGAAAACATACTAATAACTCCACTTGGTATTATTGACTGCACTATTTCAAAATCATTTAAGTCGTCAAATCCAGAGTTCCAGTAATAGTATCCTGTTTTTATTTTCACCACATAACCTTTATCCATAAGCTCCATAATATCTCGACTACACACTTTGTTTTCTCTTAATATTGCAGCCTTAATAATTGGTCCATATTCATAAAAAAGAGTTTTAATATTTTTAATTCTTTCATCAGTCATTTTTTCACCACCAAAATATAGATTTAATATTTTATATCTATTTTTTTATACATATAGTATATCCATATTCTATATAAATATCAACAGAGTTATAGAATTTAATTTTGTAATAGTATTTATACCTTCTACGCAAAACCTATACCTTAACTCAAATATCCTTGGTTCTTCCAAACCATAGCACTTTAATAAACTAATGAACTTATTGAAGTTTAGTTTCTTTCGTTGACTTCTTCTTAACAATTTCTTATACAATTGAATAATTACATAGCGGTAAAATTGTATTAAAGATTTTATATTATTGATTATCCCATGATAACGATAATGAGCTACTAATTTTCGGTTTAGCTTTTCTATTATCTCTGATAATAGACTTTGCATATTTTCTTTTATCCATTCCTTAGCAATTTGTTTCTTAGTTTTCAGTTTCTTCTTGCTTATTCTATGGATTACAAGATATTTATTCAATCTTGATTTACCATTTATATGAGTAAATCCTAGAAAATCAAAAGTTTCTTTTTTGCAAGTTCAAATAATCTATTATCATCTTCTATATTTAGACCACTAGTTATTAGCTCTGTATATTTTTCACCTATGCCAAAGTAGGAATACGTACCATTCTTCTCTTATAACCTGGTGGGTAAGTACTCCTGCATCTCTTAATTTGAAAAATCTACATTGCACAGTGCATTTTTTCATATTTAATATAGGTAGCTCCCTCAAAACTCCATCATAGCGAATCCAATAATAAACTTGTCCATCTACAATTTTAACCTTCATCCCCTTAGACTCTTTAAAATCAATAAAATATCTAAGGATAGTTGCATCCAAAGTATCAAGGCCCAATTGAACTAACTTCTCTTGTCTAAAACCCATAATTGTATATTTCATAATGATCTCCCCTTAAAATATGTATTTTTCCCCTCGAAACCCATTCAAATACTATATATGCAATTATGAGATTTTTTTACAATGATTTTCGCAATAATTTGCAATTTAAAATTTCAAATTTTAAATTTTCTCTAAGAGCCTCAACCCCAGTTACCCCTAAGCTTTGAACCCTCCAAGAACATAAGAACATAAGAACATAAGAACATAAAAACATTGTGATTCTCATAATTTATTTGAACTTTTATATCTATTAAACTTTTTAAAGAATCAGGCAGTAGTAACTATGATAAAATTTAAAGTCTGTATTTTAAAAAGAGCTGCCTCAAAATTTAATTTTGAGACAACTCTATATTTTTTAATTTAACTATTCTATTAACTAAAAGAAGCTACAATTTAAATGTACCATATATGCCTACGGTGAATTACTGTGGGATATTTCTGATGGAGGAACGACTGATGTTCCTATAACCCCAACGTCTATAACTATTTCTAGAATATAAAATTCATCCTTATACTGACTTCCATTGTTTGCAACTTGTCGGAATTTCCCACAAGTTATATTAGCTGCTTGTCTCTGGAAACATTTAAAACCCTCAGGGTTTTAGTATTTTCCTTGGAAAATACTTGCTTATTTCTCGTTTCATTCTCTATCTGTGTAAGAGCCTGGTATGCTGTTGGATCTGCATAGCCTTCATGATTTTTGTAACTTATCCCATAAAGCTTCACCTCGTTTCTATAGAAAGTAAGAAGATAAACTCCTTCTAACTTCCTAAGTACAGGTGGTGACGCTTTTTCTGGTCCAAATAATTTTTTTTTCAAAAACCACTTTACATTGAAAGCACTGCATGTTATATTGTTATCATAGAGCAGTGCTCTTAATGTAATGAATTATACGGAGGTGCGTTATGCCAACAATCAGATTTGCATTAAACGAAGAATATTATCAAAAACTGAAGCAAATGGCTGAAGATGAAAATTTAAGTATTCAAGATTATATTCGCAATACTCTATTCCAAATAAACACCATCTTCACACCTGAAGAGGCTGTAAAAAGAATCCAGCAAGGAGATTTCAAAAACAAAGAGTTCACTCTCCCCGATGTATATGGCGATGAGTGGACAATCGAACGTGGACCAGCCGGTGTCTTTGGAAAAAACTTCTATAACTACATCGAAGATAATCCAGACCTAGGAATCGAATTTGTAAATATGGGTAAATACGGACGCAGAGCCACTTACAAACTAAAATAAGGAGGGAACAACAATGAGTAACAAGATGATAAGAAGAATCATTCGTAAGTACATCAAACGATTTGGAAAACAAGATACGCGATTCATTATCGCTACATTTGCTAATGATTTTAGTACAACTAAGCAAAGAATCTCAGGCAACATTAGTTGTATGAAATGTATAGACGGAACCATAAATATACTTCCAAATAAACCTCATAGTATTATGTATTAATAAACCTTTAGGGGCCGGCACTTGCTGGTCCTTTTCTTTGTATTCATCAAAAATAATCCGAGCTGCTATCGCTTCCTTATATAAGCGAAAACAGACTCGGACTTTTTTTATTTTTCACCGGAAAACTGCTTCTCCAAGCTACTTAGGAAGGTGTAAGAGATGAGCTCAAAAATCCAGGGTCCACAGAAAACTAAAGAAAATTTTCTACTAAACTGGAAAATGATCTCCCAAATCCACTTAGGAAATTAGAAAGGAAACAAATTCTTTCGGAAATGGATGTGATGCAGATGCAGTCAGACATGAATGACAAAAGCCAGCTTGATACATCAACCGACGAAGAACTCATTGATGTTCTTATCGCCATAAGCGTTGTATCAAAAATACTGGCCAACAAACTCAGACAACCAAATAAGAAAAAGGAGGAAAACCCAAGTGAGTAAGATGAGTGAATTATCTATGGTAATCGATGAGATGATTATCTGCGGCGAAGGCATCCTGAAAGCAGTCCAGGATTTAACTACCTGTGGCGAAGGAATGATTATAGCAGCTAAAAAATTAAAAGATATGTTTTCAACAGGCAACCTACCAGAACCCAAAGCTGTAACAATGGCTAGGGAAAGGTCACTGCCTGTTAAGGAAGAGCATTCTGAAGAAAAAAATACTCTAAAGAAGACGTGCACGGTATCTTATCTGGTAAATCTGCAAGTGGTTATGGCAAAGAAGTTAAAGCCCTACTTGCAAAATATGGTGCTGACAAGCTTAGTACATTAAGCCCAAGTGACTATGCAGCTGTTGTAGCTGAAGCGGAGGTAATCGAAAATGGCTAAACATGCTTTTTTATCTGCTTCCGCTAGCCATAGGTGGTTAAACTGTCCACCTAGCGCTAAGCTATGTGAAGCACTTCCAGATCATACATCTACCTACGCTCAAGAAGGTACCGACTGTCATGAATTATGTACCTACCTTGTTGAAAAGGCGCTAGGACAGGATGTTAAAGACCCTACACCGAATCTCTCCTACTACAATGTAGAGATGCAAAACTATGCAGAGGAGTATTGTAACTTTGTACTGGAACGGTTAGAAGAAGCAAAAGTCCACTGCAAGGATCCACAAGTCATTGTAGAACAAAGACTAGACTTCTCTCGTTTTGTAGAGAATGGCTTTGGTACCGGCGACTGTGTGATTGTGGCTGATGATGTTCTTCACATAATTGACTATAAACATGAGCTTGGAATTTTAATTGAGGCCCAGAACAATTCTCAACTTTTCTGTTATGCGATTGGTGCATTAGAAATCTTCGATGGCATTTATGACATCAATGAGGTCAAGATGAGTATTTTCCAGCCAAGACGTGGAAACGTTGATACATTCTCTATTAGTAAGGACGAGCTTCTTACATGGGCAAATGAAGTCCTTGCACCAACAGCAAAACTTGCCTATGAAGGCAAAGGTGAATTTAATGCTGGTGACCACTGCCAATTTTGCAAAGTAAAAGCTACCTGACGCAAACGTGCAGAACATAATCTAGAGCTTGCAAAATATGACTTTGAAATGCCTGCCACTTTGGATGATATTGAAATAGCAGCAATTCTGCCAAAGATTGACCAGTTAATCTCCTAGGGTAACGACATCAAGGATTATGCACTGCAACAAGCACAATCAGGCACTCATTATGAGGGATTCAAAGTTGTGGAAGGCCGTAGCAATCGCAAATATACAGACGAAGTTGTAGTCGCAAATGCTGTTACTAAGTCCGGCTTTGATCCTTACGAAAAGAAAGTCCTTGGCGTTACTGCCATGACTACACTTCTTGGTAAAAAACGTTTTGAAGAGCTGCTTGGCGAGCTCATATATAAACCGCCTGGAAAACCTGCACTCGTACTGAAATCCGATATAAGACCGGCGATAAATACAGCACAAGACGATTTTAAGGAAAATTTTAAGGAGGAAAAATAATATGTCTAAGATTCAGAACCCTACAAAAGTAATCACAGGAGTAAATACCCGTTGGAGCTATGCAAATGTCTGGGATGCAAAATCCATCAATGGAGGCGCGCCTAAGTACAGTGTATCCCTTGTCATCCCTAAATACGACACTACTATTGTTGCAAAAATCAATGCTGCTATCGAAGCTGCATACGAAGAAGGCAAGTCTAAGCTTAAAGGTAACGGAAAGAGCGTACCTGCACTTTCTATTATCAAGAACCCTTTGAGAGACGGTGACGTTGAAAGACCTGACGACCCTGCTTATGCAAATAGCTACTTTATCAACGCCAACTCTGCTTCTGCACCTGGTATTGTTGACGGTGAGCCTCTTGCCGGTAAAACTAGAGCTGAAGACGACTTTGTAACTGATACAGATGACGATTTCTTAAGCTAATACAATAAGTAACCAATGACAATTAATCAGGTGGCCAAGCTGCCACCTGCGAAAATCTAAGAAAGCGAGGACAATCATATTTCAGATTTATTTCTTACAATCGGCGCGTTTGCATGGTTAGTGCTTGTATTCATCGGCTTTGGACACATGGTTTATACCAGCATCCGCGATGACTACAGACGCGAAAAAGAAAGAAAAGAAGCTCTTAAAAAAGCTGACAACAACTAACATTCTGGGCGGTGGCACTCCTGCTGCTGCCCTATTTTTATATAAGGAGACAATCACATGGAAATCAAAGAACTTTCAATTGATTTAGAAACATATTCCGATGTGGATATAAAAAAATCTGGGGTATACAAATACTCGGAATCAGATAGTTTTGAAATATTATTATTTGCAGTGTCAGTTAACGCTGGACCTGTAACCGTTTATGATTTGGCTTCTGGTGAAAGGCTGCCTCAAGAAATCATTGCTGCTATTATTGACGACAACGTAATCAAATGGGCCTTCAACGCTTCCTTTGAACGTATCTGTTTATCTAACTGGTTAAGAAAGAACTGCCCTGAATATTTCAGAAGCTACAGCATACCAGAAGATACCGTTACAAATTACCTGGACCCTTCATCATGGCGCTGCACTCTTGTTTGGTCCGCTTATATGGGATTACCACTTTCACTGGAGGGTGTTGGTGCTGTACTTGGTTTAGAAGAACAAAAAATGAAAGAAGGTAAAGACCTTATCCGTTACTTCTGTATTCCTTGCAAACCTACAAAAACAAATGGTGGTAGGATTCGTAACCTTCCACAACACGCACCTGATAAGTGGGAGCTTTTTAAATCCTATAACATTCGTGACGTTGAAGTAGAAATGTCTATAAAACAAAAGCTCGCCAAGTTCCCATTACCAGAATTTATCTGGGAAGAATATCACCTAGATCAAGAAATAAACGACCGCGGGATAGGAACTGATATGGATGTGGTTACACACGCCATTGCATTTGACGAACGCTCCAAAAGTGAAATTACCCACCAAATAAAGAATATGACCAGTATTGATAATCCCAACTCACCGTTACAAATGAAGGAATGGCTATGTGATAACGGAATTAAAACCGATTCTCTTGATAAAAAACCGGTATCTGAAATAATAAAAACTGTACCAGATGAGTTAACCGAAATATTATCCCTTCGACAAAAGCTTGCTAAAAGTAGCATTAAAAAATTTCAAGCTATGGAAAATTCAATCTGTAGCGATGGCCGTGCTCGTGGAATGTTCTTCTTTTACGGAGCCAACCGTACAGGCCGCTGGGCTGGACGCATCATTCAATTACAAAACCTCCCGCAAAATCATATGTCGGACTTAGAGCAGGCAAGAGAACTGGTTCGTAGTGGTAACTATGATATGCTAGAAACATTATATGATGATATACCTGACACCCTATCACAGTTAATACGCACTGCGTTTATTCCGAAACCAGGGTACAAGTTTATTGTTAGTAACTTCTCTGCAATTGAAGCAAGAGTCCTTTCTCATTTAGCAGGAGAATCCTGGCGAGCTAATGTTTTCAAAGATGGAAAAGATATTTATTGTGCCAGTGCTAGTCAGATGTTTCATGTTCCTGTTGAGAAGCATGGTATTAACTCACAGCTACGTCAAAAGGGTAAAATTGCTGAATTAGCACTTGGATACGGTGGTAGCGTTGGTGCCTTAAAAGCAATGGGAGCTCTTGAAATGGGTCTATCTGAAAATGAGCTTCAACCACTGGTAGATGCATGGCGTACATCTAACCCTAACATCGTACAGTTCTGGTGGGCAGTGGATTCTGCAGTTAAAACAACCATCAAGACTAGAACGCTTACAGAAGTAAATGGCATAAAGTTCATGTATAAAAGCGGTATATTATTTATTCACCTTCCTTCTGGCAGAAACCTTTCCTACGTTAAGCCAAAGATTAGTGAGAATATATTTGGCAGCGAATCTGTAACTTATGAAGGTGTCGGTAGCACTAAGAAATGGGAACGCTTAGAGAGCTATGGTCCAAAGTTTGTGGAGAATATTGTACAAGCTGTAAGTCGAAATATACTTATGAACGCTATACATACCTTCTCTCATTGCTTTATTGTTGGGCATGTTCACGATGAACTTATTATTGAATGCAGTAAAGATGTTACTCTAGAGACTATTTGTGATCAAATGGGAAGAAGTCCTTCGTGGATGTCGGATATTTTACTTCGAGCTGATGGATATGAAACAGAATTTTATAAAAAGGATTAAGAAAAAGGCAACAACACCGATAAAATTAACCGGTGCTGTTGTCTTTTTCCTTAATTAAGTTAAATCCATAAATTTACATAGTAATTACGCAAAGAAACCATCTGTATCAAAAATATGGTCAAGTTCATCTATAGTCATAGCATGAGACACTTTATCACGAATTGCACTCTTTGACATATCTAGACGCTTAAACTTGTTTTTTCCAGCAGCATCTTTACCCATGCGGATTAATTGAATACGTCCAACGCCTGGATTCTGTCTAGCATACTCTGCAAAACCCTTTGCCTTGCCAAGATTGTCTTTGAAGTCTGGATTGTGTGGCTCAAGCAAATCAATCACATAACCTAAACGCTCATCTTTTCTAACAACAATAAAGTCTGGAAATGTTGGTTTTGTTTCATTGTCGATTTCATATGGGATACAAAGAGCCCATGATGCTCTAGAAGGATTACGAATCCAGCATACGAAGTCATCACGTTTTTCCTCTTCCTCAATTACTCCCGCTTCCCATGTATTAAGTTTTAATTTAGCTATACCAGTAATATCATTTACAAATAAATGATTGTTATATTCTTTTCCTCCATCTTCATGAGGGACTTGAATAGTTTCAGGTAATCTGAAATTGTGCTTACTTACAACATCTCCATCTGAAACAATCCGGTCATATTTACTACGGATTTTATCATAGTCAACGGTCGCAATATACTTACGATAATCATCATTCAAACCATGGAATCTCTTTTGCGCATAATTATGCAAATTGTTCATGCACTCATCATCCGCGACAAATAAAATCACGTCAACTTTAAAGGCGCTAGGATTATTAATATCTATATACTTATTTCCATAGACCATACCAATACCTTCATTACCAAGCTTCGTTTCAGCTACGCGGAATTGTCTATCTATATCTGTGTCTGTAGAAGTAAATAAATCATGCACTGAGTAGTTGTCTACAGTCTCACCAAAAGCATCAAAGATCTGTGTTGCCAACTTAAATTCTTTTACCAGATTTACAAGCTCTTCGTATTTTCCTTCTAATTTTAATTTTTCGATATATTCTGAAATCATTAATGCAATTTCTGTTTGCACTTCACGAATTGCTTCTCGGTACAGACCAGAAATTGTAAGTAAATGCACCATTTCAAATAGTGACTTCAAATAATTGTTAATTTTAAGCGACCTTATATTATAGGAAAGTAAACCAGCATCATTTATAAATTTCATAACACTTTCTCTATCAAATAAATCCTCTTCTTCCTCACTTGAAGATTCGTCTTGATAATCATTTGTGTCTGCCACACTCGAATTATCTACAATAGGATTTTGACTGTTTGAATTCATAACTTCAGATTGATTTTGGAGTTCTGGTTTTTGTTGTTCAATTTGCACGCTGTCATTCTTGTTTGAAAAATCCGATGTTTCAGATCTAGGTGATACCTCATCGGTACTTAAAGGAGTCTCATCTTGAGTTCCAAATATATCAAGTGTCAATTGTCCTGGAACAGGAGTATATTCTTTTTTCTTTCTAGTTTTGACCGTTAAAGTTTCAAATGTCTTACCACCAATTGATTCACCATAAATATCTGTAGGGATATTCCCACCCTCTGCACTTTGAAGTGCTTCAACAACGTCCTTAACCGTACTTTCATTAAAATATGGTAAGTATAGATGTACGTCATTTAAAACATCATCCACTTGTATATGCTTCTGCATAGGAGTTCTTACCATGCGTCCAAGAAGCTGCGCAATATACGTAGCATCATTAGCATGTCTAAATGACATCATAGTTTCCGCGCGGGGACAATCCCATCCTGTCGATAAATTTTCCTTAAAAAATACAACTCGAATATTTCTATCATCTGAAATACGTGAAGGCTCCTCATAACGGACATCAATCCCATTTACAGGTATCGATGCATTTGTTTGGCCGAAGGTGTGTACAACTTGTCCTGTTTCAAAACGGAAACCAGTACGTTCCTCAATTTTCTGCAAACAGTCATCTAAATCTGTGTTCGATATTTTATTTCCACTTCCATTTAATACTTGAATTACAAAAACAGGATTTACATAAGCATAATGTTGCTCATAGCAATACTGATACCAGTGATCCCACTTTTCTTTCCAGTCATCTGCAGCTGCCTGTAGGATAGCCATATCATTATTGACTGAACCTTCCTCAGGATAAGTAATGACAATACGATCCTTCAACAGCCCTGATGCGCGTACTTCATCAGCTGAAACGACAGATTTATGTATAGTAGAAGATGTACCTTCTACTAACGTATTAAATCGTTGCGTTGTTGCAGACATACCAATTACTACAGGCATAGGTGGGATGCTGTCTTCTTCACTTCCTTTGAGAAATTTCTGCATGATTGTGGTTGCTTTCCCAGCTTCTCTACCCTGCATGCCACGATGGGCTTCATCAATAATAAAATAAAGTCTATCACTTTTTTCTCGCACTGTATTATCTAAAGTATCCCAAATTGTATAACTTCTACCATCACCTTTTTTCGTTAGATTAGAAGTTTTAGAAAGCTTTTGTGTATTTAAAAAATAAATATGTCCATCTTCAAAAGCTTCTTTATCAAATGAATCTTCCGTAACGGTGACACATTGTCCTAAACGGATTTTATCAGCTTTAGAATCAATTTTTAACTTTGATTGCTCATTAAGCTGGGGTGAATCAGATAACCAAATAATCACTGCATTTTGCTGCTCTGAATATGTTTCATCACCAAAAAAAATACTTTCTATCAGAGAAGCCATTATAATTGTTTTACCCGCTCCTGTGGGAGCTGTAAAGGAAACTACCTGAGGCGCATGTGTCCTATGATAGCTACCAAGTGCTTCTGCTGTCTTCATTCGCATATCAGCAAGGGCTTTTTTTTGAAACGAAAATAATTCTACTTTCATAATTACCTCCCTGTATTAATTCGGAAATTATCCAAATAGTCTCTGTAAAGTTGATAGCATTCCTTATCTTCATGGGAACGAATCATTTCTCTATAAGCACTCTCAGAGTCAGTTACAATATAAACTGTCTGAATATCAGGACACCCCTTTAATTTGTCATCAAATTCTGGATAGTATGTTTCGTCAATTAGAATTGCCATCTTATTTTCCTTAAGAACCAGCATTTCAGGAAGTGTATTTTCTACTAGCTCAGGGCATTTGCCAACAGCTCCACCTTTCATCCAAAGAACTGGTAGCAATTCTTTAAATTGTCTACCAAGAGCTACGGACGTTTTGTCCAAAAAGCTTAATTTAAAAAACTTAGCATTGGCTTTAAAACCGTTTCTCATTGGAATCTTAATCTGTTCTTGTGAAACTATATCCCCAAGCAAATCATTTATTTTTTGTTTTATAGAATTGAATTTTTGTTTTTTATCTGTAACTATATAAAACTCAGTAATTTGATTCATATCCTCAAGCGCTTCTAGCCATTCATCAGCTGCTGTATCATCATATAATACTGAAACAATATGTTTATCATCATCAGAAACAATAAAACGTGTATCTGTTTCTATTAAATTTTGCGGAACATTTCCTTTAGATAAAATAGATAATAATTGCTTCTTATCAGCAAGTTTCATTTCAGAAAACGTTTTAACAAATCCAATTTGAGTAACGTTTCGTGATTTATTAATTGTTTTTGTCGTAGCTGATATATATTCTCCATCAATTTCTGTCCCATCATCTCTAAAACCTTTTATACTGTATTTTGTTCTCGGCCATGTTATATAGTGTGCAATTCCAAGCTTTTCCCATTCTGGATCACCAAATTGAAATCCTTTTTTAGAAAGATTTTTTGCTTCATCATCAGACACTTCATTATTCGTCACCATAATACACCTTCTGCTCCCATTGTCTTCAGCATTTAACAAGTTGACTGCGTGAAGTGTTGTTCCGGAGCCAGCAAAAAAATCTACAATTAAAGCATTGGGTTTTGAAAAAACAAAAAAATTAATTGCATCTTTTACAGAATACAGTGATTTTGGATATGAAAAGTGATGATTTGGAACAAGTTTCTTTAACACTGAAGCACCATAATCTGTTGCATTATGATTTTTCTGATTCCACACTGTTCTCGGAGAAACCAATTCACTAGACGAGTCAATGTGATTAATATCAAGAGAACCATCATCTCTTTTTCCTTCAACTTTTATCTCTCCTGACTCTATTCTTTTTTGTAGTCCGGATGGAATATATAACAAAGTCCACCTTTCCAACTTTTCGTCATACTTGCTAACTCTTATATATCCCTTTTCCGTCCACTCTTTAATTGTTTTAGATACACCTCTCCAAATACACTCTTTTCCTTTATCATTTATCGGAAATGCTGATATCAAGCCCTGGTACTGAGGGAAATCATTTATTTCAGCATTCGGGTGCATTGGTTCACCGATTTTCACTATTTTTTTACTTTTTTCGTCTATATAAATCGGAAAAAACTGGTTATTAGCACTTTCTCGTAAATTGTTCCCACGGTTAAATGAATACCACACTCTAGCTTTATTAGTTTCATCTGTATTTCCTAACATATTTTGATTCATTTTCGTAATTGAACAATCTCCAAACCTACAGATAAACAAATATTCTTCCACGCGTGAAAACTCATTTTCTCTATTTGTTCCCCCAGGATTAATGACGTCTGTAATCATCTGAGTAGCGGCTTCTGGAAATATTTCTTCCAACAAACAACCAAGGTGGAGATATTCTTTTTCATCAATGGTGACAATCAAAACTGAATCTTTCGGATTCAAAAGTTTCTTTGCTAACTTTAAACGCTTTTCTATCATGGAAAGCCATTTACTATGACGATATGAATCACTACTATCAACATAATCATTATTATACTTCCAGTCTTTCGCACCAGTATTATATGGTGGATCAATATATATACAATCTACTTTCCCAGCATATAGATACTCTAAAAGTTGTAATGCATGGTAGTTGTCTGCCTCAATTAAAGTATGCCACAAATCACTTTCAGGGGCATTTTCCACATAATCTATTGGTTTTAACGTAGGGTAAATAGGTTCCCCAAACTCTGCAATAACAACTAATTCATTTATAGCAAAAGTTTTTATTTCATGCGTTTCCCTGTGATCACAATATACAGCTTCGCCTTGAATTCGCTGAACAACATAAAAATCATTAACTTTACCAATTTTCAAAGCTACCTTAGAACCCACTCGAATAGGCACATCATATAAAGGTGTGCATTCTGGTAAATGATCTTCGAATACCAAACCGAATTTTTTGTTCTTTACTAATTTATTTGTTTCCTTCAGAATTCTATCCCTAAGAGCAGGATCATCAATCTGTTGGATTAAATCTTGTAATAATGCCACAACATTCACCTCAAACTTCCGTAATTGTCTTATCTTTTATGTGGTATTCTATTCCACGCGCTTCACAGAACCGTATTACTTCTGCTGCTTTTTCATTATAAAATGCTTTATGCTTTTTATATGCGCTAGCTTCTTTGCTATAATTCGTTCTTCCAAAAATAATCTTATCTGCAAAGCTTATCGCTTCTAGTAATTCATGCAAATCTTGATCATGTATATTGGGCGTAGGATACGGCTCCATGCTTATCCAAGTTTTACATCCAGCATCATGAATCATGCGTAAAGCATTAATTCTTTCTCTGCATGTTGCTGCACCAGGCTCCATTTTTTCTCTATATGATTCATCTAATGTAATTAGCGTGATACCATATTCATTTTCATTAGAAAACTGTGCTAGTTCAATTGGAAGAACTCCCTTTGTCAACACAGTGCATTTTATATAAGCATCATTAAGCTTCTTAATCGCTTCAATAGCCATATTACTGATTTGTTCATATCCAAACATAAAAGGATCTGTTGCAAAACAGAGCTGAACGGATTCAATTTTATCCTTAAGTCTTGGGATTTCTTTATCCAATAACTCTAGTGTATTTTCAACTAGTTTAGGTTTGCACCATTCATCATAAGATTTCACAACACCGAAGCGCTTCTTCATTGTATATGCATAACAAGGATACTTACATCCATGCGAACACCCTTGTACAAAATTGATTGTGTAATCTCCGTATTCTACGCCTGTTTTATAGAGCATAGTCTTCCGTTGTATATATTCCTCTATTTCAGGCATATTAACCTCTCCTATCCACAAAAGTAATACTCTTTGTTGATACTTTTGCGCCGTAATCTTTCTTCAAAATGTTTTTTAATTCCTTCTTATATCCTTCCGAAGGAAAAACCGGATGTTCATCTAATAATCTCCATATTTTTTCTAAAGGAACATCAATTTGACCTTTGAAATTATTCTGCACATATGCAGCCATATTTAATACATCGTAGCAGTATTCATCAACAGAAATAATACTAACTGCTTCACCAGTGAGAAAATCAAAAGAAAGCTGACCATTGTTTCCTTGTTTATTTTTAGATGAAGATTTGTCACCAAAAGTTTTCCATGCTGTTGACTTAAACAACTTAAATCCCTTTTCATGACTAGTGCAATGAACAAGATCATAAACCAATGCATTTTTTGTGTTAAAAAACGGAAATGCAGATACATAATATTCTCTTCCTGCTGACCCCTTCATATAGTCAATTATTTCTAATATTCTTTTTTCATAAGCAGCCTGGTTGCTACCATATGGGACTAATTCAGATATATTATGTACACGATATGTTCCTTCATATTTCTTTTTTTTATCTTCTCGTTTAACTTGCGGTATAGCACGTACTGAATCTGAAATCATATGATTAATTAACACTTCTCCCCAATTTCTAAAAAACGGCAATAATGCATCCCAATCAATAGACGCATCATAAGGATCATATAGTAAAAAGAAATGCATATGGCTATTTTGGTTAAGTTGCGGACCTATCCACTTCAAAAGTTCATTTCCATCTCGTGTAGTTGTAATTATCTTGTAGTTTCTTTCTTCAGAAGGTAAATGCCTTTCAAGCTCCTCGATCTTCTTTTTATCATAATCATTGAAGTACAAATGTACTTGTTTATCTGGATAAGTTCTAGCTACATCAAGCAAAGCCTTGGCAACGCGTGTAGGCGTTCCGTATACATTTTCTCCGTCATCATCCTTATACACACCACTATTGCACATGCAGTCAATAAAGACAATTCCTATACAACCTTCAGTTAACATTAATTTCTGCGCCCACGATTTTATGTATGTCTCAATTAATTCAAACTTCTTGATTGTATGAGGATGAGCATCACTAATTGTTTTTGAATTATTACTACTTGCCATATTAACACCTCACATTTCTGAAGAATCATTCCCCGTAGGAATTAGCTCAACAATGTCACCAAAATCACATTCTAATGCTTTACATACTTTAATTAATACATCCATACTCACATTCTCGCCTTTTGAAAGTTTTGTAATAGAAGCCCAGCTAATACCAGCATTTGATTGCAAATCCTTCTTCTTCATATCTTTATCAATGAGGATTTTCCATAATTTTTTATAACTAACTTCCATTGTCGTCACCTCTCTATTATAAAAAGAACACTATTATTCAGGTTATTCTGTAAGCATACCATAATTCTACATTGAAAACAAGAGATATTCTTCACGTATGCAAGAATTTATCTTCTTAATAGTTGAATATTCTTCACTTTTCTGATATAATCCAAAATCAAAAACTCAATAGTAACACAAGATGCCACTTTGTAAATTGAAAAGCAATCTTTGTAATTGACAACTGAATATTTGTAAGGGAAACGCCACTTTTGTATCTGAAATGCATGTTTTGTAAATGAGATGCATTTTTTGTAACCAAAATGCAGTTTGATTTTTCACATTTATTGAAGTATTATATTAAAAATAAGCATGCCAAATGGAGGCCGACTCCCTCTCGATTTTTTTGTAATCGGAGAATCCACCCCTTAATTTCTTAGATAGCTTAGTGGTTGGCGGCACGCATTTTTATTATTTTTTTAGAAGAGTAGGTTTTAACATTATGTCACTGGCTGTAACCGGTGCGCATCCAAGTTTATGCAAAACTTCTTCTCCGTGATAAAAGCTGAATGTTTCGTATGGACTGCGATTATTCAGCTTTTTTCTTTTGTATGAATTGATATGGTTCATCATTAAGTTGATATCTTCCTGTGTAAGATTATTAAAACTTCTACCCTTAGGAAGTATCCTTCGTATTAATTCATGATTTACTTCAATAGCTCCTTTTTGATAAGGGCTACCTGCATCACAGCAAAATACATTAGTACGCTGTTATACGGCGAATTATTCCAGCCTTCAAAAGCCAAATTAAATTATCTTGATTTACTATATTTTATCCATTATATTTTAATTTGACTTATGTATTTTCGATAAAAAGTCAACTTATTATATCTTTACTTTGCAATAAAAAATGGGACTAAAAACAGTCCCAAAGTAATAATTTATGCTCTATAAATTTTATTGCTGTAGCAGCTGTTACACCGTCTACTTCCCCCATTAATTCTGATAATTTTTCACTATTCCAAAATAAATCGTTGAATCTTGATAAATAGCATCCAACATTATAATTTGGAATACACACAAATTTTCCAAAGGATGTTTTTCCTATAATAATATGTAGAGATGAATTTTTAAGAAACTGTACTTCATCTAAAATGATTATGGGTGTAATGTTTTTGTTTGATGAGTTTATAAACTTCAAAAAATGTTTCTAAATCATTCATTTTCGCTTTTCATTATTTTCTCTATTAACCTTTAATTTAAAGATTCCATTAAGGCTATTATATAATATACTTTTAGTGAACTCCAATGACATACACTCTTTAAATTTAAGTATAGAATCCATGTATTGAGTAATTCTATCTATATTAAACTTTAGTAGTATCTCTTTACAAAAATTTATCACAACTTCAAACAAGTCATTTAGGTTTTTTATTGAGTTAATACTATCAAGTATTTTTAATTTAATACTTGTGTTAATATCTTTATATTTATTATTGTCATTTCTACCAACTGTTCTCAGCATAATACTATATAAAACTTCAGTAAATATTCCCCTTATTAATTTAGTTCCAAAATCGAGAACTTCTACTTCGTCACTAGATAATTTTTTTGATTCGTATTGGTTTTTAACGAAAATTTTCATAAAATTGTAAGTTTTTAGTATGTTGCATAATAATTTTTTTAATGTCATTGTTCTTATCATTTTCATTAATATATTTTTTAAACATACTAAGATCAAATTTATAATCCAAAATTTTATGTATTTTGTTCATTATAGGTTGTACATTTGCAAATTCTATATAAGCATATTCTGGTAAATTAAATGGAATATGATCCTTAAGATTTTTATAATTATAAACAAATTGTATTTGCCTTAAAAAATCGTGATTAAAAAAATTCACATTTGGGTTTTTATTTAAATTAATAAATCACATCTCATACGCATAGCTCATATCACTTTCTATCAAACCTACTGTAGATATATTGCTTACTCCTTTAGCTTTTACTACCCGCCAATACTTATCTGTAAATATATTTGAGTAAAATATAAAATGCGTTTTTTGTAAATCATTAATACATTTGTCAATAGCCTTATCATTGTGTCCAACAAAACATTCTAAGTTTTTCAATCTATATTTTTCTAATTTTCCCATCATGTTTTGTAGTACTTTATACCGTTTATATTTGTCTGTAAAATACTCTAACCACGCCTCATCTGGAATGTTATAATAAATTTTAATTTTATTATCATCTGAAAATATAAATATTCCTTGAATTAATGTATTCTCAATAGTAAAACCATCTAATATAAAGTTAAGTAGAGTGCTCTTTCCTGCACCATTATTTACAATAACTAGCGCTAAATTATCTACTCCATTTCTACCACTATTTTTATCTTTTCTAAAAAAAACATCCACAATTTCATTATCCTGATGATATTTTATAATACTATCCTTCATAATATATTCAAATCTATGTCTTGGACTAAAATTGAATCCAATTTTTTTCACCCCTCTATAATCTTCTATAATCTTCTACCCATAAGTAAAGTAATTGCATTACTTAATTCTGCCTTGGCTTTTCGTTTGATTAACTCTATGATTTCTCTCCAATAACTTCTTTATCTACTCTATCGACATCTTAAAATAATTTTAATATAATTCATGTACTTTAATCTTCAATAAATTTTTTTTAGCTTCCCATTATAGACATTAAGAGCTTGTTCCTAATATGCATTTTAGTTCATACATAATAAACATAATCGAAAGTGAAAACAGAATCTTTCTTTGAAATTTTAAGGAATGTTCTCCTCCTGCTAAGATTTTGAATACTCGTTTATAACATGGTTCATTTTCTTTCCGTTCTTTTTGCTTAGTCTTTTCAGATGATTAGCTCCATTAAGCTTACATCCATTTTTAGCTTAGTTCGATTAATAGATTTGAAAGTAACTTTCTAAATTCCGAATTGTAGGAAGCATTTAACATCTTACTAGGCATATGTTCTTTGTAATCAATGCTATTTATATAGCTCAAATTATCATACTTGCCAAGTTCTTCTGTTTTAAGTGTTGTTGTGAAAATTTTTTGGTTTTCTATTTTTTTATATAAATCTATTATTATTTTTTCTTTTGATGTTGATAAATCTTCAGCTCTGAAAGAGTCAACAATTATTGGGAAATTATGACTTGTGTTTATCTGAAGGGCATACAATTTTGCAAGATGAAAAACCGTAGCTTCACTACCAGAGAATACTGCATCTTTTTTAGTAAATATTCCATCAATAGTTGAATTACTATTCGGATCAACAGTTATATATATTTCTTTCATTATCGAAACAATAGCATCTATCAATTTTTCCTGTTGCTCCTTTTGTTCCTTTGTTCTAGTTTCATTTGAATGAATGGAATTATTTAGTATTTCTAATTGTGAGTCAATTTCCTTTATTTTATATTCAGCATCTGACGAATCAAATATTTGATTCTTATATGCAACTATTGATTCAAGTGAAATGTTGTCATCAGACATCAAGTTTTGTAAGTATCCCTGTTCTTTGCCTATTAAAGAAGTAATCTTTTCAATTTCTTCATCATATGATGCAATTTTTTCATTTATTGAAGTAATTATTTCATTTCTCATAGCAACCGTAGATACATCAAAGGTATAGGATGATTTCTTAGCTGTACTGAAAGAAATATTAGTCGAATTACATTCCATACAGTGCAATTCTCCACAATCAATAGTTCTATTTAAAGACCTGAGTTCCTTAAGGGTTGTTTCCCATCTTGATTTTCGCGTTGCTGCAATATTTCTTTCTTTTCGTAACTCAGCTATTTTAGCACTAATCTTATCTAACTGTTGTATCTTTTCATTAAAAGATATTTTATCACTAATTGCACTTAAATAATTAACGGCAGTTTTAGATGATTTTAGTATTTTATGTTGTTTTAGCAGATTAGTCCGTTCTTCCTTTAGTTTAGAAATTTGTTTTTTTGTAATCATTACATCTTCTAAACTTAAATGTGAGGATCCTAAACCAAAAAAATTAAATAACAAGTTTATGAAATCAGTTTTATTATAATAGCCTACATTAGAAATATTGTGGGTAGCTTTTTTATCTTGACCTACAAAGAACAATTGCAGAAAAAGAACAGGATCTACTATTCTCAACATTTCATTTTTATGTATTTCTGGCAAATTATAAATATTTTTTGTCCAGTACCTTTTTAACTCAGAGACATTATCAAATAACATAAGAGCAGATGTAGTTTTTAGCACAAAGCCTTCATTTCTTCTACATATGCAATATGTAATTGCATCCACCTCAAATTCAACGAAATGATAATAATTCTTATAAGAAAAAGACGACGGAAATGTTGGGTCATTTCCTAAAGCGTACATTAACGACTGAACTATTATAGTTTTACCTTTATTATTATCATCGCTTGAAATTATATTAAATCCTTTAGAAAAAGAATCTTCTACAAAAGATTCTTCTACATTTCCTACAGCTATTTTTTTAATAATCATACTTGAATCCCATCCTTTACAACTGAAATAAAGTATTTTACCGATAATGTATCAAAATCAGGACAACTTTTAATTAATTCTGAATCTACTTTTCTGTACAAATGCTGAAGGTCATCAGTAGGGTTATTAAGTATTATAAAATATATTTGCTCAAATATTGACCAAAAACACTGTGCTGCGTTTTTATTAAATAATGCTCTACATAACGAGCTTTGGCATTCATCAATCATATCTTTTTGTCGTTCTGGTGGACACTGGTTTAAAATTGGTATGAATGATAAAGGCAATCCTTGCGCTAAAGGATCACGATTAATAATCCTTTGCAATGTCATCAATCTTATTTCATTGTTAGTCAAATGCCGATAACAGTTCAAAGCTTCATCACTTGTAGAAATAATAAGGCCCTCTATAACATGACTGTTTTTTTTGCTTGATTGTTCATCCCTAATTTCATTAAAGATTGCATTAAGAACTTTATCTTCAGGTATAATGTGAGGGTGATCTTTTATAATAGCTTTAACGTACTCAGCTGGTGATTTGTCGTCAATAACAAAAATTACATTTTCTAAAAAAGCATTGATGGATGAATCTGTTATTTTACTTGAATCTATATATGTTTTAGCTTCACTTTCTTCTTTCAAACCTTCAATTACCTTTTTTAATGCATCTGCTTTTATGTTTTCAAATCCAAAAGTATTTTTAGAATCATCAATTCTTACTGTATTAGAAATCCCACCCAAAAAAAGAATAAGAAAACTAAAAGTCAAATCGCTAAGATAGTTTTTATAAAGAGTTACCAGTTCTTTCCCTATGGACTTGGGGGATGAGTTAGAAGCCCCCTTAGACTGCATATCCCAAAGTTTTGATGATGCTCTATCCATACCTGTTAAATCATTAAAAAAATCAACAACAAAATAGTGTATTTCATCGCTATCTTTACGAAAATTCATTAAATATAACAGTGCTTTAGTTTCCATTTCAGCACCCGGTTTTCGCAACCTCTCAGTAGATTCAATCTTATATGACAATTATTACATCACCCCTTCATAACTTTTTTATTTCTAGTCCCAATATTGTCACCAACAAACGGCTATTCAATGTGTCACTTTAAGTAATTTTAATACTGCAATAAATTCTTGTCTCATTACTTTTTATTACTGAGATATATAATTAATTCAACTTCCCATTATAAACATAACTGAACAACTATCTAAAACTGATAATTTTACCTACTAACTTATTTCTTCAAAATAACAATTCATTATAATATTCTACAAACTTCTATCTATACCTTTTAAATTTCACTAAATATTCCATTATATTTATATTTTACATCAACATATAAAATAAACATTAATTTACCAATATGCACTCTTATAAAACACAAAAAGACCATGAAGTTTCAGCCATAACAGCTCTTCATAGTCTTTTTCTACTTTATATTAAATTTACAACAACATATCCCCTTACTCCCTATCAAATACCGACTCTTACTTTAACACCTTTGATACCAGACTTGTTTGAAAAGGAACACATTCCTCCGACAAGCTCCGGAATGCGGGCTTTCTCGCTAAGTTCAATGCCAGTTTAACCACCGTCTCAGCAGTAGTCTCCTGCCAATCATCCTCTTTTTCTATGGAACATCTTATTCCTTTCAGTCGTAAGATGGGCTTAAATTCTAAGTTCAAACTCACTACGTTCGTTTTTACTAAGAATTTAATGCCTCTTGGTGAACCCGTGCATGAACCGTTGTAAACACTAGTCTCAGCAGTAGTCTCCTGCCAATCATCCGTCGCTTCGCTAGGATTCTTGGGGAGCCCTTGCATGGACATTCGTAAAGCTTACTTCATCGCTGCGCTCTTCGTAAGCTTAACGACTGTCTCAACATGTGGTGTATGAGGGAACATATCCATTACCTTAACTTTTTCTACCTTATATCCATTAGCTACTAGTACTTCTAGATCTACAGCTAGTGTTTTCGGGTTACATGAAACGTATATTATTTCTTTTGCTCCAAACTTGATAACATAATCTAGCGCTACTGGATGTACTCCTGGTCTTGGTGGATCTAGGATTATGATGTCTGGTTTTTCTGTTACATTTTTTATTGTTACTGCTACGTCTCCTGCTATAAATTCACAGTTATTTAAACCGTTCATTTTCGCATTTTCTTTTGCAGCTTCTACAGCTTCTTCTATAAGTTCTATTCCTATAACCTTTTTAGCCTTTGGAGCTACGATTTGTCCTATAGTTCCTGTTCCACAGTATAGGTCAAATACTACTTTATCTGCTGATTCTCCTATGAAGTCTCTAACTATTGAGTAAAGCTTCTCTGCTCCTTTTGTGTTAGTTTGGAAGAATGCAAATGGATTTATTTTAAAGTTTAAACCTAAAAGATTTTCTATTATGTATTCTCTTCCATATAAAACTTCTATAGAGTCTGCTTGAACTACATCTGATAGAGAGTCATTTAGAGTGTGGATTATTCCTGTGATTTCTCCCTTAAGCTTCAATCCTTTTAAAAGTTCCTCAAAAGCTTTAAAGTCGTACTCTACTTGAGTTGTAGTAACTATATTAATTAGAATTTCTCCTGTGTTTATAGCTTTTCTTACCACTAGGTTTCTTAAGAATCCTTCATGCTTTAATACTCTATAATAAGGAAGGTTTGCTTCTTTAAAGTGGTTTATAGCTGCTGTTAATATTGTTCTAAAATCTTCGTCTACTATTTTACAATTATTCACTGATATAATTGCAAAGCTTTTATTTTTAGCATGCATTCCAATTTCTAGTTCTCCGCCCTTTTCAAAATCACCAAAGGTAAATTCCATTTTATTTCTATATTCATAGTCATCTGGACTAGTTTCAATTCCTAGATATTCATAATCCTTTATTCCCTTATTATCTAAAAGGCTTTTAACTTGATCTTCTTTAAATTTAAGTTGAGTATCCATTGATAAATCTCCATGGCTACATCCCCCACATACACCAAAGTTTTCACAAGCTGGAGCAACTTTATAATCTACATCCTCTAAAACTTCAACTAGCTTTGCTTCTATTCCATTAGAGTTTTTCTTTGTAACTCTCGCTCTAACCTTTTGACCTGGTAGAGTGTTTTTTATAGCAACCTTTTCTCCCTCATAGAAAGCAACACCTTTCCCAGGGAATTCTGTAGTTTCTATATTAAACTCATATTCTTTTCTTTTTCTCATATTGTATCTCCTTACACTTATCTTATATATTTAATGTTAAAATTTACTTAGTTAATTATATATTATCACCATGCTTTTATCTAGGGTTTTTGTTTATTTAAAGCTTTTAAAAATCACTCTATATTAAATCATTTACATGTAACTAAGGTTAACCAGCCTCTAAAACGCACCATCTCTATATGATTTTACTAAAATCAATTCCATTTTACCTATTTTACCCTTATAATATAAGCTAATGATAATTTCGAATTTTAGGGAGGACTTATGAATACATTTACTTTTATTTTCCTATGTTTTGCTGGGTTTTTAGCAGCTTTTGTAGACTCCATCGCAGGGGGTGGAGGAATAATCAGTGTTCCTGCATATATGATGGCTGGACTTCCTCCTCATATGGTACTTGGAACTAACAAGTTTACTGCATCTACAGCTTCATTTACTAGCTCCCTTAGTTTTATAAAGTCAGGTAACTGCAACTTTAAGTTTCTAAAGATAGTAACTCCCTTTACTTTAATAGGTTCAATCCTTGGAGTTAAGACAGTACTACTTCTAGATGATAGTTTTCTTCAGCCTCTAGTTCTAGTGTTAGTTTTATGTATCGGTGTTTATACCTTCTTCTCTAAATCTATAGGTGCGGAAGATAATTTTAAGGGATTTACTAAGAAAAATATAGCTTTTTCTATAATTCTTGCATTTTCCCTTGGGTTTTATGATGGTTTTTTTGGTCCTGGTACCGGCTCTTTCCTGATATTTGGACTTATAAATATCTTAGGATTTAACTTTCTAAAAGCTTCTGCCAACGCAAGGGTCTTAAACTTTGTTAGTAATATTGCAGCTCTTGTAACCTTTGCTTTTAGTGGGAAAATCAACTATCTAGTTGGAATCCCTATTTGCTTCTTTATGATATTAGGGGCAAAGCTTGGCACAAAACTTGCAATTACTAAGGGTTCAAAGATTATTAAACCTATATTTGTAACTATGTCCCTAGCTGTAGCAATAAAGATGCTTATCCAGATTCTCTAGATTAACTTGTTCTAGAAACTTCAATAAATCTACATAGCATATATTTAATACTATATTTGTATAATCTAAAAGATACTAGTATAAATAACTTTACACTGGTAGTCATGTACACTATACTTATTATGATGTATTATTACAAAAGGAGACGGTTATAATATGTATCAATACCTTATATTAATCATTATAATTATTATTGGATTTTTAGTGTGTAAGAAGAACTATAAAAATAGAGCCACTAGTATTAACAATAACTTATTAGAATTTTGTTATGAAATTGTTGTAGTCTTTGAAAAACTTCCCTATGACAAACAATTGGAATTTAAGAAATCTTTAAATGAGAAGGAAGTTGAACTTTTTAACTCACTAATAACTAAGGATGTATCCTTAGGAAAAAATCTTAATATACTTCAAACTCAGATGTTTATTTTGGAAACTATAATGAAAAAGCTTAAAGCTTGTGAAAACTAGTTCTTCTAATTTTTTCAATGTTTTCAATAAATATAACAACATAATTTCTCATTATATACACAAACTAAATGAGAATCTTAAGAAAGGAATGATAGTATGAACTTAAAAAAATTAATAACTAATACTTTAGCCGTAGTTGGTGGTGTTGTAATTGTTGATAAGGTAGTAAATGCGGTTTCAAATAAAAGTACTGAAGCAATAAGTAAATCTATGATTGATAAAGATTTTACTGAAGATGAAACATCTGATTCTTGCCAATGTAACTTTTTAGACAATGACTACGAGGATATTTTAGGCTCTAATAACAGTGAAGAAAATAATTATAGCTGTGATAATTCTGAAATTTTTCCTGACATAAAGAAATATGAAGATACAAATCATGTCTTTGAATATGCTATAAAAACTGATACAGCAAACTCAGAGCCTCAACAAGTATAGAAATTTTCTTAATATACTAATTATTAAAACCCACTTTCAATTTAAGAATATGTTCGAAGAATTAAAATTCAAGAACAATTTGCCAAACCACAGTAATTACAATGATTTCATACTAATTATTATTTTTATCTTTAGAATAATATAGAATAAAATCTGTAATTATTTTTGACGAATTTTTGACGGCAAAAGAAAAAGCCTAGGAGCGAATCCTAGGCTTTTGTAATTTCTACTTTTGAATTTCTACACCTTGAATTTTTAGGTATTGTCCTTCAGAAACAGTTATATAAGAATCTGCTTGAATATTTTCATTTGTAACTATACTTTCTAATTGATGTCTACTATCTGTAGCTACTTCTATATACCCCATTGTGTCCTTCAGTGCAACTTTATATTCTCCAGCTGGTATATCTTGTCCAACTTTATACATTCCAGCTTTATATAATCCGTCTGCTGGTACTACTGAAGGTGCTTCTGCTACTGGGTACATTTCCCCACCTTGAACCTTAATGTATTCCCCTTCATTAACTGTAATATAACTATGTCCTTTTACATTATCGTTATATAATATACTCTCTAAAGCTCCAGTGGTATCAGTAGAACATTGTATATACCCCATACCTTTTGCTATAAATAAATATTCACCAGCATCTAGCTCTGTGCCTACTTTATAAGTACCGGCTTTAATTTTAGTATCTTTAACTTCTTCTTTTGGTGTTTCTACAGGTGTGTTTTCTTTAGCGGTATCTTTGTTATTTTCTCCTTGTGCTACACTTGTATTATTATCAGTCGCTACTTTACCTTTATCCTTACTAGACCCACTACCATTTATAGCTGCAATTACAATTACAATTATTATAGCCCAAAACCACCATTTTTTATAAAATTTCTTTTTAACCTTATTTCCCATAATTATCCTCCTTGAATATGTATTCCATATCTAATTGTATAATACATTTACAATTTGTCAATATTTGAATAATATTTACATACTAATTTTATTTTTTATAATTAATGTATACACTCTAAATTTCTGTACATAATTTAGATAGTAACCCAAGTAAAAAGTACTACTCCTCTTTTTACTATTATTTTTCATATTGAACCTGAACATAAGAAAGCAGTGAAATTATTTTCACTGCTTTTTAGTTGCATTTAAAGTAAAATAAATAAATTTATTTATTTGATATTTTGTAAATTAAATTTTAATTATTTGATTAAAACACCCCTAACTCTACTTATTTATTGATTTTAAGCACTATTACTATATAACTTTTTCCATAATTTCTAGTGATTTATTTAAATTAGCTTAAACGCTTTTATAGATCTTACAATTTGATATTTTTTCAAATTGTATTTTTTACTCAGTTATTATTTATTAACTCATACATGTATTACCCTAACAGTAGTATTATCAACAGTTTAAACTGTTTCAAATAAAAAGTAGATAGATCTCTATCTCTAGAAATCTATCTGCTTTTCTTATTTTTAAGGAGTTTCCCTACAATACATTTTTAATATATTGTAGGTTTTAGTTATGATATCTTATATCCTCTAAGGTAAGTGAGTTTTACCTCACATACCTCTTGGATATAATTAGATTCCCTTCTGTAATGCATTTACTATAATAACCTTGATATAATAAATGCTACTAGCATTACTGTCACAATGTTGCTTACCATGCTTAAAATTGATAAGCTCAATGCCATTTTTGCTAGAACATATGGTGTCCTATTCGACATCATAACTAGACCTCCTCTATATTCAGTTTTTTTAATTTATATTATCATAACATTAAACAGTTTAAATTACTACTAATATTTACACGAAAGAAAAGAGCTTAGGTGTTTAGCCTTGCTCTTATTTTATATCTAAATATCATTACTTAGTAATGTATAATTTTTCAAGCACATTCCTATAGATATCTGGTCTTGCTATAAATGTTATTATAGCAATATTTAATATTATAATACTTATTATTATTAACACAAAGTACCACCAAAATATCTTCTTATTTGAGCTAAACCTTTTTTCTATATTCCTTGTAAATTCATCTTCAATATAAGTTTTTACATAATCATTTTCTTTCTTATTAAAATCATTCTTAACTTGACTATATCTTATGAAAACTAACGGCAAACTAAATGATGCACTAAAATCTATGTAAATTAAATATAAAAGAGCTAAAATTTTCACTAAACCTAAATTTCCCTTACTAATATATCCAAGCACTGCTGTAATACTAATTCCAATGAGAGAAGTAAAATTGTTTACTAATACTTTAGTTATATCATTAATTTGAAAATGTATATTTTCTACCTTTTCTCTAATTTGTTCAGCCAATGCAGTTTTTTGTTTAAAAAAATCATTTACATTTTCTGTTAAAAAAGTTTCATAGTTTGACTTTATAGATTCTAATATCCAATCGCTATTATTAAGTATAGTCTTATATACAGATCCTTGACATTTAGCTGATATTAGTATACTGATTACGTTTCTACATATGTAAATCTTATTGGGTGAATATTCATGGTACACCCATTTATATATATTATAAATATTTTCATAGCTTTCCCTAGTATAGTCCTCTATCAACAAATCATATTCAATCTTTATTTTTTTAGTCCCATTAATAATACTTACAAATTCATCATGAATTGTACCTGTAAAGTTTGCTAAGAATGCTATACAACTATCTACTGTAATTTTGCATATGCGCTGTTCTATTGGTGTAATAATTTCGCCGCTAGCAAAATTAATATACAACTCATCAGGGGTTATATATTCAGTACTTGTTATCCAATTACAGTATTCATTTCTAATATCTATTACTCTTTTTGTGTTCCTTACATATGAACTTTCTATGCTATAAATTTTATTTCTTAATTTGTTAAATCCGATTATATTATAAAATTCATTGCTTTCATCAATATCAGAATCCGCTAATACTATAACAGTCTTTTTTGAAAATGAAAACATTATATTTTCTAAAGATTGCACGCTATTTTTTAACAATTCTACTAAGAATTTTTCCTGGACAACAAATATCAAATTAATATTATCTGGTATATTTAATGTACTTCTTATATATTTTATTTTATTAAATGTTATAGTGACTAACGTTTCATTTAAATTCATATCATTAATCTCTTCTTGCAGCTCTTCTTCATTGTCTAAGAAATTAAAAATATTAATTTCATTATTAACCTTTGAAGAAACGAAAATATCTAAAAAAGATTTATACAGTTCTTTTAACTCTTTTAGTTGTGTATAATTAAAGATTTTTGATGTATATTCATCATACACAGTTTTTATTGACACAATATCCATTTCTTCATTTATTTCACATGAATCTTGTAGTAAACTAAACAGATTACAAATCTTCTCCATACCTTCCTCCTTCAAATATAGTATTTTATAACTTATTTTCTATTATCTTCACTTTTTTAATAATTATATCCACAGTACCATCTTCATATGACTCTCCTACACTAATTTCATTAGTATTAAACAACGATGCCTTTCCCTTCAATTTTATTCCATTACTTGTTGTTATAGACCTTCTATTTAATTGTTTTTTCACTTGATCCTCATTAATATCAAATGTATTATCTATTTTCTTTTTATTAATTATATCCGTTGCTTTTTTCTGTAAGTTTTCTGTAGGAAATATTTGCTTAATAGCTATATCTAGTTTAAATTTCTTACTTGTATCAAATAAACTAGTTAAATTATGAGTTTTATTTATCAGTTCAATTGGGTCATCTCCATACTCATTATTTATAATTTCCAGTATACCTTTTATCATAGATTTAGTACTTTTTTTACTATTATTTAATAATTCACACTCTAAAAATCTAGATACAAAATAATCACTTACATTGTCATCTTGCTTATCTAATAGCAATATACTACTATCCGCTTCATTTATTATATCATCATAAATAAGAACACACTTTTGTAGTTTTTGAGTAATACTAAATCCATTATTCATTGTATTTATTACAATTTTAATCTTACCTTTTTCTTCTTTTTCTTCTGTTAAAAAACTATCATTGAAATCTATTTTAAATACTCCTATAGCCTTTTCTAATCCATGTCTATATTTAACTACCAACAAATTTGCAGCTGATGCATTAGTTCCCTTCATAGATTTGAATAATTGCCTGGATATTTTTTTAGATTCTTCTATAAACTCATTATCGTCTTGTAAAATCTTTATACTACTATTCTTAACAACATTATCTATATCATTAAACTTAGCAAACACCCGAGAAGGACTTCTTATTGAATCATTAATATAACTCTGTAACAAGAAATTTAATTTGTTATTAAGTGAAATTTCAAATTCACTTAATTTATGTATATTTTCCTTATGATTTAATATATGAATAATAACTTTCTCAATAATAACATTTCCTTCAAAATTCATAATAAAACTCCCCCATTATATTGTTGCACTCATAAACTTATTTCTATATAATAGAGATAACGAGATTATAAATGCATATTTAGTCTTAAACCACTGTTGATTTAGCCGTCATAGTGGTTTATTTTTTACTTTATTATACGTTCGACACAATATACAAAATTCCTTCTTTTAGTATAAATATGGTCTTACATTAAATATAAGTAAATAATGTAAAGTATAAAAATAAGGCTAGCAAGGATTTTACTCCCTACTAGCCTTATAATTATCTACTCAC
>NZ_JAVXMF010000015.1:0-74008 GCF_036646415.1 Clostridium sp. | reverse complement strand
TTGCATGACCTGTATCTAAAAGTACAATATTTTCAGCAAATTCTTTAAGGGCATATTGTTGACAAACCTTTTGTTTTAGCTTATCAGTATTAATGTCCTCAACTGGAACCTTTAAAACTGCAACTCCAGTTTCATTTAATTGGTTTACTAAATCCATAGACAATGTGTCTTTCTCAAGCTTACAAGAGCCACTAAAAGCTCCGAAAACATCTTCTTGCCTTTCGCCCTTTATATCTTCAATTCCTGCTCTATAACTCACACTTACTCTTGGACCAAAAGCTGGACATCTCAATATGCACATAGAACATCCATTACCATATCTTAGACAATTCCCCATAGGCCCTGTTGATCCTGTAGTTTCTATAAATGTATCACCTTCAATGTATTCTCCACTGCTAAGATAAATCCCCTTTATCTTCATTCCTTCCATGTCCACATCCACAACACGGCTTACTATCCTAATTTTAATACCCATATTTGCTATATATCTTCTCACTGCTGGCTCAATTCTATTCACGTTATAAAGCCAAGCATGCTTATGCCCTGGAAAGTCTATATTTTTGTGGAGAGTATTAGCATCAGTTATGTTAATTAAATCTCCAGCACCCAATGCAATTAGTTCTTCTGACGCTGTATATCTTCCGTTGTTTCTCATAATTCCGCCTACATTTCCAAGTCCTAGTAATAAATCAGTTTTTTCTATAATTTCTACTTCTGCTCCGGCTTTTCTGGCTGATATTGCTGCTGCACATCCAGACCAACCCCCACCTATTACAACTATCTTCAATACAATCTTCTCCCTTCAAATATATATTTGGGACTGGTTTGCATCTTACAAAGTCTTCTTAGCTTCTCATCATTATTTATGATGGTACAACATCCACAAACTCCCTCTCCACAGCACATTTTTTCATTATTTGAGCATGAAAAATCTATATTTTTATCATAGGCTTCTACTATCTTCATTATCTGATGGCTAAGTACATCTGCGCTATCACAATGTACAAGGGCAATATCCTTTCTAGTTAAAACTCCCTCTAAAATCTTTCTGCATTTTCCATCTAAAATCCCACCCATGAGCAACATATTAGTCTTTATGACCTCCGAAGAATATTTTTTAAGAGCCTCTTCAATAAATATCGTCTTTAAGGTTCCTTCATCAAGAATCACAGTTATCTCATTCTCGTTATTATACAATTTTTCCAATACTGGTATCATAGGTGCTTGCCCTATGCCTCTACATATAAGAATACAATGCTTTCTCTTTATTTTAAGCAGTGAATCAATACCTAAAATTCCATTCCAGAAAGGTCCTTTTACAAGAAGATATTCGCCTTCATTAACACTTTGCAAAACCTTAGTTTTAAGACCCTTAATTTCAATTGCCAAGGTAATGATATTTTCCCCAGTATCACTATCCATAACACATATAGGAGTATCAAAGGTCTGCTCGCTATCTTCCTTTCTGATAAATATAAATGCTCCTGGTCCCACTAAATCACTAGCTAATTTATTTGTAACCTTTATTTTTAGCATTAAGAGTTTTTCATTTATAACTTCTTTATAAACCACTTGAAATCTCTGGTGTTTTCTTCCTTCCTTAGCCTTAAAATTATTTTGTACAAATTCTTGGTAGATACAAACCCCATTCCAATTCACACAATCACAAAAGTCTTTACCATCTAAGTGAGAACACAAAATACAATTACCCGATTCAGCCAAATGACAAGGACAGTATTCACTACCACAATCTATACAGTTATATGGTTCGTAGCCCATTACTTTGCCTCCAAAATCACTATATTATCAGAGTATTTCATAAAAAGTTATTTGTTACTATTTATAAAAAAACTTTTTAGTATATATCTAAATAAATATAAAATATAAATACAATTAACAAAATACTCTTAACATGAAAATAGAAATAGAAAAGCCCAAAGCAATAACATGCTTTGAGCTTTTCATGATTTTTTATATAAGTTTTTACATTATTAAATACTCTACTTCTTATTAATCATATATTTAATTTGATCCCATAATCCTACTCTTTCAATATCATCACTTGGATGTAGTGCCACTGCATACTTAGATTTCAACTCATTGGTTATGATTATCATTCCTATATCGTCAGTGGTCCTAATTGGAGTTGATATTTCATATTTAGGAAGTACAACTTCCTTAATAATGTTTTCTTCCTTTCTAACTGGAAATATTAAATCTTCAGAAGCAACTAATGGTAATGTTTCTTCTTTTCCTCTAACTTTTATATCTCCTACAATTTCTCCTGCTTGAATAAGTTTTTCATACTCATAATTTTCTCTAACATATTGGTAAATTCTTTGACTTTCCTTCCATCTTGGTACGCAATTTAAAGTTACTACAATTATTTCATTTTTGTCTATTTTAAAGGAACTTACAAGACATTTTCCCGCCTGTCCTGTATATCCTGTTTTAACTCCTGTACAATTTGGTTCCTGATATAATAGCTTATTTATATTATTAAATTCTCTTGAGAATTTAATTCCTTCTTCATCAGATATAAGCTTTGTAGACACAATCTTATTAAACTCATCAATTTCCTTTGCTTTTTTTGTTGCAATAGCTAAATCGTAGGCTGAAGAATAGTGAGAATTACTATCTAATCCATGAGGAGATTCAAAATGGCTATCTACAAGACCTATGGATACTGCAAATTCATTCATGACCTTACAAAATTTTTCTACAGATCCACTAGTTGCTTCTGCAATGGCAATAGCACAATCATTACCTGACTTTAACATAAGTCCATATAAAAGTTCTCTTATTGTAACCTTATCTCCTGCTTTATATCCAACCTTTGATCCTCTTATGGATGCTGCATTTTTAGATATCTCAACTACACTATCCAAATCTCCATACTCCAAAACAACCAATGCTGTTATTATTTTAGTTGTACTTGCCATCGGTATAACCTTATGGGCATTTTGATCAAAAAGAATTGTCCCTGTAACGGAGTCAATGGCTATAGCAGAAACTGCGTCTACTCTAATTTGAGCTGCATAAGCCTCTTCTATTGGCATGGCAGATATCATAAACAAAAATACTAATAAAAAACACCATAACCTTTTTTTCATCTTTCACACTCCCAGCATAATTTCCTATATTCGACTTATCTTAATTTAAACCATTTATAGTTTAAGCATAAATATTATTCCCCTTAAATATAAGTATTATTTTTAATACAAGAGTTTTAATTATCTTATATATGGTTATCACAACATTTATTCACAAAAATATTTATGAAATAATAAAAATTCTCTTTAAAATAATGAATATATAAACTTTAGTTGGTTAAAATTTCAAAGAGAATGCTATGGAGGTTTAAAGTTTAATAATGAAATATTTTTTATGGATTATATCCATAGTTACATTGATTTTATTATTTCCTATTCCTATAAAAATAACCCTTATCTATTCTAAAGAAATTTTTACCTTAAAAATATACAACAAAACTATAATTCCATCTAAGCGGAAAAAAGCTAGGAAAAAGAGAAAAGAAAAGCCTAAAAAATATACCGAAACTTTTGGTAGAGAAGAAATTTCAAAATTTAAATTAAGAGATATTAAGGATATTTTTGAGTTTATTATTAATTCAAAACTAAAAGCTTCTATACGCACTAAAATTAACGTAGAATATTCCATTGAAGATGCTGCTGTAAATGCAGTAGTTTATGGACTTCTTCATCAATTTACAGGTTATATTGCAGTTATTTTAAATCTATTCTTCAAGGTAAATGATTTCGATTCTTCCATAAATACAAGATATAATGAAAACTTTTTTAAGTTTAAAAGCTCTAGTATAATTTTTATAAATATAGCAACAATTATATATATAATTACAGTAATTTTTTACGGTTATAAAAAAGGAAGAAAACATTCTTTCTATAAAAATGTTAATTTAAAGGAGGAATTTTAAAATGGATAGTCATCCAATAGAAAATTTAATGAAATCAACTATGGAAAATATCAAAGACATGATAGATGTAGACACAGTCATCGGTAATCCTATTACATCCCCAGACGGTACAACAATTATTCCAATTTCCAAAGTTTCCTTTGGCTTTGCATCTGGTGGTAGTGAGTTTAAGAATACCTCAGTGGATTCTTCTAATAGACATCCCTTTGCCGGTGGATCCGGTGCTGGAATATCTCTAAAACCAGTAGGTTTCCTAGTTTGTAACGGAAATAATATAAGGTTCCTTTCAGTAAATGAAAGTAATCCTTATGATAGACTACTAGATGTAGTGCCACAAGCAATTGACATGATTTCTGAATTTTTACATAAAAATGATGATGATTACTATTCAGAAGTTTATAACCCATGCGATCCTTGCGATTAATCCTATCAAACTAAAATAGAAAGGTTAAAATAATTAAAATTTATTTTAACCTTTCTTCTTTTAGAAAATAATATGTAATTAATTCTATTTGCACTTTTCATTCTAATCTTGTTTAACTGTAGATTCTTCATTATCAACCTCAACTTCATCTTCAATGAAGTTGTCTAAGTATGGAAGTTCTCCTAATGATGTAAAATCAAAGTGTTTTAAGAACTCATCTGTGGTAGCATAAAGGTTTGGTCGTCCTATTACATTCTTCTTCCCACATTCCCTTATTAATCCTTTTTCCACAAGTGTATAAATAGCTCTATCACTTTTAACTCCCCTTATGTCCTCTATCTCAATCCTAGTTATAGGCTGCTTATAGGCAATGATTGATAAGGTTTCAAGAGATGCTCTTGACAATGACTGCCTTACATTAGTTTTTAAAAGCATTTGTACGTAATCACTATTTATAGGCTTTGTTCCAAATTGATAAGCCTTATTTATACATATTAATTTAATTCCTCGAGATTGATCCTTTTCATATACTCTTTCCAGAACCTTTAATAAATCTGTAGCAAAATCTACAGAACATTCTAAGATGTTAGCTATTGTATCAATCCCAAGTGGGTCCCCACTTACATATAAAAGAGACTCTATAATTGAAAAATATCTTTCATATTTATCTTCCCCCATAAGATAATTAAGTTGATAATCAAGTTCATTAATTATCTCTTCAACCTTGCTCTTTGGTTGAATATCTATGTTACTATTAATTTCTTTTTCATTATCTCTTGTAGACACATCTTTACTCATCCGTACTCACTCCTTCTAAATATATATCACTAAAGTTTCCATGCTGAACTACCTTAACATCCTTTAGCTTTATCAGCTCTAGAAGGGCTAGGAATGTTACAATAACCTCGGTTTTACTTTTATTATTCTGAATAATACTTGCAAAGGTAGTATTCTTTTTATTATGTAATATCTGCTTTAAATGATCCATCTTATCTTCTATTTTAAATACTTCAATTTGTATTCTTTCTGCCATATTAAAGTTATCATTCATTTTATTCTTATATATTTCCATGAGTTCAATATACATATTATAAAGATCCATCATGGTTATGTTTTTTAATAAATCTTTTGCATCCTCTTTTTTTTCTCTAGTATCCTCAATTATTTCAGGCCTTTTGGTAAAGGTAACTCCTGTATTCAATTGCCTTGTCCCTAAAAACTCTGCTGCATTTTTAAACTTTTTATATTGAACTAGCTTGTTTATAAGCTCCTGTGCATCATCTACTTCTTCAGTTTCTGGCTCCTTATTCTTAGGAAGTAATACTTTAGACTTTAACTCAATTAAGGTAGCTGCCGTAACAATAAACTCTGAAGCAATATCAAGATCCAATTCCTTCATCTCATTTAAATACCCTATGTACTGACTTGTTATTTCTAAAATGCTTATGTTATATATGTCCATTTGGTTTTTCTTAATTAAATGTAGTAAAAGATCAAAGGGTCCTTCAAAATTTGAAGTTTTAATTGTCAACGCCATTTTCTCACCTTCCTTTCTTGTAAAAGTCATCATTGTAAATTATACTATAAAATTAATTAAAAGTACACGAAGAGACACAGTCTACATTTCCAATTATGACAATTATTATTATAGATTAAATTTATACTCATATTAAGATTCCTATTGTTATATGTTTCTATAAATAAATTAAAATAAGATTTCTTACTTAAATTCTTTCCTTTTCAAATTTTATTAATTTCAAGTACATAACTAAGAAAGTCATCCTAAAACTTAGAATGACTTTCTTAGTTAAACATCAGTTATATATTACATGGGGATGTATATTATGACTGACTTAGTTTAGATATTTGATGCTGGTTTTCAAATTAAGAACTTTATTTAAATTGAGTGATCAAAGATATTTGACAACATATCCTTCATATTCTTTAAAAATTGAGATTGTTTCACTTCTCTATCACTACAAAGTTCTACTTTACCTAGTAATTCTTCTCCATTGTAAACTTCACAATATCCAACCACATCACCTTGATTTATTTTCTTCAAATCAGGGTTTATGGTTATTTTTTTGCTTATCTGTTCTTCTGCACCTTTTTCTATAGTTACTTTTAAATCATCTTTTGCTTTTGCTATATAGAAGGAGTCACCTCTTTTATTTAGTGGTACTTGTTCTACATCTTCATCCTTAGTAACTATAGTCTTACTTTGATATTTAGAAAATCCAAAATCCATGAGCTTACTTGCATCTGCATTTCTTTGTTTATATGAAGGTGCACCCATAATTACTGTAAGCATTCTAACATTGTCTCTAGTAGCTGTTGCTGATATACAATACATAGCTTCTTGAGTAAACCCTGTTTTTAAACCATCACAGCCTTTGTAAAACCTTACCAATTTATTATGATTAACAAGTTCTATTGGACTCATTCTACCTTCCGAGATTGTTTCCATGTATATAGAAGAGTATTTTAATATTGTTGGATGTTTTAAAAGTTCTCTAGACATTATAGATATATCTTTTGCTGTACTTAGATGACCTGGTGCACTAAGACCTGTAGAATTCTCAAAATGAGTATTTACCATACCAAGTTCCTTAGCTTTTTCATTCATTTTTACAACGAAAGCTTCTTCACTTCCCTCTAAAAATTCTGCCATAGCAACTGCTGCATCATTTCCTGAAGCAATAGCAATACCCTTCAGAATTTCTTCTACAGTTCTTACTTCTCCAGTATCAAGTATCATACTACTTCCACCCATGGATTTAACTTTTTCACTACAAACTATTTTATCCTGAAGTGTTATTTTTCCACTATCTAGTTGTTCCATTGCAAGTAACATTGTCATTATTTTTGTTACAGATGCTGGTGCAAATTGCTCTTCTGAGTTCTTTTCATAAATAACTTTTCCTGAATTTGGTTCTAAAAGTATTACTGATTTAGCTTGAGGTTCAAAACCTACCACATTATTAGCAGGCCCAGTTTTTATATCTTTATCATCTGCAAAAGCACTTGGTAACATTATAGCCTGTAATGAAAGTATTAGGGATAATAATAAAGTTGAAATAATTTTATTCTTTTTCATGACTAACCTCCAAAATAATTATTATGAGGTTATTTTTACCTCAATCTAAAAAATTATCCTTAAAATTTAGAAATTTTCCATCTAGTACAAATTGGTAAAATAAAAAGGTTGAAGAAAACTCCAACCTTTTATCTATTCTTAATTAATTACTTATTATATCTATTTAAGTATAAATAACCTTAGCTAATTACCTCATGAATTAATGGTATATTATTCTCATAGCCTTCAACGATTTTATAGTTACTTAGGATACCCGCTTTAGCTTTTTCTATAAGTTCTTCTTTATTGCTGTGTATATAAGCAATTACATCACCTTGTACTACTCTATCTCCACGTTTCTTGTTTAGAACTATTCCCACTGCTAGATCTATAACACTTTCCTTTGTAGCTCTTCCTGCTCCAAGCTCCATAGCTACTATTCCTAGATTTTCTGCATGTATTTTTTTAACTACTCCAGCTTCTTCTGAAAGCACAGGTACTACATATTTAGATTTAGGGAATAAATCTGTATTATCTATGCATTCTATATCTCCACCTTGAGCTTTTACAAACTCTTTAAGCTTGTTAATGGCTGCTCCTGAAGTTATAGTTTCTTTTAGCATATTCTCTGCTTCTTCCACAGTTTTTGCTTTCCCAGCTAACATTACCATACGACTTCCAAGAGCCAATGATAGATTTAATAAATCCTCTGGTCCCTTACCCTTAAGTGTATTTATAGCTTCTTCTACCTCTAATACATTACCAATGGCAAGTCCTAGTGGTTGATCCATATCAGATATTACCGCTATAGTATTACGTCCAACATGCTTACCAATAGAAACCATCTCTGCCGCCAGTTCTTTAGCTGCCTCTGTGGTTTTCATGAAGGCCCCATCCCCTACTTTAACATCTAAAACAATTGCATCTGCTCCCGAGGCTATTTTCTTACTCATAATACTAGAAGCAATTAATGACACATTGTCTACAGTTGCTGTTACATCTCTTAGAGCGTACAGCTTTTTGTCCGCCGGTGCTAAATCTCCGGTTTGGCCACCGACTGCTATTTTAATAGTATTAACGTTATCAATAAATTTTTCTGTAGGCATTTCCACTGAAAAGCCCTTAAAAGATTCAAGCTTATCAATAGTTCCTCCAGTGTGTCCAAGTCCTCTTCCTGACATTTTAGCCACTGGAATTCCAAGAGATGCAACCATTGGTGTAAGAACTAGTGTTGTAGTATCTCCTACCCCACCAGTACTATGCTTATCAACTTTAACTCCCTCTATTGCACTTAAATCTAACATATCACCAGAGTTTACCATAGCCATAGTTAATTCTGATGTCTCTCTTTTATTCATTTTTTTAAAGTATATAGCCATTAAAAGTGCTGATACTTGATAATCTGGAATATTACCTTTTGTGTAATTTTCTATGAAATAGTTTATCTCTTCTGTTGAAAGTTCTCCACCGTTTCTCTTTTTTAAAATCAGATCATACATTCTCATAATACTACCCCACTCTATAATTTTCTATATTTACCTAAAATCATTATAAGCTTTTAACTATACCCTTAACTAAAGATACAAATTTAGATTTTACCATAGTTGAAGTTTCTATAACCTCTTCATGATTTAATGGTTGGTCTAAAATCCCTGCTGCCATATTTGTTATACATGAAATTCCAATTATTCTAAGTCCACAGTGATTTGCTGCAATAACTTCTGGCACTGTAGACATTCCTACTGCATCAGCTCCTAGTATTCTTGCAAGTCTAACTTCTGCTGGTGTTTCGTAAGTTGGACCAGTAAACATCATGTAAACTCCCTCTTTTAATTCTATATCAAGAGATGTTCCAACTTTCTTAGCAAGTTTCGCATATTCTCTATCATAAGCTGTAGACATATCTGGGAATCTTGGTCCTATTTCTTCTTCATTTTTACCTATTAAAGGATTTGCACCTGTAAAGTTTATGTGGTCTGTGATTATCATTAAATCGCCTGGTACAAAGCTAGTATTAACTCCACCACAAGCATTTGTTACCATTAAAGATGTAATACCTAGATACTTCATGATGTGGATTGGAAGTGCTAATACACCCATATCATGACCTTCATAGTAGTGGAATCTACCTTGCATCATAATAACTTTTTTACCTTCTAAAGTTCCACATACAAATTGTCCAGCATGACCATGTACTGTAGAAACTGGAAGATTAGGTACCTCTGAATATTTAATTACTACTCTGTCCTCTACTTTATCTGCCATATCTCCTAAACCTGATCCAAGTATTATTCCTATTTCTGGTTTGAAATCTAACTTTCCTTTTATGTATTCTACGCTTTCATTTATAACTTTCATGTCCATTGCAAATTCTCCTTTATTGTTTAATTTTATATTTTATTATATTACTAAAACATTACAATACTCTGGTTTTTCTCAATTCACTCTTGAGTCTGATTAACTAATCAGACTATTAAATCTAAATGCAAATTACAATGTAAGAACTATAAAATAATCTTACATTGTAATTTCCTAATTATTTTAACACCAAGACAAAAGTTTATTTTATGTTTATATAAGTAAATGTTTAAAACTCTCTCCCACTAGCTCGTTATCAATATTTAGTAATTCTAAAACAGTTTTACCTATATCACAAAATCCATTCCTTGTGCCAATATTTACATTTTCCTTAATGTTTTTCCCATATACAAGTAATGGAATATATTCTCTTGAATGATCTGTACCTTCAGTGGTTGGGTCACAACCATGGTCTGCAGTAATTATTAGTATATCATTTTCTCTTAAAGCAGATTTAAGTTCTGGTATTCTATCATCAAATTCCTCTAAAGATTTAGCATATCCAACTACATCGTTTCTATGACCAAATTTCATATCAAAATCCACAAGATTAGTAAATACAAAACCATTAGAATGAGATTTCATCATTTTCAAGGTTTTATCTACTCCATCCATATTATTATTTATAGATACAGATTCTGTAACGCCTTTGCCTGTAAATATATCTTTAATCTTACCTACAGCCATTACTGGAAATCCTGCTTCACTTATATATTCAAGGATTGTTTTATTAAATGGCTCAAGAGCATAGTCATGTCTATTTGAAGTTCTTTCAAATTCACCTTTTCTCATTCCTTTAAAAGGTCTTGCAATTACTCTTCCCACCATGTTATCACCTACAAGCATCTCTCTTGCAATGGTGCACATTTTATATAACTCATCTAGTGGAATAATGTCCTCATTGGCTGCAATTTGAAATACGCTATCTGCTGATGTATATATTATCGGGTATCCTGTTTTAACATGTTCTTCACCTAGTTCTTCAATTATAGATGTTCCTGATGCTACCACATTACCTATAGTTTTTCTACCTATTTTTTCTTCAAATTCATCCATAATATGTTTTGGAAATCCATCTGGATAAGTATTAAGAGGCTTTTCTAAGATAACTCCAGCCATTTCCCAATGACCTGTTATAGTGTCCTTTCCCTTTGAAAGTTCACTGCATCTACCATATACTCCCTCTGGATTTTCGCACTTTATAAGGTTTACAGCTCCATCAATTGCTCCTATTCCTAATGCTTCTAAGTTTGGAATAGAAAATCCCTTAACATTCTTTGCTATGTTTCCTAATGTATTACTTCCTTCATCTCCATAAAGTTTTGCGTCTGGAAGTTCTCCAATACCAACACTATCTAATACAACTAAAACTACTTTTCTATCCATGATATACTTCCTTTCTTTTTCGACACCAACATCTATATATTATATATATTACCACATTTATATGAATTTTATATAACTAAATATTTTTTTATGATTATAAATTGAAGTTTATTATAAATCTAAGACTTTAGTTTATCAGAATTTCATCACAGACACAATATAAAATATAAAATTCATAAAAAGTTTTAACCTTCAGATAAACTTATAATGCCCATCTGAAGGTTAAATATATATTTATCTAACTATTGAAGTAAATGTATACACATATTTATATAAAATTTGAAGTGGCTTGCTTAGTTGTCTACCTACTAAAATACTATTCTGATGAATTTGTTGTTGGTCATAAATTTGATTTAGTACCTGCTCTAATGCATGAGGAATTACAATACCCATAATAAACAGTATAAGAAAGCACTCTATATACAGAATTATAAACTTCTTAATGTCATCTCTCATAACTTAGGTACCTAAACCCTTTAATGCAAATTTTACAAGCTCCTGTGTTAAAAACGCCTCAAATAAAAATCCAATGAACATTACTCCTGTAGTAACTACAAATATTATGGTATACATCCTCACACTACTATTAGTTCTAGATACAAAACGTTTGCTAAACTTTTCCTTTACACTCCCAATAGAAAACTGAAGTGCTAATACTGACAAGAATATTAAGCATGGTATATATATAATATTTTGTGGTAGTACTCCCAAAATTGCAAGTAATAATCCTCTTTCCTTTAATCCATATATAAAAAAACTGAAAGTAAATCCTAAAGAAAAACCTTTATAAATATTAAGTAATATAATCACAGGAGCTCCCACTATTGTTAATCCCAAAAACCAAAATCCAATTATAAACGGTAAATTATTTTTCAATGTTCCAATTAACACTTCTTTATTTGATGCCGAAGATGAACTTAAAGCAGTTATATAGTTAATTAAGGTATTTTTGTCCACATCCCCCATATACTTAACACAGTACAAGCCAACAATCATCCCTGTAGCCATAAAGAGTATTGTAATCAAATATAACCAAATATTCTCATAAAAGTGTTTATTAAAACCATCTAATAAGCTTCTAAATGTCATACATATTCCCCCTTAGTTTGTTTACGAATTTATTAATGTTTATGACTAATGTAATCGTAATATTCCAAAAAAATATAGATGTTAATATTGTTTTAAATACAATTTTACATCTATACATTTGTTATTAATCAATAAAATTCATTTTCATATTCATTCTAAGGAGTAATTTTACTTAAATAAATTAAAATTTACAGTATTTCTTAAATATACGATAATGCTGCAATAGTTTTTCCGTCTACAATTTCTCCATTTTTAATCATTTCTTTAATTTCATTAATTTTATAGGTCTTAATATTGATAAATTCATCCTCATCCATATTAAATTCACCCTTGTATAGATTAGTAGCTTTATAAAAATATATATATTCATTACTAAATCCAGGTGTTGTTACAATCTTTCCCAAATACTCAAAAGTTTCTGCTTTATACCCTGTTTCTTCTTCTAACTCTCTAATTCCACAAATTCTAGAGTCTTCTCCTCTTTCTAGCTTACCTGCCGGTATTTCTAAAAGTATTCTATCAACAGGCTTTCTATACTGTTCTACAAGAATTAAGGTTTCCTCGTCTAAGTATGCAACTATTGCCACTCCACCGGGATGTTCTACTATTTCTCTACTACTAAATCTTCCATTTGGAAGCTCTACCTTCTGAACCTTTAAATTTATCATTGTACCCTTAAATTTATATTCTTCACTGATAGTTTTCTCTAATAATTCCATATCGCTCTCTATAAAATAAATTTCTCTCTATTTCTTAAAAGTAATTCTTCATTTTATAGGACTACCCTCCCTTTAACTTCTTTTTCTTAATTTTATCATAAATAATGAAAAACACCATATATACTAGTTATTCATATAATGAATATAAGAGTTTATATTTTATCATTATCTATATATCCTATATTGTGAATTTATAATTATATTATTAAATCTATCTGTATTTTCAGTTATGACATTTATACTTATATAATTTGAAAAATAAAAAAGATAATAAATAAACTTAGTTACTTATCACCTTGAAAAATCACTTTATATTATATATGTATAATTTTCCACATATATTATTTTTATTTATCTGCTATTCCTGTTTCACCTATTTTTCGCCTTCGTATTATGATCCTAGTTCTATAGCAATCTCTTGAAATGAAGTTCTGTTTATATGGTACACTTTACTATTCACTAATTTTATTATATGTGCAAACACATCATTTATTAACTCTATTCTATCTTCCTCTTCAGAAATTTCACTTAATATCTTGCTACTTCTAACATATTCAATATATTTATCAGAAATATTATGGTATTCACTTATATCTGTAACGAAAGCATTGGCTAATTTCTCTAGAATAGTGTCATAGTTCATTTTATAAAAATTCATAGCATTATCTCTCCTTTTAATATCTCGTGTAGCATAAGCTAAACGAATTCATCTTTCTTTTGTTAATTATATTGTAAATATAATTGTACAGCATGTCTATGTAGGTTTATTGCCTATAATTACAATTTTAGCCTGTGTTAGATTATTTTTGTTTCGAACACAAAAATAGACACCTCCAAAATGTTTTATAAATTGGATGATGTCTTAAAATCTATTATATATATTTTGTTGTTATAAAATAATTTAACTAATTTATTATAATTATATTAGCTTACTTTATTTTTAAGTCTTAGCTTGTCTGCTACCATCGCGATAAATTCACTATTAGTTGGCTTACCTTTTTCATTGTGAATAGTATAGCCAAATAGTTTGTTGATAGTATCAACTTGTCCTCTACTCCATGCTACTTCTATTGCATGTCTTATAGCTCTTTCAACTCTACTAGCAGTAGTATTATACTTCTTAGCAATAGCTGGATATAATTCTTTAGTTACCGCTGATAATAATTCAATATCATTAACAACTAATGTAATTGCCTCTCTTAAATACATATATCCTTTAATATGGGCAGGCACACCTATTTCATGAATTATACTAGTAATTTCTCCCGCTAAATCTAAAGTTACATTATTAGATCTTGTTTTAACATCTAACATTGATGTTGATTGATTATTTTGTGGAACCGAATTTCTTCTAACTGAATCACTTGCAATTGTACTATTAAACATATCCCTTATTCTATTTGATAAAACATCCATATCAAAAGGCTTAACCACATAGTAATCCGCACCTAATGAAATAGCTCTTTGAGTTATTTTATCTTGTCCAACTGCAGATAATATAATTATCCTCGGCATTGGATTTAAATTCATCGTATTTAATCTTTCAAGTACTCCAAGTCCATCTAAATGCGGCATTATAATATCAAGTACAACTAAATCTGGCTTAGAATGTTCTATCAGCTCTAGAACTTCTATTCCGTCTTTTGCTACCCCCACCACATTTATATCCTTCTGACTTAAAAAATAATCACTTAAAATATTGCAAAACTCCTTATTATCATCTGCAATTAGCACATTAATGCTTTTTTGCTCCATGTTACAACTCCCCTTCTTGTAATTTTTTCCATATTGTATATATATATATTTTCGACAAAAACAATAAAACTCCTTCTTATCTTATAAAAAAAAATATTTTTTTTTATAATTCACCCTTTTCTATATTATACCATTAATTTATGTCAAATATAAACACTATACTATATAAATTTATAATAAAGTGTTTATATTATATTTATAATTTTTATTTTTATATTCCCTAAGAAATTTTTACATTTTTTTCACAATAACTTCTTATTACTTTATTATTTATTTTATTTCATCAATCATCCAATCCATATAAATTCCATATCCTGTATCAGGTTTATTTACAAGAACATGTGTAACAGCTCCTACTATTTTATTGTTTTGTATTATAGGACTTCCACTCATTCCTTGAATAATTCCCCCGGTTTTTTCAAGACATACTGGATCAGTAACTTTTATAATCATACTTTTGCCGTCAGGTTCACTTTGATTTAAAAGTTTTTCTATAACTATATCAAATAGTTCAGGTTCTTTACCATCTATAGTTGTTAAAATCTGCGCTTTCCCTACTTTTATTTCATCTTTAAATCCAACTTTCATAGGTTGATTAAAATTACTACTTATAAGATTATCATTTCCTTCTCCAAATATACCGCAAGAAGTATTGGTTTTAATGCTACCTAACAATACATTATCTTCTGTGAAAATTCCCCTTAACTCTCCAGGATTTCCTTTTGCTCCTTTTCTTACTGATACAATATTAGAATTCACAATTTCACCTTTTCCTACAGACATAATTGTACTAGTATCTATATCTGTAATAGGATGTCCCAATGCCCCAAACTTTCCACTTTCCTTGTGATAAAACGTTAATGTTCCAACTCCAGCTACGGAATCTCTAACCCAAAGTCCTATTTTGTAATTTTCATCATTTTTGCTAACTATTGGATTTATTATAAAATCCATTTCTTTACCTTTTCTATTAACTGTAATCTTTATTTTTTCCCCATTAGCTCTATTAACATAAGTGGCTATATCCTCCGCCTTTTTTATGTCATCACCATTAATCTTCATTATACTGTCACCAATTGCTATTCCAGCAACGGCGGCTGGACTTTGAATCTTGTCACCTTCAATTTCAATATCTGATAAAGCAATGACTAGAGCTCCTTTTGTATTTATCTTTATCCCAAGAGGTTTTCCTCCAGGATAGACCATAATATCAGAGGTTTTAGCATAATCTGTTTTTCCAACTTTTACGATTTTCGAAAAATTAACTTTAGCATTCATGGAACTTGAGTAATTATTTATTGAAGGTACTGCTTCACCATGATATCTATACAAAACTTCATTATAGCAGTTTATAGCTACAAAGATGAATACTGTAGTAAATATCAAACATAAAATATTACTAAACTTTTTCATAATGCTTTACCTCCTATTAAGAATGTTTAACTTTAATTTTCCCCCATGAAGTTTTTTTATGTTAGAGTTCTTTTTCATTTAAACCCAAAAAACTTTGTTACTAGAATTTTTTACAATAGAATAAAACACTATAAACTATAGTTATAATAGTTTATAGTGTTTTACATTTTTATATTATATATTCACTAATAGTTTTTTTATTTTCTTAATATTTTTTTTATTTCATAAGCTTTTAAAATCATTTCTCTAGCATTCTGAAGAGTTATTGACGTAACCTCACTTCCACCAATTATTCTAGCCACTTCATATTCTACTTCTTCAGACTTCAACTTTTTAACTTCTGTAAATGTGGTAACATCAGTACTATTTTTCTCTATTAAATAATTTGAATCTGCTAAAGCTGCAATTTGAGGTAAATGTGTTATACAAAATACTTGGTGATTTTCTGATATAAGTACCATTTTTTCTCCAACTCTTTGAGCTATTCTTCCACTTATTCCTGTATCTACTTCGTCAAATATAACTGAAGGAATATGATCCTTATCTACAAATACAGTTTTAAGAGCTAGCATAATTCTTGATAATTCTCCACCTGAAACTACTTCCTCTAAAGGCTGTAATGGCTGTCCAGGGTTAGTTGAAATATTAAACTGAATTCTATCTCTTCCCTTTGGTGTTAAATTTTCTGTATATACAACATCAATTCTAAAGGTACTCTTTTCAAGTCCTATATAATCTAATTCTTTCTTAATCTCTCTTTGAAGATCAGCACTTATACTTATTCTTATATTATGAATATCCTCAGAAATTTTTATTAACTCTTCATATAAATCTTGTTTTTCTTTTAAAAATTTTTCTATTATTTCTCCACTATTTACAAGTTCATAATATTGTTCTTCCATAGAATTTCTATAATTTATTACATCTTCTAATCTAGGACCATACTTCTTCTTACAGCTAGATAGTTGATACATTCTAGAATTTATAAATTCTAGTTCTCCCATATCATAATCTGTATTTTCTTTTAAGTCACTGATAGTACTAATATTATCTTCTAGAGAATAATAGCTTTCTTCTAATGAAGAAACTACACTCTTTACTTCTTCATGATGGATTTCAATTGACTTTAGTTCTCTAATCACATACATAAGAGAATCTATAATAGAGACCCTACTCTCCTCATTATCTTTAAGTAATCCATAACTTTTTTCTAAAGCCTTTTTTATTTTTTCACCATTAGATAGTAAATTAAACTTCTTAGATAACTCATCATCCTCACCTATCTTAGGTTTTATACTATTAATCTCATCTATTTGGAATTTAAGGAAATCTATCTTTTTCTCTCTTTCCCCATCATTACCCTGTAGATTATTTATTTTCTTTTCAATTTCGCCATACTTTGTGTAGTATTGCTCATATTCTAACAGCTTATCCCCTAGTTCTTCTTGACCAAATGAATCCACATAGTTGATATGCTTTGAACTATCTAATAAATTTTGATTTTCATGTTGTCCATGAATATCTATTATGGTTTCACTTACCAACTTTACCTTAGCTAGTAGTAAAGATTTATTATTAACCTTTGCAATGGTTTTTCCCGAATGAAAACTCTCTCTACTTAGTATTACTATTCCTTCATCATTTATATCAAGTTCTTTTAATACATCCCTGGTTTTTTGATTTTCAATAGAAAAAACTGCTTCTACAACAGTCTTATCTTCTCCTACTCTTATCAGATTTTTATTAAATTTCCCTCCCAGTACGAAGTTAATAGCATCAATTAAAATGGATTTACCTGCTCCAGTTTCTCCCGATAATACGTTGAAACCTTTAGAAAAATCTATAGAAAGATTTTCTATTAAAGCAAAGTTCATGATATTTAGTTGTAAAAGCATTCCTATCATTCCTCATCTATTTAATTAATTTTTGTATCTCAATTCTTAACTCTTCAGCCTTTTCCTCAGTTCGTACAACTACAAACATAGTATTATCACCAGCAATAGTTCCAGCTACCCCCTCTAAATTGAAGGAATCAATAGCTTCTGCAGCCACAGAGGCTGATGCAGAAATCGTCTTTATAATCAACATCGTTCCAACTCGTTCTATAGATATTGCAGTATTTGAAAATATATATGATAGAGCATTAACGCTTGAGTTTTTATTAGCACTAACCTGAGCATACTTATATTTTCCTGTATGTGATAATGTTTTTATAAGGTTTAATTCTTTTATATCTCTAGATACAGTTGCTTGAGTTACATTTATATTTTGAGCTTTTAATCTATCGGCTAAATCATCTTGTGTTTCAATATCTTGATTTTTTATTATATCCAATATAATACTATGGCGATTTTCTTTCATCAATTTTCTCCTCACAATCCATAGATCTTGAAATTATTTTTTTTCTTAATATTTTAAAGTAGTCATAATCTTTAAATTGAATCATTTTACATTTTTCTTCTATAGATTCAATTATTAGCTCATTATACTTATCAGACTCTAGCTCTAGATGACCATCACAGGTCAAGAATACGTTATCTTCATTGGTATTTAATCTGATTTTTATCTTACTATGTGCATCTAAAATAATAGGTCCAACGCCATTTGATATTGGACAAATAGGAGTTAAACTAATTAAATTTACTGTTGGGTATACAATAGGTCCTCCTGCAGATAGTGAATATGCTGTAGAACCTGTAGGTGTTGATACAATTAGTCCGTCTGCCTTATAGCTTATGTAAAAACTATCGTCTATAAATATGTCATAGGTTATCATTCTGCTTAATGTTCCTTTTGTTATAACCACATCATTTAATGCTACATGAACATTTTCGCTTTTTTTCCCTGGTACTGTAACTTGAATCATCATTCTTTCCATAACTTTAAATTGATTATTTTTAATCATCTTTAAAGCACTTTTAAAGTCACTTAAGTCTACACTAGCTAAGAACCCTAAGTGACCTATATTAACTCCGATAATCGGCAAATCAAACTTATATACCTTTCTTGCCGCTCTTAAAATAGTTCCATCTCCACCTAAAGTAACCAATAGGTCTAATGACCTATTTTCTTCACATTCTAGACCTTCTCCATCCATGAATACGTATAACTCACAGTTAGGTAACTCCTCTTTTATGGAGTTACACACATAATTTAATTTATTCTGATCCTTATCTTTAGAAGTGTTGATGTTGATACCTATTTTTTTCATATATCCTCCAAATTAAGCTTCTCGTGAGCATCTCTTACAATACTTGCTACATTACTACTATTAAAGTTGCTTATTTTTGTAAAATCTTTCGTAAAATTAACCAGGTATTCTATATTTCCATTAGGGCCTTTAATCCCTGAGTAAGCTATGTTTATCACATTGATTTCAGTTTCCTTTAATAAGGTAATTAGGTTTAAGATAACTTCTTCATGAATCTTAATACTTTTTACTACACCTTTTTTAGAAACCTTTCCTCTTCCTGCTTCAAACTGAGGTTTTATAAGTGCTACCACTTCCCCTTTATCTTTTAAAAGTGGAATCACATGTGGTATAACCTTGTCTAAGGAAATAAATGATACATCTATACATGCAAAATCACATTTCTCTCCAATTTCATCTATGGTAATACCCCTTATATTAGTTCCCTCCATTGAAACAACTCGTTCATCATTTTTTAGTTTCTCTGCCAACTGATTTCTTCCTACATCTATTGCATATACCTTTTTAGCACCTGAAGTAAGCATACATTCTGTAAATCCCCCAGTTGAAGCTCCTATATCTAAGCAGATAAGCCCTTGAAGATTTATTTCAAAATCTTTAAGGGCCTTTTCAAGTTTAAGACCACCTCTACTAACATATGGAATTTTTTCTCCACGCATCTCAATTTGTGAAAATTCGCTAACCTTAAGACCACATTTTCGCTCTTCTCTGCCATTTACGTATATCTTACCAGTTAAAATATACTCTCTAGCCTTTTCACGAGAGACCGATAAATTTTTCTTCACTACTAATAAATCTAATCTAATTTTTTCTTCTGACATATCTGCTCCTTAGTTCAATAAGTCTAATATACTATTGCATATTCCTTCTGGATCTAATTTGTTAATTTTATATAATATATCTACATTACCATGCTGAATAAATTTATCTCTAAATCCTAAAGTTAGGACTTGTTTCTTTATAAGTTTCTCACTATTTAGGTATTGAATAACCTCACTACCTAAACCTCCTGATATTACATTGTCTTCAATGGTTACAATAGAATATCCCTCTTCCACTAGTTCTTTAATTAAAATTTTATCTATAGGTTTTACAAAGCATCCATTTACTATGGTACACTCTATATTTTTTTCAATTAGAAGTTCTTTAGCTAAAACTGCATTTTGTACCATTTTACCAACTGCAATGATTGCTATTTTCCCTACTTTTCTACCTATAACTTCCCATCTTCCTTTTCTAAAGAAGGTCATTGGTGAAAGTTTAACATTTGCTAAATCTCCACCTCTAGGATATCTAATAGCTATAGGATAATTTTGGGTAACTGCAAACTGAAGCATATATCTCAATTCCTCGGTACACTTAGGACTCATAACCGTCATATCTGGTATATGGGTTAAGTATGATAAATCAAATACACCCTGATGAGTTTCTCCATCCTGCCCTACAATACCTGCTCTATCTATAGCTATTACTACAGGTAATTTTTGAATTGCAACATCGTGAAGCACCTGATCATATGCTCTCTGTAAAAAGGTTGAATACACTGCAAATACAGGTCTTAACCCTTGAGATGCCATTCCAGCTGACATTGTCACCGCATGTTGCTCTGCTATACCCACATCAAAAAATCGTTCTGGGAATATTTTAGAGAATTCTTCAAGTCCTGTTCCTTCTGGCATTGCAGCCGTAACCGCAACAATTTTTTTATTTTTTTCTGCAAGTTTAATCATGGTTTCTCCAAATACCTTTGAATAGGATTTTCCACCATTGGATGAAGGCTTTCCATTTTCGCAATTAAAGGGACCTACACCATGAAACTTATTTGGAAATTGTTCTGCATATGCATACCCCTTTCCCTTTTGGGTTATGACATGAATAAGCACAGGACCTTCAACCTGTTGAGCCTTCTTTAAGGTCTTACTCATTTCTTTAATATTATGCCCATCTATAGGACCATAATACTTTATACCCATGTTTTCAAAAAGCATGCCAGGAACCATTAATTGCTTTACAGAGTCTTTCACCTTATTTATTGAATAAACCATACTCTTGCCAACCTTAGGTATTTTCTCCAATGTGGCATTAACATCACTCTTAACCTTATTGTAAGTTATCCCCATTCTTATATCATTAAGATATGTTGACATTCCTCCTACATTAGGTGAAATGGACATTTGATTATCATTTAAAACAACTATCATTTTGGTTTTATTATCCCCTATGTCATTTAATGCCTCAAAAGCCATTCCACCAGTAAGTGCTCCATCTCCAATTACCGCAATAACATCGTGTTTCTCATTTTTTAAATCCCTAGCTCTTGCCATTCCTGATGCTGCCGATATGGATGTACTACTATGACCTGTATTAAACATGTCATATTTACTTTCCTCAATCTTTGGAAATCCACTAAGTCCCTTATATTCTCTTAAGGTGTCAAACCTATCTTTACGTCCTGTTAAAATTTTATGAACATAACTCTGGTGTCCGACATCCCATACAATTTTATCCTTATTAAAATCAAACACATTAAATAAACTTAAGGTAAGCTCTACAACTCCCAAATTAGATGCTAGGTGTCCACCGGTTTTGGATACCTGATCAATTAGAAATTGTCTTATTTCTTCTGCAAACTCCTCAAGCTCATCTAGTTTCATATCTTTTATTTTATTGAAATCTTCATATTTATCTAAATATATTGACATTATCTTTACCCTCATTTTATAAAATATACTATTTTCGCAACTGTATATAATATCTTATTGCTATTTGTAATCGCAAATTTCTTACCTATAGCTTTACCACCAACAGTGGCTCCTGCTATCATTGCACTAATACCTGCCGCTATTAGAATTTCATTTCTATTCTGATAAACTTGTAACACCTTTGCTACTATTACTACACCAACGGATCCACTTATAATACCGCAAACATCTCCTACAACATCATTACAAAAATTTGAAACCTTACTAGCATTTCTTATCATCTTTACTGCTACTTTTGCTGCCTTTACTTTTTTAGCAGCCATTGCATGAAAAGGAACTTCATTTGCCGCTGTTACTGCTGTTCCTATTATATCAAAAATAACACCCAAAAAAATAATCAACACTAATATAATAAAGGCCAAAGAAGCATCGACCTTTGGAAGTGTAGATTCTGATAAAAGTGAAGCAGTTCCACTAATAATTATAGTATACATTGTAATTTTAGCTGTCCATAATGCTTCTTTCCTATTCTTTTTTTTATTATCTCTATTTTTGCTTTTTTTATTACGCCTACTACTATCGCTTTCCAATTTAGCCCTCCAAAAATAAATAAAAGGTGGTAACATACTAAGTAAAATTTGCGGCTTAGGTCTAGCAGGATTTCCCATAGAATAATCAAAATGTCGCCATTTTTGACGGTTTCCCTTTAATGTTCTATCTGTAGTGTTTCCACTTACAGGGCTAGATTACCACTTAGTCCACACTGCAATCCTTAATATGCCTCACACGGAACAGTCTAGGAGATTTCCTCAGCAGTTAGGTACCCCCTTATCCTCTTTTGCAACATAGGTTTCAGTGAGCAATAGCCCCATTACCCTGGCCAGGATAACAAGATTTGTTCTCACCTCTCCCCACCTCACTCAAGGCAGGCTACTCTGCACATAGCTCGTTTACCACGATGCAGGTTTAATCCATTGCCGTACCTTGGGTATTTCTCCCAAAGCACATACAGTGGTCTCCACGGTGGTAGGGTCGGTATCGCATGCCTTTGCGGCCGCCCCACAACCTTACTCCCAGCACAAGCCCACAACTGGGCGTTACAAGCCAGCACAAGGAACTTCATCGATGTGCCCTTCAACGGATTTTTAGCCCCGTCCTCAAAAGTACTTACCTGACTAGAATACTGCACCACCTTATTAATCCAATTATAGCATAACTACAATAAATTTAAAATTTATTTTTTGTGAATTTATTTATGTTATTATATATAATATATCATTAACAATTTATTATATATATCTTTAATTTTAATAACTTCTTTCTAGTAGAAACTTAGTAATATACTTAAGTTCTGTTGTATCCTTACTAATCTTCCCTAACAAGTTGTAACATTCTTCAGTTATATTGTTACATAATTCTTTACATTTGCTAATTCCATACATACTAATAAAGTTAGTCTTATTATTATCGCCATCACTTTGTGACTTTCCAAGCAATTTAGAATCACCTTCTACATCTAATATATCATCCTTAATTTGGAATGCAAGCCCGAGATTTTCTCCGAAATTTCTAAGGTTATCTATGTCTTCCTCACAAGCTCCTCCAATAATAGCACCTGCTACTATGGATGCAGTAATCAATTGTCCAGTTTTATTTTTATGCATATTTAAAAGTGTATCTTTATCTATTTTATGGCCTTCGCTCTTTATATCAATTATCTGCCCTTTTATCATTCCATCTATACCTGAAGACTTAGCAATTATATGACTAGCGTTAATCTTATTTAAATCCCCATTTAAACAATTGCTAAACATAAGATACATAGCCTCATTAAGTAAGCTATCCCCTGCTAATGTCGCCATAGCTTCACCATAAACCTTATGGTTTGTAGGTTTACCTCTTCTTAAATCATCATTATCCATGCATGGGAGATCATCATGAATTAGTGAGTATGTGTGTATCATTTCCATAGCCGCAGCAAAAGGAAGTATTTCCTTTCGTTTCTCACTATACATGTTATGAGTACAAATCATAAGTATTGGTCTTATTCTTTTCCCACCAATCTTAAGACTATAAACAGTTGGTTCTAGCATGGAGTTATCTCCCACATCTTTCCCCTTAAAATAATCTTCAATCCAATTTTCTACTTCTTCTTTATAAACATTTAAATTCATATTAATCCCTCACCAACACAATTAATTTTACTCTTGAAAATCCTCTTCACCTTGTTCTGTAAGTAATTTAATTTTTCCCTCTGCCTGCTGAAGTGCTTTATAAAGTTCACTGTAAAGTCTCATTCCCTCTTCATATTTTGATATGGCATCATCTAAGCTAACTTCTCTATTTTCCATTTCAAGTAATATTTCTTCTAGCTTAATCACTTTACTTTCATAGGTTTCTTTTTTCTTAGCCATATTATTCCTCCACCTGTTCTATTTTAAATAATCCATGTCCATCCTTCATTGTAATCCCTATAATACTATGCTTCTTTAATGATTCTAGTGATTCTATGGATCTATGCTTTTCGTCCTTTATAATTCCATAGCCTTTATCTAGTATATTAAGAGGGTTATTACCTATTAATCTATGGTTAATTATACTTAGTTTATTCTTTTCATCTTGAATCTTAAACTCCATACTAAAGAAAAGCTTACTCCTAAGATTATCAAGTTTATCATATTGATTTACTACATAGTTTTCAGGACTGTATAGCTTTAATTTACTTAGCATTGAATCTAAATTGTTAAATCTATCATTGATGTTATTTCCCATTGAATTAATAAGCTCATCTTTTAAATCACTTAACTTATCCATAAGTCCATCTAAGCTATATACTACAATTTCAGCTGCATGGGATGGAGTCGCTGCTCTTAGATCTGCCACAAAATCTGAAATTGTAAAATCAGTTTCATGTCCAACCCCTGTAATAATAGGAACTTTAGATGAAGCAATTGCTCTCGCTACCACTTCTTCATTAAAAGCCCAAAGTTCTTCTATAGATCCTCCACCACGAGCTAATATTATTACATCCACACCTTCTGCTTTATTTAGTGCTACTATTCCACGAGCTATGTCCCTGCTAGCATTTATGCCCTGAACTAGAGATGGATATACTAAAATATCCACATTTTTATTTCTTCTTGTGGCTACTTTTATTATATCCCTTACTGCTGCTCCTGTAGGAGAAGTAACCACCCCAACTCTTCTTGGCATAGCTGGAATGCTTTTTTTCCTTGAAGTATCAAAGAGCCCCTCTTCTTCAAGTTTTCCTTTTAACATATTAAATGCTAAAAATAGTTCCCCTTCACCTTCAACCTTCATGGTATTGCAATAAAGCTGATAGGTTCCTTCTTTTTCATAGATTGATATATTTCCAGACACTACAACATTCATTCCATCTTTCGGTATAAATATCAAGTCCATAGCCTTGGTTCTAAACATTACACATTTAATCTTTGTAAAGTTGTCCTTTAAAGAAAAATATATATGACCGCTGCTATGAATTTTTACGTTTGATAATTCTCCCTTGATATTGGAATTCTTTAGTATAAAATCATTATCCACAACTTTTTTTATATAACTATTCACTGCTGTTACAGTTAAAATCTTATTATACATTCTTAAGCCAAGCTTCACAGGTATTTTTCATAAGCATAGTTGTTGTCATTGCTCCTACTCCACCAGGCACAGGACTTACGAAATCAGCTTTTGTAATTACATCTTCTAAATCCACATCACCTTTTACTTTACCTTCTACCATAGTTGTTCCCACATCTATAACTATAGCACCATCTTTTACAAAATCCTTAGTTACAAATCCAGGATTTCCAATGGCAGAAACTAAGATATCTGCTTCTTTACAAATACTCTTTATATCAATAGTATTAGAGTGGCATAAAGTTACTGTAGAATTCTCACCAAGTAAAAGATAAGCTGTTGGCTTTCCTACTATATTACTTCTTCCTATAACTACAGTACGCTTCCCTTTAACATCATTTTGTCTTGATTTAATTAATTCAATTACACTTCTCGCAGTGCATGGAATAAAAGATTCCTTACCCTTGTAAAATCTTCCTAAATTAGAATCTGTAAGCCCATCTACATCTTTTTCTCCACTGATAAATTCTACTATTTTATCCTCTTCTAAGTGATTTGGCAATGGTAATTGCAGTATTATTCCGTCTACAGACTTATCTTCATTTAGCTTTTTAATTTCTTCTATAAGGTCTTTTTCTGTTATCTCTGCTGGAAATATTTTTGTTTCATATAATATTCCCAGTTCATGACTAACTTTTCTTTGACCCCTGGTATAAGAAACGGAGCCTCCATCATCTCCAACCATTATGGACACTAATGATGGTGGTCTCTTTCCTTCTTTTACCTTGAGTAATATCATTTCTTTAATTTCTTGTTTATACTTTAATGCTAAATCTTTACCGCTTAATTTTGCGCCCATAAATTACACCTACTTTTTAATAAGATTATTTAAAACACCATTAATAAATGATGGCGCATTATCATCACCATATATTTTAGCAAGTTCAATAGCTTCATTCACTGTAACTTTACTTGGAATCTCTTCTTGAAATAATATTTCATAAGTTGCCATCTTAAGTATTGCAACATTCATCTTTGGCAATCTTTCAATCTTCCATTTAACAAGATACTTTGAAATTGTTTCAGTTATAAGAGTATCATTTTCAGAAACTCCCTTTAAAGTTCTTATCACGTACTCAAAGTCTACATCATCTAATATATCTTCAGTATTCTCACGGAAATTATTAATAATCTCCACGTACTCTTCCTTGTTTATTGACATTTCAAATAATAATTTCGTTGCTATTTCTCTACTTTTTCTTCTATTCATCTATGTAACCTCCATAAAATATCTATTTATTTTCTTATTGTAATTATGTATATTTCTCTTTTATTCTGTTCCAATTACTAACAAATAAGCATTTTGCTTTTACTTATCTATATATATGCATTCAATCATCATTAAGAGTGTATATGTACTCACATGGTTTAACTTTCATATTTTTACATATCATTTTTATAGTATTATCTTAAACTAAAAATTAAAATCCATATTATACATGTTTTTATATATTAATTTTACACATGGAAACACCCTCTTGACCAGAGGGTGTTTAAAATTATTCTATTTCCTCTTCTTTATCTACTTTTGGAAATATAACATTTTGGATATAGATGTTAACTAATGCTACATTTAATCCTGTCATAGTCTCAACAGTATTTTTAACATTGTTTTGCACCTTAATGGACATCTCTGGTATTCTAATACCATACTGTACTGACATATGTAAATCTATAACAGCACTGCCATTATCCATAGTTACTTTAACACCCTTAGATCCACTTTTCTTACCAGTAAACTTCTTACTTATATCTTCTACTAATCCAGCACTCATACCTGCAACACCTTCTATTTCTGATGCTGCAACACCAGCTATTACACCAATAACTTCGTCCGATATTCTTACTATACCAGCGTCTTCCTCTGTAGGAACTTCACTTAATATATTTTCTTCCATAATTCACTACCCCCTTACCAGTGTGATTAATAATATTCATATTATATCAGATAACCTTTTGTTTTACAATTTTTATAATAAATTTATATATTATTTTTATATTGCCCACTTTTAGAAATAATACCCTTATTAAATTAAAAACAGTGGATTTCACTCCACTGTTTTTTAAAGCAAATAATATATTATTTTTCAGCTACTTTTATTTCTATATCTTTAATATCTACTTTACTCATAACAACATCTTTGATTTGTCTAGCTTGTTGGTCTGAAAGTTCACCTTCATGCTTAACAACAATTGTAGCTTTTTCCTTATCTAAAGTACAAAGAGCTTCTTCAAAACCTTGAGCTTTAAGGGCTAATTCGATTTTAACTTCTTTGTCTGATTGAAGTGCTAAATTCTTATATTCATCAGCAGCTTCTGCCTTTTGGTCTTGTGGAGTATTTTCATCATCTAATAAAGATTTTAAAGTTTGTAGAGTTTTTTGTGATGATTGATCACGTTGAAGTCTTGCTTCTGTGAAATAACTTGTGCTAGATGTACTAATTGCACTTCCTTTGTCACTTTTGTCTCCTGTCGCATAAAGTGGTCCATTTACTTGAGTTGCTAAGTAACCCGCAAATAAAATTAGTACTACTAGAGAAGAGATAATTATAGTTTGTTTTTTATTCATTATAGTTCCCCCCGAATTTTTATTTCTATCACATTTATATGCTACTTTTTCATAGGATATACCTGAACTTTATCATCTTGTAGTCCAAATAATTTAGTTACTGCTTGTCGTATTCTAAGTTCTGTAACTGTATCACCTGCTCCCTCTGCTACTACACATATACCAGTTATAGTAGGCTCATAAGTTTTAGTTATAAATGGTTGTTGATTATTTTCACTATTTTTCATTACTACTGTGGTTCCGCCGTTTTCTTGTGTTATATCTCTTTGTCCTCCACTTGTATCCTTCTCATTAGTCACACTTTTAGATGTCTCTTGATTAAATACAGGCACCTGTTCTTGTCCACTTTCAAAATAAATCATTGATGTAGTCTTTCCAACACCTTCAATTTGCTCTAGTATGGATACCAATTCTTTTTCCATTTTCTCTTTATATGCTCTATCCACTGCTGCTGAAGTTGTATTTAATGTATCTTTAGTTTCAGTATTGTCTACATTTGCAACTGCAGTAATTCCATTAGCATTTCCTTTAGAGCTATCATCCTTAGTAAACATACTGCCTACTATAACAAGAAGTACACCTACTAAAAATATTATAAGTAAGTTTGTTAAGAAGCTTGAGTTTAATGATTTCTTTTCTTTAAGCTTCTCTCCTTTGTTTGTAATTAGTTTATCCTCCCCTCCCTTAGCTTCACCTCCTTTGATTTTAAAGATTTCATTAAACACCTTTTTCAAATTGTCTAACACTTTCATCCCCCCACTTTTTTACTTCAATATTAAGTTTCAATCATCTGTTCATTGTGATTTATATACATATATCTTGTCCTCATCAATATCATACCTAGAACTAACAAATTCTTTAACCTCTGCTGTTTTCTTTCCTAATTCTGGATCTTGACTATCTACTTGAATTGAATCTTCTCCTATTTTTATCTTCTTTATTCTTTCTACTGCTCCATCATTAATTCCAATTTCCACTGATTCAATTACAAAGAGGCTCGATTCACTATCATAGGATACTTTTACAGTAGCCTTGTACTTATCCCCTTTAAAATTCCTTTCTAAGTCTGTTACACATTTATTTTCTAAGTTTTTCTTAAAGGTTTCTAACGTACTATTGATATTTGCGTTCCTATAATCTTCATAAGATTTTTCCTCAGTATTATTAAACACATAGCTAGCTGAATCTTCTATGAGCTTATTTATTTGTAAATCTGAATTAAATATCTTTACGATAGGACTTAATATTACTGCAAAAACAATTAACCCCAGTACAAAGTTACAATACTTTTTTAATGAGCCATCTGGTAATATCATTTGAACTGCTGTTGTAAAAAATACAGCCACACAAATGGTAATTATCCAATTTCCTAAAGCTTCAATCATCCTCTCACCCACTTATTTAAAAGATTACTTTTATATTTTTCATTACCTACATAAGAATAAACCCTTTTCCCGTTCCTGCTATTATAGCTATCATTATAAAAAACATTATACTTACACATATTATGCAAGAGCCTAGTAACATTAAAGAATTTCCTGCTGAATCAATAATATCTGCAACCCTTTTATCACTTACAGGTTGTAGTAATGCAGATGTCAGCTTGTACATAAATCCCATAACAAAAATTTTTATTATTGGAAGAAGAATTATTCCAATGATAACTACAACTCCTAACAAACTTACTGAACTCTTTAGAAGTAAAGTATAACTAGCTACTGTTGCAAATGCATCTGATAGAGTTTTTCCTACTACAGGTATAAAACTATCCATTGCAAACTTAGCGGTTTTGGTAGTTACCACATCAAAGCTACTACTAGCAATTCCTCTTATGGTCATAATTCCAACAAAAACCGTAAGAAAAATACCTTGAATCCATAGGGCAATTTTTTTAAGTAAACTTGTTAAGTTCTGAATATTATATTCGTCAGATATGTTATTTACAAAGTCTAGAACAAAACTCATAGAAATTATGGGTATTATTATGGAAGAGTATAGCTTGGTTCCAAGTGTACATGCTCCCATAATTATTGGATCCATAATTAAGGCTTGACTTATACTTCCTACACTTGCCAGTAACATTATTAAAACTGGCATCAGTGCCGCCATAAAGTCACTTATACTATTTATAACCTGTTGAGTCAGCTGAACCCCTAAATAGAAGCCTCTGGCAATTAATATAATCATTACTGAAAAACAAGCGAAGTAAGCTACATTACAAAATTTTTCATTACTAAATGCATTTTCAAGATTATTAAGTAGAGCACAGACTATAGCAATTATAATTAGCTGTCCTATTATCTTGAAAGATGCCACCACTTCTTTAAATAAGTACCCAAGAGCTGACTTGAAAATCTCCTTCTGTCCTAAAGAATCTTGTCCATTTTTCATATAATTTTCCACAAATTCCTTAGGGGACATATTCTTTAACAGGTCATTCTCATTGTCCATGTTACTTATATAATCATATAAACCATTTACCTTCCCCATTTGTTCTTCATCTATATTTATATTGTCACTTCCGTATGCCTTCATAGGCATTAAAAACACGAGAATCATTAAGATAAATATACATTTTTTCATATTTACACCTACATTATTTTCAATATTGTTTGCATTACAGCCATAAGTATTGGGATTGCAAGGGTTAATATTAAAATTTTCCCTGCAAACTCTACCTTAGATGCAATACTGCTGTCTCCTGCATCCTTACAAATTTCACTACAAAATGAAGTCAAGTATGCAATACCTAAAATCTTGAATACTGTATCTAAATATACTATGTCAATATTGGCTTTATTAGATAAAGTTTGAAGAAAATTCACTATTACTGTAAGCTTGCTAATTAAAAACATGAATATTATAATTCCACAAACCAAACTAATTAAAAGTGCAATATCTTGTCTATGAGTCTTAACTATAATTACAATTAGAAGAGAAACTAATGCGAATGCTACAATTTTTATAATATCCATAGTTTCCTCCTAAAAGTAAAATAAGGTTTGTATCGCATTAAATAATTTTGAAACTAGGCTAACAACTAATATAAGAATTATTACTATGCCTGCCAAATTACTAATAACTGCATACTCTTTTTTCCCTCCACTATCTAATACCTTATCTAGAACTATCATCACTATTCCAACTATGCCTATTTTTATTATTATGCTCACATCTAACAACACATTTACCCCTCCCTAAAATAAAATTATTCCTACCATAGCACCAAAAGAGAAACCTAAATACCTATACATTTTTACATTCTTTTCTATATTATACTCAGCATCACTTACTGCCTTCCCTAGATTTTCTAAGGTCAATGTAAACATATCATTATGACCTTCTATGTCCATTTCCCCTAAGCTCTTAGTGAAATCTAAGAAGATTGATAGATCTTCTTTTGTTAAAGATAATTTATTCTTATTCTTATCTAGGCTTTGAAGAAAACAACTATAAACATCATTTTCTTCATTACTAAGTAATAAATCTGATACATCTTTAAAAATATCTCCTATAGGAGCCTCACATTTCTCGTAAACCCTGTAAAGTGCATCTGGAAGCAGTGAATGGGTAAAATTAATTTCATTTTTTAATACATATAAACCCCGTTGAAACTCCTTTAATTCCCTAACCCTTTTCTTAAACTTCTCACCATAAGAAAATCCTATAATAGTAGACGACATTACTATCATAACAATACCTATTATTTTTATCATAAATTACCACCCCCTTACTATCTCCCCTTTTGTAAAATCATATATATATTCTATGGTCGCAATTCCCTGTCTATTACTTAAAATTATAGCTTTATTAAAAACCTTATTTTCTAAAACCTCTTTAAATACAGGTCTCTTATAAAGATCCTTCTCACTAAAGCCATGAATAGTAGTTATTACATTAACCCCTGAATTTAGGGCTGCCACAATACTGTCCATATCCTTATATGTTCCAATCTCATCACAGACTATAATATGTGGTGCCATACTCCTAATAGCCATTATTATCCCTTCACTTTTAGGACAGTTATCTAATATATCCGTTCTAATCCCCACATCCATTTGAGGAACACCTCTATAACAAGCTCCAATTTCACTTCTCTCATCTATGATTGCTACATTTTTACCACTTAAACCCTGTTTAGATATGCCATTAGATATTTGACGAGATAAATCCCTTAATATTGTGGTTTTACCACATTTAGGTGGAGAAATAATTATTGTATTTAAAACATTGTTTTCTTTTATAATAAAGGGTAATATAACATCTCCACACCCCTTTACTTCTCTTGCCACTCTAATATTAATTGAAGAAATATTTTTTATAGTTTTAAGGGAATTACCATCTAAAACACAGGTTCCACAGATTCCAACTCGATGACCCCCTTGAATAGTTATATATCCCTGCTTTATTTCCTCTTCAAAGGCATATATAGAATAACTACTTATTTTTTGAATTATTACCTTTATATCCTCTAATTTTGTAATGTAATCTGTTTTAACTTCAGTATTATTGTTTATAAATATGAGAGGCTTGTTGATCTTTAGTCGTATCTCTTGCAACCTACTATTATCTTTATAATTTACAACCTGCTCTTTTATGGCAACTGGTAAAATATCTAAAATATCTTTAGTAATCATGTAACTCACCCTTTCTTATTTAATTGTTATTACCTATGGGTTATAATTATTACTATAATATTTTTATTTTTCTTCTAAAAAATAAAGGAATTTTAAAAATTATCTAGAAGTGACAAAAAAATAAGAGCCAGTTCTCAACAATTGAGAACTGGCTCTTAAAACATGGATTAAACTCTTTCCATGTACTCTCCTGATCTTGTATCAACTCTTATTGTGTCACCTTCATTTACAAATAGAGGAACTGGAACTATTGCTCCTGTTTCTACTGTAGCAGGTTTTAACACGTTAGTAGTTGTATTTCCTTTTACTGCAGGCTCAGTGTTAATAATCATTAATTCAACAAAGTTTGGAGCTTCTACTGAGAAAGCTTCTCCTTTGTAAAATTTGATGATTGCAAACATGTTTTCTTTTAAGAACTTTATAGCTTCTTCTACTTTATCATGGTTTAGAGGAATTTGTTCAAAAGTCTCTTGGTCCATGAAGTAGTATAATTCTCCATCTGAATAAAGATATTGCATCTCTTTTCTTTCTATAACTGCTTCTTGGAATTTAGCACTTGGGTTAAAAGTTGTTTCTGTAACTCCCCCAGTTATAGCATTTCTTAATTTTGTTCTAACGAAAGCAGCACCTTTACCTGGTTTAACATGTAAAAAATCTACAACGGTAAAAACTTGTCCACCATCTTCAAAAGTCGTTCCTTTTCTTATATCTCCAGCTGATATCATAATTTAACCTCCTAATATATAATAGCATTTGTTAATTAAAATTATTATAACCTGATTAAAGCAATTTAATACCTTATGTAGTTATAAGTAAGAATACTAAGTTGTAATAGTTAAGATTTTCTATCTTTATATTCTAATTTAATAATTCTTCACGTCATTTATATAACATTTCATTTTTATTAACAATGATATTTTACCAAAACTATGTATTCTTTGCAAACACATTATACCTTCATCTACAGAAACTTTCAATAATTATTTTTTTAATATTTTATTAAAAATGCATATTATATCCATACTAATCAATATGATGCAGCAACTATAGCACCTTTATAAGTGTCTTCAATGTATTTTTTAACTTCTTCTGAAGTTGCAGCCTTTGTAAGTGCTTTTATCTTTTCACTATCCTTATTATCTTCTCTAACTGCTATAATGTTTGCATATGGACTGTCTCCACTTTCTAATAGCAGAGCATCTGTTAAAGGATTAAGTCCGCCTTCTAATGCATAATTCGTGTTTATTACCGCTACTTCAACATCTTTCAACGTTCTTGGTAACTGCTCTGGATCAAGTTCAGTTATTTTAATATTTTTAGGATTTGAAGTTATATCCTTAGCAGTTACAAGATTTCCATCGGGAATTTCGATTATTCCCTTATCATCTAAAATCTTTAATGCTCTAGATCCATTAGATGGATCATTAGGGATTGCAATTTCTGCACCTTCACTAATATCCGCTATATCAGTAATTTTATCTGAATATAATCCCATTGGTTCAATATGAACCTTAGCTGTATAAGTAAGTTCATAGGACTTTTCTTGTATTGTAGTTTCTAGGAATGGTACGTGTTGGAAGTAGTTTGCATCTAACTCTCCTTCTGCAAGTGCAGTGTTTGGTAAAACATAGTCTGTAAATTCTACTAATTCAACTGTATACCCATCTGCCTCGAGTAATGGTTTCATAGCCTTTTCCACTATCGCTTTATGTGGCTCTGGTGACACTCCTATTTTTATAACTTTGTCATCTCCCACATTTCCTACAGTTTGTTTACCCGATGCTTCACATCCTACTAATGCTGTACCTAATGTTAATATTAACGTTAAAGACAATAATTTTATTAATGATTTTTTCATGATTCTTCCCCCTAAAAAAATATTTTTGTGATTAGCTTAATTTCTTATATATATAATTTCCAATGGTTTGAATTAATTGTACTAATGCTATAAGAACAATTACTGTGCATACCATAAATTCAGTATTAAATCTATTATAACCATAGGTTATAGCTGCAGCCCCTAGTCCGCCACCACCAATAGATCCCGCCATAGCTGAGTAACCAATGATACTTATGATTGTAAGAGTTAATCCTGAGATAATTGATGGAAAGGCTTCCTTTAGCATTATCTTAAATATAATTTGAGTTTTAGTTGCTCCTAGTGATTTAGCTGCTTCTATAATTCCTTTATCCACTTCCTTTAGTGACCCTTCAATTATTCTTGCTACAAAAGGCGCTGTTGCTATAGTCAGTGGGACTATAGCAGCTACAGTTCCTATAGATTTCCCTACAATAGCCCTAGTAATTGGAACCACAACAACCATTAAGATTACAAATGGGAAGCTTCTTAAAGTATTTATAATCACATCGAGAGTTTTATAAATAACCTTATTAGGCTTTGGTCCTTCATTGTCAGTTAAAACAAGTATTATAGCTAGAATCATTCCAATTACCACTGCAAATACTGTAGCAGCAGCTACCATTATCAGTGTTTCTATGAGTGATTTAATTAATACTGATTTTATATCCATCTATAACACCTCCCATTGAAATTTATTTTCATCTAGATATTTAAGAACATGTTCTTTTGATTCACCATCTATTCTTATTACTAAAGAACCTAAGGTATTTTCTCTAAATCTCTCTAGTTTACCCCAAACTATTGAGAAGTTAACATCTAGCTTTCTTGCCATATTTGTAATAAAGGAATTTTCACTTTTAGAAGCAGGAAAGTAAATTTTCACATTTACTCCTTCTTGGAACACAATATCTTCTTCTTCACCAAGAAACTTTCTAAGAGACTGTCCTGGTCTTAAGAATAACTCTTCCACATGACCTTCGGCTTTTACTTCTCCACCTTCTACAAGTACTACTTTTTCACAAATCTCCTTAACAACTTCCATCTGGTGAGTAACCATAACAATGGTGATTCCCATTTCCTTATTAATTCTAGAAAGTAATCCTAGTATATCCTTTGTGATCTTAGGATCTAATGCTGAAGTTGCCTCATCACATAAAAGAATTTTTGGTTTTAAAGCCAATGCTCTTGCAATTGCAACTCTTTGCTTTTCTCCTCCACTCAATTGCTTCGGCATGGAATCCTTTTTATGATAAATACCCACAAGCTTCAATAATTCATTTACCTTTTTATCTATATGTAGCTTATCATATCCCCATAGCTGTAATGGTAGCGCTACATTGTCATATACATTGGATCTCTTAAGTAAATTAAAGTTTTGAAATATCATTCCTACTTCTTTTCTAAACTCTCTAAGTTCCTTCTCAGTCATAGAGGATACCTCTTTTCCCATCACCTTTAAACTACCTTCTGAATATACTTCTAATCCATTTATACATCTTAGTAGAGTTGATTTTCCAGCTCCACTATGCCCTATGATTCCGTATACTTGCCCTTTTTCTATAGTGAATGACACATCTTTTAGCACTTGCAAGTCACCAAAATTCTTCTTAATATGTGTTACTTCTATCATCTTCTTAGCACCCTCCTTTAACTGTAGATATCTAAATTGTCTTGACTATTTCTCTTATATTTTAAGATAAAAAAAGCACTAGAGAATAAATCCCTAGTGCATATACCCATGCATGGTTAATCTATTCTCTTATCTTCCAGCTTATAAAAGCTGCAGGATTTAGCACCATAGTACATACATATTGCTTATGATACAATATACATATACAGGTTGCTGGGTTTCAAAGGGCCAGTCCCTCCACCGCTCGTGATAAGAAGCTATTTAATTTTTATCTTGAATTTATTATATATGAGAGATAATGAATAGTCAACATGAAATTCCAAATATTTTCTAAATTTTTACTGAAAACAATTTCAAGTTTTATTTAAAAGCTGAATTTTATTCACGTATTAAAGTTATACCTTAATATTACTAGTGCAATACCCTCTCACTAAATCTTAATTTGTTTTAATTAACTATTTATTAAATATAACTAAAAACTCACACCAATTATTCTTAATAGACAGATCAGCCACCTCTTTTATCTCTTCCATACCCTTCAATGAATTTAGTAGTTGTTTTATGTTATTTAAATCACCTTCACACCCAATCTTTAGTTCTCCCCAATCATCATAGAAAGTAATATTATCTACACTAATATTATCGTAATTCTCTAGCTTACTTAAAAATAATGCTAATTCAAAGTCTTCATTTTGACCATCCTCTTTATAAGGTTTTACCTCAGAATTAATTATTAACTCATTTAATTCACCCTTTAAAATAAAATAAGTTCCTATAATTATGGGTATGAAAGTTACCATAAATATATTTATCAATCTATACTTCTTAATCCTCATTAATCCTCATCCTAACTTTAAAATACTGTTCATTATCTCCTTGAATAATTGATGATATTTCAATGATTTCAAAATTCTCCTCTAACAATTTTATTTTCCTTCTATAATCCTCATGGTTATTCGCATTTATCTCCATGTTTACATCCTCACTATTAATATTCAAGCTATGGATTCCTATGTCCATTTCTTGAAATACATTGTATATATAGTTATATACATAACTAGTTCTATTTGTTGAGTATAAACTTCTACTAGTCTTAATACTATTAGCAGTTTCTTCCTTAAATAATTTAATGTCACTGTATATTTCTGATATTTCCATCGAAATAAATAAGCTAAATATTGAAAACAATATGATTAATCTTTTTGTACTTTTTTCATAACTTTTCTCTAATTTTCTAACGTACCACTGAGGATAGTATGCTCCTCTCATATAATTTAACTCCTCCTACCGTCTTTATTAGACTATTTACATTCCATAACATCGTCTGCTAAAAATCTACTTCCTAATAAATATCTTTCTATTTCACTCACCCGGGCTATTTTAATATCTTCATAACCTTCTCTCACAAATATGTAAATTCTTTCTGTATTCTGTTCTCCTTGATTTGCTTCCTGTAGAAAATTTTTCATTTCTTCATGGACTTTATAATCATGGTACAATGTTACCCTGTTACTTACTAAAATCCCCTGTTCAACTTTCATAATATAGATATATTCATCTTTATTTGCTACTAAAATAAACTCTTTATGATTTAATTTAGTAGCACAACTTCTTACCTTACTTACATATTTTTTTAACTTTTCACTATAACAATTTACGTATTCTCCTTGAATAACCTTTATAGATTTAATAATAGAGTTTTTTAAAAGTTCTTCATCTAACAAAGGTAAATTTTCTATATTTATACAATAAACTGTAACCTGCAGGCTATTTTTCTTCTTACTATAAATCCTATAATCAAATATAAGGTTTTCTATATCATGAAACTTATTTATTAAATCATTCCTTATAATTAAATATAACTTTTTACTCTCTACCCTTGGAGTTACAATGCTATAAATAAATATCTCTTCACCTTCAATTATGACTTTTATCCTAGAATTCTTTAATAAAGTCTTTGAATCTACCATGGTGTTTCCATAATCAATTCTTCTATTTCTATTTAAAATTCCAGTTTTATATATTGCTACATTCAATTCTCCACCTTTTATAGTAATAACCTTACTTCTTCCCACTAGCACACCTCCATTATTAATCTATTTAAACTATTTTAATTATCACATTCTGCAATCATATATTAATCTCTTTAAAACTATATGTAATTTTATTATCCTCAATCACAGGTACAAACCTGTATAGCCTATGGCCTGCATCAATTTCAAATTCTAGCTTATCCGAATTATATTTTATAAAGCTCTTATCATATCTAAAAATTTGATCTACCTTTATATCTTTGAAATATACATCTATGGTCTTTTCACTTATTTCGTCAATGTTTTCTTCCATATATTTATTGAATGTTCCCATTAAATATTCTTTATGGCTATGGCTTTTATTTTCCTCTAAAACATACTCTTTATAATTTTTTAGATAAAAATTTCTATTCTCAAATGATTTCATTGCAAAAGAAATATCTAAAAGTATAAACATGGATATCATTAATACATAGGGTAAAATCCCACCCTTTTGACACCTTATAAAGAATTTTTCTCCTAAAGATTTATAAGGATACCTCAGTATACCACTGTTAAAATTTTCACCTTTAATAACTTTCTTAAAGCTTACCAATTGATTTTTCTCCTTTAATCCCATCTTCATTAGTTATTTTTATAAAGAGCACCTTATCATTTTCTATAATTGAAAAATCTTTTACCCCATAAAGTAAAGCTCTAGGTGTATATCCTCTTTTATCTTCATTTTCATAGTAAATCATCAATTCATTCCCCTGTAGACTTATATAATCCTCGTAATCTTCATAATCTTTATAGCCTTTACTTCTAATTCGAATAATTATTTTATCATCCCTCTCAAAACAGCCTTGCCCATTGTAATTTACATGATAATCTATGTACATCAATGCTTCATTAATATCTATAATACCTTTAGAATATTCCATATCAGCTTTATAATTTTTCATCCACACACTATAAGTAGTAATAATCAATGAAATTACAATAGAGAATATACTTAAGGTTGCTATGACTTCAACTAAAGTTATACCCTTAGTTTTTCTCATAATTCCCCTTGTAAAAAACATTACTCATTTCCTTTCCTCCTCCATATTTATAATTAAGCTCTATCTTCATCACTTGAGATTCTATTTCTTCATAGGCTTCAATTACTATTACTGGATAATCATATTCACCATATTCCTCAACTAAATATAATATATCATTTGTAAAAATAATTCCATTTTCAATGTTATCTTTATTCACAAAGGAAGTTTTACCCACAAACCTTGATTTTAGCTCATCATAAGATAAATTGCATAGAAGTATATTCCTCATGGATTCTACTATAAATAGACCTTCCATAATTTCCTTTTCTTTAACCTTACTTTCCATACTTACTCCTTGGAATGTAAGTATCACTATTGAAAAAGTAGTAAGTATAAACATTGCTATTATAGCCTCTAAGAGGGTATACCCCTTATTTTTTCTCGCTGACATACCTAGTTCCCACCTGTATAGTTACATCTTTTCTACTTCCTGCTGAATTATATAAATTGATTGTAGTTGCAATCTTTATATGACCTGATTTATCTATACCTATCCATACCTTGCTATATGCTGTTATTTGTATATTTACTGACTCTGGTAATGTAAATTCATTCACAAGATTTGTATTTTGATAAAGCTTAACTTTTCTTTCTTCTTGCTTTATTTTCAAAGATTTATCACTATGATTTCTAGCATAACTTTTACACCCATTAATAAATTCAACAATCCCATCAACTGCATATTCCATTTCTCTAGCTAGTCGTTTTTCTTCACAAGCACCTACCCCTGGAGCTATTACTAATAGGCACACTGATAATAGCCCTAATACTACTATAACCTCTATTAAGGTATACCCTTTTCTTTTCATAACAACTCCTTTTCCCTTATCCCATCCTTTATCAACGCTAATTTAAAATATAGTCTAAAAGCTAATATTATACATATTAAATAGTGGAACCATTACAGCTAGAAAAATAGATCCTACAAATATTCCTGCTACTACTATTATTAAAGGTTCTATAAGCTTCATCAGCTTTTCTATATTCACCTGAAGATCATCTTCAAATTCTTCACTACTAGTAATAAGATTCTCCTCAAGACTTCCATTCTCTTCACCCATGGAAATCATAGTTAAAAAGTATTTTGGGAAAATATCTATCTTCTTTAGACCATCATAAAATCCCTGTCCTTCCTCCAATGTCTTTATGCATATACGCAACTTTTTATTAAGATACTCTACATCCTCACAGCTCTTCAGTATAACTAAAGCAGACTTTATATCAATTCCACTACTAATCATCATGGAAAGTGATAATGTAAATCTACAGTAAAACTTTTTTAGCTGAAATTTTCTTATAAAGGGAACTTTATACATGAAGTCATCTATAATATTATTCTTCTTTAAATATCTATAAGATAAATAAATACCTATAATAATACCCATAATCCAAGGTATTATAAGTATTCCTACCCCATTCATTATATTTGATGTAGTTATATAAAACCTAGTTATAGCTGGCAACTCAATATAATCCATCTTCATAGTTTTAAAGAAACTTGGTAGAATCTTTCCTATAATAATCATTGCCATTATAACTGCAACTGCCATGACAAACATAGGATAAATCAGCATATTTACAAGTTTTCTTTTTCTTCTATATTCATTTGTGTAGTACTTCTCCATAAACATAAAAATCTGCTGTAGTTTCCCACTTTCCTCCCCTACATAAACCATAGTTATAAATAGCTTTGGAAAACATCTTGGGAAATTACTTAGTGCTTCTTTTAATGTACTACCTTTTTTTATATAATTAGTTACCTTATCTGCTGAACTCACCAAAGTCTTATTCCCACTTTGAGTAGCTACTAAATCTAAAGAATTAGTTAAGGAAATTCCTGCTTTTAAATTATTCTTCATAATCTTACAAAATAGACCTAAATCCTTTTCAGAAATTTTTCTTTGAAAAAACATTCTACTCTCATTAATTTCTTTATAGTCTATGCAGTATATATCTTCATTCCTAAGTTGTGAAATTAACTTCCATTGATTTTCAGCATTTGCTCTGCCTTTTACCTTCTTGCCATCACTATTTATGCCTCTGTATCTATATTCCATAATCCACTCCTAAGGCTTTTTCAATATTATAAACCTGCAAATTGCTGTAATACTCTTCAATAGTGGTGTGTCCTTTTAATATCAAGGTTTTAAAGTAATCATCTATAGTAGTCATACCATTCTTTATAGAAATATCTCTTAGAATGTCACTATTCCCTTTTTGTATATTATTTTTAATTTCCTTACCTATGGTCATAATTTCATAAGCAATGGTACGCCCTTTATAGCCAGTATCATTACACTTTACACAACCAAATCCTTTATATGCAGTTACACAACTTTCTATATCCAATAAATTTTTCTCATAGTCGGATAGTTCATAAGTGCTCTTGCAACTTTCACATACAACCCTCGTTAATCTTTGAGCTATTACAAGCACTAAAGAATCCTTAATTAAATCAGAATCAATTCCCATGTTAATTAATCTATTAATTGAAGTAGTAGCATCATTGGTATGTAGCGTCGTTAACACTAAATGTCCTGTCAAGGATGCCCTAATAGCAATTTCTGCTGTATCCTTATCTATTATTTCACCCACCATTATCACGTCAGGATCCTGTCTTAATACATTTTTCAAAATATTCCCATAGGTAATATTGCCCTGCCCACCTATAGAAACTTGATTTATACCTTCTACTTCACACTCCACCGGCTTTTCAACGGTAATTATATTTCTTTTTTCATTATTTAGTTCTCTTATCATTGAATAAAGTGTAGTAGTTTTTCCGCTGCCCGTTGGACCTGTAATTATGATTAAACCTTGTTTAAACTTAAGTATATTTTTTAAAATTAAATGATCTTCCTTCTTAAATCCAATTCTCTCTAAATTTAATAAAGTTGCATTTCTGCGAAGTATTCTTATTACAAATTTTTCACCATTAATAGTTGGTAGGGTAGAAATTCTAAAATCATAGGCATCTTCTCCAATATTCATTGATATTTCTCCATCTTGGGGCATATATTTACAAGCTATATCCATTTCACTCATAACTTTTATTCTTGTAGTTATTCTTTCATAAATGTTTTTAGGAATACTACTAAAAATCTTTAGTACTCCATCTACTCTATACCGTACTAATACATTCTGCTTCAGTGGCTCTATATGTATGTCACTAGCTTCCTTTACAATTCCATCTTTTAAGATAGAATCCACTAGTGAAATTATTGGACCACTAACCTGCTCCTCTTCCTCGTCTTCTATAGCCATACTATTGCTACTTTTAAATTCATCCACTATTGACCTTCTATAAATTTCTTCATAATACTTATTTATATAATTTGTAAACTGAGTTTTTTCACAGATACAAGTTCTTAAGTTCTTTTTCAGAAGAAATCTAAGTTCAGCTATATCCTCCTTACTTAATTCCTGAAATGAAGCTAAATATAATTCATTGTCCCTTATATCATAAGGAAATACATTATATTCTTCACATAACTCCTTAGAAATTCCCTTCATAGCCTGAATATTTATATTTAACAAATCCAAATCTACTATTTTACTCATTGTATTTTATCACCTTAATTCATTTTTATAGTTAATTACATTTTTAACTTAATTTTATAAATACTTCTCCAAGCTTACACCCTATATACTTTTCAACATATCATTACAATCATTACCATATATTCCAAATGTAATTCAAATTAAGAAAATAAAAAATAAAAACCCTATTTTAGATATGTTTATAACATATCTAAAATAGGATCATATTTACTCTTTATTAAATCTAATTTCTAGGTTTTATTGTACTGTTGAAATCCTACTTCAATAGTATTGAAGTTAATAACTATAGTAAATTTATTTCTCCAGTAAATACATTTACTGCATTTCCAGTCATCATTACTCCAGCCTCTGTAATTTCAACTCTTAATATTCCTCCTGGAACTGTAACTCTAACAGATTTATCTACTAAATGTAATTTATTACACAAAACCACTGATGCACAGCTACCGGTACCACATGCAAGAGTTGGACCAGCACCTCTCTCCCATGTATCTACTTTTATTTCCCCTTTGTCTATTACTCTACAAAAGTTAACATTTGTTCCTTGAGGAAATAAGCTATATTTTTCTATAGCTGCCCCCTCTTCCACCTTAAAATCCCCTTCCTTAACTAAAACTATTGTATGAGGAACTCCTAATAATAAGGTGCTTATGCTATAATTTTTCCCACCAGCCACAATTTCTTTTTCAATAATAGGAGCGGTAGCTAAAGCTGGAATCAGCCTTGGATCAAAGTTTTCACTTCCCATGTTAATTTTAACTCCATCTACAACTTCATTCTTCATAATTAAATTACAGATTTTTATGCCATCTCCAGTTTCAATAGTAAAAATCTCCTTATTTACTAAGTTATTTTCATAGACATATTTACCAAAACATCTAATTCCATTACCACACATTCTAGCATAAGAACCATCACTATTAATTATAACCATCTGAATATCAGCAATTTCACTTTTTCTTACTACTAATATTCCATCTCCTCCTATTCCAAAATTTCTATCACAAAGTTTTATAGCTAACCTACTAAGGTTTTTATATTTCTCTTCCAAGTCTTGAAAAACTACAAAACTATTTCCTGCACCCTGCATTTTCGTAAACTTTAACTTCTCCATGATATCCTCCATTAATGTTTATTTTTATATTCTTTTAATTTTAGCTATATTCTAAGTGACTGTTGAAATTCACATCAATACTATCTGACATGATGTCATACTCATCACATTTTTAAAAGTAATTCTTTAATATTACTGCTCTAATAGACTCATATTTTATGGTGTCAGGAAGCTCAGACTTTACCTTACTAACCTTATCATATCCTACTTTTTCACAAACCTTCATGATAATAGCCTCTTCCTCTTCATTGTAAAGACTATCAAGGTTCATTTCAAACTTTGGTCTACCATACTCAGCTATATAATCTGTAACATATCCAAGGACTGTGGATACTGATACTTCTATCTCTTCTGCTACTTCACTAAGCTCCCTATCATCACTAAGCATATCTAATGCAACTTCATTATTCTTTCTTTCATCTCCATCAAGAATTAATCGCTTTCTTTTCTTCTCACTCCATATTGGATTTATTCCATGCTCACTTACATATTCATTTACAAGTGATATTATTTCTTCACCATATTTCTCTATCTTCTTAGGCCCCATGCCTCCAATATCCTTAAGTTCCTCTAAACTCTTAGGATATCTTCCACTTATCTCCTTTAAGGTATTTTTAGCAATAATAGTTTGTGGTAATGCTCTCTCTTTTTGCCCAAAAACCTTCCTTATATCTATTAAGTGGTTAAATAATTCCTCATTTGTATTTACATAAAAATCTGTAGAGCCCTCATCTTCATTTGTTGTTTGAGTAACCTTCCCACTACTTGTTTTCTTTTTTTCCCCATCTATTTCTTCATTGTTAGTTTGTGTACTATGCTTTTCTGCAACTTCATCTTTATTGTCTACACAACCTTCATTTAGTCCTTGATTTTCATCTATAATTATATCGTTTTCCTTAATATAATCTAATATAGCACCTTCAAAAGTTTTACCATACTTACTATATTTAACTTCGCCTACTCCAGATATCTGTAAAAACTCTTCCTTATTTCTAGGATACTTAACACTCATTTCTCTTAAAGTTCCATCTCCAAAAATAATGTAAGGAGGAATTCCAGCTTCTTTTGCCATGTTGTATCTTAATTCCTTTAACATATCAAATAATTTGTTTATAGTAGACGTCTTAACTTCTACCTTAAATTCCTTAAACTCAACCTTTTCTGTTCCTCTTAAAACTAGCATTGATCTATTATTTAAAGCAAGGACAGGATATGTTCCTTCCACTTGGCTTACATATCCATGAGAAATCAAGGTATTAATAAAGCTTTTTAGATTATCTGTTGAATAATCCTTCATTATTCCATAGGTAGATATCTCTTGAAAATTAAACTGAGTTACCTTCTTATTCTTAGAACCTCTAAGGACATCAATAAGCATTGTGGTTCCGAAATTTCTCTTCATTTTATATATGCATGATAATACCTTTTGTGCATCCACTGTTTTATCAACTATTTCACCTTGATTTAAACAATTACTACAGTTTCCACAATCCTCTTCATGTTTTTCTCCAAAGTAGTTTAATATATATTTTCTATAACATCCATTACTATATACAAAGTCTGCCATCTGCTGCAGAGCTTTATATTGATTATTTTTTCTCTCTGGATTTTCTATGCCAACCTCTATTAAATACTTTTGAATGTGTATGTCTCCTGGAGAAAATAGTAGTATACACTGACTTTTTTCTCCATCTCTTCCGGCTCTTCCAATCTCTTGATAATACCCTTCAATATTTTTAGGCATATTATAATGGACTACATACCTTATATTAGATTTATCAATACCCATACCAAAGGCATTTGTGGCCACCATAACCTTAATTCTATCGTAAATAAACTCCTCTTGATTTACCTTTCTCTCCTCATCAGATAGCCCAGCATGGTATCTTGCAATGCTATAGCCCTTTGAAGATAGCTCCTTATAAATGTTATCTACTTCTTTTCTTGTAGCTGCATAAATTATCCCTGACTGTTCTTTATTATTTACCATATAGCCCAGTAGATACTTCTTTTTATTCTCTGCTTTAATTATATTAATAGAAAGATTCTCTCTATCAAATCCACTTATAAATATCTTAGGATTTTGTAATCTTAAAAGTTTTACAATATCTTGTCTAACTTCCATAGAAGCTGTTGCTGTAAAGGCAGTAACTACTGGTCTTACCATTAATCTTTCTATAAACCCAGCTATTCTTTTATAACTTGCTCTAAAATCATGCCCCCACTGAGAAACACAGTGAGCTTCATCTATTGCCACTTGGCTTATATTAATTCTAGAAATCACGTTGTAAAATTCCATACTATCAAGTCGTTCAGGTGCTATATAAAGAATTTTATACTCCCCACGCTTAATACCCTCTAAGACACTATTAAACTCCACCGTACTTAAAGAACTATTTATATATGCGCATTCTATGCCCATCTCTTTCATCGCATCAACTTGATCCTTCATTAAAGATATTAATGGTGAGATTACTATAGTTAATCCCTCCAAAATCAAAGCAGGAACTTGATAACAAATAGACTTACCACTACCTGTTGACATTATTGTTAATGCATCATTTCCTCCTAGGATAGTTTCTATTACCTGTTCTTGGCCTTGTCTAAAGCTCTTATATCCATAATATTTTTCTAAAATTCCCTTCATTCTATCCTTCAATATTTCACATCCTTTAAGTTTCTAACTTTCTATTCTTATGTACCTTTATTTTACCTTGAACTATATTTTATCAAACTGCTAAATTGAACCTTAATACTATTTAAAACATATCCTTATTTTATATTTATCTATATGAAAATTGTTCTAACATCTTTTCATAAGTATTATGGGCCATTACCATTGAATCCTCATTAAAGTCAAAATATGGATTATGATGTGGAGCTGCTATCTTTGATGAAAATATAAAGTACACTGTTCTTCCACCATGGGCTTCAACTTCTTCCATCATATAAGTTATATCCTCTGAGGCTCCAAAAGAGAAATTCTCATCAATATTAAACTTAAGAGTTTTAACCTTATGGATTACCTGTTCCATAAATTCACTACTTTTACTGCTGTATGCTCTAGCTGACCCCACTGTTTTTATATCATACTCTACTCCAAATGACAATGCTGTTCCCTTTACTACATTCTCTACCATAGATACCATTTTATCATTTACCTCATTAGTATCGCCTCTAGTTTCTAGCTGTAGTATAGCTTTATCTGCAATAATATTTCTTCCTGTACCGCCATGTAATGTTCCAACATTTAATCTAGCAATTCCCCTACCATATTGAACCTGACAGTGAAGATTTAAAATACAGCTAGCTGCTGCAAGAAGTGCATTTCGTCCCTCTTCAGGACAAATTCCAGCATGGGCAGATTTACCATAAAATGATACCTCCATTTTATTGGTAGCTAACATATTTTCCACTTTTACTCCAACTGTATTATTCTCGTTTATAAAACCAATATGTCCTGAGAATAGATAATCTACTCCCTTTAAAACTCCAGCATCAACCATAGACTTAGCTCCTCTAACCTCTTCCTCTGCTGGCTGGAATATTAGCTTTATAGTTCCCTTTAGCTTTCCCCTGAGATTCATTATAGTCTTAGCCAGTGTGAGTCCAATTGCTATGTGTCCATCATGACCACAGGCATGAGAAACATTTGGATTATTTGAGTTAAAGCCTTCTTCATAAGGAATATGCCCTACTTCTCCTTCTGGCACAGTTAATCCATCAATATCAAATCTAAATGCCACTGTGGGTCCCGGCACACCAGTATAAAGACATGCTACAACTCCAGTATATCCTTCTAGAATTTCCTCTTTATTAATATCTTTGGGTATATTCATTTCACATGAACTTCTATGCGATTTTATTTCCTTTTCACTTGGCATTCCCATAGGATTATGATGAATGTTTCTTCCACATTCTATATTGTAACCAAGTTTTTGTAAATACCCTATAATTCTAAATGTAGTTTCAAACTCTAACCATCCAATTTCAGCATGTTTATGAAACTCTCTTCTTAACTCAATAAGCATATCTTTTAAATCTTTATTACTTTCCATATCTATCCCCCTAGATAATTTCTCATAATTTATTATATCATCTATACAGTATAATACAGTTTATTATTTATTAGATTATAATACTTATTTAATTTCCAAATTAATAGTGCTATACTGTAAAATATACACATAAGCTATATAATTAGATTCAAAAACCAATTAATAGAATTTCACTTTAATTAGGAATTTGAAATTCTAAGGCATGAAATATAGCTTTAATTTGTAACGAAAGGATGATTTATATGGCATTAGATGGATTATATCTACGTTCCCTGGCAAAGGAACTTAAGGATACACTACTAAATTGTAGAATAGATAAAATAACTCAACCAGAAAAAGATGAAGTTATATTAAGCTTTAAGATAAATAGAAAAGCTGTAAGGTTACTTTTAAGTGCCAATGCTTCTTATCCTAGAGCAAACTTTACAGATTACTCTAAGGAAAACCCAATGAAAGCACCTGTGTTTTGTATGGTAATGAGAAAATACTTAAATACTGCAGTTCTTAAGGAGGTTACTCAGCTTAACAACGATAGGGTTTTACTTTTAGACTTTGAAAGTAGTGATGAACTTGGCTTTAATAGTATTTATACTTTAATAATTGAAATCATGGGACGTCATAGTAATATTACCCTTGTGAGAAAACGTGATGGAATTGTAATGGACTGTATAAAGCATATTACTCCTGATATAAACAGTTATAGAGTACTTTACCCAGGAATTGAATATGTATATCCACCAGCAAGTAATAAGGTTGATATTTTAAACACATCCTTTGAGATCTTTAGGGAAAAGGTTAATTCCATTTACCAAAATGAAAGTTTAGATGAAAAATTTTTCACTAAGATTTTAGATGGATTAAGCAATCCAGTATCAAAGGAAATACTCTTTAGATTAAAAGAAAATAATATTAATTTTGATAAGACTAACTTAAAGGAAATCTATGACTTTTTAATAGAATTCTTTGCTCCTATTAAAAATAATGATTACACTTTATACAGTTATTCAATTGATGATGAATTAAAGGATTTCCACTGTGTTAAGCTTAATTATCTGCTAGCTCAGGATGGCACTTATAAGGAATATGAGTCTCCAAGTATCCTTCTAGAAGAATTTTATTATGCTCGTGATAAGGTAAATAGACTTCAAAGTAAAAGTCATGATATGCATAAACTTGTAAATAATAATCTTGATAGAATACAAAAGAAGCTTCAAATACTAAATAAAACTTTGGTTGAATGTGAAGAAAAACCAAAGTATAACCTTTATGGAGAGCTTATCACTGCTAATATATATAATATAAAAAAAGGTGACAGTGAAGTTAAAGTTTTAAACTACTATAGCGAAGATGAAGAGTACTTGAAAATACCTCTAGATAAAAATAAGACGCCTTCAGAAAATGCTCAAAAATACTTTAAAAGATACAATAAATTAAAAAAAGCTGAAGAAAATGCCTTTATCCAAATTGAATTAGCTGAAGAAGAAGAACTCTATATTCAATCTGTACTTTCTAACATAGAAAATGCTGATAACTATAAAGATCTAGAAGACATTAAAAATGAATTAGTTGAAACAGGATATATTGCCTTTAAAAAGTCTATGAAAAATAAGAAGACTAAGCCTTCTAAGCCATTACACTTTATATCTAGTGATGGTATAGATATCTATATCGGTAAGAATAACCTTGAAAATGATTATTTAACATTGAAGTTTGCTCATAACAATGATATCTGGCTTCATATAAAGAACATTCCTGGTTCTCACGTAATCATTAAAAATATGGGAGATGTTCCTGATTCTACGCTTCTTGAAGCTGCAACTCTAGCCGCCTTCTATAGTAAGGGTAAAAATTCTACTAAGGTACCTATAGACTATACCGAAGTTAGAAATGTTAAGAAGATGGCTAAGGGTAAACCTGGTATGGTAACCTACTCTACTAATAAAACAATCTATGTAGACCCTATAAAATTAGATTTAAAACAAGCTTAAATATTATAAAAAGGAGTGCATCCATAAATATATTTTTGGATGCACTCCTATAAACATGATAAGCTATCTATCTTTAATTACCGAAACCATTTGAGCCACAATATTTCAAAGAAAATCAAACTTATTATTTCTTAGGATTATATTGATAGTAATAACACTGTATTCTACCATTATAAAGCTTTCTATTCTTATCTGCTTTCTTTCCAAAAGTATTTTGGAAATGCTCAAAGGAACTTAAAACATAACATGACCAATCATCTAATTCAAAGTACATGTTACCAAAGCTTCTGTAAAGTGCTCTAATATCATCTTCATCCAACAAACGTTCTCCATAAGGCGGATTTGTTATAATCATACCGCATTTTTTTCTATTTCTTACATCCTTCACATCAAGGGTTTGGAAGTTTACGTAATCTGATACCCCTGCTTTTTTAGCATTGTCCATAGCAGTTCTAACTACTCTTCCATCAATATCTGATCCTTGAATTACAAATTCCTTTTTATTAACAGTTCTTCTTGCACCGTCACGAACTTGTTCCCACATTTCTTTATCAAAATTAGACCAAGTTTCACTTACAAAGTGTCTATTGATTCCTGGTGCCATATTTTTTCCGATAAGCGCAGCTTCTATAGGAATTGTTCCTGAACCACAAAATGGATCTAGTAGAAGCTCATCTCCGCTAAATTTTGCTATTAAAACTAAAGCTGCTGCCAATGTTTCCTTTAATGGTGCAGCTCCTGCATACTCTCTATATCCTCTTTTATGAAGTCCCACTCCAGAGGTATCTACAGCAAGGGTTACCTTATCCTTTAGAATACCTACTTCTATCTTATATACTGGACCGTCTTCACTAAACCAGTTAGTGTTATATTTTTCTTTCATCTTCTCTACTACAGCTTTTTTAACTATAGATTGACAATCTGGTACACTATGTAATGTAGATTTAATTGACTTTCCAGTTATGTGCATCTTTCCATCTACAGGAATTAGACTGCCCCAGTCTACCTTTTTTGTACCTTGAAATAGCTCTTCAAAGGATTTTGCTTCAAATTCTGCTGCTTGTATAAAAACTCTCTCCGCAGTTCTTAAATGAATATTGCATATTGCAATATCCATTTCATCTCCCTCAAATACTATTTTCCCATTTTCTACTGTTAAATCTTCATATCCTAAATTCTTCAGTTCTTTAGCTGTGATAGCTTCAATACCGAAAGTTGTAGTTACAATTATATTATACATAAAATTCATTTCTCCTAATTATTATCATATAAACTTACTAAGTCTTTTTCATCAGTTTCCACTAACTCTACAGATATATCCTCTTTTCTAGATGTTGGTATATTTTTACCCACATAATCAGCTCTTATTGGTAGTTCTCTATGCCCTCTATCTATAAGTACTGCAAGTTGAATCATTTCTGGTCTTCCTAAATCTATTATGGCATCTATAGCCGCCCTTACACTTCTCCCTGTAAATAAAACATCATCTACAAGTATTATTTTTTTGCCAGTTACATCAACATTTGAATCTAGCTCTATACTGTTGTGTGATTTTAAACTCTCTGGCTTTTTTAAGTCGTCTCTATATTTAGTTATATCGACGCTTCCAACTTCTACAGTAGTTCCTTCAAACAGGTCTATAAGGGTAGCAATTCTATTAGCTAGTGGTACTCCTCTACTTTTAATTCCCATTAAAACTAGGTTTTCTGCCCCTTTGTTTTTTTCTATAATTTCATGAGAAATTCTTGTTAAAGTTCTCTTAATTGCTTTTTCATCCATAAGTGTGGACTTAAGTTCCATAATATATCCTCCTTAATTCTCTTTTCTTAACTTATCTAAGACCTCCTGAAAATGTGGCGGAAGCTTAGATTCAAATTCCATATATTCTCCAGTTGTTGGGTGAATAAGCCCTAAGTTTTTTGCATGTAGTGCTTGACCTCTAAGTTTAAATCTTTGTTTTTTATGTCCATAAACTTGATCTCCTACTAGAGGATGGTGCAAATGTGCCATGTGAACTCTAATTTGATGAGTTCTACCAGTTTCAAGTCTACATTCTACTAAAGTGTTATTTTTAAATCTTTCTAACACCTTAAAATTAGTTATAGCTTCCTTGCCGCTCTTAACTACTGCCATTTTTATTCTTTCAGCAGGATGTCTTCCAATTTGGGTAACTACGGTTCCCTCATCTTCCTTTACCACACCTTCTACTATAGCATAGTAGGTTCTTTTCATAGAGTGATCCTTTAATTGAGCCGCTAAAGAATTGTGAGCATTATCATTTTTTGCTACTACAAGAACTCCTGAAGTATCTTTATCTATTCTATGTACTATACCTGGTCTTATAACTCCATTTATACCAGACAGATCCTTACAATGATATAGAAGTCCATTTACTAAGGTTCCTGTATAGTTACCTGGAGCTGGATGTACTACCATATCCTGCGGCTTATTAATTACAATAATATCCTTATCCTCATATACCACATTTAAATAAATATCCTCAGCTTCAACTTGAAGCTCTACAGGGTCGTTTATCTCTACAACTACCTCATCATTTAATTTTAATTTATAATTGCTTTTTTTAACTTTACCATTAACCTTAACTTGTTCTTTTTCAATAATCCCTTGTGCAAAAGATCTAGACATATTTTCTTGATTTTCACTTACAAACACATCTAGTCTTTTATCCATACTATTTTCATCTATTATATAATTTTCAACTTCCATTAAATCTCATCCTTTAATATACATATTAATAAGAAAAATGTTCCCACACAAACTAGCATATCAGCTACATTAAAGGTTGGAAAATAGTAAATATCCTTATAATGAACCATAATAAAGTCCACTACAAATCCATAAACTACCCTATCTATAAAGTTCCCTATAGCTCCAGCAATTATCATAGCAATAGAAATGCTAACAAGTTTACATTTAGGTCTATATTTTATCAAATAGTATATCATACCTGAAATTACAACTATTGTAATAAGTATGAATAACCACTGTTTATTTTGAAGCATACCGAAAGCAGCTCCACGATTTTCTAAGTAATCAAAGGTAAAAAAGTTCTTTATCACAGTTATACCATCTATACCTCTTAATGATGATAATGCCCACCACTTTGTAACTCTATCTAATATTAATCCTAAAATTACTATTATAATTGCTAAACTCAAACTAGTCCCCCCTTAATTACTACTATAATATCCCTTTAAGTGTATTACATTTATTCATTATTTCTTTCAATCCTTCTACATTTATGGTTTGCCTTGCATCAGATATAGAATTATCTGGTGTTGTGTGACTCTCTATAATTAATCCATCTGCACCAGTTGCAACAGCTGCAAAACTCATAGGTTTAATCAGTTCACGTCTACCTGTACCGTGGCTTGGATCTACAATAATAGGTAGTCTATAATTTTCTTTTATCATTGCTACAGAATTTAAATCTAAGGTATTTCTAGTGCTTGTTTCAAAGGTTCTTATACCTCTTTCACAAAGAACTACATTCATATTTCCTTCTTTTAAAACATATTCTGCTGCATAAATCCACTCAGCTATAGTAGCACTTATACCTCTTTTAAGAAGTATAGGGACTTTAAGTTTTCCTAGTTCTTTTAAGAAAGTATAGTTATACATATTCCTAGATCCAACCTGTATCATATCTACGTACTTAAGCGACTTTTCTATATCTCTAGGATCCATAACCTCAGAAACCACTGGTAAATTAAAACTATCCCCTACTTCTTTTAGTATTTTAAGACCTTCAAGGCCAAGACCTTGAAAATCATAGGGAGATGTCCTAGGTTTGTAAGCTCCAGCTCTTATCATATGAACCCCTTGTTTCTTCAAGGACTTTCCTATACCCATCATTTTATCATAATCTTCTACTGCACATGGTCCTGAGATAAAAGTTAATTCATCTCCACCAATTACAATATTCTTAACCTGTACCTTGATTCTATTTCCACTACTTTTATCTGCAAGTATTTCTTTCATAGGATACCACCTAAATAGATTGTAACATTGAGCGTAATATTTTATTTGAATTTTTTACAGATAAATTAGTAAACTTCTCAAAATCCATATGTGCTCCATTGTCTGCATTATCAGAAATAGATCTTATTATAACAAATGGTTTGTTATTTAAATAAGCCACGTGAGCTATACTTGCGCCTTCCATTTCACAAGAAAGTGCATTAAACTCACTTTTTAACCACCTAATTTTTTCAACATCAGCTATAAATTGATCTCCAGATACTATTCTTCCAGAGAAAATATTTATATCACTTATATTTTCACAAGCTTTTTTAGCACATGCTACAAGATTCTCATCACATTTAAAATCAAAAACATCCATTCTTGGAATTTGGCCTGGCTTATCTCCAAAGCTTGTAGTATCCATATCGTGTTGTACAAGATCTGTAGCAATAACTACATCTCCCGGATAAATATCTTTTCCAATTCCTCCTGCTATTCCAACGTTTATAACTGCATCCACCCCAAAATCATCTATAAGGATTTGTGTGCAAACAGCTGCATTAACCTTTCCTATTCCACTTGTAACTATTACCACTTCTTTATCATAAATACTTCCGTGATTAAAAGTCATCATTGCCTTTGTAACCTTATTCTTTATGTTCATATCAGCTATTAAAGAACTTACTTCTTCTTCCATAGCTCCTATAATTCCTATTTTCATATTAACTCTCCTTTATTTCTTTAATTCTTAACATATGTATTAGTATTATTCTATATCTACACTTATTATCATATACATGTTATTTCATATGTCAATAGATTTTGGACCGATAAAAAAATCCCACTCAAGGAGTGAGATAGTTTTACTAGAATGATTTAATTATATAATCTCTATTATTCACTTAAGCTAAGAACTCTACTTACCCGATGATTACACACTCTAATACTTCCTTTTTAATATTCAGTTAAGAGTGTCTACATCCCTGGATAGTGATTTCTAACCTTAAGTGAGAAAACCATTCACTTAAGCTAACAACTCTACTTATCCACAAAAAAACTTTTAATATCTTCAAGTTCAGCTGTGTTATACTCAAAACCTTCTACTTCTTTTTCACAAGTAGTTTGTTGACTTAAATCTTCTGTTTTCTCAGCTATTACAGTTGATATATTATAATTTTTATCAAAATCTTTTTCTAATGCTTCAAACATTTCCATTTGGGTTATTATAAAGTTTCTAAACTTACTTCTAAATTTAGCAAACTCCTGTTTTGTTCTATCAAATTCATCATTAATATTTAAAACATCCACGTGAGCCTTATCTAAAATTCTCTTAGCACTTTCATTAGCATTCTTAACTATTAATTCCGCTTCAGTTTGTGAGCTTAATTTTGCTTGTTCTGCAGCATTTTGCGCTAATAATAAAGTACTTTGAATTGTGCTTTCCATCCTTGCATAGTGATCTAATTTATCTTGAAAAACATCCATTTTCTCTTTTAAAACAGCATTTTCTTTATATACCACTTCATAGTCCTGTGAAATTCTTTCTAAGAATTCATCAACCTCATCCATGTTATATCCTCTCATGGATCTCTTGAAATCTTGGTTCATCATGTCCATAGAAGTCATCTTCATAACCTTCACCTCTTACTAAATATATTTGCCTATCAATAGTTTAATTCTTCCTTTTCCAGTTTCTCCAGTGATTGTATGTAATTTATACTTACCAAATCCTCTTATAGTAATAGTATCATTTATTTCTATTAATTTATCCTTCCTATCACACTCAAGATAATTTAATAAAACTGCTCCACTAGTAATTAATGTTGTTCCCTTAGCTCTAGAGATGTTGCAAATACTTGGTATTATATTATCTAATCTAAGTGATGTGGCTATAATACTTTTCTTTTCAAAATTTATATCTGGAATAATTTCACTATTTATATCCACTTCTTTAATAGTGCACGGGCAATTGCCTATGGTAGTTAAATTTCCTACTATATATGGTGAAACTGATTTTGCTATTGGAACAAAACATGAATCTTCCTTTACTACTAAATCTCCAAATAAACTTCTTTTTATTCCTAAGGACATAATTGCCCCTAAAAAATCTTTATGAGAAAGATTCTTAAACTTGGATTTATTAGTTATTTTGATTATATCAACTTCATAATCACTTGGTATATCTACCCCGGTTGAAAAGCACAGCATTTTTCTCTCACTATGATCAAATACTCCATTCCCATGAACCGTCACTCCAAGTCTACTTCCTTGTTTTTTTAAGTTAACATAAATATCTGGAGTAATAAATTCTTTTGTATATATAGGTACCCCTATGGTTTTGCATAGATATATATCTTCATAAATACTTGATATATAATTTTTATCGTGCTCTTTAAATGTTTCTAAAAAGGTTCTCTTGTCCATAGTATACCTACCCCATTACTTATTATTAATAATTATAATGACCTTTATAGTTATTATGTTTTACTACCTACATTGTATTCATAAATTTATTAAAGAATTCACGATTTTTACTAATGAATAAAAAGGATTATACTATTTAAATGAGCTAAATATTCCTTTGTTTGTAAGCTCATTTTTAAGTTCATTACTTACTTCAATATTAGATGGAGTTAGTATAAACACACCTTTTTCTACTGGTTGAAGCCCACCCTCTAATGCATAAATTGCACCGATTAAAAAGTCTAGGATTCTTTGTCCCTCTTTTGGTTCTACTCCATTTAAATTTACTATTACAATTCTTCTTGATTTCAAGTTGTCTACAATTACTTTTCCTTCATCATAATTTGTAGGTTTGCTGATTACTACCTTTGAGGAAGATGCAGTATGAATATTAACGATTTTATTCTGTTTCTTACTTACGAAAGGTTCTATTTCTATTTCATCATCTCTATCTTCATAACTCTCTGATTTTTCTTCAACAAAATCCTCTTCTTCTTCATCATCTTCAAAGCCCATCATTCTGCCTATGCCTTTTAAAAATTCCATAATTAAATCTGCCTCCCACTATAATTTATTATAATTTCTTTTCCCAAAAACACCTTCACCTATACGAATCATATTAGAACCACCTTGCATAGCTATTTTATAATCTCCACTCATCCCCATTGAAAGAACTTCCATTGTAATATTTTTATAACTTTTAGCTTTGAGGTTTTCATATATTTCCTTAGTTTTTGAAAAATAATATTTAGAGCTTTCATCGTCACCCTTAGGAATAGTAACCATAATACCCTTAACTTTTACATTGTTACATTTTTCGCAAGCTTCTACTAATCCATCTAATTCTTCTAACAATATCCCTGTCTTTGATTCTTCTCTGCCAATATTAACTTGTATTAATACCTGTGCAGTAAGATTGTTATTACTATATTGCTTTTCAATTTCCTCTAGAAGTCTTACACTATCTAATGAATGTATTAAATAAACTCGTCCAACTAGGTACTTAACCTTATTTCTTTGAAGATGTCCTATTAAGTGCCACCTAATATCTTTAGGTAACTCTTCATATTTATCCATTAATTCTTGAACTTTATTTTCACCAAAGTCTCTTTCACCTAAATCATAGACAGCTTCAATTTTATGAACTGATCTAGTTTTGGATACAGAAACTAATGTTACTTCTTCCGGTATTTCTGCTTTTAATTTTAAGAAATTTTCACTAATAGACAAATTTACGCCTCCCGTCTTATGTGCAAAATCTAGTTTATTATGCAAAATATTATTATCACTATTTGTATTCTCCATTAAATTAAAAAAACCTTTAATAATATTAAATTTTTATTTATTTTTCTTTTGTGTTTAAGAAATCACATTGAAGATTTCCACTATATGCAGGTAATATTTCATCATAAACTGATTCTATCTCTACATAGCACTTTCTAGCTTTTAAAGTCTTAATGTGATTTTCTTCATTTGATATAAAAGTTTCAATTACATCTTTATTACCAATAGCCGTAATATAAAATGGAGCAATTAACTTAATCCCATCTATATCTATTGTTGCTCCAGCACAACGCCCAGAGGATGACTGCACAACTCTATATCCATTAATAGATATTGCCTCTGCTCCAGCGTTCCGTAAGTCATTAATAACTTTAACTATATCCCTATCATGAACAAGCATGCTACTAAGATAATCACCACCAAGCATAACTTCAGGAGCATCATTTAACGTAATTTTCACTCCGTTACCAACCACAGGTGTCAATCCTAAAATCAATCTGTTTGCATTTAATTCTGTCACAATTTCACTCATAACTTGGTTGTGAGTTTTGCTACCTGTTTCGTATTTGTATATTTTTCTATTTATCTCACTGTATTCATTTTCTAAATTACTTATTTCAGTTTGTAGCTTTGTTCTCTTATCATAGGCCTTTTGATATTGTTGCAAATCTAAAAATTTTGTTTCTCCATTTAAATTTACATTCATGGATATCAAAATTCCAATGATAATAGTTGCTATAAATAAAAATATGTTGGCCTCATTAACTCGCATCTAAAATATCTCCTCAATGATGTATTTTTATTCTCTCCATCAACAACCTTCTTACAACTGCAAAATTTGTAAATATTCTCTGTCCAAATATAATAATTGCTGCAATATATACAGGTATTCCCAATCTATCTCCTAGATAAACCATACCTGCAGCTAAAAATGCATTTCCGAAGAATCCTGATACAAATATATCAGATCTAAAATCTTTGTTTAGACTTGCTCTAATTGCCCCAAAAATGGAATCTATACAAGCAAAGATTGCAACTGATATATATGGAGATAATTTAAGTGGAAAGTCTATGTTAAAAGCAATTCCTAATATAACTCCAACTATAAGCCCTATTAATGCAATCATTTAATCACTCCTACTCTTATTTTAATTTTCTTTAACTTCCTTTATATACTCATATTTAATTGAGTTAGTTGCTTTATCTATAACTATTAAATCTTTTGCTTCATGAGAAACTTCACAATTTCTAAGAAGTCTCTCTGGTATTGCTCCAACAAATTTTATAACTCCAGTAAGCACTGATTTATTCCCTATAGCTTTTATTGTTACACGTTCTTTTGGTGAAATTCTTTCATTATTTATAATAATACTATCACCTGCGGTTCTTATACCACTATTTCCTACAAGTCTTATATCATTTATAGAAATTGCCTCTGCCCCTGCAGAATCAAGTTCATTGACAATTGCCAATAAATCAAAGTCAATTATGGGCTGATTATCTATTGCAGCACCAAACAAATTAGTTTTAGGATCAATATAAATAATTATTCCTTGGCCTTCTACATCTGTAAGTCCAGCCCTAAGTCTAGTTTTCTGAAGATCTTCAAGCAGAACGGAACTCTCTTCCGTTCTACCCGCAGCTGCATTTTCATATTCCTCTGATTTTACAATAAGTTCATTTACCTTCTTCTCCAATTCCTCTTTCTGCTTTTTAAGTTGCTCATTCTCTATTAATATCTCTGGACTTAATCCGCTATCAGATGTTGTTGTACTCTGCTTATCTATGGTATTAAGCTGAGTTATAATAACAAATCCAAACATTAAAAATACAAACCCAACACATAACTTAGAAATAAGTTTTTTCACTGATTTTACCTCCTAAACTCTTTTTAATCCAATGATTTCACTCATAATAATAAGTTTTAATAAAAATACCATTTTAAATTATTTTTCCTTGTATATAACGGGATTCCCATCAAAACTTACATCTATATAACCTTTAAAATCATTGAATTCAGGTGTAGTTATTATGCTGAAAGCTTTTGCAATCTTATCATTTACACCTTCCACTGTTCCTAATTTAATATAAACTTTATTTACGTATAGCTTTAAATCTATAAAATCATTAATTTCAACCTTTGCAATATTATACTTTTCAAAAAACTGATTTTTTTCTAAAAAACTATAAATGTCGCAAAGAGCTGTTAATTTTTCTGCTTCTATATCCTTAATAGGTTCTCCAATTTTTAATAAATCTTCATTTAAACCGTCTAATCTTAGAAGGTTTAACCCATCTATATTGTCTTTTTTTTCTAAAACAACTCCTCTATCATCAATGATATAATATCCACCAGACATTTCCGTATAGTATGCCAGTTTTCTCTCTTCTACTTTTATAGCAATTTTATTTGGATATTTTCTACTTACCTTTGAGCTTAATATATATGGATTTTCTGATAACCCTCTCTCTATTTTATTCGTCTTAATTTTAAATATATTTATACCCTTTTCTATATTTGTACTTGCTATAACACTTTCTTCTGATAAATTTACTACTCCACTAACTAAAATCTCTGATAAATTAAAATTGGGCAAAGTAAATCCTAATGTTATAAGTATAGAAATCAGCACTATGAGTAGCAAAATAGTCTTCTTAACCCTTATGATTTTTTTCTTTCTTTTTAATATATTTTCTTTATTATCTATAATATAGTTTCCATAACTTTGTTTACTCTTTTTAGTCATGATTACACCACCTAAACTGCAATATAGTATTGTTATCAATACAACATATATCATAACATTTTTATAAAGTAAATTCATTACAAAAATATTAATATTAATTATTTAGTATTAATTATCTAATATTGATAGAATATAAATTTAAGCCAAATTTCAAATGTTGAAAGTCACTATATATAGTATATCTATACACTATATTTTGTATTTATTTAAATGTATATATATTTATAATAAATAATACGGCTGAAAAATACTGTCGTATTATCCAGCCGTATTATTATGCAGTTTTACTATTATTTTGCCGAGTAATATTAAGTAGTATTCCCATAAATATCATATTTATTACCAAAGATGACCCTCCATAGCTTATAAATGGAAGTGGCACTCCAGTTACAGGCATGGAACCTGTAACAACGGCAATATTTATTAAACTTTGAATAACTACTACAGAGGTGATTCCAGTTGCTAATAATGAACCATACATATCCTTTGCCTTCGAAGCTGCAATAACCCCTCTCCACAAAAATAGTAAAAATAGAATAATTATAAAAGCACATCCTATAAATCCTAATTCTTCACCTATAACTGATAATATAAAGTCATTGTGAGGTTCTGGAATATAAAAGCACTTCTGCCTTGATTGTCCTATTCCAACTCCTGCAAGTCCACCTGATCCTAGTGCTAATAATGACTGAACTAACTGATACCCATCACCTTGAGAATCATTCCATGGATTTGTAAAGTTTAAAAGTCTTCTCATTCTATAAGGCTCAATCAAAATAAATGTAGCTCCAAGCGCTCCAACAGCCCCAAGAAGTCCTCCCATATGAAGAATCTTAGTTCCTGATACAAATAACATTATTAAACTAACTATCATTGTAACTGCAGCAATACTAAGGTTTTTTTCTAATAGTATCATACCCGCTATAAATCCTGCAAAAAAAAGATTTGGTACTACACCTCTCCAAAATTTCTTTATATATTGAGTATTGTTTGATATATTTTTAGCTACAAACAAAACTACTACATACTTAGCTATCTCAGAAGGTTGAAAAGATGCTCCTCCTAATCTAATCCAACGTTGTGCCCCCTTTACCGGTGGAAATAGGAATACTGCACAAAGACATATAAATGTAAAAAGTATTAAAAGTCGTGTATACTTCTTATACTTATGATAATCAATGTTTAAAGTAAATATCATTCCAATAAAGCCAAGTCCAGCCCATTGAAGTTGTTTCCATAAAAAGAATTCAGCATCATCGTACTTAAATGCTGAAAAATAGGAGCTTGCACTATAAACCATAACAACCCCAACTGTAACCAACATTATAATTACAGCAAATAATACAAAGTCTATATCTCCCAATTTCACTTTGGGTTTTTTCATATCAAATTCCTCCTACTGTATTTAGTAAGTAATAGCTAGGAATCCTATTAGGCATAGTAGAACTGTTATTATGGAAAATACCGCTACTATTTTACTTTCATGCCATCCCTTTAATTCAAAATGATGATGAAGTGGTGCCATTTTAAACACTCTTTTTCCTGTTAACTTAAAGGATGCAACTTGTATAATTACAGATAAAGTTTCTAATACATATATTCCTCCAACTATAATTACAATTAGTTCAAGTTTTAATATCATGGCTATAGCTCCAATAGCTCCTCCAAGAGCTAATGCACCTGCATCTCCCATGAATATCTGGGCTGGATACGAGTTATACTTTAAAAATCCAAGTATAGATCCTGCTAAAATACCACAGAATATTGCTAATGTGTAATATCCCATTCCAAAGCTTACAAGAGCAAAGAAAGTCATTACTAAAAGTGTTACAGAACTACAAAGTCCATCTAATCCATCAGTAAGGTTAACAGCATTAGTTACTGCTGCAAAATACACCACAATGAATGGTATGAATAATATTCCTAAATTCCAAGTTTTTGTACCCAAGAAAGGTAACATTATATTTGTTCCAATTTTACTTGCTGCATAATATCCAAATATTACAGATACTACAACTAAAAGTATCATCTTCTGATAACTCTTCAATCCTTCATTTTTCTTCTTAATTATTTTTAGTGCATCATCTAAAAATCCAATTGCTCCAAATGCTAAAAGAGCATAAAGTGCAAGCATAGCTTCATCATGAGGATTTCTCACCATTACTATCATGGTTATACATGTAGCTATAATAAATATTATACCTCCCATAGTAGGAGTTCCCTGTTTCTTAAGATGACTTTGAGGACCATCATCTCTTATGTTTTGTCCAAATTTAAACTTACGCAGTGCTGGTATTATAAAAGGTGCAATAAAAAAAGCTACTAAAAATGCCACTAAAACAGAATATATTAATTTACTCATATTCCATCCCTCCCTATATATTTTTCTTTTGTAATTCTTTAATTATATTTTCAAACTTCATTGATCTAGATGCTTTTAAAAGCATAACATCACCTGACCTTAAATTATCTTTAAGGAAACTTACTAACTCATCCATTGAGTCAAAGGAACTAAAATTATCCTTTCCATATCCTCCTTCAAACTCCTTATTATACTCCCCAAGTGTGATAAGCATATCTACTCCACTTGATTTTGCATATTCTCCTATTTGTCTATGTGCCATGTGAGACTGTTCTCCTAATTCTTTCATAGTACCTAGCACTGCAATTTTTCTACCTTCATAAGTTTTTAATACCTCTAAAGCCGCTTCCATAGAATCTGGACTTGCATTATAAGCATCATTTATTATTATATAGTCATTAAAGTTTATGACATCCAGTCTCATGGATGTGGCTTCTAAGCTTTTTATTCCCCTTTGTATATCTTCATAACTAACCTTCAGTTCTCTTGCCACAGCTATTGCTAACAAAGAATTGAGCACATTATGCTTTCCTGGAACTGGCACATGAATAGAACTTTCTATTTCTTTCCCATCCTGCATTACGCTAAATTCTATACTGTCCTTATTTATAATTATTCTACAACCTTTAAAATTATAATCATTATTTATACCAATTTTTACAATTTTATATTTATCTGAACCATGATTATGAAGCATATCATTATCACCATTGATGATTAATACATTATCGCTTCCAAAAGTAGTTGTAATCTCTAGTTTTGCTTTTAAGATATTCTCTCTAGTCTTTAAGTTCTCCATATGAGAAGTACCTACATTAGTTATAACTCCGATGCTTGGTTTTGCAACCCTTGCTAAAGTCTCAATTTCTCCTAGGTTACTCATTCCCATTTCAAGAATTGCAACTTCATAGCTACCATCTAGTTTAAAAATCATCAACGGAAGTCCAATATCATTATTAAAATTCCCTTCTGTTTTAAACACCTTATACTTTTTGCTAAGAGCTGCTGCAATTAGGTCCTTAGTTGAAGTTTTTCCTGTTGACCCTGTAATACCAACTACCTTTATATCTAAAGTACTAATATAATAAGCTGCTAAATCTAACAGTGCTTTCTTTGTATCTTTCACTAAAATTATAGATACATTTTTATTTAAGTTTTCGTACTGTACTTCTTCATGAACAATACAAAGCTCTGCTCCATTTTCTACAGCCACATTTATAAATTTGTGCCCATCGAAGTTTTCACCTTTAATGGCAAAGAATATATCTCCCCTTGTAACCTTTCTACTATCTATTACCACAGTTGAAAATTCATCTTTTATACCCTTAACTAGAAGCTTTCCTCCTAGTGTATCTACGATTTTACTTAATCTTATAGTTTCCATCTATAACGTCAACTCCTCTATTAGTTCTAACACTACTTCCTTTTCATCAAAATGAATAGTTTCATTTTGAAGTATCTGATAGGTTTCATGTCCCTTTCCTGCAATTACTATAATATCACCTTTTTCTGCTATAAGTAAGGCTGTTTTAATAGCTTCTCTTCTATTTTCAATAAGTTGGTAGTTATTCTTTTTTACACCCTTCTTAACATCCTCAAGTATTGCATAAGGATCTTCACTTCTTGGATTATCTGAAGTTATTATAGCTACATCGCTAAGCGCTGTTCCAATGTCTCCCATAATAGGTCTCTTAGTTTTATCTCTATCTCCGCCACAACCAAAAATGCAAATTAATTTACCATTAGTTAACTCTCTAAGATTTTCCAATATATTTTTAAGACTATCCGGAGTATGAGAATAATCTCTAATCACTTGAAAACCTAAATTCATACCTAATGTTACATTTTCACATCTACCTGGTACAGTTACACTTGCAAGACCAACCTTTATAATATCTATATCTACTCCCTCACCTAAAGCTACTCCAATACACCCTAATGCATTATAGACATTATATTTTCCTGGAATTGAAAGACTTAGATTATGAGTTTTATTACCTATTTTAAAATCAAATACTATACCTGTAGACTCAAGTTCTACATTGACTCCTCTTAAATCACTTTCTCCTTCTATAGAATAAGTAGTAATCTTAGAATCTATCCTTTGTAATAATTCTCGTCCATAAGAGTCATCTATATTCACTATAGAGTTTTTACTCATCTTAAACAGCTTACATTTAGCATTAAAATAATTTTCAAAGGTTTTATGAAAGTCTAGATGATCTTGGGTTAAATTTGTAAACATTCCCTGTGAAAATTCTATTCCATACACTCTATCTAAATCTAGTGAGTGAGATGAGACCTCCATAACACAATAATCTATATTCCTATTAACCATTTCACTGAAAAGTTCATGAAGTTCTAAAGATTCTGGAGTAGTTTTCTCCGTATGGATTTTTTCATTTCCTATAAAGTTTGCAATAGTTCCTATAAGCCCTACTTTATATCCCTTAGCTTCAAGAATAGATTTTAACATAAATGCAGAAGTAGTTTTTCCATTAGTACCCGTTATTCCTATAATCTTCATTTTCTTACTTGGATTATTGTAGAAATTGGCTGATGCTATAGCTAAAGCCTTTCTTCCGCTTTCTACTTTTATGTAGGTTACTCCCTCTACTAGAGTAATTTCCTTCTCAACAACTATAACCTTTGCTCCATTTTTTATTGCCTTAAGAATAAATTCATGCCCATCCACATTAAATCCACTTATAGCAAAGAACATATCCTTATCCTCTATTTTTCTACTATCGTATTGAAGTTTATTCACTTCAGTGTCTTCGTTTCCCTTCAATATCTTATACTCTAAACCATTTAATAAATCTTTTATTTTCACTCTCAATCACATCCTTATAAAATCTTCATCAATACATATTTCTTTAAGCATATAAAATCCGGTAGCACAAGTCAAACTGTAACTACCGGATAACTTATATCTAGTCTGCTAGTACACCTAACTGGAATGTTATTGTCGTACCCTTTTTAATTTCCTGACCGGCTTCAATACTTTGTTCTACAACCAAGCCATCTCCTATAAATTCTGCCTTAAGTCCTAAGTCCTTAAACAATTTATCTATAGACTCTCTTGTAAAGCCCTTTAAATCAGGTATTACAACTATATTGGTACTACCAGTACTCGCTCCTGCATAAAGAATTATTTCTTTTCCTTCTTTAAGTGTATATCCTGGTTTTGGATTTATATCGGTAATAGTCTCTCCACTACCTTCAATCCTAACTTTCAATCCAGAATCAGTTATTACTTTCTTTGCCTCAGAAACTGATAATCCTCTAACCTCTGACACAATTATATCAGCTTTTAAACTTTCATCAACTTCCATGTAACTGCCTTGTGGTTTCATTTCACTATAATTAAATAAATCATTAAATAGTTTCTGACCAACTGGTGCAGCTATTTGTCCTGCATAGTATAGTGATGGATTTGGTTCATCTATAGACACAAAAACTGTAAATTTAGGATTATCTGCTGGTGCCATACCGGCAAAAGATGCTAGATATTTTCCATTTGCATATCCGCCATTAACCGTATCAACTTTCTGTGCTGTTCCAGTTTTACCACCAATTCTATATCCATCTATTTTAGCCTTAGAACCTCCACCATTACTTATAGTTGCTTCTAGATGAGCTCTCATTTCTGCCATAGCTTCTGTTGTAAATGTTTGTTTTTTATCTATTTCATAGGTTTCATCTACCATTAAGTTATTATCACTATCATAATGAACTATTTCCTTCATAAGATGTGGAGTAATTAAATATCCACCATTTGCAACAGCATTGTAAGCTTTCATATACTGAACGCCTGTAGTAGTGTTACTTTGTCCAAAAGATATAGTAGCCAGATCTGTAACAGAAATGTCCTTTGTAGCCTTAACTATCCCCTTTGATTCTCCAGGCAAGTCAATTCCTGTTTTTTCACCAAATCCAAATTTATAAATGTATTCATTTAAATTTTCTGCTCCAAGTCTCTCTCCAAGTGTCATGAACCCTACATTACATGAATTTTTAATAATACCTTCAAAATCTAGTGTTCCGTGTCCTGTAGTCTTCCAGCAGTGAATAGTTCTTCCGCCTATTGTAAGTGACCCACCACAATTAAATGTATCACTTGCTGTTACTACGCCCTTTTCTATAGCTGCTGTTGCTGTAATAACCTTAAATATTGATCCTGGCTCATAGGCATCACTTACTAACCTGTTCCTCCACATTTGCTGTATATCATTATCAGCTACATCTTCTGGCCATGGATTATTGGGATCATAATCTGGTTTATTAGCCATGGCAAGTATTTCTCCAGTATTGGGATCCATTACCATAATTGACACAGCCTTTGCTTGATTATCCTCTAAAGCTTCCTGGGCTAGTTTTTCTGCAAAGTATTGTATATTTTCATCAATAGTTGTCACTACATCTCTTCCATCTATAGGTTCTGTAAACTCTGAAATTGTATAAGGTAACCCTTCACTCTTTTGATCTATTTCAGCAACCTTTATTCCTGGCACACCTGCTAAATATTTATCATAATAAAGTTCTAATCCTGTAAGACCCTCTCCATCAGAGTTGGTATGTCCAAGTATGTGAGCTGCAAAGCTACCATTAGGATAATACCTTTTTGTGTCGGGAGATATTACAATACCATTGATATCATTATCCTTACAAAATGCTCTGATTAAATCTGTTGCATCTTTTTCAATTCTTCTCTTTAAAATAGCAGATCCTCTAAGTTTACCATTTGGAAGTGGATTAGTTAAAATTTTTAGCACTTCCCCTTCATCTTTTTCTATTATTTCACTCAATGCTTTAGCTACTTGTTCCATAGTCATTCCATTAGATTGTAAATCTTTTCTTAATGTATTTAAATCTAGGTCTGCTCTATATACATTAGCACTTACTGCAAGTTCGCTACCATTTCTATCTAGTATTCTACCTCGTTTTGCATTTATCTTAACATCACTGGTCCATTGCTGCGTTGCTAGTGACTTATATGTTGATTCTTTAACAAACATAACATACCCTAGCCTTATGGTTAATCCTATGAAAACCAAGAAGGCAAAACCCATGGAAATTATCATTCTCTTCTTCATCAATACCTTATCAACAAAATAATTTTTCGCCACTATAAATACCTCTCTAACTAATTAAATAATAAATTCTTAATTTTACTCAATAAATTATCCCCTTTTACAGCTTCTATATCATTAGGAGTTATTGATTGAACAGATTCAAGATCACAATAAACCCCATCAGTAGTCTTTGGTTTTACCATATTTAATTCTTTAGTGGCAATCTCTTCTATGTAAGAAATGTTATTAAATCTAAGTAACTTAATACTTAAATCTTCACTTTCTTCAGCCAAAACTTGTATATTATCTTTTAATGCTATTATTTCTTTCTGATTTTTATATATGGAACTGTACCCGGATACTAGCATAGCCCCCACTATACCTGTAGCTAAAATAGTACCATTAAATTTTAAGACATTTAGCATTTTAAATTTTTTAGCTTGTTTTAATTCTTCTCTACTCGGTCCTTGTTTAGTAGGATTTTTCACCCTTTCCTTTGGTAATGGATTAGCTTGTGATGCCAAAGCATTATTTCCATAAACAGTATCTTTTATGTTTTCTACTAACATTCTACTACCCCCATATAGTTTTTAGAACTAAATCTTTTTACATCCTCTGAGTTTTGCACTTCTACTTCTTGAATTGTTTTCAAGTTCTTCTTTACTTGCTTCTATCGGTTTTCTATTAATCAACTTAATTATAGGCTTTTTACCACATACACACATTGGTAATTCTTTTGGACATTTGCACGGATCTGTTAAATCCCTAAATTTCATTTTTACAATTCTATCCTCTAAAGAATGGAAGGTAATTATAGCCATAACACCATCTGAATTTAAAGCTTCTATACCATCTTCAATAGCTTGATTTAGAATACTAAGCTCTCTATTAACTTCTATTCTAATAGCTTGGAAAGTTCTTTTAGCTGGATGTCCTCCCTCTCTTTTAAACTTGCCTGGTATACATCCATCTGTAATTTTCACAAGTTCTAAAGTAGTTTCTATAGGTTTTACTTTTCTTACCTCTACAATTTTGCCAGCAATTCTCCTAGAGAACTTTTCTTCACCGTACTCCTTTAATATTCGGTACAATTCGTCTTCACTGTACTCATTTACAACATTATATGCAGAAAAAATTTCTTCTCTGTTCATTCTCATATCAAGAGCAGCTTCCTTCATATAACTAAATCCTCTTTCACCCTCATCCAACTGATAAGAAGATACTCCAAGGTCCATAAGTATGCCATCAACTTTTTCTATTCCTAACTCCTTTAATATATCCTTTATATTATAAAAGTTATTGTGTACATATGTTACATTGGAAAACTCTTTCAGTTTCTCCTTTGCTGCCTTAAGTGCATCTAAATCTTGGTCTATTCCAATTAATCTTCCATTCGAAGAAAGTTTTTTTAATATTTCACTTGAATGACCTGCTCCCCCTAAGGTGCAATCCACATATATACCATCCTCTTTAATATCTAACATGTCTATACATTCTGTAAGCATTACTGAAAAATGTTTAAATTCCATTATTAATCTCCTTCATTTTTATATTTAGATTTCTATTTCTATTTAGAATTATTGCTTTAAGTGATACTCCAAATTTCAATTTAGCTAGTAAAACTTGCTTCTTAGAATTAACATGAAAAAGAATTACCTTAATTCTGTTAATTCTATAACCTAAATTAATATATAGAATTATCTAAATATAAATCTCATTTGTATTATTATTTTACCCTATGTCTATCAACTATAAACTCTACTGATTTCAAATATAAATAATAGTTGCTACTACCCTGAATAATAACTTCTAGACATTGCTAGAAATTAAACCCACTTTAAAGCTAGGGATTCTGTTTATTCACTTAACATTGTACCATAAATAATTCTATATGTTCATAGAAATTCCTTTTAAATATCAATTAAATTTACTAGTTTTTTAACAAACTTATAAATATAATTTAAGAAATCTCTTTCACACCAAAATAATTACATATAATCTCTTTGATGTTTGATATTACTATAAGCTCTTGATTATTTTCACTGTTCTCTATAGAATTATTGAAATTCCTTCTTCTCTAGAGTATAATTTAAAAGAATTAGATTTTTTAAGTAATAAGCCCAAGGGTTTAACATAGAAAGGACGAATACTTTATGAAATTAGGAATCGTAGGTTTACCCAACGTAGGAAAGAGTACTTTATTTAACGCTATTACAAAGGCAGGAGCTGAATCTGCTAACTATCCATTTTGCACCATAGAGCCAAATATTGGAGTTGTCAGTGTTCCAGACAGCCGTCTTGATGTATTGCAAAAGATATACAATTCAAAGAAACAAATTCATACTGCCATAGAATTTTATGATATAGCAGGATTAGTTAAAGGAGCAAGTAAAGGAGAAGGGCTTGGAAACAAGTTTTTATCTCACATCAGAGAGGTTGAATCAATAGTTCATACAGTTAGATGTTTTAATGATGAAAATATTGTTCACGTAGAAGGTTCAATATCCCCTATTAGAGACATTGAGACAATTAACCTAGAATTAATTTTCTCTGATCTTGAAGTATTAGAGAGAAGAATGGAAAAATCTCTTAAACTAGTACGTTCTGGAGATAAAGTTGCTAAGGCTGAGTATGCAATTATGGAAAGAGTTAAGGAGCAGCTTGAAGATAACAAGCCAGCTAGAACTCTAGATATTACTGAAGATGAAGCTGAATTTGTAAAAAGCTTATTCTTAATCACTTCTAAACCAGTATTATATGCTTGTAATGTAAGCGAAGATGATTTAATGGAATGTGGCGGAGAAAATGACATGGTAAAACTAGTTGAAGAATATGCTGCATCTGAAAACTCTCAAATTATAATCGTATGTGCAAAACTTGAAGAAGAACTTTCAACTTTGGAAGATGATGAGAAAAAAGATTTACTTGGAGAGTATGGCCTTACTGAATCTGGTCTTGATAAATTAATTCATGCTAGCTATAAATTACTTGGATTAATGAGTTATTTAACAGCTGGACCTCAAGAAATTAGAGCTTGGACAATTAAAGTTGGTACAAAAGCTCCTGCTGCTGCTGGTAAAATACACAGTGATATTGAACGTGGATTTATACGTGCAGAAATTATCTCCTTTAATAAGTTAGAAGAATGTGGTTCTGAAGCTGCTGCTAAAGAAAAAGGCTTCTACAGATTAGAGGGAAAAGAATATATAATGCAAGATGGAGATGTAGTTAACTTTAGATTTAATGTGTAAGAAAGAAACTAAATCTATGATTTAATTCTTAGAACTTAAGTGACATTCCAAATCTTTGATTTGACTAATGGAACTTACTCCTTAGAACAAAGTGAAAATGGGCTTCCCCATTTAAATTAATAAGCTATCTGAAAATAAAGGTTTAACTTTTGTTTTCAGATAGCTCTTATTATATTACCATAATGTTTATTAGATATATTCTTAGTGGACTGTTAAAATTGGCATCAATATTATCCGAACATGATACCATTTGTAGAGCTATTGAATTTTATTCTTCTACTCTTTTTTATAATTTTCACATTGTTTATTTATCATATCCAATACATCTTGAAATTTAATTCCATCTATATCAAACATTATCTCCATAGCATCCTCTACATTTTCCATAGTGTATAATGTGAAATCACCATCTACTATAGCTTTTTCAACTTCTGATGAAAGTACTAAATCTTCCTTGTTGGATATTGGAATTACTACACCCTTACCTTTAATTGTATCTAATGACTTACATACAGAAAAGAATCCTTCTATTTTTTCATTAACTCCACCTATGGGTTGAACCTGTCCAAACTGATTTATCGAACCTGTTAATGCTATGTTTTGATTTATAGGAATTTTACAAAATGCTGACACAATACATATAGCTTCTGCCACCGATGCACTATCACCATCAATTACTCCATAGAGCTGTTCAAAACTTAAATTAAAGTCCACAGGCAACCTTTCATAACCACCATTGAGATTATTTATATATCCCTTCAAAATACTAATACCCTTGGTATGAATCTTACCACTAAGATTAGATTCTCTCTGTGCATCAATTATCTTTCCATCTCCGTTAAAACAAGCACAAGTTATCCTCACCGGTTTTCCGAAACTAACGTATCCTGTATCTATAACTGACAGTCCGTTAATTTGACCCACCTTGCTACCCTTAACATCTATTAATATCTTTCTATCTTCATAAAGGCTTAAATATTCTTCCTCTATTATTTCTTTTTTATAAGCAACATTTTCTATGTCCTTACCATCAATAAATTCTCGGCCTTCTTCTAATGCCCTATAATTGGATAGAAGTATTAAATTAGAAATTTCATGGCAATCAAAATAAATTTTATTCTTATTTTCAGCCTTTCTTGATAAAAACTTTGCAATTTCTTTTACTCCACTGGATGTAATGTTTTTAATATTATTAGCTTTGACAAAATCATCTATTTCCCTTAGTAGTATAGCCTTTACCTGGTCTTTTGATTGTAATACCCCTTTATATTCTGCCCTCATCTTAAATATAGTTTTAAATTCTTTATCATAGTTATATAGAGCGTCATAAATATCATAGTCTCCTATTATTATTACCTTAGTATTAATCTCTACAGGAACTGGCTTTAAGTTTCCTAAGGTAAATAACTCTAAATAGCCTCTATTATAATCCAAATCTACTTTTTCTGTAATTAAGGATTTCTTCAAATAATAATAGAACTGCGGATTATTTAAGATACTACTTGCTCTTATTATAAGACATCCACCATTTGCTCTTACATAGCTTCCAGCTTTTATAGATTTCACTGTAGAAACATATACATTATTATGATTCTCATATTCAATAGAGCCAAGTAAGCTAGTAACACTAGAATCATCATCAAAAATTACAGGTGGACAATTATTATGTGAATTATCTACAATTACATTTATGTCATACTTATATATAATTTCTTTTATACCCTCTTCATCATCTTCATAATTAATAGAATAGTTTTCTTGCAAACTAGTCCCAATTGACTTAATTACATAATTAATATATGTGGTAGCCTCCTTGTCCTTTTGAAATGTTTTTCTTATTTCCTTTTTTAACACCTTTATCTCATCTTCAAAAAAACTGCTCATAATTTCTCTAATTCTATTTAATTCATCATCTTTCATATTTCTAAGCTTTTCTAATATATCATTTGCACTTATCTTAAGCTCATTTACTTTATCAATAATTTTGTCTTTTTCATCCTCTGTTAGCTTATCATATTCATCCTCGGTCATTTCCTTTCCAGAATTCAATGGTACAAAGGTAAAACCATCTCCGCTAGTTTTTATATCAAACCCAAAGGTTTTAGCTAGATTCATTAAATCTTCAATTATTTTACTACGTCTGTCCTTAATAGTATTAATTAATTCTTCTTTTTCCTTATTATCCAAACCGTTGTAAAACTTAAATATACTCTCCGCATAAAAATCTTGAACTTTATCTAATATATACTTTAATTTATTTCCATAACCATTATTAACAAATATAGGAATTGGTTCCTTAGGATTCTCTTTTATAACATAACAAATATCCCTTGGAGGATCTTTATCTTTCAATATGTCTTTTACATAGCTAATAATATGTTTTACTCTACTTTTTGAAAATTCGTCAACAAGGTAAAGATTATATCCATCGCTATCTAAAAGTAAGGAAGTTTTAATTTTTTTGTATGCCTCTGTATATTGTGGTAAGATAAATTCGCCTTCTATTTTTTCATTATCATTAATATTAAAATCATATAAAACTTCTCTTGGTTTTAAAACTT
>NZ_JAVXMF010000014.1:0-93617 GCF_036646415.1 Clostridium sp. | reverse complement strand
TTAAGGAATTAATCATAGTGTGTGTATCAACCTTATGTATTTTAACCATGATTACAATGAAAACAGTAGAAGCAGAAGAATATGTAGAAAAAAACAAAAGTATAAATGCGTTAGCAATGAAATCTGATGGCGTAGATATAGGTATAGTTTTAAGCGAAAATATAGGAAATAGTGCGCTTGATGTGGTGAAAGATATTTATGTTAATAAAGCTAATATAGATAACATAAAAGATGTTGCTTTAAATAACAAAATACTCTATGAAAACATAGTTTGTAATGAAAATGAAATCTTAACGGAGGAAGAAGTTACAAATAAAATAATAGAGCATAATAATGCAAATGATCAACAAATAGTTAGTTTTACAGTTACTAAAGAAAATAAAGTTAAGTATATAAAAGTAAAATCAAATAATGATCAAGTAGCATTTACAACTTTGAGCCAAGGCAATACAGAACTAAATCGACAAGTTTTTCTACATAATTCAATGACTACTCCAGTAAGTGGAATACTAACTTCTACTTTTGGAGAACAACGTAATGGTTATAATCATAAAGGTATAGACTTAGCTGCAGATAGTGGTACATCAATACAGGCTGCACTTGATGGAAAAGTAAGTTTTTCGGGAGTTGAAAAAGGATATGGAAATGTTGTAATAATAGATCATAAGAACAACTTACAAACTGTATATGCACATTGTAGTAAGCTAAATGTATCTGTTGGAGAGTGGGTTTCAACGGGGCAAGTTATAGCAGAAGTAGGAAGCACTGGTGATAGTACAGGACCACATTTGCATTTTGAGATTAAAGTAGATGGAAATAATATAAATCCATTAGAATATAATGGTTCTAATGAATATTAAGACATCTAATTATAAAGGTTTAGAAAATTTTTTCTAAACCTTTATAATATTAGTAAAGTAAAGTTAACTTGAAAACAAAAAAAATATTGACTTATTATTCCTTTAGTAATATACTTTGATTATCAAACTATTTGAAAATCAAACAAAAGGGAGGAGGAATTTCGATGAAATCCTCTAATTCTAAAAATCAAGTTCTAAATGAATTATTAGTAACTATATTTAATGATATTTTAGAAATTGAACAAAATGCATTAAGACAAGGTGTACTTAATGATTTATCTGTTACCGAAATACATACTATTGAAGCTATAGGGATGTATAAAGCAAGAACTATGACTGAAATAGCTAATGATTTAAGTATAACCGTTGGTACTTTAACTACAGCTATAACAAAACTTGTTAAAAAAGGGTATGTTGAAAGAACCAGAGGGGAAGAAGATAGAAGAGCTGTAATGATAGCCCTTACAAGAAGGGGTAAGCTTGCGTATAGAGTACATGAAAAATTTCATCAAGAAATGATAAATGAAACCATAAATGGACTTTCCGAGGAAGAAGAGCATGTATTAATAAAATCATTAGAAAAGGTAAATAGCTTCTTCAAGGAAAAATATAATCTTAAAAAGAAGTAAAGGAGAAACATTGTGAGTGGTTCAAGAATAATAGGTACTGGATCTTACACGCCGGACAATGTGATTTCGAATAAAGTATTAGAAAACATTGTAGATACATCAGATAAATGGATACAAGAAAGAACGGGAATAGTAGAAAGAAGTATATCAAACGGAGAGGATACCACAGATATAGCAACTAAGGCTGCAATAAGAGCATTAGAAAGTTGTGGATTAGAAAGTAGCAATATAGATTTAATTTTAGTTGCTACAGTTAGTCCAGATGCTTTAATTCCTTCAGTTGCATGTAATGTACAAAAGCATATTGGAGCAACAAATGCTATGGCATTTGATATAAATGCAGCTTGTAGTGGTTTTATATTTGCTTTAGATATAGCTAATAACTATATAGCGACAGGAAGGGCGAAGAATGCTCTTATAATTGGAGCTGAGGTTCTATCTAAGATTGTAGATTGGGAAGATAGGAATACATGCATATTATTTGGAGATGGAGCAGGAGCAGTGGTATTAACTTCAGATGATACTGAGAATATATCATATATTAATTGTAAAAGTGTAGGATCCAAGGGAGAATCACTTACTTGTAATGTGTTACCACTGGTGAATCCTTATACAAAAGAGATTGATGAATCTGATTATAAGATAAAAATGAATGGAAAAGAAATTTATAAGTTTGCAGTTCGAATCATGGAAGAAGAGTTTAATAGAATTCTTAAAGAAAGTGAATTGTGTAAGGAAGAGATAGATTTCATACTTCCACATCAAGCTAATTTAAGAATGTTAGAAAGTTTTAGTAAAAAAATCGGTATTCCACTGTCTAAATTTATTGTAAATTTAGATACTACAGGAAATACATCTGGCGCAAGCATACCAATAGCATTAGATGAAGCTAATAGATCAGGTCGTATATCTAATGGTAATAAAATAATAATTATAGGATTCGGTGGTGGGCTAACATATGGTAGCGCATTACTAAAATGGAATAGTTAAAAATATTAAATTTTAAATATACAGGAGGAATAAGAAATGGTATTAGAAAGAGTTAAACAGGTTATAGCAAAACAATTATCACTAGAGGTAGAGGAGTTAAGTGTAACAGCTTCATTCACAGATGATTTAGGAATAGATTCATTAGAAATATTTGAAATTGTTATGAGTTTAGAAGAAGAGTTTGATATAGAGATACCAAACGAAGATATTGAAAATATCAAGACTGTTCAAGATATTTCAAACTATATAGAAACTAAGGTTCAGTAGTAAAGCTAAGGTCAGGTAGATAACTATCTGACCTTAACCATAGGAGGTACGTATGTTTAAGTCTGATATATGTGAAGTTTTAGGAATAAAATATCCAATAATTCAAGGGGCAATGGCTTGGATTGCAGATAGCAGTTTGGCAAGTAGTGTTTCTAATGCAGGTGGTCTTGGTATTATAGCAGCAGGAAGTAATCTTCCTGAAAATGTAAGAAGTGAAATTAGAAGAGCCAAAGAGCTTACAGACAAGCCTTTTGGAGTAAATATAATGTTAATTAGTGATAATGCAGATGAGGTTGCAAAGATTGTTTGCGAAGAAGGTGTTAAGGTAGTTACCACTGGGGCAGGAAACCCTGGTAAATATATGAATATGTGGAAAAGTCATAATATTAAGGTTATTCCTGTAGTGGCATCTACTGGTCTTGCAAAAAGAATGGAGAGAAGTGGGGCCGATATGATAATTGCAGAAGGTTGTGAAGCTGGCGGTCATATAGGCGAACTTACGACTATGGCACTTCTTCCACAAGTAGTTGATGCAGTAAATATTCCAGTTATAGCAGCTGGAGGCATAGGTGATCCAAGAGGAATGGTAGCAGCATTAGCGCTAGGAGCTAAGGGGTTTCAAGTTGGAACTAGGTTCCTTGTAGCACATGAGTGTACTGTTCATGAGAATTATAAAAAGAAGGTTATAGAGTCAAAGGATATTGATTCGGTAGTAACAGCTAGAAGTACTGGACATCCAATAAGAGTTTTAAGAAATAAATTATCTAGAGAGTATATAAAACTAGAAAAAGAAGGCACATCTGCAGAAGAACTAGAACGTTTAGGGGTAGGTGGACTTAGAAAAGCTGTTATAGAAGGTGATATAGACAATGGTTCAGTTATGGCAGGCCAAATTGCAGCGTTAATCAAGAAACAAGAAAGCTGTGAAGATATTATAAAAGATTTTGTAGAAGGTACAGAAAAACTACTTAAATCTTTAGCAAATAATTTTTAATATAGAGAGGTAACTATGAAAAAAGTAGGTTTTATTTTCCCAGGTCAAGGATGCCAATATGTTGGTATGGGTAAGGAAATATATGAAGAGTTTTCATTAGCTAAGGATATCTTTAGTAGTGCAAATGAAATTTTAGGAAAGAACATAAGTGACCTTTGCTTTAATGGTCCTATAGAGGAATTAACATCTACTGAGAATAATCAGGTTGCTATAGTTACTGTTTCAATAGCATTAGCGAAGATATTGAAGGAACATGGAGTAAATCCAATAGCTATGGCTGGGTTAAGTCTTGGAGAATATTCAGCTTTAATTGCAAGTGGAATTATGAATATTGAAGAAGGTATAGGTGTAGTTAAGCAAAGAGGCATATTCATGAAGGAAGATAGTGATAATACAACAGGTGCTATGGCAGCAGTAATTGGTGGGAAGATTGATGATATTGAAGATGTATGCAATGAGCTTAAATCTAAAGGTATAATATCGGTGGCAAACTATAACTGTAGTTCTCAAACTGTGATTTCAGGAGAGAGTCACCTAGTAGATGAAGCTATGAAAATGTTAAAGGAAAAAGGAGCTAAGAAAATCATTAAACTACCTGTAAGTGGTGGGTTTCATACAGATTTAATGAAAGAAGCTTCAAAAAAACTAAGAAACGAAATTAATAGTGTGAAATTTAATAAAACTACTGTAGATATAATACCTAACGTTACAGGAGAGGTTTTATCAGATATAAATAGTCTTAAAGATTTATTAGAAAATCAAGTTAAATCATCAGTTAAGTGGCAAAAAACAATTGAAACTATGATAGAAATGGGAATAGACACATTCATAGAAGTGGGACCAGGAAAATCTCTTAGTGGATTTGTAAAAAAGATAAATAAAGAAGTTAAGGTATTGAACGTGGAAGACAAGGAATCCATTTATAACACTTTAAAATATTTAGAACTAAGTGTATAGGAGATGATATCAGTATGTTTAAGGGAAAAAATGTTGTAGTTACTGGAGGAAGTAGAGGAATAGGTAAAGCTATTGCTCTAGAGTTTGGGAGAAATGGAGCTAATGTAATAATAAATTACGTTAGTAGTGAAATAGAGGCTAAGAAAGTTGCCGAGGAAATAAAAAACCTTGGTGGAGATGCAATCTTAGTAAAATGTGATGTAAGTAAATTTGATGAAGGTAAGATTTTAATAGATGAAGCTATAAATACCTTTGGATCAATAGATATATTAGTTAATAATGCAGGAATAACAAAAGATGGGTTGCTCATGAGAATGAAAGAAGAACATTTTGATAATGTGTTAGATATAAACCTTAAAGGGGTATTTAATACTTGTAAGTGTGTTATATCTCATATGATTAAACAAAAATGTGGAAGAATAATAAATATTTCTTCAGTAGTAGGAGTTGTAGGAAATGCTGGGCAAGCAAATTATGCAGCATCAAAGGCTGGAGTTATAGGACTTACAAAGTCTATTGCAAAGGAAGTTGGAAGCAGAAGCATAACTGTAAATGCTGTTGCACCAGGCTTTATAAAAAGTGATATGACAGATGTACTTAATGATAAGGTTAAAGATAGTATGTTAAGCGCAATTCCTTTAAATAGATTTGGAATGGCAGAAGAAGTAGCAAAAGTAGTAGCTTTCTTAGCATCAGAAGATGCAGGTTATATTACAGGTCAAGTTATAAATGTAGATGGCGGCATGGTAATGTAGTGAAATAGGAGGAATAAATAAATGGATAAAAGAGTTGTAATTACAGGTATGGGAGCAGTAACTCCTATAGGAAACGATGTAAATAGTTTTTGGAATGGTATTAAAGAAGGACAGTGTGGGATAGACTTTATAAAGTCTATGGATGTTGAAAAGTTTAAGGTGAAAATTGCAGCTGAGGTTAAAAATTTTAATCCAGATATAGTTTTAGATAAAAAAGAGAGTAAGAGAATGGATAAATATTGTCAGTTTGCCATGGTTGCAGCTGATGAAGCTGTAAAATCTTCAAAGTTGAAACTAGAAGAAGTGGATAGTTATAGATTAGGGGTTTTAGTAAGTTCAGGAATTGGTGGACTTCAAATATTAGAACATGAATATAGAAGGATGATAGAAAAAGACACAACCAAAGTATCACCTTTCTTAATTCCTATGATGATAGGGAATATTGCAGCAGGAAATATAGCCATTAAATATGATGCTAAAGGTCCTTGCATGTCAATAGTAACAGCTTGTGCTACAGGAACAAATAGTATTGGTGAAGGTTTTGAAATGATAAGGGCTAATAGAGCTGATGTAATTATTGCTGGTGGAGCAGAGGCATCTATATCTCAAACTGGTGTTGCTGGATTTACATCTTTAACTGCACTTAGTAAGAGTGAAGATCCTAAAAGAGCATCTATTCCATTTGATAAAAATAGAAGTGGGTTTGTAATGGGTGAAGGAGCTGGAGTAGTTATCCTAGAAGAGTTAGAGCACGCAAAAGCAAGAGGAGCTAAGATATATGGAGAAGTCGTAGGGTATGGATCAACTTGTGATGCTTATCATATAACATCACCTAGTCCAGATGGAGAAGGCGCCTCAAGGTCAATGAAGCTTGCCATAGAACAAGGAAATATAAGATTAGAAGATGTTTCTTATATAAACGCACATGGTACTAGTACTCCTTATAATGATAAGTTTGAAACTATTGCTATTAAAAATTTATTTAAAGAAGTGGCATATAACATTCCTGTTAGTTCTACAAAATCTATGACAGGTCATCTTTTAGGTGCATCAGGAGCAATAGAGTCAATTGTATGTATTAAGGCTTTAGAGGAAGGGTTTGTTCCACCAACAGTAGGACTTGAAGAGAAGGATGAAGATTGCGACTTAGATTATGTAGCAAATGTTGGAAGAAAAGCTGAACTTAAGTATGCACTATCAAATTCATTAGGATTCGGCGGACATAATGCTACACTTTTATTCAAGAAATGGGAGGAATAGTAATGAATTACGAAGCTATTGAAAGGTTAATAAAACTAATAAATGACTCTAATCTAAAAGAATTAGAATTAGAAGAAGCTGGGCTTAGAATAAGAATGAGTAAAAATGATTCTAGTAAAGTTATTTACACTGATGATAAACAGGATATAAATAGATCTATTACCATGGAAAATAGTGTGGTTAAGACCACTAATCCAATTAATCAAGATACCCAGGTTAATTTAAAATCAGAATATAATATTGACGAAGTAACCAGTGTAGACAAGAGTTTAGATGAATGTTTTATTGTAAAGTCACCTATGGTAGGAACTTTCTATTCTTCTCCCACAGAAGATGGAGAACCCTATGTTAAGGTTGGAGATACTGTTTCAAAAGGTTCTACAATTTGCATAGTTGAAGCTATGAAGTTAATGAATGAAATTGAATGTGAAATTGATGGAACTATAGCACAAGTATTTGTAGAAAATGGAGAAGTTGTTGAGTTTGGGCAACCTATAATGGCTATAAGAAATTAATTAAGTATTATTCAACTTAATTATAGAAGGAGTGAATCAGATGTCAGACTTAAATGAAGTTAAGGATGTAATTAAACTAAATATAAAAGAAATACAGGATATAATTCCTCATAGATATCCATTCCTATTTGTGGATGGAATAGAATCTTTAGATCCTATGAAGAAGGCTGTTGGATACAAAAATGTGACAATGAATGAATACTTCTTTCAAGGACATTTTCCACAAGAGCCAGTATTACCGGGAGTAATAATTATTGAGGCTTTAGCGCAGGTTGGTGCAATTGCACTACTTTATGATGAGGCGTTTAGAGGAAAGATAGCATATTTTGGTGGAATAAAAAATGCTAGATTTAGAAGAAAGGTTGTTCCTGGAGATAGATTAAAATTAGAGGTTGAAATTATAAAAATAAAGGGACCAATGGGTATTGGAAAAGCAGTGGCAACAGTTGATGGAAACATTGCTTGTGAATGTGAGTTAACTTTTGCTGTAGGAGTATAGGAAGTAAGAGAGGTAGCGATATGTTTAAAAAAATATTAATTGCAAATAGAGGCGAAATTGCAGTTAGAATAATTAGAGCTTGCAGGGAAATGGACATACAGACGGTGGCAGTATATTCAGAAGGCGATAAGGATGCACTCCATACACAAATGGCAGATGAATGTGTTTGTATTGGACCATCACCTTCAAAAGATAGTTATTTAAATGAAAATAATATTTTGAGTGCTACTATATTAAAGGGTGCAGAAGCTATTCATCCTGGATTTGGATTTTTATCTGAAAATAATAGGTTTGCAAAGATGTGTGAGGAATGTAATATCAAATTTATAGGACCAACTTCAGATAACATAAGTAACATGGGAAACAAATCAAGAGCTAGACAACTTATGGAAGAAGCAAAGGTTCCAGTTGTACCAGGTTCTAAAGGAATTGTTACAAGTGAAGAGGACGCTTTGTTAATAGCTAAAGAAATAGGATATCCAGTAATGATAAAGGCCTCCAGTGGAGGTGGAGGAAAGGGAATTAGGATTGTAAATAATGAGAATCAGCTCATAAGTGATTTTAATGCAGCTAAAAGAGAAGCTAAAGTTTCATTTAATGATGATTCGATGTATATAGAGAAGTTTGTAGAGAAACCAAGACATATAGAAATTCAGTTAATAGCTGATAGTTATGGAAATACAGTATACCTAGGAGAACGTGAATGTTCCATACAAAGAAAAAATCAAAAGGTATTGGAAGAAGCACCATCTGTTATTCTTGATGAGAATATGAGAAAAAAAATGGGTGAAGCTGCAGTTAAAGCTGCTAAATCCATAGGATATGTTAATGCTGGAACTATAGAATTTTTAGTAGATAAAAATTTAAATTTCTACTTTATGGAGATGAATACCAGAATACAGGTAGAACACCCAGTAACAGAAATGGTAACAGGTATAGATTTAATAAAAGAACAAATTAAGGTAGCTTATGGAGAAAAACTAAGTTTTTCACAAGAGGATATAAATATTACAGGCCACTCTATTGAGTGTAGAATAAATGCAGAGGATCCATATAAAAACTTTATGCCATGCCCAGGATTAATAACAAACTTATATGTACCCGGCGGAAATGGTATAAGATTAGATTCTGCAGTATATCAAGGATATAAAATACCACATACTTATGATTCTATGATTGGAAAGTTAATAGTCCATGGTAAAGATCGAAAGGAAGCTATAAGTAAAATGAAGAGAGCTTTAGGAGAATTTATAATAGAGGGCGTTAGCACAAACATAGATCTTCAGTTAAGTATTTTATCTAATGATAATTTTATTAATGGAAATTTTGACACCAGTTTTTTAGAAACCTATCTTAAAAGTAATAAATAGAATTATTACTTTTTAACACAAGTTTCTATAAGAAATGTAATTATATCAAATATATTAAGATTAATTAATTATAGATATAAGTTTATTATTAAGGGTTTAGGATTTTTATATAGAAGATTAAGTTATATATAAGTTTAATCTAGATGAGGTATGATATGAAAGAGTTAAAATCATTATTTAAAAAGAATGTTTATATAGAAATAAAACCTACTAAAGATCAAGAAGCAGCTAAAAAACCAAAAGTTCCAGATGGTATGTGGGTTAGATGTTCAGGGTGTGGAAAGACCATATATAGAGGAGATCTAGAGAGTAATCTAAAAGTTTGTTACTCTTGTGGAGGTCATTTTAGATTAACTGCAAAAGAAAGAATTAAACAGATAATTGATGAGGGAAGCTTTACAGAATGGTTTAGTGATATATCTTCAGTTAACCCTTTAGATTTTCCAGATTATGATGAAAAAATAAGGTTAGTAAAAGAAAAAACAGATATGAATGATGCAGTAATAACAGGCTGCGGAAATATATGTGGTAAGAAAGTTATAATATGTGTAATGGATAGTAATTTTCTAATGGGAAGTATGGGAAGTGTAGTAGGAGAGAAGATTACAAGATCAGTAGAAAAAGCTACCCATGAAAAATTACCAATTATAATATTCACATGTTCGGGTGGAGCTAGAATGCAGGAGGGAATTTTATCCTTGATGCAAATGGCTAAGACTTCAGCAGCATTGTCTTATCACAATAATGAAGGGTTACTATATATAACGGTTTTAACAGATCCTACAACAGGAGGAGTAACTGCTAGTTTTGCCATGCTTGGAGATATAATCCTTGCAGAACCTAATACCCTTATTGGATTTGCAGGAAGAAGAGTTATAGAACAAACAATAAGACAAAAGCTACCTGAAGATTTTCAAAGAGCAGAGTTTCTTCTAGAAAAAGGATATATAGATAAAATAGTGCATCGAAAAGCTATGAAAAGCACACTTAGTACTATTTTAGAATTGCATAATAGTTGAAATTTAAAATGTTAGAGGGTGTAGTAAGATTATGAAAGATAAAGCTACTTCATGGGAAAAAGTTAATATAGCAAGAAGTATAAAAAGACCTACAGCGTTAGATTATATAAATGATATATTTACAGATTTTATGGAATTAAAAGGTGATAGAGGTTACGGTGATGATAGTGCTATAGTAGGTGGAATAGCTAGGCTTTTAAATCACAGTGTTACGGTGATAGGAATACAAAAGGGAAATAATACAAAGGAAAATATAGATAGGAACTTTGGAATGCCAAAACCAGAGGGGTATAGGAAAGCTTTAAGGCTTATGAAACAAGCAGAAAAGTTTAAAAGACCAGTAATCATATTTATAGATACACCTGGAGCATTTTGTGGGATAGAATCAGAAGAGCGAGGTATAGGAGAGGCAATAGCAAAAAATCTTATGACAATGAGTACTTTAAAAGTTCCTATAATTTCTATAATTATAGGAGAAGGTGGTAGTGGTGGAGCGCTAGCATTAGCAGTTGCAGATGAGATTTGGATGTTGGAAAACTCTATATATTCTATTTTATCACCAGAAGGGTTTGCATCTATATTATACAAAGATGTTTCAAGAGCTAAGGAAGCATCAGAAAAGATGAAGATAACCTCAGAGAACCTATTAAGTTTAGGTGTAATAGATAGAGCTATAAAAGAACCTATAGGAGGAGCTCAAGAGGATTTTAATAAGATGTCAACCAGTATATACATGCATTTAAAGGAAGCGGTAGAAAGACTAAGCAAAGAACCTATAGATTCACTACTTACCAAAAGATATTATAAGTTTAGAAAACTAGGAAAGTTTACTGAAAATGCAAAATAAATATATAAAAATTAAATAATAGTTTTAAACTATGACCAATTACTAATATAGTATTTAATGTAAATTATTTTAAGTTGTGATAAAATGATTGTAATACTAATATTAATTGGTCATATTTTATTTGTATAAATATATAATACATAGTACTGTATATAAATAAAAATATGAAGTAGAATTATGGTACAGGTTTTAAAACTTTACATAATAGTTAATTCTAAAAAATAAGGCTATTATGTAGATAAAAGATAGTTAGTATAAAATAAATTTACAAATTATAAATATATATAAATAAGAAATTGAGGGGAATGGAATTTATGAAAGATAATTTAGTTTTGATGGTTGATTCAGGAAGTGATTTACCAATAGAATTTATAAAAAATCCTAACGTAATAGGCCTTCCAATAGGATGTAATTTTAAAGGCAAAGATATGGAGGATTACTTTGGTGAAACCATAGACAGTAGAGAATTTTATGAAGGGTTAAGAATAGGAGAAATGTATACTACATCACAGATAAATGTATATAAATTTCAAGAGGCTTTTAGAACACTTGCTAGTGAGGGGAAAGCAGTTATTTATATAGGTCTTTCTTCAGGGTTATCTGGAACTATAAATAATGCTAGAGCAGCAGCTTTAAATATAAAAGAAGAAATACCATCAAGTGATATAACTGTAATAGATAGCTTATGTGCTAGTATGGGAATAGCACTTTTAGCTCATAAAGCATACGATATGATGAAGCAAGAAAAGTCAAAAGAAGAGATAGTAACATTCATAGAAAATATAAAATTAAAGGTAAATCATTATTTTACTGTAGATGACTTAAACCACCTAAAAAGAGGAGGAAGAGTATCAAGCTCTGCAGCAGCGGTAGGAACAGTATTAAATGTAAAACCTATTCTTCATATGGATAATGAAGGAAAGCTTGTGCCCTTATATAAAGTAAGAGGAAGAAAAAAAGCTATATCAGAGCTTGCAAAAAAATTCATTGAAAAAGGTGGAGATGAATCGCAACTTATAACAATATCTCATGGAGATTGTATAGAAGATGCGGAGGTTTTAGAGGCGTTATGTAGAAAAAAAGGAAATGTTAAAGATTGTATAATAAATCATCTTGGGCCAACTATAGGGAGCCATACAGGTGCAGGATTATTGGCTTTATTCTTTATAGGAAGTGAAAGATAAAACTAAAGGTATAAATATTATATATTATTTATAATTAGATAAAAATTATAGATTTAATTGTAAACAAACATATCATTAATGAGTATATAGTTAGTATAGATACTAGTTAAATGTTAATAAAAATGAATTATTTTAAGATGGGAGGGGGATTATGAAAAGTAGAAATATACTTAAGATAATCAAAAAAGCTATTGCTAAGTCCCAACTTAAAGACAAGATAACCAGTAGAAGTAACTATGTTTATAATAGAACATTAGCTAAAGCTTATGCCGAGGCTTATGCAGAGTCACCTAATTTAAAGGAATACCCACTATTTAAGGAGAATGATTGTACCAATTTTATATCTCAGGTATTAGTTGCAGGTGGTATGAAAATGGAGGGAACAGACTATAGAAAGGTTACTGATTGGTTTTGTTACACTAAAGATGCTATGGCATTAAGAAAAGTTTCATTAACTTGGAGAGGTTCTCAGTATTTCAGAATGTATTGGGGAAATAAAAATGGCGAAGGAAATAACATGGCTAATGAGTACAGAGAATTAACTGTAGAAGAAGCTATAGCAAAGTTTGATGAACTATATAAATATCTAATGATAGGCGATGTCATACAATATGCAGATAGTAATCAAAATGTATACCATTCTCAAGTAATACACTCAAAGGAATTTAATGTATCATTAAACATGTACGATATATTTATTGCTCAACATAGTGTTAACAGAAAGCATGTATCCTTATATCAATATTTAAAGTTGTTAAGGAATAAAAAAGCAAGATATGTATATATTTATCATTTTTAATAAGTTATAAAAAGGTTTTGTAGACATTGTTATACAAAACCTTTTTATCATGTAAAATTTTTAATTATATAAAGGAATAAGTGATATAATAGATGTAAAACATATATAAATATGAAAATTTAATATAAAATATAGATTTATAAGTAATGGAGGAAATGATGGATAAATTAAACAGAAATGATGACTGCTGGTGTAAAAGTGGGTTAAAATATAAAAAATGTCATATGGAACAAGATAAATACTTAGAGAAATTAAGTAACCAATATGGATATCAAATACCTAGAGAAATAATAAAATCTAAGGAGGATATCGAAGGAATAAGAAGGAGCTGTACTTTAACTAAAGAGATATTAGATATGGTTGAAGAAAAGATAACATCAGGGATATCTACAGAAGAGGTAAATAAATGGGTTCATGAATATACAGTATCACATGGAGCTTATCCAGCACCACTAGGATATCATGGATTTCCTAAGAGTACTTGTGTATCAATAAATAGTGTGGTTTGTCATGGAATACCCAATGAAGATACTATAATAAATGATGGTGATATAGTTAATGTAGATGTTACATGTATTTTAGATGGATATTATGGGGATTCAAACAGAACATTTTTAATTGGAAATGTGAGTGATAAGGCAAGAGATTTAGTAGAAACAGCTAAAGAGTGTTTAAGAAAAGGTATAGAAGAAATAAAACCATTTAATACTTTAGGAGATATAGGCTTTGTTATAAATGAATTAGCTACTAGTAAAGGATATTCAGTAGTATATGAATATGGTGGTCATGGTATTGGAAATGAGTTTCATGAAGAACCTTTTGTTCCTCACATAGGTGAAAGAGGTGAGGGAATGATATTATTACCAGGAATGATATTTACAGTTGAGCCAATGATTAATGAAGGGGTACCGGAAACTGTAGTATTAGAAGATGATTGGACTGCAATTACTGAAGATGATTTATTATCAGCTCAATGGGAGCATACTATACTTGTTACAGATGAGGGTTATGAAATATTAACTTAAATTAAGTTAATATATTTTAGTGAAAATTTACAAGGTTTTAATTGGGATTTCAATATATTACATATTATGGACAAGTGTGGTATAATGATGTTTATATAATAATTAACAAATTTATACAAAAATTAAGAATTTATTATTTTAGGTGGGTGGGTATTTAGTATGAAGATGGTGAATGGACGATATAGAATAGTTGAATTATTACATCAGAGTAGGACATACTCAGTATATGAAGCTATGGATATGATGCAAGGAATAGTTAGAGTTAAATTATGTATCCTTAATACCACTCATATAGAGCAACGATTACTTGAGTTTTGTATAAGTGAATTTGAGAGAATAAATTATATAGATAAGACTACAACTGTAAATATTTTAGACTTTGGAGTAGTAGTAAATTTAGATAATAAAAATAATAAAGAAAATTATTACTATACTACAGAGTGGATTGGTGAATATAAACCATTATTAGATTTTGTAGAAGATATTTCTGAAGAAGCATTGATAAATACTTTTTCGGAAGTATGTAAATTAGCATATAGCCAATCATATAGTTATCACAAGATAATGCCACTTAAAGTGGAAAGCATATATGTTACACAAGATTTCAAGGTTAAACTCAAAGATAAAATAACAACATTACTTGAATATAGAGAAATTGGCATAGCTAATTATTATGAACATGACGAAGATGTAATAGAAGGGGTAGCTAGCAAATCTACTGAAACTAGTTACTATATAGAGAAATTGGCAGAAATACTAGTCAATATCGTTCTAAAAAATAAACGCAAATATAGAGATAACAAGACATGTAAAAGTATCATAAGGTGTATAAATAAGACCGACAACTCTAAATATAAACATTTGTTTGGAAATAAAATACATGAATTGTTATGTGAGCTATGTAATAATAGTGAAGAAAATAGATATAATAACATACTTGATATCATAGACCATATAAATGACTTATATGGTAAAGATTATAAATATAAAGTTAATGATGAATTAGAAAACATTAGTTTTAACATACCGATAATAGGAAGAAATGAAGAGATAAAGGCTATTTTAACATCTATAAATAATATTGAAAAATATCATGAATCAAAGAATATAATTTTAGTTCATGGTGAAATTGGAATAGGTAAGAGTAGATTAATCGACCACATAAAGTATAGAATAAACATTGAAGAAAATAAAGATGGTAAAAATATTAACTGTATTCACATTAAAAGTAATAAAGAAGATTCAACTAAATTAATAATTAACCAGTTATTGAGGCAAATAGTAAGTGTTGCAGATAAGAGTTTGGTAAATAAGTACAAAAAAGATCTGATTAACTTTGTACCTGACATGTATGGAGAAGAAAAACAAGAAGGTTGTAAGCTACATGGATTAAATAGTAAATCAAGATTTATACTTATCGCAAAAATATCTTCATTTTTACAAGAATACTATAGTGAGAACCCAGGAATAATTATCGCTGATGATATGAATATATATGACGATTTTACGTTAGGCGTAATACAGTATATTTTAAACAAGACTACTGTAGGAAGTAATATCATAGGAATACTATCATATAGAGATGGAGATTGTCTTAACAATTCTAAGTTTACAGAAATTATAGAACAAATTACAAATAAAGTTAATTTAAATATTCATCTAAGACCTTTATCAGAGGATAAAGCTGGACAAGTCTTAAAAAATATTTTAAATTTACAAAATATATCAGAAGAATTTATGAATATGTTCTACAAGTATTCAAGAGGCAATCCTCTATTTATAGAGGAAGCATTAAAAGATCTATCTGCGAGAAAAGTCATATATATGGATAAGGATACTGGTATATGGAATAAAATTGATGATCATGAAATATTTATGTCTACCAATATGGAAGATGTTTGTAAGAATCAATTAAAAGAATTAGACAAGGTATTCTATAATGTTTTGTACAATATGTCATTCTTTTATATGCCTATATCTGTTGATATATTAAAAGAACTTATAGGTATAGATGAAAAAGTTATAATCAATATAGTTGAAGAGTTAGTATCAAAGGGAATACTATACAGTAGTATAAGTGATAATGGCTTTGTATACACATTCTATAATAGATTTTTAAAAAATTATTTATATAGAAGTGTAGATGATTATGAAAAAGAAAATGTTCATAATAAAATTTCAGAAATACTTATAAAATATTGTGCAAGAGATTTTAATATTTATATAGAGGAGACTATTTATCACTTAGAGATAATAGGTGATAAGGAAAGATTAATTTATTATTATAAGAAAAATGAAGAAAGATTAGAATCTATAAATAATAGTAATGAATCAATAAGATGTAATCTTAAAATACTAGATATTATTGATAATCTAGAGGATAAAGATAAGGTCACTAAAGATCAAATAGAAGCTAATATGAGATTAGGTAATTTATATAATAAATTATCTGAAAAAATTATAAGTCTCAGATATTATGATAATGCAATAAAACTATGTAGTAAAGTCAATGAGGTAATAAAAAGTATTGATATTATGGTAGAAATGGTATCAATATATATAGACTTAAATAAAAATGAAGAAGTTGACTATTATACAAGTGAAATAGCAAAGGCCTTGAAGAAAGTTGACTATATTACAGGTAAAATAAAATATTTAAGGATCCAATCAATAAATTTATTTAAAAATCAAGAATATGAGAAGTTAAAGAAATTAAGTAACTATGGGATGAGTATTTGTAAGGAAGACCACATAGACTATATGGTTATATTTTCAAACATGTACTGTAATGCATTAATCTCACAGAGCAAGGTCCAAGAAGCTTTAGACATAACAAAAAAAACTATTAAGAATTGTTATGAAAATAACTATGTTAGTGGACTTATAAGAGCATATAATAACATAGGAGTAATATATGCTGATTATATCCAATCTGGAGAAGAAGCTTTAGCATGGTTTGTGAAGATTTATAATCTCAACAAGGATGGCAATAATAGATCTTTTGATGTAACAGCTGGATCTAATATAGGATTTATAAACTATGTATTATTAAATTATGATGAAGCATACAAATATTTAATTGAGTCATCTAATAAGGCAATAGAAGAGCAACTTGTATATATGAATTTTTATAATTATGTTTATATAGGATCTGTGTTATTTAAACAAGGGAAATATTTGGAGTGTTTTAGATACGTGGAACTTTGTAATAATTATATAGAGGTTAATTCAGATTATGGACAAGATTTAGCACCTTATTACACACTTTTATACTATGTAAATAGTTTATTGGCTGACAGTGAAAAGGCTAAGGAATACTTGCTTAAAGGGAAAAAAGTATTTGATGGTTCAGATTCATTGATGAATCATAAGTTAGAACTTCTTCATATGATTAGTAGTGTATATTCTAATGAGAATTTAATTACTGTAGACAATGTAATTAGTGTTAGTGAAAAAATATTATATATAGACTTGAGAATATCAATGTTAGCTGAGGGTGCAATTCAACTAATAAACAAAGGACAAAAAAACAAGGCAAAGAAATTATACGAATACATGAATAAGTTACGAAAATATGTAAAGTCAAATACAAATAAACTGACATTAGACTATATCGGATGTAAATTACATGCTGGAATATCTTTTACTGATTTAGAAAAATCCATATCTTTGTATAAAGACGTCAAGAATCCAACTATAATGTGGAGAGTATACTCAACAATAGGTTATTTTTATTATAATAACTCTAATTATTCATATGCCGCCAGATATCTAGTAGAAGCGTGTGATATGATAGTAGAAATTCTAATTCAAATCCCAAGGCATAATAAAAAGGCATTCTTGAGAAAAGAAAAGTATATGATTGAGTGTTTTGAAATGCTTTTAGACATAAAGAGCTATTATAATCATAAAATTAGTAGTGAACCTATTTCTATAGATATAGAAACTACAGAAAATATAGAAGAACTATTTCAAATTATTCTTGAGAGTGATTTTATAAATGATGACTTTATAAAATCATTAAGAAATTATAGTGATTATGAATTAAGAGCAATTGATAATATTGAGGATCTTTTAAATAGCTTATGTGGAAATAGTCAAGACAGTATGGAATTGATATGTAAATATATAAGTCATATAACTTTAGCTTCAAAGGCAATGGTAATAATAGAAAATGATAATAAATTTTCAGTTATAACAAGCAATGCTGAGGAAAAGGAATTACCAGAGGATATGACTGTAGTGAATATTTCAAGAAATAAGGGTATGCCAATAATGGTGAATAGGGGATTAATTAAAGATGCCAATGGAAATGTACTAAGTTACGATGTAGAAAGTCCTATTAAATCATCAATGTGCGTGCCTATAACACAAATTGTAGAAAATATAAATAGAGTCAGTAAATATGATTATGAGCATGATGTTTTAGGATATATATATGTAGAATGTGATAGAAAGCTAAACAATATAAATAAAGATAGTATTAATAAGTGTATAACCATAGGTAAAATATTATATATGATAATTGATAAGCTTAATGTTAAAGCAAGTTCTACAATAGATAAACTTACAAACACATTGACAAGGAAGTATTTAGAGATATTCATTCATGAACAAATAGACAGAGTTAGTAACCTAGGTGGTGAATTCTCAACTATAATGGTAGATATAGACAAGTTTAAAAGTATTAACGATACATTTGGACATAGAACGGGAGATCAAGTACTAAGTAAACTATGTAATGAAATAATAAAAAATATACGTAAAGATGATGTAATTGGTAGATATGGTGGAGAAGAATTTATCATAGTGTTGCCAAATACGGGAATCGAAGAAGCGGAAACTATTGCAGAAAGAATTAGGATAAAGATATATGAAGCTAAAATTATGGGGGATAAGCGAGATGTGACGGTAAGCTTAGGAATAGCCAATTATCCCAATCATACCAATATTTATGAAGAACTTATAGAGAAGTCAGACCAGGCTTTATATGTAGCTAAAAATAGTGGACGTAATATTACTAGGGTTTGGAATGAGTCTTACGGGTCTAAAATTAGTACTACTAACAGATTAAGTGGAATATTCGTGGGTAATGGAAATCAGGATTATAAGAATGTATCTACAGTAATTGAGTTTATAGACTTAATTAATGCGGAGACGGAGATAGAAGAGAAATTTATGATTATAATAAATAGAATTGCAGAGATTACAGAGTCTGATTTGTGTACATTATTTCAGGTAAATGAAGGTGAACTTACAAATATATATTCTAAAGTAGTAGGTCAAGGTAGTGACGTAGTTGGTGGACTATATAACTATGATAGGATAAAATCATCTATAGCCTTAGGAGAAAATATTTGTGGAGTAGATTGGGATTATGTACAGGAATATGAAGAAATTAAAGATATTCCTGATTTGAAATCTAATATGGTAGTGTTACTAAAGGATAAAACAAAGATTATTGGGGTAATATACTTATCAGTTTCTATTACCCATAAGGAATTTACCTATGATGAATTGAATTTTGTTAATACATTGGCAAAGATTATGGTTCCAATACTTAGTAATAAGGAATAAGGTTTTAGATAAAAAACATATAATTAAAAGATAAAGAGTTAATGCTAAAAACTTTAGTATTAACTCTTTATAATATATAATTAATTTAAGGAATAACTTCTAAAATAATGAATTATAGTTATAAAGTGTGGTACAAAACTAAGGCTATTTAAATTTATATGTTAAATTTAATATGAAACTTATATTATGACTAAAATAGTGAATATTAAACTACGACAGATAGATAATAGTAACATTAGAAATTAAAGAAGTATATTTTAATATAGGTAGGAGGAAAAGTATGAATTATAATATAGGTCAGATATATCATGGTTTTAAATTAGATAAAGAGGAAAAGGTAGAGGAGATAAACTCTATATCAAGAATATTTACACATGAAAAAACAGGAGCAAGACTTTTACATTTAGAAAATGATGATTCTAATAAGGTTTTTACAATAGGGTTTAAGACACCACCAAAGGACGATACAGGTGTTGCACATATATTAGAACATAGTGTGCTTTGTGGGTCTAGAAAGTTTCCTACAAAGGAGCCATTTGTAGAGCTTATAAAAGGTTCTTTAAATACTTTTTTAAATGCAATGACTTTTAGTGACAAAACCATATATCCATTAGCAAGTAAAAATGAAAAAGACTTTTTCAACTTAATGGATGTATATTTAGATGCAGTTTTTTATCCTAATATATATAATACTAAGGAAATCTTAATGCAAGAAGGTTGGCATTATGAGTTAGAAAATGCTGAGGATGATTTAAGCTATAAGGGTGTTGTATATAATGAGATGAAGGGTGCATTCTCATCGCCAGATGGTGTTTTAATGAGGAAGATACAAGAATCATTATTTGAACATAATACCTATGTATTTGAATCAGGCGGAGATCCAGATTCAATACCTAATTTAACAGAGGAAGAATTTTTAGGATTCCATAGCAAGTATTATCATCCATCAAACAGCTATATATTCTTATATGGAGATGGAAATTTAGATAAGATGTTAGAATTTATAAATGATAATTACTTAGTTAATTTTGATAAAAAGGAAATAGATTCAGAAATTCTACCTGAAGAGTCCTTTGAAAATATAAAAGAAGTTATATACGAATATTCTATATCAGAAGAAGATGGGGAAAGTGAAAAAACTTTTATGGCTTTAAACTTTGTCACTGGAGAATCTACTGATGATGAATTATATTTAAGTTTAAGCACTTTAGAATATCTATTATTAGAGACTCAAGGAGCACCTCTTAAGCAAGCACTACTTGATGCTAACTTAGGAAAAGATGTTTATGGAAGTTATGATAATAGTATTTTACAACCGGTGTTTAGTATAGTACTTAAAAATAGTGAGAAGGATAAAAAAGAAAAATTTAAAGAGGTTGTGTTTAGCACATTAAAATCTTTAGTAGATAAAGGAATAGATAAGAAACTTATAGAGGCATGTGTTAATATTACAGAATTTAAATTAAGAGAAGCAGATTTTCAAGGTATGCCTAAGGGATTATTCTATTATATGACTGCTATGGATAGCTGGCTTCATGGCGGAGATCCTCTAAGGCACTTAAAATATGAGAAGAGCATTGAGAAGATGAAGACTGGGTTAACATCTAATTATTTTGAAAATCTTATAGAAAAGTATCTATTAAATAATAATCATGGCTCTCTTATAGTACTATGCCCTAAGAAAGGGTTAGCAGAGGAAAAAGATAAGCAGCTAAATAAGAAGTTGCAAGATTATAAAGCTAACCTATCTATGGAAGAAGTTCAAAGCATTGTAAACGAAACAAAGAGTTTAATAAATAGACAAACAACTCCAGATTCACATGAAATTTTAGAGACTATACCGGTATTATCACTTGAAGATATAGAAGAGAAGATTGATGAGTTAAAGGTAAATGAAATAGATACCAAAGGAATTAAAATACTTCATCATGATGTATTTACTAGTAAGATAGCTTATTTAAGTTTTATGTTTAATAGTAAATGTTTAGATCAAGAGGATATTCCGTATATAAGTTTATTAAGTACTTTACTTGGTAAAGTAAATACTAAAACTTATAGCTATAGTGATTTATCTAATGAGATACTAATAAATACTGGTGGAATGTATTTTAAAAATGAAGTTTATGGAGATAGTAAGGATGTACTTAAGTATAGTCCATACTTTGAAGGTCATTGTAGTGTAGTTGTAGATAAGTTGCCAAAAGCTTTAGAGATACTGAGTGATATAATCGAAAATACTGTATTTAATGATAAAAAGAGAATAAGAGAATTGACTAGAGTTTTAATATCAAGAATTGAAATGAAGCTTATAGATAGAGGGCATCAAGTGGCAACAACTAGATTAGGTTCATATTTCTCACCAGCTTATTCATATATAGAGAATACATCCGGATATGAATTTTATAAATTTTTAAAGGAATTTGAAAATAATTTTGATGGAAGAATCGATGAAGTTGTTATAAAGTTAGAAGCTATGAAGAAAAAGATTTTTAATAAAAACAACTTAATTGTAACAGTAACAGGTCAAATGGAAGAGGTTGAAGCTGTTGATGAAAATATTTCTACAATCTTAAATGTATTATCAGATGAATCTATAGAGGTTAAGGAATATGAATTTATAGAAGAAAACAAAAATGAAGGTATGCTTACACCATCAAATGTACAGTATGTAGCAAAAGGATATAACTATAAAAAATTAGGCTATGAATTTACCGGGAAATTATTAGTTCTAAAAACTATAATAGGTATGGATTATCTATGGAATAAAGTTAGAGTACAAGGTGGAGCATATGGAGCATTTGCAAACATCGTTAGAAGTGGTAATTTAATGTTTGCAAGTTATAGAGATCCTAATATAAAAGAGACGCTAAAAGCTTATGATGAGACTTCAAAATATGTAGCAGATTTTACAACTACAGATAGGGAAATGTTGAAGTATATAATAGGAACAATTAGTGAATTAGATATGCCATTAACACCATCAATGGCTGGAGATACTGCAATAAGTTATTATATAAGAGGAATATCACAAGAAGATAGACAACGAGAAAGAAAAGAAGTTTTAACAACTACTGTAAAAGATATTAATGGATTCTCAAAATTAATAGCTGATGTAACTGATAAAAACTTTATTGTAGTTCTTGGAAATGATGGTAAGATTAAAAATGATAAGGATATATTTAAAAATTTAGAAAATGTATTTAACTAAGGTGTGTGAAGAAATGTTTAAAGAAAGTAATGGAGCAGAAATTTCGGGAAATAATATATATTATGAGGGTAATACCACATTAGAAAATGTCCTAGGAGAAATACTAGTGAGTAAAGGGCTTACCATTGCGACGGCAGAGTCATGCACTGGAGGTATGGTAGCAGCAAGATTAATAAATTACCCAGGAATTTCTCAAAGTTTACTTGAGGGAGTAGTAACTTATAGTAATCAGGCTAAGATGAATAGAATAGATGTGAAAAAAGAAACTCTTGATAAATTTGGTGCAGTAAGTCATCAGGTTGCAGGTGAAATGGCCATGGGAGTATCAAAAACATCAGGAGCAGATATAGGAATCTCAACTACAGGAGTAGCTGGACCAGGTGGTGGAACTGCTGAAAAACCAGTAGGTAGAGTATATGTAGGGATATACTATAATAATGAAGTTACTACAAAGGAATTAAATCTTGTAGGAGATAGGCAGAAGATAAGAGAAAGAACAACTGTAATTCTTTTAGATATGCTTAGAAGACTTCTCTTAAGTTAAAGTGAAAATTTAAAACCATAGAAAAACATCCCATGTTATTATGGGATGTTATTTTTTATTCTTTTAACCTCATCCTTAGGAGGCTGTTGTATATAAGTGTTTACAAGGTTGCTTACATTAATGTAACCATTACCTTGCTTATATTTTTTATCATTTATTAGAGTAGAATTAATTTTTAATAAGGTATATATATCATCAAAGGTATAGTTGTTATTTATTTCAAATAAAAGTGCACATATACCAGCTATAAAGGCACAAGATATGGATGTACCACTACTTGTAGTATAAAGAGAAGTAAGTGGTGATGGGTAAAGCTTTTCGCCATCACGTTCTGACACATAAGAACGATCAGAATTTAGAGAAATAATATCATCACTAGCAGCTACAAAGTCTGGTTTCTTTAAAAATTTTATGGATCCACAGCAAGAATATTCGCTTGTAGAATAGGATGTACTTGTATTAATACCCCCTATGGTAAGTACCTTATCAGATAGAGCTATACCTTTTATTGTATCTTCCTTATTTTCATTATTACCAGCAGGAACAACTATTAATATGTTTTTCTTTTTAAACATTGCAAAGAGTTTATCATAAAGAGAAAGAGTAAATTTATTTAAGGTGGTTATCTCAAATGGAGCGCAAATAACCTTAATATTAAATTCATCACTAAGATTATATAGACATTCTAGAGCGTAAAGTGTAGAAGATACATAGCTTTTACCAAATTTGTTAAAGGCTTTAATCATAACTAAATCACTATTAACCGCAATCCCACGGTGCTTAATTTTTTTATTACTACCATCTCCACAAATTACTCCAGAGATAAATGTTCCGTGGCCGTTGTCATCATAAGGGTATGTGGCTCCATTAATTAGATCAATGAATTTCTTAACCTTATTTGAGGGGATGGTTAAATCCATATGAGGATAAACGCCGCTGTCTATGATGCCAATCCCAATACCTTTACCAGAAACTTGCTTTTCCTTAATGATTTCAAATTTTTTGTTATCTAAAAATATACCATTAGCATGGAGTACGTTTTTACTGCAAAGAAAGGCTATATCATCAAGACATATATATTTAACCTCAGGCAGCTCAATAATTCTTTTTATTGCTGTTTTGGTAACTAGTACACATAAACAATGTAAGGACTTTATATTATAAAGGATTTCACCTTTTAAGGATTTCACCTTTTTTTCTATTGAATCTTTAATGCTTCCATATTTTATTATAACTCTATATTTATTATACATATTGCTATCAATTATATCTTTTAGCGTAGGATCAAGCTTTTTACTGAAAAACATAGTAATACTCCTTGCATACTTATTACACTTATCAGTATATGTAAAACTTAGACATTTGTTAAAGCTTTAAATTAATATACAAATTTAAAAAGCTAACATACAAAAGTTTATAACTTTTATACATTAGCTTTAATTTTATAATTTATATATTTCTTTACACATACTAAAGAAAGCTCTAGCAATGGGAGTAAGTGTGCGTTTTGAGCTAACAACTAAGAAAATATCTCTATTTAGATCAAGACCTTGAATTCTACTAATACGCATATCTCCACTTATTATACAGTCTTCACATAGACTTTTGCTGATTATGGAAATACCAAGTCCAAGTCCAATAAATTTTAGTTGAGCATGGACACTATCAACTTCACAAAGAATTTTAAATTTTCTCAGGTCGATATTATGATAATGAAGTTGACTTTCTAAAGTATGTCTAGTAGCAGATTCCTTTTCTCTAATTATAAAAGGATATTTAATTAAATCATCCATAGATATTATATCAGGAAGATTTAATTTAGAGTTAGAAATTACAACTAATTCATCCTTCATAATCTTATAACTATTTATTTTAGGGTTATTTATTATTGTACCAACTAATCCAATTTCACATTTAAGATCTATAATATCTTTTATTATAGAAACTGAACCCTGTTCTTTAATGTTAAATTTAACATTTGTATAAAGATCATTAAATTTTGATACAAGAGTTGGTAATAAAGAATTGCAAGGAGTGGTGCTAGCAGCAATATTAAGAGTTCCAGCAATGGTATTATTAAAATTAGCTAAATCGGTAATAGCATTATTTCTTGTATTTATAATATCATTAGCATATTGTAGAAAAGATTCGCCTATAGGGGTTAAATTAACCTCTTTTGAGGTTCTATCAAATAACTGTATATTAAGCTCACGCTCCAAACTAGATATATGTGAACTTATAGTAGGTTGAGATAAATAAATAGCATTAGCAGCTTTAGAAAAACTTCTAAGCTTAGATACCGTAATAAATGCTTCTAATTGTTTAAAATCCATGGACTACCTCCAATTTAAGTATTCTGAACAAAATGAGCTTATAATATGAAGCTTACTTTGTTCAGAATAATCTTCATTAAGACTAATAAATATTCTATTCAACATAAAAATAGAAAAGATAAAAACTATCCTTTCCATTTAAAAATTATGATTCCAGCTATCATTATAATTACACCAATGCATTCACGAATACCACAACTATAGGCTTTAGATCCAAACCAACCAAAGTGGGTAATAAGGGCAGCTGCAATAAGTTGAGCTACAAGGATTATTGATACCGCTACAGCGGGTCCAAGACTAGACATGCCTTTAATTACTGTAAAAGTAATTAGGGTACCTAGAACACCGGCTAAGAGATAAAGTTTATTAGCATCTTTTAAATTTCTAAAATTACCATCTCCAATAAATAGTAAGACAACTATGGCAGTTACAAGTGCTATAGCCTGAGTCAACACAACGGTTTCCCATTGACCAACCTTTTTTGAAAGTTCTGTATTAAAAACCCCTTGAACACTCATGGTAATACCTGCAATTATTGAGAAAATTATACCCCACATAGAGTTTATCACCATCCTTTTAAAGATAGTTTACCCTAATAAAAATATAATTATTTAAGTTTTAATCACTATAATTAAGTGTTTTATAATATATGTATCTTGAACTATATATCTAAATATTTAACAGCTATATCCTATATTCTAAAAATCACTTAAGGAATAACTTTTAATTAGAGTATCACGTCTATTGTTTAACTGTTTCCATACTTCTATTTTACTTACTTTTGTGAAATTAAGTGGTTCAGTTTTGGTCTTAGAGTCATCTATGAAAAAATTATTATTAACACAGGCTTTTCTAATAGCATTATTGGCATTAGAAATAGGCATGTTAAAGTATTCAGAAGTTGAAAAGTCTTTGACACTGATACCGTGGGTATTAAACATATCAAACATACCTCTAGATATTTTATTTATATACCCTTTATCTCTAACTTTTAAGTTTACTGTATTCGAAGTATCGTTAATATAAATATCATTATCAATCCCAACTTTAAATTTTTTATAAGGAGATAAGATTTTTTTTATTATATCGTCCAATTTATCAAGTTCTGTATTAGATACAGAACCTAGAGGAATGTATAAACTAGATATATTTTTATATAACCTATATTTCTTATTTAAAAATTTTTGAATAGATATAATATCATCAATAGAATTATCATCCACTAATGCAACTAAATAATATTTCATTTTTTTCCTCCCATTATGTAAAATTTTCATTATAAACTATTATATCACAAATAAAATAATTTCAATGCTATAATTAAAAGTATTATAACATAATATTATAGGTTATAATATGTTATATAATGAATTATATCTAAGTATTTACAGTATATTTTACATTGAAATAAATTCTAAGAAAAAATAGGTTTTAATTTTAAAAATTTTATTAAAATGTAGTAACAATGTGATATAATTATGATTATGAGATTTTAGACACTAAAATAAAAGATTAAAATAAGTTAACATATATTATATATGGATATTATATAAATAGTGAGGATGATACCTATATGGAAAAGTTAGTTATAAATGGAGGAAATCCATTATTCGGAAATGTAAATATTGATGGAGCAAAGAATGCAGCAGTAGCAATTTTACCAGCAGCAATTTTAGCAGCTAAGGGAGTTTGCACAATAGACAATGTTCCCAATATAGAAGATATTAATTGTTTAGAAATTATTCTAAAATATTTAGGATGTAAAGTTGAGGCAGGTTGTAACTGTATTTCAATAGACAGTACAGACATTGTAACAACAAATGCTACAATTCCTGAAGTAAGAAAAATGAGAGCGTCTTATTATTTATTAGGGGCACTTCTTGCAAGATTTAAAAAAGCTAGAGTTGAACTTCCTGGTGGATGTCCAATTGGAGATAGACCTATTGATCAACACATCAAGGGATTTGAAGCGTTAGGTGCAACGGTTACAATAGAACATGGCGCAGTAAATATTATTGCAGATAAACTAGTTGGAACAACTATATATTTTGATGTGGTAAGTGTTGGAGCTACAATAAATATTATGCTTGCAGCAACTCTTGCAGAAGGAGTTACAATACTTGAAAATGCAGCAAAGGAACCACATGTAGTAGATGTAGCAAACTTTTTAAATACAATGGGTGCTAATGTTAAAGGTGCTGGAACAGATGTAATTAAGATTACTGGAGTAGAAGAACTCTCAGGATGTAATTATTCTGTTATACCTGATCAGATAGAAGCTGGAACATTTATGATAGCAACAGCAGCTTGTGGTGGAGAAGTTGTTTTAAATAACGTAATTCCAAAACACTTAGAATCTATTTCTGCAAAGCTTGTAGAGATGGGGGTAGAAGTGGTAGAACATGATGACTCAGTTACAATAAAGAGTCAAAAGGAATTAAAGGGTGTAAATATAAAAACTCTTCCATACCCTGGATTCCCAACAGATGTTCAACAACCAATTAGTACGCTTTTGACTATTGCACAAGGAAGAAGCATAGTAAATGAAAGTATATATGAATGCAGATTTAAGCACGTTGATGAATTAAAGAAAATGGGCGCAAATGTTAAAATAGAGGGTAAAATAGCTATAATTGATGGTGTGGAAAAACTAACAGGGGCTAAGGTTCGTGCTACTGATTTAAGAGCTGGAGCAGCATTAGTAATTGCAGGACTTTCAGCACAGGGAAAAACTGAAGTAGAAGGAATAGAGCATATAGATAGGGGATATCTATACATTGAAGAGAAATTTAAAGCACTAGGTGCGGACATTTTAAGAGTGAAGAACTAGAACTTATTTATATTGTATATATAAATAATAGATTGAGGAGAAAACTATGAAATTTTGCCCATTATTTAGTGGTAGCAGTGGTAACAGTATATTTGTATCAGAAGGTGATATGAATATATTGGTAGATGTGGGTATGCCAGGTAAATCTATAGATAGAGAGTTGAACAACATAGGTGTAGATCCAAAATCAATAGATGGTATATTTGTAACTCACGAACATTCTGATCATATTAAGGGTGTAGGAGTATTTTCAAGGAAATATGATGTTCCAATATATGCACCAAGTCTTACTTGGGAAGCTATGGAGGGCAAGATCGGAAATATAAAAGAAAAAAACATAAAAATGGTAGAGGGTAGGTTTAGTGAGATTGAAAATTTAACTATTGAGAATTTTCCAATATCTCATGATGCAGTAGCTCCACGTGGATATAAAATCCATGGTAATAAAAAAGCATGTTGCATAGCTACAGACTTAGGCTATTTTTCGAAAGAAGTAAAAATGGCATTAGAAGGCAGTGATATAATACTGTTAGAGAGCAATCATGATGTAGAAATGGTTAAGTTTGGACCATATCCATATAATTTAAAGCAAAGAATATTAAGTTCAAGGGGACACTTATCAAATGAGGATTGTGGTAAGGCTATAGTAGATATTCTTAAGGATAGTCACAAGACTATATATTTAGGACACCTAAGTAAAACTAACAATTACCCAGAACTTGCATATGAAACAGTGGCTTGTGTATTAAGAGAAAATAACATAGATATACATAAAGATATAGATTTAAAAATGGGCAATAGAGATAAGCATAGTTTATTATCGGAAATATAACGAGTTAAGACATAAATTAGGAGGTAGAATATGAAAAAGAAAACCTTAAGTCTAATTGTAATAGCTATAGTAGTTGGAATAGCTTTATTAGTGGGTGTAATTTATGCTACAAAAACTAAGATTATAAAGAAAGATAAACCAAGTACAATAAGTAAGGAAAAACTTGAGAATTCAAAAGAATTAACCTCTAACGATAAAGGTACAAATATAGTTTTATATTTTGGTGGAAATGAAGACAAGGCTGACATTGTTAAGGAAGAAAGATTTATTAGCAATGAGGAGTTTCTAGGAGAAATCATAATGCAGGAGTTAATTAAAGGACCTGCTATTGTAAGCGAGAGTAAACCAGTGCTTCCAAAGGAGACAAGACTTCTAAACTTTTCTATCAAGGATGGTATAGGATATATTAATTTAAGTAGTGAGGCTGTATTTGAAATGACTGTGGTTCAAGAAGAAACGTTGCTTAAATCAGTAACAAACTCATTAACACAATTAGAATCTGTAGCTAAGGTTATGATTACAATAGATAATCAAAGAGTAGAAACTCTTGGCGGTAATTATGACATATCAAAACCTTTTAGTAAAGATGAAATAGGAAATTTAAAGATTCAAAAATAAGATGTTCTTGAAACATAAATGAATATCTATTATAATTAATAAAATAACTATTATATAAAATTCGGATAAAAAAGGAGAAATTAACATGAGTATATATAGCAATTGGACAGAGTACGTTGTAGAATTTGTTAAAGAAAATGGGGAACCAGAATTTTGGAATCAATATGCTAAAGTTGAGAAATCAATATATATTAAAGCACTGACTATAGCTGATGGTGTAATTAGTGGTAAATTTTCAGATTTAGTTAAAGAATTTGAAGTAAACGAAGTTTACTTTATGGGATTCTTAGATGGAATAAATGAAAGTATAGACAAGGAACTTGATCTTGAAGCTATAGAAACTGACACAGAAATTAGCTTTAAAATAGATTTTGAAAAGTTATATTTTAATATGCTTGATTCTAAAGCAGACTACCTTTATACATTACCACAATGGGATAGAATATTCTCACAAGAAAAGAGAAAAGAAATACAAAAAACTTGGAGAGAATCAAAGACTGTAGTGAATGAAGCTAAAATTGGCAGAAATGATTCATGTCCTTGTGGAAGCGGAAAAAAATATAAGAAATGTTGTGGAAAATAATATAACAATTAACCCTAATGAGTTTATAAAACTTCATTAGGGTTTTTATTTTGTTGTGTATAAATATGGTATAATATATATAATAAATTTATTTGGGAGGGTAGTGAAAAATGGATAGTAATATGAAATGGTTAAAGGAAAATAGAATCAATCAAACAATTAATTCACTTAAAAAAAATGGTATCAATGGCTATTTGGTAAATGATTATAACGATTTGATAGATAAAATTAATGAGCTCACATCAGAAGGAGATACTGTATCTTGTGGAGGATCTATGTCTTTATTTGAAACTGGTGTAATTGAACATTTGAGAAGTGGAAGATATAAATTTTTAGATAGATACAAAGAAGGATTAACAAAAGAAGATATAAAAAATATTTATAGAGAGTCATTCTCAGCGGATGTATATTTTACAAGCACTAATGCTATAACAGAAAGTGGAGAGCTGTATAATGTAGATGGAAATGGAAATAGAGTAGCAGCAATGTTATATGGTCCTGATAAGGTTATTGTTGTAGTAGGTGAGAATAAGATTGTAAAAGATATTAATGAGGCTATAGTAAGAAACGAAAGAATAGCAGCACCTGCAAACTGTAAGAGATTAAACAAAGTTACTCCATGTGCAAAGGTAGGGCATTGTATGGATTGTTCTAGTGAAGATAGAATTTGCAATGAATACACAGTAATAAGAAGACAAGGAAACAAAGATAGAATCCATGTAATCTTTTTAAATGAAGAACTAGGATATTAATTAGTAAAAAGCTTTTGGAATTCCAGGAGCTTTTTTATTATATACTCTCTTTTAAATTAGTGTTGATTAAAACAATTTTAGAAAATGTAAAAATCAACACTTAATATATAATGTAAAGCTAATAATATAAAAGATACAATGAATATTTAATAGGTTTATATGGGAGAAATGTTAATGTGTATATAAGTGTGAAATTTCAATTATATCAAAGCAATTTAAAGTATTAGTGAGTTAATTTGACTAGGAATACTAAAAGCTACATTGAATAAACTAAGAATTAGTTATTTAATAATAAATATAGATAATAATTATTAAATAACAAATACTATTGATGAGATATAAATAGAAAAAATTTCACATCCTAATGTAGAAGTTATTTTTATGGTAAATTACAGAGTTTAAGGGAGGGTTTAATATATGAAAATCGCAGTTGTTGGGTGTACCCATGCAGGCACAGCAGTTATAGTAAACGCAAAAGAGCTTTATCCAGATAGTGAGATTATTGTTTATGAAAGGAATGATAACGTATCCTTTCTTTCATGTGGGATAGCACTTAGTGTGTCAAATGTAGTAAGTGAACCAGAAAAATTATTTTATAATTCACCAGAAAATCTAAATAACCTTGGTATAACCATGAGAATGAATTACGATGTAACAGATATTGATATAGAAGATAAAATTATTACAGCTAAAAGTTTAAAAACAGGGGATATTGTACAAGAGAAATATGATAAATTAGTTCTTACATTAGGATCGTGGCCAATAGTTCCTAATTTTGAGGGTAAAAATCTAGATAATATATTACTTTGTAAAAATTATGATCATGCTAAGGAAATAATAAAAAAATCTAGTGAAGCTAAAAATGTAGTAGTTATAGGAGCGGGTTACATTGGAGTAGAACTTGCTGAAGCTTTTGAAATGCAAGGAAAGAATATAACTTTAATAGATGCAGAGAAAAGAATGATGAGTAAATATCTTGATAAAGAGTTTACGGACATAGCAGAAAAAGAATTTAAGGAACGTGGAGTAAAATTAACTTTAGGAGAAAAAGTTCAAAGATTTGAAGGCGAAAATGGGAAAGTAGCTAGTGTGGTTACAGATAAGGGGTCATATGAGGCTGATTTAGTTGTACTTTGTATAGGTTTTGCACCAAGTACAAATCTAGTAAAAGGGAAATTAGATACTCTTCCAAATGGAGCTATAATAATAGATGAATATATGAGAACCAGCGTTAAAGATATATTTGCAGCAGGAGATTGTTGTGTTGTAGAATACAATCCAGCTAAGGATAAGCGATATATACCACTAGCAACTAATGCTGTTAGAATGGGAACTCTTGTAGCTAAAAACTTAGTAGAACCAACCCTTAAATATATGGGTACTCAAGGGACATCAGGAATAAAAATATATGATAAATGTATTGCATCTACAGGGCTTACAGAAGAGATTGCAAGAAGTACTACATCTATGGATATAGCTTCAGTAGTAGTAAAAGAAAATCATAGACCAGAGTTTATGCCAACTTTTAGTGAGGCAATGATAAAGTTAGTGTATGATAGAAATACTAGAAGAATTCTTGGTGGACAGATAATATCAGATGAGGATCTAACTCAGTATATGAATACATTATCTGTAGTAGTTCAAAATAACATGACAATAGAGCAACTTTCAATGACAGACTTTTTCTTTCAACCACACTTTAATAAACCATGGAGTTTACTAAACACTGTAGCAATTAAGGCATTAAAATAATAAATATGAATGATATAGGTTAAAGCCTAACTTAATTAAATTTTTTCTAATTAAGTTAGGTTTTTCTTTTAATAAATCAGCTTTAGAGATATACTAATTTTAGTAAATAAGTATAACAATTTAGGAGGAAGCCAGTGAATATAACGTTAATAACAGTAGGAAAAATAAAAGAGAAGTATTTAAAGGATGCTATAGATGAATACTCCAAGAGACTTTCAAGATATTGCAAATTAGAGATAATAGAACTACCAGATGAAAAAACTCCAGATAATGCATCATCTAAAGAGGAATTACAAATCAAAGAAAAAGAAGGACAGAATATCCTATCTAAGATAAAAGATAATGCTTATGTAGTAGCTATGGATTTAAAAGGTAAGCACGTTTCTTCAGAAGAATTTGCTGCTTTTATCGATAACTGTGGAGTAGAAGGAAATTCAAACTTAGTTTTCATAATAGGGGGAAGCCTAGGATTATCAGAGCAAGTTATAAAAAGAGCAAACTACAAAGTATGCTTTTCAAAGATGACCTTTCCACATCAACTATTTAGAGTAATGCTTTTAGAGCAGATATATAGAGGCTATAGGATTATAAAGGGTGATGCATGACATCTATAATTATAAAACTAGTATTAGTGATTTAGGTAAGAATATACAGTTTATTATATACATTGAAAACAGTGAATTAGCAAGGGTAGCTTTAAGTGCTTAAAAATAGTCAATACTATAAGTGTTGACTATTTTTTTATTTATGATAGGCTTCATTATTCAAAATGCGATAAGCTCTATAAAGTTGCTCAAAAACAACTGTAGATTTTAAACCCAAGTCCATTTCCATAGAACTTATAGCAAGTTTTTCATTGCATGATATTTCATCATTTAAGCCTATAATAATAGAAATATTTGAAACTCTATTCACACCTAATGTATTTATTCTATTAGCAAGTTTTTCGGAAGAAATATTAATACCTTTGGTAGTAACTAATATTATATAATCATTAGCAGGAATTTTTTTCGATAGTTGCACATGATTTTTCACGTGACAGTGATGTATTTTACAGTATCTAGTCAAGCGTTTACTGTATTCATTTATTGCTTCAGTATAGTACATTTCAATTTGATCACCCACAGTGAATATTTTAAAGTTCATAGTTAATTACCTCGTAGTCTTAATTTTCTAGTATTTATAATTATAAATTAAATTTCTTTAAAAAGAAAGGTTGTTAGGTTAATTTCTCACAAAGGCTCACAAAATCATTTTAAAATTGATGGGTATATTTAGCCTAATTATATTTGAAGCTTTGGTAGGGGCTAAATTGGCTTAAATAAATGGGGTAAACATCTTTTGTATGATGTAGCTTAATTAAATTTATTATATGGGAATTTATGTAATAAACTAATTTGGGTAGGTTGTAATATAATGTAGAAAATTAAGTAAATAAATGATAAAATTAATAATAATGTATAAAATTCAATTTTCGTATTATAGTGTTAAAGGGAGGACGTAAATATGTATAGCGATAAGGTGAGGGGTAGAGATAATTCTTTGGCACTATCAGTCATTAATTTTAAAGAATATAAAGAAGATATACCTAAAATAGATGATTCAAGTAATTCGGAAGAAATTTCATTACATAAGGATATAAAGAAAAATTTCAATATAGAATTAGAGCAAAGAGTAGATAAAAGAGGAAATTCTAAATTTATAGTAAAGGTTGAAAGTATAATAGATATTAACCAATGTGATGATGAATTTGAAGATTATAAAATACCAAGGGAATTTGAGTTACAAGAATTGATTAATGATAAATCTGGGGATGTGTTTTTAAAATTAAAAGATTTAGGGTATATGAATGAGGCTCTATTTGATGAACTTAAGAGTTATTTGAATAATTTATGGTATAGTAAACAATATAAAATCATTAAAGTAGATGATGTATTTACTTCTATTGGTGAATCTATATCACTTAGGGATGAGTATAAAAATATATATCTAGATTTTTTAGATACAGTTATAGATGATGCTGATAAAGTGATTTTAGATAAAAAAGATTTTAATAAGGAAAAACATATAGGGGTATTAGAGAAGAATTTTAAATGCTCTGGAGTTGACTGTTTATTAATTGATGGGGATGTATTATTAGATGAATTAGGTTTAGCAAGAGAACAGAAAGACGTTGAATTTAGAACGTTGATGAGTTTATGGAAAAAATATGACATCTTATATGTAAGACAAGCTAGAGCTAAAACACAACGTAATACTTTTAGATATCAATTAATTAGTACTATAAGCTATGCGGTAAAGCTAAATGATGATGTAGTTCAAGCTATTATGAAAGCTAATATGACAATGAGTATTGATTAAAATGAAAAATAGGATAGTTAGTCTATTTCCTTATAAAGGAGGAAAGACTAAATTAGTAAGAAATATAATTCCACTAATAGAATGGTCAGTAAATCATCATGAATTAAATGCATTTTGTGAGCTATGTGGTGGATCGGGAAAATACATAACAAATTTAAATTTGCCTAACAATATATATAAAGTATATTGTGAATTAGATGAAGGTGTAACTAAATTAGTTACAGTATTACAAGATAGGGAAGCAACTAAGTTATTGATAAAAAAACTTTTAACTTTTAATTTTACACAGGATGAATTTTATTTTATGAGGGATAATTATTATAGTGATAATCTAGACATTATAACGTCAGCTGCATATACGTATGTCTTTATTAGACTTAGCTGGAAGAATGCATTAACTAATTATGGTGAGGGAAAGATTAAAGGTAAAGAGCAAAGATTTCGTAAAGAAATAAAAGATATAATAGATAAAAGATTTGATATAGCACTAAAAGGGGTAAAGATTATTCAAGGTGATTGCTTAAACTTCTTAAGCCAGAATATTGATAGAGACGATTGCTTTGTTACATTAGATGTACCATATCCTAATACTGAAGGATATCCATCAAATGATAGATTTGGCGAGTTTGATTATGGACAACTAATAGGCATATTATTAGAAACAAAGATGAAGGTACTTATAAATGGGTATGATACCGATATTTATAGGAAGTTAGAGCAAGCTGGTTGGCAGAAAATTGAGTTTGATAATAATAGTAGAAGGAAAGGTACTAGGAGTGAAGAATTTTTATGGATTAACTTTGATGTATCACAATATACTATGGAAAGATTGAGACTTAAAAATACAAATAAATAGAAGTAGTATATGGCAGTGAATAAATGTAAAAATATTATATTTAAATTAGGTATGTAATTTCATTTCAAGAGTTGAATAGTGCGTTTATGGTATACAATAGAACTATCATAGAGAATGGCATATTTTCAACCAACAAATGTAGATTAAGACGTAAATATAGATTTAAGGAAGAGATCAAGTGAAAGTAGCACTTGGTCTTTTAATTTTTAGAATATAAAATAGTTTTTAGACTTAAGTACTTTGTCATCATAATATAATGGCATTCTATATATTAACTATTTATTTTAAATTGCGATTTGAGGCAGCGGTAGATATTTAGGCTTGATAGTAGAAATTAAAGCTTAGATTATTTTAAATTAAGGAAGAGGATAAATATATATAATGGTGATATGAAAGAAATGTAACACTATGGACAGTCAGGACAGTTAGGACAGCGATTTTGTATTACAAAGAATAGTTTAGCACTAAGAACAAAAAGAAAATAAGTTAGGAAACACAAAATAAAATTTCTGATATAAAATAAATTTAAGATAAATCAATTTAGTAAGGGTATAGTGGGAGTAAATTAGTAACATAAATTTATTTGCTCTTAAGTTTCGGGTAGTATGAGAAATTTTTAAAATTCAGGAGGGGTTCAAAGGAGGAAGAATATAAATGGTGGGATAGTGGGATGAAGAAGAAGAAGAAGTGGCATATACAAAGACAGTTTGACGTCGGGGATACTAGTTGAGTATATGTAAATATATAGATTTAGTATAAAATTAGAGAAAATAAAACAAATTGTTGAATGTGTGTAAATATAAGGTTATAATAGGACAAGGATAATATTTAATTAAATTTAAATGGAGTGATAACATATGAATTTAAGCAAGAAATCAAAGATAGCTATTATGAGTACAAGTATTGTAGTAATAGCATCTTTAGGTGGATGCTATTATAAGTTTGTAGTCTTAGATAAAAATAATTCTAATGAAACATTATTAGCAGATGCAAACAATGAAGAAGAAAGTGTAGACTTAAGTAAACTAGATGCAAACGGCATAGCAGGTAATTTGAATGAAGATATAAAAGTAATAAACGCTGCTCAAAAAGCTGGTGAATGGGATATTAGTATGTTAGACACGTTGAGTAAGAGGTTAACTGCAATTGAAGCCAGGTTAGCTATAGGAGATGATTTAGGTGACACCACTGGATTATTGACTGCAATAATGAAAGCGGATGAGTCTATGTGGGGAACATCTTTTGACGCCTCAGTGTATGGTGATGACTACAGAACCAAGTCTAGTACAATAGAGGCTACAATAAACTCTATAAAAGCTAAGATGGGGGTAGAAAATACCTTAGAGTATAGGCAAACCAGGTCATTCACGGTATTTAAGACCATTCTAGACAGCATGGCTAGTGCACCTAACGATGGTATCAAGGAGTCTGATGTAAGAGCGTTAACAAGGAATATAAAGCAAGTAATTGTGGATGCGTCTGAACCAGGTTATTTAACAATGGACTCAGCTGAATTTATGGCGGCTGTAAAACAAAGTATATGTCACAATGCAATAAGAACAACTGATAAGAACATAGAGGACTTATTAACCATAGCAGATAAAGAAATGATGACACTAGGTGAATTGTGGTGGAACAGTTCAGAAAACAATAATAAAATTATAACAACAGATAAGGGTGTGGGAGACATACTGAGTATCAAATCACCTTGGGGTTCACCAACGGCTGGACAAACTTTAGAAGAAGTAAGAATATACGCAAACGATTTAGGTAGAGCAAATCCTGGTACAGTAGCAGTACCATCAAACGCAAGTAAGATAGTTCCAAAAACATCTCAACCTATTAGGTCATCAACAGATACCACTTCAAAAGCAGTCGATTACACTTTAACAAAAGCCGCAAATGGAATAATGGCGAGATACGGAAATCACGTATATGGTTGTAAAACTCAAGAGGAATACGATGCAGTGATGAAGGTAGTTGATGAAATAGTTTCTAAACCAGATACAAGTCCTAGTCATTATAGGTCCTTACAGAAGTACAAAGATGGTGCAAGGTCATCTGACTTCACTGACACTACTAGCGTCGAGTACGAAGAACTTAAGCTATTTGAAGTAGACTTTGAAGACTTCCTAGAACAATGCCCACTAGAGTTTCAAGAAAAAGCACTTAATGATATTATAACATATCATTCTCAACTTTATAAGTACACAAAACAATGTACAGATCCCAAAGATGGTACTCCAAGTTCAGCATACGATGTAATAGGTAGGAAACTAAATGATTGTGATGCTGATGCTCAACTATCTTGTGCAGTATTTGATGCCTTAGGTTATAGTACTGCTATCAGAAGAGATGAATCTCATGGGTGGGCGTTAGTGAACGTAGAAGGGGTATGGTGTTCAGTTGGAGGTTTAACACCTCTAGGCTTAGGTGGTAGAGAAGTAACCCCACCAACATATCCAGTAGGTGATTAGTATACAGTATAAATAACTATTCAAGAGGTTGCAACCAACATTTGCAACCTCTTTTATTATGGACAATAACAACTAAGCATCAACATAACTCTATATTTACCACAACCACATGGACAATAACTATTACTTTTAAAGGGGTATAAAGATACTTAAACAAAGATAGGGAAGGGGAAACAATAATGCCAACAAACGAAATGCTTGAAACAGTAAACACATCATCTTTAGATAACATATTGAATCTAACTGGTACGCCTATTCTGCTACCTTTAAGGGAAGCATGGAAATTAAAGTTTCCAGACAAAGAATTTATTGGTACGCACAAAATACCAATAAGCATAATAAACTTAACCATAGGAAAGTTCTACTGTAATTGTGGACATCATGGAAAGGCAGAGAAGTATTACAGAGCAGATTTATTTAAGTGTGATAAATGTGGTAACACCAACTTCTTACAAACTAGGGGTAAGCTAAGTGCTAATTTAAGTACACACGAAATAGCTATATTTGCTAACTTAAGTTCAAATTACAGGGAAACAGCAGAAATAATAGATTACACAAACTGCGAGGATATACTAATTGAGGATTACAAGTATAAATGTACATTCAAGGATACTTACGTTGAGACCACAATAACGAGTGATATATTACATTTAAATCTTAGAGAGGGAACATTGAAAAACAGTAAGGGTAAAGATGTATCTAGTACCAAATTAGATAGGCGTGTATTTAACAGTTGTCTATCTAAGTATGCAAGTACACTTAAGTACCCTTTAAAGAATACAACTGACTTTTGGGTAGCAGAGTTAGGTGGCACTTTATGTAAAGCAGTATGTTCTAATTGTTGCAACATATTAGATGAATTTAGGTTATTAGATGGGTTGTCTAGTATTAATACTGCAAGAGAAAACATAGCTTTGAATTTTAATTGAATAATTACAGAAAAAACGTATATATACATAGATTTAGAAAAATAAGACATTTAACCTTTAATTATACTATGGGACAATAGTATATAATTAGAGGTATTTTTTTTGCATATGTAAACATTATTTGATGAGTATATAAATGATGTGAGGAGGAGATATAAATGGATGATATATGGTGGGGTATAATATTTTAGCGGGTAGTATGAATAATCATATATTTAGATTAGTAGTAAATGCACAGTTCTAGTAGGAACTGTGTGTTTTTTTTTGCGAAAGAACAGAAATTTAAGGAGAATATATTAAAAATTATTAAGGGCTGTTGTTATTGGTTTATATTAAAAATCTTTTGAGGGAGTTTATTTTTAATTGAGGAGCTTGGGGAAGAGCTTAATTATAAGGGGTATAAAGATAAAAAGTAGTTTGGGGGTAAATGATTTATGCATGTACTAGAAGTATGTATATGGAGTAATTACAGAGAAATGAGTTTTTTATTTCTTAGGAACAAAAGAACAAGGTGGAAATAGTAATTCACTTAATGGTGGGGGTGGAAAGGTTACATTAAATTTTAGAATGGGTATTGAAAGTTAATACATTATTTAATTATTTTGTGAGAAAATCTAAATTCTGAGAAACTAATTAAAAATGTATGGAGTTAGAACTATATTAGATAATTGGAAGAACAAGTGATAGCAAATCTTTAATTTAATGTGCAAACCGCTAATTAAAGTTCTTTTGATGATAAAAATAAAGGGGGAAGAAAAATGATAAAAAAATTAAGTTCAGTTCAAAATAATGATTCAATGAAGGGGGTGAAAAAGGTGCTGAATAGCAGGAATGGTTCTAAGGCTGATATGTCACAAACGGAAGAAATTATATTTTGCATGATGGAAAAAGCAAACAATTATAGCGGATTACCATTAGGGTCAGGATGTAAGAACAATATTGTAATTAATTTAGAGGATGACAATATTGCTATGTTAGTATCTATAAAAGGGATGGAATTTAAAATTATAGCAATTATTGATAGCAATATTGCTAAAGTGGTAAGTGTTGGAAAAATAGTAGATCCTAAAACCAAAAATATTGTAAGAATTGATTGCCATTATAAGGATAAGATGCCCGAAAAGTGTAAACAATTAGGTCGCATAGTAGTTGCGCTTAATGATTTGTTTATAGATGCGGCTACGGATGTCCATCATACTACTCACTACAGAGATAATAGACTGAGTCAGCTGCAAGTTTTATCGCATGGGGCACATGCACGAGTACATGGGACAGAAAAAACAGAGGGTGTAACTAATCGTTTAGGAGACGATGAATTTGTAGGTCATGTTCTAAATAATGTTTTGAAGGTAACTGAAGAAGAGTTCAATAGGATGATGAAGGAAGTTGTAAAGATGCATTATGAATTTCCTAAGCATAGGTATATTGGAGTTAGAGGGGCAAGCATTAGAGAATTGTCTTATGAAGGAATAAAACAGAGTGATGTTGCTGAAATAGAAGTACGATAGTTACTTGAGATACAGATTTGATAAAGGAATCTGTATCTTTTTTAAGGTCATAATAAATTTTGAAAATTGCAAGTAAAAAGTAGTTTGGATATATATTTAATCGATGTAAAGTATTAAATCTCTTTTTTCAAAATCTTAGTTTTGGGGTAGAAATACTTAAAGTGAAAACTAAAAGAAAAACGCCTAAAAAATTCTAGGTGCTTATTTTTTATGATTTTTCTAGTGTTAAGGCTTAATAAATAAGTAAATATTATAGGCAAAGTATTAAAACTTAAATAAATTTAATTTGTGTTTTATATCTTCATAAACATAGGTAAAGGGATAAATATAAAATAATTTATAGTATTTATATTTTATGGGGAATATAAATAAAATCATCAGTGGTTTATACACCTACTTTTACATTAGAACAGTGAGAGGAAGTGTATAAAGTGGAATGGTGGCGAGAAGTTACACTGGGTATTGAAGTTGAATTTACAGGAATAACAAGGAATGCAGCTGGAAGAGTTTTAAGTAAGTTTTTTGATTCGGAACTATTACATGATGGTGGAACATATGATGGATATTCTGTTATAGACGATAAGGGTAGAAAGTGGAAAATTGTTAGTGATGCAAGTATTTTTGCACAGAAAAATGCTAATGGAACAGTTGAATTAGCTAGCAAGCTATATTCATGTGAATTAGTAAGCCCAATATTATATTATAGTGACATAGATGAGCTTCAAGAACTTATAAGAAAACTACGTAAGGCTAATGCTTTTGTAAATAGTAGTTGTGGGATTCATATACATGTTGGAGCAGAAGAATTAGATGCAGTACACTTAAAGTTTCTTTGTAATATAATGTATTCGAAGCAAAACTTAATATATAGATCGCTAAATATTAATAGTGGTAGATTACGATACTGCAATAAGCTCCAAAGAGATTTTATAGAAGAGTTAAATTTAAAAAAACCTAGTAATATGGATGAAATTGCAGACATTTGGTATGGGGATTCATTTAGTAATAGAGGTGCTCACTATCATTCTAGCAGATATAGGTGTTTGAATTTGCATAATTTATTAAGTGGAAGACAACCTACAATAGAATTCAGAATGTTTAATTCCACGTTACATGCTGGTAAGATAAAGGCTTACTTACAATTTTGTTTATTGATGGGGTATCAGGCATTAATATCGAAGAAGACATCATATAAAATTACAGTACCGGTAACAGGAAATGATAAATATACTTTTAGGGTTTGGTTATTAAGACTAGGGTTAATTGGGGATGAATTCAAAACAGCACGCTATCACTTGCTGAAAAATTTAGAAGGTAATATAGCTTGGAGGGATATTATATAGGAAGCTTTTAATTAGAGTCTATTTTTATATGCAACTATAGATGTTAGTTGCATATGACATATGGTGTATGTGTAAGGATTAATCATAAATTAATGATTGATCCTTTTTATTTAAGTTATTATAGAAACTTTTTTTGAAACAGGCGGAGAACTATAAAATTCTACAGTCAAAAGGAGAGTTTGAATTATATTAATTATAAAATAGAAAGAAAGGATGTGTAGTAATGGAATTAGAAGAACAGGTTTATGATTATTGTGGTTATGCAGGGAGACCTATTACTGATTATTTATGCGTAGATAATCAGGTTCACAGTTATATAGATTATAGGAGTAAAAATGGCGTGGCAACAACAATAAACAATAAGCCTAAAAACTTATTTTCATCTCATGATTTAGAGGAGCTTAAATCGGATGTAGGGGATTTATCTGATGGCATAGCTTTAGCAAATGCACTTGAATTTATCAAGCTTGGATTTGAAGTTCCGATGGAGTCAGTAGATAAATACCAAGCTAATTTTAGGTCATCATATTTGCTTAACACTGCATTATGCTTTGCGCAACTTACGGATAGTATTGGGAATATATCACAATTGTTTGTAACTAAGAGTGAACCTATTCTTAGAAAATCAGCTTATTTACTTGCGGAAAGTGAGAATAAGAAGTCGATTGAAACTTTTAGGAAACAACTAACAACTGATTATACGGAATTAACAAAAGGGACATTTAATGTAGTGACTATTACTCCAGAGTTAGGTGGATTTATTCTCGGTAAATCAAGAATTAATACAAAAAGTGATAATGTAATACTCCTGCCTAAGCATGTATTAGATAATCATATTAAGAAAATTGTATATCGTATTGGACAAAAGAAAGTAAAAATCATATATCGTGAATTAGGGGTAATCAGGAGTTTAGTTACATCTCTTAATAGGGATATAGTAGCTGATTGGTTGCATACAAGTGACGAAAAAGAAATACTGGGAGTTACAGAAGGTTGGAAAAATATATACGAGTGTGGGAATTTGATTTTACCAAACTTAGATGACAAAATGAATCAAGTTGTAAGTGTTCCGGTGGTTGGGATAGAAGATGTAGTTATATTGTAACTTTTGATAGTGCCAATTTTAAGCACAGTGAGGACAGTGAGGACACTATTTAATAGAAAACTTTCCCCGAATTATGTATTACCCTTTTAGAATTTTCAAAATCCTAAAAGGGTAATTTTATAGAGGTATATATCCAAAAATAATAGTTTTCGGTATAGGTTTATAAACTGTATAGCTGGTATAGAATTAGGCGCTTTCATTATAAATAGTTTTACCCAAAATACGTCCTAAATCAAACTGTCTTTAAATCTGTTAATGGGAATATTTAAAACACAATTATATTAGGCATAAATGCTCTATACAATAATAAAATTTTAAGTTTGAGATAACTTTAGCTAGAAGGTGAATTTATGAGTATTAAATTATGGGGTTACATTCGGGTAAGTACAGATGGTCAAAACATTGAAAGACAAATTGATTTGCTTAAGGAATATGGTGTGAGACGGGAAGATATGTTTATTGACAAGATAAGTGGCACAAAGCAAGTGCGACCAGGCTTTAATGAACTTAAGAAGGTATTAAGAGAAGGTGATACTGTAATTACGGAGTCATTAAGTAGACTCTCTAGGTCTAGCAATGATTTATTGACTATTCTAACAGATTGGGAAGAAAAACAAATAGTATTTATATCTATAAAGGAACAATTAGATTTTAGTAGTTCTACGGGGAAGATGATGTTAACGGTTCTTGCAGCCTTAGCTCAGTTTGAAAGGGATATTATTAGGGACAGAGTAATTGAAGGTTTAGAGTCTGCTAGAGCTAGAGGAAGAGTTGGAGGTAGACCTAGAACTGATAAAAAGAAAATAGAAAAAGCTTTTAAATTATATGATAGTCAAACCCATAGCATTAAAGAGATAGTCAGCATTACTGGGGTAAGTCAAAGTGTACTATACAGACAATTAAAATTAAGAAGCAATTTCAATGGAGTTAATTAAGGAGGGAGTTATTATGGAACATGTAATTACATGTGGTATTTTAGATTTAGTTGAAGGTTTAGATGCTAAGGTCAATTACCTTTCAACTATTGAACTTTATAAGGTAAAGAATCCTAGTGTTGTTATAACGAAGATATACACTAAAGAGCATGAGGCTGTAAATGGATATGGCGAAGATGAATTTGAAAAATTGATTATTGGTGGAAAAGATATAATTATAGGCATACCGAGTGAAGCGATAATAAGACTTTAAAACAAAATGCTATCTAAGGATAACTTCAACTATGAGTAATTGAGGTTTAGACTTAGGTGGTATTTTTTTTTATGTTTTCTAAGAAATAAGTTTAATATATTCAGAGAAATTTCAGTATTTACGGAGTAAAAAAAATATTTAGGAGCAAATGCAACAGCAAGGTTATTAAGGGCATGGAGTTGATAAAACTTCAAATATAAATTTGGGGGAATAAACCATGTTTAATGAAATGTCAAGGATAATGCGAACGGAGGAAGAAATAAAAAACGATATTATGTCGGATTTTGCTAATGATTTTATTGAGGAAGTTGATAATTTGTTCAATCAGTACGGTAAAGATAACTTTAAAGGCATGATATCGAGTTGCTTAAGTAATATTATTACTTAAATTCATTAATTTACTAATTATTATTTTGAAGCTATAATAAACACTACATATAGTGTAGTGTTTAAAATTAAAAATAGAAGGAGTGTTATTATTATGGAAAAAAGAAGTGCAATTATATATACTCGTGTATCAACGGTGGAACAAGCAAGTGATGGGTATAGCTTGGCTAACCAAAGTAGAGAGTGTGAAGAGTATTGTAAAATGAACAATTTAGAGGTTATAGCTACATTTAGCGATGAAGGTATTTCAGGTTCTAGTATAAATAAAAGAGAGGGATTAAAGAAAGCACTGAATTTAATTAAGTCAAATAATGTTGATTACTTAATTGTTTGGAAGCTAAGTAGGTTATCTAGAAGTATCGGTGATATTAGTAATATTATTAGTCTAATGGAAAAGAGAAATACGAATTTATTTTCATTTAAAGAAAAAATTGACACAGGGAGTGCTATGGGAAAACCATTCATCTATATATCAGGTATAATTGCAGAGATTGAGCGGGATAACACAATAGTTCAAGTAAGGGCAGGAATGCAACAAAAAGCATTAGGTGGTGAGTGGAATGGAGGAAAACCTCCTCTTGGTTATAATCTAGAAGATAAAAAGCTAATTGTAGATAAAAAGGAAAGCAGTATAGTCGAGATTATATATAAACAATATTTGGCTAATATTGGTTATAAAAACATTGCTAGATATCTGAATCAAAATGGGCATAAAACTAAAAAAAATAATAATTTTACTGGTAATGCTGTTAAAAATATATTACAAAATCCAATATATGCAGGTAAATTAAGATGGGGATATCGAGAGAATTGGAACACTAAGAATGAAGAAGGTCACAGGAGTAGAAGATATAATGATAATGCTACAATTAAAGATGGAATTCATGAAGCAATCATTGATGATAGCATCTTTAATAAAGTGCAAGAAATGATTAAAAATAACCCGAGACACCATATGAGGCAGTTTAATGGTGGTCACATTTTAAGTGGCTTAATTAGATGTCCAATGTGTGGTGGGAATATGTCTATGCAAAATACAACGGTGAAAGGTAAAACTTATAAATATTATAGTTGCAATGCATATGCAAATAATAAAGGGTGTAAAGCTAATCAAATTAGTAAGGAATCTATAGAGGAAGAATTTTTAAATATATTAGGGCAAATTATGAGTGAAGATAGTTTTAAAGAAAAAATGCTCTCATCACTTAAGGATATTGATGGACAAGTACAAAGTTTAAATAAAAGCATAAAAAAAGATGAAGTAGAAATTAAAAAGCTTGAAGAAAAACAACATAAATTAGTAATGAAACTAGCAGATGCAGAAGATTACATTAGTGAACCAATAAAAGTAAGCTTAAAGAAGCTAAAAGGTGATATTGATCAATTATGTGATAGCACATTATCCAAGAAAAGAAAGATAGAAAACATAAAAGCTAGTAATGTAACCAAGGGTGAGATAGAAGAAGTTCTAGGCAATATAGATATTATAATGAAATTAATGGATAAAGAAGTTCAAAATAAACTTATACGTAAGCTAGTTAATAAAATAATTACAGGAAAGGACAAGCATATAACAGAAATACATTTTCGCTTTAAAGAAAAATTTATAATAAAAGATGGTACGGTGAACCGTATCATAAGTAAATGAGGTATATAGCCTTAGGTATTGATATTAATTGTGTAAGGTGGTTCTCTATATTAAAATAACGTATCAATTATAACTTTAATTTGCAAAAATCAGACAAAAGAAATTAAATGTTGGTGTAAGAATAAGGTTACTTTAAATTATAATAAGCTTATCATAATTTAAAGGAGCTTTTAGAATTAATGCTTCTATAAATAGAGTTATTGACATAGAGTTTTATTAATCATATAATAAAATAAAACTTATCAATAAATTTTAATTTATTGATAAAATAAATACTAAAGGTGATATATATGGAAAAAAGTAAAAGATTGATCTCGGCAGATGAAATAAGGATATTTTCTAATCATTTCAGAATGAAAATTCTATCTCTTTTTGATTGTAATTATACTTCTATGACCATTAAGCAGATGGCAGATAAGCTTGGGGAAGTACCTTCAAAGGTTCATTACCACGTCAAGGCTTTAGAGAAGATAAAGGTAATGGAAATAGTGGAAAAAACAGAAAAGTCAGGGATTATAGAAAAATATTATTTGCCTACTGCCGAGAATTTCTATATAGATAATGTTGTAAAGACCACAGGAAGCAAAATATATGAAGATAATCAAGAGGATATATTTGGTAATGTTATGAAAGAGGTCTCTGAAAGTATTGATAGCTTCAAAAAAAATGCAAATCCTAATGAGGATTCTGGAAGATTATTTAGTCAACTCAATGTATATTTAACTCCTGCAGAAACTAGAGAGCTACATGAGATTTGTATAAATTATATAAAGAGCAAGGAGAAAAAAGAAGATTCAATGCCATTCAGCTTTACTCTTTTAACTATTAAAAATTATGACTAAAGCTTACTTTATCCATAAATCTAAATCTCTCCACTGAGTTATAAAAATAAATATATTTATTCTTAGTTATGTAAAGTACTAATCAGTTAAGATTAGTACTTTTTCTTAGTGCGCCCAACATGAGCGCAATGAGGTTACTGATAAAGTAGATTCTTTTATTTCAAAACAAGTTATACACAGAAAAATAAGGTCAAAAATGTCTATAAAGTCAAAAGAGAGCCCTTAGAATCAATTCTGAGGGCTCTCATATTTTTACAATTAGAGTTTTATATTTTTATTAAAGTTTTTCAGTGACCTCGAGCGCAATCTAACGGGTTAAAGTCCCGAGTACGGGCTTTACATATAAAAGTATTGAAATTATTAAACCAAACCTAATATGAATGTAAAACTGCTACTTTAAAATTTATTGACATAAAGTTCCAAAGAAGATATAATAAAATAAAGTTTATCATTAAAATAAATTTTAATGATAAATTTTATTTTAAAAAGACTTTTATTTGACGATAAACTATAAGTAAGGTGGGGTAAAATGAAAAATTTATTAAAAAATAAGAATGCATTAATTTTTGTTTTAGCGAGGGCGCTATCAAGGTTTGGAGATTCGCTTGAAAGTTTAGCGCTTATGTATCTTGTATATGATCTTACAGGATCAGCGCTAGCTATGGGAACTGTTATGTTGTTTAGTATGATACCGAATTTTTTAATAAGTCCAGTTGCTGGAGTAATATCTGATAGATACAATAAAAAGCGAATAATGTTCATTGCTGAAATGGTTAGAGCGGGAGCAATTATGTTAATACCAGTTTTAATGTTCAATGGGACCATTCAACTATGGCACATTTATAGCATGGCAGTATTCGTATCTATTGCAGAGAGTTTCTTTGAACCTTGTTCAAACATTGTATTTGTATCAATAGTAGAGAAAGAAGAGTTACATTTAATAAATTCGGTTGCAACCGTTGTTGGACGTATTGCAGGAATATTGGGATATTCATTGGCGGGGGTGCTGATTGTATTTTTAAACAAAGAAATATTATTTATGATTGATAGTATAACTTTCTTGTTATCAGGAATTGCTGTGTTGATAATTACATTACCTAAAACTGAGGAGAAAAAAATAGGAAAAGCATTAGAAATTGTATCTGATTTTAAAGATGGAATAAAATATATATTTACTACTAAATTAATACCTGTGCTATTTCTAGGAATACTTATTTTAAGTGCGTTATTGGTACCAGTAGAAAGATTTGTGCCAATAGCAGTAGAAGAAATATTTAGTTTAAGTCCTACTTGGGCGGGAATGTTCATGACAACATTGACAATAGGAAGTATCGTGGGAGGGATAATCTATCCAATCCTAGTAAATAAAAATATAAAGCTGAAAAATGCGTATCTATATAATCTTGTGTTACTCGGTGGGGTAATACTCATTTCCTGCTATATAAAATCACAATATATATTGTTTGTTATGTTCTTCGCTACAGGAGCAATTTCATCGATAATTGGGACATGGAGTTTTACTGAAATACAGAAGTGCTGCGATGAAAAGTATTTAGGCAGAGTAGGTTCCGTTGCTACTATGGTTATGCTTGCGGCAGCACCATTAGCATCGTTCTTAAGTGGAGTATTAATTGAAGTCTTTTCACTGATAAGCGTATGGAAATTAGTTGGTTTTCTTTTCATAATAATAGGTTTATTTATGTATGTGAAAATCAACAAATTACTTGAGGTTAATAGTGAAATTAGCGAAGTGGTAAAAATTAGTGAGCCACTTGGTGATAATTAATAATTAGAATATGATATATTGTTATTAATAATAAAAGTACTTAAGAGAAATCTATATTCTTAAGTACTTTTATATTTATGCTTAATATGTGTAGTGTTAGAATAATAAGAGTAGAATTGATTCAAACATATAGATGTGATTAGCAACCTCAGTTGCAACTAATACGGAGAACCGGTGCGTCTGAGCAAGGTTGTGTAATTTAAATGGTGGAAATCCATTCTGAAAAGATTAAGTCAAATCATTCAGTAGCGAGTCATGGATATAAATAGGTAACTATTTAGTAGGCTTGAATGTGATTGAGCCTCGTAATAAGTATAAATTTGGGAAGGCTGACGGTGTCGGTTCTCTGGAAAGCAATATTATAGAAGGCGGTAATGACAAGTCTACTATAACTTCCTCGGGGTCAAAGAGCCAAGCATGCTATACAATGATTATATAGCAACTCAGGAGACCCTATTAGCTCTCTCAAAAAAAGAGAGTATAATAAACAATCGATAAAAAGGAAGAATATTAAAAGGCTAATGGGGAGTCGGATACTCTCATAGTACCAATGATAGTGGGTAATGCCAAAGTAGGGAAGGAGATTACATATTATTGTCTTAACTAAGGAAACATTCACTGCAGAATCGTATTCATGTTACGAAGAATAAATAAAATATGTAATTATATGAAACAAAAGCAAATGTATGGTATAATTTTTTTGTATTTACCTGGAAAAATGGGTTTAAGAAATGACAGAGACCGTAATGACAAAGGTTAGGTTTAAATGTTGAATAATAAGAATGGAGTGATTATATGTCTAGAGCAAATGACCGAGATATAGTTAGGTTTCAGTATAGTTCAGATAAGAATTTAAATGCTAGACAAGCTTTTCATATTGCCTTCAGTACAAATAAGTATGGATGGGAAAATTGGGTATTTGATCAATATATGTTTAAGCCTAATGATAGAGTTATTGAATTTGGCTGTGGGAATGGAACAATATGGGCAAGTAATAGAAATAAGATACCAAAGGATATCAAGGTAATTCTGACAGATTTATCTGAGGGAATGTTAAGAGTAACAAAGGATAACCTTTTAGGGGTTGAACAAGTAATTGATTATTCTACTATGGATATACAAAACATTAAATATGAAGATAGCTCCTTTGATTGTGCCATTGCCAACCATATGCTTTACCATGTGCAAAATAGAGATTTAGCAATAAGTGAGATTGCACGTATACTTAAATCAGATGGAACTTTTTACGCTACTACCAATAGTATTTATAATATGAAGGGATTTAAAGATTTAGTGAGGGATTTTGATTCTCGACTTGATTATGCATCCTTTTCTGTTGCAAAGGAATTCGGATTAGAAAATGGAGCTGAACAGTTATCTAAGCATTTTGATTCTGTTGAAAAGGTAGTATATGAAGATTCTCTCCATATAACAGAAGCAAAGCCCTTTGTAGATTACGTTCTGTCTTTGGAGGGACATGTAAACATACATGATATAATGACAGAAAGCAAAATAAAGGACTTTTACAGATATTTGGAAGATATAATTTTAAGAGAAGGAAGTATTGATATACCTAAAAGAAGTGGAATGCTTATAGGGAAGAAGCCTAAGAAACTTTTATAAAAGGAATAACTACTATTCTATATTTGAACTCTTATAAATTACGTTCAATTAAAACGAATAAGGTGTGTGGTAAGTTATGTTGAGTTACATAACTTATCACACACCTTACTATTTTATTATAGAATAATGTAAAACCTCACTTGTAAGTAATAGGGAGAGCGTACCACAAATAAGTGAGGTTATAAGCATTTAAATATTATATAGAGGGTTTATGAGAGTTTCGAAAAATTTTCATAATTATTTAAATAAAAGATTAGTAGCTAACCAATTTGACCTGTGGCTACTATCATTTTAGATAATCTTCTTCTAATACTGGAAAATCAATTTTAAAATGATATAATTACCATATTAGCAAATAAATTCATAGTAGATAGTTATGTTTAAAATAAACAATAAAAAGGGGAACATTTAGAATGAAAATAAAATTTATTCTACCAGCGTTAGAGGAGGCGAAAAGTCCATATTGGAGACCTATAAAATACTCATTGTTTCCACCTTTAGGCTTAGCAACTTTAGCATCATTATGTGATGAAACGGATGAAATAGAGATAGTGGACGAGCATGTAGAGAAAGTTAATTTAGATGATAAACCAGATTTAGTTTGTATTGAAAGCTATATAACTAATTCTTATAGGGCATATGAAATTGCAGATACCTATAGAACTAGGGGGATCAAGGTTGCTATTGGTGGTATTCATGCAACATCACTACCTAATGAGGCAAAAGAACATGCAGATAGTGTGTTACTAGGGTTAGGAGAAAGAAGTTTCCCAGAGTTTTTAAAAGATTTTAAAGCGGGGAAAATTAATGAGTTCTATGAACAAGGTCAGGTTTCATTAGATGGACTACCATTACCAAGAAGAGATTTATTTAAAAAGGAAAAATACTTAGTTCCAAATTCTATGGTATTTTCAAGAGGATGTCCTAATAGATGCTCCTTTTGTTATGTAAGCTCATTTTATAAGGGGAGAAAATCATTTTATACTTATAAAGTAGATAGAATTTTAGAAGAGATAGAAAGTATGAAGGGCAGACATTTATATTTTCTTGATGATAATATATTTGCAGACAAAAAACTAGTGAGACAAGTTTTTAAAGAAATGAGAGGCATGGGAAGACTTTTTCAAGGAGCAATAACTGTTGATTCTATTCTTGAAGATGACACAATAGAACTTGCTTATGAGGCTGGCTTTAGAAGTGCTTTTATCGGGTTTGAAAGTATTAACAGGCATAGCTTAATTCAAGCTAATAAGTTATCAAATATTGAAAAGGATTATGATAAAGCAATTAAAAGATTAGATCAATTAGGAATTATGATAAATGGAAGCTTCATTTTTGGATTAGATAGTGATAACTTAGATGTTTTTGATAGAACTACTGAATGGGCTATTAATAGCGGAATAACCACGGCAACCAATCATATTCTAACTCCTTATCCAGGTACGGTAATATATAACAAAATGGATGAAGATAAGAGGCTTAATATTAAGGATTGGAGACTATATGATACTAGACATTTAGTATTTGATCATCCTAATATTACAAAAGAGCAGATGGAATATGGTTATAATAAAGCATACAAAGATTTTTATAAGTGGAGAAATATAGGTAAGGCATCAAAGGAACATGAGGAACTGAGAATGAAAATGAAACACTTATCGTATGCTGGTGGATGGAAAAAATTTGAGCCAGTTTGGAATTTCTTAATTAAGAATGAACTTCTTTCAAATGCCAGAGGTAGCTTAGTCAGAACGTTGAAATAGATATTTTTATTAGTAATGGTATGAAATTTTCTTATAAGAAGTATGTAAATATAAAATTAATTTTAAATATATTATCTATATCTATGGGAAATACTAACCTTATGGTAAAATTAAAATATAAACAATAATAAATATTAATAAATAATGATTTCACATAAGGAGACAAAATGATGGATAAAGGATTTAATTTTAAAAATAGTTATATAGAGCTTCCAGATACATTTTATACATTAGTATCCCCTAGTAAAGTACCAGCGCCCAAATTAGCTATATTAAACTATAAGCTAATAGAAGACCTAGGATTAAATTTAGAGGAGCTTCAACACGAAGATGGCTTAGAGATACTTTCAGGAAATAAAGTTCCAAAGGGAGCAATACCACTGGCACAGGCATATGCAGGTCATCAATTTGGTAATTTTACTATGCTAGGTGATGGAAGAGCCATACTCCTTGGTGAGCATGTAACAGCTGAGGGGAGTAGGTTTGATATTCAACTTAAGGGTTCAGGAAGAACACCCTATTCAAGAGGGGGAGATGGTAAGGCTTCCCTTGGACCGATGATTAGAGAATATATTATAAGTGAGGCTATGTATGGGTTAGGAATACCAACAGTCCGTAGCTTATCGGTTGTTACAACTGGAGAAGATGTATACCGTGAAACAAGACTTCCGGGGGCTGTATTAACTAGAGTGGCTTCAAGTCATATTCGTGTTGGAACTTTTGAATATGCAAGAAGCTTAAATAATATAGAAGACCTTAAAGCGCTAGCAGATTACACAATAGATAGACATTATAAAGATGGGATAAAGGGAGAAAACCCATATGTTTATCTACTAAAGGAAGTAATAAAGAAACAAGCAACCCTTATATCAAGGTGGCAGTTAGTAGGTTTTATACATGGGGTTATGAACACAGATAACATGACAATTAGTGGAGAAACCATTGACTATGGTCCTTGTGCGTTTATGGATACCTACGATCCAGCAACGGTATTTAGCTCTATTGATAGATATGGACGTTATAGCTATGGAAATCAGCCAAGTATGGCAGCCTGGGATCTTTCTAGATTTGCTGAGACACTTTTACCTCTGCTGCATGATGATATGAATGAGGCAGTAAAGATAGCTCAAGGTGCTGTTTCAGAATTTCATAATCTATATACGAAGCAATGGCTTTTGGGAATAAGAAAAAAGCTTGGCTTATTTAATGAAGAGGAAGAGGATAAATCTTTAATTGAAGAGCTTCTAACTATTATGCAGAAATACAGTGCTGACTACACAAACACCTTTAGAGCATTAACCATTAATAAATATGAAGAAACAGGAATGATAGATAAAGAAGATTTTAACCAGTGGCTTAACCTATGGAGGGAAAGACTATCAAGACAAGCAGAGAGTGAAGAGGATGTATTAAAGATTATGAGAAATAATAATCCATCAGTTATACCTCGTAATCACAGGGTAGAAGAGGCTTTAGATTATGCTGTAAATAAAGGAGACTACAGTGTTTTAGAAAAGCTTTTAAAGGTTCTTTCAAATCCTTACAGTTATTCAGAGGAGCAAGATGAGTATACAAAGGCTGTTAAAACAAATGGTAATTATAGAACCTTCTGTGGAACTTAATTAACTTTATAAAAGGGGGGATATATATGAGTAATATTGTGTTGATGCTACTTGTAAAAGTGCCTTTGATAATGGATATAAAATAATTATTCCAGAAGAAACAAATACAACCTTTGATAATGAGTATCTATCAGGTGAGAAACTTTATGAGTTTTATAATTATAAGATTTGGAATAAACGTTTTGCTAATGTTCTTTCAATTGATGATGTAATAAAAATTTTGATAGACATAGTATGATGCCTTAATTAATAGAAATAGGAAGGAGAAGCTCCAGATGAGGGAGCTTCTCCTTCTTTAATGAAAAAATGGAATATAACATTATTAATGGTATAATTAAACAATAACCGCAGGGAAATCAACTCAGACAAATCAAAGCACAATAAGACGGAAATACAATTTTTTAGTATTATATACTTTAATGGAGGTAAGAAAAACGTATATTATTTAGAGTGCAAGAATAGAATATAAGGGCATGATAGTATGTTGAAACGTTATCCAAATAAAGATGTAAAAGGGGGATAATTATATGTTTTTATTTAAGTCGATACCATGGTATTCTGCTTTAATGGCGCTAGCATTACTAGGGGGGTTAATGTTTGTCAATGAGATTACACGAAGGAGTAAATATCTTGCCATTTTTGTATATTTAATTGTACCTATTGTAATGCCTTTTACTGTATGGGTAAAAACAGCAGGTCCTGGAACTCCAGTAGGTTACTGGTTTCCGTGGGTAAAAACCTATTCTGCACTTGCTGGGGTTCTTGGGTTTATGGCTATTAGGTATATAAAGGGACTTGATGGTAAGAAAATCATGTTGATATTTCCGCCACTTATTCTTTCTATCAACATTTTAGAAGCTGTATTCCGTGATTTCCAATGTTATGGTTTTAACGGCATTGTAGACGGGCTATTAATCAATGGGGGTCCTTGGAATATCATGAACGGTATTGCAGGGATATTGAATATCTTAACTATCGCTGGATGGTTTGGAATTTTTATTGGAAAAGATAAAAATAAAGATATGCTGTGGCCTGATCAGTTGTGGTTCTGGATAATTGCTTATGATTTTTGGAATTTTGCTTATGTTTATAACTGCATTCCTGACCACTCATTCTATTCAGGTGCAATGTTGCTATTATCTTGCACTATTCCAGCATTTTTCTTTAAGAAAGGAGCTTGGTTACAACATCGTGCACAGACTTTAGCACTTTGGGCTATGTTCTCTTTGACATTGCCATCATTTGCTGATACTTCCAAGTTTGCGGTACAAGCATCTCACAATGAAATAGCTTTATGGGTTGTTAGTAGTTTAGCTCTTGCAGCGAATATCGCAGTATTTATTTATCACTTTGCAAGAATTAAGAAGAATAAACTTAATCCTCTTAAAGATGAGATTTACACAGATCTAAAAGGATATAAAGAAATCGTAATTGAAAACAAATAAATTTGTATCTATGTAAAATGGCAGATTAGAGATTAAAAAAGTTTGAATTGCTAAATATAATGGACTAACCCAAAATAAAATTTTGTTTTGAGTTCGTCCATTAATTTTTATATGCGTTTTATTAAAATGTAAATATCCATTGAAACTTTATGGTATTCAGAGTGAGGATAATGTTCAAAGTTAATTAAGTAAACTTTAAGGGAAAGGCAGGAATGTATTTGTATTATGAGTGCAGACAGATTATTTAAATAAGGTAAGTGTAAAATTTTAGCGTTTACCTTTAAAATTTTAGTTGTAAATCCTATTCATTTTGGGTAATAATAAAGTTGTCTTAAAGTTAATTAAATTTTATAAAATGCATAAGGCATCTTCAAAAAATAAATAAGTCAATCTCCTGGACTATTTTGAGTGATACGTCGTCAGCAGAACCCTTAGATAGTTCTACTATCTGCGGAACCTGCTTCCTTGTCTAACTCAAAATATCCTTCGCATCTTTGACTTATTATTTATTTTCAGATGCCTAAGATATTAACCAAGGAGGTTCTAATTATGTCATATTTACTTAAACCGTTACAGGTAGGAACACTGACTTTAACTAATCGTTTGGTTATGCCACCCATGGCAACTGCAAAGGCAGAAATAGATGGTAAGATTAGTCAAGAGGTTCTTGATTATTATAAGGAAAAATCTAAGGGAGGTTATATTTCCCTTATAGTTATTGAACATAGCTTTATTTCTAATGAAGGAAAGGCTAGCAAAAACCAGCTTTCTGTTGCAGATGATAGTGATACCGAAGGTCTTAAAAGATTATCAGATGTAATTCATGAAAATGGATCAAGGGTTGTAATGCAGATTAGTCATGCAGGAAGTGCAGCGGATGAAAAAGTAATTGGAACAACTCCAGTTGGTCCTTCAGCTGTACCTAATCCACGGTTAGGAGGTATACCTCGTGAACTGACTAAGGATGAAATTAGAAATATTGTAAAAGACTTTGAAGATGCTGCACTTAGAGTTAAGAAGGCAGGTTTTGATGGTGTAGAAATACATTCAGCTCATGGTTATTTTCTTAATCAATTTTTATCGCCGCTGACTAATAAAAGAACAGATGAATATGGTGGAAATGTTCATAATAGAATACGGATTCATCTAGAAATTATTGAAGCAGTGCGTAGAGCTGTAGGTGAAGAGTTCCCAATACTCTTAAGGCTAGGGGCTTCAGATTTTATTGAAGGTGGAACAACTATTGAAGATAGCCAAATTGCCGCTCAGGAATTTGAAAAAGCAGGAATAGACATCCTTGATATCTCGGGTGGTTTCTGTGGATATAATGTAAAGGGAATTACAGGCCAGGGATATTTTGATTCACTTACAATTGCTATGAAAAAAGTAGTTTCCATTCCGGTTATCCTAACAGGTGGAATTACTGAAGCCAAGGCAGCTGAAGAAATCTTGGCAGAGGGAAAGGCAGACCTTATAGGTGTAGGAAGAGCAGTATTTAAGGATTCAAAATGGGCAAAATATGCAATTGAAAGTTTAAGTTAATATAAAAAAAGATTCTATATTAAATATAGAATCTTTTTATGGTTGCGGGAGCAGGACTTGAACCTACGACCTTCGGGTTATGAGCCCGACGAGCTGCCAACTGCTCCATCCCGCGATATTAAGTTCTTAAGGATCTCCTTAAGCTACTTCGTAAGTATAGTGTTAGTAGAGGGATAAGTCAAGGATATTAGCAAAAGTAATTTTATATTTATTTTTAAACACTTAATATTGACATTTATCATGAAGTGATGTAAATTAATATTAACAAATTAAATTGTATAAAATTGAATTGTGCAAAACTTTAAAGTGGACGATTTAAGTTTTATCTTAGGAGGAATAATAATGTCAAAAATAGTTAATACAAATGAGTTTAGTAAAGAAATAGAAAATAATGTAGTGGTAGTAGATTTCTTCGCAGATTGGTGTCAACCATGCAAAATGTTAGCTCCAATATTTGAAGAGTTAGGAAATGAACTTGAAGGTAAAGTTAAATTTATTAAAGTTAATGTAGATAATAGCCAAGAGATAGCATTAAAATATAGAGTTGCATCAATTCCTACAGTAATAGTTTTTAAAGATGGAGAAAAAGTTGATTCTATGGTAGGCTTTGTACCAAAAGAAAAAATAAAACAAGTTGTAGAATCACATATAGGTTAAGTTTATAAATAAAAAAATATCAAATAGTAAATAATATATGGAGGAGTGGGTAATATGAATTTTTATGATTTTTCAGCACGTAAAATGAATGGACAAGAAATGAATATGGAAGAATACAAAGGCAAGACAGTAATGATAGTAAATACTGCAAGCAAGTGTGGATTTACCCCTCAATTTAAAGAGTTAGAAGAAATATATAAAGAATATAAAGATAGAGGGTTTGAAATTTTAGGATTTCCATGTAATCAGTTCAAACAGCAAGATCCACTAAGCAATAAGGAAATCAATGAATTTTGTCAGTTAAATTATGGTGTAACATTTACTATGTTTGAAAAAATTGATGTAAATGGTGAAGAAGCACATCCTCTATATAAATTTTTAAAGAGTGAGGCAAAGGGAGCTTTTGGAGAAAAAATAAAGTGGAACTTTACCAAGTTTTTAATTAACTCAGAAGGTAAAGTAATAAGTAGATATGCTCCAACTACATCACCGATTAGCATAAAGGATGATATTGAGAAGTTGTTGAAATAGAAATCCTATCATAGGCAACTTAAACTAAGAATGCGAGGTATGAAGTTATGAATGAAAGATACGACATTGCAATTGTAGGTAGTGGTCCAGCTGGAATATCTGCAGCTTTAAATGCAAAAATAAGAAATAAAAGTTTTATAATATTTGGTACTAAAGACCTTAGTAGTAAATTAACGAAAGCTTATGAAATTAATAACTACTTAGGATTTTACGGTAAAAGTGGTAAAGAGCTTGTAGAAGAATTTAATAACCATTTAAAATCAATGGATATAAATATAACAGAAGAAAAAATAAATAATATTTACTCAATGGGTGAGTATTTTGCTCTCATGGTAAATGAAAAAATCTATGAGGCTACTTCTGTAATTCTAGCAACAGGTATACAGTATGGGAAGTTACTTCCGGGAGAAGAGAAGCTTCTTGGAAAAGGCGTAGGATATTGTGCTACTTGTGATGCTCCACTGTATAAGGATAAAATAGTTACTATAGTATCATATAGTAAAAAAGAAGAGGAAGAAGCAAACTTCATATCTACATTAGCAGCTAAGGTTTATTACGTGCCTATGTATACAGAGGAAGTAGAAGTTAATTCGGCTATTGAAGTAATTAAAGATACTCCGATAGAGATATTAGGAGAAGATAAAGTTGATAAGCTTATCTTAAAAGAAAAAGAAATTGAAACTGACGGATTATTTATATTAAGAGATAGTATATCTCCGGGTCAGTTAGTTCCAGGATTAAAAATTGTAGATAACCATGTAGAGGTAGATAGATTAATGCAAACTAACTTAAAAGGATGCTTTGCGGCAGGAGATATCATTGGTAGACCTTATCAATATATAAAATCAGCTGGCGAAGGAAATATTGCTGCACTATCAGCAGTTTCTTATGTAGATTCAAAGAAAGAAAAATAGGAAATATAAGAAGGTTTAGAGGTTAAATGAAATATTGCATTATTTAATTTATTTGTTGGGTTGACATATAAGTTTTAAAATTGTAAAATAATTTCAATTAATGTAATTTATTATAGAAAATTTATAATAAATTATTATATGAAATGGGAGAATTTATATGAAGAATTGTGATTGTATTAAGTTAGAAAATCAAATGTGCTTTTCTCTATATGCTGCATCTAGAGAGGTGATAAAGCTATACAAACCTATTCTTGATAAGCATAATCTTACCTATACGCAATACGTAGCTATGATTGTATTATGGGAAGAAGATAAGATGACAGTTAAAGAAATTGGGCAAAGATTACATTTGGACTCTGGAACATTGACACCTTTATTAAAGAAATTAGAATGTAGAGGATTGATTACAAGACATAGAGATATAAAGGATGACCGAGTGGTAATAGTAGAACTAACAGAGATGGGACTTAAATTAAAGAGTGAAATACTTGATGTACCAGGAGAGGTATTTTGTAAATTAAATATATCTAAGGAAAAAGCAGAAGAGTTAAAGCATAGTTTAGATGATCTATTACAAAGCCTGAAATAGTAAAATGTAATATTAACTAATTAAAACAATATAAGTTTAAAATATAATTTATGTATGAAGAGTTACAGATAAATAATAAAATTAAAATCTAAGAGAATAGCCCTTTAGTTAAAAATTCAACTAAAGGGCTATTATTATTTACAGATTTCCACACTACTTTCTGCAATAGTTTTCTTTTTAACTAATAAACTAGGTAAAATGGAGGTAATTGATCCTACTAATATGAATATAATACCAATAATCATATTAAGAGGAATTGACTCCTTAAGAATTATTAGTGCCAAGATAGGTGCAAGAGCGGGTTTAAAGAAGAATATTAGTGATGTAGTATTTGCGGTGGTTTCCTCCATAGCTTTAAAATATAGAGCATATCCAATACCGGTAACAAAAACAAAGATATAAATTACACCAAGTAAGTTACTAACAGAGTATCCTTTAAATAATGGTACATCTGCAAATATACCAAGCCCCTTGGAAGTAAGAGCATTTGAAATAAAGTCTATTCTAGTAAAGAGTGTAAGAATAAGCATCTCCATGCTGCCAAGCAAGAAGCTAAAGCAAGTAACTACAATGCCACCAAATTTTAAACACTTCCTTTTACCAAGAACACCATAAATGGCAAAGGTAATGGCTGCAAGTAGGGTAAATGATATTCCAGTAAAGGATAAGTTATTATTTATCGGGTTTGTAATAATTATTATTCCAATGAGTTCTAAAATTAAAGAAATAATATTATGTCTATATATTTTTTCTTTTAGAAGAAAATATGCTAAGAACATTACAAAAAGTGGATTACAGCTAAATAATACTGCAACCACAGAAGCTTTAGTGTTAAGAACAGCTAATTGAAAGCAAATCATACTTATTACAACACATATAAAGCCTAAAAGTGAAAAGTACTTTAAGTCTGATAAGTTGAATTTTACTTTCTTATTTTTTATAGTTTTAATTGCAAAGGGAAGTAATATAATACCACCTATTAAAAATCTAGATAATGTTAGTTGAATAGGATTAAAGTCATTAGAGATTGTTTTTAATACAATTTCCATTGTACTAAATAATAATGTGCTTAATCCAATATACATAACCCCTTTTTTCATTTTAACACTTCCTACAATTAATGTAATATTTACCATATAAGCATATCATATACAAGTATTATATTCTATAAAAACTAAATATTAACATTGAAGCAAATATAGTTTATAGTAGTACTATAGTATTTTTTTCATTTGGTGTTTTAGCGACAATTAGTTATACTATAATTTATTGGTGGATTATAAAAGGTAATATTTTCTTTTATATAAATTTTATATAAACTTTATTGAATAAAACTGGATAAAATTTTACAATAGACATATTAAGTAATTGTTAGAAATAAACTGTTTAACAGTATTTTTGATTATTGAATCATAAAAAAGTTAATTATACTTAAAGGTACAGCACAAAGGATATATTTATATAATTATACGAGGAGGATATTTATGAGGTTTAATTTTAAAAAGATTAGCTTGCTAATTGGAACTATGTTAATAGGAGCTACAATAATTGTGGGGTGTTCAAAGAAGGATGAGGCAAAGGAAGCTTTTGAAGTTTATAAAACAAGCTGGGCTAATCAAGAGTTTGATAATATGTACAACATGCTATCAGTTGAATCAAAGAGTTATATAACTCAAGAAGACTTTGTAGAAAGATATAATAATATTTATGGAGCTATTAATGCAGGAGATATTGAGATAAATATTGTAGAACCAGAAAATAAGAAGAGTAAGAAGGGTGAATCTGTGGAGATACCATTCACAATGACTATGTCAACCATGGCAGGTAAGATTGAATTAACTGGCTTTAATGCAGGTATGGCTAAAGAGAAAGATGGTTATAAGATTAATTGGAACGAAGGTCTAATTTTCCCTCAAATGCAACCAGATGATAAGGTAAGGGTAGAAGATGATTATTCAAAGCGTGGAAGTATATTAGACAGAAATGGAAATTACTTAGCTACTGATGATATAGTTAAATCAGTAGGTATACATCCAAGTAAGTTTGAAAATGAGAAGGATGCAAAGATAGCATCTATGGCAAATATATTAGATATAAGTGAATCATATATAGAGGAGAAGCTTGCTGCTAATACAAATCCAGATCACTTTGTGCCTATAGTGAATTTATTAAAATCAGAGTCAGAGAAACTAGGAAAGCTTTCTACCATAGAAGGTGTTTTAATTAATGATAGTAATTCAAGGGTTTACAATGGCGGAGAAGCTATTGGAAATTTAGTTGGACATGTAGGATCAATTACTGAAGAGGAATTAGAAAGTAGTAAAGATAAGGGATATTCACATGTAAGCATTATAGGAAAAGCTGGACTTGAAAAGGTCTATGAAGATAGTTTAAGAGGACAAGATGGTGGAGAGATATATATTGAAAGAGGAGAAGAAAAAATCTCTGTAGTCAAAGTAGAAGCTAAAAATGGTACTGATATAAAGACATCTATAGATACAGAATTACAATCAAAGATATATAGTGAAATGAAGGGTGAAAAAGGTGCATCAACAGCTGTAAATCCTAAAACCGGCGAGGTTTTAGCCATGGTTAGTTCACCATCCTACGATCCTAATATATTCGTAACTTACAAGACAAAGACTGTAGCAGAAAAGTGGAAGGTTCTTGATGGTACACAGTTTGATAATAGATTCAATAATGTATATGCACCAGGTTCTACAATAAAGTTACTTACAGCAGCTATTGGACTAAACGAAGGCAAGGTTAACCCTGAAGAAGGTATGGATATTACAGGAACTCAGTGGCAAAAGGATGAATCTTGGGGTGGCTATAAAGTTACAAGAGTTAAAGACCCAGGTAAGGCTGTTAACTTAAGAGAAGCAACAAAGTATTCAGATAATATATATTATGCAAGAACTGCGTTGGATATAGGTAGTGATAAGTTTATATCAGGTATTAAGAATTTTGGAGTTGGAGAAGAATTAATTTTTGAATATCCAATGGATAAATCTCAAATTAGTAATGATAATACATTAGATAAAGAAATACTTCTTGCCGATACGGGATATGGACAAGGCGAAATTCTTATGTCACCTTTAGATATAGCTCTAGCATACAGTGCTTTAGGTAATAATGGAGATATAATGCAACCAAGGGTTACTGTGGGAGAAGGTAGTGAAGCTAAAGTATGGAAAAATGCTATCAAATCAGAGTATGTTCCAGTATTAGTAGAATCATTCTCTGCGGTTATAAATGATGCTGATGGAACGGCAGTTTCTGCAAAGGTTGATGGATTTAATATTGCAGGGAAGACAGGAACTTCGGAAATAAAGAAAAGCCAAGATGATAAAGAAGGAAAAGAAAATGGGTGGTTTGTAGCAGTTAATACTGATGATTCTAAGATTTCAGTATCAATGATAATAGAGGACGTTAAAGGTAGAGGTGGAAGTGGAATTCCAACTAACATGGTTAAAAATGTTATGGAGTATTACCTAAAGAGATAATTGGTGTTGCTATTGGCAATTATAAGGTGCTTAAGTTCTATGAAAAGTATGGATTCTATAGCAGAACAATGATATTAGAACAATGTTAAGGAAAATAGAAGGCTATTAAATAAGCCTTCTATTTTTTTTGCTTATCTACATAAGTTTATAAGGTGTTATTAAGTAATTTTATATAAGTTTAGTTGTTATACAACAAAGTAGAAAAATTCACATATTATAAAAGAGAGTGTAAATAAAAAATTGAATTTAAAGGTATTCTAGTATTTTAGATTACAGATGTGGAATAAATTAAGTTAGTTATATAGGGTTACAAATACTAAGTACTAGACATGATATAAATATGAGGTGAAATTATGTACAACAAGTTTAAAGCATTAGAAGGAATTATAGGAAATACACCAATGATTGAAATTAACTTTGAGTACAAGGGAGAAATTAAAGTAATATATGCTAAACTTGAAAGCTTTAATATGACAGGAAGTATTAAAGATAGAATAGCATTATATATATTAAAAAACGCTTATGAAAAGGGAGATTTAAAAGCTAATGATAAGATAGTTGAAGCTACAAGTGGTAATACTGGAATTTCATTTGCTGCTATAGGGAAGGCCTTAGGATATAAGGTATGCGTATTTATACCAGATTGGATGAGTGAGGAAAGAAAAAATCTAATTAAGGCTTTTGGAGCAGAAGTTATATTGGTATCAAAAGAGCAAGGTGGATTTTTGGGTAGCATAAAAATGACTGAAGAATTTTCAAGGAAAGAAGAAAATGTATTTTTACCATGTCAATTTTCTAATGAAGATAATGTTAAAGCTCATTACAATACCACAGGACCAGAAATATGGAATCAGCTTAATAGTGCAGGCTTAAAGCCAGATGCATTAGTTGCTGGAGTTGGAACAGGGGGAACGGTTATGGGTATTGGACGCTATCTAAAGGAACGAAATAAAGAAATAAGGATATATCCATTAGAACCATCTAATTCACCTATATTATCTACAGGAGAGAAAAATGGAAGTCATAGGATACAGGGTATATCAGATGAATTTATACCAGCAATAATGGACCTTGAAAAACTTGATCATGTTATTAGTGTAGATGATGGAGATGCCATTATAATGGCTCAGAAGCTTGCATCTGAATTAGGATTAGGTGTAGGGATATCATCAGGAGCTAATTTCTTAGGTGCCTTAAAAGCTCAAAATGAATTAGGAAGTAATGCTGTAGTTGTAACAATATTTGCTGATGATAATAAAAAATATTTAACTACAGATCTATTAAAAGATGAACCTGTGAAGGATGGATTTATGTCTACTGACGTAAAACTAATATCCCTTAAGGTATTAGGATAAATAATATTAAATGCTCTAATAAAACCATATTAATTTTATTAGAGCATTCATTTTATGAAAATATTAAATTGTAATATCTATTTATTTGTTCTTCTAATTTATTAAGAATAATAAACTTGGATTCTCTTAATGTTTCTTTACCATAGGTAAAAACTAGAATTGTAGGAGCAATAAATACAGAGTATTCAGCACCCAAGGAAGGACTTTCATTTATATCAATTTTTATACTTTTAACATTAGGATAACTATTGAGCATTCCATCTACTTTACAAAGTAGGTCTTTACTTCCTCAAAACTCTTTACTTGTAAAGCAAGTTAATAATATTTCTGAGGATTCAATTAGTTTTGTTAAATCTTCTTTAGTGGTTATTTTAGTCATTGTACATACCTCCATAATAACTGTGTTTAGACATATTAAGTATATAGTTAGAGTTGCTCTAAATTTATTGAGTTACTCAGAGGACAATTATTTATAAATAGGATTCCTAATTACTTAAATTTAAAAATTTTGTTTATGAGTACAAATATACCAATTCCTATGCATAAAAATATAATCATAATAATTAAGGGTAAAAACTTAAAGAATGTTAGCATGAGTTTGTACCTCCTTAAAATAGAGTAAAATAGACTATATACATAATATTTATATGAGAACTGTTTACATATAAATATGAAGATAATATTTATATGTTGACATATTATATAATTAGAACATAATGTTGTCAATTAAATTTTAGTTGAGGATAAATATACAAAAATATCAAGTTATCATGTTATAATAACTATAACCTTTTTACTAGTAGTTAGACACATTATACAATTAACAAAGAGGAATATAAAAGAGAAAAGAGAGATTATAATGCCAAGAATAGGAATGAGAATGATAAAGTCTGCCATATCGGTATTTATATGCTTTTTAATTTATTTAATAAGAGGTATAGGTATGCCTTTTTATTCTGCAATAGCAGCAATTTTGTGTATACAACCAGGGATAAAAAGCACTGAAAAGGTTGCAATAAATCGTATAATTGGAACTTTTATTGGTGGAGCCTTTGGGGTTTTGATACTGCTAATAGAGAGACGTTTTATTCCAGCATCTATGCCGGAAGTTAGGTATTTGTTGACCTCTGTAGCCATTATACCTTTAATTTATATAACGGTATTATGTGAACAGACAACTGCATCCTATATTAGTTGTGTAGTGTTTCTAAGTATAACCGTAAATCATGGAAGTGATGTAAGCACATATGGGTTTGCCATTAATAGAATTATAGATACCTTGATTGGTATTTTTGTAGCTTTAGGAGTTAATACTATGAGATTCCCTAGAAAAAGAAATTATAATATGTTATTTGTAAGTGATTTACATGGAACTTTACTGAATTATGAGAATAAAATCAGTTCATATACTAAGCTTAAGTTAAATGAAATGCTAAACCAAGGAGCTTTAATTACCTTTGCAACAGACGAAACACCAGAAATGCTAATTTCTTTAATTAATGATATAGATGTTAAGTTACCTATAATTACTATGGATGGTGCTGCTCTATACAATTTAAAGGATAAAAGCTACGTTTATTATGAAACTATAGATTATGAAACTTCTAAAAGGATTTTAGATATGTTTAGTCATGAGTCTTTAAATTGTTTTACTCATACTATCATTAATGATGTTATGCACATTTACTATGGGGATTTCACAAACCCTGTAGAGAAGGATTTTTACAATACTGAGAAGTTAAGACCTTTTAAAAATTACATCTATAGTGATTTGCCAAAGAATAGAGAGGTAGTATACTTTAAAGCTATGGATAAATTAGATCAAATTAAGAGGATATGCAATGAAATTGCGAAACTTCATTGTGAAAGTAAGATTAGAGTGAGCTATGAAGAGGATAAGAATAATCCGGGATATTATATTTTAGAAATTTATAGTATTGAGGCATCTAAGAGTAATGCATTAATGAATCTTAAAGGAAGAGTAGATTGTGATATGACAGTTTATTTCGGGGGAAATATTAAGGATGTACCTATGATTAAGTACGTAGACTATGTATATGCAGTGGATAACGCACAAGAAGAATTAAAAGAAATTGCAGATTATACCATAGGAAATAATGATACTGATTCTGTAATAAAAACAATTAGAAAGTTATTTTACTCAAGAAAAAAAGTGGAGAGAAAAGAAATTGATAGATAAATAAATATAATTTGAAAAACTGATACATAGGTAGTATATGTATCAGTTTGAGGTGTGATTTTATGAACTATGATAGAACTATTGAAATGATAAAGAGGAATCCAATTATTATAAGAAATATCAAAAATCCAACGGATGAAATGAAGCTTATAGCCGTGGAGAAAGATGGTATAGCTCTGCAATATATAAAAGAACAAAGGGAAGAAATGAAAAAATTAGCTATAAGAAATAATGCTAATGCTATTGAGTTTGTAGAGAATCCTACAGATGAAATGAAGGAGTTCGTGGTTAAACAAGGATGGAATACTTTAAAATTTATAAAAGATCCTAGTGAGACTCTGATAAAAATAGGTATTGAGCAAAAGGGATGGGCTATTCAATATGCAAATAATCCAAATGCTGAGCTACAGAGTATGGCTGTAGAAAAGGATTATGATGCTATTAAATATATAGAAAATCCAGATGAAAAGGTGCAAGAAGCTGCAGTAAAGATAAGCTATGATGCATTAAGATATATAAAAAATCCAAGTATAAAGGCACAAATAGTTGCTATAAGAGAAAATGAAGCAGCTATAAAATTTATTTTAGATTTAACAGAAGATAAGAGGATATGCTTTTTAAAGGAAAATATTCTAGTGATTAAGTATATTTCTAAAGACATATCAATAGATACTCTTGAAGATATATTAAAAGAGGTATTATCCAGTGATGAGGTTGAAGAAAAGTATGTTAGAGACTTTATAAGATGTGAAAGTATTAGTGGGAAGAATAAAAATATATCTATGGACAAGATACTTTTTATTTATAAATATGGAAGTCATAGAGCTAAAAAAATAGCTGTAGATGAAAAGCTAAAGCGAAGTTAGAAAATCTTTAGTTAAATATTTTAGGAGATATTAAAAGGTTGATGAAAAACTAAAGAGAGTTTAGGAAGGAGAATTAATATGAATTTTCAAGATACATTAAAGAGTGTAGACCTTGTTATAGAGACTAAGGAAGTTCCACTTATTGTAGGTGAGAGTGGAATAGGAAAAACAGCATTGGCGAAATCCTTAGCAAGTGAAAAGGGATGGAGTCTTATTACCATAGATGGGAATCTTCTAAAAGAAGGTGAAATTGGAGGGCTTCCAACAGTTGAGGATTACAGCATAAAGGATCACAGTGGAGAAATCATTAATAAAAAGGTTACAATATATGCAGTTCATACAAAGTTGAGAGAAATAGATGAGCTAATACTTGCAGGGAAAGAAGTACTTCTATTTATTGATGAAATAAATCGCTGCGAGCATAGTGTACAACAAGAACTTATGAATCTTATACTTAATAGAGAGATAAATGGATATAAGCTTCATGAGGGAGTTAAAATTTTAGCAGCAATGAATCCTTCTAGTAAGTACGGTGGGGATTTTGATTATCAAGTTATAGATATGGATGCAGCTCAAGAGAATAGATTTGTTTGGCTTAATATGGAGAGTGATACTAAAGGATGGATAGCTTGGGCTGTGGAAAATGGCATTGAGGATGAAGTTATAGAATTTATATCTACCTTTCCAGAGCATCTACATAGTATAAGTGAGGATGATATAAGAGCTACACCAAGAAGCTTTGAAAGAGTTTCAAAAGTTTACAAGCTATATAAAGAGAATAAAGAGAGTATACCTAAGAGTGTATTTCTAAATGTTCTAAGAGGAAATTTAGGCAGAGTTATAGCGGAGGAGTTCATGGGATTCGTTGAATCAGAAAGTACTTCGTTAATTTCTTATGAGGAAGTATTTGAAGGTGCGGTGTTATCTTTAGATGTAATAGAAAAGTTAAAGAAAGATAGCCACACTAGATTATATCTAACAGCAAATAATATACTAAGAACCTTAGATAAGGAATTGATGTTAAGATCAGATAAAGATTCGAAGGACAAATATATAAATAGGTTTATAGAGTTTATAAAAGTTTATCCTGTAGATTTAATGATAGGAATCATGAAGGATATGAGAGAAAATTATAAACTCATCTATAGCTTAAGTTTAGAAAATGAAGACTTTGTAGAAACCTATTTCAATGCTTATAACGAAATAAAAGGATAGGTAATTTTATGGGTAAAGGGTTTGAAGAATTAAGAATAGAACTTTATAGTAGAATTAGTGATTTAGAAAGTCATAAGGGAGATATTAAAGGTAATACAACTAAAGTAAATACTAATGAGGATATATGGGAAGGAGTTCAGGAAGATTTCTTTAAGCTAATTGATAGAGTAAACTTTATTCTCATGGATGATAATGAAAACTTTTATGGGTACTTTCTAATTCAAATGGAGAGAGAGGTTAGATATGATATTACAACACCTACAGCAGTAAACTTTAAGGGTGCAAAGTATGTAATCTATTTTAATCCTATAATTTTTCTACAGTTAAATTTAGACCAAATGCAAGGTTGTATTAAGCATGAGATTCATCACATATTATCTTTACATTTGATTAGAGCTAGGAAGCTAAAAGAGAAGTACAGTACATTAGCTATTAATATGGCCATGGATATTGTAGTTAATGAGTATATAGAATGGTTACCATCCTATGCAACTACTTTAGATTGGGTAAACTTAAAGTATGATTTAAATTTAGAACCTTATAATTCTATGGAATATTATGTGGATAATATTCAGCAAGAGCTTAATCTTCTAGATGATGATGAAGGCGAAGAAGATCATAATAAAAATGATATTGAGGATGAATATGATCCTAAGAAAACCCATGATATATGGGAAGAATCGAAGTCCATAGATGATAAAACTATACAACAGTTCACAGAGAAGTTTGCAACTCTCTCAGATAAGGGGAAAATTCCAATTCACATAGAGTCTTTAATAAAGGCACTAGGTGCAAATGAAAATGAGATTCCTTGGAATTTATACTTAAAGAGGATTATGGGAACGTTGGAGAGCAGTAAGAAAAAAACTATAACTCGAAGAAGTAGAAGACAACCTAATAGGTTAGATTTAAGAGGAGAACTTAGAGGTCATAGAGCTAAAATTACCGTAGCAATAGATATAAGTGGTAGTATAAGTGATGCAGAATTTAAACAAGCTATTGAGGAAGTATTAGCCATAGTGAAGAATTATAATTATGAAATTACTATAATAGAATGTGACACAGAGATTAAAAGAGTATATAAAACTAAATCCATAAAAGGGGTTAGAGATAGGATAGCTACTGGTGGTGGGACTAGGTTTACTCCAGTGTTTGAATATGTAAATAAAACTGATACTAATCTATTAGTGTATTTTACTGATGGAAAAGGTGAAGATAAAGTGGAGGTAACTCCAAGAGGATATAAAACATTGTGGGTTATATCTGGAAAAGGAGATGAACTATCATTAAAACATCCATTTGGTGAAATTAAGAAACTTAGTAAGGTAGAGTCAAAAGAAGATTTTATTGATATGCAGGATGTTAGAAGTGATGGCTGGTCTATGAATAGTCATGAACCTACGATTTAAGAAGTTAAGAAGGAGTAACCAATAGGATGCTTCTTCTTAACTTTTTTACTTGAAACCAATTTATAAGAATTTAGGGTAAGTTTAATGGCAAAATACAATAAAAGATAAATGTAAATCAACAACTATTTATTGTATTACAATAAATAGTTGTTGACATTCAAATAGGGTGGTGATATGATAATTGTATCATCAACTCGGAAGGTATGGATATGAGTCAAAATAAAAAGTAATCATGGAAATTGTACATTTGTCATTACAACAATAGTATGTAGCATTAATAAAATATAAATACTTAAAATAAGGAGAGGTTAGAAATGAAAAAATATCGTTTAACATTAATACCATTTGTTTTATCAGTTGCTTGTATAATAGTTTATAATATTATTGGCTCTGAAGTTGCTGCGGACGGCACGTTAATAGAGCCATTTTTTCTAATACCAATAGGATGGTTGTTCTTTGGAATTGGTATTATTGCAATTATTGTTATTTGGGCTCTGAGTAGTATATCTCGTATAGGTAATACAAAAAAATCCTAAGGGTAGGTATTAGGCATTAATAGTGAAACTAGAACTAGCTATGGCGGGGTAAGAAAAATATTCTGGGTTCGAGGATTTGATATTAATATTATCTTAAAAGGTGAAATCTTTATTGAATAGATAAAAAAATTAAGAAGGAGCATCCAATATAAATAGGATGCTCCTTCTTAATTTTATGCTAGTGTATAAGGTGTTTGAGTAGTATCAACCACTACGGCTTCGATTTTAGAAACTAAAGCTCCATTTTTACTTTGGAAAACTCCAGAACTTATAGCAAGATCCATTATAGTGTTAACTTCATCAAGAGTAACAATCTCTTTAACGTTATTAACTATAAGGTTAAATCTGCTTTCACCTGCATCTTTAAAGGTCATAACTAATTTTCTTTCCATATTTATTCCTCCTTATTAAATATTAGGGAAACTATCTGTCACAAAGGGTTGGAGTGTCACTTAATTACTCTTGATTTAGAGAGTAGTCATCAAGCTTTTTAATCTCTGTTGGTTCACTTATTAGTACAGATCCCATTGCAGCACCCATGTTATAGATAGCTTCATCGGTAGCCATGCCGCTAACCTTTGAGAACTTCTGGGAAGCGATTTTAGGTGTTCCATCCTCGTTTTTGCCATTCTCAAATTTTATAACTAGGGCTGTGCTGTTTTTGATATTTGTTATTGCCATAGTATCAACTCCTTTCAATGAACATATATGCAGTGGATGGTAAAAGTGTAAAAAATAATGAATGTTTTTTATATTAAAAAGTAATCTAATAGTAAAAAGGATTATATGAAGGAAGAAACTAAGAAAAAAGGAAAGCTTGAAATAGCTAAAAATATGAAGCTAAAGGGTATGGATACGAGGTATTTTTCATTGTAGTTAATTAGCGGTCTTACTGATGCTTTTCTCAAAATTAATGTAGCAAGTGATTGCCAGGTGCAATCACTTGCTACATTAACCGTGCTATGACATAGCATTTTATAATGTGGATGGTAATTAAGAGTTCTTACTAATGTATATTCTTAAGGCTTTGATCTAACATGACTTCCTAGAGGCTCTAGGAATAAATATCACAAGCAATATAGATATAACCAATACAATTGTACAAGCGAGACCTCCTTCTGCACCAAAGGTACCACCAGAAAGTAAGGAGTCGCTAAAGTTATTAATCTTAAAAATTGAAGCTCCCATGTTCATTCCACTAACGGGAATTCCATATAAATTTCCTTGAGCAAAGTTCCACATGGAGTGAATTGCACATACTCCAATAATATTATCTGTACCATAAGCATAAACAGAAAAGAATATACCAACTAAAATAATATTAATAAGTGGTAGTATAGAAAATCCTGAATTGAAAATATGAAGAAATCCAAATAGACAAGAATTTAAAATGATAGCAAGAATAATTCCATTTTTAGCAGCAATGGAATTTAATAAAAAGCCTCTACATAAAAATTCTTCACTAGCTCCTTGTATCATAAAACCAATAAAGTAAAGAACAATTATAGGAAGAGAAGTTAGGGTAACACTAATAAAAGATAATTGACCAGATAATACTAAGATTAATACAACGGCGCTAAACATAAAAAGTCCGACTATTAATCCAAGACCATATTCTTTAAAGGCACCCTTTTTTATTAATCCCATAGAACGAAGATTTCTCTTTTCAATAAATTTGCAGTATAAAATACAGATTACAATTAGAAGTCCAGTACTAAATAAATTTACAAGGTTTATTGCTGTACTATCCATATTCATAGACAATACATTAGACTTAATTCCGCTTATAATAACTATTATGATCATCGGTATGATAAGGACAAGCTGACTTAATAAAATAAGAAGTAAGGATATAAGTAGGTTAAGTATGGGATTAAGCTGATGCTTAGCTTTTTTTGCCTCATCAATCATAACGGATGGTGTGTTAAAAAAATTCATAAAAAATCCCCCAATTCAAATCGTAAAATAGATACAGTACAATAATGTATATGTAATAGTATACCTAAATTATTAATGAAAGTAGAGTTAATATCTCAACTTTAAGATGTTGGAATTATGATTTAAGTTTTCTAATTTGTAGTTAACTATAACTTTAAAGGAATTTAAAGTGATAGAGGAAATATATAATAAATTGGTAAAACTTGTTTAAAGTTTACTTTTAGGGGGTGTATAATTAATATATGATCTAGTGAACGATAGTAGTATTTAATGGATTAAAAAGGTGGGATAATATGGTTCATAAAGCTTCATTAAAGAAAATCTAGAGATCATCATTGCGAAAAAAATTTATTTGTATGAGGTGAAAATAATGAAAGCTATAGTAATACACAAGTCAAAAACAGGTTTTGCAAAGAAATATGCAGAATGGATTGCAACAGAGTTATCTGCGGATATTTTTGATGTTTCAAAGGTTAATGCAAATATGTTGACAGCTTATGATACAGTGATTTATGGTGGAGGTTTGTATGCTGTTGGTATCAATGGAGTAAAGTATATAACACAAAACCTCGACAAACTTAAAGATAAAAAAGTTGTTGTTTTTGCAACAGGAGCATCCTCATCTAGAGAAGAGGCGATAAATGAAGTGAGAGATAAAAATTTTACTTCAGAAGAACAGAAATATATAAAATTCTTTTATTTAAGAGGTGGATTTGATTATAGTAAACTAAGACCTTTTGATAAAGTTCTTATGACATTACTAAAATGGAATCTGAAAAGAAAAAAGGAATTAACACCTGATGAAAGAGGCATGCTAGCCAGTTATGACGAGCCGGTAGACTTTACAAAAAAGAAAAACATAGATGAAATAATCACTTATGTTAATTCTTAACATTCTTATATTGCTAGCTAAAGGGGATAACTTATGGTTATCCCTTTTAGTTAGATTATATTTTTATATTATTTTAAAACAGGGTAAAATGATTCTTAAAATTGCATATTTACTCATTATAAAGGTGAATTGCACCTGTTGAAGTGGGGGAATATAAAATGGGATATACAAGAATTAGTAATGATATTATAGAGATGAGCAATATTTCTAATGGGGCATTTAGATTAAATATAATACTTCAAAAGATGTGTTTTGGGGATAAGAATAAATGTTTTCCATCTCAGAGCTATCTTGCAAAAGCTTTAAATAAATCTGTGAGAACTGTACAAAGGTACATAGATGAGTTAATTAAGGCTAAAGTTATAGTAAAAAAGAGAAGAGGAAGTATTTCTAATATATATACTGTCATGGATAAAGTTTGTACAAGCTGTGAGGGTATTGTTTATAATTCTTATAAAAGTTCAGAGGTTAATGTAGAAAGATTAGAAGTTCATGAGAGAAATTCAGTAGAAAGTAAAAACCAAGAAGTAAGTGCTGAAGGTGAGTTAGAAGCTGCTATTAATAGAAAAAACCATAATGGTGGTAAGATAAGAAAAAATATGGGCACAGGATTTTTAGGTAATTATAAAAATAACTACAATAAAGGAAAATATTCTAATGAAAAAAAGAATCAATTTAATGGTTATGAGCAAAGAAGTTATGACATGGAAAGATTAGAAAATATGCTTCTTGGACATGAAGATTATGACTTAAATGTTCTATAAACAGACATCTTAGTATCTATGATGCTTATAGAATATTATCCAAGGGCATAACTACCGTTATTTCCGGCTGTAAGTGTTAAGATACATACACATGGGATAAATAGAAAGCTTAAACAAGGTTTTAATATATGTAATACACTGGTTTATAATTTATAAATATTTCTAATGAAGGTATTCCTACTAATGTTGAAAAATTATAAAACCAATGTAAAATTGAGCACTCTATTGAATTTTTCAATGGGGTTTTTCGTCATGTAAAAATATAATACTAACTTAAAGTACATAGTATTAGAGGGAAATAGCTATATCAATAAGTTTAAGGTTATGAATCATGTAGTGGTAAAAATTAGCATATGGTAGTGATAATTTTAAAAAAATACCTATTATGTCGTATTAGATGTGACAAATATTAAGCTTATTATAAGACAAGTATAAAGCATCTTATAGGACACAGATTGCCTACAAATAATAACAAGTTAATAAGAAAAAATAATAAATACAATAGTAATAACTGTGGGTAGTCACTAATATTATATTTTTTCACTTTGCTATTTAGTATTAAAGTAAAAGATTATAGTTAAACTATAGCAATTAATAATAAATATTTTATAATAGAAAGTATATAAGTATAATAATTTAAATACGAAAGGAAGCGATGAGATGAGTACATTATTTATTCAATATCCAAAGTGCACAACTTGTATTAGAGCAAAGAAGTTTCTTGTGGAGAACAATATAGAGTTTGAGGATAGACATATAGTTGAAAATAATCCTACTGTAAATGAACTTACTGAGTGGTTTAAAAAAAGTGATCTAGAAATTAAGAAGTTTTTTAATACTTCAGGCAAACTTTATAAAGAAATGAATCTTAAAGACAAAATAAAAGAGATGTCTAAGGAAGAATGTATAGAATTACTGTCTACTAATGGAATGCTTGTAAAAAGACCATTACTTATAAGTGGAGATAAAATATTATTAGGATTCAAGGAAGATACTTATAAAGAGTTCTTTAATCTATAATTAAATGTGTGAAAAGAATATAGAGGATATAAAAATTATATCCTCTATGACAAAATAAGTAATGAACTAGTCTAAATTAACTTGTCCCTAAAATTCATGTTCACATTTAATAATATCTATATCCTCAGATATCCATCCAATTTAATAAATTCCCTTTTCCTTATTAAAAAACAGAATGGCTTCTGATTCTCTATACTGTTTATTCATCTCATCGGTCTCTATATAAGTCATAAAGATATTTTCTATTGGAATAGTTCTTTTGAAGATGTATCCATTTTTATAATTATTATTTTTATCTAAATCACAAAATGATAATGCAACCTGTAAATTAAATGTCCATGAGGTTAAAGATTTTTCATGGAAATTGTCCCACTGGTCTTCAGTACACATTCCTCTATAAAGTAAAACCTCAGTTATATTTAATAAATGAAAAAATGCTCTTACAAATGCAATTCGATGGATTAAATACCTTCTCCTTATGTGCTTTTCTCCCATACCTTGAAATGTTTGTTCTCCCCTTGGTATCTTGTTTTTATAACTCACAACACCCATTTCAGCAAGAACAATATTCATCCCTTTTATCCATTCAGAGTTGGGATTTAGTACAAGCTCCTTTGCTGTAGTTTCTTCTAAGAATTCTATTTGTATTGTTTTCATATAATTTTTTAAGTCATTTATTAAATCTATATTCCCTTCAGTGCTATCTAAATTAAGTGTTTCTCTACTTTTTAAAAATAGAGAATTTTCTTTAAGCCATTCTATGATTTTTTCTTCGGTAACCATTATTTCTTTTTCTGTTTTTGATTGCTCTAATTCATCTATTTTAATAATTAATTCCTTATCAAACTCTTTAATCTTTGTATCTAGTTCTTTTAATTCAAAGTTATTCAATTCTTTAGAACTTTTTAGTATTTGAAATGATTTTATATTTTCTGCTGGTACATCCCAATAATTACCCTTATCTTCAAAGTCAGTAATTCTCCATCGGAACATAGCAGTATCTGCAAAGTATTCCTCAATATATCCAGGGGTTCTCCTACCGTCTAATAATCTACATTTATTTTGTTTAACTATATACTTAATATCTCCGTTTACAAAATCACTATCTGGAAGTGAATTTGCATTAGATTCATGAATACCCATAGAAAACACCTCTCTTAAATTGTTTATTTCATAACATAAGAATATTCCATATTACTATTTATTTTAAATCTCACCTATATTGTTGTTAGCACTCAAATATCTTGTATTATAGTATTTAGCAAAAGCTTTCTCTTGTCGTTAGTTAAATTATGATATACTTCTTCTTTCTTGTAATCAGGTATTATAAAACTGTTATCTTATATCTAATCTATTTAAAACATTAATCTGTAAAAGTTCCGGATTACTCGATTTGCAACAAGTTCCACAAATATTATCATTAGTGCATTGTTTGAGTTTCTTATGTATTGCATTTCCTAAATATCCACTCGCTCCTATTATCAATAACCTCATAATGTTCTCCCTTTTAAAAATATAATCAATGAATGTTAGGTCATGTATTATATATTAATTATACAGGAGTAAAAGTAAAATTAAATAAAATTTTACATAAAAAGTATTGAAAAATTTTTACGGTTTTTCAAAGTAGAGCAGTTATAATCAATAATATTAAGTTGTGATAATTAAGTGATGAAAATTCATTTTGTATGTTAAGTTAGAGTGTAAATTTAACTCCCAATAAGATATTATATAAATATAGATATAAAGAACATATATATAAGAGGAGTGGGTGCAATGGATTGTGGATTTGAAAATGGAGATAGATGGTTCAGATATCGGGCTGCAGCAATAATTATTGAAGATGGATGTATTCTTTTCGCAAAAAACGAAGTGGATTCTTACTATTATTCTATAGGTGGTGGTGTGCATTTAGGAGAAAAAGCAGAAGATGCAGTTAAGAGAGAAGTATTTGAAGAAACGGGAATTGCATATGAAGTTGACAGACTGGCATTTATTCATGAGAATTTTTTTGAAGGATCAGGTACACTTGATGGATTGAAGTGCCATGAAATTTCATTTTATTTTTTAATGAAATCAAGAGGTACAAAAGAGTTGGATAGCAACAGCTATTCACAAGGTGTACGTGAATATATGCATTGGTTACCAATTGATAAGTTAAAAGATTATGTTGCATATCCAAGCTTTTTTGCAGATAAGCTACTTAATTTGAGGGATGGTGTTGAGCATATTGTCACCTACGAATAATGTGAAGTTGAGTTATTTAGCTAGTATTATTTTCATATTATTTTAAAGCAACGTAAAATATTTTAAAAAAATGCTGTGTTATACTAAATTATTGATTTATAACATTAAGTAAGGTAGTCTCAAGTGGACTACCTTACTTAATGAAATATATGTTTAATATTTACTCGATTTTCCCATTACAATATGGGCAATTATAAACTTCGTCAATATCTTTATTAATATTAAAGCTCATTGGCGATCCCTCTTTACAGTGTGGGCATCTCCAGAATATAAGGGAGATTGCAATAAACAGTACTAGCAATGAAATTCCACTAACACAGATTAATGCTGATTCAAATACTGCACCAATAAAACAGAGTGGAATAGATGCAAATAAACATAGTAGAGAAAACCTTCGGTATTTAATTAGGCTCCTTACCTTAGTAGACATTGCTATTTTCCTCCTTATTTGTACTTCACAACATATACAATTGTGAAACAACTACAAACATCATCTAGTATGTTTATAATACATATAACATCACAGCTTGACGTACTGCCCATGCTTGATGTTCTAAAAATAATTTTTCATAGCAATCATCAATTTTAAGCCATACTAATTCATGGTCTTTTTCTATTGGCTCAGATATTTTTTCAGCAATATCAGTAATATAAAAGTAGCCGATACCATGCATATAATATTCTAAAGTATCAGACCAATGGTACTTATTACCTTTACAAATAAATTTCTTCACAATAACCGATAATCCGGCTTCTTCTAAACACTCTCTTTTAATGCATTCTTCATGTGTCTCATTGATATCTAATCTACCACCAAGCAAAAAATACCCTGTTGATGTTTGTACAACTGCAACTCTATCATTACTATCGAATATAATTGCATATGCACCTATTCTATCCTTATATTCTATGCCTTCAAGTTTTTCACCAAATGATTTTTCTAACATCAGCATTCCTCCTAAATTATTGTAATTTCAATTTTGAACATAATAACAACTACATCGCAAAATAAGAAAATTGCCAATATAGTCTATGTCATCTATTTATAATCATACAGTTCATTAATGCTTTTATAATCTTCATTTATTAATTTATATTTTTGAATTTTGCCAATTTCATTAAACAATTTATATGCACTGGCATTTTCATTACCCTTAATTACTCTAAAACTATCATCCTTGAAAACTATTGAACAATTGTTTTCAAGTGCAATTCCAATTTTATTAAACTTATCTATAATTAAATCAAAGCCCTTTCTATCTTCTTCATCATAGTGTGGACAGTGAATAGCATCAATAAATCCTAATGCTTCAAGGCATATATAATCAGAATCATTCTTACTATATCCATATTTAAACCAACAAATAGAACCTGCACTTAATCCCGCAAGAATTATTCCTTTTTCGTGAGCCATTTTCAAATACTTGTCAACTTTGTACTTACGCCATATTTCCAGCATCTTACTGGTATCTCCACCACCTACATAAATAATATCTGACGATAAAATCTTATTTTTAATTTCTTCTTCAGACAAACTTGAGTTGGTCAGTAGTAATGTATCAGTAATGCATCTTAATTTTTCTCTATACACGTTATTAAATACATCTATATATGTTTGTGCATCACCACTGGCAGTCGGTATAAATAGTGCCCTTGGGCATTCTTTTTTCGTTAGACTTACAATATACTCGTCAATTACTAATGTCTCTAACTCTCTAATACTTCCCCCTCCGATTGAAACAATAACCCCCATTTAAAAATCATCCTTTCTTCAAAAATTGTTTGTTAATTCGTCATAGTTTACAATTATTCTTTACATTATGTATTAATTATACATCAATAAAAGTAAAACTATATAAAATTTTACACAAGAAGTATCAATTGAATTTCTACAGTTTTTAAACAGAGCCTTTATAATCAATAATATTAAGTTGCGTTAATCAAATGATGAAGATTAATTTATATGGTATTCATTTTGTGTGTTAAGTTAGAGTGTAATTTTACCTCCCTATAAGATATAATAATATGACATCAGCTATATTTCTATTAGACCAGAAGATAGACCCAAGTGAGTTTTTAGATAGAATAAAAGCTATAGCTCTATTTTTTAACAATTTAACCCAAAAGGATAAAATTCTAATAAAGCACTGGGTTAAAAACACAGTAGAAAAAGAGATGGCGGAGACAGCCATTAATATGTTAGAAAGATTTTAATAGCAATTATAATATCGTATTATTCGAAGCTGGATATGCGATATTTTTTCTTGTAGTTAATTATCAATGTTGCTGATGATTTTCTAAAGATTGCTGCTGGGTGAGGTAATGATTGCTATGTGCAAGCACTTGTTAAAGGACTTTAAAATAAGAGAAACAATATGCTATTAATTGGTAAAGATTGTTTAAAATTAACTTTTATGGGTGTATAATTAATATATGATCTAGTGAAGGATGGTATACTTAGACGAATTTAAAATGTATCTAAACTATTAATTAGAGGTGGTGTTATATATTAATAATAAAAAAATAAAATTGATTAGTGTATTGCTTTTAGTAATGGGTATTATATTTCCTGTAGGTTTTTTGTTAGGTTTCATTACTGCTAAAGTTGCATTTCCAATAATGTTTACCTGTATAGGGTGTCAACAATTACTTAATGGATTAACTTTTAGCTGGAAAAATAAGTATTTAAAATTACTTTCAATTTCGTTTGGTGTATTCTTTATTATTTTTGCAATATTCATTGTCTTACCATTTTATTTTAATTAAGTTACTTAGGTTTTTCCTTATATGCTGTTCAAATCCAATAAATACGATATATACAAATTTGTAAATTAATGTTTATTAATTGCATTTTAAAAAGGGGATTTATATGAAAAAAATCGGATTGAAATTAATATTTATGTTAAATATTTTGATTTATTGGTTTATTTTTTATAAAATAGTTGGATATTTCTTTGAACATGTTTTATCTGATATTTTTGTAGATAGTGTTATTTCTTTAAATATAGTATTTATAATAAGTATTTTTGTGTTTTTACTCCCATTGTCTATGATATTAACTCATCAAGTATTTAAGTATATTAGGAAAAATTATAATTATTATGTTAGTTAATTGAGACACAATAATTAAAAATGTTTTTCTCCAAAAGCATATATTACTGGCATATTAAAGTAAAGTCCATTACCTCTATTGAACCTTTCAAGTTCATTGAATATATCTTTTTTAAACTCTTCAAAAACATCACAACCTAAGTCTTCTATTTGTTCAAATATACCTCTAACTGCATTTGTCCACATTTCTTGCCACCATTCTTCTTTATCCTTATATATAACATCTGAATTCTCCTCATGCACTTTAATGTTTACAAATCCTAAATCATTAAATATTTTCAGTATATCCTCTACTGTATCAAACTTTGGTCTATCTGGATTTCTACTATTTTTATTTTGATTAACTGGTGAAAGATACTTATTAATTATCTCAGTTAGCCACTTTTGGTCCTCTTGTATTCCCCATATACTGAACCCTGCTTGTCCTCCATTTTTTAATAATCTTATAATGCCATTTAATTTATCTTCGCTTAGCAAAAGATATCCAATTCCAAACCCGCAAATTATATTATCAAAAGAATTTTCCTTAAAGTCTAAATGTTGAGCATTCATATTTTTTACTTTTGCATTACATATGTTTCTATGTAAAATATCCTTATAGGTTTCATTTACCATAACTTCAGAACTATCAATACCTATAACATATCCATCTTTACCTACCTTATCTATTGCAGGAAATAATGAAGCACCTCTGCCCATTCCTATATCCAACACTTTTGCTCCACTACTAATGCTTGAGAATTCAATTAATCTATTTCCAAAATTACTCCAATATTTTGGACCTATTTTACCAAAGTTAGGAGCTACCTTATCCCATGTGCTAATACTTTTCTTATTTACATTCATTTGTATACCACCTTATGTTATTTAATAATATTCTACAATTACTCCCTATAGTATATATTAATTATACAGAAATAAAAGTAAAATTGAATAAGATTTTACATGAAAAGTATTAACTGAATCAGAAGTTGAAGGTCTTTAGGAATGGATAGCTATATAATATTTTAAAAAGATTTCAATAGTAATTATAATACCGTATTATTCGAAGTGGATATGCGGTATTTTTTCTTGTAGTTAATTATCAATGTTGCTGATGATTTTCTAAAGATTACTGCTGGGTGAGGTAATGATTGCTATGTGCAAGCACTTGTTAAAGGACTTTAAAATAAGAGAAACAACATGTTATTAATTGGTAAAAATTGTTTAAAGTTAACTTTTATAGGTGTATAATTGATATGTGATCTAGTGAAGGATGGTAATAGATTATTCATTTAAAAGGAAGGGGGATTTTATATGCAAAAGGCTATTAGAATTAGTATAATTCTGTTTTTTTCTATATTTTTTATAGCATTTTGCTTTGCAAATTGTAAGCCAGGCGGTAAAATTGATAATGTTGTAGTAAATATTGGGGAGTCTTCTAAGTTTACTGAAGAAGAAATAAATAAAGCAGTAGATTGTGTAAAGAAGAGCTTTGAATCCGGTTATACGGGATGTACTCTAATCAAAACATGGTATGATGAAGAAAAATCTAATTCTGCTATTGAAGGGTATTTACAAAATGGAAGAGGCTCAATAAATGGAGTTAATCCCGAAAATGTTATTGTTTTGTTCTCTAATTTCGATGTAGATTCTTCAGGTGGGGATGGAAGTTTAAATCCAAATTCAACTTATACAGATTATAATTGGGTTTTAATAAGAGGTAGCCAAAGAGGTAAATGGAGAATTGACGATCGTGGTTTCGGCCTTTAAAAAATAATATAGAGGATATAAAAATTATATCCTCTATGACAAAATAAGTAATGAACTAATCTAATCTAAATTAACTTGTCAATAACCATTATAATACATGTAACATCACAGCTTGACTTACTGCACATGCTTGGTGTTCTAAAAATAATTTTTCATAGCAATCATCAATTTTAAGCTATACAAATTCATGGTCTTTTTTTATTGGCTCTGATACTTTTTCTACTATATCAGTAATATAAAAATAGCCTATACCATGCATATAATATTCTAAAGTATCATACCAATGGTACTTATCACCTTTGCAAATGATTTTTCTAGCATAATTCCTACTCCTAAATTATTTGTAATTTCAAATTTGCACCTAATAACAACTACGTCGCAAAATATGAAATATACGAATTATAGTCCTATGATTCTTCTCATTTTTTTCTTACAACCCATACTAAATGTCCTGGATATTCTGCTACTCTTTTGTCATATCCGCCATATATATTTATTACTTCAAATCCACATAATTCAAATAAGCTTTCTATTTCAGCCTTTTGAGAATATTTAATAGATATTGAACATTCATTTGTTTTTACTATATTACCATTTTCATCATATTCTTCAAATGTCCATTTTCCTGAATTAACTTGTGTCTCGTAATTGTATTTAAATTCATTATATACTTTTTCTTTTTTTTCGTCAGCATTTATGTATTCAAACCTTAAATATCTTCCATCAGTTTGTTGGCTTGTAATAAATTTATAGTCTGGAACTACTGTATTTAATGATAAAATTCCACCTTTACATAAATGTCTGCTAATGTTGTATAAAGATTTTTTCTGATGTTCCCTATTAATAATATGAAAAAAAGCACTTCTTGGCATAATTGCCAGTGAATATTCTTTATTAGTATTAAATTCTGCCATATCAGAACATATCAAATCTGTTTTTAAGTTTTTATCAATAAGTTTTTTACTCAAGATATTAAGCATTTCATGTGATATATCTATTCCAGTTACTTTATACCCTTTTTCTAATAAAGGTATTATAGTACAGCCAGTTCCGCAACCAATGTCAAGTATTCCCTTATTCCCATACTCTTTTGCTAAATTTAAATAAAACTCTATACATGTTTCTCCATTTAATGCTGAACTTTCTGGACAAACGATATCCACGTATAAATCATAATTTTCTGCAACCTTTTTGTAATCATGTAAATCCATATTCTATTCTCCCCTTTTAATAATTTTAATCATCATATTTTTGTTTATTTGAAAAATTTCACTTTTCCCTCCTTACTAAATAAAAATAAAAACACCCTTGGACAAAGCTATAGCCTTGTTCAAGGGTGCACAAAAAAATCAAATGCACGGTTCCACCTCAATTTTTAACTTCAAGTTCAAACAAACTCTATCCTTTAACGCAGAAATACGATAATGTTTATTTCACATTATTGTTCAGGAGTGGTTTTCGCTATTACTCTACAAAAGGAACTCTCATCAAATGTCCCTATTTCTGTTTGTTTCGTATGATAGTTACTCTTTCCATCATCACATTTGATATATTACGGATAATTATACTCTTTTTTCTATAATTTGTAAAATAATTCTCCATATTTAGAATTTTCTTTTGCACTAATCTATTAAGCCTTTCTATCTTTAACTTAAAATCATAATATTTCATACATTTTTTAGATGATACATAATAATATACAATTATTACCTATATTATACATTAATAAAAGTAGAATTAAATAAAGTTTTACATAAAAGGTGTAAGTCGAATTTCTACAGTCTTTTAAAATAGAGACTTTATAATCAATAAACATAGGTATTAAAGCCTATCATAAGCTACAGTAGCAAGGAAACTTTGTCACTGATCTATAGACAATGGTTTTAAGCTATACTTCTTCAAAGTGTCCTTCAGAACTTTCTAGTATTGTAAATTTTATAATGGGGTTTTAATATCTAAGAATAATTTAAATAAGAGCTGTTAAGTATGACAGCTCTTATAAAATAATACTAATCAATAAGAATTTCAATTAGTGTAGCAAAGATAAATTCATGGACATGGCTATTACCATTTGGCATAGCTTAGCTAGAAATCCATGGAAAATGATGGTTGTCGCGGGCATGAATGATATTTGGAAATTATTTCAATGCCTAGATATTCCTGTGTTTGAGACTGACATTTATATTTATAATTATAGTCAGAGTTTTGATAATTCTTTTCATTATATGATGTTTCTTTATACAGAACAAGTCCCTCCTTTTTAAATCGGTTAAGTTATCTCAACAATTACACAATATGAAAAAGTATTTAAAAAGTTACTATCTTAAGTAAAGTTTTAAAAAATAATTAATAATTCAACTAAAGGCAGAAATTACTAGGGGCAAGCACTTGTTAAAGGACTTCAAAATAAGTGAGACAATATATTATTAATTGGTAAAATTTGTTTGTAATTTAATTTTGTGAATGTATAATTAATATGTGATCTAGTGAAGGATGATATATTATGACGCAATATCAAGACATTTAAAATGGCTTTTTAAATTATAGGAGGGGGGACTTCCAAAAATGAATTTTGAAATAAAAGAAGATATAGTACCTAATATGGATGAGTTGATATCTTTATATAATAATGTTGGATGGAGCAATTACACTAATAACCCACAAATGCTAAAAGAAGCATATAAAAATTCACTTAAAATAATTTCTGTATGGGATAAAAATCAATTGGTTGGAATTATTAGAGTCGTTGGAGATGGATACTCGATAATCTATATTCAAGATTTATTGGTCTTAAAGGAATATCAAGGAAAAGGGCTTGGCTCAAAGCTTTTAGGTATTATTTCTAAAAAGTATGAGAATGCTAGCTAAAAGGGATAACTTATCGTTACCCCTTTTAGCTAGTACTATTTTCACATTAGTTTTAAATAGAGTCAAACATTTCTTCATTATCACAATGGCATAACTCATCAAGAGCATATTCAACAATAAATATATAGGGGTAGTAGAAGATTACTGTAAAGAAGTAATATATTCTTTAATACATTGGACTGTAGTATGTATATTGTCTTCGCTTATCCAATAATGGGTTACAAACCTTATTAGTCCATTTTCTTCTCCATTTATTTTTATGCCTTTTGACAATAAGTAATCTACTAGACCGTTTGAAGAAACAGATTTATCCAATCTAAAGAACACCATGTTAATATGAATATTATCCTCAAGAACAGTTATTTCAGGGATGGTACTTAATTCCTTAGATAATAATAATGCTTTTTCATGGTCTGTCTTTAAATTAGGTATCATTTCTTTTAAAGCAATAAGTCCAGGGGCTGTAACAACACCACATTGTCTTAATCCGCCACCCATCAATTTTCTATATTTCTTAGCTTTAGATATAAATTCTTTATTCCCTGCTAATATAGATCCCATAGGAGCACAAAGTCCTTTTGATAAGCAAAAGGTAACAGAGTCAACATTCTTTGTAATTTCAGTAACATCTGCATCTAAATAGGTAGCTGCATTAAACACACGTGCACCATCTAAGTGTACTGGAACATTGTGTTTTTTAGATATTTCTCTAATTTCACTCATGTTATTTAAAGAAATAACTCTACCATTTGAGTGAGCATTCTCTAAACAAATAAGTGCAGTTTTAGGATAATGAATATCTTCACCTATTCTAATTCTACTTTCAATATCTAATGGATTAATTTCCCCATTCAGTGTTGAGATTGTCCTAAGTTGAACACCAGCAATTATTGAGGAAGCACCTACTTCATCAGTTACGATATGACAATCATCACCTAAAATAACTTCATCACCATGATCACAATGAGTCAAAAGTGATAGTTGATTTCCAAAAGTTCCACTTGGTACAAATAGTGCAGCTTCCATACCAACTAATTTTGCTGCATAGGCTTCAAGAGATTTTGTTGTCTCATCATCATCATAAACATCATCACCAACTGTAGCTGTATACATTGATTTTCTCATGTTTTGTGTAGGTTCTGTAACGGTATCGCTTCTTAAATCTATAAAATTCATAATAACTCTCCTTACACTATATAATTACAATATAACTATATGGTACCGTATTTTGAATATTAACTCAATAATTAAAGGATTTTTAAATTATAAACAAGACTTCAAAATATATGGTTTATGAACTATGAATTGGTAAAATTTGTTTGAAGTTAATTTATATGAGTGTATAATAGTATATATGATCTAGTGAACGATGGTATTTTATGATGAAGTAATAAATTTTACATATTAGACTTGCACCTTACGTAGAGTAATATCTACAATTAAAGTATACGTCATTGGGACGTGTTTATAAATTATTTATATAATACGGAGGACATCGACTATGATATACACTGAAGAGCAAATCCATATCTACTTACGGAAAATTCAGTACAATAACAAGATTGAATTGAACGGAAAAACACTTCAACAATTACAAATTGCTCATTTGAAGAATATTCCATATGAAAACTTGGATATTTTAAATCATGTTCCGCTGTCTCTTGACGCAGAAGACTTATTCAAAAAAATCATATTAAACCATAGGGGTGGATATTGCTTTGAACTAAACGGATTATATAGCAATTTGTTAAAAAGCCTTGGATTTAATGTCACAAACCTAGCAGGGCGTTTCGCGAATGATGAGACTACTATTAAGATGCGAAGCCATCGCATACTTAAAGTTACAACGAATGATGGTATATATATCTGTGATGTGGGTGTGAGAAATGAATCCCCTAGAATGGCACTTAAATTAATAGATGGGTTAATACAAAATGACGGTGTAAGTGAATATAAATTTGAGCATGATGACTTTTATGGACATACTCTTTGGCAGAAGGAACAAGGTAAAAGTTGGAAAAGAATTTATGGTTTTACAGAAGAACCTCAACTGGACATTGATTATATCATGCCTTCTTTCTTTTGTGAAAAACATCCACAGTCGCTTTTTACTGGTTATAAAAAGATATCAATTTTTACTGATACATCTAATATTACACTTGTAGGCGACACTTTAAAATTTTATAAAAATGCAAAAGTAATAAAAAAAGTCGAGTTAAAAAATAAAGAGGAAATCGATAACACACTTGAAAAGTATTTTAGGATAAAAATAAATGATTAGTAAGCTTATAGGACTAATAGACAGTTGTAATTAAGTCACACTTTTCGTAGATTGTTCCTTTATACTTTTATTTCAAATCCATATTCACACAACACAAAATCATCAATTCTTACTTCATAGCTTTCATCAACTTGATTAAAGCCATTCTTTAAATATAGATTTATTGCTGGTTTATTTATATCTACAACAAATAACCTCAAGTATTTAGAACTCTTTTGTTTAGTGAGTGCAATAGCATGCTTAATCATTATACTACCAATTCCTCGATTTATATAATCAACATTAACCCCAAATCTCTCAAGATATAATGCCTTTTCATATACATTTTCCCATTTAACATTACTTTCTCCATCATTTGTTTCACATAACGTAAAAGCTGCAACTATATCATCATTCTCCTCTAGCAATAAATAAAGACATTTATTTTCAATATCATCGGCAAAAAACTCACACGGATAGATATCGTCCCAAATCCGTATGTTGTTTCTATTCATATTATCAATTATTTTTCTGTATACAACTTTGAGTTTTGGTAAGTCATAAATATTAGCTAATCTTAAATTCATTTCAGTCCACCTCAAATTCCTGTTTGTCACTCACAATTTAATACCATCGTTAACTAGATAACATATTAATTATACACCCATAAAAATAAATTTTGAACAAATTTCACCAACTAAAAATACCGCTTATCCAGCTTGAATAATACGGTATTACAATTACTATTAGTATTAAAAGCTATTTAATATATTATATAGCTTTTAATACTAAAGCGCTTCAACCTCCTCTTGACTTACTGATAATATATTAATGGCTGTCTCCGCCATCTCTTTTTCTACTGTGTTTTTAACCCAATGCTTTATTAGCGTTTTATCCTTTTGAGTTAAATTATTAAAAAATAGAGCTATAGCTTTTATTCTTTCTCATCATAATCTGAAAGTACATAGGATTTATTCACTAAAATTAAATTCTCTGCATTTAAATCTTTAGCCCAAGGTGCTTTTAACATTCCTTTTACTAAATCTAAAAATACTTCTTTGTTAGAATATAAATCCTTATAACTCTTGTCATGAATATTATTAATTTCCTTTTTAAAATTCATTAAAATACCTCTTATTTTATATCATCATTAGTTTGAGTATTAACTTCATGTATGTTATTTATACTTATATTATATCTTATAGGGAGTTAAAATTACACTGTAACTTAACACACAAAATGAGCACCATATAAATGAATCTTCATTACTTAATTATTGTAACTTAATATTATTTATTATAAATGCTATGTTACAAAAACTGTAGAAATTCCACTAATACTTTTTATGTAAAATTTTATTCAATTTTACTTTTATTGATGTATAATTAACATATAATCTAGGAATCAATTGTAGATTAAAACGAAAAATGATCATTCTTATTTTGTTTAATCTGAGACAAGTAATCAATAAGTTATTTATATTATACGAGGTGGTATAAAATTGAAAAACAGAATATGTTTTGAAAAATTTCTTTCTGAGGATGAATTTCATTATTTTTTAGATTTAGCTACAAACGAAAAAGTAGAGGTAATGAATTATGGAAGAGTGTTTACATTAGAAGAAGCAAAACAGATCTACGAAGGTATGTTGAAAAAAAATAGAATACATGAGAGTTTTGGATTCTTTAAGGTGTTTTTACAGGGTACAAATACTTATATAGGTTTAGGTGCACTGTTAGTTAATAATGATTTATCTGAGGGTGAACTTGAATATATGCTTTTGCCTGAATATTGGGGACAAGGCTACGGAAGCGAAATTGCAAGGGAATTATTAAAGAAAGCTGAAAATACAAAGAGCATACAACAAATAGAAGCAACAATAGACCCTAATAATACAGGCTCGAAAAAAATTTTATTAAATAATGGTTTTGTTTCATGCAAATTATATGAAAACCCTGAGGATGGTTCCCTAGTAGAAATGTTGAGTAAAAAAATGGAAAAGTAAAGATTATTTATATAGTCCGCAGACAAATAATAAATTATTAGAACAATGACATAGACTAATGTAGAGGAGTTTAAAATGAGTATTAGAAGTACAGCAAAAGCAATTATTGTTAATAAAAATAAGGTGTTATTGAATAAATGTTTTGATGAGTATAACGGTGAGTATTACTCATTGCCTGGTGGTGGGCAACATACATACGAAACATTGCATGAAGCAGTGATTAGGGAATGCCTTGAAGAAACTGGATATTATATTCTTCCAAAGACATTTATAGCATTATGTGAAGAAATATGTGAAAATCCTAAAACGAGAGAATTATACCCAGAATATATTCATAAGATGTATCACATTTTTCTATGTGAATTAGTTAGGGATGTTGCAAAAAATCCAACAGAAATTGATGATATGCAAATTAGCAGTGAATGGGTTGATATAGAACATTTAGATGAAATTCGTCTATTGCCTAATGCCTTGAATGATAATATTGGAAAAATGATTAAAAATGAAATGCCTATGTTTCTAGGTGAGGAACGCATCCAGTATAATCATGGTTGATAACTGTTAAATTCTAATTTGTCTTACTGAACAGAATGAACATAACTTGTGGTTGAGTTAATGCATATTTTTCTTGTATATTGTGCAAAAGCAATATATGTAATTCTTTAGAATTAGACGAAGTAAAGATTATTTATATAACGCAAAAGGGGAGGAAATAAAGAATGATACATTTAGTATATTGTGATGACAAAGAAAAGGTTTTAGAGAAAATCCTTAATGGTACAAAAACTATGATTGTAAGAGGTGCAGCAGGAAGAAAAATTCCTCATAGCAGAGTTTTTGAAGGTGAAACGTTGTACTTTATGAAAAAAGGAACAGGAAAAATCTCTACAATGGCTACGGTTGTAAGTGTTCAAAACTATGTTAAATTGACAGAAGATGAAATTGTAAAAACACTTGAGGATAACCAAAGTATGCTTAATCTATCTAAGAATCAAAAGAAAAGATGGCATAAAAAATGTTTGTGCTTAGTAGAGTTTAAAGATGTTAAGGAAATTACTACTTTAGAATTTGACCACCAAAGCAATATGGATGACTGGCTAATCATTGAAAGAATTGAAGATGTAGTAATAGGTACAAGTATTCCATATAATTATAATAATTCTAAGTTTAAGTAAACTAATGAACAATCACTGGTGAATTAATTATAAAAATAAGATGATTGTTCATTAGATTTACTGTAGATTATACTAATTTTCTTGGGTTATATTTACCCGCATATTCTTCTTTTGCTTTTTCTGTATATTTCAAAATGAAATCAGATTTAGCAGCTGTATATCCATCACGGTCATGCTCATATTTCTCTATTAGTCTTAATTTAAGCTTACCATATTCGTTAGCAACTTCTTCATGGTCCATAAGGTAGTCTCTAAAATATAATTCATTCCAGTTATCATAGTAGTGAACATGCAAGTGATATACTTTTTCTGCAAAGCCTTCTTTTGTATATCCTTTATTAAATGCCATGTGCATACATGGATTTTTTTGCGATGACATCAATATCCAACCATCATGTAATAGGGTATTTGTTAATTGTTCAAGATTGCTTTCATTATCTATTTCCAATAAAATATCGACTGTTGGCTTAGAAATCAACCCTTCAATGGCGCTACTTCCTATATGATTAATGCGTATGATATCTTTTTTATCAATACAATTTAAAAGTCTTTGTTTTTCAATTTCATACCAATTTGTATAATCTGTATTATGCTGTTTTAAGATGATAGGGAATAGCTCCCACAATTCTTCTATCGTCATTTCTGATAATTCCTTTCCCATGTACATACCTCCATTTAATAAAATATAAATAATATCTATTTACTCAACTCCTATTAAAATACAATTGATTCCTATGTTATATGCTAATTATACAACAATAAAAGTAAAATTAAATAAAATTTTACACAAAAGTATTAATTAAATTTCCATGGTTTTTTTAGATAACCCTTATAATAAATAACATTAAATTGTGATAATAAAGTGATGAAGATTAAATTATTTGGGTATTCATTTTGTATGGTAAATAGATTTTAATACTAATAGTAATTGTAATACCGCATTATTCAAGATGGATAAGCGGTATTTTTTCTTTTAGTTAATTAGCAATCTTGCTGATAAGCATCTAAAAATTACTGCTGGGTGAGGTAGTGATTCCTAGAGGAAAGCACTTGTTAAAGGACTTTAAAACAAGAGAATCAATATGTTTTAATTTGGTAAAGTTTATTTAAAGTTGATTTTTATGGGTGTATAATTAATATGTAATCTAGTGAATTATGGTAGTAAATTATGAATTTTATAGTTGAAAGGATAACAAAAGGAGATGTTTTAATGGATATGTTTATTAACATTGTTATCCCATTATCTTTTATGGCGATTATTATACAACGGTTAAGGCGAATAAAAGAAATAATAATCCAAACAAGAAAAAAATATGTAGAAATTATTATTGTATTGATTGTTTTTATATCAATCACATATTTTTATGCAAATACTTGGATCCATTACGTAGTGTTATTATTAGCTATTCTTACTTTTGTAAGTATGTGGTTTGCAGAAGGAATTACATCAAAAGGTTTCATATCAATGTATAAATATAAAGAAACAATATTATGGAATGAAATTGAGAAAGCCGAGGTAATTAGTTCAAAATATATAAAGATTAAGGTATCAGGTGGGTTCATGCAACAAACATTCTATTTTAAAAAGGGTGATTATGATAAAGTTATTGCTATTTTAAAAGAAAAGTTATCTGTACAAGCACAGTTACAAACAATTTCTGATAAATAAAGATATTCATAATGTTCTTATATTATATGTTGTGTGAATCCAATAAATATGATATATGCAACTTTGTAGAAAATGACGAAATAAATTAGAGGAGGATTATAATGAAAATTTCTGTAAATGAACTATTAAACATTGAAGAATTAGATGCAAGAGCCATATTTAAAGGGGTTAAGTACCCTTGGGAAGCCCTTACAAAAATCAGGAATTTCATTTTTGAATACGCAAAAAGTCTGCCAAGCGATTTTGAAAGAATAGAGGAATTTGTATGGGTTGGCAAAGGCACTACTATAGAAAGAAGTGTTCTTATAAAAGGTCCAGCGATTATAGGGTATAATTGCGAAATTAGGCATTCTGCTTACATTAGAGACAATGTTATCATTGGTAATGATGTTATAGTTGGAAACTCAACTGAAATTAAAAATTCAATCCTTTTTAACAAAACGCAGGTTCCCCATTACAATTATGTTGGTGATTCAATATTAGGGTATAAAGCCCATTTAGGTGCAGGTGCAATAACATCCAATTTAAAGTCCGATGGAACATTAGTAAAAGTAAAATACGGTACAGATATTATTGAAACTGGTTTAAGGAAATTTGGTGCAATTGTAGGCAATTTATCGGAAGTAGGATGTAATTCAGTTTTAAACCCAGGAACAATAATAGGAGAAGATAGTATTGTTTATCCATTAAGTTCTGTAAGGGGTTATATTCCAG